>NZ_CAJYEB010000001.1 GCF_913773735.1 uncultured Massilia sp.
ACCGCGCTCCGCCACCTGCTTGACCGCCGCGATCTTGAATTCCTCTGTGTACCGCTTTCCGCTCATACCTTCTCCTTGTGCCCAACATTATGGCTCAGGAGTGTCTACGGTAGTCGTGGCGATTCACTTACGCGAACAGACGGAAGTCATTTTTCGGGACTACGGTACTTATTCTCAATGGGACTGGCGCGTGACGGGCGACGATCCTTTCATGACCGATGCCTGTCAGTTTGACGAAACCGACTTCAATTACCTGAGCCGCCGCTGGGAGGCGGCAGGCTGGTATTACTGGTACGAACACGACGCCACTGGGCACAAGCTCATCGTCAGCAGTGATTCCACGCGGGCTCCGGCGCTCGATGGTGGCGCGGAAGTGCGTTTTCATGGCGAAGGTGGCGCTCTGGAAGAGGATGCAATTGATCGCTGGTCGCCAGTGCGACAGACGATGCCCTCCAGCTTTGCTTTGAACGGTTTCAACTTCAAGGATCCACGACCGTCCAGTATCACCATTCCCACCTTGAACCAGCAGGGCAAGGTCCCAGAGATCGAATCCTATGAATACGCCGGCGCTTACGGTTTCAAAAACTTCCAGGATGGCGATGCTCAGTGTCGAATCAGGATGGAAGAAATCGAAGCCATTGCCAAGCACATCGAGGCGGAAGGTAATAACCGTTTCCTGATGCCGGGCCGCTGGTTTCAACTGGTCGAGCACTTCAATCACGGTGTTTATGGCCGAAGCAGCGATGCTCGTAAGGACGACTTCGTAATCTTATCGGTCCGCCACATCGCCACCAACAACTATTTGCAGGAAGAAGATGAGAAAACGCTCTATCGCAATTGGTTGACGTGCACCCGCAAGAATATTCCTTGGAGACCAGGCCGAAACTTCAACAGCACGGATACCAAAATCCTCGCACCTCAAACTGCCGTTGTCGTCGGCCCCTCTGGTTCGGATAGCATCCATACCGATGAATACGGTCGGATACGGGTGCAATTCCATTGGGACCGGGAAGGCGACAACGACGACCGCAGCTCTGCCTGGATACGGGTATCTAGTTCCTGGGCTGGAGCCGAGCTTGGCGCCGCTGCGATTCCAAGAGTGGGAACTGAAGTCATCGTCCAATGGCTGGGCGGATGCCCCGACCGTCCGATTATCACAGGAGCGGTATTCAATGAGCACAACATGCCGCCGTGGACTGTGCCAACACAACAGGCGTTGACTGGCTTTCGAAGCCGCGAGTTAACGCCAAATGGCGGCAATGCTCCCGCTGGGCGGAGCAATCACTTGGTCCTCGACGACACTAATGGACAGATCCAGGCGCAGCTCAAGAGCGATCATTTGTACAGCCAGCTCTCGCTCGGGTATATCACACGAATCGAAGATAACCGTGGCCGAAAGGATGCACGAGGAGAAGGCTGGGAACTGCGAACCGACGGGCATGGGGTACTGCGCTCGGCAGACGGAATGCTCGTTACTACCGAGCGGCGCGATCGTGGCCAATCTCACATTACCGATATGGGGGAGACCCTCCAGCGCTTAGCAGATGCTCACCATCTGCATGAAAGACAAGCTAAGGAGGCTATCGGGCAGGAAGCCCAAGAATGGGGACATCAGGATGAAGTAGCCGATATTTTGCATAGCCAGAATAAAGCCGTAGCTGGGACCGTAGGACAATTTCCAGAACTGTCTACTCCTCATCTTGTTCTCGCAAGTGCGGCCGGACTTGTTACCTCAACGGTACAGTCCACTCACCTATCGAGCGAGGAGCAAATCGCTCTCATTGCCAAGAGAGATGTATCAATTGCCGCTGGCGACAGCCTCTTTGCAAGTGTGACGCAAACCTTGAGATTATTCGTGAGAAACGCAGGGATGAAGTTTCTTGCAGCAGCAGGAAAAATTTCTGTCGTAGCAAAGCAGGATGATATTGAGCTCATCGCAGCAAAAGTCCTTACACTCATCAGCCAAACGGAGTGGATTGATTTGAAAGGAAAAAAAGGCATCCGCCTGCATGGGGCAGGTTCTATGGTGGAAATCAGTGATAAAGTTCAGTTCTTCACTGCATCGCCAACATTATTCCATGGCAACCTTGAAACCTTGGGGGCATCCCCGCGTCCACATACCCGTGCTGCAACTCATACTACTTCCTCTCCATCACCTTTACCTCACGACAACCAGACATTTGACGAGCAATTTCAACTGATTGGATCTGATGGGCACACTCCAATCGTCAATCGTCGATACCGCATTACCGCTGACAACGGACAAACGTGGGAAGGAAGAAGTGACGACCGTGGCTTGACGCAGCGTGTTGTTACACGTTCTTCCGCAAAGCTTTCCCTTCTACTGCTTCCAGACTAACAATCCTTTAGAGGTTCACATGTCCGAAGTAATTGTCGGTCAAGCTAATACAAATCTTACCCCTGGCTCAGTCGCTGCGGTAAAAATTGATGACTACATTTGCACTCTCGGTTTAGAGGAAAATGAATTTGGGGACACTCTTCCAATAATCCCTACTACTGCCCGGACGGAGCGGAATAAGATTCTTTACCACCTCCGCATTAAGGCCACGCTAACCCGTCAAACTGACGGGAGCCCGGTACCAAGCTATAAGTTTTCCATTAGATCTAACCGGGCGAGCGATCGAATAGAGTCAAAAGGACAGACAAACGCGCAGGGAGAAGTGACATTCACCTTAGTTACGCGAGAACCTGGCGAATTAGAGCTAACAACCCCAACTGTCGGGATTTCACTACTCCCCTTCTCAATCAAACTCCAGCAAGCGTGGTATGAGTCACCCTTCCTCATCACTGGCTATAACGTTTGCGATGAAAGCGATTTTTCCGGACAGCTAGTTGAGGGAAAAGGTCTCGATGAGAAGCACAAAGATGATTTCCTGTATGGTGCCGCAGGGGTGGCCATGCAGGGAACAGGCAAGACCACTCAAGGAAGATACGTTCGACTAAATAACAAGCCCGGGGGTTGGCAAACGAACAAGAAAGGAAGTCCTGAACGCTTGGCAAATCCGTCTGCAGCAGAATTTGCTTACGCAAGTGGGGTTCATGGGAAGTACGATGATCTCAAAGAAAATTATTCGATTGCCGTTGACAAGGCCGTGATTCCCAAAAAAGCAAAGGTCGAGATAGACGGACTCGGAGAACGTGTGGCAGATGACTCCGGTGGCGCGATCGACCTATACCACATAGACAATTTTCTTGGCTCAGGTAAGGCAGTAGTGAAAACCTGGCTAAAAGGTGGAATAAACGGGACAAAACGACGGGTAAAATACCTTGGGAACAGCAAATGAAAACAACATCTCGATCTTTATGCACTCTAATATTAGTATTGCTGGCCAACTACGCTGAAGCAGAAGAGTTAAAAAAGATTTATTTGGACCAGAAGAATAATGTTCACATACTGACACAAAAAGGCGAGCATCGACAGCTCACTCATAAGGGCAATGCAAGTACGCCGAAGCTTGCGCCAGACAATGAAACCGTTGCTTGGCTCAAATTAAACATATGGAGAGCGGAAGGTGATGACAAACCTGGATCCGAAGAGCTCGTCATTTACCGCAATGGAAAATCAGCATCAATAAAGTGCACACCTTTTATCCGTGATTACTGGTTCTGGCAAAATGGCCGCCAAATCGCAATTGACTGTGGAGGAAGACACTTCGCGGGCCGCGAAATTCTTTACGACGCCAGAACCTTGAAAGAACTCGCGAACTTCGACCAAGCCGAAGTCCCATTAGAAAAGCGCCCGGATTGGTCGAACAGTGACGACTAATCAGCAACCAAGTGAAATAAATGTCGCTTACTACGATTGCCTCGCAACAAGTGTACAAAGAGGAACGATATGATCCATGAAGGGCGTCGTGTTATTCGCTTGAACGACAAAACCGATCACGGCGGGCAGGTTGTCTTTGTTTCATCGGGGACCGTTGTCCTAGGCATCGAAGCAGCGCTTGCGGACGATATGACCTATTGTCCAAAATGCAAAGGAAACTTTCCCATCAAACCAGACGGTGCCGGAGCCAAGCATATCGGACGCCCCTATGCATATGATAGTGATCAGACTGCATGTGGTGCGAAACTGATCTCTTCGCTTTGATTGTTGCTAGCCTACCTATCGGCGGCATTCCTTGATATAGATCACCGTCATTACGCTGGGCATATGAGACGTGGTCGAGCACAACCTATGTGATGCATTGGTGACGTGAAATCGGTCAACTACCGGCCGCTACCCTTGGGTAAGATTGAATGATCAGTTTGGCAAGCGCTGCAAGTCATTGATTAATAAATTTTCCCTAACCCGACCCAGCGACTTTTAATCCGTTGGTCGCTGGTTCGAGCCCAGCACGGCCTACCAAGATTCAGCGAAAACGCCAGCCTTCGGGCTGGCGTTTTTGTTTTGGGCGTCGGCCGACGCTCTCCATTCTCTCCCTCCCCGTGCTGCCATTGCCGTGATCGGCCGGCTGCGACGAGCTTGCCAGCAAGTTGCGTCAGCTCAAGTTTCACCTGTACACGTCCTTGAATAATTACAAGGTTCTCAACGACAGGGAGCGTTGCGCGCTCGTTCCACAGCGCGATCTACGGCGGGCGCAACAATCACAGCCACGTCATGGCCTACGATGTGGCGATGGAGAAAACGATGAGCAAACCATGGTGGATCCTCGCGATCACGCTGGGAATTGGGCTGGTGCTTGGCGGGCGCTGGGTGCTGGCGGCGCGCGAAGCCGATGCGCGCCAGGCGCAAGCCAGGGCCGCGGCATCGAAGGCGAGCGAGCAGCTGGCAGCGGCACGTACCGAACAGGGACGACGGGAGTATGTCCTGGAAGTGATCAACCTGGGCGTCACGCTGGACAAATACCGGCAGGGCAAGCTATGGGACGCCCTGCAATCCGGCAATCCTTACACGTCGCTGCGCGAGCAGGATCCGAAAAAATACCCTTGGACGAACACGGACAAGCTCGGCATGAGCGGCGGCCGCAGTGGCGCCACGCTGGAAAATGGCGCCGCCTATACCGTCCTGGAATGGGGAACGCCGGTCTTCAACGCGAGGCCTCCCGACATGAGCAAATACGCCAACCATCCGCTCAAACCGAATATGGGATTTGCTGCGGGGACAGAATCCTCCGGCATGATAGCGAGCCTTTTCGTGGCCGGCCCGGCACGCTTCGCCGAGCGCCCGGACCGCATCCTCGACGACGTCTTCGACTTCTTCGATGCCAATCCGGACATTCCCTATGTCGTCTTGAACTCGAATGACGGCATGAGCGTGCGAGAGTCCTCTCTCCCTTCCGGATCGCCACCGCTCGTCAAGGACGGCTACTACGTCCCCGACATGCCCGACGCCTCGGCACTGTTCGTCCTGGCCCGCCGCGAGCGGGTCGATCCGATCCGGCCATTCGCCTACGATGATATCGACGACTACCGCACGCCCATGGATGTGCTGAACCGCGACGGCATCGCACGACGCCTTTTCCTGGGCTACCTCGACCTGGAACGCTCCGTGCCCCAGCCGGATGAACCCGGTCTGCCGGACCGGCGCAAGGTCACCGTCGCCGAATGGCTGGACTTCGCCGCCAAGTTCAGCGTACGCCCGGACATCCGCGGCACCGGCGAAATCAGTTTTCTCGACCGTGAATTCAAGGCCAAGCACCGCCCTCCACGAGACTGGAAGCCCACGCCCTGGTTCCCCGTCCCATGGAGCAAGAAGCAACTCGGCGAATTCGACCGAATGACCACGCGCGGCTTCGTCCACCGGCCCGTCTTCGTGAAGACCACCGACGAACACGGCAAGCCATTGTCCCGCCGCGAGGCGCGCCAACAGGCGCTGATGGAAGGGTTGCAGGAAGCGCTGCGCACGCTGCCGGAAGCCGAGCGGGCCAAGGCGCCGGCACGCGTCATCGTCGCCACCAACAACCAGACCGCGCAGCTGGTTGCGCTCGAAGGCATGCTGCACCAGTATGCCGCGCAGGGTGGCCCCGAGATCGACAGCGGCAGGCTCGACCAGTTCATCAACATCGACCGGCGCCTCGGCAATACCGGGGCGGCCACGTTGTTCATGGAAATGGCGATCGGCGTGATCGGCAGCTATCGCGCCGGCGGACCCAGCCTGGCGATCAACCTGCGCGATCCGCACGAGGCGACCTTCATGTTCATCAGCCCGCCGTCCGACGAACGACGCGAGGCCCAGAAAAGCCGGGGTGACGTGTTCCGCAGCGTCCGGTCGCCGGCGAGCGACCTGGACAACTATGCCGTACCGACGGCGACACAACCATGAAAAACGTCATCCGGCTCGGCGATGCCACCTCCCACGGCGGCAAGGTGATCGGCGCCGACGCCACCCATTTCAAGGTCCACGGGATTCCGGTGGCGTGCGTGGGCGATGCGTGCAGTTGCCCTATGCCGGGTCATGCCGGCTGCACGATCGCGACGGGCTCCGCCCACCACCTGATCGGCGGGAAAAGCATCGCTTTCGACGGCGACAGTCTCAGTTGCGGAGCAAAGCTGATCTCCAGCTTTCCGCACTTCAGTGCGAACAGATGACACGGAAACGATGGCTCATGCGTCGTTTTCGTTCCCGATCTCCGCCAGGATCTTTTCGATATCCCCCATCTGCACCGGCTTGGTCAGATGATGATCGAACCCCGCCTCGCTCGACTGGCTGCGGTCCGCTTCCGCGCCCCATCCCGTCAGCGCCACCAGCACCGTGTCTTCCAGTCCCGCCATGGCGCGCAGCGCGCGCGCCGTTTCGTAGCCGTTCAGGCGCGGCATGCCGATGTCGAGGAAGGCCAGGCGCGGCCGGAAGGCGGCGGCGATGTCCAGCGCCGCGACGCCGTCGTGCGCCGTGCGTACCCGGTGGCCGTGCAGTTCCAGGATCATCGCCAGCGTGACGGCCGCGTCGACGTTGTCGTCCACCACCAGCACGTCGATGCCGGCGCCCGCCGCGTCCTGCGCCGCGCCGGGAGCCGGCTGCGGCGCCGCGCCCGCCTGCGCGGCGATGGACGCCAGCGGCAGGCGCACCGTGAACGTGCTGCCGGCGCCCGCCCCGCCGCTGGCGGCAGTCACGCTGCCGTCGTGCAGCTCGACCAGCCGGCGCACCAGCGACAGCCCGATGCCCAGGCCGCCCTGGGACCGATCGAGGCTGCGGCCGACCTGGTTGAACATCTCGAACACGCCGTCCAGCGCCTCGGCCGGGATGCCGATGCCGGTGTCGGCCACGACGATCGCCGCATGATCGCCGTCGCGGCGCATGGCGAGGTCGATGCGTCCGCCCGCCGGCGTGTACTTGGCGGCGTTGTTGAGCAGGTTCGCCACCACCTGCGCGATGCGCGTGACGTCGACGTCGGCCACCAGCGCCTCGTCCGGCATGTCGACGCGCAGCGCGTGCCGGCCCGCCTCGATCATCGGCAGGCTCGTCTCGATCGCGCTGGACAGCACCTGTTGCAGCGCGACCCGCGCGCGCTTGAGCTCCAGCTTGCCGCCGCTGATGCGGGCGACGTCGAGCAGGTCGTCGATCAGGTGCACCATGTGGCCGACCTGGCGCTCCATCATGTCGCGTACCCTGGCCACCGCGGCCGCGCTGTCGCCGCTCAGGCGCAGGACGCCCAGCGCGCTGCGGATCGGCGCCAGCGGATTGCGCAGCTCGTGCGCCAGCGTGGCCAGGAATTCGGTCTTGCGGCGGTCCGCCTCGGACAGATCGGCGGCCAGCCGGCGCAGCCTGTCGTCGGCGTGCTTGCGCGCGCTGATGTCGGAGAACAGCAGCGCGACGCGGTGCCGGCGCGGGTCGCCGATGCGCGTCGCGTAGACGTCGAACCAGCGCCCCATCGCCTCCGCGCCGCTCTCGAAGCGCACCGGCTCGCCGCTCAAGGCGACGCGGCCGTAGGTGTCGACCCAGAAGGCGTCCAGGTCGGGCACCAGCTCCAGCGCCGTCCGGCCGGCGGCGCCGGCCAGTCCCGTGTGGCGCTCGAACGTCGCGTTCATCTCGATGAAGCGGTAGTCGACCGGGCGGCCGCCGCCGTCGAGGATCATCTCGATGATGCAGAAACCCTGGTCCATCGACTCGAACAGCGTGCGGTAGCGCTCCTCGCTGGCGCGCAGCTCCTCCGCCGCGCGCTTGCTCGCGGCGGTGTCGAGCACAATCGCCACCAGGCCCTGGATCTCGCCGTCCGGCCCGCGCAGCACGTTCACGCTGCTGGTGGCCGGGACCGGCGTGCCGTCCTTGCGCAGGTAGTGCTTGTCGATCGCGGCCTCGGCGCCGTCGACCAGCAGCCGGTTCACCGTCTCCAGCGTCTTCTGCACCGAATCGGGCGCGGTGACGTCGACCACGCTGCGGCCGATCAGCTCGGCCGGCTCGTAGCCGAGCATGTCGGCGTACTTGCGGTTCACGAAGGTGATGGTGCCCGCCGCGTCCATCTCGACCACGCCGGTGGCGGCCTGGCTGACGATCTTCATGAACCGCTCGCGGCTGGCGTGCAGCTGCGCCTCGGCCAGCTTGCGGTGGGTCTGGTCGACGCCGTGCGCCAGCAGGCCCGTCACGCGGCCGTCGGCGTCGCGCAGCGCCATGTAGACCAGGTCGATGAAGCGCTCCTCCAGCGGCATGCCGGGCCGGCGCTGCAGCACGACCGGCAGGTCGGTGCCGAAGAACGGCTCGCCGGTGCGGTAGACGCGGTCCAGGATCTCCAGGTAGCCCTGGCCGGCGATCTCCGGCAGCGCGGCGCGCAACGGCTGGCCGACCAGGTTGCGGTTGCCGACCAGCTGCAGGTAATGGTCGTTGATCAGCTCGAACACGTGGTCGGGGCCGCGCAGCACGCACATGAACGCGGGCGCCTGGCGGAAGATCTCGTTCATGCGCTCGTGCGCGGCCTGCACTTCCCGCAGCAGCCGTTCGCGCTCGGCGCCGGCCTCCACTTCGCCGGTGATGTCGCGGTGCACGCCGATCCATTCGACGACGCGCCCGTCCGCCACGATGGGCACGGCCTTCACGCGCATGTGCCGGTACTGGCCGTCGGCGCGCCGCAGGCGCTGCGTGTTCTCGTAGACGGCGCCGGCGGCGTGCGCGCGCGTCCACGCCTCGACGGTCGCGACGCGGTCGTCCGGGTGGATCGCGTCCAGCCAGCCCTCGTCGCGGTAGGCGTCGAACGCCTGTCCGGTGAACGCCGCCCACGCCGGCTGCTCGGCATCGAAATTGCCCGACGACGCGCCGTGCCAGACCATGGCGCTGCTCGCCTCGAGCAGGGAACGGAAACGCGCCTCGCTCGCCTGCAGCGCGCGCTGCGCCTGGCGCACGGCGCCGATGTCGCGCGCCACCGCCACCAGGTTGACGGGCCGTCCCGGCGCGCCGCCGACCGCAGTGACCGCGACGTCCCACCAGCGGCGCGCATCGGGGCCGGCCTCGCACGCCGCCTCGAAACTGCCGCTGCCGCCCTGCGCCGCAGCGGCCAGCGCGGCCTCGACGGCGCCCCGGTATGGCGCCGGCCACAGCGACGCCCACGGCGCGCCGGCGCATTCCCGCGTGCCCAGGGCCCGCCGGCCCGTCCCGTTCAGGGCCAGCACGCGGCCATCCAGGTCGAGCACGGTGATGCAGTCGGGGCTGTTCTCGAACAGTTGCCAGCCCAGTGCGGGCAGGTCCAGGCCGGCGGGTATGTCTTGGTCACGCAACATGAAGGTATGGATGCAATGGGTGCGGCGTCGCATGGGTTGCACCGGAGCGCCATTTTTGACGAAAAGTCTACCTATACCACATCAGGAGGCCGCGCATCGTATTGGACATTGCAGATTTTCATCATTTGAATCCATTGCGCAGGAATGATACCGATCAGAACCAAAAGTTGCATGGAGTCAATATTAAAATCCGACCGTTGGCTAGACTGGCTTGCGGTGATACGGAACCGCCGGCGCCCGCGCCGAGTCCAAAAAGCCGGGTAGCCGCCATGTGCCGGCGCCCATCGACGAGCAGGTTTTTCCAACTCCTGGAGCAATCATGAACCGACCGATGCGTTATCTTGCCGCCTTCGTCCTGTCCGGCGCCGCCCATGCGGCGCCCGCCACCCCGCCGCTGCACGCCACGGCCCAGCAGATGGCCGACCTCGAGGGCAGCTACGTCCTCGACAACGGCCAGCGCGCCGACATCGTCGTGCTGGACGGACGGCTGTACATCGCGCTGCCGCGCCAGCGCAAGGAACTCGTGCTGGTCGCGCCCGGCCAGTTCGCCTCGCGCGACGGCAGGGTGACGGTGCGGCCCCATTCGGATGGCGGCGAAGACCGGATCCTGCTCGGCTACCAGCCGGCCCGCCAGGCCGGCACGCCGGTGCAGCTGGCGTCGGGCACGCGGCGCGGCCGGGGCGGCGTCGACTGACCGCGGAAAATTGCACGCGATCGCAATAAAGTACTTGGCAGGACGCGCCGACCCGCTATAATGCACGCCTTCTCAGGGTCGTTAGCTCAGTTGGTAGAGCAGCGGACTTTTAATCCGTTGGTCGCTGGTTCGAGCCCAGCACGGCCTACCAAGATTCAGCGACAACGCCAGCCTCCGGGCTGGCGTTGTCGTTTCCGTCTCCCCTGCCGCCGTCCTTAACCGGCATCCACCATCACGCAGTTGCGCCCGCCCTTCTTGGCCGCATACAGCGCCTTGTCCGCCGCCGCGACCAACAGCGCCGCCTCGTGCAGGCGCTGCGGCTCGAACGCCGCCACGCCGATGCTGAGCGTGACCATCGGCCAGTGCGCCGCCGGCGCGTGCGCCAGTTGCAACGCCGCCACGTGCTCGCGGATCGCGTTGGCGTGCACGCGCGCCTGCTCCAGCGTGGTGTCCGGCAGGATCGCCGCGAATTCCTCGCCGCCGTAGCGCGCCGCCACGTCGGCCGGGCGCTTCAGCTTCGCGGCCAGCGCCCTGGCCACCGTCGCCAGGCAGGCGTCGCCCTGCTGGTGGCCGAAATGGTCGTTGTAGGCCTTGAAGGAATCGATGTCGATCAGCAGCAGCGCCAGGTTGCCCTGCGCGCGCTGGGCGCGGCGCAGTTCGCGGTCGAGGGCGACGTCGAAGTAGCGGCGGTTGGCGATGCCGGTCAGGCCGTCCACGTAGGAACGCGCGCGCAGCGATTCGGCATGGTCGAGCAGGCGCTTTTCGCGCTCCACCGTGCCGCTGACGTCGCGGATCTCGATCAGGCAGTGGCGCTCGCCATCCTCGTCGAACGGGGTGACGGTGATGGCCTGGTCGATGCGCGGGCCGTCGAAGCTGCCGGCCTCGCGCAGCGGGAACGGCGTGCGGCTCTCGGCCGGCGGGATGGGGCCGCCCGCCCCGCCCGCGAACGCATCCAGCACGGCGGCCTCGACGCGCGAGCCGCGCAGTTCGGGAAACACGTCGAACAGCGAATGCCCGCGCACGCGGGCGGCGGCGCGGCCGCAGCGGGGCACCATCCAGCCGTTCCACAGGACGATGCGGTGGGCACTGTCGAGCACGACGATACCGCCCTGCACGAGCTGGAGGACGCGCTCGGACAGGCCGGCACGGGAGGTGGAGTCGGTGAGGGACACGGGCATGGTTTGATATCTTGCGATCAACTGATCATACCGGAAATCCACCATGCTGCGGCCAGCCCGGCCATGCAACAATTGCTGCATCCAACAAACAATTGTTGTTAATTTCACGCAGGCACTTGGCCGGGCGGCGGCGAGCGGCTATAATGCCGTCCGTCGGGTCGTTAGCTCAGTTGGTAGAGCAGCGGACTTTTAATCCGTTGGTCGCTGGTTCGAGCCCAGCACGGCCTACCATGAATTTGCAGTGCCGAAGAAGGCGTCATGAGCGATCATGACGCCTTTTTTCGTTGCCCGGCATATTCGTCAGCCACGGGCACGCGCCATTGCACCGCCTTCTCGTTCAGCCGGACAGCCCCGGGCCGGCCGTGTCGAAGCCCACCAGCCCGCGCTGGGCCGCCACCACCACCGCCTGCGTGCGCGCATTGGCGCCGAGCTTGCCCATCAGGCTGCGGACATGCCACTTCACGGTGCCGACCTCGATGCCCAGGTCGCGCGCGATGCGCTTGTTGCACAGGCCCCTGGCCAGCAGGTGCAGCACGTCGCTCTCGCGGCCGGTCAGGCGCTGGGCCGGCAGGCCGAGGCGCGCGGCCGCGACGGGACACAGGTGGCGCGCTCCCGCCAGCAGCTGGCGCACCGCTTCGCGCAGCTGCGCCGCGCCGGTGTCGGCCAGCAAATAGCCGGCCACGCCGCATTCCAGCGCGCGCCGCACGTCCCATTCCTTGTCGCGGCCGGTCACGACCAGCACCGGCCTGGCCGCGCCGGCGCGCGCCAGCGCAATGCCCGCCGCGTAGTCGGCGACGACGATGTCCGCCCGTGCCAGCACGTCCGGCCGCTCGTCATGCGTCGTGACCTGCCACCGGTCCGAGCGCAGCAGGGCCGCGAGGCCGGCGCGCACCACCGGCCGGGCGTGCACGACGTGGATGGCGGCGCCGTCTTCCATCGTCAGCCGAAGCGGATGTCGCTGGCGACGATCGACACCACCAGCGGTTCCGGGGCATGGCCGCCGTCGGCGTCGCGCAGGTAGATGTGGTGGCGGGTCGGCAGCGCGATGCCCTCGACCGTCGTGTAGTCGGAAAAATAGTGGACGGCCGGCGTGCCGCCGTTGACGTCGACGTCGTAGTCGTGGCGGCGCAGCCGGCCGTCGGCGGCAACGTAAAACGTCTGCACGCGGCTGTGGGTGGCGATGGCGTCGGGATACGTCACGCGCAGGCGGTGCCAGGTCTCGCTGTCTTCATCCCAGTCGGGCAGCTGCTCGACGCCGAAGCCCGGTTCGGCAAAGACGAACGGCACCGTCAGGTAGTTCCAGATCGCGTAGCCGACGAAGTAGGCCAGGTGCAGGTCGTCCCAGGGCGTCTCCAGGCCGAAGCCGGCGAAGGCGGCGCGCGGGTCGTCCAGCGCCGCCACGACCGTGCCGTCGGCATCCTCGATGGCGGCGCGCTGCGGCGTGACGGCGGTGCGGCGTCCGGGGGCGCCGAACGGCGCGTGCGAGGTCCACTGGCGCCGCAGGTCGACGGTGACGTCGACCTCGTCGAGCATCCCGCCCTTGCCCTTCATGGGCCACAGGACGCCGCCCTGGCTCAGGTGGGCCGACAGCGTGTCGTGCGACTTCCAGCGCGCCAGGCCGCCGTGGGCTTCCAGGATGTGTTCGAGCAGTGCGTTCATGGGACGTTCTCCGTGGTGGAATGAGGGTGTCGGCCGGCAACCCTGCCGGAACTGCGGTAAGCTGTGCGCCGCCCCGTCGTCGGGTTCGTCCAGCGCGTCCTGTACCCGTGCATGATAAATTCCCGGCAACGCGCCGCGCTGGACGAATATCCCTCGAATCCGGCCTTTCGCCCCTGTTTTCGCCCGCCATGCCCCAGACCATCCTCGCCCCCGTCCACCACGAACTGATCATCAAGAAGAGCCGTTTCCTCGCCTGCGTCCAGCCGATGCCGGACCGCGCCGGCGCGCAGAAGGTCGTCGCCGCGCTGCGCGCCGCGCATCCGGGCGCGGCCCACGTGTGCTGGTCGCTGCTGGCCGGCGGGCAGTCGGCCGCGGTCGACGACGGCGAGCCGAGCGGCACCGCCGGCCGGCCGATGCTGGACGTGCTGCGCCACCAGGACCTGGAAGGCGTGCTGGCCACCGTGGTGCGGTATTTCGGCGGCATCAAGCTGGGCGCGGGCGGCCTCGTGCGCGCCTACACGGACAGCGTCGCCCAGGCGCTGCTGGTGGCGCAGAAGGTGCCGATCGTGCGCCAGCGCCACCTGGCCTGCGGCGCGCCCTACCCGCTCGAGGGCCTGATCCGGCGCGAGCTGGACGGCGCCGGGGCGACGCTCGACGAGGTCGCGCATGCCGACAGCGTCACGTTCCTGTTCCACCTGCCGGACGACCGCGCCGGCGCCCTCGTCGCGCGGCTGAACGAGGCCGGCAACGGGCGCATCGCGTGGATCGAGGCCCAGGAAGCGTCCGGGAGCGCGTGAGCTGATAACGCTATCATCGCGCCGAATACCGGACATCACGACTCAAAAGCGGACTCGCGCGCGTGCAGCCGCCATAATCGCCGGTTCCCTGTCGCCCGCGCGCATTCGCTCCCCCGCCCGGGCCTCGTCAATACACTGAAGACACACACCATGATCAAGAAGAGCCTGGCCCCCCTGGCACTCGGCGGTTTCGGCATCGGCATGACCGAATTCGTCATGATGGGCATCCTGCCCGACATCGCCGGCGGCCTGTCGATCTCCATCCCCCAGGCGGGCTACCTGATCTCGGCCTATGCGGTCGGCGTCGTGGTCGGCGCGCCGACCCTGGTGAGCATGATGTCGCACCGGCCGCCGCGCAGCGTGCTGGTCTGGTTCATGCTGATGTTCACGGTATTCAATGCGCTGTCGGCGTTCGCGCCGAACTTCGGTTCGCTGCTGCTGCTGCGCTTCCTGGCCGGCCTGCCGCACGGCGCCTTCTTCGGCGTCGGCGCGGTGGTCGCCACGCGCCTGGCCGACAAGGGCAAGGCCGCGGCGGCCGTCGCCAGCATGTTCACCGGCCTGACGCTCGCCAATGTGATCGGCGTTCCCGCCGGCACCTGGCTCGGCCACAACATGAGCTGGCGCATCGTGTTCGCCATCGTCGCCGCCATCGGCCTGGCCACGATGGTCATGCTGCACCGGGTCGTGCCCTACATCGCCGCGACCAAGGGTCCGGGCCTGGCGCAGGACCTGCGCATCTTCCGCAATCCGAGCCTGTGGCTGGCGCTGGCCATCACGTCGATCGGTACCGGCGGCCTGTTCGCCTGGCTGAGCTATATCGCGCCGCTGCTGACCGAGGTCACCCGCTTCCACGCCAACACCATCCCGCTGATCATGACCATCGTCGGCGTCGGCATGACGGTGGGCGTGACGCTGGGCGGCAGGCTGGCCGACAGCGTGGCGCCGCTGCGCGCCATCATCATCCTCTTGATCACGCTGGTGGCGCTGCTGTGCCTGAACGGGCTGCTGGCCCATTCGCAGCCGGCGATGTTCGTGCTGTCGTTCGCGATCGGCGCCAATGCGATGGCGCTGGGCCCCTCGATCCAGATGCTGCTGATCGAGCACTCGCGCGAGGCGGAGATGCTGGGCTCGTCGCTGGGCCAGTCGGGCTTCAACATCGGCAACGCCACCGGCGCCTTCCTCGGCGGCATCCCGCTGACGCTGGGCTACTCCTATGCATCCCCGCAATGGGTGGCGGCCGCGCTGGCGCTGTGCGGCGTCGGCCTGGCGCTGGCGATGCTGCTGCACAACCGCCGCGCCGTGGGCATGCTGGCCCCGGGCGCCTGAACCAAAAACAATGACCCAAAACCGGGCTCTGACCCCGGCTCTGACCCCGGTTTGAGGGGGGTCAAACCGGGGTCAGAGCCTGAATTGTCGAGTGAATCAGGGCTTGCGGCGGCGGGCGAGGCCGAAGGCGGCCAGGCCGCCCAGTACCAGGGCGATGCTGGCGGGTTCGGGGACGGCGGTCGAGGGCGGCGTGGACGTGCCCAGGTTCAGGCCCGCGACTTCGACCGCCTTGAAGCCATTGGTATTGATCTGGACCGTCGAGTTCCAGGTATCGACGATGACGGTGCCGTTGACGTTGCCCGAGTTCTTCGACACCGTCGCATACGGCGCCAGGATGCTGCCGATCACGCTGCGCACGTCGACGCTCGTCGCTTCGTAGAAGTTGAACAGCACGTTGTAGCCGCTCAGCGACGCGAATTCGATATTGTTGTCGGCAAAGCTGCCGCTGCTGCCGCTGACGTTGAAGATCAGCGTCTGGCCCGGCACCAGGTTCGACAGCTTCCATTCTTTCGATGTCTGGAAGATATTGCCCGACACATCGAAGATATCGACGCCCCCCTTGCCGCTGCCACTCACGTAGGACGTACCCGCGCCGCCCGTCACGGTGCCGGTGTTGGCCAGCTTGTCCAGCGCCGACGACAGCGTCTTGTAGTAGCTCTCCGTCGCCTTGAAGTCGATCGGCTTGACCGTCGAGACGCCGTCCAGCGCCCAGTTCGGCGCCGTGATCGTGCCGCCCGCATACGTCAGTCCGTTGACGATGTTGCCATTGCTCATGTTGACATTGCCGCCGGCCACGACCGAATAGTTCGAGAACGCATCCTTGTTCTTGTCGTTGACACGGTAGCCCGACAGCGTGACGTTGCCGCCGGCGACGATGGCGCCTTCGGTATCGCTGCCGCTGGACGTGAAGTTCTTGATCGCATACACGTTCGCCCCGCCGATCGGCGCGGCCAGGTCCAGCAGCGCCGCATGGGCGGCGGGACCCGCGCACAGGGCGGTCACGGCGGCGGCGAAGGCGAGATGGCGGGAGGCAGGCATGGGATTTCCTTGCGCAAATTGATTAACCGCAAGATTATCACCAATCCGACGAATTTCCGAGCGACGCGAAGTCGGTTGCGCCGCCAACGCCACAGGCGTCAGACGAGCAGCGCCTGCTCCATCGAAGCCGCCACATCGAGGGCATCGTCGATCATGGCCTGGAAATCGTCCTCGTCCACCAGGTAGTCCAGCACGCTGTCGGCATGCGCCGGCAGCGGTGCCGGCGGCGGCCCCAAGGGCGACGGCACGGCCGCATGGGTATTGGCCAGCAGCAAGGTATCGAGCAGCGTGGCCGGGGGCATCGCCATCAGCCTGCCGCGCAGCCCGAAGATCGCCTCGGCGATCGGTTCCGGCAGCATCAGCTTGCGGGCCACCTCGCGCGTGACGACATCCTCGCACAGTTCGGCCCATTTTTCCGGATCGTCGTCGAGCAGGCCCGGGAAACCGTCGGCGCGCGACAGCAGGTAGAAGGCGCCGACCTCGTGCACGATGCCGGCGAACATGGCGGTGTCGGGATTGACGAAGGTGAGACAGCGCGCGAACACGTGGGCCAGCGCCGCCACCTGCACCGTGTGCTCCCACAGCTGGGCGGCCTTGGCGCGCAGGTCCGGGTCGGCGATGCGCGCGCCGAACTGGCGCACGGCCAGGCCGGTGGCCAGCATCTGCAGGTTGCGGTAGCCGATCCGCTCCACCGCCGTGCGCACGTTCGTGACCGGACGCCCGCCGCCGTTGAAGATCGCCGTGTTGGCCAGCGCCACCGTGCGCGCGGCCAGCTGCGGCTCGCCCAGCACCAGGCGGATCGCCTCCTCCAGGTGGCAATCCGGATCGTTCAGCGCCTGCTGCAGGCGCAGCACGGCGTTCACGCTGGTGGGAAAGGAAATCTCGCCACGTTCGGCCTGGGCGACGATCGTTCCGAAGGCTTCTAGTCTGTTCACGGCGGCGATTATACGCCCGCCCTAGATAGCCTTGGAGCAATTTTCGTACATACGTTCGCAACCTGTGGTAGATACGCGAAAAAAACGGCCGGCTACAGGCCGCCGGCCGTGGAAGGGCAAACCGGAAGACGCCGGCGGCGGCCGGCGCCGGACTTACTTGACCTTGATCGCGCTCTCGACCTTGGTGACGCCGTCGACGCCCCTGGCGACCTTGACGGCCTTGTCCGCCTCGGTCTTCGAGTTGACGAAGCCGCTCAGCATCACGACGCCCTGCTCGGTCTCGACGTGGATGCCCAGCGACTTCAGGTCCGGTTCCTTGACGAGGCCGGCCTTGACCTTGGTCGTGATGGCGGTATCGGCGGCGGCCACGCGGGTCCTGGCCGCCGCGTCGCGGGTACCCTCGCCGGCGCGGTCCATCGCCTTGTCGCTCTTCTGCGCGGCGCTGGCCGTGGCGTCGCGGGTGTTGTCGCCGGCGCGGTCCAGGGCGTTCTCGGTCTTCTGGGTGGCGCTGGACGCGACCTGCTTCGTCTTGTCGGCGACGGCCTGGGCGACTTCCCTGGTCTTCTCGACGGCGGTGGCGGCCACGGCCTTCGTCTTCTCGGCTGCGGTGGCGGCGGCTGCGCGGGTCTTGTCGGCGGCCGCTTCGGTGGCCGACTGGGCGGCGTCGCCGGTGCGGGCCGCGGCGGCGGCGGTGTTCTCGCGCAGCGGCGACGGCTTGGTCTCGACCAGGCAGCCGGTGCGGGCGTCGGCGCCCATCTGCGCGCACTTGTCGACGGCTGCCGCCTTGGCCGGCTCGCGGGTATCGGTGTTGCTCACCAGGCCGCCGGCGGTGGTCGTGCCGGCGCCGCTGGCGCCGGTGGCCGCGCTGCGGTCGGACTTGGCGTCGGCGATGGCGGCCGTGTGCACCGACTTGGCATTGTCCATGCAGCTGTCCTTGTCGGCGCCGTCCCTGGCGTCGCACTTCTGCTTGGCCAGCGCGTACTCGGCGTCGGCCAGGTTGGTGCGCGCCTTCTGGCGGCTGGCCGGCGAGGTGCTGTACTGGGCCAGTGCGGCGTTCTCGGCGCGCACGCGGACCACCTTGGCCTCGGCCATGCAGATGTCCTTGTCGTTGCCGCTCATTGCGTCGCACTTCGCGGTGGCCGCCTGGTAGTCCGCCGTGGCCTTCTGGGTGATGTTGCGGTAGGCGGCCGCGTCGTGGTTCAGCGCCGCCGTCGGGGCCTGGGCGAAGCTGGCGCCCGCGGCCGTCGCGAGCAGGGTCGCAATCAGCGTTTTCATGGTCGATGTCCCTTTGTCTATGGTTGTTGTGACAAGGCAGATTCAACACCCGCGCACGGTTGTTCTCTGTGCGGCACCGAACGCTTGGGACGAAACCGCCCAAGAGGCTGCCCCGCACTTGCCTCATACCTGCCGCGCACCCGCCGCGCGCCCGCATTACGTCGGTGCGCGAGCGCTCACTCGTCGCCGAGCAGGCCTTCGCGCCACAGCGGCAGGGCGTCCTCGAACGGCTTGCCGGCGGCGCCGAAGCGGCCGCCGTCGCGCGCCAGGCGCACCCAGGCACGGGTATCGTGACCGCCCCGGTGGCCGCCGCGCGTGGCCGGCTGGTCGCTGCGCACCTTGTCCAGCCAGGCATGGATGCGCGCATAGTCGTGCGGATGGGTACGCTGCGTCCAGGCCAGCGCGACGAGGTCGGCATAGCCCTCCTCGCGCCGCATCTCGCGCAATTCCTTCGACACGGCCAGCAGCGCCGGATCGGCCGCTGTTTCCTCGCCCACCTCGACGAAGCCGGCCGGCAGCGCATGCCACGAGCCCTGCGCATAGCGCCAGCAGTGGCCGATCTCGTGCGCGGCCATCGCCTCGATCAGTTCGTCCTGCCCGGCCTCGGGCATGCCGTCGAACACGCGTCCGGCATCCGGATTGCCGCGCAGCGACAGCACCAGCTTGCAACGCCCGTCCGCGAAGCCCATCGCCATCGCGACGTCGTTGGGGCCGGCCTTCGGCTGCACCACGACGTCGATCGGCAGGTCGATCGCGCGCGCGTACTCGAGCACCGGATAGGCGGCGCCCAGCCAGCGTTGTTCCATGGGGGTCAGTTCGGCGGCGCCGGCGCTCGCGGCGGCGATGAGGGATGCCACGCCCAGCGCGGCGAGAAGACACTTGGACATCGGAGGGTTCCCGTCGGAAAAATCAGAATGCTGTAAAGCAATTCTAGCTCCGCGTTAACCCTCCGTTACAACAATAATTTACTGCCTGTCAAAAAGCGTAATAGTGGCTGGAAGACAAGCCGCTCAATACGTCTCGAACTCGGCCTCGTCCTGCGGCGCGGCCGCCGGGCGCTGCGGCGGGGCGGTCCGTGCCGGCGTGGCGACGGGCACCAGCGCCGAGCCGGCGGCGCGCGCGGGCGCGGCCGGACGGGCCGTGCGCGCCTGCTGTTCGATCTTGAAGATACCGACCAGGCGCTCCAGGTGCTCGGCCTCGTCCTGCAGCGCGCCGGCGACGCTGCCGGCCTGCTCGACCAGCGCGGCGTTCTGCTGGGTCGCCTCGTCCATGTGGCCGATCGCGCGGTTGACCTGCTCGATGCCGGTGCTCTGTTCCTGGCTGGCCAGGCTGATCTCGGCCATGATGTCGGTCACGCGCTTGACGCTGGTGACGATCTCTTCCATGGTGCTGCCGGCCGCGTCGACCAGCTTGGCGCCGTCGTCGACCTTGGCGACGGAATCGCTGATCAGCGACGCGATTTCCTTGGCCGCCGCGGCCGAGCGCTGGGCCAGCGAACGCACCTCGCCGGCCACGACCGCGAAGCCGCGGCCCTGCTCGCCGGCGCGCGCCGCCTCGACGGCGGCGTTCAGCGCCAGGATATTGGTCTGGAAGGCGATGCCGTCGATCACGCCGATGATCTCGGCGATCTGCTTGGAGGACGCATTGATCGAGGCCATGGTCTGCACGACCTGGGCCACGACGGCGCCGCCGCGCTGGGCCACGTTCGAGGCCGATTCGGCCAGCGCATTGGCCTGGCGCGCATTGTCGGCGTTCTGGCGCACGGTGCTGGTCAGTTCTTCCATCGACGAGGCGGTTTCTTCCAGCGTGCTGGCCTGGCGCTCGCTGCGCTCGGCCAGGTCCTGGTTGCCGGCCGTGATCTCGGCCGACGAGCGGGCGATGATCAGGGTGCCCTGATGTACCTGGCTGACGATGTCGACGAGGCTGTCGCGCATGCCCTTCATCGCGTACAGCAGGCTGGAGCGGTCGTCCGGGCGCGTCTCGATCGCCACAGACAGGTTGCCGGCGGCGATCTCTTCGGCGATCTGCGACGCATAGTCGGGCTGGCCGCCGAGCTTGCGCAGCAGGCGGTTGCTGATGTAGGTTGCGGCGGCGACGCCGGCGGCGATGGCGAACGCCAGGATCACCAGCATCCAGGTAAAGAAGCTGCCGGACAGCTTGCGCGCCTGGTCGGCGGCGTCGTTGTTGAGTTTTTCCTCGAGGTCGATCAGGCGGTTGACGCTGGCGAGCCAGTCGACGAAGGCCTGTCCGGCCTGCTTTTCCAGCAGCGCCGCGGCGTCGGCCGTGTTGTCGGCCTGGCGCAGTGCGATCACCTTGGCGATCAGCGGCTGGGTGCGCGCCTCGATCTCCTTGATCGAGGCCAGGGCCTGCCGCTCTTCCGGCAGGATGTCCTTGCTCTCGGCAAACAGCCGGTCCAGCGGCGCGGCCGAGGCCTGGTAGGCGGCGTCGAGCTTGCGGATCAGGTCGATGTGCGGGCGGGCGGCGTCGGGCGTGCTCGCCAGCGTCACGTCGCGCACGGCGATGGCGCGGTCGTGCACGCTGCCACGGAAATTGATCGCGTAGCGCTGCTTGACGCTATTGACGTCGTTGATGTGGATCAGGATGGCATCGATCTGGCCGACGCGGTGGATCGCCAGCCCGGCCAGTACGGCCATGAGGACCAGCACGCTGCCGAAGCCGAGCGCCAGGCGCTTGCCGATGGTAAGTCCAGAAGTGTTCATTGTCTCCGCTCGCAGGGTGGATCCGGAATGGGCGATCCGGGCGCTATGTCAAATGCGAATAGTATTGATATTTCCAATCGGAAATCCAACAAAATATAGCATATAAATACTGGAAGCTGCTTGCGGGCAAATTTATTGCTTACTATCAATATCGGCCATCCCCCGCGGCGACGGGGATGGCCGATCGGGTCGCCGCGAACCGGCTCAGTGCGCCAGCAACTGCGCCGCCGTCGCGAAGTTCGGCCGGATGTCGTTCGGCACCGCCTTCATCTTGTCCAGCGCCTTGCGCACGTCCGGGCGGATGACGACGTAGCGCTTCATCATGTCCTGGGCGCGCGCATAGTCGCCGGTCGCTTCGATGGTGAGGAACTCGCGGTCGAGGTCGGCCACGGCCTGGCGGATCTTGCGGAAGTCGACCGAGAAGGTGCCGTCGCCGTGCGAGACGAAGCCGCCCTTGTCGAGCAGGTAGTTGACCTGGATGGCCATGCCGCGCGCGTGCGAGTCGGTCAGGCCGAAGTGCAGCGTGCGGAAGGCCGACGCCAGGAACGTGTTGTACAGTTTGCGCTCCGCCGCCGCGCCCTGCCCCAGCGAATCCTTCAGCTGGCCCTTGTCCATCATGTACGCCAGCGCCCACAGGCCGGTGACGTCGGCCTTGGCTTCCTCGATGGTCGAATAGGCGTCCTTCAGGTCCTGGCGCGGCGTCGATGCCTGGCCGTCCCTGGTGGTCGCGTGCGGGCCCAGGCCGTGCATGATCTCGTGCGCGAGGATGTGGGTGAAGAAGGCATCGAAGTCCAGGTCGTTGCGGTCGGCCGGACGCAGCACGATCTTCGAGATCGGCGTGAGCGTCGCCGCGAACTTCGCTTCCTGCACGTTCTTGAGCATCACGCGCTTGGAGCCGCGCTGGCGGATCACGCGCTCGTCGTTGGGCAGGTTGTAGGCAGCCGTCTGCACGCCCATGTTGCCGTCGCCGGCGCCGTAGACCTGGTTCACGACCACCATCGGCGCGATCGCCCCGACCTTCGGGTTGCGGTACCTGGGATCGAGCGGCAGGTTGTCTTCCAGTTCCTGCAGGTGCTTGCCGAAGAAGTCCAGCTTGGCCGTTTCCACCTGGTCGCGCACGTTGACGTAGGCCTCGAACGCGGCCTTGTAGCCGAACAGCTCGTCGTTATAGGTCTCGTAGGGGCCGATCGTCACGTCCACCGGCGCATCGAGGTCCATCCAGGCGAAATCCGATTCCAGGTAGTCGTTGGACAGGAAGGCGGCGGCGCGCAGTTCCAGGAATTTTTTGAGCGAGGCATTGTCGGTGGCGGCCGCCGCCTCCTTCAGCAGCGCGGACAGCTTCTGCAGGTCGGCGCGGTAGGCTTGCGCATACTCGACGATGCTGAAGCCGTTGTCGGACAGGTTGTCCTCGCCGCCGCGGATCACGGTGAAGAACCACTGCGCCTGCTCCTTGTCGGCGGCCGGCAGCGCGTTCATCCAGCTTTCCAGCTGTTCCTTGCTGGCGTTCTCGGGATAGAAATTGCCGCCCGGCGGCTTGTGCGCGGGGATGCGGATGCCCGCGTACTCGGCCGGCATGAACGAGCGGTGCTCGTCCAGGATCGACCAGGGTCCCTTGTTTAGCCAGAAGTAGTCGCGGCGCGCCTGGCCCAGCGGCGTCGTGTCCTTCTGCAGCGCGGCCCACAGGGCCTCGTTGCCGGACCAGCGCTGGCGCAGCTGCAGCACGTCGACGATCCTGGCCGCCTCGATCAGCTTGGCGATGGCGATGCGGTCGCCGGCGGACAGTGCCGAGGTATCGGCCTTCAGGTCGACCGGGGCGTAGCGTTTGGCCATCGCCTGCAACTGGGCGGCGCTGGCGGGGACTGGCGTGGCCGGCTTGTCGGCGGCGTTGGCCATGCCGGCGGCTGCCAGCAGGACCAGGGGGGCGAGGAAGTGCTTCATGGGACCTTCGAACGGGTTGCAATCGGACGATTGTAATCCTGTTCGGAAAGAATCAGGAAGCCGGCGGCCCGGGTTCGCGATGCCCGCGCCCCGGCAGGCGCAGCAGCCCCAGGATCGCCAGCGCGAACAGCGTGCTGAGCACGGCCGTGGTCTCGCGCCCCATGCCGGCCGCGACGCCGACGGCGGCCGTCAACCATACGCTGGCGGCCGTGGTCAGGCCCTTGATGTCGTTCTCGTCCTTGAGCTTGAGGATGGCGCCGGCGCCGAGGAAGCCGATGCCGGCCGTGACGCCCTGCAGCACGCGCGACAGGTCGGGGATGGTCATGCCGGCCTGCAGCGGGATCAGCACGAACAGCGCCGAGCCGAGCGAGACCAGCATATGGGTGCGCAGGCCGGCCGCGGCGCCCGCCGTCTCGCGCTCGTAGCCGAGCAGGCCGCCCAGCAGGATCGCCACCAGCATGCGCACCACCAGGCGCGTGATGCCCTCGGGGTCACCCAGGTCGGAAAATTCCTGCTGTATCGTCAGCCAGCTGCGTTGCCACCACACGGCGCGGGTCCTCCCGGTATGCCTCACATGGCGCCATGATGCCAGCCCGCCAAAAATCATGGCGCACCGCGGCCTTACCCAAAGCAACTACCCCAAAACAATAACCCAAAACCGGGCTCTGACCCCGGCTCTGACCCCGGTTTGCGGTTTGTCAGAGGCGCGGGGCGGTTACCGGGGGTCGGCGATCGTCGCCAGGGGCGCGTCCTGGCGCCAGCCGCCGCCGAGCGCGCGTGCCACCGATACGGCCGCCAGCAGGCGCTGGGTGCGGATCTGGGCCGCGGCGCGGTCGGCCTGCAGCGTGCTGCGCTGGGCGTCGGTGACGTCGAGGTAGGTCGAGACGCCGCGCTCGTAGCGCGCCTGCGCCACCAGCAGCGCGCGCGCCGCGGCCTGCTGCGCCTGCGCCTGCACGTCGCCCTGCTGCTGGCGCTGCTGCACGTCCGACAGCGCATCCTCCACTTCGCGCAGCGCCGTCAGCAGGCGCGCCTCGTGGTTGGCGACGGCTTCGTCGTAGCGCGCCTGCGCCAGCTTCAGGTTGGCGCGGTTGCGGCCGGCGTCGAAGATCGGCAGCGACAGGGCCAGCGGCCCCGCCGAGAACTGGCGCGCGCTGCCCTTGCCGATGTCGCTCAGGCTCTCCGACGCGAAGCCGAAGTTCCCGGTCAGCGATACCGACGGATAGAACGCGCCCTCGGCCACGCCCACCTGGGCATTGAAGGCCTTCAGCGTGGCGACGCTGGACGCGAGGTCCGGACGCTGGCCCAGCAGGCTGGCCGGCAGGCCGACCGGAATGCTCGGCGGCAGCGGCAGCGCGGCCGCCTGGCCCGCCGCCGCCAGCAGCGGCTGGCTCGGCGAGGCGCCGACCAGCACCGCCAGCGCGTGTTCGAGGTTGTTGCGCTGGCGCTGGACTTCCTGCAGGTCCGATTCGGCATTGGCGCGCTCGATGCGCGCGCGCGCCACGTCCAGTTCGTTCGACAGGCCGGCGTTGAAGCGCGCCTCGATCAGTTGCTGCGATTCGCGGCGCGTGGCCAGCGCATCGTTCAGGATGGCGATCTCGGCATCCAGGCCGCGCAGCTGCCAGTACGCCGTCGCGACCTGGCTGGACAGCATCAGCAGCACGCCGTCGCGGTCGTCCTGGGCGGCCAGCGCCTGGGCGTCGGACGCTTCGACGATGCGGCGCACGCGGCCCCACAGGTCCAGCTCCCACGAAAAGTTGGCGCCGACCGCGTAGTTGTTGCCCTCGATCGAGCGATGGCCCAGCGCCAGGCCCTGCGACGTCTCGGCGGACGTGCGCGCGTTCGAGATGCCGGCCGAGACGCCGACCGACGGCAGCTGGCCGGCGCGCGTCACGCCCAGCTGGGCCTGCGCCTGCACCAGGCGCTGCGCGGCGGCGCGCACGTTCGGGTTGTCGCGCAGCGCGCGCTCTTCCAGCTGCGCCAGCGTGGCGTCGCCGAAGACGGTCCACCAGGCGGCCGGCAGGCGCGCAGTGTCGGACTGCGACGCGGCGCCGGCATGGCGGTAAGCGGGGGCATCGACGCTTTGCGGAGCCTTGAAGTCGGGGCCGATGGTGCCGCAGGCGCCGAGGGCGGCGGCGATGGCGACGGCCAGGGTGGTGCGGATGACAGGCTTGAACATAGTGTTTCTCATCGAAAGATTGATCCGTCGCCCCGGCGAAGGCCGGGGCCCGATGTCGCATGCGGTCCGCTCGAGACATCGGGCCCCGGCCTGCGCCGGGACGACATGCGAACGGTACAGGTAATGAATCGGCTTCAGTGGCCGCCGCCTCCGGCCCCGCCGGGCGACTTGACCTTGTCCGCGAACCACAGCGGAATGCAGGCCGCGAGCAGGATCACGCCGACGATCAGGAAGGCGTCGTTGTAGGCCATCACGAACGACTCCCTGCGCACGATGCGGTCGATCGCGGCGAGCGCGCGGTTCGCCGCCGTGGCCGGGTCGATGCCGCTGGCGATGAAGCCCTGCGTCAGCTGGTCCAGGCGGGCCTGCGTGGCCGGCGCGCCCAGCGACACGGCCTCGCCCACGCGCGCGGAGTGGAAGTGCTCGCGGTTGGTCAGCGTCGTCGCCAGCAGCGCGATGCCGATCGAGCCGCCCAGGTTGCGGGTCATGTTGAACAGGCTCGAGGCCGACGGCATGTCCTTCGGCATCACGCCGTTCATCGCGAAGTTCGACAGCGTCAGCATCACGAAGGGCTGGCCGATCGCGCGGATGATCTGCGACAGCATCAGCTGGTCGTAGCCGGTCGACGCGTCCATGTAGGCGTTCATCACGCAGGAGATGCCGAACAGCGCCAGGCCGAACATGCACATCAGGCGGTTGTCGATACGCTGCGACATGCGCGCCACGAACGGCATCACGAACAGCTGCGGCAGGCCCATCCAGGCGATCACCTCGCCGATCTGCATCGGCGAATAGCCGGCGATCTGGCCCAGGAACAGCGGCAGCAGGTAGGACGAGCCGTACAGGCCCATGCCGATCACCGCCGACAGCACGGTCGCGACCAGGAAGTTGCGGGTGCCGTACAGGCGCAGGTTGACGAAGGGGTCGGGCCGCGTGAAGCCGATCACGATCCAGCCCAGGATGCCCGTCAGCGCCAGCGCCGCGAAGGTGATGATGAAGCTCGAGTCGAACCAGTCCTTGGTATTGCCTTCTTCCAGGAAGATGGTCAGGCTGGCCAGGCCGGTCGCCATGAAGGCGATGCCGAGCCAGTCGGCCTTGAGCAGCGCCTTCAGGTTCTGCGGCTCGCGGTCCAGGCCCCAGTACATGCCGGCGATCAGCAGCACGCCCGGCACCCAGTTGATGTAGAAGATCCAGGGCCAGCCGTACAACTCGGTGAGGTAGCCGCCCAGCGTCGGGCCCATCGCCGGCGCCAGCGTCGCGGTCAGGCCGAACATCGCCATGCCGGTCGCGCGCTTGTTCGGCGGCAGGCGCGTCATCACGAGGGTCATCGCCATCGGGATCAGGGCGCCGCCGGTGAAGCCCTGCAGCATGCGGAACACGATCATGCTGCCCAGGCTCCAGGCCGAGCCGCACAGGGTCGAGAACAGCAGGAACAGCGCCGTCGTGCCCATCAGGTAGCGGCGCTGGCCGAGGGCCCGGGTAAACAGCGCCGTCATCGGGATCACCACGATCTCGGCGCACAGGTAGGCGGTCGAGATCCACGAGCCCTCTTCCTGCGTCGCCGACAGCGTGCCGAGGATGTCGCGCAGCGAGGAGTTGGTGATCTGGATGTCGAGCACCGCCATGAAGGCGCCGAGCAGGCCGGCCGCCACCGCGATCCAGGTGCGCGCGCTGACGTGCGCGCCCACGGCGGGCATGGCCGGCATGCCCGGCGGCGCCATCGGCTTGGTGGAACTCGTCATGGCCTGTCCTCAGTTGGCGGCGGCGGCGGTACGCACCTGGGCCGGGGCTTGCGCGACCTTCTGGCGCAGGTCGATCTCGACCACGGTCGACATGCCCGGGGCCAGGCGGCCGGCGTATTTCTTGAGGTCTTCCGGCCTGAAGGTGATCTTGACCGGCACGCGCTGGACGATCTTGGTGAAGTTGCCGGTGGCGTTATCGGCCGGCAGCAGCGCGAACTGGTTGCCCGAGGCCGGCGAGAAGCTGTCGACGCGGCCGACCAGTTCGTGGTCCGGCAGCGCGTCCACCTCGACCTTCACTTCCTGGCCGACGACGATGCCCGGCAGCTGCGTTTCCTTGAAGTTGGCGGTCACCCACACGTCGTCCTGGACGATGGCGGCCAGCTGCTGGCCCGGCTGGACGCGCGCGCCGACCTCGATGCTCTTCTTGCCGATGCGGCCGGTGACCGGCGCCAGGATGCGGTTGTAGCCGAGCTGCTGCCGGGCGTCCTTCAACTGCGCCTGCAGTACCTTCACCTGCGCCTCGAGCACGCCGCGCGCCGAGGTGGCGGCGGCGATCTGGGCCTGGGCGGCGCTGGCGTTGTCGCGGCGCGCCGTGACGTCGGCGCTGGCGGCGGCGCGCGCGGCGGTGGCGGCATCCACTTCCGCCTTCGACACGGCCTTCATCTGGGTGTTGTACAGCTGGCCGAATCGCTCGGCGTCCTGGTTGGCGCGCACCAGGTTGGCCTGCGACTGCGCCACCTGGGCCTTGGCGGCCGAGGCCTGCGCCTTGGCCTGCTGGATGGCGGCGTCGGCCTGGACGATCTGTTGCTGGGCGCTGGCGATCTGGGCCTGGATCTGCTCGATGCGCACGCCCTGGTCGGCCGGGTCCAGCTCGGCCAGCACGCTGCCGGCCTGCACCAGCTGGTTGTCGTCGAACAGCACCTTGGTGACGACGCCCGGAATGCGCGACGAGATCGGGTGCACGTGGCCGGTCACGTAGGCATTTTCGGTGTCGACGAAGTTATGGCTGCGGTACCACATGCGGCCGCCGGCGAACAGCGCGGCGGCGGCGATGACGCCCACCACGATCAGCACGCGCTTGGGCGGCGCCTTGCCGGCGGGGGCGGAAGCCGACGGTGCGCCCGCACCGGGCGCAGCGGCGCCGGCAGGCTGTTGCGGGGCCGCGGTTTGCGTATCTGCCATGAGATGACTCCGAAAAAGAAAATGAAATTGGTTCAGCGCATTATTCGCCAAGTTCCTGGCGAAGTCAAGAAATGAAACGGTTGCATTTCATTTGGAACTGCACTACATTACGCCCATGGATAAACACCCCGCCCCCACGGAGACCACCCCGCAGGACGCCGCCGGCTGCCCCGGCAAGTCCGCCGGCCGGCCGAAAGCGGCAGACGTCGAGGCCCGCACCCAGGAATTGCTGCACACCGCGGCGTCGCTGTTCCTCAAGAACGGGTACACGAAGACGAGCCTGGAATCGATCGCCCGCGCGGCCCACGTGGCCGTGCGCACCATCTACGTCAAGTTCGGCGGCAAGGCCGGCCTGCTGCACGCCGTGCTGGCCGCCAAGCGCGACCGCTTCTTCCGCAGCCAGCCGATGTCCACCGACATGCGCCCGCTGCGCGAGGTGATCGGCGACTTCGCGCGCCAGATGCATGAACTGATCAATTCCCAGGAAGCGGTCGACATGCAGCGCATCGTGCTGGCCGAGGCGCCCACCAATCCGGAACTGGGCGACGCCTTCTGGAACGGCGGTCCGCGCCAGACCCGCGAGATGCTGTCGCGTTATTTCGCCCGCCCGGACGTGCGCGCCCAGATGCGCCCGGACGTGCCGGTCGACCTGCTGCCCGGCTACCTGATGTCCATCATCTGCGGCGAGCAGGTGCTGCGCTTCATGCGGCCGTCGGGCACCACGCGCGCCGAGGAAACCAGGGAGGCGCTGGAGCGGCGCCTGGAGTTGTTCTACCTTGGCATCTTGCCGTAGAGCTAACACAGCAGTGAATGTGCGGCATCGCACGGAAGGGTTGCGTATCCATGGGGCATCCTGCAGTCTTTGAAGGAGGATGTCATGAACAATTACAACATGGATAACGCGGCAGCGTGCCGCCGGGAGGATGCATGAGCAAGTCGTCCCGTTACGAATGGCGCGACCAGCAGGCCGCGCTGCAGGACCGCATGAAGGGTTTCCTGTCGAATCCGAGCGACGAGCAGTTGCAGGCCGTCGTCGCCGAGATGCGCGCCTACGCGGATGCCGCCCGCGCCGGGCACATCGACATCCCGCAGCGCTGGACCAGCTACAGCTGACTTCCCCCAGCCGCACGACAACCCGTCGCGGCGTCCGTAGGGTGGACGGCTCCGCCGTCCACGCGTTCCACCACACGACAATCCGTCGCGGCGCCCGTAGGGTGGACGGCTCCGCTGTCCACGCGTTCAACCACACGATATTCCGTCGCGGCGCCCGTAGGGTGGACGGCTCCGCCGTCCACGCGTTCAACCACACGACAATCCGTCGCGACGTCCGTAGGGTGGACGGCTCCGCCGTCCACGCGTTCAACCACACGATCATCCGTCGCGACAGGTTCAAGACCTGTTGAACGCGTGGGCAGCAGCGCTGCCCACCCTCCGCATTTCACGCCGCACCGCTGCATTTCGCGCCGCCTGGCGCCGTTTCGTCGCAGCGCCCCCAGCCCCGTTCGGCTCCTGGCTACAGTGTGTCCATCGACCACCACGCACTGGAGCCCATCATGCACAAGACCATCCTCGCCGTCCTGCTGGCCCTTGCCGGCGCCTGCCACGCCGCCCACGCCGGCGACCTCGTCATCCATGTCGACAACGTCAAGAGCGCCGGCGGCCAGGTCAAGGTCGCGCTGTTCGACGGCGCCGGCAACTTCCTGAAAAAGACCGCGCGCGTGGCCGAGGCCCCGGCGGCGGCCGGCGCCGTCACCGTGACCTTCAAGGACGTGGCGGCCGGCGACTACGGGTTCTCGGTCTACCACGACGCCAACGATAATGGCAAACTGGACCGTAATATGATGGGCATCCCGGTCGAGCCCTTCGCCTTCAGCAACGACGCCCAGGGCCACATGGGTCCGCCGGCCTTCGATGCCGCGAAGATCGCCGTGCCGGCCGCCGGCCTGGACACCACCGTGACCCTGCGCTGAAGGAGTCGACCATGCAACGCCGCCGCTTCCTGCAACTGGGCCTGCACGCCGGCCTGGGCCTCGGCCTGGCCGGCATCGTGGGCGCCGCCCGCGCCGATGCCCGCACCACCTGCGAACGCTTCCACGCCGCCCTGGCGCGCGACGCCGGCCTGTCCGTGTACGCCAACCTCGAGGGCAACCAGCAGGGCGAGGCCGTCGTCGAAGGCCGCCTGCCCGACGAGCTGCAGGGCACTTTCTACCGCAACGGGCCGGGCCGCTTCGAGCTGGGCGGCGAGCGCTACCACCACTGGTTCGACGGCGACGGCTATGCCCAGGCCTGGCGCATCGAAGGCGGCAAGGTCAGCCACCGGGGCCGCTTCGTCGAGACCCGCAAGTTCGTCGACGAATCCGCCGCCGGCCAGTTCCTGTATCCGGCCTTCGGCACCCACGTCGCCCGCCGGGGCTTTCGCGACAACGACACGATGAACACGGCCAACACCAACCTGCTGCCGTTCGCCGGCCGCCTGTACGCGCTGTGGGAAGGCGGCTCGGCCACCGAGGTCGATCCGGCCACGCTGGAGACGGTCGGCATCAAGACCTGGCGCGACGACCTGAAGGCGATGCCGTTCTCGGCCCACCCGAAGGTCGACCCGTCCGGTACCCTGTGGAACTTCGGCGCCCTGCCCGGCACCGACCGCATCGCGCTGTACCGCATTGGCCCCGCCGGCGACGTGCTGCAGGCCGGCGTGGTGGAGGTGCCGCAACTGGCGCTGCTGCACGACTTCGTGGTCAGCGAGCGCCACCTGGTATTCGTGATTCCGCCCTACGACATCCGGCAGGGTCCCGACCTGAGCCTGGCCGAGCGCCACGTCTGGGCCGGCAGCGGCGCCCGGGCGCGCGCGACCCGCGTGGTGGTGGTGGCCAAGGACACCCTCACGGTGCGGCGCGTGTTCGAACTGCCGCCGCGCATGGTGTTCCACTTCGGGAATGCCTGGGACGAGGCCGGCGGGCGCGTCACCCACTTCGACCTCGTGCTGCACGACGGCGACCAGCTCGCGGCGCTGTCGCACGTGATGGAAGGGGAACGCGAGCCGAACCGTCCCGCCGCCCACCAGGCCGTGCGCATCAGCCTCGACCTGGTGCACGGCCGCGTGACGACCACGCGCCTGCTCGACGGCGCCGAGTTCCCGCGCGTGATGCCGCAGGTCGTGGGCCTGCGCCACCGCCGCCTGGCGGCGCTGTCCAGCGACGCCCGCAATCCCTTCCTGGCGCTGGATACCGTGAACGTCGTCGACACCGACGGCGGCCGCGCCGACGCCTGGCGCTTCGGCCCCGGCTGGCGCACCGAGGAGCACGTGCTGGTGCCGCGCAAGAACGCCCGCAGCGAGACCGACGGCTGGCTGGTCGGCGTGGCCCAGGACACGCGGGCCGGCAACAGCGTCCTCACGGTGTTCGACGCGGCGCGCGTCCAGGCGGGACCGGTGGCGACGGCGCGCTTGCCCTATCGCACTCCGCATTGTTTCCATGGTAATTTCTTGCTTACATGAACAAGAACGATACCCTGCCGCTGCCGGCCACCTCGCACCCGCTGGAACTGTTCGCCCCGTTCCGGCGCTGGCCGGCCTCGCCGGCGCGCGACCTGCTCTACACGCTGCTGTGGAACAGCCTGATCGGCCTCGTGCTGGCGCTGTTCCTGTGGACCTTCCTCGGCGTGCCGCCGCTCCGGATCCTGGGCGGCTGCCTGCTGACCTCGAACATCATCGGCTTCCTGATCCACGGCGCGCTGGCCCTGCTGCGCAGCGTGGTGCCGTCCAGCCGCCCGGGCCGGCGCTCGCTGGCGATGCGCGCCTGCCGCCTGCTGCTGACGCTGTGCTGCGCCGCGTTCGGCCTGGCGCTGGCGGACGCCATCCTGGGCGGGCGCGACCCGTTCCAGGCGCTGCTGCACGGCAGCCGGCTGGCGCGGACGCTGCCCTGGGCGGTGGCGATCGCCCTCCTGATCGCGGCGATCCTGGCGGCCGGCGAGCGGCGCCTGGCGCGCGAGATGCAGGCGGCGCGCCAGCAGGAACAGATGGCCGAGGCGGCGCGCCTGCTGGCCGAGGCGCGCCTGCGCACGCTGCAGGCGCAGATCGAGCCGCACTTCCTGTACAACACACTGGCCAACGTGGTGAGCCTGATCGGCGCCGACCCGGCCCGCGCGCGCCACATGCTGGAACGCCTGATCGACTTCCTGCGCGCCAGCCTGGCCGCCAGCCGCGCCGAGCACGCGACGGTCGGCGCCGAACTGGACCTCGCGCACGCCTACCTCGACCTGCTGGGCGTGCGCATGGGCGCGCGCCTGCGCCACCGCATCGACGCCGATGCCGCCTGCCGCGCGCTGCCGATGGCGCCGATGCTGGTGCAGCCGCTGGTGGAAAACGCCATCATGCACGGCCTCGAACCGAAGGTCGCCGGCGGCACCGTCGCCGTGCGCGCGCGCGTCGCCGACGGCATGCTGTGCATCGAGGTGGAGGACAACGGCGTCGGCCTGGTGAACACGGCGCCGCGCCCCGGCGGCGGCGTCGGCATGGCCAACCTGCGCGAACGGCTGCGCAGCCTGCACGGCCCGTCCGCCCGCCTGCAACTGATCGAAAACCCGAACGGCGGCGTGACCTCGCGCCTGCTGCTGCCCCTGGAGCCCACGTGACCACCGCCCTGCTCGCCGACGACGAACCGCACCTCCTGTCCTACCTCGAAGAACAGCTCGCGCAAGCCTGGCCGGCGCTGCGCATCGTTGCGCGCGCCGGCAACGGCATCGAGGCGCTGCGCCTGGTCGACGAGCTGGCGCCCGACGTGGTCTTCCTCGACATCCAGATGCCCGGCTTGAGCGGCCTGCAGCTGGCGGAAACGCTGTGCGCGGGAGACCACCCGCCGCGCGTCGTGTTCACCACCGCGCACGAGCACTATGCGCTGCAGGCGTTCGAGCAGGCCGCCTTCGACTACCTGCTCAAGCCGATCCGCCTGGACCGCCTGCAGCGCACCGTGGCGCGCCTGCAGGAAGCGCTGGCCGCGCCGCCCGCCGCCGTCGATCCGGCCGCGGCGGGCATGCTGTCGCAGCTGCTGCGCCAGCTCGGCGTGGCGGCGCCGGCGGCCCCCGGCGCGCTGGCCGCCGCCGGCGAGGCGGGGCCGCTGCAGTGGATCCGCGCGGCGCAGGGACAGGAGACGCGCCTGATCGCCGTCGACGAGGTCATCTACTTCCAGAGCAACGACAAGTACACGAGCGTGTTCACGGCCGACGGCGAACACCTGATCCGCACGCCGCTGCGCCAGTTGCGCGAACAGCTCGACCCGCAGCAGTTCTGGCAGATCCACCGCGGCGCGATCGTCGCGGCGCGCCACGTGGCGGGCACGCGCACCGATTTCCGCGGGCGCCTGCTGGTGCGGCTGAAGGGGCGCGAGGAGCAACTGGTCGTCAGCCGTAACTACGTGGACCTGTTCCGGCAGATGTGAGGGCCGCGCAGCGATGCGCGATGGTGGGCACGGGGTGCCCACCCTGCGCAAGCCACATCCATACGGCCGACATCCAGCAGGGTCGGCATTGGCGGCCGCGGACCACGAATGAAACGTGCCCGCCATGCCAGCGGATTCACAGCGCCAGCAGATCCTTGCCACGCTCGCGCAGGATCGCGGCCACGCGCGCCGCCACCGGGGACAGGTAGCCGTTGCGCCGGTACGCCAGGCCCAGCCGCCGCTTCATCTGCGCCTCCGGCAATACCACCTCGCGCACGCGCGCGCGCCGCGCCACCAGGTTGACGCGCGTGACGAAACCCAGCAGTGGCGTGGTCTCGAGGATCGGCACGATCATGTTCAATACGTTCGATTCGAGTTGCACACGCGGCCGCGCCAGGCCGTGGCGCTCGAAGGTCTGGTCCAGCCACTGGCGCGACGCCACCGTGCGCGCGGGCAGCATCCACTGGTAGTCGAGCAGGCTGGCCAGCGTGCGCGGGCCGTCGAACACCGGATGGTTTTCGCTGGCCATCACGACCACCGTGTCTTCCGCGATCTGCTCGCAGGCGATGTCCGGATCGTCTTCGGGCATCGGTCCCGCCACCAGGTCGAGTTCGCCCTCGCGCAGGCCGGCCAGCAGGTTGTCGTTCATCGCCACCGTCAGGCCGATCCCGATGCCCGGCGCCTGCGCCAGCAACTGGCCGAACACGGCCGGCAGCAGGTGCTCGGCCAGCGTCGGCAGGCAGCCGATGCGCACGTTGCCGCGCAGGCCGCCGGCGTGGTCCTGCATCTCGCGCGCCGTCTCCTCGACCATGATCGCCATCTGGCGCGTGCGCCCCGCCAGCACGTGGCCGGCGGCCGTCAGGCGCATGCCGCGGCCGTCCTTCTCGAACAGTTTCGCGCCCAGCGATTCCTCCAGGCGGTCGATGCACTTGGTCAGCGCGGGCTGGGTGCGGTGCAGGCGCTCGGCGGCGCGCGCCAGGTTGCCCTCGGCCGCGATGACTTCGAAATACCGCAGGTCACGGAAGTCCATGATTCATTCCCGAAAGTTTGGAATTCATGAAATTAATTGAATATACATTATAGATGGGGCTTCCTATACTCGATTCATGACAAAGCTTCCCCGATCCAGCCGGACGGAGGCGGCAGAACCGACGCAGCGAGGAGACACCATGACCGCCGCACCACACGCCCATCCGGCGCCTCCTCGTCGCGCCATCGCGCCATGCCGGCCCCCCGCCGGCGGTAACATCGACACCGAGGACAATCCATGAGCCATTCCACTTCCCCCGACGTGATCCGCGCCATCGAGCGCGTCGATCCGGACCTGGTCGCGCAGGCGGCCGCGTATCCCTCCTCCATCCTGGCCGACGTCGCCGGCCGCCGCGGCGCCCTGTCCAGCCGCATCGCGCCGCTGGCGCCGACGATGCGCCTGGCCGGCCCCGCGCTGACGGTCGAGGTGCGCCCCGGCGACAACCTGATGATCCACGCCGCCATGGCGATCGCCAAGCCCGGCGACGTGCTGGTCATCGACGGCAAGGGCGACGAATCCTCGGCCCTGATGGGCGAGATCATGGTCTCGCAGTGCATGGCGGTCGGCATCGCCGGCGTGGTCATCTACGGCGCCGTGCGCGACACCGAGGCGATCCGCGAACTGGGCTTCCCGATGTACGCCATCGGCGCGAATCCGAACGGCCCGACCAAGCTGGTGCCGGGCCGCATCAACTGGCCGGTGTCGCTGGGCGGCACCGCCGTGCAGCCGGGCGACCTGGTGGTGGCCGACGCCGACGGCGTCGTCGTGGTCGAGAAGGACAAGGTGCCGGCCGTGCTGGCCGAGGCGGGCAAGAAGCTGGACTACGAGGCGAAGCGCCTGGCCGACATCCGCGGCGGCGGCGCGCTGCGTCCGGCCTGGCTGGACGGCGCCCTGCGCCAGGCCGGCGTGCTGGCCGAAGGAGAGACGCTGTGAGCGCCGTCCTCGAGCAGGTCGCGGCCCGCGACGCCGTGCTGGTGACCGGCGCCGACCTGGCCGAGCAGGCGCTGGCCCTGCTGGCCGGTTACGATGTGGTCTACGCCGGCAAGACGCCGGACGAGGAGGCGCTGGTCGCGCTGGCGCGCCAGCACCAGCCGGTGGCGATCATCGCGCGCTACGGCCGCATCACCGAACGCGTGCTGGCCGCCAGCGGCAAGCTGCGCGTGGTGTCCAAGCACGGCACCGGCATCGACACCATCGACGTCGACGCGGCCAAAGCGCGCGGCATCGCGGTCAGGGCGGCGGCCGGCGCCAACGCCCCGGCCGTGGCCGAACACACCTGGGCGCTGATCCTGGCCTGCGCCAAGGCCGTGCCCCAGCTCGACCGCCGCATGCACGACGGCCACTGGGACAAGGCCACCCACAAGAGCCTGGAACTGCGCGGGCGCACGCTGGGCCTGGTCGGCCTGGGCGCGATCGGGGCGCGCGTCGCCGCGGTCGGCCAGGCGCTGGGCATGCGCGTGATCGCCCACGACCCGTTCGCGCGCGCCACCCCGGAGGGCATCGACCTGCTGCCGCTGGCCGACGTGATCGCCGGCGCCGACGTGCTCTCGCTGCACTGCCCGCTGACGAAGGACAATGCCAACATGCTGAACGCGGACACGCTGGCCACCATGCGTCCCGGCGCCATCGTGGTGAACACGGCGCGCGGCGGCCTGATCGACGAGGCGGCACTGGCCGCCGCGCTGCGCAGCGGCGCGCTGCGCGCGGCGGGCCTGGACAGCTTCCAGGTCGAGCCGTTCGCCCCCGGCCACCCGTTCACCGGCATCGCCAACGCGATCCTGTCGCCGCACATCGGCGGCGTGACGGACGACGCCTACGTCGGCATGGGCACGGCCGCCGCGCAGAACGTGCTGGCGGTACTGGAGCAGCAAGCCTGACAACAACGACCCGGCAAAGCGCGCACCAAGACGCGCGCCAACGATTACAGTATCGGAGACGACCATGAACGACATCGACAAACAAGGCCCGGAGTACCAGCAGCGCCTGGAAGCGGACACCATCCGCAAGGTGACCTGGCGCCTGATTCCCTTCCTGATGGTGTGCTACCTGCTGGCACTCATCGACCGCGGCAACATCGGCATGGCCTCGCTGCAGATGAACCACGACCTCGGCCTCACGCCGAAGATGTTCGGTTTCGCCGGCAGCCTGTTCTTCATCGCCTATTTCATTTTCGAGGTGCCGAGCAACCTGGCGCTGCAGAAGTTCGGCGCGCGCAAGTGGATCGCCCGGATCATGATCACGTGGGGCCTGGCCTCGGCCGCCACCGCCATGGTGCAGGGCCAGAACTCGCTGTTCGTGATGCGCTTCATCCTGGGCGCGGCCGAAGCGGGCTTCTTCCCGGGCGTGCTGCTGTACCTCACCTTCTGGATCCCGTCCGCCTACCGCGCCCGCTTCGTGGCCATCTTCATGGTCGCGGTGCCGATGGCCAGCTTCGTCGGCTCGCCCCTGTCGGCCCTGCTGCTGCAGATCGACGGCTTCCTCGGCCTGCGCGGCTGGCACTGGCTGTTCATCCTGGAAGGCCTGCCCACCGCCGTCCTCGGCGTGGTCTGCCTGTTCTTCCTGACCGACCGCCCGGAACAGGCGCACTGGCTCAGCGCCGAACAGCGCGACTGGCTGGTCAAGCGCATGGCCAGCGAGCGCCAGGAACGCAAGGCCGCCCCCCACGTCTCGATCTGGAAGCTGTTCCGCAGTAAAGAGGTGCTGGGGATGGCCCTGGTCTGCGCCACCGCCTCGTCGGCCGGCACCGTGCTGGGCGTATGGCAGCCGCAGCTGATCAAGTCCTTCGGCCTCACCATCATGGAAACCGGCCTGGTCAATTCCGTGCCCTACGTGATCGCCGCGATCCTGATGGTGTGGTGGGGCCGCCATTCGGACCAGAAGCGCGAGCGCCGCTGGCATACCGTGATCCCGCTGGCGCTGATCTGCGGCGGCATGCTGGGCACCTTCGGCACCGCATCGCTGGCGCCGACCATCGTCATGCTGACCTGCGTGCTGGTGGGCGCCTATGCGTTCAAGGGACCGTTCTGGGCGCTGAGCTCGAGCTGGCTGTCGCCGGCTTCCGCGGCGGCCGGCCTGGCCGGCATCAACGCGGCGTCCAACCTGGTCGGCGGCGGCCTGATGGTCAATGCCTACGGCTGGATCAAGGCCGAGACGGGCAGCCATTCGCTGGCCCTGCTGCCGGTCGCCGTGCTGGCGCTGGCCAGCATCACCACCCTGCTGTCGCTGTCCAGCGACGCCCGCCAGGCGGCGCGCAACGCCGCCGCCAAGGCGGTCTAAGCGCCGGGGCGGCCCCGCCCGGGGCCGCCCTCTCCCGTTTTCACCGGCGCCACGCGGCGCAAGACCGCGCACGCCGATACCACACTATAAACGAGACAATGAAGACATCCTCCCTGCGGATGCTGGCGATCGCCGCCATGCTTCCCGCCAGCGCCTGCGCGCAATCCAACGTCACGATCTACGGCGCCATCGACGCCGGCCTGCGCTACCAGACCGACGTCGACGCGGCCGGCCGCAACCAGCTGACGGCCACCTCGGGCAACTCGTATTCGAACCGGCTGGGCTTTCGCGGCGAGGAAAGCCTCGGCAACGGCCTGACGGCGCGCTTCCGCCTCGAAAGCGGCTTCAACAGCAAGACCGGCGCGCTGGACAATACCAAGAACATGCTGTTCAACCGCACCGCGTCGGCCGGCATCGGCGGCAAGTGGGGCTACATCGACCTGGGCCGCCAGTACACGATCGGCTTTCGCACCGAACTGTTCCTCGACCCGTTCGACCACCACTTCACGCCCATCGTGCCCATCTCCTCGGGCGCCGGCACGTCCCTGCCCGCGGCGGCGACGGCGGCGGGCCTGGGCGCGTCCGCCTCGACCGGCACCCGCTTCAACAACGACGTCCAGTACACGGGCACCTTCGGCGCTCTGACGCTGCGCGCCGAACGCGCGCTGGGCGAGGATCCGGCGGATGCCGACCGGGGCTCGGCCAGCGCGGCCGGCTTCAGCTACGCCGGCACGCACCTGCTGGCGGCGGGCGCCTACACGCGCAAGGAAACCGCCGCCGGCTTCGCGAATCGCGCCTTCATCGTCGGCGGCGGCGTCAAGTGGAACGGCATCGTCGCCAAGGCGGGCCTGTCGCGCGAGCGCCAGGACACGGCCACGCAGGGCGTGCTGCAGCATGAGCTGCGCTTCGCCGGCGTGCGCCTGCCGGTGGCGCCGGCCCTCGCGCTCACCACCGGCATCTACCGCGCCGACTACGACAGCGCGGCGGGCGGCGGCCGGCGCAAGCTGTATATCGCCAGCCTCACCTATGCATTCTCGAAGCGCACCAACGTCTACGCCGAATTCGACGTCAACCGCTACGACGGGTTGCTGGTGCCGGCTTCGCAGCAGCACGGCCAGCGCGGCGTGTCGCTGGGCGTGATGCAGGCGTTCTGATCCTCCATGCGGGTGGCGTTTCGCATTATGGGAAATCGTTGCACTATCCGATTGCCAAAGGTCGTGCAATAATATAGCCCGTCCTATGTCTTATATAAGACTTAGTCGCAAGGCAACCTGGAACCGGGCGCCTTGGCGACCGCCACATCGGCGTCCGGGAGAGTATGATTTCGCGATCCGAGCGAACCGCGACCGGACAGTCGATGTTTTTGTTGAGTAACCGAACCCTTCCCGCACATCGAGGAACAAGCGTATGAGCAGTGATCAGACCATCATCTACACCCTGACCGACGAGGCGCCCCTGCTGGCCACCCATGCCTTCCTGCCCGTCATCGAAACCTTTGCCAAACCCGCTGGCATCACGATCGAAGAGAGCGATATCTCGGTCGCTGCGCGCATCCTCGCGGCCTTCCCGGAACGCCTGACCGAAGCACAGCGCGTGCCGGACGCGCTGTCCGAGCTGGGCAAGCTGACCCTGACGCCGGAAGCCAACATCATCAAGCTGCCGAACATCTCGGCATCGGTGGGCCAGCTGCAGGCCGCCATCAAGGAACTGCAGGGCAAGGGCTACGACCTGCCGGACTACCCGGCCGATCCGAAGACCGACGAAGAAAAGGACATCAAGGCCCGCTATGCCAAGTGCATCGGCTCGGCCGTGAACCCGGTCCTGCGCGAAGGTAACTCGGACCGCCGCGCGCCGAAGGCCGTCAAGGAATACGCCCGCAAGAACCCGCACTCGATGGGCGAATGGTCGGCCGCCTCGCGCACCCACGTGTCGCACATGACCCACGGCGACTTCTACCACGGCGAAAAGTCGATGACCCTGGACCGCGCGCGCGACGTGCGCATGGAACTGGTCACCAAGTCGGGCCAGACCGTCGTCCTGAAGCAGAAGGTCGCGCTCAAGGACGGCGAGATCATCGACTCGATGTTCATGAGCCGCAAGGCCCTGATCGCATTCTACGAACAGCAGATCGCCGACGCCAAGAAGACCGGCATGATGTTCTCGCTGCACGTCAAGGCGACCATGATGAAGGTCTCGCACCCGATCGTGTTCGGGCACGCCGTGCGCACCTTCTACAAGGAAGCCTTCGACAAGCACCAGGACACGCTGGACAGCCTGGGCGTGAACGTCAACAACGGCATGGCCGACCTGTACAACAAGATCGCCACCCTGCCGGAATCGCAGCGCGACGAGATCGTGCGCGACATCCACGCCTGCCAGGAACACCAGCCGGAACTGGCCATGGTCGACTCGGCCAAGGGCATCACCAACTTCCACTCGCCGAACGACGTGATCGTCGACGCGTCGATGCCGGCCATGATCCGCGCCGGCGGCAAGATGTACGGCGCCGACGGCCGCCTGAAGGAAGTCAAGGCCGTGCTGCCGGAATCGACCTTCGCCCGCATCTACCAGGAGATCATCAACTTCTGCAAGTGGCACGGCGCCTTCGACCCGCGCACCATGGGCACCGTCCCGAACGTCGGCCTGATGGCCCAGCAGGCCGAGGAGTACGGCTCGCACGACAAGACCTTCGAGATCGCCGAGGACGGCGTGGCCAACATCGTCGACATCGCCACCGGCGAAGTCCTGATGAGCCAGGACGTCGAGCAGGGCGACATCTGGCGCATGTGCCAGACCAAGGACGCGGCGATCCGCGACTGGGTCAAGCTGGCCGTGACCCGCGCGCGCAACTCGGGCATGACCGCCGTGTTCTGGCTGGACCCGTACCGTCCGCACGAGAACGAACTGATCAAGAAGGTCGAGACCTACCTGAAGGACCACGACACGTCGGGCCTGGACATCCAGATCATGTCGCAGGTGCGCGCGATGCGCTTCACGCTGGAACGCGTGGCGCGCGGCATCGACACCATCTCGGTCACCGGCAACATCCTGCGCGACTACCTGACCGACCTGTTCCCGATCCTGGAACTGGGCACCAGCGCCAAGATGCTGTCGATCGTCCCGCTGATGGCCGGCGGCGGCATGTACGAAACCGGCGCCGGCGGCTCGGCACCGAAGCACGTGCAGCAGCTGACCGAGGAAAACCACCTGCGCTGGGATTCGCTGGGCGAGTTCCTGGCACTGGCGGTGTCGCTGGAAGATCTGGGCATCAAGACCGGCAACGCGAAGGCGAAACTGCTGGCCAAGACCCTGGACGCCGCCACCGGCAAGCTGCTGGACAACCGCAAGTCGCCGTCGCCGAAGACCGGTGAGCTCGACAACCGCGGCAGCCAGTTCTACCTGTCGATGTACTGGGCCCAGGAACTGGCGCAGCAAGCCGAGGACGCCGAACTGGCCGCCTACTTCGCGCCGCTGGCCAAGTCCCTGCTCGATAACGAGCAGAAGATCGTCGCCGAACTGCTGGAAGTGCAAGGCAAGGCGGCCGACATCGGCGGCTACTACAAGCCGGACGCCGCCAAGGTGAAAGCCGTGATGCGTCCGAGCGCGACCTTCAACGCGGCGCTGGAATCCGTCGGCGCGTAATCACGCTCGACTGGCCCGATGGTCGTGAACCCCGGTACCACGCAGGTGTGGTACCGGGTTTTTCTTTTTGGAGTAGAAGAAAACGCGATGGACAGTGGTACTGCCAAAAATCTGGTGGATATCTAAGCCTCCTATTGAAAGAGGCTGATCGCTGATCCGCATGCTCCCGAAAGAAGAACGGTCACGCCACCTGCGCAAACCAGGCGGCATGATGGGCGACCTCGATGATTAGTCTGTCGTTAGCCGACCATTTACCAGATCAGCATGTCGTATTGCTGACTTGGCAATAGGCGATGGAGCGAGTAGTAGCGATAAGAAACTGCTAATCACCGTTTAAAATTGAAAACTCATATGCGCAATCGCGACGGACACCCCTGCAGCCAAGGTAATAACAACAACCACACTAATTGCCAATACTGTACCGATCCGATACTTATGGCAGGTCTTGATCAGTTGGTTAAACTCTTTGAGGAACGCTGGAGAAAGCGACGACTTCTCGAATGAATTCATATGCAACTCTCGAATAGGAATGTATGAGTAACAGCTCCGATATTCGGTCGTCACGATGAAGCAGTGTGTTCTTGATAGACGGAGCTGTCGCGTTACTACAAGCTCGCGTGTAACCCCGGCGGAAGGGCGTCGAAAGAAACACTCGCTTAACCCAGCGGAAGGGCATCGACGTTGCGGGAATAATTTTACATCAATTAATTCTATTGAAAACAAAAAATCTATAGAAGAATTTAAAATTTATAGAAACATTGAATCCCGTGTCAGGCACACATCTATATTAAGATCTGCGCCACTACGCTGTGAACATGCTGAATCCGGATAGCGTCAGCCCGGCGTGCGTCCATCGGCGCCGGCGGCATCGCCGACGATGATCCCGGCATCGGCGTCGTCCGGCGCGGCGGCGGGCGCCGCGTCGGCAGCCGCCATCACGATCCGCTGGCTCGGGAACGCCAGCGCGATCCCGGCGGCCTCCAGCCGCTCGTAGATTCCCAGCAGCAGCGCCTCGCGGATCACGACCTGGGTGTCGAAGTCGCGCACGTCGATGTACGCGAACACCTCGATGTTGAAGGAACGCTCGCCGATGCGTCCGAGCCGCGCGCGATGGCCCTGCGCCAGCTGCGGTTCCTGCGCCAGCACCTGCTGGACGATGGCGATGGCCTCCTTCAGCCGGGCGGACGGCGTGGCGTAATCCACCGCGATCACGGGATTGAACAGGAAGCGGTCGCGGTCGGCGAAATTCTCGATCTGGCGCGCCGACAGGTCGCCGTTGGGAATCGTGACCACGGTGCGCTCGCCGGTACGGATGCGGGTCGAACGGATGCCGACGTCCTCCACCGTGCCGACCACGTCGCCGACCTTGATGAAGTCGCCCACCTGCAGCGGCCGGTCGGCGATCACGGTGACGCTGCCGACCAGGTTCTCCACGGTCTTTTGCGCGCCGAGCGCCAGCGCGATACCGCCGATGCCCAGCGCCGCGATGCCGGTCGTGACGTCGATGCCGAAGGTGTCGAGGATGCCGATGCCGGAAAACACCAGCAGCAGCGCCTTGGCGGTGCGCCGCAGCAGCGTGATGACCGACACGATCTGGCGCCGCTGGCGCCGCTGCATGCGCGCGACGGCCAGGTCGGCGATGGCGTCGACCAGGCGCAGGCCGAACCAGACGAGCGCGACGACCGTGACGATGCCGGTGTAGCGCAGCAGGGTCTGGCGCGCGACGATCGCCACCGGCAGCCGGTCCGCCCAGGCATAGAACACGCCGACGGCGATCAGGAGGCTGACCGGCGGCAGCGCGGCTTCGAAGAAACGGTACAAACCGTTTTCAGCCGGGTTCGCGGCCAGCTTGCGCATGACGGCCACCAGCAGCGTCGACACGATCCACAGGCCGCCGAAGACCACGATCCCGACGCCCAGCAGGATGCCCCAGTCCCTGAGGGGCGCCCCGGCGACGATGTACTGTTCCTGTTCCGGCTCCTGCATCGCCGGCGTGCGCCTGGCGGCCGCCGCGACCTGGGCCAGCGTGTCGCTCGAGACGCGCCATACCTGCAGGTCGCCGTCCTTGCCGCGCTCGAGCAGGATCGGCACCTTCTTGCCCTGCATGACGATGTCGCCGACGTCTTCCTGGTCGAGCGGAAGATCGTCGTCCAGCCGGCCGCCCGGCTCGTTCGACAGCGCCGCGAACGGCTTGAACGAGCCGCCCTCGTCCAGCAGCGCATGGAAGGCACGCGCCTGGCCGATCGCGTTCAGGCGCTGGCGGCTGCTGGCCGCGGCGGGCAGGTCGAGGAACTGGACCACGCGGTCGTAGTCGAGCTCCCCCAGCGCCGCGATCAGGCCGGACACCATCGCGCGCGGCGTCTCGCGCTTGAGCGGATCGGACTGGACGGGCGCGGCGGGCGGGGCGGCGCCCCCCAGCAGGGCGGGAGCGGCGACGCCCGCGGGCGCCGGCGCGGCCAGCAACAGCAGTAGCAACAGCGGCAGCAACAGCGGCAGCAGGACCGGCAACGGGATCAGGAAGCGGTAGGAAAAACGCACGCGCACATCGACTCTTTCGGCTCTGGATACGAAAAGTCTAGCATCCGGGCGCGCCGGCGCCCGCACCGTTGACGCCGGCGGCACCCGGCGTCAGGAGGCGCGGCGCACTGCGTGCCGGCCCAGCGCGGCGAGGTCCAGCTCGCCGCTGCCCTGCGCCACCGCGTCCTGCAGCGTGGCCTGCAGCGTCGTGCCGAAGGCCAGCGGCAGGCCCTGGTCGCGGCCCGCCTCCACCGCCAGGCGCACGTCCTTCAGGCCCAGCGCCAGCTTGAAGCCCGCCGGGCTGTAGCGCTCCTCGGCGATCATGCCGCCATAGCCCTTGTAGACCGGCGAGCCGGCGAACAGCGTGCTGGTGACCAGGTCGATGAAGTCGGGCGCGGCGATGCCATGCGCGCCCGCCAGCGCGGCGCCTTCCCCGGTCGCCTCGACCGCGCACGCGAGCATCAGGTTGCACGCCAGCTTGACGGCATTGGCCTGTTCCGGCGCGCTGCCGAAGCGCCAGGTCTTCTGTCCGACCAGGTCGAGCAGCGGCTGCACGCGCGCCACCAGCTCGTCGCTGCCGCCGGCCAGGACGTTCAGCTTGCCGGCCGCGGCGACGTCGACGCGGCCCAGCACCGGCGCGGCCACGTAGCCGATGCCGCGTTCGACGTGCAGCGCCGCCATCTCGCGCGCGAACGCGACCGACACGGTGGCCATGTTGACGTGGATGCTGCCGGGCGCCATGGCGTCCAGCACGCCGCCGTCGAGCAATACGGCGCGCGTGGCGGCGTCGTCGGCGAGCATGGTGAACACGACGTCGGCGATGCCGCACTCGGCGGGCGTGGCGGCCGCCCTGGCGCCCTGGGCGACGAGCGCCCGCACGGGTTCCTGGCCGCGGTTCCAGACGTGGACGGGCTGGCCCGAACGCAGCAGGTGGGCGGCCATGTGCCGGCCCATGGCGCCCAGGCCGAGGAATGCGATGGTCATGGTGGTTCCTTTCGGGGTTGCGCAAGAAACGTCCATTAGACCAGCGATTCCGGATGCTTGCTTGCTGACGGCGAGCCGAGAAAATCCCCGCGCGCGATGCCGGGTGCCGGGGTGGACGCATCGCCCATACGCTGCGCCCATGACCGGTCGGCCACGGCAAGCCGCCCACGCGCACGCGTATTCCGGCGGGCGGACGCCGGCGCCGCGGCACGTGCCGCGCACGCCCCTGCTCCGGCGGGCCGGCTTGCTGTATGCTTGCGGGCCGGGCGGCGCCTTCCAGCCGCCCGGCTTTTCGTCCGGAGTCCCTGGCCATGCTGCTGGTCGCCCTTGCCTGCCTGATCCTGCTGGTCCTCACGACCGTCATCCACTACGAAGTGCTGCGCCTGGTCTCGGCCGGCCTGCCGCGCCTGCGCGTCGACCGGCGCGCGCGCCTCGTCTTCGTCATCTTCGGCGCCTTCGCGGCGCACGCGCTCGAGATCCTGCTGTACGGCGCCGCCTACTACATCCTGGCCAACCGCTTCGACGTCGGCGCCATGAACACCTGGTCCAAGCTGCCCTTTTCCGGCTGCGTCTACTTCTCGGCCGAGACCTACACCTCGCTCGGCTACGGCGACGTGGTGCCGCACGGCGACCTGCGCCTGCTGGCCGGCATGGAAGCGCTCAACGGCCTGCTGCTGATCGGGTGGACGACCTCGTACACCTTCCTGGCCATGCAGCGCCTGTGGGACGACGGGCGCGAGCCGCCGGCCCGGCCCTGAATCGTCACCGTTCCAGGATCGCGTCGAACGCCGCCGCCACCCGGTCCATGCCGGCCTGGGTGGGGTGGTAGGCGACCGGCTCCGGCCAGCCCGGCACCTGCGCCGGCTGGCGGCCCGTCACGTAGGCATCCGCCGAACAGGCATCGTGCCCGGCCGCGAGCGCGGCGGCGCGCACCAGGTCGATACCGTTGCGCCGCGCGGTGTCCTCGAACACCCGCGCCAGGCGCGCCGACGTGTCGCGCATGCGGCGCGCGTCGGCGTCCGTCATGGCCAGCGCCGCGCAGGTGGCGCCGCCGGCCGGCTCCGCCGGCAGGTAGCCGACCAGCACGATGCGCGCCGCAGGCGCGCGCCGGCGCACCTCGGCCACGACGCGGTCGAGCTTCTCCGGCAGGGCCGCCAGGCGCCGCTCGACGTCGGCCTCGCCGGTGATCTTGCAGGCGGCCTTCCCCGCCGCGCGGCACGACAGGCCGAACAGGTTGCCGACGTATTCGATGTCGTTGCCGCCGATGAGGACCGACACCAGCCGCGTGTCGCGCGTCACCGCCTCGACCTGCGCGGGAAAGCCGTGCTGGCCCTGCTCCAGGATGTTGTCGGTGGTGGCGCCGGAACAGGCGACGTCCACCAGGTCGAAGCCGTGGCGTTGCGCGACCGTGCGCGCATAATTGCTCATCGAGCGGCCGCAGCCGCCACTGGCCTTGTCGGGGACGCCGACGCCGGGGCCGGCGGCGTAGGAACTGCCCATCGATACGTAGCGCCCACCCTGGGCCTGGGCACCGTGCGCCACGCACGCCAGCGCCAGCGCCAGCAAGGCGGCGGCGATCCCATTCATGCTGCGGTTTCTCGTCATTGGTCGACTCGTTCGTTGTTCGGCGCCCCATCATAGCGCAAGGCCGGTCGCGCATCGCGGCGATGGCACCCCTCATCTTTGCGCGATCGTTGCCGATAAGGCAGCATGACTTCCCTTTCCTCCCTGTCGAACTGGTCGATCCCGCTGCGCCAGGCCGCGCCGCCGCCCGCCGTGTATCGCGCGGCCGCCGCCGCTGGCGGTGTCGCCGGCAATGTCGCCGGCAATGCCGCGCCGTCGGCCATCGTCAGCCTGAGCGCCGCCGGCCTGGCGGCCGCCCGCCAGGCCGGCGACGATGCCGTGGCGCCCGCGCCCCTGCCGATGACCACGGCGCAGCGCTTCCATGGCCTGGGCGCGGCCATGCTCGACAAGTTCGCGACCGGCGCGGCCATCGCGGTCGACCAGCAGGCCCTGCCAGGCGCGGTCGACGACAAGTTCACGCTGAGCGTCGTCACCGCGGCCGGCACGAAGGTCGACCTGGTGCTGGCCGACGTGGACGACGAGATGATCGTCCAGGCCAGCGCCGACGGCGCGCTCGGCGACGAGGAGCGCGCCGCCCTGGCCGGCCTGGCCAGGGGCTTCCAGGCCGCGATCGACGGCATGGCGTCGGGCGGATCGCAGGTGCGCCTGGACGGCCTGGCGGGCATCGACACGCGCCTGCTGCAATCGGTCGACTTCCACGCCGACGTGACGCTGCCGCTGGTCGCGGGCGGCGGCACGCAGTCGCTCGACTTCCATGCCGACGGCGAAAAGCGCAAGCTGGGCATCGCGGGGCCGTCCGGCACCGTCGACTTGTCCATCGACGCCGGCCAGCTGGAAAGCCTGGGAACCAAACGCCAGCAGCAAAAGGCGATCGACGGCTACCTGAAGCAGTTCGACGACGCCGCGGCGCGCGGCCATGCCGACGCCGGCCTGATGACGATGTTCCGCGACGCCTTCTCGAGCCTGAGCCACACGGCCACAGGCGACCGCCTGGACACGGCCGTGGCGCCGCCGGGCCGGCCCTGGTCGCTGTCGAAGGAAGACCATGCCGTGCTGACCGGGCTGGCCGATTTCAGCGCCACCGTGCGCCAGCCGCCGCGGTCGAGCAACCCCTTGCGCCCCGGCGAGGTGGACGGCTTTCGCTACGAGGTGGCGCAGCAGACGCGCAGCGACGGCGCGCGGCGCACCGACCGCACCGTCGCCCAGGTGCAGACAGCGCGCCTCGTCGCGCAATACCATGAACCGCTCGGGAAGGACGGGGCGCTCAGGCTCACGCCCGAGCCGGACGAGCAGAACTACGAATACCACGAGATCGACGACAGCGCGCGCAGCAGCGTGGAACTGGGCTACCGCGACGGCCGGCTGCGCACGGCCACGCTGGAACAGTCGGTGTCGCAGTCGGAGCGCACGCGCAAGTACGTGATGGGGCGGATGCTCTCCGATCACACCGTCCCGGCGGCGCACCGGCTGGAGCGCGACCTGGTGCGCGCGCTGGCGCCGTACCAGGCCAGCGACGGGCGCAGCATGGAGGAAGACAGCCGGGAAGACCGCGAAACGCGGCGCCAGGTGTCGCTCGATGCGCTCGGGGAGAATATGTTCCTGCTGGGGACGCGGCTGGCGCTGGCGGAGCGGGACAGGCAGTTGTAACGCGACGGCATGCCGGGCACCCCGTGCCCGCCGCAGCGCACGCCGGCAAAAAAAACCGGGACACAAGGTCCCGGTTCGTCATCCAGCGCGGCAGCCGATCAACGCTTGCGCGGCGGCGGCAGGTCGGTGCAGACGCCTTCGTAGGCTTCCGCGGCCATGCCGATCGACTCGCCCAGGGTCGGGTGCGGGTGGATGGTCTTGCCGATGTCCACGCCGTCCGCGCCCATCTCGATCGCCAGCGCGATCTCGCCGATCATGTCGCCGGCGCTGGTGCCGACGATGGTGCCGCCGACGATGCGGTGGGTCTCGGCGTCGAACAGCAGCTTGGTGAAGCCTTCCGAGCGGCCGTTGGCCACGGCGCGGCCCGAGGCGGCCCACGGGAAGTGGCCCTTCTCGACCTTGATGCCCTTGGCCTTGGCTTCGTCCTCGGTCAGGCCGACCCATGCCACTTCCGGATCGGTGTAGGCCACCGACGGGATCACCTTGGCATCGAAGAAGGCCTTCTCGCCGTGCGCGGCTTCGGCGGCGACGTGGGCTTCATGCACGGCCTTGTGCGCCAGCATCGGCTGGCCCACCAGGTCGCCGATGGCGAAGATGTGCGGCACGTTGGTGCGCATCTGGCCGTCGACCGGGATGAAGCCGCGGTCGGTGACCGCCACGCCGGCCGCTTCCGCGCCGATCTTCTTGCCGTTCGGGCTGCGGCCCACGGCCACCAGCACCAGGTCGTAGACCTGGGCTTGCGGCGCCGGCTGGCCCGCTTCCGCGGCCTCGAACGTGACCTTGATCCCTTCCGGCAGCGCTTCCACGCCGACGGTCTTGGTCTTCAACATGATGTTGTCGAAGCGCTGGGCGTTGTACTTCTGCCAGACCTTGACGGCCTCGCGGTCGGCGCCCTGCATCAGGCCGTCCATCATCTCGACCACGTCGATGCGCGCGCCGAGCGTGGAGTACACGGTCGCCATTTCCAGGCCGATGATGCCGCCGCCGATGACCAGCATGCGCTTCGGCACCTGGCGCAGTTCCAGCGCGCCGGTCGAATCGACGATGCGCGGGTCTTCCGGCACGAACGGCAGCTTCACCACCGACGAGCCGGCGGCGATGATCGCCTTCTGGAACGCGACGACCTTCTTGCTGCCGTCCGGACCGGTCACCTCGATGTGGTTCGGGCTCAGGAACTTGCCCACACCCTGCACCACGTTGACCTTGCGCGACTTGGCCATGCCGGCCAGGCCGCCGGTCATCGTCTTGATGACCTTGTCCTTGTAGGCGCGCAGCTTGTCGATGTCGACGTCCGGCTTGGCGAACGACACGCCGATGTCGGCCATGTGCGCCGTCTCGTCCATGATGTGCGCCACGTGCAGCAGCGCCTTGGACGGGATGCAGCCCACGTTCAGGCAGACGCCGCCCAGCGTGGCGTACTTCTCGACCAGCACGGTGTTCATGCCGAGGTCCGCCGAGCGGAACGCGGCCGAGTAGCCGCCGGGACCGGCGCCCAGCACCATCATCTCGCATTCGACGTCGACCTGGCCGGCGTAGCTCGAGGCGTTCGGGGCCGGCACGGCGTTCGGCGCGGCCGCGTCGGCCTTGTGCGCCGGCGCGTACGAGTCGGTCGGGGCGGCGGCGGCGGTCGGGGCGACGGCCTGCGCGCCGATCTGGGCGGCCGGCTTGTCCGACGCGGCGGGAGCCGGTGCCGAGGCGCCCGCGCCGGCCTCGTCGAGGGTCAGCAGCAGCGAGCCTTCGCTCACCTTGTCGCCGACCTTGACCTTCAGTTCCTGCACGACGCCGGCATGGGTCGACGGGATCTCCATCGAGGCCTTGTCGGATTCGACGGTGACCAGCGACTGGTCGACCTTGATCGTGTCGCCGGGCTTGACCATCAGCTCGATGATCTCGACTTCCTTGAAATCGCCGATATTCGGGACTTTGACTTCCACGGTGCTCATCTGGTCGGCTCCTTACAGCAGCGTCTTGCGCAGGTCGGCCAGGACGTCGGCCAGGTAGGCGGCGAAGCGGGCGGCGCCGGCGCCGTCGATCACGCGGTGATCGTACGACAGGGCCAGCGGCTGCATCAGGCGCGGCTGGAAGGTCGAACCGTCCCACACCGGCTTCATCGCCGACTTGGACAGGCCCAGGATCGCGACTTCCGGCGCGTTGATGATCGGCGTGAAGTTGGTGCCGCCGATGCCGCCCAGCGACGAGATCGTGAAGGTCGCGCCCTGCATGTTGGCCGGCGACAGCTTGCCTTCGCGCGCCTGCGCGGACAGCTCGCCCATCTCGGTGGCGATCTGCGACACCGACTTCTTGTCGGCGTCCTTGATGACCGGGACCACCAGGCCGTTCGGGGTGTCGGCCGCGAAGCCGATGTTGTAGTACTGCTTCAGGATCAGCGTGCCGTTCGGCTCGTCCAGCGACGCGTTAAACGCCGGGAATTTCTTCAGCGCGGCGACCGAGGCCTTGATGACGAAGGCCAGCATGGTCAGCTTGGTCGGCGACTTGGCCTTGGCGTAGGCGGCGTTCGAATCGACGCGGAACTGTTCCAGGTCGGTGACGTCGGCTTCCTCGAAGTGCGTCACGTGCGGGATCATGACCCAGTTGCGGTGCAGGTTCGGGCCGCTGATCTTCTTGATGCGCGACAGCGGCTGCGTCTCGGTCGGACCGAACTTGCTGAAGTCGAGCGACGGCCACGGCAGCAGGTTCATGCCTGCGCCGCCGCCGGCGCCTGCCGGCGCCGCGGTCGGACCGGCCGCCAGCGCGCTCTTGACGAAGCCCTGCACGTCCTGCTGGGTGATGCGGCCCTTCTGGCCCGAACCCTTGACCTTGTTCAGGTCGACGCCCAGCTCGCGCGCGAACTTGCGCACGGACGGCGAGGCGTGGGCGGTGGCGAAGCTCGCGGCCGGCGCGGACGCGGCGGCGGCCGGTGCCGGTGCTGCCGCGGGTGCCGGAGCCGGTGCCGCAGCCGGGGCGGGAGCGGCGGCCGGAGCCGGGGCTGCCGCGGGTGCCGGCGCTGCGGCAGCCGGTGCCGGTGCGGACTCGGCGGCTGCAGGCGCGGCGGCGCCGGCGGCTTCCTCGACGGTCAGCACGAGCGAACCTTCGGCGACCTTGTCGCCGACCTTGACCTTGATTTCCTTGACGACGCCGGCGTGGCTGGAGGGGATCTCCATGCTGGCCTTGTCCGATTCCACCGTGATCAAGGACTGGTCGACCTTGATGGTGTCGCCCGGCTTGACCATCAGCTCGATGACTTCCACTTCCTTGAAGTCGCCGATATCGGGGACTTTGACTTCCACAATGCTCATAGTGTGTTGGCTCCGTATTCTTGTAGGGTGGGCACCCCGTGCCCACCGTTGCCGCCGATGACGCATGCATGGTGGGCACGGCGTGCCCACCCTACGTCGACGCGGTGGTCTATCGCATTACTGGGTCACCGGATTCGGCTTGTTCGGATCGATGCCGTACTTGGCGATGGCTTCCGCCACGGTCGATGCCGGGATCTTGCCTTCTTCCGCCAGCGACTTCAGCGCGGCGACCGTGATGTAGTAACGGTTCACCTCGAAGAACTCGCGCAGCTTGGCGCGGGAATCCGAACGGCCGAAGCCGTCGGTGCCCAGCACCTTGTAGGTGCGGCCGCTCGGGATGTAGGCGCGGATCTGCTCGGCGAACAGGCGCATGTAGTCGGTGGTGGCGACGATCGGGCCGGTCGTGTCCTTCAGCAGCTGGGTCACGTACGGCAGGCGCGCGTCTTCCGTCGGGTGCACCAGGTTCCAGCGGTCGACGTCCTGGCCGTCGCGGGCCAGCAGCGTCAGCGACGGGCACGACCACACGTCGGCGGCGACGCCCCAGTCGTTCTTCAGCAGCTCGGCGGCGAACACGGATTCGCGCAGGATGGTGCCGGAGCCCATCAGCTGGACGCGGTTGGCGGCTTCCTTGTCGCCTTCCTGGAGCAGGTACATGCCCTTCAGGATGCCTTCCTGCTGGCCTTCCTTCAGGCCCGGCTGCTCGTAGTTCTCGTTCATGATGGTGATGTAGTAGAACACATCTTCCTGCTTCTCCACCATGCGGTGCAGGCCATCCTGGATGATCACGGCGACTTCGTGCGCGTAGGTCGGGTCGTACGGGATGCAGTTCGGGACCGTCGCGGCGATGATGTGGCTGTGGCCGTCCTCGTGCTGCAGGCCTTCGCCGTTCAGCGTCGTGCGGCCGGCGGTGCCGCCCATCAGGAAGCCGCGGGCGCGGATGTCGCCGGCCAGCCAGACCAGGTCGCCCACGCGCTGCATGCCGAACATCGAGTAGAAGGTGTAGAACGGGATCATCACACGGTTGTTCGTCGAGTACGACGTCGCCGCGGCGATCCACGAGCTCATGCCGCCCGCCTCGTTGATGCCTTCCTGGAGGATCTGGCCGGCCTTGTCCTCGCGGTAGTACATGACCTGGTCCTTGTCGACCGGCTCGTACAACTGGCCCTGCTGGTTGAAGATGCCGATCTGGCGGAACAGGCCTTCCATGCCGAAGGTACGCGATTCGTCGACCAGGATCGGGACGATGCGCTGGCCCAGGCTCTGGTCCTTCAGCAGCGCCGTGATGACGCGCACGTACGATTGCGTGGTCGAGATCTCGCGGCCGGCGGCGGTCGGCTCGAGCACGGCCTTGAAGGTCTCCAGCGGCGGCACGACCAGCTTCTCGTCGGCCTGCTCGCGGCGCTGCGGCAGGTAGCCGCCGAGGGCCTTGCGGCGCTCGTGCAGGTACTTCATTTCAGGCGCGTCGTCGGACGGCTTGAAGAACGGGATCTCGGCCAGCTTGTCGTCCGGGATGGGGATGTTGAAGCGGTCGCGCATCTCGCGGATCGCCTCGTCGTCCAGCTTCTTGGTCTGGTGCGCGGTGTTGCGCGCCTCACCCGACTTGCCCATGCCGAAGCCCTTGACGGTCTTCACCAGCAGCACGGTCGGGGTGCCCTTGTTTTCCTGCGCGTTCTTGAACGCGGCGTAGATCTTGTGCGGGTCGTGGCCGCCGCGGGTCAGGCGCCAGATGTCGTCGTCGCTCATGTTGGCGACCATCTTCAGCAGCTCCGGATGCTTGCCGAAGAAGTGCTTGCGCACGTAGGCGCCGTCCTTGGCCTTGTAGTTCTGGTATTCGCCGTCGACGGTTTCCATCATCACGCGCTGCAGGATGCCGTCCTTGTCCTTGGCCAGCAGGGCGTCCCAGCCCGGGCCCCAGATGACCTTGACGACGTTCCAGCCGGCGCCGCGGAAGTCCGCTTCCAGTTCCTGGATGATCTTGCCGTTGCCGCGCACCGGACCGTCCAGGCGCTGCAGGTTGCAGTTGACGACCATGACCAGGTTGTCGAGCTTCTCGCGCGCGGCCATGCCGATCGCGCCCATCGATTCCGGCTCGTCCATCTCGCCGTCGCCGCAGAAGACCCAGACCTTGCGCTCCGCCGTGTCGGCGATGCCGCGCGCGTGCAGGTACTTCAGGAAGCGCGCCTGGTAGATCGCCATCAGCGGGCCCAGGCCCATCGAGACGGTCGGGAACTGCCAGAAGTCCGGCATCAGTTTCGGGTGCGGGTACGAGGACAGGCCCTTGCCGTCGACTTCGCGGCGGAAGTTCAGCAGCTGCTCTTCGGAGAGGCGGCCTTCGAGGAAGGCGCGCGCGTAGATGCCCGGCGAGGAGTGGCCCTGGATGTACAGCAGGTCGCCGCCATGGTTCTCGCTCGGCGCTTTCCAGAAGTGGTTGAAGCCGATGCCCAGCATGTTCGCCAGCGAGGCGAACGAGGAGATGTGGCCGCCCAGGTCGCCGTCGGCGCGGTTGGCCTTGACCACCATCGCCATCGCGTTCCAGCGCATCCACGAGCGCAGGCGCTCTTCGTATTCGAGGTTGCCGGGGCAGTGTTCTTCCAGGTGCGCCGGGATCGTGTTCACGTACGCGGTATTGCTGGAGAACGGGACGTGGGCGCCGCGGCGGCGCGCCAGGTCGACCAGGCGCTCCAGCAGGTAATGCGCGCGATCGGTGCCTTCGAATTCGATCACCGCTTCGAGCGCGTCGAGCCATTCCTTGGTCTCGAGCGTATCCGGATCGTTGGCGGCCTGGGCCGTCAACTGGTCGAGTTGAGCTGACATTGCTACGTCTCCTTGAGTTTGGTGCCCCACCCGATTCCAGAAATCGTCCGGACGTATGGTGGCGAAAAGACTATCCCTAAATAAAGCCTGTCGATTCTACCAGTGGAGCGGCCGTTTTTCAAAATACGATATTCGATTTCATAATATGAAAAATGCGCATCCGAGGCGCATGGTTGTGCGGTTCTTGCCCCTTCGACGGCATCGTCCCCGCGCGGGCGGGGACCCGCTGTCGCACGCGCTATCGCGGCGCATGCGACCCGGATCCCCGTCTTCGCGGGGACGACGGCGTAGCGACTCATCCATAAGCATACCTGCACCTTGCCCTGAACAAGCACGTCCATCAATATGCCGTCGCCCGCCCGGAAACGGCGCGCGATATCCCGGGGCGCTTATAATTTCGTTTTTGTCCAGCCCACGAGTTCCCGCCATGACCGCCCAACTGATCGACGGAGTCAAACTTTCCCAGCAACTGCGCACCGACATCGCCGCGCGCGCCGCCGCCCTCACCGCACGCGGCATCCAGCCCGGCCTGGCCGTGATCATCGTCGGCGACGACCCGGCCAGCCACGTCTACGTGCGCAACAAGGTCAAGGCCTGCGGCGACGTCGGCTTTCATTCGGTGCTGGAAAAGTACGAGGCCGCGCTCCCGGAAGCCGCCCTGCTCGAGCGCATCGCCGCGCTGAACGCCGACCCGGCGATCCACGGCATCCTGGTGCAGATGCCGCTGCCGAAGCACATCGATTCGTCGAAGGTGATCGAGGCGATCGCCACCACCAAGGACGTGGACGGCTATTCGGTGCTGTCGGCCGGCGAACTGATGAGCGGCCTGGAAGGCTTCCGTCCCTGCACCCCGTACGGCTGCATGAAGCTGATCGAGACCACCGGCGTCGACCTGCGCGGCAAGCATGCCGTCGTCATCGGCCGCAGCAATACCGTCGGCAAGCCGATGGCGCTGCTGCTCTTGCAACAGAACGCCACCGTGACCATATGCCATAGCGGTACCGCCGACCTGGGCTACCACACCCGCCAGGCCGACATCGTCGTGGCCGCCGTCGGCCGCCGCAACACGCTGACCGGCGACATGGTCAAGCCGGGCGCCATCGTGATCGACGTGGGCATCAACCGCAACGACGAGGGCAAGCTGTGCGGCGACGTCGACTTCGACAGCGTCAAGGACGTCGCGTCCCACATCACCCCGGTGCCGGGCGGCGTGGGGCCGATGACCATCACGATGCTCCTGATGAACACGCTGGAAGCCGCCGAGCGCGTCGCCAGGCGCGCCTGAGCGGGCCGCGGGGCCCGCAGCGTGACCCGAAACGGGCCGGCCCGGGTAAGATGGCGGTGAGATCGCATTTACAAGGAACGAGACCCATGACTACTATCGACGCCGGCAATCCCCTCCTCGACTTTTCGGGCCTGCCCCGTTTCGACCTGATCCGCCCCGAACACGTGACGCCCGCGATCGAGCAATTGATCGCCGAGGCGCGCAGCGTGGTGCAGGCGCTGGAAGCGCCCGCCGACGGCGTCACCTGGGACAATTTCGTGGTCCCCCTCGAGGAAGCGACCGAACGCCTCGGCCGCGCCTGGGGCGTGGTGAACCACCTGAACCACGTGATGGACACGCCCGCGCTGCGCGCCACCTACAACGAGAACCAGCCGAAGGTGACCGAGTTCTGGACCGAGCTCGGCCAGAACGAGGCACTGTTCGACAAGTACAAGCAGCTGCGCGCCAATCCCGACTTCGTGCACCTGTCGCCGGCGCGCAAGCGCATCGTCGAGAACGCCCTGCGCGACTTCCGCCTGGGCGGCGCCGAGCTGCCGGAAAAGCAGAAGGAACGCTTCGCCGAGATCCAGGAACAGCAGGCCGCCCTGTCGACCCGCTTTTCGGAGAACGTGCTGGACGCCACTAACGACTACAAGCTGCTGGTCGAGGACGAGGCCGAACTGGCCGGCCTGCCGGACGACGCCAGGGCCGCCGCCCGCGCCGCGGCCGAGCGCGACGGCAAGACCGGCTGGCAGTTCTCGCTGCACTTCCCGTCCTACTTCCCGGTGCTGCAGTTCGCCGACAGCCGCGCCCTGCGCGAGACGATCTACCGCGCCAACGCCACCAAGGCCTCCGAGATGGGCGCCGTGTTCTCGCAGGTCGAGAAGTGGGACAACACCTCGAACATCGCGCAACTGCTGCGACTGCGCGACGAGGAAGCCAAGCTGCTCGATTTCAAGAGCTTCGCCAACGTCTCGCTCGAGCCGAAGATGGCCGAGAGCCCCGAGCACGTGATCGAATTCCTGGAAGACCTGGCGCGCCGCGCCCGCCCGTACGCCGAGAAGGACCTGGCCGAGCTGCGCGCCTTCGCGAAGGACGAGCTGGGCCTGGACGAGATGCAGGCCTGGGACGTCGCCTACGCCTCGGAAAAGCTGCGCGAGAAGCGCTACGCCTTCTCGGCCCAGGAAGTGAAGGAATACTTCCCCGAGCACAAGGTCGTGGCCGGCCTGTTCGGCGTCATTGCGAAACTGTTCGACGTGACCATCGCCCCGGACGAGGCGCCGGTCTGGCATCCGGACGTGCGCTTCTTCCGCATCGAGAAACAGGGCCAGCTCATCGGCCAGTTCTACCTCGACCTGTATGCCCGCGCCGGCAAGGGCCAGGGCGCCTGGATGGACGACGCGCGCGGCCGCAGGCTGACCACGGGCGGCATCGTGCAGACGCCGATCGCCTACCTGACCTGCAACTTCACGCCGCCGGCCGAGGTCGACGGCAAGCTCCAGCCGTCGCTGTTCACGCACGACGAAGTGACCACGCTGTTCCACGAATTCGGCCACGGCCTGCACCACATGCTGACCGAGGTCGACGAGCTGTCGGTGTCCGGCATTTCCGGCGTCGAGTGGGACGCCGTGGAACTGCCGTCGCAGTTCATGGAAAACTTCTGCTGGGAGTGGGACGTCCTGCAGGGCATGACGGCGCACGTGAAGACGGGCGCGCCGCTGCCGCGCGCGCTGTACGACAAGATGCTGGCCGCGAAGAACTTCCAGTCCGGCATGCAGACGCTGCGCCAGGTCGAGTTCTCGCTGATCGACATGCACCTGCACTACGACTTCGACCCGAACAGCCAGCAGACCGTGCAGCAGCTGGTCGACGACGTGCGCAGCAAGTTCGCGGTGCTGGTCCCGCCCTCGTTCAACCGCTTCCAGCATTCGTTCGGCCACATCTTCGCCGGCGGCTACGCGGCGGGCTACTACAGCTACAAGTGGGCGGAAGTGCTGTCGGCCGACGCCTATGCGGCGTTCGAGGAAGCGGTCGAAGCCGGCGGCGGCGCGCTGGACGAGACGGGCAAGCGCTTCCACCGCGAGATCCTGTCGGTGGGCGGCTCGCGCCCGGCCCTAGAATCGTTCAGGGCCTTCCGCGGCCGCGAACCGCAGATCGACGCGCTGCTGCGCCACAACGGCATGCAGGCCTGATACCAGCCAGACAAGGCCCCGGGCCGGCCGCGCGGCCGGCCCGGGGCCCGACGATGGACCCGCCATGACCCGCATCGATTTCCATACCAATATCCCCGACAAGCTCGGCTACGCCTGCCGTCTGGCGCGCAAGGCCTATGCGGCGCGCGCCAAGGTGGTGCTGCTGGCCGACGGCCCGGCCCAGGCCGCGCAGCTGAACGAGGCGCTGTGGACGCTGTCCGGCACCGACTTCATCCCGCACGTGATGGCCGGCGACCCGCTGGCGCCGGAAACGCCGGTGATCGTCACCTTCGACGAGGCCGCCGCACTGCCGCACCGCGACATGCTGGTCAACCTGACGCGCCGCACGCCGGCCGGCTTCGACAGCTTCGCGCGCGTGTTCGAGATCATCTCCACCGACGAGGAGGACGCCGCCGCCGGGCGCGCGCGCTACGTCGCCTACAAGCGCCAGCAGTATCCGCTGACGCACTTCGTGGCGGGGCAATCGTGAGCGACGCGCGCGCCTTCGACGAAAGCATCCCGGTCCTGACCGAGGTGGTGCAGGACCCGGCGCCGGTGCAAGCGATTCCGTCGGTCGCCGCGGTCGCGGCGTCCCTGCAGGCCGACGATATTCCGGTGCTGGCGCCGGAGGATGCGATCGTGGTGGGGGCGCCGCAGCCCGAGCCGCTGCGCGAGCCGGCGCCCGAGCCGGCACCGACGCCGGCCGCCCGCATCGGCGCCCTCGACGACGACGCCTGGCGCGCGCTGGAGGAGCGCCTGGTCGCGCGCGTGCTCGACCGCCTGCAGGACCGCGTGGAACTGGTGCTGGAAGACCAGGTACGCAGCAGCATGGCGCCGGTGATCGACCACGTGGTCGCGCGCCTGGCCGCCGACCTGCGCGACGGGCTGCGCCAGACCGTCGAACAGGTGGTCGAACGCGCCGTCGCGCAGGAACTGGCGCACTTGAAATCGCGTACCTGAATTGCGTATCCGAGGTGACCTCCCTGAAGTCACTTCCCTGAAGTCACTTCCCTGAAGTGACGTCCCTGGATGCGCGCACCGGCCGGCGTCATGCCGGTCCCGCGCGCGGGCCATTGCGGGGCGGCGGCGCACCCCGTCCGTGCAGCGCGACGCCGCCCGCAGCTTTCTCTTTCCCGAGGCTTTGCCAAGCCGGCAAATTGCTGTAACTTTGCCTTGCGCAACTACGTTACGGCCGCAGCCAGCACGCCGTGTCCACCATCCTTGGAGAGAATTCGATGCAGCTCACCACCAGACTCGTTCCCATCGCCGTCGCCCTCGCCTGCGCCCTCCCGGCCGGCGCGCAGCAGGTCGTCAAGATCGGCCACGTGGCGCCGATCTCCGGCCCCAGCGCCCACCTCGGCAAGGACATGGAAAACGCCGCGCGCATGGCGATCGACGAACTGAGCGCCAAGGGTTTTGCGATCAACGGCCAGAAGGTCACGCTGCAGCTGGTGGCCGAGGACGACGGCGCCGATCCCAAGCAGGGCACGGCGGTGGCGCAGAAGCTGGTCGACGCCCACGTCAACGGCGTGATCGGCCACCTGAACTCGGGCACCTCGGTGCCGGCGTCGAAGATCTACCACGACGCCGGCATCGTGCAGATCTCGCCGGCGACGACGTCGCCCCGCTACACGCGCCAGGGCTTCCCCGGCGCCTTCCGCACCGTCGCCAGCGACGCCAAGCTGGGCGGCACGCTGAGCAAGTACGCGATCGAGACGCTCAAGGTCAGGAACATCGCCGTCATCGACGACCGCAGCACCTACGGCCAGGGCGTGGCCGACGAATTCGTGAAAGGCACGAAGAAGCCCGGCATCAAGGTCGTCGCGCGCGAATTCACCAGCCCCACCGCGACCGACTACACCGCCATCCTTACCGCGATCAAGGCCAGGAAGCCGGACCTGATCTTCTTCGGCGGCATGGATTCCGTGGCCGGCCCCATGCTCAAGCAGATCAAGGCGCTGGGCATCAACGTGTTCTTCATGGGCGGCGACGGCATGTGCACGAATTCGCTGGCACGCCTGGCCGGCGACGGCCTGGTCGACGGCAAGGTGGTCTGCGCCGAAGCCGGCGGCGTGCAGGGTCCGCAGGAAAAGGGGATGGACGACTTCCGCGCCCGCTACAAGAAGAAGTTCAACATGGACGTGCAGCTGTACGCGCCCTACGTCTACGACTCGGTGATGGTGATGGCCACCGCCATGCAGAACGCGAAATCCGCCGATCCGGCCAGGTACCTGCCGGCGCTGAAGGCCATCAAGTACGAGGGCGTGACCGGCACCATCCAGTTCGATCAGTACGGCGACATCAAGGACGGCGCGCTGACGCTGTTCACCTACAAGGGCGGCCAGCGGAACAAGCTGGACGTGATCCGCTGACCGGCGTTGCCATTGGCAGGGGCGCCGTCAGGCCGTCCCGCGCTGGAATTCCCCGTGCAGCCGGCGTGCGGCCGGCGAATCGAACAGGGCGGCGAGCCGCGCCCGCGCCGTCATCCGGCGGAACGCCCCGCGCTGCGCCGGATCGCCGGCGTCGTGCATCGTCTCCGTCATCCATGCGCTGAACTCCTGGTAGCGCCAGATGCGCGGCAGGACCGTCTCCGAGTAGGCGTCCAGCGCACGCGTATCCCCCTCGCGCACGGCCGCCACCAGGGCCTGCCCCAGCACATCGACGTCGTACAGCGCCAGGTTCATTCCCTTGGCGCCCGTCGGCGGAACGAGGTGGGCGGCGTCGCCGGCAAGGAACAGCCGGCGGTGCTGCATCGGCGCATGCACGACACTGCGCAGGGGGATGACCTCCTTGTCGTGGACCACGACATTGGCGATCGCCGCATCGCCCATGCGCAGGCGGATCTCGTCCCACAGGCGTTGGTCCGGCCAGTCCTGCGCCGTGTCGCTGAGCGCGCACTGCAGGTAGTAGCGGCTGCGCTGCAGACCGCGCGGGAGCTGCGCCACGAAGCCGCGGTCGCTGACGCCCATGACCGGATGACCGGCGACGGGCGCCTCGACCAGGGCGGCGAGCCAGGCGTAGCCGAATTCGTGGCTGGTCTTCGCCAGCACGCCGTGCGGGATCGCGGCGCGGCTGACGCCGCGGTTACCGTCGCAGCCGACCACGTAGTCGCAATCGAGCGCATGCGCGCCGCCGGCGTCGGTGTAGAGGACCTGCGCCCGGCCCTCGCCGTCGTTGCGGATGACGACGTCCGCGACACCGAAGCGGACGTCGCCCGCGCGCGCGTCGACCAGTTCGCGCAACAGGTTGTTGACGAGCATCTGCTGGGTGCAGAAGCGGCCCGGGCTGCCGTCCTCGGCGGCCATCTCGAGGATGTGGCTGGCGCCGTCGATGCGGTAGTCGATCGACTGCGCGACCGGGCCGCCCAGCAGCCGTTCGGCCAGCCCCCAGCGTTCGAACATGCGCACGCCGCGTGCCTCGACGACGCCGGCGCGCTGGCGCATCTCGACGTAGGCGCGTTCGCGCCGTTCCAGCACGACGCAGGCCACGCCGGACAGGTGCAGGAAGGTGGCGAGCGCCAGTCCCGACACGCCGCCGCCGACGATCGCGACGCGCGTGTCTTCGCGGGATGGATTCATGGTGTTTCCTTTCGCTTCAGGTTGATTTCCAGGAGCGAAAAGAATATAAGTATTTATTTACATTCGATAGTCACATTCCGGACCGGAGGCCGACGGATGCCGCGCAAGCTCGATATCTCCTTGAAAAAGCAGCCGAAACAGGCACGCGCGATCGCCACGGTCGATGCCATCGTCGAAGCGGCCACTTACATTCTGAAGCGGCACGGGGCCGCGGGATTCACCGCCAACAAGGTGGCGGACAAGGCGGGCGTGAACATCGCGTCCTTCTACCAGTACTTTCCGAACAAGGAGGCGCTGCTGTTCCACGTCGCCACGCTGACCTGGGACCGGCAGCTCGCGCAACTGGCGCCCGTCCTCGCGCGCGGCGGCCAGGACCACGCGGCCAAGCTCAGGGAGTTCATCCGCATGTTCTTCGCGGTCGAGGCGGCCGAGGCCGACCTGCGCCGGGCGCTAAGGATCGCCGCCGTCGAACTGAAGGATACGGCGCAATTCCGGGAACTGATGGACGAGGGCGCGGCGCTCACCCGGACGTTCATCGAAGACGCGCTGCGGGAACGCGCGCCGGGCGATCTCTCCTTCGACGTCCGCTTCATCGTGCTGCTGACGACGAGTTTTGCGGAGAGGACGACGGACGAGGGTACGTCGGACGCCGAGTTGATGCGCCAGGCCGACCTGCTGGCGGACATGCTGATCGGTCATTACGGCATTGCGTAGAGCGCGTCCCGCCCGCGCAAACGAACAGCGCGCCTCGCGATCGCGACGGCGCGCCGTTTCAGGGACTGCCGGCCGGCCGCTTGGACGCGGCCATCTTCATTTCTGCGCCAGCACCCACTTGACCAGGCTGCGGGCCTCGGCTTCGCTCACCTGCGGGTTGGCCGGCATCGGCACCGGACCCCAGGTGCCCGAACCGCCCTTCATGACCTTCTGGACCAGCTTGTCCTCGGCGCCCTTCTGGCCCGCGTACTTCGCCGCCACGTCCTTGTAGGCCGGACCGACCACCTTGTTGGCGACAGCGTGGCAAGCCATGCAGTTCTTCGACTTGGCGAGATCGGCTTGCGCGAATGCGCTGCCCGAGACCAGGGCGGAAGCTGCGACGAACAACATCAGGGACCGTTTCATCATTTTCTCCAGTGAAAGTGTTACGACAGAGATTCTAGCGCCTTTCCGCGCATGAAAGACCCCTGACAATACTCGGTAACGCCTGATACATCTTTTAGTTGACTCGAGAGTAAATTAGTGTTGCCAAGCAACACATTTTCACCGGCAAATGCGCTAAGATGGGCCGCAGACAAGGAAGTCCCATGCCCCTCATCCTCCTCATCGCCGCCCTAAGCATCCTGCGCTTCTTCGAAATCTGGCACTTCGCCCTCCTGTCGTGGTGGTGGATCGTCGGCCTGATGGCGGTCGCCTTCATCTGGTTCGAATTCATCGAAAAGATGCTGGGCCTCGACAAGCGCAAGGCCCACGACGTCGACGAAAAGCGCCGCCAGGAGCGCGTCAAGCAAAGCTTCACCAAACGTAAATAACCATCAAACCGGGGTCAGAGCCCGATTTCGGGCAATTTCCAAAAACCGGGCTCTGACCCCGGCTCTGACCCCGGTTTGGGGTTGATCAACGTTTCAGTTGGGACAGGTCGCGCACTGCGCCGCGGTCGGCGGAGGTCGTCAGGGCGGCGTAGGCCTGCAACGCTTGCGAGACATAGCGTTCGCGGTCGACCGGTTGCCAGGCCGCGTCGCCGCGGTCTTCCATGGCGGCGCGGCGGTGCGCCAGGTCTTCGGCGCTCACGCGCAGGTTGATCGTGCGCGCCGGGATGTCGATGTCGATCATGTCGCCCTCTTCCACCAGGCCGATCGCGCCGCCTTCCGCCGCTTCCGGCGAGGCGTGGCCGATCACCAGGCCCGACGAACCGCCCGAGAACCTGCCGTCCGTGAACAGCGCGCAGGCCTTGCCCAGCCCCTTCGACTTGATGTACGAGGTCGGGTACAGCATCTCCTGCATGCCCGGCCCGCCCTTCGGCCCCTCGTAGCGGATGATGACGACGTCGCCCGCGTGCACGGTGTCGCCCAGGATGCCCTCGACGGCCGCGTCCTGGCTCTCGAACACGCGCGCGCGCCCGGAGAACGTCAGGATGCTCTCGTCGACGCCCGCCGTCTTCACGATGCAGCCCTTCTCGGCGATGTTCCCGTACAGGACCGCCAGGCCGCCGTCCTGCGAGTAGGCGTGCGCGCGGTCGCGGATGCAGCCGGTCGTGCGATCCAGGTCCGCCGTGGCGTAGCGCTCGGACTGCGAGAACGCCACCTGGGTCGGCACGCCGCCCGGCGCCGCGCGGAACAGCTGGTGCACCGCCGGGTCGTCGCTCGCGCGGATATCGTATTTCTCGATCGCCTCGGCGATCGAGGCGCTGTGCACCGTCGGCAGCGAGGTGTCGAGCAGGCCGGCGCGCGCCAGCTCGCCCAGGATCGCGACGATGCCGCCGGCGCGGTGCACGTCCTCGATGTGGTACTTGTCGGTCATCGGCGCGACCTTGCACAGGCAGGGCACGTGGCGCGAGATGCGGTCGATGTCGGCCATCGTGAAGGCCACGCCCGCCTCGTGCGCGGCGGCCAGCAGGTGCAGCACGGTGTTGGTGGAGCCGCCCATCGACACGTCCAGCGCCATCGCGTTCTCGAACGCCGCCTTGGTGGCGATGCTGCGCGGGAGGACCGAATCATCGTCCTGCTCGTAGTGGCGCTTGGCGATCTCGACGATCAGGCGGCCGGCGCGCAGGAACAGTTCCTTGCGGTCGGCGTGGGTGGCGACGATGGTGCCGTTGCCGGGCAAGGACAGGCCCAGCGCCTCGGTCAGGCAGTTCATCGAGTTGGCCGTGAACATGCCGGAACAGGAACCGCAGGTCGGACAGGCGGAGCGCTCGACTTCCGCCACGTCGGCGTCGGAGATGCGCGCGTCGCCGGCCTGGATCATCGCGTCGACCAGGTCCAGCTTGATGATCTTCTGCTTGTTGTCGACGACCTTCAGCACCTTGCCCGCCTCCATCGGGCCGCCCGACACGAACACGACCGGGATGTTCAGGCGCATCGCGGCCATCAGCATGCCCGGGGTGATCTTGTCGCAGTTCGAGATGCAGACCATCGCATCGGCGCAGTGGGCGTTCACCATGTACTCGACCGAATCGGCGATCAGGTCGCGCGACGGCAGCGAGTACAGCATGCCGCCGTGGCCCATCGCGATGCCGTCGTCGACGGCGATGGTATTGAATTCCTTGGCCACGCCGCCGGCCGCCTCGATCTCGCGCGCGACCAGCTGGCCCAGGTCCTTCAGGTGCACGTGGCCCGGCACGAACTGGGTGAAGGAATTGACGACCGCGATGATCGGTTTCTCGAAGTCGCCATCCTTCATGCCGGTGGCGCGCCACAGGGCGCGCGCGCCGGCCATGTTGCGGCCCTGGGTGGTGGTTCGGGAACGGTAGGTCGGCATGGTCGTCTCCTGCATGGTGCGAATGGGGGGAGCAACAGGGTGACGCCTGTTTGATGAGTTGTCCAATATATGATTCAATGTCCTGTAATACATTAGACATATCACAGGAACGAGCATGGTCGAACTGCGCCAGCTGCGCTATTTCGTCACCGTCGCCGAGGAGCTGCACTTCGGCCGCGCGGCCGCGCGCCTGCACATGACGCAGCCGCCGCTGTCGCAGGCGATCGCCGCGCTGGAAGACCTGCTGGGCGCGCCGCTGTTCGCGCGCAACCGCCGCAGCGTGGCCCTGGCGCCGGCCGGCGCCGCGCTGCTGCCCGAGGCGCGGCGGCTGCTGGCGGAAGCCGCCGGCCTGCCCGACCTGGCGCGGCGCGCGGCCGGCGGCGAGGCCGGCAGGCTGTCGCTGGCCTTCATCACCTCGGCCGACTACAGCATCCTGCCGCCGCTGCTGCGCCGCTACAGCGAACGCTACCCGGCCGTGCACCTGACGCTGCAAGAAGCCACGTCCGACGTGCAGGTCGAGGAACTGCTGCGCGGCGGACGCATCGACGCCGGCTTCCTGATCCCGCCGCTGCCGGACAAGGCGCTCGTCGAACTCGACTACATGAAGGCGCTGGACGAGCCGTTGATCCTGTGCGCGCCGGGCGGCCTGGCGCTGCCCCGGGACGGCGGCCCGGTGCGCCTGCAGGACCTGCCGCGCCTGCCCCTGATCATCTTCCCGCGCGAGGTCTCGCCGGCGCTGCACGACGCCATCCTGTCGTGCTTCCGCGCCGCCGGCATCACGCCGGCGATCGGCCAGCAGGCGATCCAGATGCAGACCATCGTCAGCCTGGTGTCGGCGGGCATGGGGATGGCACTTGTGCCACAATCGGTCTGCAACCTGATGCGTCCGGGCGTAGAATACCGTGCCCTCGCGGACCCGACTCCAATGGTCGAGACCGGCATCGCCTGGCGGCGCGACAATGCCTCGCCGGTACTGCAAGGCTTTCTGGAACTACTGAGGAATACTTAATATGCTCGTTCACCCGCAACCGAACCCGATCGCGTTCAGCATCGGCCCCGTGGACATCCACTGGTACGGGATCATGTACGTCCTGGCCTTCGCGCTGTTCGTGATCCTGGGCCGCGTGCGCATCCGCACCCAGCCCCACGTGGCGGCCCAGGGCTGGCGCAACGAAGACCTGGACGACATGCTGTTCTACGGGATGCTGGGCGTGGTGATCGGCGGCCGCCTGGGCGAAGTCCTGTTCTACAGGCCCGACTACTATTTCTCGCATCCGGCCGAGATCCTCATGACCTGGCACGGCGGCATGTCCTACCACGGCGGCTTCATCGGCGTGCTGATCGCGATGGCGCTGTGGGCCCGCAAGCGCGGCCGCAACCTGCTCGACGTGTACGACTTCATCGCCCCGATGGTCCCCATCGGCTATGCCTGCGGGCGCCTGGGCAACTTCATCAACGCCGAGCTGCCGGGCCGCCTGGCCAGCCCCGACCTGCCCTGGGCCATGCTGTGGCCGGGCGTCGAGGGCCTGCGCCATCCGTCGCCGCTGTACCAGATGCTGGTCGACGGGCTGCTGTGCTTCGTCATCGTCTGGCTGTTCGCGCGCAAGCCGCGCCCGCGCCTGGCGGTGGGCGCGCTGTACACGCTGCTGTACGGCTGCGCGCGCTTCTTCACCGAATACTTCCGCGTGCCGGACTGGGAGACCCACGTGCTGGGGATGCCGATCACGTCGGGCCAGGTGCTGTCGCTGCCGATGATCGTGGCGGGGCTGGTCATGCTCGGGTGGGCGTATTCGGGCGGGAACAAGCGGGCAGTTCACGCTTGATCGAGGCGCGAACGTCTCTTGAACGCGTGGACGGGTAACCCGTCCACCCTACCGCGTGAAAGGACGGTCGCTCATGTCATCACGTAGGGTGGACGGGTCCCCCGTCCACGCGGCGCATGAATGGCCGCCCACCACGTCACTGCGCCGCCTTCCACAACATATAGGCCGCCAGCGCATACAGGATGCACGCGAAGATCCGCCGCAGCCGCTGCACCGGCAACCGGTGCGCCATGCGCGCGCCCAGCGGCGCCAGCGCCATGCTGGCGACGACCACCATCAGCAGGGCCGGCACCCACACGAAGCCGAGCGCGCCGGCCGGCAGGCCCGCCTCGTTCCAGCCGTAGCAGACGTTCGCCACGGTGCCCGACAGCGCGATCGGAAAGCCCAGCGCCGCGCTGGTCGCCACCGCGTTGTGGATGCGGATGCCGCGCCAGGTCATGAACGGGATCGACACGAAGCCGCCGCCGGCGCCGACCAGGCCCGACAGCACGCCCACCAGGCCGCCCGCCAGCAGCATGCCGCCGGTGCCGGGCAGCGGCCGGCTGCCTTCGGGACGGCGGTTCAGCAGCATCTGCGTCGCCGAGAAGGCGACGAACACGCCGAAGAACAGGGCCAGCGCCTGCGTGTCCATCTGCTTGCCGATCCACGGCCCGATCCAGGAGCCGACCACGATGCCCGGCGCCAGCAGGCGCGCCACGCGCCACAGCACGGCGCCGTGGCGATGGTGCGCGCGCATCGAGGAGAGCGACGTGAACAGGATGGTGGCCAGCGAGGTGGCGATCGCCATGTGCACGACCAGGTGCGGCGCGAAGCCGCGCGCCGTGAAGATCATCGTCATGAAGGGCACCAGCACCATGCCTCCGCCGATGCCGAGCAGGCCGGCGGAAAAGCCGCCGAAGCAGCCCATCGCCAGCAGCGCCAGCACCGTGCCGGGATCGAGGCCGCCCGGGAACACGCTCACGCCGCGCCGCTGTCCGCGGGCAGGCCGGCCAGCCGCAGGATGCAGCGCCACTGGTCCGGCGTCACCGGCGAGATCGACAGGCGGCTGCCCTTCTGCAGCAGCACCATGTCCTCCAGCTCGGGAACGGTGCGCAGCTCCGTCAGCGGCAGGTAGCGGCCGGCGGCGACGGCCTGCACGTCGATCGAGGTCCAGCGCGGCGTCTCGGGCGTGGCCTTGGGGTCGAAGTACTTGCCGGCGGCGTCGAACTGGGAGGCGTCCGGATACGGGCCGCTGGCGATGCGCGCGATGCCGGCCACGCCGGGGACGGCGCAGCTGGAGTGGTAGAACAGGACGCCGTCGCCCTCGCGCATCTGGTCGCGCATGAAGTTGCGCGCCTGGTAGTTGCGCACGCCGAACCACGCCGTGGTCCTGTGCGGCGCGGCCAGCACGTCGTCGAAACTCACTTCGTCCGGTTCGGACTTCATCAACCAGTAGCGCATCTTCCGCCCGCCTGCATAATGGGTACGCCCCGTATCGAGCGCGCATGAAAAAGCGGTTGCGCACCTTCGTGCCGCAACCGCTCGTGAATGTAGCCCCGCCTGTGCCGTTTTTGCCGGCATCCCGAACCAAAAGGCTCAAGGTGGTCGTAGTCAGCTCGATTTCGGGTTCGTCAAACTAGTGACGATCGCGCCCACCAGGCATGTTCCACAACCTATGCGAAAGAATGGTTCAAGGAATATATGACAAATCTCGAACACCGCAGGGTAGGCGCCAGTTTACTACGCCGGACCGTCCTGTCAAACCATTTTCTGTTGAATCAGGTTTCCTGCGGCGCCAGCGCGGCGTCCAGGACCGTGTGCATCGCTTCCAGTTTCTGCTTGACTTCCAGGATCGACATGTCGGACAGCGGCCCCTGCGGCGATTTCACCGACAGGAATTCCGCGGCCACCGACAGCGCGGCCATGACGGCGATGCGGTCGGTGCCCTTGACCTTGCCGGAATCGCGCAGCGCGCACATCTTGCCGTCGAGATAGGTAACGGCCTGGCGCAGCGTCTGCTCCTCGCCCTCGCGGCAGGCCAGCCGGTACGGCAGGCCCATGATGGTAACGTCCAGGTGGATCATCGCGTGGCCTCGGCATCGTCGGGTTGGACCGGCTCGGCCGGGGGCGCCGGGGGCTCGAGCTGTTCCAGCAGCGCTTCGACGCGCTGTTGGGCGGCGAGCAGCCGGTTCTTGAAGTCGACGTTCTCGGCGCTGAGCAGGGCGTTCGCCTGGCGCAGCAGGTAGTTCTCGCTGCGCAGCGACTGGGTCAGCGCGGCGAGCTTGTCGATTTTGTCGGAAAGTTCTTGGAATTCGGAAATCATCCATAACTATAGGACCGAGTCGAATTTTTCGTCAACCGAATCCCAAGCGCGCGCCATCGACCGGGCCGATCGTGCGCGCCGTTCCGGCCGGGGGTGTTAGGCTCTCGTGGTTCAGCCGGCGCCGTGCCGAAGCGGCGCGATGCCGTCGAGATATCACGACTTTTCCCTCACTTTTTACGGCAAGCCAGGGCGGGCGATTGCGGATCCACAAAAAAGTCCGTTAAAACGCGAACGCTGTGGCTTGAAATGACAATTTATCGTCCCTATAATTAGCACTCGTTAGTAGAGAGTGCTAACAGCCCTCTGCACCGCGCCGATCGGATCGGCCGGTACGTACAGCCAAGTCAAACCAACACAAAGGAGTTTTGCATGAACCTTCGCCCCTTGCACGATCGCGTGATCGTGAAGCGTCTCGACCAGGAAACCAAGACTGCATCCGGCCTGATCATCCCCGATGCGGCGGCCGAGAAACCGGACCAAGGTGAAGTGCTGGCCGTCGGCAATGGCAAAGTACAGGAAAACGGCAACGTGCGCCCGCTGGAAGTGAAGGTCGGCGACCGCGTCCTGTTCGGCAAGTACTCGGGCCAGGCCGTCAAGGTCAATGGCGAGGAACTGCTGGTGATGCGCGAAGAAGACATCATGGCCGTCGTGGCCCAGTAATCCCGTCCAGAACGAATCATTCCTGTAAATCGGAGAACAACAAATGGCAGCTAAAGATGTAGTGTTCGGCGACGTAGCACGCGCCAAGATGGTCGAGGGTGTCAACATCCTGGCCAACGCAGTCAAGGTCACCCTGGGCCCGAAAGGCCGTAACGTCGTGCTGGAGCGCTCGTTCGGCGCCCCGACCGTCACCAAGGACGGTGTGTCGGTCGCGAAAGAAATCGAACTGAAAGACAAGCTCATGAACATGGGCGCGCAGATGGTCAAGGAAGTCGCGTCGAAGACCAGCGACAACGCCGGCGACGGCACCACCACCGCGACCGTGCTGGCGCAAGCCATCGTCCGCGAAGGCATGAAGTTCGTTGCCGCCGGCATGAACCCGATGGACCTGAAGCGCGGCATCGACAAGGCCGTCGCCGCCACCGTCGAAGAACTGAAGAAGATCGCCAAGCCGACCACCACCTCGAAAGAGATCGCCCAAGTCGGCACCATCTCGGCCAACTCGGATTCGTCCGTGGGCGAGCGCATCGCCGAAGCGATGGAAAAAGTGGGCAAGGAAGGCGTCATCACCGTCGAAGACGGCAAGTCGCTGCAGGACGAGCTGGACATCGTCGAAGGCATGCAGTTCGACCGCGGCTACCTGTCGCCGTACTTCATCAACAACCCGGACAAGCAGGTCGCCGTTCACGAGAACCCGTTCATCCTGCTGTGCGACAAGAAGATCTCGAACATCCGTGACCTGCTGCCGGTGCTGGAGCAAGTCGCCAAGGCCGGCCGTCCGCTGGTCATCATCGCCGAAGACATCGAAGGCGAAGCGCTGGCGACCCTGGTCGTCAACAACATCCGCGGCATCCTGAAGACCGTCGCCGTCAAGGCCCCGGGCTTCGGCGACCGTCGCAAGGCCATGCTGGAAGACATCGCCATCCTGACCGGCGGCCAGGTCATCGCCGAAGAAGTCGGCCTGACCCTGGAAAAAGTCACCCTGGCGGAACTGGGCCAGGCCAAGCGCATCGAAGTGGGCAAGGAAAACACCATCATCATCGACGGCGCTGGCCAGGCCGACGGCATCGAAGCGCGCGTCAAGCAGATCCGCGTCCAGATCGAGGAAGCGACCTCGGACTACGACCGCGAAAAACTGCAGGAACGCGTGGCCAAGCTGGCCGGCGGCGTTGCCGTGATCCGCGTCGGCGCAGCGACCGAAGTCGAGATGAAAGAGAAGAAGGCACGTGTCGAAGACGCGCTGCACGCGACCCGCGCTGCCGTCGAAGAAGGCATCGTCCCGGGCGGCGGCGTGGCCCTGCTGCGCGCACGCGCTGCCCTGAACGTCAAGGGCGACAACCCGGACCAGGACGCCGGCATCAAGATCGTCCTGCGCGCCATGGAAGAGCCGCTGCGCATGATCGTCCAGAACGCCGGCGACGAGCCGTCGGTCGTGGTCGCATCCGTGCTGGCCGGCACCGGCAACCACGGCTACAACGCCGCCAACGGCACCTATGGCGACATGGTCGAAATGGGCGTGCTGGACCCGGCCAAGGTCACCCGCTCGGCACTGCAGAACGCCGCGTCGATCGCCGGCCTGATGCTGACCACCGACTGCATGGTCTCCGAGATCGTCGAAGACAAGCCGGCTGCCGGCGGCATGGGCGGCATGGGTGGCATGGGCGGCATGGGCATGGACGGCATGATGTAATTGCCGGATGTGATGCACCGCCTGCTCCTTGCGGGCGGCGCCGCTCCATACGAAGCCCGCGGGGTCGCTCCCCGCGGGCTTTTTTCATGTCGCACCGGACACCGCCAAGCAAGCGTCGTATTGACGCGACAGGTCCATTTCCAACGGCAGCGACTGGATTATAATTTCCATGTGGCACTAAATTTGGTGCCTGCCGCGCCCCATCCCCGCGCCCCGTAGTCGCTCCTCTTGCTTTCCCAACCCATCATCGCTGTCGCGCGGCGCGCGTCCGCACGCCCGTACCGATCGAGACTGGAATATCGCCATGAACCTGAACAACCTGAAAGTCGGCACCAAGCTCGCCATCGGCTATGCCATCGTCCTCGTCCTGCTGGCGGCCATCGTCGCGACCGGCCTGTTGAAGATGCGCGAGATCAAGCAGCACCTGTCGCTGATCACCGATACCAACAACGTGCAGATCATGCTGGTCGGTACGATGCGCGACAGCGTCAGCGACCGGATGATTGCACTGCGCAATATCGCCATCCTTTCCGACAAGGGGAAGATGGCGCGCGAGGCCGAGCACCTGCGCGCGCTCGAACAATCCTACGCCCAGGCCAAAGGCAAGCTGGGCAAGACCTTCGAGGCCCCCGATACGACGTCCGAGGAGCGCGCCCTGTTCGCCAGGCTGCAGCAGCAGGAGGAAGCCGCCCTGCCGGTGATGCGCGAGGCGGAAGAGCTGGGCCTCGCCAACCGGTTCGAGGAGACCAACGACCTGCTCATGAACAAGGCGGCGCCACTGCAAGTGGCATGGCTGGAGACGATGAGCGAACTGGCGCGCTGGGAAGTGAAGTTCAACGACGATGCCGCGCGCGAGGCCAAGGACACCTACGATTCGGCGGTGCGCTTCATGCTGGTGCTGGGCGCGCTGGCGATCGTCGCCGGCATCGCCAGCGCCACGATCGTCACGCGCACGCTGCTGCGCCAGCTGGGCGGCGAGCCCGGCCATGCAGCGCAGGTGGCGGCGCGCATCGCCGAAGGCGACCTGACCGTCGACGTGCCGGTCAAGTCCGGCGACCGCGGCAGCATGATGCTGGCGATGCGCGCGATGCGCGACAACCTGGCGAACATCGTCTCCGAGGTGCGCACGAGCACCGAAACCATCGCGACCGCGGCCGCCCAGGTCTCGGCCGGCAACCTCGACCTGTCCAGCCGCACCGAGCAGCAGGCCGGCTCGCTCGAGGAAACCGCGTCGTCGCTGGAAGAGCTGACCTCGACGGTGCGCCAGAACGCCGAGAACGCGCAGCAGGCGAGCGTCACGGCGCAGTCGGCCTCCGAGGCAGCGGTCAAGGGCGGCCAAGTGGTCGGCCAGGTGGTCGACACCATGGCGGCCATCGACGCGTCGGCGCGGCGCATCGTCGACATCATCGCCGTCATCGACGGCATCGCCTTCCAGACCAACATCCTGGCCCTGAACGCCGCCGTCGAGGCGGCGCGCGCGGGCGAGCAGGGCCGCGGCTTCGCCGTCGTCGCGGGCGAGGTGCGCAGCCTGGCGCACCGGGCCGGCGCCGCAGCCAAGGAAATCAAGGCGCTCATCGACGATTCGGCCCAGAAGGTCGGCATCGGCTCGAACCTGGTGAGCCATGCCGGCGCCACCATGGACGAGATCGTCGGCCGGGTGCGCGGCGTCACCGACATCATGGCCGAGATCTCCGCGGCCAGCCGCGAGCAGAGCAGCGGCATCGAGCAGGTCAACCAGGCCGTCACGCAGATGGACGAAGTGACCCAGCAGAACGCCGCCCTGGTCGAGCAGGCCAGCGCGGCATCGCAGGCCATGCAGGAGCAGGCGGCCCGGCTGGCCGAACTCGTCGGCACGTTCCGCCTGGCCGGGACGGCCGCCGCCGCACCGACGCGCGTGGCCGGCCGCGCCGTTCCGGCGCCGGCGCAGCGCCAGTCGCTGCCGCCGGCCGCCGCCCGCCAAGCGCGTCCGGCGCCCCGCAAGGAAACGGCCGCCGCCACGGCGTGGGAAGCGTTCTGAGCGGGCGCCGAGGCCACTCGCGCGGCGCGCCACCGCGGCGGGCATTGCCCTTGCGGCCAGCCGTGGTTTACCATGACAGGATGTCATCCCATCTCGCCGGGCCGCAGCGGCCATCCTTCTTCCCTGCCCCACGCTGGCAGGTGTCCATCCTCGCGCTGGCGCTGGCCTGCGGCCTCGGCGCCTGCAAGCGCGCCGAGCCGCCCGCGCCGGCGCCGGCCGCGCAGCCCGCCCCGGCGCCCGCCGTCCCCGAGCGCACGCGCGACCAGGCGATGGCGCAAGTGCTGGCCCTGCCCGAAGTCAAGGCCTGGTCCGAGCAGATCGAACAGAAGTCGAAGGGCAAGGTCCACGGCGCCGTCATCGAGGACGATCCCACGCCGCGCGTCATCGACGGCAAATCCTATTACCAGCTCAGCTTCGTGGAAAACCGCCGGCAGGACGTGCACCGCCGCGCCAGCTTCCTGGTCGCCAGGCAGGGCGACGACATCCTCGTCGAGAGCCTGGAGGACGACAGCGTGCAATCGCTGGGCGAATGGCGGCGCAATATCCAGCGCGTCGAACTGAAGGGAAATTGAGGAAAGGAACTGAACAAACGAACCGAGCAGGAGAATTGTCTGTTTGCGGTGAAATTGATGCACCGCAAATCTTTTTCCGGACCTTTTCGATATTGTTGAGTCCGCTGCTGACCGCGCGGCGCCCAGTCCCGAATCCGCCGTGTGCGGCGAGGGCCGCAAGCGCCACTCCTCCCCCCGGTCGGCGGCCTCCCCTCCTCCTCCCCTCCCGACGCTGCCGCGCTGCTCTCAGGCGCGCGCCTTCCACTCCGACAGGTAGTGCTGCGGCGTGCGGCCCAGCAGGCGGCGGAACATGCTGGTGAAGGCGCTCGGGCTGGCATAGCCCAGCGCGCGCGCGATGGCGCCGACGCTTTCCCCGCGCGCCAGCATCTCGAAGGCGTGCGCCAGGTGCACCTGCTGCACCCACTGGCGGTAGTGCAGGCCGGTCTCCTTCGGAAACAGGCGGATCAGCGTGCGGGCGCTGGCGCCGGCGTCGACGGCGCGGTCTTCCAGCGTGCGCGCTCTGCCGGGATGGTCCATGATGTCGGTGCACAAGGCCTGCAGGCGGCGGTCGCGCGGCCAGGGCACGGCCATCGGCACCGTCTCCATCGCCCCCAGTTCCAGCAGGATCAGGCGCGCCAGGGATTCGCCGCGCCCGCCCGGCGGGTAGGCGACGGGCTCCGTCGACAGCGCCAGGATCAGTTCGCGCAGCAGCGGGCTGACCTCGACCACCTGGCAGCCCGCCACCGGCGCGCCGGCCGCGCCCGCGGCCTCGGTCTCGATGTACAGCGTGCGCTGGTTGACGCGGCTGAGCATCGTCAGCTCGTGCACGACGCCCGGCGCGATCAGCAGGGCGCGCCGCGGCGGGATGATCCACACGCCGAACGCCGTGCGCACCCGCATCACGCCCTCGCTGGCGTACAGCAGCTGCACCCAGGGGTGGCTGTGGGCGGCGACCAGTTCGCCGTGCGCCGCCGCCGACGGCACGGCGGTGACGCTGCGCGGCAGCGCCTCGAACTTCGGCAGGTAGCGCGGGGACGATGTGAGTGTCACTTTGGCGACGGAAGATGGAATATATGTTCGAATCGTCCATATTACACTGTCTCGACGTTCACGAGGATTACCGCAATGTCGACTACACCCACTCCTTCCGCCAGCGCCCGCGCCGGCGCCCCGGCGCCCGCCGCCACGTCCGCCACGTCCGGCACCGCCCTGCAGATCCTGTTCTCGGTCGCCTTCGTGCACCTGCTGAACGACTGCGTGCAGGCCGTGCTGCCGTCGATCTACCCGCTGCTCAAGCAGGAGTTCGCGCTCACGTTCACCCAGGTCGGCCTGATCACCCTGACGTTCCAGTGCACCGCCTCGCTGCTGCAGCCGTGGATCGGCCTGTACACCGACAAGCACCCGATCCCGTTCCTGCTGCCGGTCGGCATGTGCGTGACGCTGCTCGGGGTCGGCCTGCTGTCGGTGGCCGGCAGCTTCCCGATGCTGCTGGTGGCGGCCGGGATGATCGGCGTCGGCTCCTCGACGTTCCACCCGGAAGCCTCGCGCGTGGCACGCCTGGCCTCGGGCGGACGGTTCGGCTTCGCCCAGTCGCTGTTCCAGGTCGGCGGCAACCTCGGCTCGGCCTTCGGCCCGCTGCTGGCCGCCGCCATCATCGTCGGCCGCGGCCAAGGCAGGATCGCCTGGTTCACGCTGTTCGTGCTGGTGGCCGTGATCGTGCTGGTGGGCGTGAGCCGCTGGTACGGCAGCCACCTGAAGAGCGCCGTCAGGAAGAGCGCCGTCCACGCCGGGCCGGGCCTGCCGCGCGGCCGCGTGATCCAGGCGCTGACGGTGCTGGCGCTGCTGGTATTCTCCAAGTACGTCTACATGGCCAGCCTGCAGAGCTACTACACCTTCTACCTGATCGAGAAGTTCCACGTCCCGGTGGGCACCGCGCAGATGTATCTGTTCCTGTTCCTCGCCTCGGTGGCGGCCGGCACCTTCGCGGGCGGCCCGATCGGCGACCGCATCGGCCGCAAGCGCGTGATCTGGGTCTCGATCCTGGGCGCGGCGCCGTTCACGCTGGCCCTGCCCTATGCGAGCCTGTTCTGGACCGGCGTGCTGACGGTCGTCATCGGCCTGGTGATGTCGTCGGCGTTCTCGGCGATCGTCGTGTTCGCGCAGGAGCTGGTGCCGGGCAAGGTCGGCATGATCGCGGGGGTCTTCTTCGGCCTGATGTTCGGCGTGAGCGGCATCGGCGCCGCGGCCATGGGCCATATGGCCGACGTGGCGGGCATCGAATCGGTGTACCGGATGGCGTCGTACCTGCCGCTGCTGGGCATGCTGGCGGCGCTGTTGCCGAAGATGGAAAAGTAAAACCCGTCGTCCCGGCGCAGGCCGGGACGACGGCGTATCAGCTGTCGAGGTGGGAGATCAACGCGCGCCTGCCGTCCGGTTCCCCGTCCGCGCCGGCCACGGCCTGCGTGCGCGCATGGTGCACGTCCACCGACACCCCCACCGCCATGATGTCGATGAGCAGCAGTTGCAGGATCCGCGAGATCATCGCCAGGAACGTGGTGCTGTCCTCGGCGTGGTCCACGGCCAGGCAGATGTCGGCCTTGCGCGCCAGCGGCGACTGGCTGTTGCTGATGGCGATGACGTCGGCGCCGCGCGCGCGCGCCGCGTCCACCGCCGCCAGCAGGTCCGGCAGGCGGCCCGAGTTCGAGATCGCGATCACCACGTCGCCCGGCCCCAGCAGGTCGGCCGCCAGCTTGAACAGGTGCGAGTCGCCGTACAGCGCGGTCGGGATGCGGAAGCGGAAGAACTTGTGCTGGCCGTCCAGCGCCACCACGCGCGAATTGCCCATCGCGTAGAACTCCACGCGCCTGGCCCGGCTCACCAGTTCGATCGCGCGGTCGATGGCGCGCACGTCGAGCTGGTCGCGGAACTGCAGGATCGCGGAGATCGTGTTGTCGATCACCTTGGCCGACAGGTCGTGGGTGCTGTCGTTGGTGCGCACCTGGCTGTGGCGCACCGGGATCGAGCCGGTCAGGCTGCTGGCGAACTTCAGCTTGAAGTCGGCCAGGCCCAGGAAGCCAAGCGAACGGCAGAAGCGGATCACCGTCGGCTGGCTGACGTCGGCCAGCCTGGCGATGCCGGCGATCGGCTCGTTCAGCACGAGGCGCGGCTGTTCCAGCACCAGCGTGGCGACGCGCTGCTCGGCCGGCGTCAGCTCGCCCTTCAGGCCCTGGATGCGGTCCATCAGCGTGTTGCCGCCGCTACGGCCGCGCAGGTGCTCCGACAGGATGTTGGCCACGCCGTCGAAGGCCACGTGCGGCGTCGAGATCACGTAGGTCGGGATGTCGGCCAGGTAGCCCGAGAAGCGGCCCTTGGCCTCGAAGCGCGCGCGGAACGGCGAGCCGGCGAACCACTCGCCCATGCGCGGCACGATGCCGCCGCCGATGAAGATGCCGCCGAAGGCGCCCAGCGTCACCGCCAGGTTGGCGGCGGCGCCGCCCAGCATGCCGCAGAAGCACTCCAGCACCTCCAGGCACAGCGCATCCTTGTCGTCGAGCGCGCCGGCGATGATCTGCGCCGAGGTGCGCGCCGGCGCCTGCACGCCGTTGCGCTCGGCCAGCGCGCGGTGGATGATTTCCATGCCGGGACCGGAGATCAGGCGCTCGTTCGACACGTGCTGCCACTCGCGCCAGGCGGCCCGCAGGATCGCGAACTCGCGCTCGTCGCTGGGGGCGAAATTCACGTGGCCACCCTCGCTGCCGAGCGTGATGAACCCGTCCACGGTCGGGATGCCGCCCGAGACGCCCAGGCCGGTGCCCGGTCCCAGCACGCCCAGCACGGCGCCCGGCACCGGCTTGCCCGCGCCGACCTGCATCAGGTCGGACGGCTTCAGGCCGGGAATCGCCATCGCCAGCGCCGTGAAGTCGTTCACGATCAGCAGCGTGTCGAAGCCCAGTTCGCGGCGCACGGCGTCGGTGGAGAATTCCCACGGCCGGTTGGTCATGCGCACGGTGTCGCCGTCGACCGGATTGGCCAGCGCCAGCGCGCCGTGGCGCGGACGCACATCGGCATGCTCGGACAGGTAGAAGCGCAGCAGGTCGACGATGCCGGCAAAGTCGTCGCACACCAGGACCTTCACCGAGCGGTAGGTGCCCGGCGCCGTCTGCAGCGCGAAGCGCGCGTGCGTGGCGCCGATGTCGGCCAGCAGGCGCGGGCCGTCGGCGAACGCGGTGCGGGTATTGTCCGGCTGCTCCTGCATGCTCACGCCTTCGTGCCGAACCAGCCGCCGTACGGCGGCAGCGTGACCGTGGTGCCGGCCACCTCGCCCGCCAGGCCGTGCCCGGCCAGCGCCTGGGCGCCGGCGGCATCGGGCCAGTCGAAGGTGACCGGCTGGTTGGTCACGTTGAACACGGCCAGCACGGTCGGATGGCCGGCCACGTCGCGGCGCAGCGCCAGCGCCGGCTCGGGCACGTCGAAGAAGGCGATCTCGCCGCGCGTGAGCTGCGGCAGCGTGCGGCGCCAGTGGATGATGGTGCGCGCGAAGTTCAGCGGCGAATGCGGGTCCTTGTCCTGCGCCTCGGCGTTCAGGCCCAGGTGCTCGCCTGGTACCGGCAGCCACGGCGTGCCGGTGGTGAAGCCCGCGTTCGGGGCCTCGGCCGTCCACGGCATCGGCGTGCGGCAGCCGTCGCGGCCCTTGAATTCGGGCCAGAAGGTGATGCCGTACGGGTCCTGCAGCAGCTCATAGGGCACGTCCGCTTCCGGCAGGCCCAGTTCGTCGCCCTGGTACAGGCAGGGCGTGCCCTTGAGCGACAGCTGCATGGCCAGCACCAGCTTGGCCAGCGCCGCGCCGGCCTGCGGCGTCCAGGGGCCGTCGGACCAGCGCGTCGCCACGCGGATCGCATCGTGGTTGCCCACCGACCAGGAGCCCCAGCCGTCGGTCACGCGCTCGTTGAATTCCTCGACCTGGCGGCGGATGTGGGCGCTGGAGAATTCCGGGGTCAGGAGGTTGAAGCTGTAGGCCATGTGCAGCTTGTCGCCGCCCGCGGTGTATTCGGCCATCTGGGCCAGGGCGTCGTCCGAGCTGACCTCGCCGATCGACACGGCGCCGTATTCGTCCAGCAGCGCGCGCACCTTCTGCAGGAAGGCGATGTTCTCCGGCTGGGTCTTGTCGTGGATGTGCGCCTGCATGCCGTACGGGTTCACGTCCGTGACGGTCGAGGTGTCGCGCACCAGCGCCGGCGGGTTGCTGCGCAGCTGGCGGTCGTGGAAGTGGAACACGCAGGCGTCCATGCGCACGCCGTCGACGCCGCGCTCGAGCCAGAAGCGCAGCGAATCCAGGTGGGCCTGCTGCACGTCCGGGTTGTGGAAGTTCAGTTGCGGCTGGCTGACCAGGAAGTTGTGCATGTAGTACTGCTTGCGGCGCGTGTCCCACTGCCAGGCCGAGCCGCCGAACACGGACAGCCAGTTGTTCGGCGGGTTGCCGTCCGGGAGCGGGTCGGACCACACGTACCAGTCGGCCTTCGGATTGTCGACGCTGGAACGGCTCTCGACGAACCAGGGGTGGGCGTCGGCCGTGTGCGACATCACCTGGTCGATCATGATCTTCAGGCCCAGGCTGTGCGCCTTCGCGACCAGTTTGTCGAAATCGTCCAGGTTGCCGAACAGCGGATCGACGTCGCAGTAGTCCGAGATGTCGTAGCCGAAGTCCTTCATCGGCGACTTGAAGAACGGGGACAGCCAGACGATGTCCACGCCCAGGCTGGCGATGTAGTCGAGCTTGGCGGTGATGCCCGCCAGGTCGCCCACGCCGTCGCCGTCGGTGTCGAGATAGCTGCGCGGATAAACCTGGAAGATGATCGCTTCCTTCCACCACGGGTTCTGGTCGTTCTGGGCGTTCTGCGTAGAGCTCATGAGCAATGTCCTTGATAATTTTTACGCAATATACAGGATGACGGTCGCGCTGACAATCGCGTGAAAATGGCCGAATAAAATCAAATATCCATAAAAATCAGTGACTTGAGATATCGAGCGTTGCATGGAAACGATGCCACCGGTAGTCAAACTACAGATGCCTGGCGTCGAAACACACATTCATTAAACAAGTTCCTGTTGCCAAGTCGGCGCCGCTTGCATAGCATCGCGGGATAACACGCAACCCGTCGTTCCCATGTGGGGTGGACGACGGTCGATGGAGACCCGATGACCCAGAACCCGCCCCCGGCCAAGGCCGCCGCCAGCGGCCGCATGCCGCGCCAGATCCCCTACATCATCGCCAACGAAGGCTGCGAACGCTTCAGCTTCTACGGCATGCGCAACATCCTGACGCCGTTCCTGATCTCGACGCTGCTGCTGTTCCTGCCTGAGTCCGAGCGCACGGGCGAGGCCAAGCACGTGTTCCACACCTTCGTCATCGGCGTCTACTTCTTCCCCCTGCTGGGCGGCTGGCTGGCCGACCGCTTCTTTGGCAAGTACCGCACGGTGCTCTGGCTCAGCCTCGTCTACTGCGCCGGCCATGCCTGCCTGGCGGTCTTCGAGGACAACGTCAAGGGCTTCTACCTCGGCCTGTTCCTGATCGCGCTGGGGTCGGGCGGCATCAAGCCGCTGGTGTCGTCCTTCGTCGGCGACCAGTTCGACCACACCAACAAGGACAAGGCCAAGCTGGTGTTCGACGCCTTCTACTGGATCATCAACTTCGGCTCCTTCTTCGCCTCGCTCCTGATGCCGATCTTCCTGCGCGACTACGGCCCCGCGGTCGCCTTCGGCATCCCCGGCATCCTGATGTTCGTGGCCACGCTGGTGTTCTGGAGCGGCCGCGACAAGTACGTGCACGTGCCGCCGGCCCCCGCCGATCCGCACTCCTTCACGCGCGTGGCGCGCACCGCGCTGCTGGCCCGGACGGCCGCCGCCGGGGCCGGCGCCGGCCGTCCTGGCCTGGCCGTGGCGGGCGTGGGCGCCGCCGGCGCCGTGGCCGCGCTGGCGATGTCGTTCTCCTGGGGCTTCGTGATCGCCGCCTGCACGGCGCTGGTGCTGCTGCTGGCCTTCGGCGGCATCGGCGTGGCCATGCAACTCGAACGCGCGCGCGGCGTCCATCCCGACGAGGCGGTGGACGGCGTGCGCGGGGTGCTGCGCATCCTGATCGTGTTCGCGCTGGTGACGCCGTTCTGGTCGCTGTTCGACCAGAAGGCCTCGACCTGGATCGTGCAGGCGAATGCCATGCTGCGCCCGACGCTGTCGCTGTTCGGCACCGAGTTCCGCTTCGAGCCGGCGCAGATGCAGGCCCTCAATCCGCTGCTGGTGATGCTGCTCATCCCGGTCAACAACCTGTTCGTGTTCCCGGCCCTGCGCAAGCTGGGCTGGGAGCCGACCGCGCTGCGCCGCATGGCGGCGGGCATCGTCCTGTCCAGCCTGTCCTGGGTCGCGATCGGCACCATCCAGGTGGTGATGGACGGCGGCGCCGCGGTCTCGATGGCCTGGCAGATCCTGCCGTACGCCCTGCTGACCATGGGCGAGGTACTGGTCTCGGCCACCGGCCTGGAATTCGCGTACAGCCAGGCGCCGCGCTCGATGAAGGGCGTGATCATGGCGTTCTGGTCGCTGGCCGTGACGGTGGGCAGCCTGTGGGTCCTGATCGTCAACGCCAGCGTCAAGAACGACGCGGTCCTCGGCCACATCGAGAACACCGGCCTGGGCGTGATGGCCTTCCAGATGTATTTCTTCGCCGCCTTCGCCTTCCTGGCCGCGCTGGCCTTCGGCTGGTACGCGACGCGCTACCGCATGACCGACAATTATCGCGACGAAGCCGCCGCCTGATCCCATTTTCCCCAGCGCCGGCACCCCGCCGGCCCGCACCGACTGCATCCATGAACCGAACCCTTTCCACCGCCGGCGGCCTGCTGGCCCTCCTCGCCTGCGCCGGCGCCCACGCCGCCGTGTCTCCCGAATCCTGCGACAGCAAGGACTTCCAGATCGTCCAGAACCCGTCCCATGCCGCGTTCGAGGCGCGCGCCGTCTGGCTCGACGCCCGCCTCGTCAAGTGGCCCGGCGCCGGCGCCGGCGGCGCCTTCAAGCTGTACTACTCGCCGACCGGCGCCGTCGCCGCACCCGAGGGCGGCAAGGTGAGCGGCGCCGCCGGCGCCATCGTGCTGGAAGCGTTCCAGGGCGCCGTGCCGGCCGCCGCGGCCGAACGCTTCAAGTACGTCGGCGCCGGCCCCGTGCTGCGCGTGAGCGAGGGCGACAGCATGGCCCTGTCCGACCTGCACCGCCAGCAGCTGGTGCTGGTACAGGAAGACGCCGACGGCAGCGTGCGCGCCGCCACCCGCATCCAGGCGGCCGGCGCGCTCGACGCGCTGTACGCCGCCGCCGGCAAGCTGGACAGGCTGGGCGTGACGATCGACGGCGATCGCACCGCGTTCGCCCTGTGGGCGCCCACCGCGCGCCAGGCCGCCGTGTGCGTCTACAACGGCGCCACCGGCAGCGTGCGCGCGGCCTACCAGATGACGTTCGACCGCGCCACCGGCGCCTGGAACGTGACGCTGCCAGGCGACCTGACCGGCAAGTACTACAAGTACGCCGTCGACGTGCCGGTCGACGGCGCCGGCATCGTGCGCAACCTGGTCACCGACCCGTATTCGGTCAGCCTCACCACGGATTCGAAGCGCAGCTACATCGCGCGCCTGGATTCCCCGCGCCTCAAGCCCGCCGGCTGGGATGCGGCGCCGGCGCCGCAGACCGTGCGCAACCAGACCGACATGGTGGTCTACGAGCTGCACGTACGCGACTTCTCGCGCGACGACGAGACCGTCCCGCCAGAACACCGCGGCAAGTACCTGGCCTTCACCGACACCCGCTCGGACGGCATGAAGCACCTGGCGGCGCTGGCAAAGAATGGCCTGACCGACGTCCACCTGCTGCCCGTGTACGACCTGGGCAGCGTGCCGGAAGCCGGCTGCGCGGTGCCGAAGCCGGCAGGTAGCCCGGACGGCGAGAGCCAGCAGGCGCAGGTCAGGCGCACGGCGGCGAAGGACTGCTTCAACTGGGGCTACGATCCCTACCACTACAACGCGCCGGAAGGCAGCTACGCCACCGACCCGGCCGACGGCGCGCGCCGCGTCGTCGAGTTCCGCCAGATGGTCGACGGCCTGCACCGCATCGGCCTGCGCGTGGGCATGGACGTCGTCTACAACCACACCTTCACCGCCGGCCAGAAGGAAAAGTCGGTGCTGGACCGCATCGTGCCCGGCTATTACCACCGCCTGGACGCCGCCGGCCGCGTCGAGCAGTCCACCTGCTGCGACAACACGGCCACCGAGAACCTCATGATGGGCAAGCTGATGGTCGATTCCGCCGTGCTGTGGGCCACCCAGTACAAGATCGACTCGTTCCGCTTCGACCTGATGGGCCACCAGCCGCGCGCCGTGATGGAGCAGCTGCAGCAGCGCGTGAACGCGGCCGCCGGCCGCAAGGTGCAGCTGATCGGCGAAGGCTGGAACTTCGGCGAGGTCGCGGACGGCAAGCGCTTCGTGCAGGCCTCCCAGCTGTCGCTCAACGGCAGCGGCATCGGCACCTTCAACGACCGCACCCGCGACGCCGTGCGCGGCGGCTCGGCCGGCGATGCCGGCGCCGCGATGATCGAGCGCCAGGGCTGGATCAACGGCCTCGCCTACGATCCGAACGCCATGGCCGGCAAGGCCGATCCCGCCGCGCTGTCGCGGGCGGCCGACCTGGTGCGCGCCGGCCTGGCCGGTTCGCTGCGCGCCTACCGGCTGCAGACGGCCGACGGCCGCACCGTGCCGCTCGAGCAGGTCGACTACAACGGCCAGCCGGCCGGCTACGTGGCCGAGCCGGGCGAGGTGGTCAACTACGTCGAGAACCACGACAACCAGACGCTGTTCGACATGAACGTATTCAAGCTGCCGCTGTCGACCTCGACCCGCGACCGCGCCCGCGTGCAGGTGCTGGGCATGGCCGTCGACGCGTTCAGCCAGGGCGTGGCCTACTACCACGCCGGCATCGACGTGCTGCGCTCGAAGTCGCTGGACCGCAACAGCTTCGACTCGGGCGACTGGTTCAACCGCATCGACTGGACCTACCGCGACAACCACTTCGCCACCGGCCTGCCGCCGGAAGCGGACAACGGCAAGGACTGGGCGCTCATCAAGCCGCTGCTCGGCAACCCGGCCATCAAGCCGCAGCCGGCCGACATCGCGTTCGCGCGCGACGCCTTCCGCGACCTGCTGGCCGTGCGCGCCAGCTCGACGTTATTCCGCCTGCCCAGCGCCGCCGAGGTCCAGCGCCGCCTGCGCTTCTTCAACACCGGCCCGGACCAGGTGCCGACCGTCGTCGCGGCCCACCTGGACGGCGCCGGCTATCCCGGCGCGAATTTCAAGGGCCTCTCGTACTTCATCAACGTCGACAAGGTCGGCCACGCGGTCACCGACCCGCAGGCCGCCGGCAGGCGCATGACGCTGCACCCGGTGTTCCGCGCCGACGGCGTGGCCGACAAGCGCGCGACGCAGGCGACGTTCGACGGCGCCACCGGGACCTACGAGATTCCGCCGCGTACGGCCGTGGTATTCGTGGAAGACTAGGCGCCCGGGCCGAATCCGTGCCTGGCGCCGACAGGCCGGTGCGCACGGGGTGCGCACCCTACGCCGGCATGCCGGGGCGGTGGTTGCGTGATCACCGCCCTGGCTTAGGGCGGATCGACGTCCAGCACGTGCCTGCGTGCGATCTCGGGCAGCATGTCCAGCGCCAGTTCGCGCCCCAGCATGTCGTGCGCCCCCGCGATCACGCCGCGCAGCACGTCCAGGTCGAAGGCCGCCAGCGCCGCCTGCGCGGACGGCGCGTAGCTGAGGTGCCAGGGTTCGGGATACATGCCGCCGCGGTGGTGGCGGTAGGGACGGAAGAAGCCGAAGCGCCCGATGTGGACGTCGAGCCAGGCGTGCAGGCGTTCGAACACGCCGCCGGGCTGCACTTCCTGGGGCAGCAGCCGCACCTTCTGGCCCGGCGCCAGCGCGGCGCGGTCGAACACGTCGATGTCGGTGCCCCAGTGGCGCCGCGTGGCGCCCGGGAAGCCCGACCAGCCGAGGATGCCCCACACGACCTCCTCGTCCGTCATGCCGGCGCGCGCGCGCGGCTGGCCGTGGATGTCGTACAGCGTGGCCTCCCCGGAAAACTTGCGGTTCCAGATGCGCAGCTGGGCCTCGAACGGGCGCCAGGACGCCGTCGGCAGCAGGTCGATGCCGTCGTCCAGCGCGGCCGCGCGCAGCGCCAGGAAGGCTTGCGCGACCTCGGGACGGGCGGCGAAGCGCGGCCGCGCGTACTGCACCACGTGCGTGCGCGCCCGGCCCGTCCACTCGTACGCATCGAAGGCCGCGTCCATGCCCGCCGCGCTAGCTGTCGAGGTGCGAGATCAGCAGCCGGCGCCGCTCGCTGTCGCCCTCGCTCGCCCCTTCGCCCTGCGGTCCCAGCGAGATGCCGACCGCCATGATGTCGATGAGGAGCAGTTGCAGGATGCGCGAGATCATCGACAGGAACGTGGTGCTGTCCTCGCTGTGGTCGACCGACAGGCAGACGCTGGCCTTGCGCGCCAGCGGCGACTTGCTGCTGGTGATGGCGATGACGTCGGCGCCGGCCGCGCGCGCCGTGTCGACGGCGTCGAGCAGCTCGGACAGCTGGCCGGTGGTGGAGATCGCGATGACGACGTCGCCCGGTCCCAGCAGCTCGGCCGCCAGCGCGAACAGGTGCGCGTCGCCGTAGGACGAGGTCGGGATGCGGAAGCGGAAGAACTTGTGCTGGCCGTCGATGGCGACCACGCGCGAATTGCCCATCGCGTAGAACTCGACGCGCTTGGCGCGGCGCAGCAGCTCGATGGCGCGGTCGATCGAGTTCACGTCGAGCTGGTCGCGGAACTTCAGGATCGCCGACACCGTGTTGTCGATCACCTTGGCCGACAGGTCGTGCGTGCTGTCGGTCATGCGCACCTGGCTGTGGCGCACGGGGATGGTGCCGGTCAGGCTGCCGGCGAACTTCAGCTTGAAGTCGGCCAGGCCCGAAAAGCCCAGCGAGCGGCAGAAGCGGATCACGGTCGGCTGGCTGACGTCAGCCAGCTTGGCGATCTCGGCGATCGGTTCGGACAGCACCTTGCGCGGGTGCTCGATGACGAGGGTGGCGACGCGCTGCTCGGCCGGCGACAGTTCCGGCTGCAGGTGCTGCACGCGCTCCATCAGCGTATTGGCGCCGCCGCGGTTGCGCAGGTGCTCGGACAGGATGCTCGAGACGCCGCGCAGCGCCGGATTGGGCGTCATGATGACGTAGGTCGGGATCTGCGCCAGGTAGCTGGAAAAACGCCCCTTGGCCTCGAAGCGCGCGCGAAACGGCGACGTGGCGAACCACTGCGCGATGCGCGGCACGATGCCGCCGCCGATGAAGATGCCGCCGAAGGCGCCCAGCGTCACGGCCAGGTTGGCGGCCGCGCCGCCCAGCATGCCGCAAAAGCACTCCAGCACTTCCAGGCACAGCGGGTCCCGGTCGTCGAGCGCGCAGCTGACGATGCCGGCGGCGTCGCGCACGGGCGCCGCGACGCCGTTTCGCAGCGCCAGCGCGCGGTAGACGATTTCCATGCCGGGGCCGGACAGCAGGCGCTCGTTCGACACGTGCTGCCATTCGCGCCAGGCGTACTGCAGGATCGCGAACTCGCGCTCGTCGGCGGGCGCGAAGTTGACGTGGCCGCCCTCGCTGCCGAGGGTGACGAAGCCGTCCACCGTCGGGATCACGCCGGAGACGCCCAGGCCGGTGCCCGGCCCCAGCACGCCGGCCACCGCGTTCGGCGCCGGCTTGCCGCCGCCGACCTGCAGCAGGTCCTCGGCGCGAAAGCCCGGCAGCGCCATCGCCAGCGCCGTGAAGTCGTTCACGATCAGGAGGGTGTTCAGGCCGAGCGTGCGGCGCACTTCCTCGGTGGAGAACTGCCAGTCGCGGTTGGTCATGCGAATCAGGTCGCCGCTGATCGGGTTGGCGAGCGCGAAGGCGCCGTGGCTGATGCGCACGCCGTCGGTCTGCGCCAGGTAGGCTTCGAGCAGCGGGACGATGCCCGGGTAGTCGTCGCACAGCAGCACGGCGACGTTGCGCAGCGCGCCGGGGGCGGTCTCGAGGGCGAAGCGGGCGTGGGTCGCGCCGATGTCGGCCAGCAGGCGCGGTCCGTCGGCGTAGGCCGGACGGGCGTACCGGGAATCGGTGTCGGGTTCGAGCGTCATGTGGTGCGCCTCTCGAAGAGGGTCTCCTTTTATAGTGCTGCTAGGATACCATCGATCGAAACGCCCCAAAAAGGAAAGTCGGCGCCAGCGCTGCCGCGCAATCAGATACGTCGTCCCCGCGCAGGCGGGGACGACGGCTTACTGCCGCCTCATTTCGCCGCCAGCCCCTTCAGCAGGGCCGCGTGGAAGCGCTGCGGATCCTGCATCTGCGGCGCATGCCCCATGTCGTCGAACTCGACCAGCGTCGCCTTCGGGATGGCGCGCGCCGCGCGCTTGCCCAGTTCCGCGTAGTTGCCCAGCTTCGGCCGCAGTTCGGCCGGCGCCGCGTCCTTGCCGATCGCCGTCGTGTCCTTCGTCCCGACCAGCAGCAGCACCGGCATCGTCAGCAGGGGGAATTCGTACACCACGGGCTGCGTGTAGATCATGTCGTACAGCAGCGCCGAATTCCAGGCCACGATGCGCTTGCCGGGGCCGCGGTTCATCCCGGCCAGCATCTGCACCCAGGGCTCGTACTCGGGCTTCCACTGGTTCACGTAATAGGTGGATGTCTCGTAGTTGCGGATCTTGTCGGCGCTCTGCTGCAGCTCGCGCTCGAACCACTTGTCCACGCCCAGCGAGGGCACGCCCAGCGCCTTCCAGTCTTCCAGGCCGATCGGGTTGGCCAGCACCAGCTGCTCGGTCTGCTGCGGGTACAGCAGGCCGTAGCGCACGGCCAGCATGCCGCCGGTGGAGTGGCCCATGACGGTGGCGGTCTTCACGCCGATCGATTCCAGCAGGGCGTGCGTGTTGGCGGCCAGTTGCTGGAAGCTGTACTGGTAGTGCTCCGGCTTGCTCGACTTGCAGAAGCCCACCTGGTCCGGCGCCACCACGCGGTAGCCGGCCTGCGCCAGCGCGTCGATGCTGCCCTTCCAGGTCGCGGCGCAGAAGTTCTTGCCGTGCAGGAGGACGACGGTGCGGCCGTTCGGCTTCGCCGGCCTGACGTCGATATAGGCCATGTGCAGCTGCGCGCCCTGCGACGCGAAGCGGTACTGCTGCACCGGATAGGGGTAGTCGAAGCCCTCGAGCTCGGGACCGTAGGACGGTTCGGCCGCGCCGGTGGCGCGGGCGGCGCCCAGGGCGGACAGGAGCAGGATGGCGGAGAGTCGGCGTGCGGACATGGGGCTTCCTCGATGGTGGCGATGCACCGAGTCTAGCCCAGGTCCGCGCCGCGCGCGTCCGCCTGCCCGTGGCGTGCGCGGTGGCGCGCGCCCCTGGTGCGCATCCGGCCCGGCCGGACCCTCAGTCCTGCGCGATCAGCGCCACCGTCGCGCGGCCGTCGAACTGCACCTTGCCGTCCTTGACCACGGCCGTCTTGCCGGTGTACCAGTCGCGCACGGTCTGGCCGTCGTTGAACACGCCGGCCACGGAGATCGGCACGGCGCGGTCCATCGGCAGGTCGAGCGCGACGACCACGCGGTCACGCACGCCGTCCTTCTCGTAGGTGCGCTTGAAGGTGTAGGGGCTGGACGCGATCATCTGGTGCACGCCGGCGCCGACGGCGGGATGCGCATGGCGGAAGCGCCCCAGGCGCGCCCAGTGGTCGCGCACGTCGCCGGCACCGTACAGGCCCACGCGCGCGTTCGATGCCAGCGCGTCCCAGTTCATGAAGGAGCGCAGGTTGGCGTCGCCCTCGGCGCCGTCGACCTTCAGCACGCGCGCGGTCTCGTCGCCGTAGTAGACCTGCGCGGCGCCCGGCGCCAGCAGCAGCTTGTTGGCCGATTCCAGCGGCTGCCGGCGCAGTGGATCGAACGGGTTGCCGTCGTCGTGCGAGTCGACGTAGTTGAGGATCGACACGCCCTGCAGCGGCCCGTGCAGCGCCTGCGAATAGCGGGAAAACACCTGCTCGTAGCCCTGCCTGGCGTCGCCCGGCAGCGTGAAGTTGATCAGGTTGTCGAAGCCGTTGGCGAAGAAGTCGACCTTGGTGCCGTCATCGTAGGTGAAGGTGCGGCCGGCCTTCGGGTCGTAGCCGTAGACTTCCGCGGTCATGAAGAACGGCAGGTTGCCGATCTTCGCCACGTCACGCTTGCCGGCGTCGCTGCGCTTCCAGTCCTCGTAGGCCTGGCCCGCGACCTGGCGCAATTCCTTCCACACGCCCGCCTCGGTGTGCTTGACGGTATCGGCGCGGAAGCCGTCGAAGCCGTACTTGCGCACCCAGTCGGCATGCCACTTCATCAGGTAGTAGCGCGGCGCGCGCGGGTAGCCGGTGCGCTTGAAGAAGTCGTCCAGTTCCGCCGTCTCGCGCTCGTAGCGCTTTTCGGCCTTCCACTTCGCGACCAGGAACGGCGGCAGCGCGACGGGCGCGTCGCTGTCGGTGCGGATGTCCGGCAGGTTCTTCACCAGCGTGCACGCCACCGTGCCCTTGACGGTCTTGAAGTCGCAGGCCGGTTCGGTGCGTACCCAGTCGGCCGGCCACACGGTATCCTGGGGCGTGACCGGGCCGGTGTGGTTCATCACCACGTCGAGCAGCACGCGGATGCCGTGCGCGTGCGCCGTCTCGACCAGCTCGCGCACGTCCTTCTCGCTGCCCAGGTTGGCGTCCACCGCCGTGAAGTCGCGCGCCCAGTAGCCGTGGAAGCCGTAGGACTTGCCGGTGCCCTCGTCGGTCGAGCCGTGGATCTGCTCGACCGGCGGGGTGATCCAGATCGCGTCCACGCCCAGGTCGGTGAAATAGCCGTCCTTGATCTTGGCCGTGACGCCGGCCAGGTCGCCGCCCATGAAGCCGCGCGCCGGCGCGGCGTCGCCCTTGCGGCCATAGGCGAGATCGTTGGCCGGATTGCCGTTGTTGAAGCGGTCCGTCAGCAGGAAGTAGACGGTCGCGTTCTCCCAGGTGAACGGCCTGGCGGGCGCCGGGGCCGGGGCCGGGGCCGCGGCTGCGGCCGTGGCGGCGCCGAAGGCGAGCAGCAGGGAGGCGGCAAGGGCGGAAATCTTCATTCGGGGTCCTGTGGTGGAAGGTTAAGGAATATGCCGTCGCCCCGGCGCAGGCCGGGGTCCAGGTGTGCGCGCCGGTCCGAAAAATTGGTCCCCGGCCAGCGCCGGGGCGACGGG
>NZ_CAJYEB010000002.1 GCF_913773735.1 uncultured Massilia sp.
GACCGCGCTCCGCCACCTGCTTGACCGCCGCGATCTTGAATTCCTCTGTGTACCGCTTTCCGCTCATACCTTCTCCTTGTGCCCAACATTATGGCTCAGGAGTGTCTACGGTAGTCGTGGCGATTCAAGATCGATCTATACCCTCACAAAAAAGGGTCTGGCACTACGCTGCGTAGCACCTGCCGATTGTAGCCCACCACTTGGTTCCGCAAAAAAACTGATACTGAACGCGATCAGACTTCCTGCACCGACGACACCCATGTCTTCTGGATTGACGTGCACCCTTCGCAAGATCCTCGGTCACCACCATCACAACCCAGACTCAAGGAATGCATTCCCAATCAACCACTGGAGGCCCAACCAATCGAAATTATTGTTGCCAGGAAAATAAAATAACGATAAGTTAAATTCTTCATTCATTGAAAATTTCACGGCGTCAACTCCTTCATAGTCACCACCGCCCCATGTCATTGGATTACTCCCATGTCAGACCATATCGCCTTCAGCGACCTCAAATCGATCCTCCACTCCAAACGCGCAAATATCTACTACCTGGAGCACTGCCGATTACTGGTCAACGGCGGCCGCGTCGAATACATCACGGATGAAGGAAAGCGCTCGCTGTACTGGAATATCCCGATCGCCAATACCACGACCGTCCTGCTGGGAACTGGCACGTCGGTCACCCAGGCCGCCATGCGTGAATTGGCCAAGGCCGGCGTACTGGTCGGATTTTGTGGCGGTGGCGGCACGCCGCTGTTCAGCGCCAACGAAATCGATATCGAAGTGGCCTGGTTTTCGCCGCAAAGCGAATATCGTCCAACCGAATACCTGCAGCATTGGGTTCGCTTCTGGTTCGACGACGAATTGCGCCTTGCCGCGGCAAAGTCCCTGCAATTGGCCCGCTTGGGCTACATTCGTACGCACTGGACCGGACAACGCTCATTGAAAGAACAGGGTTTCGATATCAATGCCAGCATACTGGACGAGGTGCTGGCCACCGCACGCAAATCGATCGAAAACTCCCCGGACCTGGCCTTCCTGCTCACCCATGAAGCCCGGCTGACCAAGCAGCTCTACAAGATGGCCGCCGGCGCTGTCGATTACGGCGACTTCGTGCGCTCGAAGCGAGGCAGCGGCAAGATCCCGCCAATCGCCTGCTCGACCACGGCAACTATCTGGCATACGGACTCGGCGCAACGGCGACCTGGGTGCTGGGACTGCCGCATGGTCTGGCAATCCTGCACGGGAAGACCCGGCGCGGTGGCTTGGTATTCGATGCGGCGGATCTGGTCAAGGACGCGGTCATCCTCCCGCAAGCCTTCGTGTGTGCCATGCGGGGCGAGAGCGAGCAGGAGTTCCGCAATGCCTGCGTCGACAGCCTGACCCGGGCCGAAGCACTCGATTTCATGATCGATACACTCAAGGACATCGCCACCAGCACCGCAAGGATGGTCTCATGAACGTCCTGTTCGTTTCCCAGTGTACCAAGCGGGCGCTGATAGAAACCCGCCGGATCCTCGACCAGTTCGCCGAACGGCGCGGCGATCGCACATGGCAGACGCCGATCACCCAGGCGGGACTCGATACGCTACGTCGCCTTCTCAAGAAGAGCGCGCGGCGCAATACAGCCGTCGCCTGCCACTGGATATGGGGACGCGACCATAGCGAACTGCTGTGGGTGGTCGGCGATGCCGCGCAATTCAACAACCGCGGCGCCGTCCCGACGAATGTCACTACCCGAAACATCCTACGCAGCGCCGACGAGAACGAGTGGCATACCGGCCAGGACATCCAACTGCTGACCGGCATGGCGGCCCTGCTGCACGATCTCGGCAAGGCAAGCGTCGCCTTCCAACGGCGCTTGCGCGGAGAGCTCGAGGAAAAAAACCAGTACCGGCACGAATGGGTGTCGTTACGCCTGTTCGAGGCCTTTGTCGGAACGGACGACGACGAACGCTGGCTAGCGCGCCTGGCAGCGCCAACGTCCGACGACGACTCCAGTTGGCTGGCACCCGACAGACTGCAGCGGGACGGGCGCGATCCGAATGTCTCACGTACTTTCGCCAAACTGTCGCATGCGCCGCTGGCACAAGCGATCGGCTGGCTGGTGGTAACCCACCACCGCTTGCCGACGCTTCCTCACGATCGCGACGGCACGCAAGGATTTTCGGTCCATTTGCTCAATAACGTCCTGGAGCATATCGATGCCGGCTGGAACGAAGGAACCGCTGAGCGCAACGCCACTACCCTCCCCCTGTACTGGGAATTCGAACACGGCCTGCCGGTGACGACCGACGCATGGCGCAAGCGTGCTGCGCGCCTGGCAAGACGCCTGTCGACGTTGCGCGCGCAAGCCGGCAAGGGGAACTGGCTGTCCAATCCCTACGTCATGCACGTGTCGCGCCTGAGCCTCATGCTGGCCGACCACCATTACTCCAGCCTGAGCGGCAACAACCCGGGACGCGTCAAGGGGGCAGAGGGCTATCCCTTGTATGCAAACACGCTCGGCAGCCCCAGGGACTTCAACCAGGCGCTGGACGAGCACCTGCTCGGCGTCGCCAGCCATGGCGCCGAAGTAACGCGCGCCCTGCCACGCTTCAACGAGCACCTGCCTCGACTGGCACGACACAAGGGACTACGCAAGCGCGCCCAAGACGAACGCTTCCGCTGGCAGGACAAGGCCGCGGATATGGCGGCCGCCATGCGCGAACGGGCCGGCATGCACGGCGCCTTCGTCGTCAACATGGCGTCCACCGGCTGCGGCAAGACCCTGGGGAACGCCCGCATCATGTACGGCCTGGCCGATCCGGAACGCGGTATGCGCTGTGCGTTCGCGATGGGCCTGCGTACGCTGACCCTGCAAACCGGGCGTGCCTTCCGCGACCTGCTGGGGCTACGTGACGACGAGCTGGCTATCAAGGTCGGCGGCACGGCCACGCGCGAACTCTTCGAACATTACGAGGCCGAGGCCGAAAAGACCGGATCGGCGTCGCGCCAGGATCTGATCGACGAAACCACGCACGTTCTGTTCGAAGGCAACCACGATTCCGATCCCCTGCTCCGCAGGATCATGCACGATCCGCAGGTACGTTCTCTGCTGGCGGCACCAGTGCTGGTATCCACCATCGATCACTTGATGCCCGCCACCGAGAGCGAACGCGGCGGCCGCCAGATCGCACCGATGCTCAGGCTCATGAGCAGCGACCTGGTGCTGGACGAACCCGACGACTTCGATATCGGCGACCTGCCCGCGCTGACGCGGCTCGTGCACTGGGCCGGCATGCTGGGCGCACGCGTACTGTTGTCATCGGCCACCTTGCCGCCAGCCCTTGTACAGGGCCTGTTCGAAGCCTACCGCGACGGTCGACGTCATTTCCACCGCAACCGCGGTGTGCGGCCGGATGCCGCTCACCCGCAGCCGGAAATCTGCTGCGCATGGGTCGACGAATTCCGGCAGTCGCAGGCCGACTGCACGGATGCCAAGACCTTCAGCGACGCCCATGACGCCTTCGTCGCGCAGCGACATGCGCGGCTGGCCGAAAGTCCGGTACGCCGGCGCGCAGCCCTGCTGCCGCTTCCCCTTGCCGGCATACGGCGCGAGCGGCACGCCGAAGAATTCGCCCGCCACGTGTTGGACGCCGCCATGCGCCTGCATGCACAGCACCACAGTATCGATCCGCATGGCAGCAAGCGCGTCAGCTTCGGCCTGGTGCGCATGGCGAACATCCAGCCGCTCGTCGATGTGGCACTGGCCCTTTACCGGCAGGGCGCGCCGGACGGCGTACGCATCCACCTGTGCACGTACCACTCGCAATATCCTCTGCTACTCCGTTCCGACATCGAACGGCGTCTGGACCAGGCACTCAATCGGCGCTGGCCGGACCGCAGCCAGCTCGAACCCGTATTTTCCCTCCCCGATATTCGCCAACGCCTCGACCGCTTCACGGAATCGGATCACGTCTTCATCGTACTCGGCTCGCCCGTCACGGAAGTCGGGCGCGACCACGACTACGACTGGGCCGTGGTGGAGCCGTCGTCCATGCGCTCGCTGATCCAGCTGGCGGGCCGGGTGCGCCGCCATCGGGGCGAAGAATGCACGTCGCCCAATATCCTGGTATTCGATACGAACCTACGCCACTTCCGCGAAGAAATCGCCTTCTGCAAACCGGGTTTCGAGAGCACGACATTCCCCCTGTCCACGCACTCGCTGGCGCAGCTGCTGTCGGAGTCAGAACGCAATGTCATCGATGCACGTCCGCGGATCGTCAGCCGGCCAGCCCATCAATTGGAGCCGACGACCCGACTGGTCGACCTGGAGCATGTGCGCATCCGGCAAACGATGTCGGCCGATAGCGGCAAACCGGCACCTGCTTCTACCGGACTACGAAAGCGCGGATCTATCCTGGCCGGAAAGCCGATCGACAATGCAGCCACGTGGTGGAGCCTGCCGCCCGCCGATGCCTTGCTCACTGCTGTCCTGCAACGGCGCCAGCCGTTCCGCAAGGACGGCGCGCCGCAAGTCGACCTGTTCCTGCGCCCGCTCGAAGACGGTTCCGACTACGAACTCGTCGAGATTGCAGAGAAAAGACGCCGGACACGTACCGGCGAGGTGATCGTCGAAGTGGATACATCGATGAACCATCGCATCGACGACGCGATGGTTCTGGGTGATGGAATCGCTCCGTGGGGGCAAGTCGACTACATGCAAGCACTGCATCAGTTGGCGCAAGAACTTGACATGACTATCGCGGATTGTGCTCGCCGCTATAGCACCGTGACCCTGCCAAGGCGCGATCAAGGCTGGCGCTTCCATGTGGCGCTGGGGTTTTCGGCATACATGCCATAGAGCACAACGAGCTGCCTGTTCGGCAGTAGAGAGACAGCACTTCCATAGTTTGCTGAGCTGCATGCGCTGCAGTGGATCTGATTATAACGAAATGAAAAATACTCACATAATAGCTAGGTGACAGGATTTCTATAGTGGCAGATCATTTCTCCGCACCTAAGCAAGGAGGACGAAATGATAGTGACCGATCCACAACGCGTTACCGAACTTCGAAGTCTGATCCATACCTTCCTGGCAAAGCGCTTGGAAGATAAACTCGACAAGCTGGCTATCGACGATCCCAAGCGTATTGAGCTAGCGCAGCAGTTTGTACCGGCCACATGGCTCGATGACGCGGCCCGGCGCGTAGAGCAAATCCAGGCCGTCACTCACTCCATCAAACCCATCCATCCGGATGCCAAGGGATCGAGCCTGTACAGTGCCCCATCCAGCCAATCGATCCTGGATGTCGTCGGTAGTCATTGCCTCGGCGACGATTTCGAGATCGACGTCGTGGGAAATGCAGCGGCACTCAATGTCTACAAATTTCTCAAGCTGGAGCACGACGGCAGTACCTTGCTCGACCTGTCGCTGCGGGGCGATGCCCATTTCAAGATGGCCCTGCACGACGACCCCGAGCAGGCGCAGGAATGGCTTGAGGCCTTTGCCGGACTGGCAAAGCCGCGCGATCGCATGCATTCGCACACATTGGCAAAACAGCTATTCTGGCCGGTCGGCGACGATCCGCACGACGACCATGGGTTCGACTTGCTAGTGCCATTGCACGCAAGCTCGTTGGCGCACCGCATTCACCTGCAAATCCAGGATGACCGTTTCGGGGAAGCCGCAACGGCGGCGAGGGAGGCGCGCAAGAAGAATGAATTCAGCGATCGCTACGTACGCGAGTATCCGAATCTGGCAATCAGGAAGGTAGGAGGGACGAAGCCCCACAATATAAGCCAGCTCAACAGTGACCGACGCGGCGAAAACCTGTTGCTGGCATCCCTTCCTCCCGTCTGGCGAACGAGCGAACTCAAGCCACTATGGAATGTCGATTCGCTGTTCGTACGATACGGCTTCCGGACGGATGTCAAACGCATCATTACAACACTGCAGCTTTTCTTGAAAAAGAATCCTAAACCAAACGAAAAAACCCGTTTGCGCGTCGCCGCCTTGTTGAGTGAACTGATCGACATTTTCCAACAGCTTTCAGCCGAATTCAGGTCGCTTTCTCCCGGCTGGAGCCAGCTTCCGGCATGCAAGTTGCCGCCATCGGAACAACACTGGCTCGACCCGGCAGGCGTGCAGCAAGCAAGAGCCGCCGATGGACGTCCCGTGCCGACCGATACGGCCGAGCAGATTAGCGCTGCGTTCGGGCGCTGGCTGAACGCACGGCTGCAAACTGCGCTCGACGTCGGCGACGCGGAATTCCAAGAGTGGCGCAAGCGCCTGCATGAGCATATCCAACTGGAAGACTGGGAGATCGACCATGAGCTTTGAAACGCCAACAATCCCGTCCGTGCTTGTCCTGCCGCGCCTGCGCATACAGAACGCGAACGCCATTTCGAGCCCGCTGACCTGGGGCTTCCCGGCCATCACCGCATTTACCGGCCTCATGACGGCCCTGGAGCGCAAGCTCGGACGCGATGCCAGCATCACCATGCACGGTATCGGCGTGATCTGCCACGGCATCGAACCGCAAGTCACGCGCAACGGCTACACCCGCAACTTCCACCTCACGCGCAACCCCATCCTGCCCGACGGCGAGACCGCGGCCATCGTCGAGGAAGGCCGCGCTCACCTCGACCTGACTCTGGTCATCGACGTCGATGTTGCACCATCGCTGCCCGGCACGGATGCACTTCAGCATCTGGCACAGCGGATCGGGACCATCGTGGCCGGCATGCGCATCGCTGGAGGATCCGTGGTGCCGCCCCTTCCTGGCCGGTTCCGCCGTCCGCCGACACCACAGTTGTTCGTGAAGGAAAGCGATCCGCACGAGGCAAGCCGGATACTGCGCAAGCTGACCCGCCAATGGCTTCCCGGCTTCGCGCTGGTATCTCGCGACGATTTGCTGCAACAACGGTTTGCGGACCTGCGCCTCGACGCACCCGCGGCCACCCTGCTGGATGCATTTCTCGACCTATCCAGCCTGACGCATCGCGCCGTCCTGAAAAATAGCGCAGATGAAGACGACGCGCCGACGAGCAATGCCGTGGAATGGCGCACCGATGCACGTGCAGGCTGGATCGTGCCGATGCCGGTCGGCTTCGCGCGCATCGCGCCGCTGCAAGCACCCGGCAGCGTCGCTCGTGTGCGCGATCCATCCCTGCCGGTTGCCTTCGTCGAAAGCGTGTACTCAGTGGGCCAGTGGATCAGTCCACATCGCCTCGTCGATATCGATCATCTGTTCTGGCAGCCCTATAACGACAAGGAGAACGGGCTTTACCGCTGCATCAACGGCTTCCGTGCCACGCCTACCACCGCTGTTTCCACCTACTGAATCCAAGGAGATCAATCATGGCAACTGCTGCACTCAAAACCGCATCGGTACTTGCGTTCGAACGCAAACTCGATCCGTCCGATGCCCTGTTCTTCGCCGGCTCCTGGGACCAGCGGGATACAAGCGGCAACTGGCAGGCCGTCCGCGTAAAAGAAAAATCCGTGCGCGGAACGATCTCAAACAGGCTCAAGACGAAAGACCAGGATCCGGCAAAGCTGGATGCGGCAATCGAAAACCCGAACCTGCAAACCGTCGACGTGGCGGCCCTTCCCGCCGACGCCGACACGCTCAAGGTCAGTTTCACACTGCGCGTGCTGGGCGGCGCGGGAACGCCGTCGGCCTGCAACAATGCCGATTACCAGCGCAAGCTGCTGGGCACCGTGCAAGGCTATGTCGACGCCATCGGCTTCGGTGAACTGGGCCGGCGCTATGCCTACAATTTGGCGAACGGACGATTCCTCTGGCGTAACCGCCTGGGCGCCGAACAGATCGCCGTGCAGGTCGCGCAAATGACCAATGGCCAACCCGTGAACACCTGGGACTTCGATGCACTGTCGCTCTCCACACGCCATTTCGAGCCAACGCAGGACACCGCGACCACGCTGACCGAATTGGGCGCCGTCATCGCGGACGGATTGGCCGGCAAGCATTACGTCCTCCTGCAAGTCACCGCCTTCGTGCGCTTGGGTGCCGGCCAGGAAGTGTTTCCGTCACAGGAACTCATTCTCGACAAGGGCAAGGCAGGAAAAAGCAAGACCCTGTATGCGGTCTCCGAGATCGCTGGTATGCACTCCCAGAAAATCGGCAATGCGGTGCGTTCGATCGATACCTGGTACCCGGATGCAGCCGACAACGGACCGATCTCGGTCGAGCCGTACGGCGCCGTGACGACGCAGGGCAAGGCCTACCGCAAGCCGGGCGAAAAGCTGGACTTCTATACCCTGCTCGACGGCTGGATCATCAAGGACAAGGTACCGGCACCCGAGCAGCAGCACTTCGTCATGGCCAACCTGATCCGCGGCGGCGTGTTCGGTGACGCGGGCAAGGACTGACGATGGATCATTATGTCGATATCGATGTGAGGCCGGATCCGGAATTTCCGTCCCACCAGCTCATGAGCGCCTTGTACTCGAAGCTGCATCGGGCGCTGGTGGCCCTGGACAGCACGAACATTGGCGTCAGCTTTCCGGAAGCGAAGCGCCAGCCGGCCGACCTGGGCAAGCGCCTGCGACTGCATGGTGAACTGGCGGTGCTGTCGACGCTGATGGAAAGTAGCTGGCTGACCGGGATGCGGGACCACGTCACGATCACGGCACCGTCGCGGGTACCGGAAACAGCCAGGCACTGCGTCGTCAGGCGAGCCCAAGTCAAGAGCAGCCCAGAGCGCCTGCGTCGCCGCCTCATGCGGCGTCATGAGATCGATGAGCAGGAAGCGTTTGCTCGCATACCCGATCACGTTGCGCGGCGGTTGGCGCTGCCGTTCGTGCAGTGGCGCAGTGCCAGTACTGGGCAGTCATTCAAGCTGTTCATTGACCAAAGTGGGCCGCAGTTGGAGCCGGTTGTAGGGGTATTCAATACGTTTGGCTTGGGGCGTGGGGCGACGGTACCCTTTTTCTGACCCTTTTTTCTGGGGCGGATTTTGTTCTTTAAAAATCAATGAGTTACGAAAGGCCTCTTTATTTGGGTGTAGAGAGGCTTTTCGAGGGAATTTGTTGGGTTTTCAAAGGGTTATGTTGGATTTTGTTTAGTTCACTGCCGTGTAGGCAGCTCAGAAAACGGCGAAGGCGGCACTGATGTAGGCGGTTGCGTTCACTGCCGTGTAGGCAGCTCAGAAAAGTTACCGCCAGCAAAACCAAGGACGGCCGACGTTCACTGCCGTGTAGGCAGCTCAGAAAACAATTGGACGAGACGATATTTCTTCCGCTTGGTTCACTGCGATGTAGGCAGCTCAGAAATACGAGGAAGAACTTGAGGTCACGCCCGAAGCGTTCACTGCCGTGTAGGCAGCTCAGAAATTCTGGCCACCCGTCGGTTCCTGCAGCGTGATGTTCACTGCCGTGTAGGCAGCTCAGAAAATGCGAGAGGCAAAGGTTGTCTCGCAATCGCAGTTCACTGCCGTGTAGGCAGCTCAGAAAAGACTAATTCGCCGCCAATTCGCAATCCGGAGGTTCACTGCCGTGTAGGCAGCTCAGAAATTGGCGGACTTAATGATGTCGTGCAGCGCGTCGTTCACTGCCATGTAGGCAGCTCAGAAAACCAGGTGCGATTGTCGTTATCGACGAAGCGCGTTCACTGCCGTGTAGGCAGCTCAGAAAAAGACGCGCCGGGCACCGGCAACAGCTGGCCTGTTCACTGCCGTGTAGGCAGCTCAGAAAATGGCCATCAACACCAATCCGCAGGTGACCGGGTTCACTGCCGTGTAGGCAGCTCAGAAATCAAGAATCTGTGCGAGGCGTGCTTGCTCGGCGTTCACTGCCGTGTAGGCAGCTCAGAAAAGCAAGCCAACAAGGGCGTGCGCGGCAAGATCGTTCACTGCCGTGTAGGCAGCTCAGAAAACATCGCCGCCGCACGCAAATCGTTCACCGTCGTTCACTGCCGTGTAGGCAGCTCAGAAAATCATCTTTCGCCACCAGACGTGGCAGATCGACGTTCACTGCCGTGTAGGCAGCTCAGAAATGCAATGGCTTGCGACGAGTGATCGGCGTTTTGTTCACTGCCGTGTAGGCAGCTCAGAAAAGCAGCGCCTGGACATGCAGGTTTTCATCTACGTTCACTGCCGTGTAGGCAGCTCAGAAATCCACGCCGGCCATGAGCCGGCTTTTTTGCGCGTTCACTGCCGTGTAGGCAGCTCAGAAAAGCGCGCATCCAGTGCGCCAGCCGATGCGGATGTTCACTGCCGTGTAGGCAGCTCAGAAATGGTCGCGCTGGTGAGCTCGCCGTGGCCTGGCGTTCACTGCCGTGTAGGCAGCTCAGAAATTGAGACGGGCATAGATGACGTTCATGGCTGCGTTCACTGCCGTGTAGGCAGCTCAGAAATATCCTGTGACGCCCGAAGCAACGTCGGACGAGTTCACTGCCGTGTAGGCAGCTTAGAAAGGCTCCCAAGCATCGAAGGCCAGATTCAGCAGTGTTAACTGCCATGTAGGCAGCTCAGAAATTGCCGTGCGTGAGTGCGCGACGCAGTGCCGAGTTCACTGCCGCGTAGACAGCTCAGAAATATTTGTGGTTGGTGGGGTCTGCTAGTAATTGTTCACTGCCGCGTAGGCAGCTTAGAAAAGTCGGGATCCGGCGAATCTTATTCGGTCTACGTTCACTGCCGTGTAGGCAGCTCAGAAATAAGCCAACAGCCTGATCGTCCCGACGGCCGGGTTCACTGCAATGCAGGCGTCCGAACACATCGGTTGCCTCCGCTGCCGCTTATCCACGCAACTACTGATACTGATATAACGGCCTTCGAATCAAAATTGGCCGAATATCGAGCCGTATATTGTAAATCGAATACGACTCCCCCGACCCCGATTGATAGCCGACACTGTCATCAGTACGCGCAAAGCGGAATTCGAACCCGAGATCCGGCTGCACACCATTAGGACTCCCGAGTGTGATGCCAATTGCTTCAGGCTGGTCGCTGTCGATCAGTTTTGTCATCAGATCGACTACCGTACTATTTCCAAGGATGTCAGCTGAAAATAACGGTTCCCGATAATAGGGACGTGATGGATCGAGACGATTGTCTACCCTATCTTCGGACGGAAAAAATTCGTGAGTAGCAATATTGAATCGATCGCCGTTATCGAGATAGCTGACGCGTACATTGCTGACATTGAAAGCGCCATCGTGCGAAGTCGCATTGCCAAGATCGAGTACCAGTGCTCCCTTATACCCCACGATTTCGACATCCCGGTTAGGCGCCACGACCATCGCGGTATCTTCATCGATCCCCAGCCCCAGCTTATAGCCTTTTTTGAGCATAGCCGGCAGCATGCGAGCAAACCGCCCTCGTACCAGCAAATGCTGGTCAATGAACACATCATCGCCCACGAACCCAAGTCCTTCAGTAATTTCCTTGCCGTCGTCCATGCCCAATTTGAGACTTGCCAGCACCGTCCGAGGCCTGCCGAACATCGTGCTGCTCATAATTGCAGCACCAGCACTCGACCCCGCGATCACGCCGCCACGCCGATACAGGTCCCAGACAGCATCCAGCACGCGGGTATTACTGCCGTCCTCGTGTCGTAACGCACGTACGATGCGGGTCTGATCGCCGCCGGCAAAAAATACGCCTCCCGCGTTACGAATGGATTCTGCGACCCCGGCATCGTCCGCAGCTGTCTTGTAATCGCTGCCCGCCAAATGCATCGCAACCGGCACGAAAAACGCACGAGCGCCATAGGCGTTCAATCGTTCTACTAGGCTCTTGCCAAACCGTTCAGGATAGCCAGATGCGGAGGCAAACACAGCAATGCGTGCCCCCTTCCCGCCAGCCAATTGGATGATGCGTTCCCATACCGGAGCATTACTTGGACGCAGATTGCCGCCGATAATGACCAACGAACCCTTGGGCGGCAGAGCGCCTTGGGCATCAGTTGCGGCGACGCACATTGGCGCGCCCGCCAAAAACATCAGGGCCAGTACCAGCCGAATCACCAAAAACATGGTTCCCCTTCTTCTACTCTTTCAAATCAGAAACTGTATGTCCATCGTAAGCCTGATTGTAGAGAAGTGTCGCCGTGTTGAGGGAAGTCAGGACAAATAGATGTTAGGAGAATAGCGCTCCATGGCACTATTTGGTCGTTGAAGAGGGGCAAAACCGAAGCGCGCATACAAACTGTGCGAGTCGGTAGTGTAGAGCGTAAAGCGTCGCAAGCCCTGCAGGCTGGGATGCTCCATCACCATACGAATCAACTGTTTTGCATAACCGCGACCACGATACTCGGGGACGACAAATACATCGCACAAGTTTGCAAAGGTTGCGTAATCAGTGACAACGCGCGCGAACGCCACTTGGCGCCCATCGAGATAGCCCCCGAAGCACAGCGAATTCTCGATGGACCGCTCGACGACCGTCTGCGTCACCCCCACGGCCCAGGTCGAGTGCTCGCTGAGGAAGCGGTAGATCATCGGCAGGTCGAGGCGCGTGCGGTCGGTGCTGACTTGAAAACTGGAGTCGTTGGTAGTGGGGATCATAAGAACGGCACAGCGTCAAATCTGGTAAAAAAACCAATTCTAGCGCCGATCCGAGCGGCGCGGCCGATCGCGTCAATCGTGCGCACACTCGGCACGGTGCCCGGCTCGGCACCCCGCTCAGCGCCTGGGCAGATAGCGTTCGGGCAGCGGCAGGCGCGCGTCCTCGGCGCGCCAGACCAGGTTCACGACCCACCAGCGCTCGCCGTCGTTGACGAGCTGGATACTGTTGATGCCGCGCTGGAACGGCTGGGCGTCCCCGGCCGCGTGGCGCGATTCGTAGGTGCTGAACACGTGGGCGACCTGGCCGAACACCTCGGCCGTGCGCGCGACTTCGCGCTCGAAGAAACCCGTGGTCGCGAATGCCTTGCCGTTGCGCGCGATGTAGTCCTCCACCGTGAGGGTACGCAGCGCCACCGTGCCGTCCGGACGCGGCCCCACGACCACCATCCGGGCATCGGCCGCGAACAGCGAGCGCATGCGGTTCCAGTCGCGGGGCTGTCCGGCAGGGCCGGAGATCACGTCGTACAGCGCGGCGACGATGCCGTCGATGGTGCCGACGTCGGCGGCGGCCGCCTGGGCCGGCGCGGCTTGCGGCGCGGCTTGCGGCGCCGCCTGCGCCGCGGGCGCGGCATCGTGCGCCAGCGCGGCCGGCGATGCCGTGGCCGCCACCGCCGCCAGTCCCGTCATCAGCACCCGGGCCCTGCGCGTCATCCATTCCATGTCGTCCCCCTTCTTATTGTCATGACGACACATCATCACGCATTTCGGCGTCGATGTCACCGGGGCCGCTGGCCGGCATGGGGCCTGCACAGTTTATAATCAGGAAAATCCACGCAATCCCTCATCACTTCCCATCATGACTGCACAACTGTCCAAAAAAGCGGAAGCCTGGTCGGCCCGCTTCTCCGAACCCGTGTCCGACCTGGTCAAGCGCTACACCGCCTCGGTCTTCTTCGACAAGCGCCTGGCCCTGTTCGACATCCAGGGTTCGCTCGCCCACGCCGAGATGCTGGCCGCGCAAGGCATCATCAGCGCAGAGGACCGCGCCGAGATCGAGCGCGGCATGGCGCAGATCCGCGGCGAGATCGAGGCCGGCCAGTTCGAGTGGCTGCTCGACCTGGAAGACGTGCACCTGAACATCGAGAAGCGCCTGACCGAACTGGTCGGCGACGCCGGCAAGCGCCTGCACACCGGCCGCTCGCGCAACGACCAGGTGGCGACCGACATCCGCCTGTACATGCGCGCCGCCATCGACGACATCCTCGCCCTGCTGAAGGGCCTGCGCGGCGCCCTGACCGACCTGGCCGAGCAGCACGCCGGCACCATCATGCCGGGCTTTACGCACCTGCAGGTGGCGCAGCCGGTGACCTTTGGCCACCACCTGCTGGCCTACGTGGAGATGTTCGGCCGCGACGCCGAACGCATGGCGGATACGCGCCGCCGCGTGAACCGCCTGCCGCTGGGTGCCGCCGCCCTGGCGGGCACCACCTTCCCCATCGACCGCCTGCGCGTGGCCAGGACCCTCGGCTTCGAGGACGTCTGCCACAACTCGCTGGATGCCGTGTCTGACCGCGACTTCGCGATCGAGTTCACGGCGGCCGCATCGGTATTGATGATGCACATCTCGCGCATGTCGGAAGAACTGGTGACCTGGATGAGCCCGCGCGTCGGCTTCATCGACATCGCCGACCGCTTCTGCACCGGCTCGTCGATCATGCCGCAAAAGAAAAACCCGGACGTGCCGGAACTGGCGCGCGGCAAGACCGGCCGCGTCTACGGCCACCTGATGGGCCTGCTCACGCTGATGAAGGGCCAGCCGCTGGCCTACAACAAGGACAACCAGGAAGACAAGGAACCGCTGTTCGACACCGTCGACACGGTGCTCGACACGCTGCGCATCTTCACCGACATGGCGGCCGGTATCACGGTCAAGGAAGGCAACATGCGCGCCGCCGCGCTGCAGGGCTATGCCACCGCGACCGACCTGGCCGACTACCTGGTCAAGAAGGGCCTGCCGTTCCGCGACGCCCACGAGGCCGTGGCGCATGCGGTGCGCGCCTGCGACGATGCCGGCTGCGACCTGGCCGAGATGTCGCTGGAGCGCCTGCGCGCGTTCTCCACGCTGATCGAGGAGGACGTGTTCGCGGTGCTGACGCTGGAAGGCTCGGTGGCGGCGCGCGACCACGTCGGCGGCACCGCGCCGGCGCAGGTGCGCAAGGCGATCGAACGCGTGCGCGGGCAGCTGGCCGAATAAACCCACAGCAGCAAACCGTCGCCCCCGCGACAAATGACGTCGCCCCCGCGAAGGCGGGGGTCCAAGTTCTGCAAGCGCTATCGAAACGCGTGCAGATTGGACCCCGCCTTCGCGGGGGCGACGGTGTTTGGGCCGGCAGTCGTCAGAAGCGGTACTCGGCCCCCACGTTCACGAAGCGCCCCACCGCCCCCGCCGAGTGCAGCGACAGGTTGTACGGATAGCCGCTGCCGTAGGTGCTGACGTCGGCCGGCGGCTGGCGGTTGAACAGATTGCGCACCGAGGCGTGCAGCGTCCACTGCTTGCTCATCTTGTAGTTCAGCGTCAGGTCGGTCTGCATGAAGGAACCGACACGGCAAAAGTTCGCCGGCACGTTCCCGTTCGGGAACACGCCATTCATCGCCGCGCCCTCCTCGCAGGTGGTCTGGCCGCTGGTCGGGTCGGTCAGGTCGTAGCCCTTCACCCAGTGCAGCGAGGTGGTGGCCTCGAACTGGCCGCGCTCCCAGCCCAGGTCGAACTGGGCGCGGTCCTTCGGGTTGGCCGTGTCGGCGCCGATGCCGGCCGGGCCGTGGCCGCCGGCCAGCTGGTAGTCGATGCCGCCGATGTTCATGTTGTAGCTGAACGCGTGCGTGTACTGGAACTCGGTGCGCAGGCGGCCGTAGCCGCCCAGGTTCCAGCGGTAGCGGGTGCCGAATTCGACGCCGCGCGTGCGCGTGCTGTTGGCATTGATCGGGGTCGTCGGGTAGTAGGCGATGCGGCCGACGCTCGGGGTGCAGGTGATGGTGCCGCCCTTGCCGTCGGCGCAGTCGCTCGGCACGGGCGCGATGCGCACCGGGACGTCGGCGCGCGGACCGCCGACGATCTGGTCGCTCACGCGGATCTGGTACAGGTCGACCGTCGTGCTCCAGCCGCGCACCGGCTCCAGGATCACGCCGAACGTGGCCGATACCGAGTGCTCGGGCTTGAGGTCCGGGTTGGTGGTGGTCAGGCCGATCAGCGACTCGTTGCACGACGCGATCACGGTGCCGGCCGGGTACAGGCCGTCGGCACGGTAGCCGCCGGCGCACAGGACCGGGTCGGCATTGGTGCCGACGCCGCCGGCGCTGGCCGAATTGCCGTTCTCGGCCGGACCCGGCGCGCGGAAGCCTTTCGCCAGCGTGCCGCGCACCGCGATCGTCTCGTTCGGGGTGAACTTGAAGGCGATCTTCGGCGTGGTCGAGCTGCCGGCCAGGCTGTAGTCGTCGTAGCGGACGGCGCCGTCGATTTCCAGGGACTTGAGCACCGGCGCGCTGAATTCCGCGTACGCCGACTTGACCGTCTCCGAACCGAAGGCATAGGCGCCGTTGGTGATGCCGTCGGCGTTCGGCATGGCCGGCGCGGACAGCTTGGTGTGGAAGGCGCTCAGGCCCGCGCTGACCTGCAGGTCGCCGCCCGCCAGCTTGGCCAGGGAGCGGCCGGCGCGGGCTTCGGCGTAGTCCAGTTCCGAGGTGTCGAACGAGCGCAGAGTCTTGAAGATCGCGGCCATGTCCTCGGCCGAGTTGGCGCCGTAGATCCGGTACGGGTTGACGGCGCGGTTCAGCGCCGCGTTCATCGCCGGCACGTTCAGGGCGCCGTAGCGCTTGCGCTCCAGGTTGTTGCGGGTATAGCCCAGCGACAGGTCGAGGTCCCAGTCGTTCCAGCTGCCGGCGAAGTCGGCGGCCAGGCGGTAGGCGCGCGAGTCGGTGGTGATGTAGCTGTCGGGGGCGCCCGGCACCGGGCCGCGCACGATGGCGGCCACGCCGAACGGATTGCCCGGGTAGCTGGCCGGGATGCGGATCGCCGGGATCGCCGAATTCGGGATGTAGTGCGGCGGCACGCCCGACATCAGCTCCAGTTGGCTGCCGTAGGACGAGGGGAAGTTGGTGAGGCCCTGGTTGATCTTGACGCGGCTTTCGAACATCGAGGCCTTGAAGTCGGCGCGCCAGTCGCCGCCCAGCTTCTGCGTGTAGCTGGCCAGGATGTTGACGTTCTCGGTCAGGGGCTGGATCTGCTTGGTCGGATCGCTGTAGGCGCAGCCGCCCGACGCCATCTGGGCATAGCTGCCGCAGGCGGTGCCCGGGAAGAAGGAGAACGCGGCGCTGTTGTCGGCGCCGTAGACGCGCGTCACGTTCGGGTTCAGCAGGTAGGGCGACAGCGTGAGCGGCGCCGTGTTCTGCGGCGTGACGACGCCCAGCGCCTTGTTGTTGCCGCCGAAGCGCGACATGTCCAGCTCGTTCCAGATACCCTTGCCCTTGCGCTGGTCGTAGAAGATCGGTTCCTGGCGGCGGTATTCGACGCTGACGTAGCCGTTGTGGCCGTCGACGTCGAGGTCGCCCTTGCCCCAGGTCCCCGTGAAGTGCTCGGTCTTGCCGCCGCCTTCGGTGGCGATGCCCTTCTCGGCCGAGAGGGTGAGGCCGTTGAAGTTCCTCTTGAGGATCACGTTGACGACGCCGGCCATCGCGTCCGAACCGTAGACGGCGGAGGCGCCGTCCTTCAGGATCTCGATGCGCTCGACCGCCTCGAACGGGATGTTGGAGATGTCGACGAAGGAGCGCGAGCCGTCGTCCGCCAGCGGGTACGACGCCATGCGGTGGCCGTCGATCAGCACCAGCGTGGCGTTGTTGTTCAGGCCGCGCAGCGAGATGCCGCTGCCGCCCGCCGCGAAGCCGGCCGAGAAGTTCTGGCTCAGCGTGCCGGCGCCGTTGGCCGTGATGTTCTGCAGGACTTCGCCCACCGAGGTGTAGCCGGAATTCTTCAGGTCCTTGGCATTGATCACCTGGACCGGGCTCGGGGTCTCGGCATCGGCGCGGCGGATGAAGGAGCCGGTGACTTCGACGCGCTGCACCGGCGCGTCCGCGCCGGCGGCCGGCGGCTGCGCCGGCGCCTGCTGCGCCAGTGCGGACATGCTGGTGGCCGCGAATGCGCCCGCGGCCGCCAGCTGGCGGATCGTGCGCGGCAGGACTTTCAGGTTGCTGCTCATGGATACTCTCCTTGGGGGTGGCGCTGCTGACTTCTTGTTATGGACCCGGCGCGCGAAACGCCGGGCAAGACGAGGCCATTCCGTGCCGGCGGGGCCGGCGGCGGCGGGTGCAGGGGGAACGATGCGGCGTTCGCGCAACGGAATGGTTTATATCGTTCTAATCAATATAGTGAGCACAAATTTCAGGTGTCAAACGGATTTTGAAATGCGGCCCGTGTTCACCGCCGAGTTACGCAACAGCGACGGCGCACGCAAATACGCTTGACACGTCCGGACGGCACGCGTAGGTTTTTCCGATCGTCATCAACGAAGGAGAGGTTTCGTCCATGCGCAGCATCCCGTTCCTGCCCGCCGCCCTGTGCTCGGCGCTGGCCCTGGTATTGACACCCGCCGCAGTCACGCCCGCCGCCGCGGCGCCCGGTCCCGCGCAGGCGCCCTTCTCGTTCGAGCAAGCGCCGGGCCACCTGCCGAAGAACGTGGTGCCCACCGACTACGCGATCGCCATCGTCCCCGACGTCGACAAGCGCACGCTGCGCGGTACCGAGCAGGTAACGCTGCAGTTCAAGGAAGCCACCGACACCATCCAGTTCAACGCGCTGAACATGACGTTCGAGCGCGTGCGCCTGGACGGCAAGCCGGTCAGGAGCGTGGCCATCGACGCCAAGCGCCAGATCGTCACCGTGACGCTCGCGGCCAAGGCCGGGCCGGGCCGCCACGTGCTGGACCTGGCCTACACCGCGCAGATCGAGACCGGTCCGCGCGGCCTGTTCGCCCAGCCCTTCCAGAAGCCGGACGGCAGCCGCGACGTGCTGCTGTCGACGCAGTTCGAAGCGACCGACGCGCGCCGCATGTTCCCCTGCTGGGACGAGCCGGCCTTCCGCGCGCGCTTCCAGCTCACCGCCACGGTGCCGGCGAAATGGGCGGCCATCTCCAACATGCCGGTGGAAAAGCGCGTGGTGAAGGGCGACCTGGCCACCACCACCTTCGCGCGCTCGCCGTCGATGGCGTCCTACCTGGTCGAATTCACCGGCGGCGACATGGCAAAGATCGGCACGCGCGCCGGCGCCACCGAGATCAACGTCTGGGCCGTGCGCGGCCAGGAACAGAACGGCAAGGTGGCGCTCGAGGACGCGCGCCAGATCCTGCTCGACTACAACGACTACTTCGGCGTGCCCTACCCGCTGCCCAAACTGGACGCGATCGCCGTGCCGGGCGGCTTCCAGGGCGCGATGGAGAACTGGGGCGCGATCACCTACAACGACCAGACGCTGCTGCTCACGCCCACGTCCACCATCGACAACCGCCAGCTGGTGTTCGGCATCTCGGCGCACGAGATGGCGCACCAGTGGTTCGGCGACCTCGTCACGATGGGCTGGTGGGACGACATCTGGCTCAACGAAAGCTTCGCCTCCTGGGGCGCGGCCAAGGAGACCGACAAGCGCAACCCGGGCTGGCGCGTGCGCGAGGCCGAGGACGCGGGCAAGGAAGCGGCGATGCGCGTCGACGCCCGCGTCGGCTCGCGCGCCGTGCACTACCCGGTCGAGAACGAGCTGGAACCGCAGAACAATGCCGACCCGCTGATCATCTACAACAAGGGCCAGGCCGTGCTGCGCATGCTCGAGGCCCACGTCGGCCCGGACGTGTTCCGCGACGGCATCCGCGCCTACATGAAGAAGCACCAGTACGCGAACACCACCAGCACCGACCTGTGGAACGCGCTCGGCGCCGCCAGCGGCCGCAACATCGCGGGGCTGGCGCGCGACTGGATCGAGCAGCCCGGCTTCCCGGTGGTGGCGGTGCGCAGCGAATGCGACGCCAACGGCACGCGCGTGCTGGCGCTGGACCAGTCGCGCTTCCTGCTCTACGACAGGGACGGCAACAAGGAGCGGCCGCACTGGTCGATCCCGCTGCGCATGCGCGTGGGCGCCGACGGCGCGGCGCAATCGGTGCTGCTGGAAAAGGATGGCGACCGCATCGCGGCCGGCCGCTGCGACCAGCCGCTGTCGCTCAACGCCGATGCCGACGGCTTCTACCGCGTGGCCTACGACGACGCCGTGCTGGCCGTGAACACGAAGGCGTTCGCCACCCTGCCGGACGGCGACCGCATCGCCCTGCTGGACGACCAGTGGGCGCTGGTGGAAAACGGCACGCGGCCGCTGGCGGGCTACCTGGCGCTGGTCGACGCGATGGGCGACAGCCTGAACGAACGCGCCTGGAACCAGATCCTGGGCGCCCTCGACACGATCGAGCGCGCCGAGCGCGGCACGCCCGGCCACGACACCTTCGTCGCCCACGCGCGCGCGCTGCTCAAGCCGGTGGCCACGCGCATGGGCTGGGCGCCCGCGGCCGGCGAGACCGCCGGCATGCAGCGCCTGCGCCGCAGCCTGCTCGCGCGCCTGGGCGCCTGGGGCGACCAGGACGTCGTGGCCGAGGCGCGCCGCCGCTTCGCTGCCTTCGTCGCCGCCAGGGACAGCCTGGCGCCGGACGACCAGGCGACCATCCTCACCATCGTCGCCCAGAACGCCGACGCCGCCACCTTCGAGCAATTGCACGCGGTGGCGCGCGGCGCCCGCAACGAAACCGAGGTGCGGCGCTTCTATCCGATCCTGATGCGCGTGCGCGACCCGCAGCTGGCCGCGCAGGCCGCCGCCATCGCGCTGTCGCCGGAGATCCCGCCGCAGGCCGATGTGCTGCGGCTCGGCCTCGTGCTGGCGCTGGCGGCCGAGCATCCGCAACTGTCCTGGACCACCTTCACCCAGCAGTTCGACAAGCTGACGGCCGCCAATCCGGGCAACCGCCCGAACGTGCTGGCCAAGACGGCGCCGGACGTGTTCTGGAACAGCATCCCGGCCGACACGCTGCAGGCCTGGATCCGCGCGCACGTGGAAGCGGGCATGCTGGACACGCTGGCGGACTCGATGGAGACGGTGCGCTTCCGCCAGAACGAGAAAGTGCGACTGGTCGAGGCGGCGGACAAGATCGCGGCGAAGCGATCGTAAGCGGCGCGACGAGGACGCATCGTTTGCCGTAGGGTGCGCACCCCGTGCGCACCCTGCGACGCCGCGCTACACTATCGGGCTCTTTCGCATCACCGATACCGACCAATGACGCCAATCACCTTGCCTTCGCGCGACTACGCCGCCTTCCTGTTCGACATGGACGGCACCATCCTCACCTCGATCAAGGCCGCCGAGCGCGTCTGGGGCCGGTGGGCCGCCGGCCACGGCCTCGACGTCGAAGCCTTCCTGCCGACGATCCACGGCAAGCGCACCGAAGACACGGTGCGCGGCCTCGCACTGCCCGGCATCGATCCGGTCGCCGAAGCCGCGCGCATCACCGCGGCCGAGATCGAGGACACGCTGGGGGTCGAGGCGATCGCCGGCGTGGCCGACTTCCTGGCCAGCCTGCCGCGCGGGCGCTGGGCCATCGTCACCTCGGCGCCGCGCAGGCTGGCCGAGGCGCGCATCGCGGCGGCCGGCCTGCCGCTGCCCGAGGTGATGGTGGCGGCCGAGGACGTCCTGCGCGGCAAGCCGGCGCCTGACCCGTTCCTGCTGGGCGCCGAAAAACTGGGCGTGGCGCCCGCCGACTGCCTGGTGTTCGAGGACACGCTGGCCGGCCTGCGCTCGGCCGCGAGCGCGGGCATGGACAGCGTGGTGGTGACGGTGACGCACGCGCATCCGCTGGAAACGGACGTGGCGGCGGTGCTGGATTATGCCGACCTGCGGGCGGGCCGTGCGGAGGATGGCTTGCTGCGGCTGGAGCGGCGCTGACGCAGCACCGACACGTCATCCCGGCGCAGGCCGGGATCCGATTTGCAAGCGTCACGACGGCGCCCGGGAATTGGGTCCCGGCCAAGGCGGCCGGCGAGGTCCGGGACGACGGCATTTATACCGTGGCCAGGCAGGCCGCCACCGCCTCCCCCACTGCGGTCGTGCTGGCCGTCCCGCCCATGTCGGGCGTGCGCGGCCCGTCGACCAGCACGCGCTCCATCGCCCGCACGATCGCGTCGTGCGCCTGCGTGTAGCGCTCCTCTCCCCGTCCCAGGAATTCCAGCATCATCGCGCCCGACCAGATCATCGCGATCGGGTTGGCGATGTTCCTGCCGTAGATGTCCGGCGCGGAGCCGTGCACCGGTTCGAACAGCGAGGGGAAGCGGCGCTCCGGGTCCAGGTTGGCCGAGGGCGCGATGCCGATCGTGCCGGTGCAGGCCGGGCCCAGGTCGGACAGGATGTCGCCGAACAGGTTCGACGCCACCACCACGTCGAAGCGCTCCGGCGACAGCACGAACCTGGCGGCCAGGATGTCGACGTGGTACTTGTCCCACTTGACGTCGGCGTAGCGCTCGCCCATCGCGGCCACGCGCTCGTCCCAGTACGGCATCGAGATCGCGATGCCGTTCGACTTGGTGGCCGCCGTCAGGTGCTTCTTCGGGCGCCGCCGGGCCAGTTCGAACGCATACTTGAGGATGCGGTCGGTACCGTGGCGCGTGAACACCGCTTCCTGCAGCACGAACTCGCGCTCGGTGCCCTCGAACATGCGCCCGCCCACCGCCGAGTATTCGCCCTCGGTGTTCTCGCGCACCACGTAGAAGTCGATGTCGCCCGGCCGCTTGTTCGCCAGCGGACACGGCACGCCCGGCATCAGGCGCACCGGACGCAGGTTCACGTACTGGTCGAACTCGCGCCGGAACTTGAGCAGCGACCCCCACAGCGAGATGTGGTCGGGCACCGCGTCCGGCCAGCCGACGGCGCCGAAATAGATCGCCTCGCAGCCGTCCAGCTGCTGCTTCCAGTCGTCCGGCATCATCTTGCCGTGCTCCAGGTAGTAGTCGCAGCTGGCCCATTCGAAGGTGGCGAATTCCAGCGCGATGCCGAAACGCCGCGCCGCCGCCTCCAGCGCGCGCAAGCCTTCCGGCATCACTTCCTTGCCGATGCCGTCGCCGGCGATCACGGCGATCCTGTGCTTGTCCATCATGTCTCCTGTGGGTGCGTCAACGGGTCAAGGATAAACCATCACGCCATGTTTATAATCCCGCCAAATGTGATGTCAAAGGACATGAATCGTGAATAATCTTCCAGCGCGTTCCCTGGAGAACGAAGACCTGCGCGTGTTCGTCGCCGTGGTGCGCAAGGGCGGCTTCGCGGCGGCGGCGGGAGAACTGGGCATGTCGCCGGCCTACGTCAGCAAGCGCATCGGCATCCTCGAGGAGACGCTCGCCGTCAAGCTGTTCGCGCGCACCACGCGGCGCGTGCTGCTGACCGAGGAAGGCGAACGCGTGCTGGAACGCACCCAGGCCATCCTCGACGGGCTCGACGCGCTGATGGACGACGTGGCGGCGAGCGGAGGCGAGCCGCGCGGCCGGCTGCGCATCTGCGCCAGCTTCGGCTTCGGCCGCAACGTGGTGGCGCCCGCCGTGGCCCGGCTGGCCGCGGCCTATCCGCGCCTGCAGATCCGCTTCGAGGTGCTCGACCGCCTGGTGGACGGCGCCGAAGGCTTCGACCTCGACGTGCGCGTCGGCGACGACATCGCCCCGCACCTGGTGGCGCGCAAGCTGATGGCCAACCACCGCATCCTGTGCGCCGCCCCGTCCTACCTGGAACGGCGCGGCACGCCCGCGACGCTGCGCGAGCTGGCCGGCCACGACTGCCTCGCCATCAAGGAACGCGACCATCCATTCGGGGTCTGGCGCTTGCGCGGCAGGCATGGCCAGGAAACCGTCAAGGTTTCCGGCCCGCTGTCGACCAACCACGGCGAGATCGCGCTGCGCTGGGCCGTCGAGGGCGCGGGCATCGTGCTGCGTTCGCGCTGGGACGCGCAGGCCTGGATCGACGCCGGCCGCCTGGTGCAGGTGCTGCCGGACTACACGCAGGAGGCGAACGTGTGGGCCGTGTACCCGCAACGCCTGGCCGGCTCGGCCAAGCTGCGCGCCTGCGTCGCGTTCCTGCAGCGGCACCTGCAGGCGTCCGCCGGCGCGTGACGCCCGCGGCGCGGCGGCGGCGGCAGCGGCGGCGTCATTCCGCGCGGTAGACGCGCGGCTCCAGCACGTGTTCCTCGACCGGCGGCACCGGCGGCTGCGCGCTGGCCGTCGGTGCCGGCGTGGCGGCGCGCTTCGGGTAGGGCGTGCCGTCGCGGTGCGTGTAGCCGTTGCTGGCCGCGTCGTAGACGAGGTCGATGTCGGGATAGTAGGCCCGGTCGTCCGGATCGTTCGGCCCCACCGCCAGGAACAGCGCATTGCCCCAGCCGCGGTTGACGAAGTGGTGGGCGTTCGGACGGCCGGCCGGGAAGGCCGCGCAGTCGCCGGCGCGCATCAGGGTCTCGCCTTCGTCGGTGACGAGCGTCAGTTCGCCCGACACCACCATGACGAACTCGTCCTCGTGCGTGTGCCAGTGGCGCTGCGACGAGGCCGCGCCCGGCTGGAGCTCGACCAGGTTGGCGCCGAACTGGGTCAGGCCGCCGGCCGCGGCCAATGCCTGGCGGCTGCGGCCGTTGACGGCCTCGGCAAAGGGATCGGGGTAACCGGTGCCGGTCAGCACCGGGATGACGCTCAGGTCGAGCCTGGACATGGCGACGCTCCTTGTTGGTTTGGACGCAGTGCTGGACGGACTGCTGGCGGCTAGCATAGCGCAAACGGCGGCGCGACCCTTGTCCCGCAGGCGTGACAATGTGCGCATGTTGCGCCGTCGGCGCCGTGCTATCGTGGCCATCTTTCGAGGAGGGCGGGATGACGGCGACGGCGGGGGCGAAGCAGCGACTGCAGGCGGGACGCGCGGCCGCGCGCGCGGGCAGGCACGAGGAAGCGCTGCGCGAATTCGCCTGGTTCCACGACCACGCGCTGGACGACACGCCGTCGCTGTACGGCGTGCGCCTGTCGTTCGCGCTGCACGACTGGGTCCGGCTCGGCGAGGCCTATCCGCCGGCGCGCCAGGCGCTCGACGCCGTCCGCGCGCGCAAGGCGCAGGCGCTGCTGGACGGCGCCGCCGATTTTTCGCTGTTCCACGACGTCGCGTCGATCGACGAGATGCTGGGCATGCCGCAGGCCACCGGCACGCTGTACGCGGCGCTGGCCGAACGCGCGCCGGCGTTCGCGCGCGCGGTCGCCGGCGTTGCGCTGCCACTCCTGGTGCAGGCCGGAGATTACGTCCTGGCCGACCGTATGCGGCCCGAACCGGCGCAAGCGCTCCGCGAGCACGCCAACCTGCTGGCGCGCCACCTGCGCTGGGCCCGGCGGCAGCCCTATGCGCCCATGCCGCTGCGCTGGTCCTTCATCGAGGGCCATGCGGCCCTCGTGCGAATGCACGTGGCGATCACCGCGGCCGTCGGTGGCCCCGCCGCGGCCGGCCGCCTGGCAGCGCAGGCCATCGCCGCGATCCCCGATCCCCTGCTGCGCGCCACGGTGCGCGAACAAATCGCCCGGCCCTCCGGCGCGCGGGTGTACCGCAAGCGCCGGCGCGGCTGGTCGCCGCCGCGCCGCGTCGAGTGCTGATCAGGCGCGCTTCTGCACCAGCGTCAGGATGTCGTAGCTGGCCACCAGCTCGTCGCGCTGGTTGGTGACCTGCACGTCCCAGGCCACCACGCCCTGGCCGCGCCCGGCCTCGTCGGTGCGGTTGCGGTCGACCTTGCGCTTGCAGGTCAGGCGCGCGCGGATGGTGTCGCCGATCGCCACCGGCGCCACGAAGCGCAGGTTGTCCAGGCCATAGTTGGCCAGCACCGGTCCCGGCGCCGGCGAGACGAACAGCCCGGCCGCCGCCGACAGCACGAAGTAGCCGTGGGCGATGCGCTGGCCGAACTGGGTATCCTTCGCCGCGATCTCGTCGAAGTGCATGTAGAAGTAGTCGCCCGAGACGCCGCCGAAGTTCACGATGTCCGCCTCGGCGACGGTGCGGCGGTGCGTGAGCAGCGAGTGGCCCACTTCCAGGTCCTCGAAGTGGCGGCGGAACGGGTGGACTTCCGATTCCTTGACGGCGGCGCCGCGCACGTACTCGCCGGTGACGGCCGCCAGCATCGTCGGCGAACCCTGCACCGCGGCGCGCTGCAGGAAGTGCTTGACGGCGCGGATGCCGCCCAGTTCCTCGCCGCCGCCGGCGCGGCCCGGGCCGCCGTGCTTGAGCTGCGGCAGCGGCGAGCCGTGGCCGGTCGAATCCACCGCCGCCTCGCGGTCCAGGATGTGCACGCGGCCGTGCGAGGCCGCCGCGACCGGCACCGCCTGCGCGGCGATGGCCGGATCCTTCGTCACCAGCGTCGTCACCAGGCTGCCGCGGCCGCGCGCGGCCAGCGCCAGCGCCTCGTCGATGCCCCGGTAGGGCACGATGGTGCTGACCGGACCGAAGGCTTCGACGTCGTGGACCGCGGCGTTGGCGGCGCCATGGCGCGCCAGGATCAGCGTGGGCGCGAAGAAGGCGCCGTCGGCGCAACCGGCGCCGACCGGCTGGAAGCCGTCGCGGGCGGAGAACAGCACCTCGTTGCCGCGCGCGAGCATCTCGACGCGCTCGGCGACGTCGCGCTGCTGGTCCTTCGATGCCAGCGCGCCCATGCGCACGCCCTCGACCTGCGGATTGCCGACCACGATCTTCGCCAGCCGTGCGCGCAGGCGCTCGCCGACGGCGTCGACGAGGTGCTCCGGCACGATCACGCGGCGGATCGCCGTGCACTTCTGCCCCGCCTTGCCGGTCATCTCGCGCGCCACTTCCTTGACGAACAGGTCGAATTCCTCGTCATCCGGGGTCACGTCCGGCGCCAGGATGGCGGCGTTGAGCGAGTCCGCCTCGGCGGTGAACGGCACCGATTCGCGGATCAGGTTGGGATTGGCGCGCAGCTTCGCGGCGGTATCGGCCGAGCCGGTGAAGGTGACCGCGTCGAAGCCGCCCAGGCGGTCCAGCAGGTCGCCGGTGCCGCCGATGACCAGTTGCAGGCAGCCTTCCGGCAGCAGGTTCGACGCCATCATCAGCTTGACGACGGCGTGGGTGAGGTAGCTGGTCGCGGTGGCCGGCTTGGCGATGCAGGGCATGGCGGCCAGGAAGCTCGGCGCGAATTTTTCCAGCAGGCCCCAGATCGGGAAATTGAAGGCGTTGATGTGCACGGCGACCCCGCCGCGCGGCACCAGGATGTGCGTGCCGGCGAAGCCGCCGCGCTTGCCCAGCGCCATGGCCGGTCCCTCGTGCAGCACGTTCGACGACGGCAGTTCGCGCCCGCCCATGCTGGCGTAGGCGAACAGCGTGCCGATGCCGCCCTCGACGTCGACCCAGCTATCGGGCCGCGTGGCGCCGGTCAGGTGCGAGATCGCATACAGCTCTTCCTTGCGCTCCATCAGGTACAGGGCCAGGGCCTTGAGCACCTGCGCGCGCTTCTGGAAGTCGAGCCGCATCAGCGCCGGCACGCCGGTCCTGCGGGCGTAGGTGACGGCTTCGTCGAAGTCGATCTTATCGGCGTGGGTATGGTAGATCAGCCGGTTGTCCAGCGCGCCGTGCAGGGGCTGGTGCGGTTCGCTGCCGAGCCAGCGGCCGGCGATCAGGCTTTGCAGGGTGGATGGGGTGTGCATTTTGTGTCTCCTCAGTTCATGGGAAATTGGGCCCCGGCCTGCGCCGGGGCGACGTATCGAGGACCGTCGCCCCGGCGCAGGCCGGGGCCCAATTTTGCGTGCACGCACGCAGCTATTTTTTGGGCTTGTGCGGCTCGTCGAACACCAGCCTGCGCCGCCCTGCTTCCGGTTCCGTCAACGCCTCCACCTCGCGCATCGTGTCCATCGAGCGCAGGTTCAGGTCGTGGTACTGCCGCGTCCCGTAGCTCTTCCACGCGACCTCCTCGTCCGTGACCGCGCGCACCACCCGCGCCGGCGCGCCCAGCACCAGGCTGCGCGGCGCGATCACCATGCCGGCCTTGACGAAGGCGGCGGCGCCGACGATGGATTCGCAGCCGACGACCGCCTTGTCCATCACCACCGCGTTCATGCCGACCATGGCGTTGCGGCCCACGCGGCAGCCGTGCAGCACGGCGCCGTGGCCGATGTGGCCGTCGACCTCGACCACCGTGTCGTCCTCGGGAAAACCGTGCATCACGCAGGTGTCCTGCACGTTGGCCCCCTCTTCCAGCACCAGGCGGCCGAAGTCGCCGCGCAGCGAGGCCAGCGGCCCGACGTAGCAGCGCGGGCCGACGATCACGTCGCCGACCAGCACCGCCGTCGGATGCACGTAGGCGCTCGGGTGCACGACCGGGCGGATGCCGTCGATCTCGTAGACCGGCATGTCAGACCCTTTCGACGATCAGGGCGATGCCCTGGCCGACGCCGATGCACATCGTGCACAGCGCATAGCGCCCGCCCGTGCGCTGCAGCTGGTTCACGGCCGCCATCACCAGGCGCGCGCCGGATGCGCCCAGCGGATGGCCGATCGAGATCGCGCCGCCGTTCGGGTTCACGCGCGCATCGTCGTCGGCCAGGCCGAGGTCGCGCAGCACGGCCAGGCCCTGGGCGGCGAACGCTTCGTTCAGCTCGATCACGTCCATCTGCGCCAGCGTCAGGCCGGTCATGGCCAGCAGTTTCCTGGTGGCCGGCGCCGGGCCGAAGCCCATGATGCGCGGGGCCAGGCCCACCGTCGTCATGCCGACCACGCGGGCGCGCGGCGTCAAGCCATGGTTGTCCACCGCCGCGCCGGAGGCCAGCAGGATCGCGCAGGCGCCGTCGTTCACGCCGGCGGCATTGCCGGCGGTGACGCTGCCGTCCGGCGTCACCACGCCTTTCAGCCTGGCCAGCGCATCCAGGCTGGTGTCCGGGCGCGGATGCTCGTCGGTATCCACGACCCTGGGATCGCCTTTCTTCTGCGGGATGGCGACCGGCACGATCTCGCCGGCGAACACGCCGGCGGCCTGCGCGCGCGCCCACTTCTGGTGGCTGCGCAGCGCGAACGCGTCCTGGTCGGCACGATCGACGCCGAACTCGCGCGCCACGTTTTCCGCCGTCTCGGGCATCGAGTCGATGCCGTACTGCGCCTTCATCCTCGGGTTGACGAAGCGCCAGCCGATGGTGGTGTCCTCGATCTTCGCGCTGCGCGAGAAGGCGCTGTCGGCCTTGCCCATCACGAAGGGCGCGCGCGTCATGCTCTCGACGCCGCCGGCGACGACCAGGTCGGCCTCGCCGGCGCGGATCGCGCGCGCGGCCGTGCCCACGGCATCCAGGCTGGAGCCGCACAGGCGGTTGATGGTGCTGCCGGGGACGCTGTCCGGCAGGCCGGCCAGCAGCAGCGCCATGCGCGCCACGTTGCGGTTGTCCTCGCCGGCCTGGTTGGCGCAGCCGAGCAGCACGTCGTCCACGCGCGACCAGTCGACGCCGGGATTGCGCGCGACGAGGGCGGCGATCGGCAGCGCGGCCAGGTCGTCGGCGCGCACGCCGGCGAGCGCGCCGCCGAAGCGGCCGAAAGGCGTGCGCACGGCGTCGCAGATATAGGCTTCGTTCATGTCGTATCCTTGTCCTTGCTTCATGGGTTGCGGGGGCGCTGGTCGAGCACGCGGCGCGCCTTGCCGGTCAGCGAGCGTTCGATGCCTTGCGACGGCAGCAGCTGCACGCGCGTCGTCACGCCGATATGGGTCTTGATGCGGTGCTGCAGTTCGCGCCCGATGGCCTCGATCGTCTCCTGCGCCACCTCGCCTTCGCGCAGTTCGCAGCGCACCTCGAGCGCGTCGAGGTGGCCGTCGCGCGTCACCACCAGCTGGTAGTGCGGGGCCAGCGCGGGCAGCTGCAGCACGAGTTCCTCGACCTGGCTGGGGAAGACGTTCACGCCGCGGATGATCAGCATGTCGTCCGAGCGGCCGTTGATGCGGCCCATGCGGCGCATCGCGCGCGAGGTCGGCGGCAGCAGGCGGGTCAGGTCGCGCGTGCGGTAGCGGACGATGGGCAGCGCTTCCTTGGTGAGCGAGGTGAACACCAGTTCGCCCTCGGCGCCGTCCGGCAGCACCTCGCCGGTATCGGGGTCGATGATCTCGGGATAGAAATGGTCTTCCCAGACCACCGGGCCGTCCTTGCTCTCGATGCACTCGCTGGCCACGCCCGGCCCCATCACCTCGGACAGGCCGTAGATGTCGACGGCGTCGATGCCGGCGCGTTCCTCGATCTCGCGGCGCATGGCGTCGGTCCAGGGCTCGGCGCCGAAGATGCCGACCCGCAGCGAGGACGTGGCCGGGTCGATGCCCTGGCGCCGGAATTCCTCGACGATGTTCAGCATGTACGAGGGCGTGACCATGATGATCGAGGGCTGGAAGTCCTGGATCAGCTGGACCTGCTTCTCGGTCTGCCCGCCCGACATCGGCACGACGGTGCAGCCAAGGCGCTCGGCGCCGTAGTGGGCGCCCAGGCCGCCGGTGAACAGGCCGTAGCCGTAGGCGACGTGCACCATGTCGCCGGGCCGACCGCCCGCCGCGCGGATCGAGCGCGCGACCACGCCGGCCCAGGTGTCGATGTCGCGTTGCGTGTAGCCGACCACGGTCGGCTTGCCGGTGGTGCCGGACGAGGCATGCACGCGCACCACCCGTTCGCGCGGCACGGCGAACATGCCGAACGGGTAGTTGTCGCGCAGCGTCGCCTTGTCGGTGAACGGGAATTTCGCCAGGTCGGCCAGGGTGGCCAAATCGTCCGGATGGACGCCGGCCTCATCGAAGGCGCGGCGGTAGTGGGGCACGTTGTCGTAGGCGTGCCGCAGGCTCCACTGCAGGCGTTCCAGCTGCAGCGCCTGCAGTTCGTCGCGGCTGGCGCGCTCGATCGGGTCGAGTTCGCCGGGTTGGGGAATGCGTTGGACCATTGTTGACTCCTGTTGGGGGCGCAGGCGCGTTGTCACGCATCCGGTTCCACGATATGGCCGGCGATGCGGTGCGACTTGCCGCGGAACAGCGCGATCCGGCGCCCTTCCTGGTTCGACACGGCCACGTCGTAGACTCCGGTCTTGCCGGCCAGCGCCTGCTCGACCGCCTCGGCCACCAGCACGTCGCCCGCCCGGCCCGGCGCCAGGTAGTCGATCGTGCAGCCGGCGCCGACGGTGTTGAAGTTGTGCGAATTGCAGGCGAACGCGAAGGCGCTGTCGGCCAGCATGAAGATGTAGCCGCCATGGCAGGTGGCATGACCGTTCAGCATGTCGGGACGCACGGCCATGCGCATGCGCGCATAGCCGGGACGGATTGCCTCGAGCGCCATGCCCAGCGCCTGGCTGGCCGGATCGCGTTCGTACATGGTCCTGCCGGCCAGTTCGGCCAGTGCTTGCGGATCACGCGGCATGGAAGCGGCCTCCTTGCGTGTCGAAGACGCCGGCGGCGAGCCGGCGGCGCAGCAGCGGCGACACGCGGTAGCGGTCCTCGCCGTAGGCCGCGCCCAGGTTGGACAGCACCGCCACCACCTGGCGCAGGCCGACCGCATCGGCCCAGGCCAGCGGGCCGCGCGGATAGTTCACGCCCTTCTGCATCGCCACGTCCACCGCGGCGGCGCTGCACACGCCCTGGTTGACGGCGTCGGCCGCCTCGTTGGCCAGCATGGCGACGGTGCGCATCACGGCCATGCCCGGCACGTCGTCCAGGCGCGTGACGGCGAAGCCCGCTTCCTGGAACAGGCCGACGGCGGCATGCCAGGCGGCGTCGGAACAACCGTCGGCCTTCGCCAGCGCGATGCGCGCAGCCCTGGCCGGGTCCAGCACGAGGTCGAACAGCACCGTGTCGCGCCAGCCGTCGTCGGCCGCGCGCTGCGTCGCGCTGCGTCCGTCGGTCAGGTAGATGGCGGCGCCGCCCGCATGCAGGGCCGGCGCCTCGCGCGCCTCGGCGCCGTCGAGCAGGCCCGGATGGCCGACGTCCACGCCGGATGCCTGCAGGCGCGCGGCCAGCACGTCGTGCAACGCGTCGAAGGCGGGCGCGCGCGCGTCCTGCGCGTGGGTCACGCGCACCGTCTTCGGACACGGTTGCGGCGCCTCCTGCGCGGCCTGCGGCGCGGGCACGTCGGCGCCGTAGCGGTAGAAGCCGCGCCCGCTCTTGCGGCCCAGGAAGCCCGCGTTCACGAGTTCCTGCTGCAGCGTCGACGGCGTGTAGCGCGGGTCGCCGAAATACGCGTCGAACACGGAGCGCGTGACGGAGAAATTGACGTCGTGGCCGATCAGGTCCATCAGCTCGAAGGGGCCCATGCGAAAGCCCCCCGCGTCGCGCATCACGGCGTCCAGCGTGGCGGCGTCGGCCGCGCCTTCCTGCAGCAGGCGCAGCGCCTCCGCATAGTAGGGACGCGCCACCCGGTTGACGATGAAGCCGGGCGTGGACTTCGCGTGCACCGGGCTCTTGCCCCAGGCCGCGGCGGTGGCGGCGACGACGTCGGCCACGGCCTTGTCGGTGGCCACGCCTGCGACCACTTCCACCAGCGCCATCAGCGGCACCGGATTGAAGAAGTGCATGCCCACCAGGCGCTGCGGACGCTGCAGCCCGGCCGCGATGGCGGTGACGGAGATCGACGAGGTATTGGTGGCCAGGATGCAGTCCGGGCCGACGACGGCTTCCAGCGCGGCGAACAGCGCGCGCTTGGCGTCCAGGTCCTCGACGATGGCCTCGACCGCCAGCGCGGCGCCGGCGGCGTCCTGCAGCGCGGCCATCGGACGCAGGCGCTCGCGCGCCAGGTCGGCCTCGGCCGCGCCCATGCGGCCCTTCTCGACCAGCCTGGCGTAGGCCTTGCCGATGCCGGCGATGGCGCGCGCGACGGCGTCCTGGCTGGTGTCGAACAGGCGCACCTGGTGGCCGGCCGCGGCCGCGACCTGGGCGATGCCGCTGCCCATGGCGCCGCTGCCGATGACGGCGACGACGCTGCCCTTTTCCAATGCATTGGCCATGGCTTACTCTCCCTTGAAGTGAGGCTGGCGTTTCTCGATGAAGGCGGACACGCCTTCGCGGTAGTCGTGGCTGTGGCCCAGCTCGCGCATCATGCGCGCCTCCAGCGCCAGCTGCTGTTCCAGCGTGTTGCCCCAGCTGGCCAGCATGGCCTGCTTGGTGAAGGCCAGCCCCTTGGTGGGCGCGGCGGCGAAGTGCGCGGCCATGGCGCGCGCCTGCGGCAGCAGCGCCTCGTCCGGCACGCAGCGCCAGATCAGGCCCCAGGTCTCGGCCTGCTCGGCGGAGATGCGCTCGCCCAGCAGCGCCATGCCCATCGCCCGCGCCGGGCCGACCAGGCGCGGCAGCGCCCAGGTGCCGCCGGTGTCGGGGATCAGGCCCAGCTTGCAGAAGGCTTCGATGAAGCTGGCGGACTGCGCGGCCAGCACGATGTCGCAGGCCAGCGCCAGGTTGGCGCCGGCGCCGGCGGCCACGCCGTTGACGGCGCAGATCACGGGCAGCGGCAGCGTGCGCAGCGTGGTCACCAGCGGCGCATAGTATTTCTCGACCGATTCGCCCAGGTCCACGCTGGGCGCGCCGGGGGCGACGGCGCGGTCGTTCAGGTCCTGGCCGGCGCAGAAGCCGCGCCCGGCGCCGGTGAGCAGCAGCACGCGCACGCTGCGGTCTTCCTGCACGCGGTCGAGGGCGTGGCGCACTTCCTCGTGCATCGCGCGGGTGAAGCTGTTCAGGCGGTCCGGGCGGTTCAGGACCAGGGTGGCGATGCCGGATGCGATGGTGAAGTCGATGGATGCGTAGGTCATGGTGTCTCCGTGTGTTCTTGTTCGATCGGCTACGTCGCCCCGGCGCAGGCCGGGGCCTAATGTCTTTTCGGTGGCCGCATGCGAAATTGGACCCCGGCCTGCGCCGGGGCGACGTACGCTTATTCGGCCACGTCGAAATCGACCACGACCTTGTCCGTCACCGGGAAGCTCTGGCAGCTGAGCACGAAGCCGCGCGCCACCTCGTAGTCCTCGAGCGCGTAGTTGACGTCCATGTCCACGGTCCCGTCCAGCACCTTGCAGCGGCAGGTCGAGCACACGCCGCCCTTGCAGGAATAGCGCATGTCGATCCCGGCGCGCAGGCCGGCGTCCAGCAGCGACTCCTTGTCGCGCTCCATCGTGAAGCTGGCGTGGTTGCCGTCCATGATCACGGTGACCTCGGTGCTGCGCTGCGCTGCGCCGGCGCCGGCGCCGGCGCCGGCCTGGCGGCGCGGCCCGCGCGGCGCCTGCGCGGCGCCGGCGGCGAACAGCTCGATGCGGATCCGGTCCTTCGGCATGCCGGCTTCCTGCAGCGCCGCCGAGACGCCGTGCATCATGTCTTCCGGGCCGCAGACGAAGGCGTAGTCGACGTCTTCGACGCGCAGCCAGCGCTGGAACAACTGGCGGCACTTGTCCTCGGTGATGCGGCCGTTGAACAGCTCGATATCCTGCTGCTCGCGGCTCATCACGTACACCAGGTTCAGGCGCTCCAGGTACTGGTCCTTCAGCTCGGCCAGTTCGTCGCGGAAGAGCACGGACGAGGAGGCGCGGTTGCCGTACAGGACGGTGAAGCGGCTGTGCGGCTCGGCCAGCAGCGTGGTCTTGACGATCGACAGGATCGGCGTGATGCCGCTGCCGGCCGCGAACGCCAGGTAGTGGCGCCGGCTGTCCGGGTCGAGCGGCAGGTTGAAGCGGCCTTCCGGCGGCATCACGTCCAGCGCGACGCCGGGCTTGATCGCCTCGTTGGCCCAGGTCGAGAACAGGCCGCCGGGCACGCGCTTGATGGCGACGCGCAGGCGCTCGTCCTGCACGGCGGCGCAGATCGAGTAGGAACGGCGCACCTCCTCGCCGTCGATGGTGGCGCGCAGCGTCAGGTGCTGGCCCTGGCGGTAGCGGAACGTCTCTTGCAGTGGCGGCGGCACGTCGAAGGTGACGGCGATGGCGTCGCGCGTCTCGTGCCGGACGTGCGCCACCTGCAGGCGATGGAATTGGCTCATGTCGGCCTCAATGGCATTTGAAGTAGTCGAAGGGCTCGCGGCAGTCCTGGCACTGGTACAGCGCCTTGCACGGCGTCGAGCCGAACTGGCTGGTCAGGCGCGTGCGCGCCGAGCCGCAGTGCGGGCAGGCGACGTCCGGCTGGCGGATCGCGTGGCGCTTCACGCCGTGCGCCAGGCCGCTGATGTCGATCACCTGCTGCGCCGGCGGCGCGATGCCGTAGCCCTTGAGCGCGGCCTTGCCGGCCTCGCTCATCCAGTCGGTGGTCCAGGCCGGCGACAGGCGGGTGGCGATGCGCACGTCGGCGACGCCGCGCGCGCGCAGCGCCTGCGCGACGTCCGCGGCGATCACCTGCATCGCCGGGCAGCCGGAATAGGTCGGGGTGATCGTCACCGTGCAGGCGCCGCCGTCCGCGTCGACGGCGACGTCGCGCACGATGCCCAGGTCCACCACCGAGATCACCGGGATCTCGGGGTCCGGCACCTCGCCGAGCCAGGCCCAGACCTGGGCGGCGGTGAAGACGGGCGCGGCCACGGCGCTTACCACTCGGCGCCCGGGTAGGCGCGCTGCAGGAACTGCATCTCGGCCAGCAGGTAGCCGAGGCGTTCGGAATGGCGGCCCTGCTTGCCGCCGCGCTGCATGAAGGCGTCCGGCGCCGGCATGCGCAGCGTCGCCTCGTCCAGCACCTCGGCCACGTGGCCGAGGAAGGCGGCGCGCAGCGTGTCGGCCGGCGGGGCGACGCCCCGCTCCACCATGGCCAGGTCGACGGCGTCGTAGGCGAACGGCTCGCCGACATAGGTCCACAGCGCGTCGACGGCGTCCTGCATCTTGCGGTGGCTGAGTTCGGTGCCGTCGCCCAGGCGCACCACCAGGTCGCCGCTGCGGCGCAGGTGGTAGGTGACTTCCTTGAGCGACTTTTCCGCGATGTCGGCGATGCGGCGGTCGCTGGAGGCCAGCAGTTCGCGCATCAGGTAGTAGTGCCAGGTGTCGAAGAAGAACTGGCGCACCATGACGTGCGCATAGTCGCCGTTGGGCTGCTCGACCAGCAGCGCGTTGCGGAACGCGCGGCTGTCGCGCAGGTAGGCCAGCTGGTCCTCGTCGCGCCCGCGGCCCTCGATCTCGCCGGCGTAGGCGAGCCACAGGCGCGTCTGGCCGAGCAGGTCGAGGGCGACGTTGGTCAGCGCCATGTCTTCTTCCAGCGCCGGGCCCTTGCCGCACAGCTGCGACAGTTGCTGCGACAGGATCAGGGCGTTGTCGCCCTGGCGCAGCAGGTAGTCGAACTTGAATTCGTCGAACGGGTTCGCATCCATCGCCGCCTCACAGGTTCTTGACGTCTTCCGGCATCGGGAAGAAGGTGGGGTGGCGGTAGACCTTGCTGTTGGACGGCTCGAACAGCGCGTCCTTGTCGGCAGGGCTGGAGGCGACGATGTCGGCCGCCTTCACGACCCAGATCGAGACGCCTTCGTTGCGGCGCGTGTAGACGTCGCGCGCGTTGTTGATCGCCATCGCGGCGTCGGGGGCGTGCAGGCTGCCCACGTGCTTGTGGGCGAGGCCGTGCTGGCTGCGGATGAAGACCTCCCACAGGGGCCATTCTTTGCTCATTGTTGTCTCCGTGTTCTTGGCGACGCGGTGGTGCGCACGGGGTGCGCACCCTACGGCTCCGTATCTTTTTTGCGGCGCGTGGTCAAACCGGGGTCAGAGCCCCTGAACGGCAACACCGGGCTCTGACCCCTGGGCCTGCTTGTCCGCGTAGGCATTCAACGCCTCGCGGAACCACGCCCCCTCTTCCCACGCCGTCACGCGCGTGCGCAGGCGCTCCTTGTTGCACGGTCCGTTGCCCTTCAGGACCTCGTGGAACTCGCTCCAGTCGATCGCGCCGAAGTCGTAGCTGCCGCGCTCAGCGTTCCACTTCAGGTCCGGGTCGGGGATGGTCAGGCCCAGGAACTCGGCCTGCGGCACGGTCTGGTCGACCATGCGCTGGCGCAGCTCGTCGTTCGAGAACAGCTTGATGCGCCACTTGCTCGATTGCGCGCTGTTGACGGATTCCGCGTCGGACGGGCCGAACATCATCAGCGCGGGCCACCACCAGCGGTCCAGGGCATCCTGCGCCATCGCCTTCTGCTCGGGCGTACCCTGGGCCAGCTTCATCATGATGTCGTAGCCCTGGCGCGCGTGGAAGGACTCTTCCTTGCACACGCGGATCATGGCGCGCGCGTACGGGCCGTAGGAGCAGCGGCACAGCGGGATCTGGTTGATGATGGCCGAGCCGTCCACCAGCCAGCCGATGGCGCCGATGTCGGCCCAGGTCAGGGTGGGATAATTGAAGATGCTCGAATACTTGGCCTTGCCCGCGTGCAGCGCGTCGAGCAGCTCGTCGCGCGACACGCCCAGCGTCTCGGCGGCGCTGTACAGGTACAGGCCGTGGCCGGCCTCGTCCTGGATCTTGGCCAGCAGGATCGCCTTGCGCTCGAGCGTGGGCGCGCGCGTGACCCAGTTCCCTTCCGGGAGCTGGCCGACGATCTCCGAATGCGCGTGCTGGGAAATCTGGCGCACCAGGGTCTTGCGGTAGGCCTCGGGCATCCAGTCCTTCGGCTCGATCTTGACGCCGGCGTCGATGCGCGCCTGGAACGCCTGCTCCTCGGCGCCCATGTCGTCCTGCGACCGGACCTGCTTGAGGCCCGTGTCCACCATTTGTGCATACATGGCCGGTCTCCGGTTGTGTTTTGTTTGAACCCATAATACGATACAAAAAACACGATGTATAGCGAAATTTTGAATCATATCGACGGCCGCGCGCCGCACACGCCATGACCCCAACCAGCGGTCCCGAGTGGATCGACCGTTTCCTGACCAGCGACCCGCCCCGCTCCAAGTCGCTGGTGATGACCATCTTCGGCGACGCCATCGCCCCGCACGGCGCGCGCCTGTGGCTGGGCAGCCTGATCGAGCTGGTGCAGCCGATGGGCGCCACCGACCGGCTGGTGCGCACCAGCGTGTTCCGCCTGGCGCAGGAAGGCTGGCTGGTGGCCAGCCGCGAGGGCCGGCGCAGCAGCTACGCGCTGGAAGCGCAGGCGCGGCCGCGCTTCGAGCGCGCCAACCGGCGCATCTACGCGCCGCCCGGCCTCGACTGGGACGGCCGCTGGACGCTGCTGCTGGCGCCCAACGGCAGCATCGACGCGGCGCTGCGCGCCCAGGTGCGCAAGGAACTGGAGTGGGAAGGTTTCGCGATGCCGGCGCCTGGCCTGCTGGCGCATCCGGCGGCCGATCCGGCCGGCGTGGCCGAAGTGCTGGAGCGCGTCGGCGCCACCGGCAAGGTGTTCGTGGTGCGCGCGGCCGAACTGGACGGCGTGGGCGCGCGCCCGCTGGGCGAGCTGGTGGGCGAAGGCTGGGACCTGTCGGCCGTGATGGCGGCGTACCGGCGCTTCCTCGCCGACTTCACGCCGCTGCTGGCCCTGCTGGAATCGGGCGCCGCCGTCGATCCGCCGGCGGCGTTCGCGATGCGCAGCCTGCTGATCCACGCCTACCGCCGCGTCCAGCTGCACGACCCGATGCTGCCGCTGGCGCTGCTGCCGCGGCCGTGGCCGGGATCGGAGGCGTATGCGCTGGCGCGCGCCATCTACCACCTGGTGTGGGAACGCGCCGAGGCACACCTGATGGCCGTGCTGCGGCGCGAGGATGCCGGCGCGCCGGCCGCGGATGCGGCGTTTTACGCGCGGTTCGGGGGGCTGGAGTAAGCTGCAGCAGGATCAGCCATCCAGCGCCAGCTGCGCCGCCGCCATTGGATTGCGCACCCGCTCCAGCGGCAGTTCGAGGTCCAGCGCCGGCCAGACCAGGATGGCGCCGCCCAGGCAGTCGACGCGGCACAGCTGCGCCACCGTCGCGTGCTCGAACCAGGGAAACAGCGCGAACGGCAGGTACAGTTCCTCGTCCTGCCGGCGCAGCCAGAAACCCAGCCGGTTCAGGCCCGTGATCTCGACCTGCTCCCATGCGATCGCCTTCATGTCCCCTCCCGTTTCGTTCGGCAAAGCAATGAACATAGCAAAAGCCGCAAGGCCGGGCGTTGACGCAGGGCAGACCCGCCGCCGCGGACGACGAAAGGGGTATCATGCTGGCCTCGACATTTCGACAACAACGGGACGCACCATGTCTATCAAGATCAGCAGCCAGTTCGACGCTGGCGCCATCGAGGTCGTGAACGCCACGAGCGCGAACGCCATCGACCTGAACATCCGCAAGGACTCGCACGCCGACATCACCCAGTGGTTCTACTTCCGCCTGCAGGGCGCGCAGGGCGAACCGTGCACGATCCGCCTGCTCAACGCCGGCAAGTCGGCCTATCCGGCGGGCTGGGAAGACTACAACGCCATGGCCAGCTACGACCGCGTGAACTGGTTCCGCGTGCCGACCGGCTACGACGGCCAGGTGCTCACCATCGAGCACACCCCGGCCATGGACAGCGTCTACTACGCCTATTTCGAGCCGTACTCGTGGGAACGCCACCTGGAGCTGCTGGACCGCGCGCAGCTGTCGGAACACGTGCGCATGCTGGACCTGGGTTCGACCATCGACGGCCGCGACCTGAACATGCTGGTGATCGGCGAGCCGGATGCGGGCAAGAAGAAGGTCTGGGTCATCGCGCGCCAGCACCCGGGCGAGACGATGGCCGAGTGGTTCGTCGAGGGCATGCTCGACGCCCTGCTCGACCCGGCCCACCCGTTCGGCCGCCAGCTGCTGAAGGAAGCGGTGTTCTACGTGGTGCCGAACATGAACCCGGACGGTTCCGTGCGCGGCAACCTGCGCACCAATGCCGCCGGCGCCAACCTGAACCGCGAGTGGTTCGCCCCGTCGATGGAGCGCAGCCCGGAAGTCTTCCTGGTGCGCCAGAAGATGCACCAGACCGGCGTCGACCTGCTGCTCGACGTGCACGGCGACGAGGGCCTGCCCTACGTCTTCATCGCCGGCAGCGACGCCCTGCCGACCTTCACGGCCGAGCAGGCCGCCGCGCAGAAGGCGTTCTCGGACGACTTCATGACCGCGAGCCCGGACTTCCAGGACGTCCACGGCTATCCGAAGGAACCGTACACCGACGAGGTGCTGACCATGGGTTCGCCGTACGTGACCCACGCCTTCGGCTGCCTGTCGCTGACGCTGGAACTGCCGTTCAAGGACAACGCCAACGACCCGGACCCGCAGGTGGGCTGGGACGGCGCGCGCAGCAGCCGGCTGGGCGGCGCGGTGCTGCAGCCGGTGCTGCGGGCGATCCGCGCGCTGGACAAGTAATCGCTACCGTCGCCCCGGCGCAGGCCGGGGCCCAATTCTGCATGCGCCGCGGCTGTGCTGAAATATTGGGACCCCGGCCTGCGCCGGGGCGACGGGGGATGCCGCCGGGGCGACAGGTTGATGCGCTTACAGGAACGTGAACACCTGCTCTTCCTTCAGGCGCGACTTCGGCAGCGCCGCATTGAAGTCGTCGCCGGCGCGGTAGCCGAAGCTCAGCATCACCAGGCTGCTCAGGCCCTGCGCGTGCAGGTCGAATTCCGCGTCCAGCGCGCGCGTGTCGATGCCTTCCATCGGCGTGGTGTCCACGCCCAGCGCGCTCGCGCCCAGCATCGCGGTCCCCAGCGCGATGTAGACCTGCTTTTCCAGCCACTGCGGCAAGTCCTTCTGCGTGTAGCGGTGCAGGTTCACGTAGCCCAGGCGGCCCTTGGCCTGGCCGGCCTTGGCGGCGTCGTCGCGGAAGCGTCCGTCGGCCTGTTCCTGCGCCAGCAGCTTGTCCAGGTGCGCGGCGTCGGCGTCGACGCGGGCGCAGAACAGCACCACGTGCGAGGCGTTCAGCACCTTCGGTTCGTTGTAGGCGAAAGCGGCCGGCGTGCCCTTGGCCATGCGCGCCTTGGCTTCCGGCGTGCTGGCGACGATGAAGTGCCAGGGCTGCGAGTTCACCGAGGAAGGGCTGTTGCGCATCAGGTCGTAGATCTGGCGCATCGTCTCCTCCGGGACCTTGCGGGTCGGGTCGTAGGCTTTGGCGGTATAGCGTTGCTTGGCGGCGGCGAGAATATCCATGGTGTCCTTTCGTTCGGTGAGGTGGCGCGCGACGCATGGGCGCATCCGCGCGACCGGACCGACATTATTGCAGGAACCCGCCATGGACGTGCGGCCTCCCCCGGGCCGCCCCGGCGCCGCCGGCGAGGCGGCTCAGCGCGCGCCCGCCACCGCGCCGGTGCGCGGCGCCAGCAGGTCGTCCAGGCCGATGCGGCGCAGGAATTCGGTACGGATGCGGTCCGCCACCGCGCCGACGACGGCGCAGCCGTCGTCGGACGGATCCACGTGCACGCGGAACGGCCGGCGCCCGTGCGGGGCCGCGACGATGTCGACGATGGCGCGCGCCACCGCGGCCGGGTCGGCATCGGCCGGCTCCAGCGCCGCCAGCCGCGCCAGCGCCTGCTGCGCCAGGCCCTGCGTGGGGCCGTCGTCGTACTCGGCCTGGCGCGCCGCGTCGGCTGGCTTGCCGGCGTGGGCGAAGTGGTTGGTGCCCTGGGTGAAGGCGCCCGGCACGACGATGCTGGTCTCGATGCCCCAGCGCGCCAGTTCGCCCGCATAGCTCACGGCCAGCGCATCCATCGCCGCCTTGGCGGCGAAGTACGGCCCCAGGAAGGGCGGCGTGCCGCCCCGGTGGCTGCTGCTGCCCACCCACAGCAGCAGGCCCTGTCCCTGCCGGCGCAGCGCCGGCAGCGCCGCGCGGTTGACGCGCTGGGTGCCCAGCACGTTGACGTCGTACAGCGCGGCGAGCTGTTCGGGCAGGAAGGCCTCGGCCGCGCCGAACACCATGTGGCCGGCGTTGTGCACGACGACGTCGAGGCGCCCCTGCTCGTCCAGGATGCGCGCCACCGCGGCGTCGGCGGACGCCTGCGATTGCACGTCGAGTTCGATGGCGTGCAGTTGCACGCCGTGGTCGCGGCCGAACGCGCGGGCGGCGTCCCCCTGCGGGGCGTTGCGGCCGCCCAGGTCGCGCATGCCGGCATAGACGACGTGGCCGGCCAGCGCCAGCGCGCGGGCGCTCATCGCGCCGAAGCCGCTGGAAGCGCCGGTGACGACGACGATGCGGTGGGATGACATGTCCATGGTTTCCTCCTGCTGTGAAATGAAGAATCGGTGCAGCCATTTTCATCATTTCACCGCGGAAGATAAATCCACGGTTTTGCACAACACCATTCAAGCCGGGACAACAATATAATCGGTCCATGGACCGCCTCGACACCCTCCAGCTCTTCACCCGCATCGTCGAACAGGGCAGCTTCACCCGCGCCGCCGACATGCTGGGCATCCCGCGCGCCAGCGCCACCCACGCGATCAAGGAACTGGAAACGCGGCTCGGCACGCGCCTGCTGGAGCGCACCACGCGCCACGTGCGGCCGACGCTCGACGGCCAGGCGTATTACGAGCGCTGCGTGCAGGTCTTGAGCGACCTGGACGATGCGGAAGCGGCCTTCCGCCACGTCGCGGCCAATCCGCGCGGCGTGCTGCGCGTGGACATGTCCGGCACCCAGGCGGCGCGCATGGTGCTGCCGCGCATCGGCGAATTCCACGCCAGGTATCCGGACATCGAGGTCGTGCTCAGCAGCGGCGACCGCCTGGTGGACCTGGTGCGCGAAGGCGTCGATTGCGTGATCCGGGCCGGCGACCTGGCCGACACCAACCTGGTGGCGCGGCGCCTGGCGCTGATGCCGCAGGTGATCTGCGCCAGTCCCGACTACCTGGCGCGCTGCGGCGTGCCGCGCCATCCCGACGAGCTCGCGGCGCACCGCGCCGTGCGCTTCTTCGCCAGCAGCGGCGCGCGCGACTATCCGTTCGAGGCGCTGGTGGACGGCCAGTGGCGCCGCTACGACGTCGGCGGCTGGCTGGCCGTCAACGATGCCGAGAACTACATGCAGGGCGCGCTGCGCGGCTGCGGGCTGATCCAGCTGCCGCGCTTCCACGTCGAGCAGGAATTGCGCGACGGGCGCCTGGTGGAAGTGCTGGGGGAATGGCGCAGCCCGGACATGCGCCTGTCGGCGCTGTATCCGCAGCGGCGCCAGCTCTCGCCGCGCGTGCGCGTGTTCGTCGACTGGCTCGCTGGCCTGTACGAGGAACGCTTCGGCCCGCTGCCGGCTCAGGTCATGAGCGCGTAGTCGAGCACCAGGCCGTTGCCGATCAGCGTCGCCGTGCCGGCCACGTTTTCCACGCTTTCGCTGATCCCCACCAGCACCTGGGCGTCGGTGGCCGCGCCGCTCTCGAGCACGTCGGTCCAGAACGTCAGGCCGCCCGGGTCCGGCGAGCGGTGCAGGATGTTCTGGTAGAACTCGGCCACCAGCGCGCGGTTGCTCAGGATCGGCGGATACAGCTGCTGGTATTCCTTCGAATCGATGAAGCCCTGCGCCATCGCTTCCAGGCCCAGGCCGTTGGCGGCCTGCCTGGTCCAGAACAGCAGGCCGTCCGCGTCCGGCAGGCGGTCGAAGGCGGCCTGGTACAGGCGCACCACCTGGCCGGCGGGCGTGTCGACGGCGACGTCGGCCGCGATGAACTTGTCGGCGAAGTCGAGGCGCTCGATGTTGTTCACCGTGTCGATGCTGCCGTCCACGAGGTTCGTGATGGAAAAGCCGCCGCCGGTGCGCACCACCGTGTAGTCGCCCAGGTTGCCGGAAAAGCGCACGTGGTCGAAGCCGGCGCCGCCGTCGATGCGGTCGCTGCCGGCGCTGGCGATGAACACGTCGTCGCCGTCGTGGCCGTAGAGGATGTCGTTGCCGCCGCTGCCCGCGATCAGGTCGTTTCCGCGCAGCATGTCGTACGGGAACGCCCACTGGGACAGCGGCTTGTCCGGCGCGAGATTGAAGACCAGGTTGGGGTCGCCCGCATCCTTGCCGATCCGGTAGATTTCGCCGGCGGCATTGAACAGGGAGATCTCGCTGACGGCGCCGACGATCCGGCCGTCCTGGTAGGAGAGGACGCCCGCGGGCGACGCGTAGAGGTCGAGGCGCAGGCCGCCGCTCGTGAAGCTGAGCTTCTTGACGTCGTGGACGTCGGCGGGCGGCGTCCAGTCCTTGACGGTGGCGGCGAGGTCGTACGGCTGGTACAGGGTAAAGGAGGCCATGACGTCTTTAACAATGTTGTCAAAAACTTCAATCTAACCCCGCACGATTGCGGGGTCAATTGCCTACCCTCACCGGATACGCAAACGCTTCAATTTCCCGCCACGACCATCTTCTCGATCAGGATCGACCCGGTCGACTTGTTGCCGCGCGTCAGCACGTCATTGCCGATGCCGACGATGGCCTGGAACATGTCCTTCATGTTGCCGGCGATGGTGATTTCCTCGACCGGGTACTGGATGACGCCGTTCTCGACCCAGTAGCCGGACGCGCCGCGCGAATAGTCGCCGGTCACGTAGTTGGTGCCCTGGCCCATCAGCTCGGTGACCAGCAGGCCGGTGCCCATCTTGCGCAGCATGCCTTCGAAGGTGTCGGCGATCTTCGTCTGCGTCGAGGTCAGCTCCAGGTTGTGCGAGCCGCCGGCATTGCCGGTGGTCTGCATGCCCAGCTTGCGCGCCGTGTAGGTGGACAGGAAGTAGCCCTGCAGGACGCCGTCGCTGACGACCTTGCGGCGCTGCGTGCGCACGCCCTCTTCGTCGAAGGGCGCGGAGCCGACGCCGCCGACCAGGTGCGGGTCCTCGACGACCTGGACGTGCGCCGGGAAGACCGATTGGCCGAGCGAATCGAGCAGGAAGCTCGACTTGCGGTACAGCGCGCCGCCGGACGTGGCCTGGACGAAGGCGCCGAGCAGGCCGGCGGCCAGCGGGGCCTCGAACAGCACCGGGCAGGTGCGGGTGTCGAGCTTGCGCGCGTTCAGGCGCGCCAGCGCGCGCTCGGCGGCGTAGCGGCCCACTTTTTCGGGGTCGGCCAGTTTCTTCGGATCGCGCGCCGACGAATACCAGTCGTCGCGCTGCATGTGGGCGCCCTTGCCGGCGATCGGGGCGACCGACAGCGTGTGGCGCGAGAACGGGTAGCCGGCGCAGAAGCCGTGGCTGTTGGCGGCGACGAAGTGCGACTGCTGCACGTAGACGCTGGCGCCTTCGCTGTTGGTGACGCGCTTGTCGACGGCGAACGCGGCGGCCTCGCAGCGCTGGGCGATCTCGACCGCCTCTTCGGCGCCGATCTGCCACGGATAGCACAGGCGCAGGTCGCGCGGGTTCTGTTCCAGCAGCTCGGGATCGGGCAGGCCGGCGGCCGGGTCCTCGGCCGTGAAGCGGGCGATGTTCCAGGCCGCTTCGACGGTGGCGCGCAATGATGCCGCGGAGAAATCGGACGTGCTCGCATGGCCGCGGCGCTGGCCGCTGTAGACCGTCACGCCGATGCCCTTGTCCTTGTTCTGCTCGATGGTCTCGACCTGTCCCTTGCGCACCGTCACCGCCAGGCCGCCACCCTCGCTGATCTCGACGGCGGCATTGCTGGCGCCGGTTTCCCTGGCGATGGCCAGCACGTCCTGTGCGAGCTGCTTGAGCTGGTCTTGCGTATGGGTGAAGACGGAGTCGTTCATGTGCGTTTTTCTGTGGCGAGCCCTAAAACAGTTATCATAGCAGCCGTTTACTGTTTTCACCGGCGGGCCGTGCGCCCTGCCCGACCAAGATCACCATGCCAAATGCAAACCGCGGCTCCGTCGGCTTCCGCTCCGACGAGTTCGACCAGGAATACGACCGTCCGTCCAAGTCCGAACTCAAACGCCAGATGAACGACCTGCAAAAGCTCGGCGAGCAGCTCGTCGACGAGCCGCGCGACCGCGTCAAGCGCGTGCCGATGCCGGAAGAACTGCGCGACGCCATCCTGATGTGCCAGTCGATCACCGACCACGGCGGCCGCCGCCGCCAGCTGCAATTCGTCGGCAAGATGATGCGCAAGCTGGACGAGGAGGAAGTCGCCGTCATCCAGCGCACCATCGAAAGCTGGAAGGGCATGTCCAAGGCCGAGACCGCGGCCCTGCACGCGCTCGAGCGCCGCCGCGAGAAGCTGCTGGCCGACGACAAGGCGCTGACCCAGCTGCTGGAAGAGAACCCGGAACTGGACGTGCAGCACCTGCGCACCCTGATCCGCAACGCGCGCAAGGAACAGGCCGAGAACAAGCCGCCGAAGGCCTACCGCGAGATCTTCCAGATCCTGAAGGACCTGGGCAAGAAGCCGAAGGCGGCCGCGCAGGACGACGAGGAAGGCGAAGACGATGAGTCCGGCGAATAACGACGAACTCGTCATCGGCCTGGTGTCGGTCTCCGACCGCGCCAGCGGCGGCGTCTACGAGGACAAGGGCATCCCGGCGCTGCGCGAGTGGCTGCAGGGCGCGCTGGCCACGCCGTTTCGCGTCGAGACGCGCCTGATTCCCGACGAGCGCGCCGCCATCGAGGCCACGCTGGTCGAGCTGGTCGACACCGTGCGCTGCCACCTGGTGCTGACCACCGGCGGCACCGGCCCGGCGCGGCGCGACGTCACGCCCGAGGCGACGCTCGCCATCGGCACGAAGGAAATGCCGGGCTTCGGCGAACAAATGCGCCAGATCAGCCTGCGCTTCGTGCCGACCGCGATCCTGTCGCGCCAGACCGCCGTGATCCGCGAGACGCCCGACCACGCGGCGCTGGTCATGAACCTGCCGGGCCAGCCGAAGTCGATCAGGGAAACGCTGGAGGGCCTGAAGGATGCGGACGGCAGGACCGTCGTCGGCGGCATCTTCGCGGCCGTGCCCTACTGCATCGACCTGATCGGCGGGCCGTACAGCGACACCAACCCCGACGTATGCAAGGCCTTCCGGCCGAAATCGGCACAGCGTCCCGCTCTGCCCCACCCCGAGGACACCGCATGAGCGAACTGCTCGACCATCTTCACGTCGATACCGGCGCCGACCCGCAGGTCAGCATCATCTGGATGCACGGCCTGGGCGCCGACGCCAACGATTTCGTGCCGCTGGTGCGCGAACTGGACCTGGCCGGCCTGCCCGCCATCCGCTTCGTCTTCCCGAACGCGCGCACGATGCCGATCACGATCAACAACGGCTACGTGATGCGCGCCTGGTACGACATCAGCAACGCCGACCTGACCCGCCGCGAGGACGAGAAGGGCCTGCGCGCGTCCCAGGCCGACATCGAAGCCTTCATCGCGCGCGAGAAGGCGCGCGGCGTCCCGGCCAGGCGCATCATCCTGGCCGGCTTCTCGCAGGGCTGCGCGATGACGATCCAGGCCGGCCTGCGCCATCCGGAAACGCTGGGCGGCCTGCTGTGCCTGTCCGGCTATGCGCCGCTGGCCGACACGCTGGCGCAGGAGCGCAGCGAGGCCAGCCTGGCCACGCCCGTCTTCATGGCGCACGGCCAATACGACAACGTGGTGCCCTTCGCGCGCGCCCAGGCCTCGCGCGACCTGCTGCAGTCGCTGGGCTGCCGGGTCGAGTGGCACGAATACGCGATGCAACACACGCTGTGCCTGGAAGAGGTGCAGGACATCTCGGCATGGCTCAAGAAAGTGCTGGCCTGAGATGGCGAAGAAACCGGAAAAACTCGACGACGAGACCATGGCGCTGATCCACTGGTGCATCGAGGTCGAACAGCACCTGGTCGCCGGCGGCGCCACCCAGGCGCAGGCGCAGGAACACATCGAGGAACAGGTCGAGTGGTTCACCGACCTGTTCTACGATGGACTGACGCCGGAGCAAGCGGCCAAGGAAGCGCTGGCCTAGTCTCCCGGTACACGCAGCATCGGCACGTCGCCCCGGCGAAGGCCGGGGCCTAATTTCCTGGCGCAGCCGGAACGCGCAAGCATTGGGCCCCGGCCTGCGCCGGGGCGACGGTTCGCAGCCGCCATTCACGCAGGTTCCGCCTGCCCATTCCTCGCATCGTAGGCCTGCCGCGCCGCGCCGATCTCCACGCGGTGGTCCTGCGTCCACGTGTAGACCGACGCGAACAGCTTGCCCAGGCTGCGGCCCAGCTCCGTGATCCGGTACTCGACCGCCACCGGCGATACCGGGATCACCGTGCGCTCGACCATGCCGTTGCGCTCCAGCCGGCGCAGGCATTGCGTCAGCGTCTTCTGCGTCACCCCGTCCAGGCGGTGCTTCAGCGCGTTGAAGCGCAGCGGCCCGTGCCACAGGGTCTTGAGCACCAGCATCGTCCATTTGTCCAGCAGCTGGTCCAGCAGCGCGCGTCCTTCGCTGCAGCTGCCCACGTCCTTTTCCATCGTCGTCTCCCTCGCGGTATCCGCGCGCCTACCTGGTCGCGCCAAAGTGCCTTCTTGACACCAAGTATATCCGAGATACCATTGCCGTATATCCCAACAGGAGCTTCGCCATGACGCATTCCCCGACCGACGTGCTGTTCCAGCCGCGCCGCATCAAGAACCTCGCCCTGAAGAACCGCATCGTGATGGCCCCGATGACGCGCAACTTCTCGCCGAACGGCATCCCCGACGCCGCCGTCGCCGACTACTACCGCCGCCGCGCGGCCGCGGACGTCGGCCTGATCCTGTCGGAGGGCACGACCATCGCCCGCCCGGCCTCGAAGAACATGCCGCGGATTCCCGACTTCCACGGCGCCGCGCTGGACGGCTGGAAGCGCGTGATCGACGCCGTGCACGACGCCGGCGGCAAGATGGGGCCGCAGATCTGGCACGTGGGCGCCGTCTCCAGCGGCATGACCGACTGGCAGCCGGACGGCACGCCGGAAGGCCCGTCCGGCCTGGCCGCCCCCGGCACGCCGCGCGGCCGCGCGATGAGCGAGGAAGACATCGCCGACGCCATCGCCGCGTTCGCATCCGCCGCTGCCAGCGCCCGGGCACTCGGCTTCGACACGTTCGAGATCCACGGCGCCCACGGCTACCTGATCGACCAGTTCTTCTGGAGCGGCACCAACCAGCGCGCGGACGCCTGGAACGGCGCCACCATCAGGGAACGCAGCCGCTTCGCCGCCGAGGTGGTCAAGGCAATGCGCGGCGCGGTCGGCGCCGACTACCCGATCATCCTGCGCGTGAGCCAGTGGAAGCAGCAGGACTACAAGGCGCGCCTGGCGACGACGCCGGACGAGATGACGGACTGGCTGCTGCCGCTGGTGGAAGCCGGCGTCGACGTCCTGCACTGCTCGCAGCGCCGCTTCTGGGAGCCCGAGTTCCCGGACATCGACGGCGAGGACGGCCTGAACTTCGCCGGCTGGGCCAAGAAGCTGACCGGCGCGGCCACCATCAGCGTGGGTTCGGTGGGCCTGGACGGCGAATTCCTGTCCAGCTTCGGCGGCAAGGGCGCGGCCCCGGCCAGCCTGGACAAGCTGGTGGCGCGCATGGAGCGCGACGAGTTCGACCTGATCGCCGTGGGCCGCGCGCTGCTGTCGGATGCGCAGTGGGCCAGCAAGGTCAAGGCCGGCGACCAGGCCGCGCTCAAGCCCTTCGAGGCGAGCGCGATGGCGACGCTGGACTGAGCCAGGCGCCTAGTCCGGCAGCGGCGCCGCGGACGACGGCGGCGCCGCGGTCCTGGCGGTGTTCATCACCATCGCCAGGAACGTGTAGTAACCGTTGACCCCCATCAGGTCCACGACGCCCTGCTCGCCGAACAGCGCCAGGGCGTCGCCGTAGACGCGGTCCGACACCCGCCTGGCGCGCTGCAGCTCGATGCAGAAATCGTAGACCACGCCCTCGTCCACCAGCAGGGCCGCCGGCCGCTCGCGCCGCGCGATGGCGTCGATGACGTCCTGGGTGATGCCGACCTGCAGCGCGATCGGCGCATGGATCGCCCATTCCACCTGCTGGTCCCATTCGCGCGCCGTGACCAGGATCGCCAGTTCCGACAGCCGCGTGCCGATGGCGCTGCGGTAGCGCAGGTATTCGCCCAGCCGCTGCGCATGGCCCATCAGCTCGGGGCTGCGCAGCAGCGGGATGAAGGGGCCGTACAGGCCGCCGCGCGGGCCGTCGACGATGTCCTGGGCGGCGGCGCGCTGGGCGTCGGTCCAGTCTTCTGGCGGGAGGGGGCGCAGGCGCTCGGTCATGGCGGGTAAAAGTTGTCTGGGCGAAAAATACTCGCATGACTCAAGGCAAAAATCAAAGGAATCCGGCCGGTTCGCGCCTATCGTCAAGCGTTTCGATCCCAGGGAGACCCGCCATGAGCCATATCCTGCACCGCAGCCTGCGCCACACGCCGCCCGTCGCGGCCGGCGGCAACGGCATCCACCTGCGCGACGCCGGCGGACGCAGCTACCTCGATGCCAGCGGCGGCGCGGCCGTTTCCTCGCTGGGGCACGGCCACCCGGACGTGATCGCCGCCATGCACCGCCAGATCGACCGCTGCGCCTACGCGCACACGGCCTTCTTCACCACCGACGTGGCCGAGGAGCTGGCCGACCGCCTGGTGGCTGGCGCCCCGGACGGCATCGCCGGCGTGTACCTGGTGTCGGGCGGCTCGGAGGCGATGGAGACGGCGCTGAAGCTGGCGCGCCAGTACTTCGTCGAGGCCGGCCAGCCGCGCCGCACCCGCTTCGTCGCGCGGCGCCAGAGCTACCACGGCAACACGCTCGGCGCGCTGGCCGTGGGCGGCAACGAGTGGCGCCGTGCGCCGTTCGCGCCGCTGCTGGCCGACGTCGAGCGCGTGTCGGCCTGCTACGAATACCGCGGCCGCGCCCCCGGCCAGGGCGTGGACGCCTACACCGCGATGCTGCTGGACGAACTGGAGACGGCGTTCCTGCGCGCGGGACCGGACCAGGTGATCGCCTTCGTCGCCGAACCGGTGGTGGGCGCGACCGGCGGCGCGATCCCGCCCACGCCCGGCTACTTCCGCGGCGTGCGCGCGCTGTGCGACAAGTACGGCATCCTGTTCATCGCCGACGAGGTGATGTGCGGGATGGGCCGCACCGGCACCATGTACGCGATCGAGCAGGACGGCGTGGCGCCGGACATCGTCACGGTGGCCAAGGGGCTGGGCGCCGGCTACCAGCCGATCGGCGCCGTGCTGGCCGGCGCCGCCATCGTCGACTGCCTGCGCGCCGGCAGCGGCACCTTCCTGCATGGGCACACCTACATCGGCCATCCGGTGGCGGCGGCGGCCGCGCTGGCGGTGCAGCAGGTCATCGAGCGCGACGACCTGCTGGCCCAGGTGCGCCGCCGCGGCGCCGCGCTGTGGCGCATGCTGGGCGAGGCCTTCGGCGACCATCCGCACGTGGGCGACATCCGCGGGCGCGGGCTGTTCCTGGCGCTGGAGCTGGTGCGCGACCGGGCCGGCAAGGCGCCGTTCGCGCCGGAACGCAAGCTGCACGCCGCCATCAAGGAACAGGCGCTGCGCAACGGGCTGCTGGTGTATCCGATGGGCGGCACGATCGACGGCCGCCAGGGCGACCACGTGCTGCTGGCGCCGCCGTTCATCGCCAGCGAGGCGGAGCTGGCGGAAATCGTGGAGAGGTTGCGGCAATCGGTGGATGCGGCCGTGAACGGGACGGCACGGTGACATCGACCGGCGTCATCCCCGCGCAGGCGGGGATCCAATGTGCAGGCGCCGTCGGGATGCGTGAAAATTGGGTCCCCGCCTGCGCGGGGACGACGTATCGCCGGCGTTACGCCTTCGGGAACGCCACCACTTCCTGCTGCTGCTCGCCCAGCCCCGCGATGCCCAGGCGCAGCTTGTCGCCCTTCTTGAGGAAGCGCTGCGGGCTGCGGCCCAGGCCGACGCCCGGCGGCGTGCCGGTGGTGATGATGTCGCCCGGCTCCAGCGTCATGAAGCGCGACACGTAGCTGACGATCTGGGCCACCGTGAAGATCATCGTCGAGGTGTTCCCCGTCTGCATGCGCTTGCCGTTCAGCTCCAGGTACAGGTCGAGGTCCTGCACGTCGTAGATCTCGTCCTTGGTCACCAGGAACGGGCCGACCGGGCCGAAGGTGTCGCAGCCCTTGCCCTTGTCCCACTGCGAGCCCATCTCGAACTGGAAGGCGCGCTCGGACAGGTCGTTGACGACGCAGTAGCCGGCCACGCAGGCCAGCGCGTCGGCTTCGCTCACGTACTGCGCGCGGGTGCCGATCACGACGCCCAGCTCGACTTCCCAGTCGGTCTTCTTCGAGCCCTTCGGCAGCTGCACCGGATCGTCCGGGCCGGACAGGCTGCTGGTCGCCTTCATGAACAGGATCGGTTCCTTCGGGACCGGCGCGCCCGTTTCGCGCGCGTGGTCGGCGTAGTTCATGCCGATGCCGATGAACTTGCCGACGCCCTTGACCGGCACGCCGAGGCGCGGATTGCCGCGCACCAGCGGCAGGGTCTTCCAGTCGACCTTGGCCAGCTTGCGCAAGGCCTTTTCCGACATCACCGCGCCATCGATGTCGGCGACGATGCCGGACAGGTCGCGCAGGCGGCCCTCTTCGTCGAACAGGCCAGGCTTTTCCTTACCGGGGCGACCGTAACGAACCAATCTCATAGTCTTCCTTCTGGGTGATCATAGCGATTCCGCATTCTACCGGACGGCGCCGCAGGTAGTGGCGGACCAGCCCCGGCACCTGCAGCGCCGCCAGCGCGCCGAACGCCACCCGGTAGGCCGTCGCCGGATAATGGCCGGCCGCGTCGGCGGGCCACAGGCCGACGACCTGGCCGAAGCCGGCCTGCACCAGGAAGGCGCCGACGAAGATCAGGAGGTTCAGGCAGGTCGCCGCGCGTCCCGTCAGCGCGCGCGGCAGGCTTTGCGCGACGATCGCGTACTCGATGCCGGTGATGGTGCCCACCAGCGTGAACAGCACCGACAGCGTCTGCAGGCTGGGACGCCAGTCGCACACCATGGCCGCCTGCACCAGCACGAACACCAGCACCCCGGCGGCGGCCACGTCCAGCGCCGCGATGCCGCGCCGTCCCGCCCACTCGGTGATCATGCCGACCGCGATGGCGCCGAAGATCACCGAGGCCATGCCCAGGTACAGCAGGTAGGCCACGGCGGCGTCGGAAAAGCGCGCCACGTCGGACAGCCAGCGCCCGATCCACAGGCCCTGCAGGCCGAAGAACACGGCATGCGGGACCAGCACCAGCGCGACCGTGGCGCGGAACGCCGGCGCGCGGTAGACGTCCAGCACCGAGCGCACCGTGGGCGCCGCCCCGCCCTTGCCGCCGTCGCCGCCGCTGCGCGGGGTGACGAGCCAGATCAGGATGCCGGCGCAGGCGCTCAGCAGCGCGAACAGGACGAACAGGCCGCGCCAGTCGGTATGGTGCAGCAGCGCGCGCACCGGCAGCGTGGCGGACGCCGCGCCCAGGCCGCCCACCGCGATCAGGTAGCCCTGCACCGACGGCAGGCGCTTCGGTTCGACCCAGGTCGCCACCGCCTTCACGGCCGACATGAAGCAGCCGCCCAGGCCGCAGCCGATGACGGCGCGCGCCAGCACCAGCTGCTCGAAGCTGCGCCCGCACGCGAACAGCAGCGCGCCCAGCGCCGCCAGCAGCATCAGCACCAGCTGCACGCGGCGCGGCCCGTAGCGGTCGAGCGCGATCCCGACCGGCAGCTGGGCCAGGGCGAAGGCGCAGAAGAAGGCGCTGGTGAGCAGCCCCAGCTGGCCCGGACCGAGCGCCAGCGCGCCGACCAGGTCGGGCGCCAGCACGGCGTTCACGTTGCGCAGCAGCGAGGACAGGTAGTGGCCCAGCGCGAACGGCAGGAATACGTAGAAGAACACCGCCGCGCCGCCCAGGCGCGCGGTGGCACGATCGGCGTCCATGGGAGTCTCCGGCCCGGCGGGTCAGGCGGCGCTGGGCTGGCTGTCGCTGGCGCGGCGGTCGAACGGCTGCGCCGCCGGCAGGATCGGAATCACGCGCCCGGGCGGCACGTGGTCGTGGTCCTGGGCCTCGTCGCCCTCGAAGAAGAACCGCTTGCGGCCGAACGCCGGCTTCAGGTGGTCGAGCCAGGTCGCTTCGGCGTCGTACCTGGCGAAGAACGGCCGGCGCACCCAGTCGGGATTGCGCGCCTGCAGGAACTGCAGGGCGAACAGCTTCTCGCCGTTGATCGTGACCACGCCGTCGATCACGACCTTGCCGGGGAAGGCGCTCATCGACGGCCCGCGCACGGTGCGCGACAGGCCCGAGACCATGCTGTAGGCGGCCTGGAAGATCTCGTGGGCGCGCGCCAGCGGCAGCGCGAAGTAGTCGCGCGGGCCGGTGTCGCGCTCGACGAACATGTAGTACGGGATGGCGCCCAGGCGCACGCCGGTGGTCCACAGCTCGGCCCAGCTGGCCGGGTCCTCGTTGATGTGGCGGATCAGCGGGGCCTGCATGCGCAGCGTGGCGCCGGTGCCGACGATGCGCTTGACGGCCTGCCGGGCGATGGGCGAACGCAGCTCGACCGCGTGGTTGTAGTGGCCCATCAGCGCCAGGTTCTTGCCGGCCCCGACGACCTTCTCGAACAGGCGCATCAGGTCGTCCGCGTCCTTGTCCGACACGAAGCGCTGCGGCCAGTACGCCACCGACTTGGTGCCGATGCGGATGTTCTGGATGTGCGCCAGCTCCGGCGCCAGCAGCGGCTCGATGAAGCCGGCCAGCGAGCGCGTGTTCATGATCATGGGGTCGCCGCCGGTGATCAGGACGTCGGTGACGTCCGGATGCGTGGCCAGGTAGGACACCAGCTCGGTGCACTCGCGCGCGTCGAACTTCATCTCGTCCATGCCGACGAACTGCGGCCAGCGGAAGCAGAAGGTGCAGTAGGCGTGGCAGGTCTGGCCCGCGCTCGGGAAGAACAGCACCGTCTCCTTGTACTTGTGCTGCAGGCCCTTGAGCGGCGCGTCGTTCACGCGCGGCACGTTGTGCGTCATCTGGCCGGCCGGGTGCGGGTTCATGCGCATGCGGATCTCGCGCACCAGGCGCGCCGTGGCGGCGTCGTCCTTCTTGTACAGCACCAGCTCGCGCAGGGCCGCGTACTCCTGCGCGGGCAGCATGTCGCGGTGCGGGAAGGTCAGGCGGTAGATCGGATCGTCCGGCACGCGGCTCCAGTCGATCAGCTGTTCCATCACGTATTCGTTGGTGCGGAACGGCAGCACATGGGAAACCACTTGCACCGCTTCCTGCAGTTCGGGACTCAGCCACTGCCACTGGCGCGCGGTGGAGATCGACTGGCGGGTATAGGGCTTGAACTTCGCTGGCGTCGCGTCAAGGCTCACGGGGTTCTCCAGGATGGTCATGGGTTGATGTACGAAAACTGTTTCCTTCAGGAACCAATAGTAGTCGGCACGCCATGCCGCGAGTTGCCACGAATCAAGTACTTCCGCGCTTTCTCACCAATCCTCACATGCAATGCGCAAGATCAGCATCGTGCTTGCGCTGGCACAGCAGCCACCGGATAGCGCTTGTGCGAGCGCAACAGCAGGTAGCGCCACGCGACGTAGAGTAGGCAATGCAAATAGGCAACATTTCCTGAAAGGACCTCCCATGAAACCGTTCGTCACCACCGCCGCCATCGCCCTGTGCCTCGCCGCCAGCCCCGCCTTCGCCGACCCGACCGAAAAGGACGCCATCGCCATGGCCGAGCGCGGCGCGGCGCTGATCAAGGCCAAGGGCAAGGACGAGATGATGAAGCGCATCAACGCCAAGGATCCGGATTTCGTCCAGGGCTCGCTGTACGTCGACATGCGCGACGTCAAGACCGGCATCGTGCTGGCCCACCCGTACAACCCGTCTATCGTCGGCAAGGACCTGACCGACGTGCCGGACGCGAACGGCAAGAAGTACCGCCGCGAGATCATCGAGCTGGCCGCCGCCAAGGGCAAGGGCTGGGTCGACTACCAGTACAAGAACCCGACCACCGGCAAGATCGAGCCGAAGACCACCTACATCCTGCTGGTCGATGGCGTCGTCCTCGAGGCCGGCCTGTATAAAAAATAACGTCGCGCCTGCCGGCGCCTGCCGGCGATCGCCATCGCGGACGCTTCCGGCGTCCGTCGTCTTGTCCTGCGGGAGCGAAGCATGCTGAACAAACTGCGAATCGGTCCGAAGCTGCTGCTGGCGCCCGGCATGGTGCTGGTGTTGCTGTTGACGCTGTCGGGCGCCGCGTATTACGGGATGGTGCGCCAGAACGCATCGCTGGAAAACATGGTGCAGGTGCGCGCGGCGCGCCTGAAGGACGTGGCCGACGTCGCCGGCGACGCCAAGTACGTGCATGCCAATGCCTACCAGCTGCTGGCCTGGGTCAGCGGCAGTTTCGCCCGCAATCGGCTGGACGGCCTGGTGGCCGACATCCATGCGCGCCATGCCGGCGTCAAGAGCCGGCTGGACGCGCTGGCGCGCGTGACGGACGGCGCCGAACGCCAGCCCGTCGATGCCTCGCTGGCCGCGCTGGCGGCCTACCGCAAGGCCGTGCAGGAGACCATCGAGCTGGCCCAGGTCGACCAGTCGATCGCCACCAACGCGATGCAGAAGGCGGAAAAGGAATTCGGCGTCCTGAATACGCAGCTGGCCCGGCTGGCGGCGCTGGAAAAGACGCTCAGCGAACAGGCCATGGCCGCGGCGCGCGCCGAGTTCCTCGGGCTGGGCCGCGCGATGACGGCGCTGGTGGTGCTGTCGATCGTGCTGTCGCTGGTGGTGACGGTGCGCGTGCGCCGCGCCATGCTGCGCGACATCGGCGCCATTTCCGGCGTCGTGCACGAACTGGCCCAGGGACGGCTGGAGGGCAGCGCCGGCAACGCCGGAAGGGACGAGATCGGGGACACCGCGCGCGCCCTCGACCGCACCATCGCGAACCTGAACCGCACGCTGCGCAGCGTGCTCGACGCGGTGCGCTCGATCGACACGGCCTCGCGCGAGATCGCGAGCGGCAACCTCGACCTGTCGACGCGCACCGAGATGCAGGCCGGCTCGCTGGAAGAAACGGCGAGCGCGATGGCGACGCTGACGCAGGCCGTCAAGGGCAATGCCGACAGCGCGCGCGAGGCCGCCGCGCTGGCCTCCGAGGCGGTGCGCCTGGCCGGCGGCGGCGGCCAGGCGGTCGACCGCGCGGTGCAGACCATGGAATCGATCCGCGCCAGCTCGCGCAAGATCGTCGAGATCATCGGCGTCATCGACGGCATCTCGTTCCAGACCAACCTGCTGGCGCTGAACGCGGCGGTGGAGGCGGCGCGCGCCGGCGAACAGGGGCGCGGCTTCGCCGTGGTGGCGGCCGAGGTGCGCACGCTGGCCCAGCGCTCGGCCTCGGCCGCGAAGGAGATCAAGGCGCTGATCGCCGACTCGGTGGCGATCATCGACAGCGGCAGCGCCTCGGTGGACGAAGCCGGCGCCAGCATGGGCAGCGTGGTGGCCTCGGTGCGCCAGGTGGACGAGATCATCCAGCGCATCAGCGCCGCCAGCAGCGAGCAGGCCCAGGGCATCGCCGAGGTCAACCTCGCCGTCGGCCACATGGACGACATGACCCAGCAGAACGCGGCCCTGGTCGAGCAGGCCGCGGCGGCGGCGGCCAGCCTGCACGAGCAGACCGTCAGGCTGGCGCAGGCCGTGTCGGTGTTCCAGGTCGACGGGGTCGAGGCGATCCTGCCCGACGCCGGCGCCAACGCAGATGCCGCGGCGCCGGCACCGCAAGCCCGGCCCGAGCGGCGCGCGCCGGACAGCCCGCTGCGGGCGCGCCCGGCGCTGCAGCACCGGCCGCAGCGCCAGCCGGCGCGCCAGGAACGGCCGCGCCGCGCGGCCTGAGCCGGGTGCGGGTCAGCGGAACGGCTTGCTGACCCAGCGCGAGCCGGCCTCGCCGAAGCGCCACGGCACGTCGACCGCCTTCGAGATGCCGATGCGCGGCCCTTCCACCACCGCGATCCCCGGCTGGGCCGGCAGCAGGGCGAACGGCGCCCCGTCCAGCGGCAGCGCGTTCAGCGCGCGCGTCACGCCGAGGGCCTGGCACAGCTTGCCGGGACCGGAACAAAGCGTCCACGCATCGCCGCTGGCGCGCCGTGCGCGCATCGCGTCCAGGCCGGCCAGCGGCTCGAGCGCGCGGATCAGCACCCCGGCGCCGTGCCCTTCCTCGCGGCAGACGAAGTTCAGGCACCAGTGGATGCCATAGGATCGGTAGACGTAGGCGTGCGCGGGCGGACCGAACATCGCGAAATTGCGGTCGGTGCGCCCGCCGTAGGTGTGCGAGGCCGGATCCTCGCCGTCGTAGGCCTCGGTCTCGACGATGCGCCCGCCCACGCCGTCGACCAGCACGGTCACGCCGATCAGCTGGCGGGCCACCACGTGCGATGGTGCCAGGAAGTCAATACCGGCAAGAATGGAAGAAGACATGGCCCGCATTGTAGCGGCGACAACCACGCCCGGTCGCACTGTCGGATTTGCTACATAAAAGCAATACGTTGCTGCAACTTTGACGGTACTGGTTTATAGTGACGAGCTTTGTAGATATTTCCGTGCGGCATCGTCGCAGCATTGTTTTCCCGCCAAGCCATGACCACAGCAGCCGCCCTGGCGCGACCGAGCGCCGCCGAAGATCCCGTCGATACCCTGATCAAGTCGATCCGCATCCCGCCGCGTCCGAGCCTGCTGGCCGACCTGCAACGCGAACTGGCGTCGCCCGACCCGAGCCCGGAAACGATCGGCCGCATCGTCGCCAGCGACGTCGGCATGTCGGGCGCCCTGCTGAAGCTGGCCAATTCCGCCGTGTTCGGCGGACGCAAGGCCAAGTCGATCGAGCAGGCGATCCTGTTCCTCGGCATTAACCAGGTCGCCGCCCTGATGACCGGCCTGCTGGCGCGCCGCGCGATTCCCGCCAACAGCGCGGCGCTGGCGAGCTTCTGGGACCTGTCGAGCCGGCGCGCCCAGGCGATGGTGTTCCTGTCGCGCCGCCTGCGCATCGGCGAGCCGGACGTGGCGCACACCTTCGGCCTGTTCTGCGACACCGGCGTGCCGCTGCTGATGGACCGCTTCGCCGACTACGGCGCCACCTACGCGGCGGCCTCGCTGGAAGCCGATCGCCCGTTCACGGCGCTGGAAGACGAGCGCCACAGCACCAGCCACGCCGCCGTCGGCACCTTGCTGGCGCGCAACTGGGGCCTGGCCGGCGACGTCGCCTGGGCCATCCTGCACCACCACGACTACGCGGTGCTGGACGACGCCGACACCGCCTCCACGGTGCGCTCGCTGGTGGCGCTGTCGCTGCTGGCCGAAAGCGCGATCTGCAAGTACCAGGGCCACGTCGAATCGCTCGAATGGAACAAGGGCGGCGCGCGCGCCCTCGCCTACCTCGGCCTGTCCGACGAGGAAACCGCCGAACTGCTCGACGAGCTGCTGGAAGCCTTCCACGAGGACTGAACGCGTCTTTACATCCGCCGGCCGGCGGCGGATACTGCGGTCATAAGCTACCGAGGCGCCCGACGCCAAGGAGGAGACCGTGGAACGCGCGTTCCGGCAGCTGTTGCTGCTGCCCATCCTGATCCAGGCACTGCTGCTGTGCGGCTGCGCCGCGACGGCGCCGCCGCCGTCCGTTCCTCCCGCCCTGTTCGCCGACGCGTCGTTCGCGCCGCCGTCGCAGGCGATCGGCACCGACGGCCTGTTCGCCCTCAGCCCCGCCATGCGGACCTACCTGCGCAGTGCCGCCTTCGCGCGCCACCTGCGCAACCGGGATCCCAAGCAGGGCCTGCTCGACGCCCTGTACAGCAAGAGCGACCTGCTGCTCGAATACGACGCGCGCGTGACGCGCACCGCGGCCGAGACCTATGCGGCGCGCTCCGGCAACTGCCTGTCGCTGGTGATCATGACGGCGGCCTTCGCCAGGGAACTCGGCATGGTGGTGCGCTACCAGGGCATCCAGACGACGGACGAGACCTGGACCCGCGAGAACGGCCTGTACGTGCTGTCCACCCACGTCAACATCGCGCTCGGCAACCGCAACACGACCAACGGCGCCGATCCCGACACCATGCTGGTGGTCGACTTCCTCTCCCCGCCCGAAGCCAGCCGCCTGCACGCGTACCCGCTGGCGCAACGGGACATCGAGGCCCTGTACCTGAACAACCGCGCCGTCGAGACGCTCATGGGCGGCAACGTCGACGACGCCTACTGGTGGGCGCGCGCCGCGATCATGGCGGCCCCCGGCGACGCCACCGCCTACAACACGCTGGGCGTGATCTACCAGCGCCACGGCGACGCGCTGCTGGCCGAACGGGCCTTGCGCGCCGCCCTGGCGCGCGCGCCGGAAAACCTGCCGGTGCTGCAGAACCTCGGCCCGCTGCTGGCCTCGCTGGGCCGCGACGCCGAGGCGCGCGCCATCGCGCGGCGCCTGGCGCTGCTGCAGCCGGTGCCGCCCTTCCATGATTTCAACCTGGGCATGGACGCACTGGAACGCGGCGACTACGCCGCCGCGCGCGACCTGTTCGCGCGCGAGGTGCGGCGCGCGCCCTATTCCGACGAATTCCACTTCTGGCTGGCGATGGCCTACCTGCGCCTGGGCGAGACCCGCAAGGCCCAGGCCGAGCTGGCGCTGGCCGTGCAGCACAGCGTGCGCGGCGACACGCGCGAGCGCTACGCGGCCAAGCTGGCCACCCTGCGGCGCCAGGACGCGGGTATCCTGCGCATCCACTGACGGCGCCAACGAAAACGGCCGCGCCGTCCGCACCCATGGATGCGGACGGCGCGGCCGTGCCTGCCCTACCTGCCAGCGTGGCGCCGGATCAGCGGCGGCGCTGGCGCGCGCCTGCCGGCGGCGGGGAACCGCGCGTTTCCAGGTGACGGAACACGATACGGCCCTTGTTCAGGTCGTACGGCGACATCTCCAGGCTGACGCGGTCGCCGGCGATGATGCGGATATGGTTCTTCTTCATGCGGCCGGACGTGTAAGCGACCAGTTGATGACCATTCTCGAGGTCGACGCGGAAACGCATTTCCGGCAGTACCTCGGTGACCTTGCCCATCATTTCGATCAGATCTTCTTTCATGGTGCGTGTCCTTTCATAAGTGTTACAGACCAAGCTTTTTCCACAGCGCCAATGGCAATGCCCGCGATCGGGAAATACCGATCGCAGCGCCATCCTCGGGGCGCCGGCCATGCATCGTCATCGTCGAAACGGGGGAAAAAAGGACGGCGCCAGCGGGTTCGTGGCGCCGTGAACTTGGGGATGCATCCGAGATGGGGACGTTGCGCCAGAAAAAAAGGGGAAATCGAAAATGTCTTCGAATTATTCTTCTTGGCGGTGGATCGCACCAGGCCGGACGTTGTCGGCAAGCTTGTCATTTCTTCATGCATGCTCGCATGCACGTCCCCACTATACCACGGGTAACCCCCAAGGGGATGGGGCAATGCGTCCGCGCCAGGCGCTGCAGGCAGTGTAGAGTACGCGCTTGTTCCCCTTTCCTGCCTGTCATGCCCTCCCGACCGATTCCTGCCGCTCCCCCTACCGTCGCCTCCCTGCAAGCGGACATCGAACGGCTTCATCGGGAACAAGCCCGCCTGTGCGCCGTCAATGAACGATTGGAACTCGCGCTATCGGCGTCGGGCGTCGTCGGCCTGTGGGACTGGATGCTCGACAGCAACCTGCTGCATGGGGACGTCAACTTCGCGCGGCTGTACGGGCTCGACCCGGAAAAGACGGCCGCAGGCCTGACCATGGAAGACTATCAGGCGTTCGTGGTGGTCGACGACCTGCCGAGGCTGCGCGAAGACATTCGCGACACCTTCATGCGGGGCACCGACTTTTTGGTGGAGTATCGCCTGGCCATTCCTGGCGAGCCATTGCGCTGGGTCGAGTGCAAAGGCAAGCTCATCGATGACGCCCATGGCAGGCCCGTGCGGTTTTCCGGCACCGCCGTCGACATCACCACGCGCAAGCAAGCGGACAACGCAACGCGCTTGCATGCCATCGCCGCACGCGCGAACGCGGAACGCGTGCAGCTCGCCCTGGCCGCCGGCGCCATCGTGGGCACGTGGGTCTGGGATATCAAGACCAACCAGTTCACCGTCGATGCGGGTTTCGCCAACGCTTTCGGGCTGGACCCGGCGCTGGGCCATCAAGGCATCAGCCTGGAACAGGTGATCGGCACCGTCCACCCGGACGACAAGGCCGGACTCATCGAGGCCGTCACCCAGGCGGTGAAGGAAGGCGGCGCCTACATGCATCAATACCGGGTACGCCGCCACGATCGTGCCTATTACTGGGTGGAGGCCAACGGCCGGGTCGAGCTGGACGACGACGGCAATCCGGACCGGTTCCCCGGCGTATTGATCGACATCACTGCGCGGCGCGGGGTGGAAGCGGAGCGTGACAGGGTCACCGCCCAGCTGCGCGACCTGAACGCCACCCTCGAGCAGCGTGTGGAGGAACGTACCGCGAAGCTCGTCGAGACCCAGGAGGCATTACGCCAGTCGCAAAAGATGGAAGCGGTCGGCCAGTTGACCGGCGGCCTGGCGCATGATTTCAACAATCTGCTGGCAGGCATCTCGGGCGCCTTGCAGCTGATGCAATTGCGCGCGTTGAACGGCCAGTTCAAGGATGTCGAGCGCTACATCCTGACCGCGCAAAGCGGCGTCAAGCGCGCTGCCGCCCTGACCCACCGGCTGCTGGCCTTTTCCCGCCGCCAGACGCTGGACCCGCGGCCGGCCGACGTCAACCGGCTCGTCGCCGACATGCTGGAACTGGTCCAGCGCACGGTCGGCCCCGGCATTGCCGTGAACGTGATCAGTGCGCCGGACTTGTGGCACACGCTCGTCGATCCATCCCAGCTCGAAAACGCGCTCCTGAATCTCTGCATCAACGCGCGCGATGCCATGCCCGACGGCGGCCACATCACGATCGAGACCGGCAACCGCTGGCTGGACGAGCACACTGCGCACCTGCACGATATTCCCTCGGGCCCCTATCTTTCTCTCAGCGTCAGCGACTCGGGCGTGGGCATGGCGCCGGACATCCTCGACAAGGCGTTCGAACCGTTTTTCACCACGAAACCCGTCGGCGAGGGTACGGGACTCGGCTTGTCCATGGTGTACGGATTCGCCAGGCAGTCCGGCGGCCAGGCCCGCATCGACTCCGCACCCGGCGTGGGCACGACCGTGTGCCTGTATCTCCCGCGGCATGTCGGCGACGTGCAGGCCGAGCAGGAAAGCGCCGTCACGGCCTTGCCCGCCGCCGTGGAGAAGCCGCGCAGTGTGCTGATCGTCGACGACGAGCCGATGATCCGCATGCTCGTCATGGAAACGATCGGCGACCTGGGATATACCGCGCTGGAAGCGGGCGACAGCGCGACGGGATTGAAGATCCTGCAATCGGACGTGCCGATCGACCTGCTGGTGTCGGACGTGGGCCTGCCGGGAGGCCTCAATGGCCGGCAGATGGCCGACGCCGGCCGCCAGGTGCGCCCCGAACTGAAGGTACTGTTCATCACCGGCTACGCCGAGAATGCGGCCGTCGGCAACGGGCACCTGATGCCCGGCATGCAGGTGATGACCAAGCCATTCGACATGCAGGCCCTGGCTTCACGCATCCGCGCCCTGGTCGAGCCGCAGGACTGAGCGTGGCCGCGAGGCAGGCTCCTGGCCGTTCTCCATCAGCTGCCGCCAGTACTGGAGCTTTCCGTCGAAGGACATGGCGGCATTGGCCGGCGACGACGACGGCAGCACCACCGTGCGATAACCGTGCGCTGCGAACTGCGGCGCGAATTTTCCCGACGTCCGGCCATTGAATCCCACCGTCTCCAGCGCCGGACACAGCAGGCGCAAGCGTGCGAAGTCGTTGGCGGCCGGCTTGCGGATGGCGGCATCGAGGCTGCCTGCGCGCTCGCAGGCGGCCAGCACGTCCCACAGGCCGAAACGGTGCGCCAGCAGGCGCGGCAGGCGTTCTGCGTACGGCAGGGAATACAGGTCTTCGCCGACCAGCGCGCCGACCAGTTTCCAGAACTGGTTGCGCGGATGGGCGTAGTACTGTCCCGCCGCCAGCGACGCGGCGCCCGGGAAGCTGCCCAGGATGAGGATGCGGGTGGCGGGATCGATGACGGGCGCGAGCCCGGTGAGGAGCGAATCGGACATGATCGAGATCATAGTCCGGATACGCCGGACGCGGCAGACGGCATACCGTCCACCGCGTCGTGCCGCCTCAGCCCTTGCGGCGACGCAGCAGCCCCAGGCCGGCCAGGCCCAGACCGAACAGGGCCAGCGTGCCCGGTTCCGGGACGGCGGTGCCGGTGTTCGCGTTCGAACCCGAGCCGGAACCCGTGCCCGTGCCCGGCGTCGTCGGCGCGGTGACCGGCTTCAGGGTGCCCTGCACGCTGTAGCTCACGTAGTCGCCGCTCGACGCCTGCACGTTGGGCGTGTTGGCCCACGACACCGTCATGAACTTGTCCGCCGCGATCGTCGCCCACTGGTCGGCGCTCAGGGATACCGTACCCACCATGGTGTAGCTGAGGCCGCTCCAGCTGACGCCCTGGTTGCTGGTCAGGCTCCAGTGCGCGTACTGGGTGCCGTCGATGAACAGGTTCAGGTATTCGTTGCTGCTGAAGATATTGTCGTAGTCGCCCTTTGCCCAGATCGTCAGCGTCACGTCGCTGTACTGGGCACTGCCCAGGCCCCAGGTCTTGCTGTAGCCTTGGCCGTCCGAGACGACGCTGGTGGCGTCGGAGCCGATGTCGCTCTTGCCCGTAGCAACCGGGATATAGTGGGCTTGGGCGCTGCCGGCGGCGAGGATGGCAGCGGTGGCGGCGGTCAGGAGAAGAGTGCGCATTTCATTTCCAATTATTAATGATTATTACCTCAATGCACTTTTTAAAGCAATTCCAGTGCCAGGCATAACATCTCCTTGATAATCATCAACTTATCCATCTCACGGCTGGTACGTCGCCATACCATGTAAAATTTTCCGACATTAAATTGTCGAAATGCATAAGTTGCACCATGCAAAGACCGCCGCGTGCTCGCCCAATACGAAAAATCGCTGTCGATTCCGGGGATTCCTGGCTTCCAGCGAACGATTCCTGTCAATTTTTCCGACAGCACCGTGGCCGGGACCGTCAAAAAAAAGCGGCGGTACGCTTGCACGTACCGCCGCAAAGGGCATTACCGGTCCAGCATCGGCTAGCCAGGGACTTCGTCCAAGTCCACGCTCGAATCGATCACGCCATCAGTTGCGCGCCTGCGCCGTATCGTCGGCGCGGCTTGCGGTGCCACCGGCATCCCAGCCGCCGCCCAGCGCGCGGATCAGCGCCACCGTGGTGATGGCGCGGTCGCCGCGCAGTTGCACGGCGTTGCGTTCCACCACCGCCAGGTTGCGCTGGGCGTCCAGCAGTTCGAGGTAGCTGCCGCGGCCGGCGTCGTACAGCTTCTGCGCCAGGTCCGCCGAGCGGCGCGCCGACACCACGGCCGCCTCGATCTCGGCGCTCTGCCCGGCCAGGATGCGCAGGCCGGCCAGGTTGTCCTCGACCTCGGCGAATGCCGTCAGGACGCTCTGGCGGTAGGAACCCACCGCCTCTTCCAGCGCCGCTTCGCTGCGCACGACGTTGTTGCGGTTGCGGCCGCCGTCGATCAGGGGCATCGACAGCGCCGCGCCCAGCAGCCAGGAACGGCTGCTCCACTTGAACACCTCGGCCATGCTGGTGCCGACGCCGCCGCCCGCGGCGCTGATGTTCAGCGCCGGGAACATGGCGGAGCGGGCGACGCCGATGCGGGCATTGGCCGCTTCCATCGTGCGCTGGGCGCTGGCGATGTCGGGACGGCGTTCCAGCAGCGCCGACGGCAGGCCGGCCGGGATCACCGGCAGCGCCGCCGCGTCGACCAGCGGGGCGGCCGGCGCGCTGAAGCTGGACGCCGGCTTGCCCAGCAGGACCGCCAGCGCGTGTTCCGCGGTGGCGCGCTGGCGCTGCAGGCCGATGGCCTCGGCGCGCGCCGTCGACAGTTCCGTCTTCGCCCGCGACAGGTCGAACTCGCCGATGTCGCCCAGCTCGAAGCGGCGGCCGGTGACGCGCACGCTTTCCTCGCGCAGTTTCACCGTCTGGTTCACCGTGTCCAGCTCGGCGTCCAGGGCACGCAGGCGGAAGTAGGTCTGGGCTACGTCGGCCTGCAGCGACAGCAGCACCGAGCGGTAGGTCGCTTCCACCGCGCCGGCGTCGCCGCGCGCCGCCGCCACGTTGGACGAGACGCGGCCGAACAGGTCGACCTCGTAGCTGGCCGAGAGCTGCGCCTGGTAGGTGTTGGTCGCGGCCACCGGCGACCCCGCCGGCAGCTGCGCTTCCAGCGGCGACAGGCGGGCGCGCTGGGCGCCGATGCCGACGCCGACCTGCGGGATGCGGTCGCTTTCCGCGATGCCGGCGATCGCCCGCGCCTGCTTCACGCGGGCCGCGGCCACCGTCAGGCTCTGGTTGTTGGCGGTCGCCTCGGCAATCAAGGCATCGAGCGAACCGTCGTGGAAGGCGCGCCACCATTCGCCGCGCGGCTGGCTTTCGGCCGGCTGGCCGACCTTCCAGGTGGTGCCGTCGGCGGCGCTACGCACCGCATTGGCGCCCGGCGCGGCCTGGGTTTCCTTGAACGCCGCCGGGGTGGCGACGCTCGGCTGCTCGAACCTGGGCGCCGCGCAGGCGGTCAGCAGCAGCGCCGCCAACAGCGGAGCCAACTTCGGGGCCACGCCCCGTGCAATCATCGATGTCATTTCAGTTTCCTTCCAGTGCCGGCACGTCGTCGCCCGGAACCACGCCCGAAGCCGGGGTAGTGCCGTGGGCAGGTGCATGCTTCGGCTTGTCGAATCGCTTGGCCAGCGTGCGCAGCAGGACGTAGAACACCGGCGTCAGGAACAGGCCGAAGAACGTCACGCCCAGCATGCCGGCGAACACGGCGACGCCCATCGCGTGGCGCATCTCGGCGCCGGCGCCGTGCGAGAACACCAGGGGCACGACGCCCATGATGAACGCGATCGACGTCATCAGGATCGGACGCAGGCGCAGGCGGCAGGCTTCCAGCGCGGCCTGCACGATGCTGCGGCCGTGGTGTTCCAGCTCGACCGCGAATTCCACGATCAGGATGGCGTTCTTCGAGGCCAGGCCGACCAGCACGAACAGCGCGATCTGGGTGAACACGTTGTTGTCGCCGCCGGTGAGCTTCACGCCGATCAGCGCGCACAGGATCGACATCGGCACGATCAGGATCACGGCCAGCGGCAGGGTCCAGCTCTCGTACTGCGCGGCCAGCACCAGGAACACCAGCAGCACGCACAGCGGGAACACGTAGATCATGGTGTTGCCGGCCAGGATGTCCTGGTAGGTCAGGTCGGTCCACTCGTAGGCGATGCCCTTCGGCAGCACTTCACGCGCGATCTCTTCCATCGCGGCCTGGGCCTGGCCCGACGAGACGCCCGGGGCCGGGCCGCCGTTCATCTCGGCGGCGACGTAGTTGTTGTAGCGCTGGACGCGGTCCGGGCCATAGGTGTCCTTGATCTTCATGATCGACGACAGCGGGATCATCTCGCCCTTGTCGTTGCGGACCTTCAGCTGGGCGATCTGCTCGCGCTGCGAACGGAACGGCGCATCGGCCTGCACGCGCACCTGGTAGGTACGGCCGAACTGGTTGAAGTCGTTCACGTACAGCGAACCGAGGTTGATCTGCAGCGTCTGGTTGATCTCGGCCAGCGGCACGCCCAGCTGCTTGGCCTTGACGCGGTCGACGTCGGCGAACAGCTGCGGCACGTTGATCTGGTAGCCCGAGAACACGCCCTGCAGGCGCTTGTCGGCGGCGGCCTTGGCCATGAACGCCTGGACGGCCTTGTTCAACTCGTCGTAGCCCAGGTTGCCGCGGTCCTCGATCATCATCTTGAAGCCGCCGGTGGTGCCCAGGCCGTTGACCGGCGGGGGCGGCAGCACCATCACGAAGGCGTCCTCGATGGCGCCCATGCGCTTGTTGATCTCGGCCGCGATGGCGTCGGCGCTCTGCTCCTTGCCCTTGCGCTCGTCGAACGGCTTCAGGGTGGTGAACACGATGCCGGCGTTCGGCGCGTTGGTGAAGCCGTTGATCGACAGGCCCGGGAAGGCGACCGACGATTCCACGCCCGGGATCTGCTTGGCGACGTCCGACATCTTGCGGATCACTTCGTCCGTGCGGTCCAGCGAGGCGGCGTCCGGCAGTTGCGCGAAGCCGATCAGGTAGGCCTTGTCCTGCGCCGGCACGAAGCCCGGCGGCACGGCCTTGAACATGAACACGCCGGCGATGCCCAGGATCGCGTACACGCCCAGCGACAGGCTCTTGCGCTTCAGGACGCCCTGCACGCCACCCTCGTACTTGTGGGCCGAACGGTTGAAGAAGTTGTTGAAGCCCTTGAAGAAGCGGCCGAACACGACGTCCATGCCGCGCGTCAGCCAGTCCTTCTTGGCGCCGTGCGGCTGCAGCAGCACGGCCGACAGGGCCGGGGCCAGCGTCAGCGAGCTGAATGCCGAGATCACGGTCGAGATGGCGATGGTCAGCGCGAACTGGCGGTAGAACTGGCCGGTCAGGCCGGACACGAAGGCGATCGGCACGAACACGGCGCACAGCACCAGGGCGATCGCGATGATCGGGCCCGACACTTCCTTCATGGCCTGCACGGTCGCGTCGTGCGGGTTCAGGCCGTTCTCGATGTTGCGCTCGACGTTCTCGACGACCACGATGGCGTCGTCGACCACGATGCCGATCGCCAGCACGAGGCCGAACAGCGACAGCGTGTTGATCGAGAAGCCGAAGGCCAGCATCACCGCGAAGGTGCCGACCACCGACACCGGCACGGCCAGCAGCGGGATCACGGAAGCGCGCCAGGTCTGCAGGAACACGATCACGACGATGGCCACCAGCACGATCGCCTCGATCAGGGTGTGGATGACGGAGTCGATCGACTCGCGCACGAACTGGGTCGGGTCGTAGACGATGCTGTAGGTCATGCCTTGGGGGAAGTCCTTCGACAGTTCTTCCATCTTGGCGCGCACGTCGGTCGACAGTTGCAGCGCGTTGGCGGTCGGCGACTGGAACAGCGGCAGCGCGACGGCCGACTTGTTGTCCAGCAGCGAGCGCAGGGCGTACGAGTTCGAGCCCATCTCCAGGCGCGCCACGTCCTTGAGCAGCGTGGTGGCGCCGTCGGCGTTGGTCTTGACGACGATGTCGCCGAATTCCTCGACGCTGGCCAGGCGGCCCTGGGTGTTGACGGTCAGCTGGAAGTCGGCGCCCTTGGACGGGCCCTGGCCGACGACGCCGGCCGCGACCTGCACGTTCTGTTCGCGGATGGCGTTGACGACGTCGCTGGCGGTCAGGTTGCGCGCGGCGACCTTCTGCGGATCGAGCCAGACGCGCATCGAATAGTCGCCCGAGCCGAACACCTGGACGTCGCCCATGCCGTTGATGCGGGCCAGCTGGTCCTTGACGTTCAGCGTCGCGTAGTTGCGCAGGTACAGGTCGTCATAGCGGCCGTCCGGCGAATTCAGGTGGACCACCATCGTGATGTTGGGCGAGCTCTTGACCGTGGTGACGCCGATCTGGCGCACCTCTTCCGGCAGGCGCGGCAGCGCGCGCTGGACCCGGTTCTGCACCGCGGTCTCGGCCTGCTCGACGTTGGTGCCGATCTTGAAGGTCACGGTCAGCTGCAGCGCGCCGTCCGAGGTGTTCTGCGAGGTCATGTAGAGCATGTCCTCGACGCCGATGATTTCCTGTTCGATCGGCGTGGCGACGGTTTCCGCGATCACCTTCGGGTTCGCGCCCGGATACTGGGCGCGCACCACGACGGACGGCGGCACGACCTCGGGGTATTCCGAGATCGGCAGCTGGAAGATCGAGATCAGGCCGGCCACGAACACGATGACCGACAGCACGGCCGCGAAGATCGGCTTGTCGACGAAAAAGCGTGAAATATTCATTTGTTATTGTTCCTTGCTTGGTTCCCTGCGGAGGGTCCGGCTTACTTGGACTCGGCCATGGCCAGCTTGGCGCCGTCCTTGGCCACCGGGCTGGTACCGGCGCTGGCCACCATCGGCACCGTGTTGGCCGTGATCGGGGCGCCCGGGCGCACGCGCTGCAGGCCGTTGACGACGATCTTCTCGCCCGGCTTCAGGCCGGTGCGCACGACGCGCAGACCGTCGACGACGGGGCCGAGGGTGACGGCGCGGTATTCGGCCTTGCCTTCCTTGTCGACCACGAACACGAACTTGCGGCTCTGGTCGGTGCCGACGGCGCGGTCGGTGATCAGGATGGCGTTCTTCTCGGCGCCGCCGCCGATCTGCACGCGGGCGAACAGGCCGGGGGCCATGCTGCGGTCCTTGTTGTCGAAGGTGGCGCGCATGCGCACGCTACCGGTACGGGTGTCGAGCTGGTTGTCGACGAATTCCAGCTTGCCCTCGTGCGGGAAGCCTTCCTCGTTGACCAGGCCCACCTTCACCGCGACCGCCTGGCCGCCGTGCGCCTGGCCGCTCACGCGCAGGTAAGTTTCCTCGTCGCCGTCGAAGCTGGCGTAGATGCGGTCCAGCGACACCACCGAGGTCAGCACGGCCGACGCGTCGACCAGGTTGCCCAGCGTGATCTCGGCCTTCGACACGCGGCCGTCGATCGGCGAGGTCACGCGGGTATAGGTCAGGTTCAGGCGGGCGCTGTCGGCCTGGGCTTCGGCGGCGCGCGCGGTGGCGTCCAGTTCCTTCAGGCCGGCGGCGCGCTCGTCGTACTCGCGCTGCGCGATCGCCTTGTCGCCCAGCAGGCGCTCGGCGCGGGCCAGTTCGATCTTGGCCAGGTCGGCCTTGGCGCGCGCCGATTTCGCGGCCGCCTCGGCGCGGTCGTACTCGGCCTGGTAGGGACGCTGGTCGATCACGAACAGCACGTCGCCCTTCTTGACTTCGGCGCCCGGCTTGAAGTTGACGGCGGTGATGAAGCCGGACACGCGCGGGCGGATCTCGACGCGGTCGACGGCTTCCAGGCGGCCCGAGAATTCCTGGGTCTCGGCGACCGGCTTTTCCACCACGGCGGCGGCCGACACCGGCGGCCCGGCCGGTGCCGCCGCCGCGTCGGCGGCCTTGCCGGTGGCGTCCGAGCAGCCCGCGATCAGGGCGGCCACGCCGGCCGCGCCCAGGGCCAGTACCAACGGCCGCGCCGCGGTGTGGAGTTGTTGAATCGCTTTCATGTTGTATGCCCTCCGGTTTCGAGAATGTTGATAATTTATTAATTAAAAGACGAGCACGGTCCTTCCCAGGCTTTTTTTGGAAAAGACAGGTCTCCCGTGCCTCTGCGGGCACGTGACTTGGGGGTTGCGGATTTAGTGCACGGCGTGCGGGATCAACTGACGGGGGTGTCGGCTTGTTCCACCTCGAGGCTGGCGATGAAGCCGGCGATGGCCTCGAGCACCGGGACCCGGCAGGCGCATTCGGTGCGCCCGTTCGGATCGCGCAGCTTGGCGGCGGTCACGCGGCGCAGCATGACGGTCACGCCGGACTGCACCAGCTTGTCGCCATAGGCCTGCGCCTCGTCGCGCAGCGGATCGTCCTCGGCCGAGATGATCAATGCCGGCGGCAGGCTCTTCAGGCGGCTCGACTGCAGCGGCGACGCATACGGATGGCTGCGGTCGGCCGCGTTCGGCAGGTAGCCGCGGTAGGCCGCCTCGCACTCGCCGACGGCCTTGGCCTGGTCGGAGCAGGTCGGCATCTCGCGCATCGAGCAGGTCGACAGGCCCGGATCGAGCATCGGCATGATCAGGATCTGGCCGGCCAGCTTGGGCGCGCCGCGGTCGCGCGCCATCAGGGCGCATACGGCGGCGAGGTTGGCGCCGGCCTCGATGCCGGCCACCAGCATGCGCTTGCCGGTCCAGCCGAGCTTGGTCTTGTTCTTCTTGGCCCACAGCAGCACCGCGTGCGCATCCTCGACCGCCGCCGGGAACGGCCGCACCGTGGCCAGCGTGTAGGTGGAGGACAGCACCACCGGATAGCCGCTGGCGTCGGCCAGGTGGCGCAGGAACTCGTCCCCGCACTCCAGGTCGCCGTCGACGAAGCCGCCGCCGTGGAAGAACACGATCAGGACGTCGCGCTTGCCGTCGCTGCCGGCCTTGTACAGGCGCGCGGCCAGCGGACCCTCGGCGCCGCCGACGTCCAGCTCGCGCACGGCCAGGCCGGCCTGCTGCATCGCGCTCATTGCTTCACCTCGCTGCATGCCAGCAGCGTGGCCGGACCCGCCGTGGCGGGCAAGTCTCCCACCACGCGCGGTTCCGATGCCACCACGTGGAACAGGGCGTCATAGCCGCGCGCCTCGGCGCTGGCGGCATGGGCGAACTCGTCGGTAAAGAGCAAGCCGACCATGGCGACCACGCCGAGCACGAGCCCGAGTGTTGCTGCGACTGTATCCCGTTGCGTGTTCATGACCATCTCCCGTGTTCCTGACAATCTGCTGCTGGCTGAATCGTTTCACATTGAATCATCTACCGTTCCGACACTATAGTCTTCAACTACAATCTAATAAATAGCCCAATTACGAATCGATTGTTCATATTTTTGAACAATCGCTCAGTTTTCCGGACGTCACGGGTTGACGCCCTTTCAAAAGGTTGTGTGATGAACAAACTACAGGCCATGGAAGTCTTCGTGCAGGTGGTCGACGCGGGCAGCTTCACGCGCGCCGCCGAGATGCTGCAGATGCCGAAGGCCACCGTCTCCACCCTGGTGCAGTCGCTGGAAACGGCGCTGTCGACCAAGCTGCTGCACCGCACCACGCGCCAGGTCACCGTCACCACCGACGGCGCCGCCTATTACGAGCGCTGCCTGCGCATCCTGTCCGACGTGCGCGACGCCGAGGAATCGCTGTCTCGCACGCGGCTCTCGCCCAGCGGCCGGCTGCGCGTGGACGTGCCCACCGGCGTGTCGAGCGAGATCCTGGTGCCGGCCCTGCCCGCCTTCTTCGAGCGCTATCCGGACATCATGCTCGAACTGGGCAGTTCCGACCGCATCGTCGACCTGGTCGAGGAAGGCGTCGACTGCGCCGTGCGCGGCGGCGCGCTGGGCGACACCAGCCTGATCGCGCGCCGCGTCGGCGTCGTCAACTTCCTCACCGCCGCCGCGCCCTCCTACCTGGCGCGCCACGGCGTGCCCCAGCACCCGCGCGACCTCGCGCGGCACCGCTGCGTGAATTATTTCTCCGCCAAGACGGGCAAGCTGTTCGACTGGGACTTCCACCGCGACGGCGAACGCATCGAGATACCGATGCGCGGCGTGATCGCCCTGAACGATTCGAACGCCTACATCGAGGCGGGGCTGGCCGGCCTGGGGGTGATCCAGATGACCGACTACCTGGTCGAGCGCCACGTCGCCAGCGGGCGCATGGTGCAGGTGCTGGCCGACTGGCGCAGCGACCCGCTGCCGCTCCACATCGTGTATCCGCAGAACCGCCACCTGTCGGCCAAGGTGCGCGTGTTCGTCGAATGGGTGGCCGAACTGTTCGCCGCCAACCCGTACATGAACGTCGACGCGGTGCCGCGGCGCACCCCGGCCGCGGCCTGAACCGCGGGTGTAGAATCGATCGCACAGGCCGCGACGCCGGACAGGAGACAGCGCATGACCCCCACCCGCACCATCGACGTGCTGCTGGCGCAGTATGCCGACAGCCACCGCCATCCGGCCAACGAACGCATCCACTTCGTCTGCGTGCCGCTGATCATGTTCACGCTGCTGGGCATGCTGTGGAGCCTGCATCCGTCGCTCGCGGTCGCCGCCTGCGCGGGGGCGCTGTGCTACTACCTCGGATTGTCGCGCCCGTTCGCGCTGGGCATGCTGGCGCTGGCGCTGGCGATGCTGGCCGTGCTGGCGCTGATGCCGCCCGCGACGGTGCTGCCGCTGTCGCTCGCCGTCTTCGTCGCCGCCTGGATCGGCCAGTTCATCGGCCACAAGATCGAAGGCAAGAAACCGTCGTTCTTCGACGACCTGCGTTTCCTGCTGGTCGGTCCGCTGTTCGTGCTCGGCTTCCTGTACCGGCGCCTGCACCTGGCCTATTGACGCAGGTCCGGGCCGCGGCGCGCGGCGGGAGTAAGCTGGCCGGGTCCTGCATCCACCTGCCGGAGACGACCATGAAACTCCCCTTTCGCCTTCCCTTGCGCCTTCCCTTGCACCTTCCCATCCTCCTGCTGTCGCTTCCCGCCGTCCTGCTCGGCGCCTGCGCCGACCCCGGGACCTCCGGCAGCGTCTACGGCAGCTACCAGACCATGAACGAACAGGTGGTACGCATGGGCACCGTGGAATCGGTGCGCAACGTCGTCATCGCCAATCCCGACTCGGGCGTGGGCACGATGTCCGGCGCCGCCCTGGGCGGACTGGCCGGCTCGGCGGCCGGCAGCGGCCGCGGCGAGGCCGCGATGGGCATCCTCGGCGCCGTGGCCGGCGGCATCGTCGGCAACCGGGTCGAAGGCCAGGTCAACCGCAAGCCGGGCCTGGAGATCACGGTGCGGCTGGACAACGGCGAACTGCGCGCCGTCACCCAGCTGGCGGACGAGGCGTTCCGGCCGGGCGAGCGCGTGCGCCTGCTGAGCAATGGGTACGCGACCCGGGTGACGCACTAGTCGTGCACTAGCTGAACCGGAATCGCTGGCAGCAACGCCGTCGCCCCGGCGCAGGCCGGGGTCCAATTTGCATGCATCCCGGCAGCGCCAGAAAATTGGGTCCCGGCCTGCGCCGGGACGACGGTCTAAGGCTGGCGATCCGATTGCAAACTGTCGCCATCTAATGTCACAGCGGCATCGCGAAAGCACGTATACTTTCGCGATGCCCTCCTACGCCCTCTTCACCATCGCCTCCCTGATCTGGGGATCCACCTTCTGGGCCATCACGCTGCAACTGGGCGAGATCGCGCCCGCGGTATCGGTCGTCTATCGTTTCGCGCTGGCCTCGATGGCGCTGTTCGCCTGGTGCCTGCTGCGCGGCGACCGCCTGTGGCTGCCCTGGCGCGTGCAGCGCTGGACGCTGCTGCAAGGCTTCTTCACCTTCGGCCTGTCCTACGTCTGCACCTACAATGCCGAACAATACGTAGTGTCCGCCCTGGTGGCGGTGCTGTTCGCGCTGATGGTGTTCTGGACGCCGATCTGCGCGCGCATCGCCTTCGGCACGCCGATCCCGCGCCGCACCTGGGGCGCCGGCGCGGCCGCCATGGCCGGCGTGCTGCTGCTGTTCTGGCATCCGATCTGGAACGCGCTGCACGACGTCAGGCAGGGCGGCCAGGGCCATTTCCTGCTCGGCCTGCTGCTCGGCATCGGCGCCTCGATCGCCAGCTCGGCCGGGTCCATCGTCGTCGGCAAGGTGCGCGCGCAGTCGGGCAACCTGCTCCTGACCACGGGCTGGTCGATGTTCTGGGGCACGGCCATGGTGGCCGCCTGGTGCCTCGCGACCGGCCAGGAATTCGCGATCCCGCGCGCGCCCGGCTACGTCTTCGGCCTGCTGCACCTGGCCATCTTCGGCTCGGTCGTGGCCTTCATCTGCTACTTCACGCTGATCAACCGCATCGGCTCGAACAGGGCCGTGTACATCGGCGTGATCACGCCCGTGCTGTCGGTCCTGCTATCGATCAAGCTCGAAGGCTACCGCCCCGGCCCGGCCGAATGGCTGGGCATGGCCGTCTGCCTGGGCAGCGTGGCCTGGGCCATGCGCGGCCCGGCCACGCAACCCGTTTCCGTCCAACTGAACGATCCCATCGAAACACCATGACCACTGCTACCACTTTCGCCATCCGCCCCGCCACGCCCGCCGACGTCGCCCACATCCACGCCATGATCGTCGAACTGGCCGTGTTCGAAAAACTCGAGCACCTGGTCGTGGCCACCGAGGCCCTGCTGCACGAAGGCCTGTTCGGCGCGCGGCCGGCCTGCGAGGCCGTGATCGGCGAAGCGGACGGCGAGGTCGTGTGCTTCGCCCTGTTCTTCCACAATTTCTCGACCTTCCTGACGAAGAAAGGCCTGTACCTGGAAGACCTGTACGTGCGCCAGGCGCATCGCGGCAAGGGCTACGGCAGCCGCATGCTGCGCCACCTGGCGCGCCTGGCCGTCGAACGCCAGTGCGGCCGCTTCGAATGGTCGGTGCTCGACTGGAATACCCCGGCCATCGATTTCTACAAGGCCATGGGCGCGGAAATCCTGCCGGACTGGCGCACCTGCCGCGTCACCGGACCGTCGCTGGCGGCGCTGGCCGGCGACTGAGCGCGGCCCACAGAAAAAACCCGCGGGCTGCTGCCTGCAGCGCCGCGGGTGAACCCATTCAGGATGGGGAGGGGAGACTTGAATCCAACGGTTTCAATATAGTCTCCCGGTTGCGGCGCGTGCAGATTCCTTACAAATGCTTACGTCGGTAACAGAAAGCCAAATCCTTGCAGGATCACGGCATCTTGCGCGATCTCCAAGCCGCCGTGCGCGCAGCATCCGGTTGCGTGATCACAAATGCAAGGCCCCGGGGCGCCAAGACAATGTGGCCTCAAGGGGGATATCACATGAAACCGAGCGACGTGCCACTCGCGCGAACGATCTGCCGCTGGGCCTACCGGGCCTGGCTGCGTTCCCGCATCGACAACTACACGCGCAGCCTGCACGCCATCGCGGCGCAGCGCGAGAACGACTTCCACGCGGAGCGCCTGCTGCACCGGGCCATTTCCACCACGCGTTCCAAGCTGCAGTCGCTGTAGGCCCTGTAGACCCTGTTATGCCCGCACGTCGCCCTCAGGCGCGGCGGCGCGCCAGCAGGCGTTCGGCCGCCTCGAAGCCCGCCTGGGTCAGCACCGCCAGCAGGGCCGCGGGGATCGCGCCGGCCAGCATCATGTCGTTGTCGTTCAGCGCCAGTCCGGTCGTGATGCGCTCGCCGAAGCCGCCGGCGCCGATGAAGGCGGCGATGGTGGCCGTGCCCACGCTCATCACGGCGGCGGTCTTGACGCCGGCCAGGATCACCGGCGCCGCCAGCGGCAGCTCCACCTGGGCCAGCGCCTGCGCGCGCGTCATGCCCAGCGCCAGCGCCGCCGTGCGCAGGCCGGCCGGCACCTGCAGCAGGCCGGTGCAGGTATTGCGCACGATCGGCAGCAGCGCATAGGCGCACAGCGCCACCAGCGCCGGCACCGTGCCGATGCGGCCCAGCAGCGGGATCAGCATCGCCAGCAGCGCCAGCGACGGCACCGTCTGCAGCACGCCGGCGACGGCCAGCACGGCCTGGCGCAGGCGCGGCGCCAGCGCGGCCACGATGCCCAGCGGGATGCCGGCGGCGCAGCCCAGCAGCACCGCCAGTCCCACCAGCAGCAGGTGCTGGCGCGCCAGCGCGCCGAAGCCGTCGCCGAAGGTCTTGGCCAGCAGGCCGGGGGCTGCGTCGGTGCGCCCAGCGGGCGCCGGCGCGGCGCCTGGATCGGGCTTCGCAGTCTTGTCCTGGCAGTTCACGCGCGTGCTGGACGCGTGGACGGCGGCGCCGTCCACCCTGCGATCGGCGCAGGCCAGCCAGTCGCGCGCGATGTCGGCGAACGGCCGGCGGTCGATTTCCGCCTGCGCATTCATGCCGATCATGTCGTCCGCCTTGATCGTGCCTTCCAGCGCCGCGAGGGCGCGCCAGGCCGCCGGCAGGCGCCGCGGCAGGTCGAGCCGGTACAGCAGCACCGCGTCGTAGCGCGGGAAATAGGCCCGGTCGTCGTCCAGCACGCGCAGGCCGTACTGGCGGATCTTGGCGTCGGTCGAATAGATGTCGATGACGTCGACCTGGCGCCGCGCCAGCGCCTCGTAGGCGATGCCGTGGTCCAGGCCGCGCGGCCGTTGCGGCAGGCCGTAGCGCCGCGCCAGGCCCGGCCAGCCGTCGGCGCGCCCCAGGAATTCGTGCGACAGGCCGATCTTCCAGCCGGGCTGCTGCGCCAGCGCGGACAGGCGCGCGATGCCGGCGTCGCCACGCACGGCCAGCGCATAGCCGTTGGAAAAGCCGAGCGGCACCGCGACGCCCAGGCCCAGCGGACGCAGGGCCGCGCGCATCTGCGCGAGCGTGGTCGGCTGCGGGTTCTTGAGGATCTCCAGGTCGATCGTGCCCAGGTATTCCGGATACACGTCGATCGCGCCCGAGCGCAGCGCGCCCAGCACGATGGCGGTGTTGCCCAGGCCCTGCCTGTGCTCGGCCGGGCCGGCGCGCCGGGCGGCCTGGGTCAGGATCTCGCCCAGCACGTAGGATTCGGTAAAACGCTTGGAGCCGACGCGCAGCGGGTCGGCGGCGGCGGCCGGCACGGAAAGCAGGAGGCTGGCCCAAGCGAGCAGCAGCACGGCGAACCTGGTCATACGACTCCATCGGGGGATCGGGATGCGCATGAGGATAACCGATTGCGCCGCATGGCCGCGCGGCGGCGGCGATGCTCAGGCCGGGGGCAAGCCGACCCGCGGTGCGCGCAGCACGCCGCCGTTGACCACGGCGCGGCACGGATTCGCCCCGATCGCATACGCCAGGTCGGCCGGGCGCGCGATGTCCCACATCGCCAGGTCGGCGCGCTGGCCCGGCGCCAGCGTGCCGATGTCGGCGCGGCCCAGCGCGCGCGCGGCGTTGACGGTGCAGCCGCGCAGCGCCTCCAGCGGCGTCAGGCGCCACAGCGTGCAGGCCATGTTCAGCGCCAGCAACAGCGAGGTCATCGGCGAGGTGCCCGGATTGCAGTCGGTGGCGACGGCCAGCGGCACGCCGGCGGCGCGCAGCGCGTCGATGGGCGGCATGCGCGTCTCGCGCAGGAAGTAGTAGGCGCCCGGCAGCAGCACGGCCACGGTGCCGGCGCGCGCCATGGCCGCGATGCCGGCGTCCGACAGCCATTCGAGGTGGTCGGCCGACAAGCCGCCGTATTCGGCCACCAGCGCCGCCCCGCCCTGGTCGGACAGCTGCTCGGCGTGCAGCTTGACGGGCAGGCCGAGGCCGCGCGCGGCCGCGAACACGCGCGCCGTCTGCGCATGGGTGAAGCCGATGCGCTCGCAGAAGGCGTCGACGGCATCGACCAGTCCCTCCCGCGCCAGCGCCGGCAGCATGCGCGCGCAGACTTCGTCGATGTAGTCGTCGGCGCGGCCCGCGTATTCCGGCGCCAGCGCATGCGCGCCCAGGAAGGTGGTGGCCACGCGCACCGGCAGCAATTCTCCCGCGCGGCGCGCCGCGCGCAGCATCTTCGCCTCGTTCTCCAGGTCGAGGCCGTAGCCGGACTTGATCTCCAGCGTCGTCACGCCCTCGGCCAGCAGCGCCGCGATGCGCAGGGCGCTCTGGCGCAGCAGCGCGTCTTCGGACGCGGCGCGGGTGGCGCGCACCGTGGCCATGATGCCGCCGCCGGCGCGCGCGATGTCCTCGTAGCTGGCGCCGTTCAGGCGCGCTTCCCATTCGTCGCTGCGGTTGCCGGCGTGGACCACGTGGGTGTGGCAGTCCACCAGGCCGGGCGTGATCCACAGGCCGCCGCAATCGTGCACGGGCAACGCCCGCGCCGCTGCGGGCGCGTCCGCGCGCCGGCCGACCCAGGCGATGCGGCCGCCCTGCAGCGCCAGCGCGCCGTCCTCGACGATGCCGTAGCCGCCGTCCGCGGCCGCCATGGTCGCCAGGCGGGCGTTGACCAGCAGAAGACCGTCCGCCTCAGTCATAGTCGCCCTCGGCGGCGGCGAGGTCGTCCTCGTCGTCGTAGTAATGGATGTCGGCGATGAAGATCGTGCCCTGGTCGGCCTGCAGCTTCCAGGTCGTGTCCGGGTCGAGCAGCACGGCGTCGTAGCGCACCAGGTTGATGCGCTGGTCGTCGCTGCACAGCTCCAGGCTTTCGCCCTCGGCCAGGAACAGCAGCGTGACGTCGGCGCGCGCGACGAAGGTCGAGGCGCCGTCGAGCATGCGCCGGCCGAAGCGGTGCCAGCAGCGGTCGGTGCGCGTCATCACGTTGAAGTCCGTGCTGGGGCCGCGGCTCAGCCGGGCGGAAACCTGCGCATCGCCGTCGAAGGCGATCACGGGCTGGGCGTCCGACACCATGGCCGGGTCGCCGTCGATGTCGAGCGTCATGCCGGGGCCGTCGACCAGCGCCAGCGTGCGCTCGACGCCGGGAAAGGTCGAGAACGGGCCGTCGGCGGCGATGGTGGCCAGGCTCACGCGCCAGTCGAAGTCCTCGAAGCCGGCATCGGGCGGAAAGACGGCGATCGACGTCGTGCTGCCGCCGCCATTCTTCCAGGACACCGGCGCCAGGCCGGCAAACGGAATCAGCATCGTCATGGTCATCCCCTTTCGGTCATCCAGCATGTCGCCGACAGCATAACCCGATCACGCCGCGCGCAGCTCACGCATGGCGGCGGCGTAGCGCCGCGCGATCCCGTCCTGGTCCACGTGGCGCCCGCCGCGCACGGCCCAGCGCCCGCCGGCGAGCACGTCGCGCACGAGATTGTCGTTGCCGCAGAACAGGAACCGGCCCAGCACTTCGCCAGTGTCCGCCCCGTCCAGGTTCGGGTGCAGGTCATCCAGCACCAGCAGGTCGGCGCGGTGTCCGACGCGCAACTGTCCGACGCGGCGCCCGGCCGCCTGGGCGCCGCCCGCCAGGGCCTGCGTCCACAGGAAGGCGGCGACGTCGCGTTGCCTGCCGTCCACGGCGATGTTGCGGCGCTGCAGGACCAGGCGCTGTCCGTACTCCAGCCAGCGCAATTCCTCGACCGGGCTGTGCGACACGTGGCTGTCGCTGCCGATGCCGAAGCGCCCGCCCGCCTGGAGATAGGGTTCCAGCGGGAACAGGCCGTCGCCCAGGTTGGCCTCGGTGGTCGGGCACAGGCCGGCGACGGCGCCGCTGGCGGCCAGCATGCCGACTTCATGGTCGGCCAGGTGGGTCGCATGCACCAGGCACCAGCGCGCATCGACCGCCACCTGCTCCATCAGGTATTCGACCGGGCGGCGGCCGGTGGCGTCCAGGCATTGCGCCACCTCGGCCTGCTGCTCGGCGACGTGGATGTGCAGCGGCCGGCCAGCCGGCAGCCCCTGCGCCAGCGCGCGCAGCTGGGCCGACGAGGCGGCGCGCAGCGAATGCGGCGCCGCGCCCGCCTCCAGCTGCGGACCGCGCAGCGGTTCCAGCGCCGCGACGATGTCCAGCACCTGGTCGGGGTCGCTGCGAAAACGCCGCTGCTCCGGCCGCAAGGGCATGTCCTGGAACCCCGCCCAGGCGTACAGCACCGGCAGCAGCGTCAGGCCGATGCCGCCGGCCTGCGCCGCCCGGGCGATGCGCAGCGCCATCTCGGCCGGCGCCGCGTACGGCGCGCCGTCCGGGGCGCGGTGCAGGTAGTGGAATTCGCACACCGCCGTGTAGCCATGGCGCAGGCACTCGGCATACAGCTGGGCGGCGATGGCCTCGACCTGGTCCGGGGAGATCCGGTTGGCGAAGCGGTACATCAGCGCGCGCCAGGTCCAGAAGCTGTCCTGGCCGTCGCCGGCGCGCTCGGTCAGGCCGCCCAGCGCGCGCTGGAAGGCGTGCGAATGCAGGTTGACCATGCCGGGCACGACGTACGTGGCCCGTTCCACGCCCGCGGGCGCGGGCGCGTCCGGCGTCGCGGCGGCCAGGTCGCCGTGCGCGTCCCATTCCAGCAGCACGTCGTGGCGCCAGCCTTCGGGCAGCAGCGCGTGGCGCGCGAACAGGGCACCGGCGGCGTTCATGCGCGCACCCACTCCAGCGCCGTGCCGAGCAGGCGCCGCAGCAGCGGCTGCACCTCGGCGGCGACGTCCGGACGCCAGGCGAACGGCGGCGTCTCGTCCATGTACAGGCACTGGCACATCTCGAGCTGGATCGCGTGCACCCCGCGCGCCGGATCGCCGTAGAAGCGCGTGATGTGGCCGCCCTTGAAGCGGCCGTTGAACACGAAGGAGAAGCGGTCCTGGGCGTTGGCGGCCTGGATCATCGCGCCTTCCAGCTGCAGCGAGCAGGACCTGCCGTCGGCGGTGCCGAAGTTCAGGTCGGGCAGGCGCCCCTCGAAGAAGCGCGGCACGCGCGACGCGATCGAATGGGCATCCCACAGCACCACCCTGCCGTGCAGCGCCAGCAGGCGTTCCAGTTCCGCGCCCAGCTGCGCATGGTACGGACGCCAGTAGCGTTGCAGGCGCCGCGCGACCTCGTCGGCGTCGGGCTCCATGCCTTCCCGGTACAGGCGTTCGCGCCCGAAGGTGTCGACCGGGCACAGGCCGGTGGTGTCCTGGCCGGGGTACAGGTTGGTGTCCTCGGGCGGGCGATTGAGGTCGATCGCATAGCGCGACCAGCGCGCCGCCAGCGTCGAGGCGCCCATCTCCTCGGCGAAGGCGTACAGCGCGGGCAGGTGCCAGTCGGTGTCGGCGCGCGCCAGGGCGCAGGGCGCCATGCGCGCCGCGATCTCGTCGGGAATGTCGGTGCCGGCATGCGGCATCGACAGCAGCAGCGGGACCGATCCCGCCTTGAACGTGTAATCCATCGTCCCTCCTGTGATTCATGTCGCCAGGCGCAGGGTGGGCATCTGAGGCCGGGGGCCTCGCATGCCCACCCTGCCATTCATGGATGCAGCACCGCGAACAGGTCCTTGCACGCCGCCGACAGCTCGCCGTCCATCACCATCGCGCGCGCGGCCTCGATGTCCGGCGCGAAGAAGCGGTCGGCGTCGAAGGCCGGCACGCGATCGCGCAGCCGCGCGTGCACGTGCTCCAGGTGCGCGGAACTCGTCAGCGGGCGGTGGAACTCGATGCCCTGCGCCGCCGCCAGCAGTTCGATGCCGACGATGACGCCGGTATTCTGCGCCATCTGGCCCAGGCGCCGCGCCGCGAACGTGGCCATGCTGACGTGGTCTTCCTGGTTGGCCGACGTCGGCAGGCTGTCGACGCTGGCCGGATGCGCCAGCGACTTGTTTTCCGAAGCCAGCGCGGCGGCCGTCACGTGGGCGATCATGAAGCCGGAATTCACGCCCGGCTCGCGCACCAGGAACGGCGGCAGGCCGGACAGCGTGGCGTCGATCAGCAGCGCGATGCGGCGCTCGGCCAGCGCGCCGATCTCGGCGATGGCCAGCGCCAGCGTGTCGGCCGCGAAGGCCACCGGCTCGGCGTGGAAGTTGCCGCCCGAGACGACCTCGCAGCGCGCCTGGCCGTCGTCGCCGAGGAACACCAGCGGATTGTCGGTGACGGCGTTCGCTTCGATCAGCAGGGTGCGGCCGGCCTGGCCGACCAGGTCCATCACGGCGCCCATCACCTGCGGCTGGCAGCGCAGGCTGTACGGGTCCTGCACGCGCTCGTCGCCGACCAGGTGCGAGGCGCGGATCGCGCTGCCGGCCACCAGTTCGCGGTAGATCCGCGCGGCCGCGATCTGGCCCGGCTGGCCGCGCACGGCGTGCACGCGCGGGTCGAACGGGGCGTCGCTGCCGCGCGCGGCGTCCAGCGACAGCGCGCCGGCCACCATCGCCGCCTCCAGCAGGCGCTCGGCCAGGAACAGGCCGTGCAGCGCCAGCGCCGTCGACACCTGGGTGCCGTTGATCAGGGCCAGCCCTTCCTTGGCCGCCAGCGTCACCGGCGCGATGCCGGCCGCGCGCAGGGCGGCGGCGGCCGGCTGCAGCTCGCCGTGCACGCGCACCTGGCCCACGCCCAGGATGGCCAGGGTCATGTGCGCCAGCGGCGCCAGGTCGCCGGACGCGCCGACCGAGCCCTGGGACGGGATCGCCGGCATGATGCCGGCGTTATACAGCGCGACCAGGGTGTCGACGATCAGCGGGCGCACGCCGGAATAGCCGCGCGCCAGGCTGCCGATCTTGGTCAGGAGGACCAGGCGCACCACGTCGTCGGCGAGCAATTCGCCGGTGCCGACGGCATGCGACAGGATCAGGTTCTGCTGCAGCCGCTCGAGCTGCTCGGGCGGGATGTGGCGCTTGGCCAGCAGGCCGAAGCCGGTGTTGATGCCGTAGGCCGGGTCGCCCTTGGCGACGATGGCCTGGACGGCGGCGGCGGACGCCTCGATGGGCGCGCGTGCGCTGGCGGCCAGCGCCAGCGTGCCGTGCGCGCTCCAGGCGGCGCGCAGGTCGGCCAGGCTCAGCGAGCCGGGTTCCAGGGTCAGTTGATGGTTCATATTACTCGTCGTGTTGCTGGATCATGGGAAGGGTGAGGCCGAAGCGCTTCGCGGTGGCGATCGCCAGCTCGTAGCCGGCATCGGCATGGCGCATCACGCCCGAGGCGCAATCGTTGACCAGTACGCGCGCCAGGCGCTTGTCGGCCGCCGCGCTGCCGTCCGCGACGATGACCACGCCCGCGTGCTGCGAGTATCCCATGCCGACGCCGCCGCCGTGGTGCAGCGACACCCAGGTGGCGCCGCCGGCCGTGTTCAGCATCGCGTTCAGCAGCGGCCAGTCGGACACGGCGTCGGTGCCGTCGCGCATGGCTTCCGTCTCGCGGTTCGGGCTGGCGACGGAGCCGGTGTCGAGGTGGTCGCGGCCGATCACGATCGGCGCCTTCAGTTCGCCGTTGCGCACCATCTCGTTGAACGCCAGGCCGGCCAGGTGGCGCTCGCCCAGGCCCAGCCAGCAGATGCGCGCCGGCAGGCCCTGGAAGGCGATGCGCTCGCGCGCCATGTCGAGCCAGCGGTGCACGCGCGCGTGCTGCGGGAACAGTTCCTTGATCTTGTCGTCGGTCTTGCGGATGTCGTCCGGGTCGCCGGACAGCGCCACCCAGCGGAACGGGCCGCGGCCCTCGCAGAACTGCGGGCGGATGTAGGCCGGCACGAAGCCGGGGAAGTCGAAGGCGTCGGCCACGCCGTGGTCGAGCGCGACCTGGCGGATGTTGTTGCCGTAGTCGACGGCCCGGGCGCCCAGGTCCTTGAAGTCGAGGATCGCGCGCACGTGGGCGGCGCAGGATTCGCCCGCGGCATGGCGCAGCTCGGCGTGGCGCGCCGGGTCGCGCTGGGCGTCCAGCCACTCCTCGACGGTCCAGCCGCACGGCAGGTAGCCGTGCACCAGGTCGTGCGCCGAGGTCTGGTCGGTGACCAGGTCCGGCACCAGGCCGCCCTCGCGGCGGGCGCGGCGCACCAGTTCGGGCAGCACCTCGGCGGCGTTGCCGAGCAGGCCGATCGACACCGCCTCGCCGCGTTCCTTGTGGTCGCGGACCATGGCCAGCGCCTCGTCGATGTCGCGCGCCTGCTTGTCGAGGTAGCGCGTGCGCAGGCGGAAGTCGATGCTGCTCTGGCGGCACTCGACGGTCAAGGACACGGCGCCGGCGAAGGTCGCCGCCAGCGGCTGGGCGCCGCCCATGCCGCCCAGGCCGGCCGTCAGGATCCAGCGGCCGCGCAGGTCGCCGCCGAAGTGCTGGCGCCCGGCTTCGGCGAAGGTTTCGTAGGTTCCCTGCACGATGCCCTGGGTGCCGATGTAGATCCAGCTGCCGGCCGTCATCTGGCCGTACATGAACAGGCCCTTGCGATCGAGCTCGTTGAAGTGTTCCCAGTCCGCCCACTTCGGCACCAGGTTCGAGTTCGCCAGCAGCACGCGCGGCGCGTCCGGATGGGTCTGGAACACGCCGACCGGCTTGCCCGACTGGACCAGCAGGGTCTGGTCGTCTTCCAGCGCGCGCAGCGAGGCCAGGATCTGGTCGAAGCAGGCCCAGTCGCGCGCGGCGCGGCCGATGCCGCCGTAGACGACCAGGCGCTGCGGATCCTCCGCCACCTCGGCATCGAGGTTGTTCTGCAGCATGCGGTAGGCCGCCTCGGTCAGCCAGCTCTTGCAGGCGAGCTCGCTGCCGCGCGGGGCGCGGATGACGCGGGTGGGATCGAAGCGCGGGTCCTGCTGGGGCGGCGTGGCGTGGGTCATGGCGATTCCTCGAAAATGGACGCGCGGGGTGCGGCGGCACCCCGACCAGGAATCAGTCTAGGTTGTCTATACAACCTCGTCAATCCATTTTTCGTGGCCGTCCCGCGCCCGGCCAGCGCACCGGCTCGTTCGGTGCGCACGGGGGCGCACCTGCGCTCATCGCTTCTTGTAGACCTGGCGGCCGCCGACCCAGGTTTCCAGCACGGCGGTCCTGGCGATGTCGTACGGCGACATCTTGAACAGGTCGCGGTCGATGACGATGAAGTCGGCGTACTTGCCGGTCTCGAGGCTGCCCAGGTCCCGTTCCTGGTGGCCGGCCCAGGCGGCATCGAGCGTGAAGCAGCGGAACGCCTCCTTCAACGACATCTCCTGCTCCGGATACCAGCCGGCGACCGGCTGGCCGCCGGCGTCCTGGCGCGTGACGGCGGCGTGGATGCCGAAGAACGGGTTCGGCGCCTCGACCGGGAAGTCGGAGCCGCAGGCGATGCGCGAGCCCTGGGCCAGGAAGCTGCGCCAGGCGTAGGCGCCCTTGATGCGGTTCGGGCCGACGCGCTGCTCGGCCATGTTCTTGTCCGACGTGGCGTGGGTCGGCTGCATCGACGGGATGATGCCGATGGCGCGGAAACGCGGGATGTCCTCGGGCGCGACGATCTGGGCGTGCTCGATGCGGTGGCGCAGCAGCGCGCCCTGCAGGGCCGGGATCTCCTTGGCGAAGGTGTCGAGGATCTGCTTGTTGCCGGCGTCGCCGATGGCGTGGACGTTGACCTGGTAGCCCTTGCGCATCGCCTTGGCGATCATCGCGTCGATCTGCTCGTTGGTATTGAACAGCAGGCCGTGCGAGTGCGGATCGTCGGTATAGGGCGCCAGCAGCGCGGCGCCGCGGCTGCCCAGCGCGCCGTCCGAGTACAGTTTGACGGCGCGCAGCGCGTACATGTCGTGGCCGTAGCTGTCGAGCGGGCCGTTCTGCGCGAGCTGGTCGAAGTCGGCGCCGGTGCCGCCGATCATCGCGTAGATGCGCGCGGTCAGCTTGCCGTGGTCGGCGTAGTCGCGGTACAGGCGGTCCTGGGCGACGCCGATGCCGGCGTCGTGGGCGCTGGTGAGGCCGACGCTGGCCATCTTCTGCAGCGCCTTGTCGAGCATCGCGCGGCCGTCCTGCTCGGTGGGCTGCGGCAGCACGTTGCGCATCAGGTCCTGCGCCGCGTCGACCAGCACGCCGGTGGCGGCGCCGCTCGCGTCGCGCACGATCTTGCCGCCGACCGGGTCCGGCGTGTCCTTCGTGATGCCGGCCAGCGCCAGCGCGCGGCTGTTGGCCCAGCCGGCGTGGCCGTCGACGCGCTCCAGCCAGGCCGGGCGGTCGCCGCTGACGCCATCGAGTTCCTGCGCGGTCGGGAAGCGGCCCAGCTTCCAGTTCTCCTGGTTCCAGCCGCGCCCACGCAGCCAGGCCGCCTTCGGCGTGGCCTTCGCGTAGTCGCCGATGGCCTTGAGCGCCTGCGGCAGCGAGGTGGTGGCGGACAGGTCGAGCTGCATCAGCATCTCGCCCAGCCCGAACACGTGGCCGTGCGCATCGATCAGCCCCGGCAGCACGGTGCGGCCCTTCATGTCGACATGGCGCGCCCGCGGCGCCTTCGCCGCGACCTCCTTGGCCGCGCCGACCGCGATGATCCTGCCGTCGTCGCCGAAGGCCAGCGAGGAAAACTGGACGATGTCCCCCCTGGCGTTCAGCGTATAGCCGTTGGCGTTGTCGATCACGGTATCGGCCAGGGCCGCGGACAGCGTCCCGCAGGAAGCGAGGACGAACAGGGAACACTGCAGGGAAAGCTGGCGCAGGCGCATCGGGGTCTCCAGTAAAGATCAGCAAACGCCGAGTGTAGCGAAATCTGCACATTGGTCAATCCACATCAAACCGGGGTCAGAGCCGGGGTCAGAGCCCGGTTTTTGGAAATGTCTCGCAAGCTTGACATTCCTCGCGCACCGATTCGCCCGGCGTTATACGGTGTCGCTCCCACCCCACGATCCCGACGCACCATGCCACGCCCGACCCGCACCGTGATGCCCGACGTCCCTTTGCATATCATCCAGCGCGGCAACAACCGGATACCGTGCTTCGGGCATCCTTCCGATTACCTGGTCTACCTCGACGTGTTGCGCGAATGCGCACAGGATTGCGATTGCGCGGTCCACGCTTACGTCCTGATGACCAACCATGTCCATCTATTGATGTCGCCGGGCGACACCGACGGGCCCAGCAGGTTGATGCAACGGCTCGGCCAACGCTACGTCCAGTATTTCAATCGCCGCCATGCGCGTACCGGCACCCTGTGGGAAGGACGCTTCCGTTCCTGCCTGGTGATGGATGCGCACTACCTGATGGCATGCCATCGCTATATCGAGCTCAACCCTGTGCGCGCGGGCATGGTCGCAACGCCGTCCGACTATCCCTGGTCGAGCTACCGGATCAATGCCCTGGGCGACGACAGCGACATCATCACGCCGCACCCGGTGTACAGCGACATGGCGGCCGACCCACCGGCACGCCAGGCGACATACCGCAAGTTCTTCGAGCAGGATCTGGCGGCCGACATGCTGGAGCAAATTCGCTATGCGAGCAACAGCAGCCGCCCGCTCGGCACGGCGCCGCCGCACCAGCCCGCGCTCATCCTTGGCCGTCCATTGACCTAGGACCATTTCCAAAAACCGGGCTCTGACCCCGGCTCTGACCCCGGTTTAGTTTTGCTCAAGTTCGCGGTCCAGCAGCGCTTGCTTGCGTTCCACGCCCCAGCGATAGCCGGCGAGCGCGCCGTCGTTGCGCACCACGCGGTGGCAGGGGATGGCGACGGCGACCGGGTTGGCGGCGCAGGCGCCGGCGATGGCGCGGGCGCCTTGCGGCATGCCCAGGCGCGCCGCCAGTTCGGCGTAGCCGACGGTGCTGCCCGCCGGGATCTGGCGCAGGGCCTGCCACACGCGCTGCTGGAAGGCGGTGCCGCGCACGTCCAGTGGCAGGTCCAGGCCGATGCGCGGCGCTTCGACGAAGGCGACCACCTGGGCCACGGTGCGCTCGAAGTCCAGCTCGGCGCCGGCCAGGTCGGCGCGCGGGAAGCGGTCCTGCAGGTCGCGCACCAGCGCGTCGGGATCGTCGCCCAGCAGGATGCTGCAGATGCCCTTGCCGGTGGCGGCCACCAGCAGCGCGCCCAGCGAGCACTGGGCCACCGCGAAGCGGATCGCCTCGCCGGCGCCGCCCGTGCGGTAGCGGCGCGGCGTCATGCCCAGCACGCCCGGCGTGGCGGCGTAGAAGCGGCCGCTGGAATGGAAGCCGGCGTCGTAGGCGGCGACGGTGACGCTGGGGGCCTGCGCCAGTCCCCGCTTGAGGCGCTCGGCGCGGCGCGCGGCGGCATAGGCCCTGGGCGTGATCCCGGTGTGCGCCTTGAAGACGCGGTGGAAGTGGAAGCGGCTCATGCCGCAGGCCGCGGCCAGGCTGGCCAGGTCCGGCGCGTCCTCGGCGGCGTCGATCAGGCGGCAGGCCTGCGCCACCGCCTCGGCCTGGCGCACGGCCAGCGGCGCCTCGCGCGGACGGCAGCGCAGGCAGGCGCGAAAGCCCGCCGCCTCGGCAGCGCCGGTGCTGGCATGGAAGGCGACGTTGGCGCGGCGCGGCGTGCGCGACGGGCACGAAGGCCGGCAGAACACGCCGGTGCTGCGCACGGAATAGTAGAACACCCCGTCGGCGTCGGCGGCGCGGGCACAGACGGCGGCCCAGCGTTCGTCGTCGGTGGCGTAGGCGGGCGCTGCGGGATGGCGGGTGGCGGTAGGCATCTCGGTCTCCAGGTTCGCGATGACGCCATCGTACGCGCCGGCGGCGCGGCGAACACTTCGGGTCTTGCTTTCGAATTCGCGCGGTGCGCGATGCTAGAATGTCCCGTCAGTGCCGCAATGACATCCCTGAATCCCGGAGAGTAGTTTGGACGAACAGATCGCGCAAGACAGCACACCGATTTTCCAGCGCATCAAGGATTACCTGGTCGGCGAAATCGCCGCCGGCCGCTGGAAGGAGGGCGACCTGGTACCGTCCGAGCAGGCCCTGGTGCGCCAGTTCGGGGTGTCGCGCATGACGGTCAACCGCGCCGTGCGCGAACTCACCGCGGAACAGGTGCTCACGCGCCGCCAGGGGTCCGGCACCTACGTCGCGCCGCAGAAGTACCAGGCCACGCTGGTCGAGATCCGCAACATCGCCGACGAGGTGCACGCGCGCGGCCACGCCCACGCCAGCCATCCGCGCCTGCTGGAACAGGGCGCGGCGAGCGAGGCGCTGGCGCTGCAGTTCGAACTGGCGCCCGGCGCGCCGCTGTTCCACTCGCTGATCGTGCACGACGAGAACGGCCAGCCGATCCAGGTCGAGGACCGCTGGGTCAACCCGGCCTGCGCGCCGGCCTACCTGGAGCAGGATTTCAGCCGCATCACGCCGAACGAGCACCTGATGGTCGCCGCGCCGCTGCAGGGCGCCACCTACAGCATCGAGGCGCTGCCGGCCCCGCGCGAAGTGGCCGAAATGCTCGGCATCGCCGTGGGCACGTCCTGCCTGGTGCTCAAGCGCCGCACGACCTCGCAGGGCCGGGTGGCCTCGGTGGTGACGATGTGGCATCCCGGCGACCTGTACAAGTTCACGGGCAGCGTCGGCTGAACGGCGTGGACGGCGCGCATGGCGATGGCGTTTCGACCATGCCGCCACATCTTTCCGTCCGGCGCAGGCACGGGCCGGCGTTTTGCGGGATAATGCGACGTTCGCCCCCGTTTCCCGCCCGCCGTGCTCCCCGTCCAGGCCCGTTCGCCAGGCCGCCGGGATTTTGCACAACGCTCACGAACACGTTCGAAAAAAATCGGTTATTATTCCGACTAATCCCCGCCTGATATTCTCTTGCAGCTCTTCCACTATTGATCTTGCGCACAATGTCTCCACCATTGTGAGGCAAACCAGTCTGACAAGCATGGGATCGGCCGGATCTGCCGAGCGGGACCGGCGACAGGGATCTCGGAAGCATCGAGATTTTCGATACCCTTTCAGGCATTAACTGACCTACCTCACATTGAGGAAAACATGAGCGAAAACATCAAACACATCAGCGATGCATCTTTCGAAACCGACGTGCTGAAGGCCGACCTGCCGGTGCTGGTCGATTTCTGGGCCGAGTGGTGCGGCCCCTGCAAGATGATCGCCCCGATCCTGGAAGAAGTGGCGAAGGAATATGGCGGCAAGATCCAGATCGCCAAGATGGACGTCGACGCGAACCAGGCCGTGCCGGCCCAGTTCGGCATTCGCGGCATCCCGACCCTGATCCTGTTCAAGAACGGCCAAGTGGCTGCGCAGAAGGTCGGCGCCCTGGCCAAGGGTCAACTGACGGCTTTCATCGATAGCAACATCTGATACACTAGTCACAGGTGGCGGCAGCGCGCCCGCACTGCCGCCTTGTCCGGAACGGATAGGCGATCGACCGGTCCCATCCACTTGATTAACCCACGCAGTTCCCTCCCCTACCTTTACTTTCCCGTCACGGGACACCCGACACATGCACTTATCTGAACTGAAGGCAATGCACGTCTCCGCCCTTCTGGAGATGGCGATCAGCCTGGATATCGACAACGCAGCCCGCCTGCGCAAACAAGAACTGATGTTCGCGATCCTCAAGAAGCGCGCGAAACAAGGCGAGCAGATTTTCGGCGACGGCGCGCTCGAGGTGTTGCCGGACGGGTTCGGTTTCCTGCGTTCGCCGGATGCGAGCTACATGGCCTCGACGGACGACATCTACATCTCGCCGTCCCAGATCCGCCGCTTCAACCTGCATACGGGTGACTCGATCGAAGGCGAAGTGCGCACGCCGAAGGACGGCGAGCGCTACTTCGCGCTGGTGAAGGTGGACAAGGTGAACGGCGAATCGCCCGAAGCCTCGAAGCACCGCATCCTGTTCGAGAACCTGACCCCGCTGCACCCGTCGGTCCCGCTGCGCCTGGAGCGCGACATGAACGGCGCGGAAAACATCACCGGCCGCATCGTCGACCTGATCTCGCCGATCGGCAAGGGCCAGCGCGGCCTGCTGGTGGCCTCGCCGAAGTCCGGCAAGTCGGTCATGCTGCAGCACATCGCCCACGCGATCACCGCCAACCACCCCGACGTCACCCTGATCGTCCTGCTGATCGACGAACGTCCCGAAGAAGTGACGGAGATGCAGCGTTCGGTGCGCGGCGAAGTGGTCGCCTCGACCTTCGACGAACCGGCCACCCGCCACGTGCAGGTCGCCGAGATGGTGCTGGAAAAGGCCAAGCGCCTGGTCGAGATGAAGAAGGACGTCGTGATCCTGCTGGACTCGATCACCCGCCTGGCGCGCGCCTACAACACCGTGATCCCGGCCTCGGGCAAGGTGCTGACCGGCGGTGTCGACGCCAACGCGCTGCAGCGTCCGAAGCGTTTCTTCGGCGCCGCCCGCAACGTCGAGGAAGGCGGCTCGCTGACCATCGTCGCCACCGCGCTGATCGAGACCGGCTCGCGCATGGACGACGTGATCTACGAGGAGTTCAAGGGCACCGGCAACATGGAAGTGCACCTGGAGCGCCGCCTGGCCGAGAAGCGCGTCTACCCGGCGATCAACCTGAACAAGTCGGGTACCCGCCGTGAAGAACTGCTGATCAAGCCGGACCAGTTGCAGAAGATCTGGATCCTGCGCAAGCTGCTGTACTCGATGGACGAGATCGAGGCGATGGAGTTCATCCTCGACAAGATGCGCGCGACCAAGAACAACGTCGAATTCTTCGACCTGATGCGTCGCGGCGGCTGATCCCAGCCGTTGGCATCCAGGAAAGGGCGAGTCGATCTCGCCCTTTTCTTTTTTATGCACGACGCTTCATGCAGGTCAACTTCTTGCGACGGTCAAGGGGAGACAATCCTTCCCGATGCCACCAAGGAGACCACGATGACCACCGACGCCGTGCACGACCTGTCCGCCCAGCGCCATGGCAACCACCAGATCGAGCGGCGCCTGACGGTCCTCGAAACCCGTTTCGACACCACCCTCACCATGTTGCCGAACAAATCCGACCTGGCGGAACTGAAAGCCGAACTGAAGGCCGACATCCACGGCGAATCCGCGCACCTGAGCAAATGGATCGCGGCCACCACCATCACCATGGCCATCGGTTTTGCCGGCATGATCGTCGCCATGCTGTCGCGCCTGCACGCCGGCTGAACGCGCCGCGCCGGTATCCGGGCGCCATCGGTTGCCTCGCGAACCAGCCTGCCTTATAATCTCCGGTTCCGTATCCAACCCTGGCAAGTGATCGGCAATCGGGTCAAGAAGCAGGTCGACCGACGAAGTGCCGTTTGGCTACCAACTTAATCAAGGCGCATCATGAAAGCTAATACCCATCCGGATTACCGCGAAGTCGTCTTCCACGACCTGTCGTGCGATTTCAAGTTCATCACCCGTTCGACCATCGCTACCCGCGAGACCATCAACTTCGAAGGCAAGGACTACCCGCTGGTCAAGATCGAAGTCTCGGCCGAGTCGCACCCGTTCTTCACCGGCAAGCACAAGATCGTCGACACCGCTGGCCGCGTCGAGAAGTTCCGCCAGAAGTTCGGTTCGGTCGGTTCGAAGACTTCCGTCGCCAACGGCTAAGTCCCGACGAGCGATCGCCAAGGAAGCCTGCGGGCTTCCAAGAAGGAAGCCCAGGGGCTTCCTTTTTTTTTGCCGCGTTTTCGCCGGCGCCGGCGCGCCGCCCACCGGCGCCGCGCCCGCCGGCGGCAGCATGCCGATGTCCCTTATACTACGCGACTCATTCCCTGCATCACTTATTACGGGATCAGTTATCGATGAAACCAGTCCGCCTTCCCGCCGCCGCCACCCTCGCCCTGCCCCGCTGGGCGCTCTACGGACTCGGCCTGCTCTATATCCTGCCGGGCCTGATCGGGCGCGATCCGTGGAAGGATGACGCCGCCAGCTTCGGCATCATGTGGACGATGGCGCACGGCGGCTTCCAGGACTGGCTGCTGCCGCACGTGGCCGGCCTGCCGATGCCGGACGAAGGACCGCTGGCGTTCTGGCTCGGCGCGCTGTGCATCAAGCTGTTCGGCTGGCTGGTCGGCGACGTGATGGGCGCGCGCATGTCCACCATCGGCATCTTCGTGATCGGCACCCTGTCGCTATGGAAGACCGCCTTCCACCTGGGCCGGCGCGCCGAGGCCCAGCCGCTGCGCCTCGCCTTCGGCGGCCAGCCCGAACCGGACGACTACGGCCGCACGCTGGCCGACACCGCGGTCCTGATCTACCTGGGTTCCCTGGGCCTGCTGCTGCACAGCCACGAGACGCTGGCCGTCACGCTGCAGGGCGCCCTGCTGTCGTGGTTCCTGTTCCGCTCGGTGCGCCTGATCGAGGACATGACCACCCGTAACGCGCTGCTGGCCGGCCTGGCGCTCGGCCTGCTGTCGCTGACGCGCGGCTTCGCCCCGCCGCTGGTGGTGATCGCGGCGCTGTACCTGTGCACCCGCCTGCTCAAGATGCCGTCGGCGCCCGTGCTGCGCCACCTGGGCCAGGCCGCCTGCGTGGGGCTGCTGGTCACCATGGTCTGGGTGCTGCCGTCGGCCGTCGTCCAGCCCTACGGCGTGTCGCCGGTCGGCGAATGGCTGGCCTGGAACGCGAGCCAGCTGAGCATCCCGGGCTGGCAATCGCTGAAGGCCTTCTTCCGCGTCGGCATCTGGTACTTCTGGCCGGCCTGGCCGTTCGCCGCCTGGGCCGCCTGGGCCTGGCGGCGCCAGCACGGGCTGCTGCACATCATCCTGCCGACCGGCTTCGTCGGCGCGCTGGCCTTGTTGATCCTGTGCGATCCGGTGCCGGAAAGCGGCGACCTGCTCAAGCTGCTGCCGCCGCTGGCGCTGATGGCCGCGTTCGGCCTGCCGACCATGAAGCGCGGCGCGATCAATGCGATCGACTGGTTCTCGGTGATGGTGCTGACCCTGCTGGGCGGCATCATCTGGCTGTTCTGGGTCGCCAAGCTGACCGGCTGGCCCGCCCAGCTCGCCAAGAACGCCCTCAAGCTGGTGCCGGGCTTCAGGCCGGAAGTGGGCATCGTGGCCGTCACCGTCGCCGCCGCCGCCACCATCGGCTGGTTCTTCCTGGTGCACTGGCGCCTGTCGCGCCAGCCCTCGGTGCTGTGGCGCGCCGTGGTGCTGTCCTCGAGCGGCCTGATCCTGCTGTGGGTACTCCTGATGACCCTATTCCTGCCGGACCTGAACTATGCCCGCAGCTACGCCAGCGTGGCCCAGCAGATCGCCGCGCGCCTGCCGGCCGACGCCGACTGCATCGACACCAACGTCGGCACGGCCCAGCGCGCCTCGTTCGCCTACTTCGGCCACCTGCCGTTCGCCCCGGTCGACGGCGGCACCTGCAGCTACCTGCTGCTGCAGGACAGCATCAAGGCGCCGACGCTGCCGGGACCGATGCAGAACGGCGCCCTGGTACGCGGCGGCGCGGCGCAACCGTTCCGCGCACGCGACTGGACGCTGCTGTGGGAAGGCCGGCGGCCGTCCGACCGCGACGAGCGCTTCCGCCTGTACCGCCGGGCCCGCTGAGCGGGCGCGCCACGACACGAGCCACCCGGGTCCGGGTGGCTTTTTTCTTTCCGCTGCGACGCCGTTCAGGCCCTGTCGCGGACGAGCGCCCGGCGCCGCAGCGCCGTCGTGCCCAGCAGGCCCAGGCCGGCCAGCAGCATGCCCCAGGTCTGCGGTTCCGGTACCGGCGAGATGGTGAAGTCGGCGCCGAACGCACCGCCGCCGGCGCCCAGCACCTGGCCGTCGACGCGCACGGCGTAGTAGCCGGCCTGCAGGCCGAACGCTTCCAGCGACCAGGAATCCGTCGGATGCTCGCCGAAGCCGGTATTGTTGATGCCGGAAATGGCGCTGCCGAGGATGGCGTTGGTGAGCGGGTCGTAGCGGTACAGGTTCAGGCCCGTGATCAGGAGGTCCTTGGTGAGCGGGGTGTTCAGGTAGGACGAGGTCACGGACCCGGCCGCGTCGAACGGCGTGCCCACGTTGAAGGTGAAGATATCGGTGAAGGTGCTGCCCGTGGTGGAAGCGGCAAAGCTGTCGCCGAAATGCGCGTTGAAGCCGCCCACGCCGTCGTCCACCGTCACGAGCGGCGCGCTGCGGTCGATGGCCTGGGCGTACGCGCCTTGCGTAACGAGGGCCGCGCCGGCCAGCAGCGAGCTCAGAACGAGAGATGTCAGTTTCATGATAGTTCCGTTGATAAGTTATCAGGGACTCACTTTCCGGGGAACCGGCGATGACGTCCTTATACCGATTCTTGGTCACAGCTTAAGTTCGACCCACCACACCCACCGTTAGATTGCGCACAAATCTCAGCCATTTTTCGCACATTCATCGGCGGGTTTCCCCATGAACTCTTGCTCTCAAAACAGTTCATTCAAGAAAAAGCAGCTTTGAGAATGATCAAATCCGAAACGGGGCGCTTGCCGACAATGGCAGGTGCGGCCAGTCGAGGCCGCTATCCGATTCCGGGAGCCCCACCATGAAGAGCGTGACGTTTTCCGACATCCAGCACATCCAGGAACGGGCGCGGCGCCTGCCGGCCGCCCTGCCCGCGCCGCGCCTGGCGGCGCTCGCGCTGACGCTGGCGCTGGGACTGGGCGCGCTGGCCACCGTCGTCCACCTGGGCGCGCCGGCCACGCCGCTGGGCTATATCGTGCTGCCGCTGCTGCTGGGCGGCCTGCTGCCGCTGGCGCGGGTGCTGCCGGGACGCCTCGAAGTGAGCACGCGCTTCTCGGCCTGCCACCTGGTCGGGACGCTGGACGAGGAAATGGACCGGCTCGGCTACGTCCCGACCGAACGCGGCCCGGGCACGGTCCGGTATCGCACGCGCGGCGCGCGCTGGCCACGGCGTCGTGCCGCCGAAGTCACCGTGGCCGTGCACGAGCACGCGCTCGAAGTCACCGGCCCGATGCCGGCGCTGCGGGCGCTGCGCGCGCGCATGGATGCCTGAACCGCCAGCGCGGGGCGCGCCACGGACGCCACGCATGGACTGGTCAGTTTGGCATGACATATGCTAAGATGCGCGCCTGCGCTTGCGCCTCTGTGGCGGAATTGGTAGACGCACTTGACTCAAAATCAAGCGCCGAAAGGCGTGCCGGTTCGATTCCGGCCGGAGGCACCACTAGCATGACGCACACCGTCTCATCCCAGCTCAAAACCCGCATCCTTCCTAGGGAGAGCGGGTTTTTTGCTATCTCTCCTCGTCTCATCTCCTCTCATCTCATCGCGACAAGATACCGTCATTTTTGGCGGTATCTCTGGCTACCGATAAACACATACCGTCACGGTGAGATGAACTATGGGATTGAGCGATACCTTCGTACGACAAGTCAAACAACTTAAACCGGCTGGGGATAAGCATAGTGATGGGCAAGGCATGTACTTGCTCGTTAACGCTGCCGGCAAATACTGGCGCCTCGACTATCGCTTCCTTGGGAAGCGCAAGACGTTGGCATTGGGGGTCTACCCCGACGTCAGTCTCGCCAAGGCGCGTGCACGGCGCCAAGAGGCGCGCGAGCTGCTTGCAGACGGCATCGATCCCGGTGCCGCCAAGCGCGATGCCAAGAATGCCAAACTGATCGCCGGCGAACACACGTTCGAGGCAGTGGCCCGTCGATGGCTCGAAAAGACCAAGTCCGAACGCGCCGCGACGACGCAGGAGAAGGTGCAGAACTGGCTGGCCAAGGACCTCTTCCCTGCCATCGGGGCGCTACCAATTTCCACCATCAAGCCTCGCGATGTGCTGGTCGCAGTCCAAAGGATCGAGGCGCGCGGCGCCAATGAATCCGCACATCGCGTCAAATCGCTATGTGGGCAGGTGTTTCGCTTCGCGGTGGCCACTGGCTTGGCGGAGCGCGATGTGACGGCCGACCTCAAAGGCGCGCTGGCATCGGTGAAAGCAAACCATTTCGCCGCGATTACAGAGCCTCATGAGGTAGCCAAGCTGCTCAAGGCGATCCACGGCTATAGCGGCCATCCCTATGCTGCTGCCGCGCTGAAGCTGGCGCCGCTGGTGTTCGTCCGCCCCGGAGAGCTGCGTAGCGCGGAGTGGGTCGAGATCGATCTGGACGCGGCCGAATGGCGCATTCCTGGACACAAAATGAAAATGCGGAACGACCATGTCGTTCCGTTGGCCACACAGGCCGTCGACATCCTGCGCGCCATGCACCGCATGACGGGGCACGGAAAGTATGTCTTCCCGAGTATCCGCACTGGAGACCGCTGCATGAGCGAAAACACAATTAATGCGGCCTTGCGCTGCCTCGGTTTCGGAAAGGATGTCATGACCGGCCATGGTTTCCGTGCCATGGCGCGCACTATCCTCGACGAGGTGCTAGAAGAGCGCGTCGACTACATCGAGCATCAACTAGCGCATACCGTCAAGGATGCGAACGGACGAGCGTATAACCGTACGGCGCACCTGCCTGCGCGTCGGGCAATGATGCAGCGTTGGGCGGACTACCTGGGTGGTCTGCGCGTTGGCGCTGACATTGTGCAGCTTCGGGCCTAACAAAACTAAATTTGAGAAATCAAAATGCTACCAGAGAGAAAAATCGGTCGTCTACCGAAGCCAGAGGTTCGCCGAGAGGTCGCAGATTTTGCTGCCGTCTGCCGTGAGGCATTGAGCAGTCCAGAAAGGCGTGCCTGTGTGAATCCTGAGGCGCCCCTAGAGGAGCGTGCCTATATACACGCTGATGAGGTACTGGAATATGCGCTGCGTGCGTTGGAAAGATTCGGCAAGCACGGCGATCATTTTCGCGCAGACTGGGACATCAACCGAATGGTCATTCGCAGCGAGGTGAGCCGCCTGCGCAAAAACGGCTTGAGCTTCGAGGAGGCGGTGGGCGCAGTGGCGGACGATCTGAATGTTGATGACCGAACGGTGAGCCGGCTCATCAGTCATGGCAAGTCGTGACACGACTTGCCAGTGCCTTTAAACGGCGGGACTGAAATACTCCTCGTTGTTCTATTACAAAGGAGCATCAAATGTCCCCCCGTATCATCCGCATCGCACAGCTCGCTACCACCCCGAAAAAATCCGGCATCCTGCCTGTCAGCCCGGCCACCATCTGGCGCTGGGTCCGTGATGGCAAGTTCCCCCAGCCCTTCAAACTCGGTGCCAGCGTGACCGGCTGGCACTCCGATGAAATCGAGGCATTCGTCGCAGCGTGCCGCAAGGAGTCGTCGAAGTGAACGGCACCTTTGCAACCAACGCCACCATGTCGCCGGCACACCAGTCTGCGCTCCAAATGGCTTCCTTGGGGATCCCGGTATTTCCTTTGTGGGGTGCCATCGATGGCAAATGCGCGTGCGGTGAGGCAAGCTGCCCTCACCCGGCCAAACACCCGCACCGCACCGCTTCGTTCAAGGAAGCGACTACCGATCCGACCGTCATCAACATCTGGTTCAGGGCACCTAATCTCAATGTCGGCGTACGCACCGGTGTTGAAATTCTCGACAGCGGCAAAATGCTTGTGGTTGCCGACATGGATGACTACAAGGAAAGCGGCACCGATGACTTCGATGCGTTGATTGCCGAGAATAGCGTCCTGCCTGAAACCGCTGAAGTATTGACGGGCGGCGGCGGCCGTCACTTGTACTTCTGGGCAGATAAAAAGCTGGCCTTTGCAGGCAAGCTCGGCCGTAATATCGAGTTCAAGGTCAATGGCTATGTCGTTGGTCCTGGCTCGCTGCATGTGTCCGGCAAACGCTACGAATGGGAGGCATCCAGCGACCTGTTCGACAACCAAGAGATCGCAGACCTCCCGCAATGGATCGTCGACAAGTTTGCAAAAGGGCTGCGCGATGACCGCTTCGCCGTCGCTGTCGGAACCAACACGCTGTCGGACAAGGACTTGATCGAGATTCGGTGTGCGCTGGTGTACATCAAAGCCGATGACTACTACGATTGGATGCGTGTGCTGATGGCCTTGAAAAGCACGGGCGACGAAGTCCAGGGATTTGCAATTGCAGATCAATGGAGCCGCCGTAGCCCGAAGTACACCGTCGAAGGCATGCGCCAAAAGTGGCAACAGATCAAGCCGGAAGGCGGTATCACGCTCGGTACGCTCATCGACATGGGCCGCAAAGCCTATGCAGACGAGGCCAAAAAGGTGGATCTCTCGTTCCTGCTGAAAAGCCTGGACGGCGTGATCGCATGGCTTCCCCCTGAGCCTCTCACGCTGGAAGTCGAGAACATTCCGTATCCCATCGACGCTTTGCCGGCGATTGTCGCTGACGCCGCGATCGAAGTGCAGCAGTTCGTCCAAGCTCCTATGGCAATGGTGGCCTGCTCGGCGATGGCCTCGGTCTCGGCAGCGTGCCAAGCTCGAAATGACGTCGAGCGTGCTCGTGGGCTGGATGGACCGAGCAGCCTGTACTTCTTGTCGGTGGCTGACTCGGGCGAACGTAAAAGCACGCTGGACGGCCATTTTTCGAAGCCGATTCGCGATTACGAACAACGGCAAGCGAAGGAGGCCGAAGCTAACATGAAGGAATACACGGCGGACTTGGCCCACTGGACGAGCGTGAAGAAAGGGCTTGAGCAGGCGGCGACCAAGGGGGCAGAACACTCCGACAAAGGGAAAAGCAGCGAGAAAGATTTGCGGCAACGGCTCCGTGAGCATGAGCAGCAAAAACCCGCTGCGCCCGTCATTCCTCGTCTCATCTATCGCGACGCCACGCCTGAAGCATTGCTCCACTGCATCGCCAAGGAATGGCCGTCGGCTGCCCTGATGTCGTCTGAAGGCGGCATTGTGTTCGGTGGTCACGGCATGAGCAAGGAAAGCATGATGCGCAACCTCGCCACTATCAATGAGCTGTGGGACGGCAAGACGATTCGCACGGACCGTCGTGCTGCCGACTCGTCGTATAGCGCTCATGGCCGCCTGACTGTCGCCATTCAAGTCCAGCACTCCGTGCTGAATGCATTCCTTGATGCGAGCGCCCAGCAAGCACGTGGCAGCGGCTTTCTCGCACGATTCTTGGTCGCGGCTCCCGAGTCGACCCAAGGTAAGCGCATGTTCACCGAAGCCCCGGAGCACTGGCCGATGCTGGAGCGCTATCGCGCACGTATCACCGAGCTGCTGAACCTGCCGCAATATATCGAGGATTGCCGCGTGAATCCTGCCCTCTTGCATCTGACGCAAGAAGCGAAACGCGTATGGATCACTTTCCATGACGAGATCGAAGTGCAACTGGATGACGACGGCGAGCTGCGTGACGTCCGTGACGTCGCCAGCAAAATCGCGGACAACGCCGCTCGATTGGCTGCGCTCTTCCACGTTGTTGCAGGAGCCACGGGCGATATCGATGACAACACCATGAGGAATGCCTGCCGCATCGCACGTTGGCACCTGAACGAGTCGCGACGCCTGCTCAACACCCCAGCCACTCCTGCGGCAAGCAAAGCAAAGCGCTTGAACGACTGGCTCGTGACCAAGTTCAAACAACAAGATATCGTGAAAATGTCGTTCACGGACATCCAGCACAATGGTCCCGCCGGGATGCGCAAAAAGGAAGACTTGAATCCGGTCCTCGATATCCTGGTTGAACTGGGCCGCGTCAAGATGACGGTTGGTGCACCCCGCATGGTGCACGTCAACCCGGCATTGCTGAAGGAAGGCCCGCCGAACAAATAGATCCACGCGACGCGAGCCGCTGCTACAGCGATTCCTGCGATTCTGCTAAAGGAAGCATCTACAACCTGAATCGTCGTCGCAGAATCGCAGGAATAGCAGTAGCAGCGCGGCCAAGGAAAAGTCGAGCAGGCTGCCACAATCACGACGAATTTTTTCTTGGGCAAGAATCCAGCATCAGGGTCAAAGACAAGGGGGAAACGGCGGCGATGTGGAAAAGATGGGGGTGGGAGAATTAGAGAATTCAGAGGTTTTTTACGTATTATTTACCTCATTTCCCCTATGACAGCCCCCGCTAATTGCATTCTCAGAAGGTTATGAGAATGCTGGAGAGGGTTGCGTTCTCGTGCCTGTAGCGCGGCGGTGAATTTGGGGGGTGGAGGACTGATGCGGCCCACGATGTGCCTCACGCGCGCGCGCGGCGACCTGCCCCCGTGTGCCTACAATCTGTAGCCTCTGTGTCCTGACCGCCTGTGTCTTCGTTTTCAATTTGCTCAGGCAGACGTGCCCGCTTATTGTCTTGGCCGCGAGCTGCTGATTCCCCCATAACTCTGCCAGTTCACACAGATTTTTACACAAGTCAGTGTGAAACCCTCATGAATGCTGAACTGCCGGCTTCCTAATTTAGGAATTGGGCAATGCGTTATGCCGAATAGCTTGAAAAAACGACCGGATGCACTCCAGGCATCAAACCGAGTGCACTACACCTATTAATCGAGGTTTCGCCCTGTTCGAGGTGCCGGCATGAATCCGACGCCATCGCCAAGGCCTCGCCATGCGCATCGCAGGCCGCGACGTAGCCCAACGGGCCGGCGTGGCCTACAAGCCCGCCATCGACACCCTTGGCCGCATTATCGACGCCGGCCTCGTCGTGCGCTTCGGCCGCAAGTACAGCGCCGTGTGGCGCTCGCCGGCCAGCCGGCCGCCCACCCGCCCGACGCCCTCGCGGCCGTCGAGGCAGCGTGGCGGACGACCCCCACCCCCGAGGGGGGAGGCTCGAGCCCCCCCCGGCCTCGTGAACATTTATCGACGCTCCCGTCAAAAATTTTTCGGCCATAGAAAAGTCGAAAAATTTCTTTGGCGCGCGTCTACAAAACTCGCTTGAATTCCTTGGGTAGGAGTAATGGTTTTTATCGACTACATAATGCAAGTGCTGTTAGCATATATCGAATATTGATTAAATACTGTATTTATATACAGTAAATAAATAACGGTATGTACCCTTCACGCCAAGTGGTATCTAATTGATTTGCTGATGTGTCACGAGGCGATGCGCGTGCTCAGTCTGCTATCAAGTCGTTGGTCGTGGAAGCATGCCCATCATTAAAATATGTATGGATACGACACAATCCCTGAATACTACGCTACCTGGCGCCGCTCCCTTGCCGTTCGACGCAACTTTGCTATTCAAGGCGCTCCAGTACCAGCTGCTCGTCGCCGTAGAGTACTGCTACGACCTAGCGCCCGATGAGTCTCTGTGGCTTGAAGTTATGGGTGATGTCACGGTTCCTGGCAAAACACAGACCGAGGTCAAGCTCTACTCTGACAATCTCACTGACAGTCACGCCAATTTCTGGAACACCCTGAAAAACTGGCTCCATGAGAATTTTGATCGTACGTCCTTCAAGACGCTGGTGCTGCTGACGACGCAGGAATTCGGTGCACAAACCTTGCTTAAGGGATGGAACGCGGCTTCAGCAGCAGAACGGCTGTCGATCATGGAGCACATCGTTGCGGGCTCGCAGGCCAATGCCGGCAATCAGGCATCAAACGAGCCGGAGGTAGACGAGGGGGCCAATAAGCCCTCGAAATCTCAGAAGCTTCAACAGTACGTAATGGATCCTAAGCGCCGGGATGCATTGATGGAAGTGTTGGAGCGGATGCAGATCACGACCGGTGCAGAATCACTGGAGCAACGCCTGAAGAGCTATGAGACCCGCCACCTCAAGCCTATCCGACCGTCTAAATACCGGCCCCTCATCCACGAGTTGTTGGGATTCATGTGCAGCCCAGATCTTGTGATCAATGGATGGCAGATCACGTACCAAGCATTTACTGACAAATTGTCAGAGCTAACGCACCGGTACATGAAACACCCAAAAACCTTTCCTTCAGTGGACATGGCGGCGCTCAAGAAGAGCATCGACATCGAGGAAATTCGGCCCATGCGATTTGCGCATAAAATTCTGGAAATCGGCGGCGAACAGCAGTTGAAGAGGGCAGCGCTGCACAGGGTAGTCGCCCAGACCACGATCTCCGATCTGTACACCGACGGTGTGCTGTTCAAACCTATGATGGATCTCTACCTCAGCAATCATCTAACTCAACACAAGTATGGGCGTGAGCTAGCCATGGTGGATTGTGCTGGAATCACCTGTTCGACCGAGCTAAGCACCAGATCCATGAAGTTTTTTCTTATGCGCAACGGCTTGCCTACCGATTCGTTTTGCGGCCTGGAACACACGATGCCCGAATTCCGTAATGGCATTTATCACATGCTTGCAGGAGAACAACCTGAGGATGAGGATGATGAGTTTCACTGGAGGCTCTGGTGATGACCACGCAAGTCTCTGACCACCTGTACACCCTGCACAGAACGCCTTTCGCACTGGCACCCGTCATCCAGAGTTTCTATCAGCACTGGGAACCGGTTGAGAAGGATATTTTGCTCAGCTATCTGATCCTTCCCATCGTCACCTACAAGCCAATGCATGCCTTCTTGAACAGGGCTCGGCGTGACAGCTCGATTCGAACCATGGCTTCAGATGCTGAGAGGCTTATCGGCCTGGCGATGCGTGTGGAGGAGTTTAAACCCATCACCAACGCTGCCATGCTGATTCTGACTGCTGAGAACAGTTTGGAGATCACCCCCGAGCTGTCGGTACGGTCGCTCCAGAAGCCGCAATCCATCAATTCGGACAAATCGTTGTTGAAGTACAGCCAGAAGCTGGCCATGGTGCTTTCTGGTGAAAACGTTGTTTCTATCTACAGGATGTTGGGAGTTAAATCGCTATGAAGTGTTACGTAAGCTACCTCGGTGTCGTGGACAAGGATAATGACGTTCACTACGTACTTCTCGCTCCAGGTCTCAATATCATCACCGGTAAGTCCTCTAAAGGTAAGAGTGCCATCCTCGATATCTTCGATTACTGCCTGGGCAGCTCGGAGGACACGATCCCTGAGGGCATCATCACGGATCGCGCCAAGTACTTCTTCACCGTGCTGCGCTTTGCGACCATGGCCGTTGTCGTAGGGCGGGTAGCGGCCAGCAACCGGTGCTTTCTGCGCGAGATTTCCGGGCCAGCAGTGGACAACGTTCTTCCTCTGGTTGAGGACGTAGACACCTTTTTTGCCTCGAATTTCTTTCAGCCAAAGGCCGATTTTCTGAAGAGCTTGGGTCGGTATTTCGGTGTTACTCTAGAGAACATCGACACCGATCCTTTGCAGCAGGAAATGACTGGCAAATGGAGTCCGACGCCCTCCGTTCGGAGTTTCCCATCCTTCATGCTGCAGCATCAGAACTTGGTGGCTAACCGGCATGCGGTCTTTTACCGCTTTGAAGAAAAGCGCAAACGCGACCAAGCCATCGATCACTTCAAGATCTTCATGGACATCGTTGGTGAGGACTACTTCGACCTTGCGAAGCTGCGCACCGAGGCCATGTATGAATTCAAGCGTGCCAAGGCGCAGATCCCAAAGCAGGACAAGATTAAGGCTGATTACATCACCGAGATCGACACCCTGCTGAAGGAGTATCAGGCTTTGGCCGGCCTGCCGTTAACGGAGCTCACGGCTGAGGAAATCTGGACGAAGCCTAAGCCAGCACTGGAGCGCCTCACTGGTGCTTCGGTCCGGGTAGATGGCCTGTCCAATGCATTTGAAACTCGACGCAACGAACTGCACGACCGCAAAGCTGAATTGATGGCCAGCATTCAGAAAGCGCTCAATACCCGCTACCTGCTGAACGTCTCTACTGAGCAGGCTACAGGCTTTGCCAACTCGGTAACCACGCTACCAATACCTAAGGCCGCCAACCTTGAACATGCGGTCTGCCCCGTTTGCGCGGCGCAGTCGGATGTGGCTGAGGATGAAGCGAACAAGCTGTCGGCAGCGATTCACTGGCTGAACGACGAGCTCAAGGTGTCCACCTATGCTCGCGAAGGTTTTGGAGAGGAGCGCCGGGCAGTCGATGCGGAACTCAAAAAACTTCGCAAGGAATTGGCACTGGTTGAGCAGGCACTGAAGCCGCTTGATCAGGAAGCTGACCGGCTTGAGAAGTCTAAGTCCGTGGATGGTGCTGCTCAGAAGACCAAGATCAAGTTGGAGCTCACCATTGAGAAGCGGATTGCGAACCCACCGTCAGAAGCCAAGGCGATGGTCGACTTCTGGGAAAAGGAGGTTGAAAAGTACGATCTGCAGATGGCCCAGTTCGATGTGGAGTCGAAGCTGTGGGCGCTGGGAAACGACATCAACCAGAAAATGAAGGCGTTCGGCAAGCACTTCGACTTCGAAGAGACATACAAAAATGGCTCTCTGAAGTTTGATGTCGATACCTTCGATCTCTGGCATGAAAAGCCCATTGCTGGGGGGCATGTGAAAAAGGTGTTTCTGCGCTCCATGGGCAGCGGTGCAAACTGGCTGTACTCGCACCTGACGCTGTTCATGGCACTGCATTACCAGTTCGCTGCGCATCCCAAGTGCAAGGTGCCGCCAATCCTTTTCTTGGATCAGCCGACGCAAGTCTACTTCCCTTCCACCGACAATGCTGAAGCCTTCAAGGCCGATGAGCTACGCGGGGATCGGAGTACCACCAAGACGGTCGATGAAGACGTAGACGCTGTATCGAAGATGTTTACTAACCTGGCTAACTTCTGCGACACGACGTTCAGGGAAACCGGCGTCAACCCGCAGATCATTGTTTGTGATCACGCAGATGGCCTGCCGATGCAGGGCAACTATGTCTTCGAGGACTTCGTCCGTGCGCGTTGGAGAACGCGCGGTTTGATTACCGAGTAACTGAACATCAACCAAGAAGGGGACAAATTTATATTCCGTCCGTCCCTTTGGCCCGGTTTACGTCGCCTGTGAACGCCTGTAATGGGTCGAAAGCGGCACGCATTGGACGACTGCAACTGGCCAGGAGCAAACCTTCAGTTCCAAACGTGAATGGCCGAGCCAAACCCATGGCAACAAGTGATCCTTGCTCAACGACCGAGTTCCGCCATTAATAACTGGATGACAATATTGTTTAAGCACAATAACGAGAGGCAAACGCTTATGCAACGAGAGCTTTATAAGCGCACGTATTTCAATGAGGGGGAAATCCCAAAGTGGCGCTGCCCAACCTGCTTAACAGGAAGACTAACTTTACATGAAAAGCTTTTTGTAGCTGACAATGCTGCAACGCGCAGAGATATTAATGAGGACTATTTCGACGCTGAACAGATCAGTCGGGTTTTTACCGGTGCCCTATGCTGCGCTAATTGCGGGGAAACAGTTGTATTCTCTGGCAGCGGCGGCGTAGAACGCGAATATTCTCACGAAAATGATGACTACGAATGGGTCAACTATTACGTACCTCGTTTCTTTTATCCAGCGCTGAAAATAATTGGTATGCCAGAACACGCATCCATACCAAAAGATATGGAAAAAGCGATCTCAGCATCTTTTTCGGTGTTTTGGAGCAATCTAGACTCCTGTGCCAATCGACTAAGAACAGCAATCGAGTTGCTCCTCGACAGCATGGCTGTTGTCCGGAAAGTAAATCCAAACGTAACGAAGGAGCTGACCTTGCATCAGCGCATCGAACGGATCGATAGCGTGCAATATCCCCATGTCCAACAGATGTTGGAGGCAATCAAGCTCGTCGGCAATGACGGATCACATGATTTAGGCCAAGTTCCCCGCGAGGATATTCTTTCTTGCTACGAAATCTTGGAGCATGCTCTGGAATTGGTCTATCCGCCACCCAGCAAAACTCCGCTCATTGCACAAATGGCACAAAAACTGATTGATAAAAGTTCTACGAGGCAATAGTCTGTAGACTGATCACTCAGCAAAGTGTGGGGCATACGTAATACCTACGTTGTTAAGCGCGCGTTTCAGGTCGAGTCCGGCCTACCGTGACAGTCCGTGAACTACGCAACTTAACAAGCTGGTATGCTGGTTCGAATGACCGAGCTCGGCCATGAGCAGACGTCCCGCTTATACTCACTTTCCCTCAGGATGAACTCGTGACATGGACCAAGATCCATCCCCCTACCTGGCAATGAAGCAGCGCGGCGCATCCGCCGAGGAGGTATATCGGCAGGCTCGGGAGGACGGATTCAAACGACACGAGTGTCTCCTTTTGATAATGGGTGTTTTCGACCTCGAGATGTCCGTAGCTCGAGACATTGGGCATGGGATTTGGCGAAGAGACCAGGACCTACACCTGTGAGTGTCCGCAATGGGTCGGAAGCAGACGTAACATTAGGTCCGCACCCGGCCAGAAGCAGTCGTTCTGGGGAGACCCAAGTAATGGCAATGACGCTACGACTGAGCCAAATAGTGAACGGTTCAATCATTGGCCAGAAACGTCTACCGGAGTGGGGGAAGTCCAGAATGCCATCTCCGAGCCAGCATGATATGCAACGTTGATAAGCTTGCAAGCTTGGGTTCTGGTACGGTAGTCGCTCGGTCTGACGGCAGTGAACTAGGGTATTCTAGTTGTTCATCAGCTGTACGCATGACATGCGTACGCCTCCGCTTACGAAAGATGCGCTCATGAACAACAGGATATTCCCGGCTGCGGCCACCGAAAGCCATATCGCCGCGCGCATGGCGCCCTTCCAGCGCACCGCTTTGATGACAGCGCTAGCAATTGCCGTATTCACTCTGGCGCTCATGCCGATCGCGTCTGTCAAATGGCCGAGCGTAGCCTCTTTCCTGCCGGTCTACCAGGCGACGACGGTCGTCAGCTATGCCACCGTGGCTTACTTGATTTATGGTTACTTCAGACAGACTCGGCTGCATGCCTTGCTTTACTTGTGGGGTGGTTGCGTGTACACCTCCGCTGTCCTGTTAATACAATTTTTCTCTTTTCCTTCCGCGTTCGTTAACGACGTACGCCTAGTAGGCGGGACGCAAACGCCTAGCTGGCTCTGGTTCTTCTGGCACCTCGGCTCGACGGGCATGCTGTTCGGCTATGCCTGGTCGGAATGGCGCGTGCGAGGTCGCCTGGCACCGGACCCTATCGCCGCGTTCCGCACCTGCGCCATACTGACTGCCGGCGCGCTAGCGCTGAGCGTGCTCGCGGTGACGTTGTTCCACGACAGGCTGCCCGTAGTTGATGTCGCGGGCGACTTCAGCCGTATCACGAGTTCCGGTTACGCGCCCTTGATCCAGGTCATCATCGTGCTGGCGCTGTTCATGCTGTGGCGCGCGACGCGCTTTGCCACGCCGATGAGCGCTTGGCTCGGCGTGGCGATCGTTGCCATGGCGTTCGACAATGCAATCACCATGGCTGGCGGAGCGCGCTTGACGGCGGGCTGGTACGTTGGCCGCATCAATGCCCTCGTGTCTGGGCTAGTCATGCTGGTGCTATACCTAAAGGAAGTTAACCGCGTCTACCTGCGCGCGGCGTCCATGGCGGATGAGTTGGCCCTTGCCAACCAGCGTCTTGAGGGCGAACATGCACGCATGCTCAGCCTGTTCGAGCAGGCGCCCGGATTCATGGCGGTTCTAACCGGACACGAGTATCGCGTCCAGATCGCGAATGCGGCATTCCAGCGCTTGGTCGGCGACCGCGCCGTAATCGGCTTGCCAATCGGCGAAGCGCTGCCTGAACTGGCGGAACAAGGGTATCTCGACCTGATCGAAGGTGTACGCCTTCAAGGAAGGGCCTACGTTGGCGCCGGCCTGAAGCTGTCTCTGCGGCGCGACGAGCATGCTGCTTTGGAGGACCTGTATATTGACGTACTGTTCCAGCCCAATGGCGGCCTTCATGGCGAGGCCGGCAGTATCTTCATCCAGGGCAACGACGTCAGCGAACAGTGGCAGGCACGCCAGGAGGTCAATCGGCAGCAGAAGTATCTCGAGCAACTGGTTCGCGAACGCACGCAGAAGCTGGAAGACACGCAAACCGCCTTGCTGCACGCCCAAAAACTTGAAGCGATTGGCAAGCTGACCGGTGGCGTGGCGCACGACTTCAACAACGTCCTTCACATAATCAACGGCAACATCGATCTCATCAAAATGTGCACGCCGGGCAACGAGAAGGTGAGCCTGCGCTGCGAATCTGCACGAACCGCTATCCGGCGCGGCGCGAAGCTGTCGTCGCAGTTGCTGGCCTTCGCTCGCAAGCAGCCGCTACAGCCGGACGCCGTCAACCTTCCCGACGTATTCAACGCCATCGATCTGCTTCTCAAGCGCGCCGTTGGCGAGAAGATCGAGGTGAGCTTCGTTGCCTGCCTTGGGGTGTGGAACGTGTTGGTCGATCCGCAGCAATTGGAAAACGTCATCCTCAATCTGTGCTTAAATGCAAGTGACGCAATGCCCTCGGGAGGTGCACTGGCTATCCGGGTCGACAATGTCTGCAGGGATGACATCGAATTCGTGCGCCTGGCATTCACCGACACTGGCCACGGCATGTCCGCCGAGGTGAAGGCAAGAGCATTCGAACCCTTCTTCTCGACCAAGGGCGTCGGCAAGGGCACCGGACTAGGCTTGAGCATGGCATACGGCTTCGTCAAGCAAAGCGGCGGCCATATCGATATCGACAGCGATGTGGGGAAGGGAACGACGATCGATATCCTTTTGCCGCGCACCGACAAGCGCGCGCCGGAAAAGACGGCGGCGCCCAGTCTAGCTATCCGGGGCGGTACCGAAACGGTATTAGCCGTCGACGATGAGCAGGACATTCTCGATAATGTCGCCGCCATGTTGCGCGACCTCGGCTATCGAGTGCTGACGGCTGGCAGCGCTGATGCCGCGCTCGAAGTGATGGAGAGTCAGGAGCGGATCGACGTACTGTTCACCGACGTGATAATGCCAGGCAGCGTTAGCGCCACTAGCCTAGCCGAGCGCACGCGCCGGCGGCATCCTAACATTCGTGTGCTGTTCACCTCGGGCTACACCGAAAACGCGGTGATCCACAACGGTCGACTCGACGAGGGCATTAACTTACTGAGCAAGCCTTATGGCCGGGTAGAACTGGCGGGCGCCATGCGCGCCGTTCTGGCGACGCCCTCCTATGCGGGTGAGGTAGGCGTTACCTGATACGGCATTTCTGGCGCGCACCCAAGGTCGCGAACGGGCTAGAATCGATGCCGTCGATACAATCCCCAAAAAGGCATCACAATAGAAAACGAATCCGCGCTCTTTTCCAGCTCAGCAACCTGCTATTCTGACCCGACAGTCCGCTTTCGGCCAAAAGCGGACTTCCTTAAACGTCGGCTTCAAGAATCGTAATATGAACCTGCGGCAAGAACTAACTCCTCCATCTGTCGACGAGCGACTAATTGCTCGTCTCGCTGAGCTAGCAAATGCTCTTGACGGCAACCCGAGCGAGACGTTGCGGGCTGAGTTCAATAAACTCGCGGGCACGGACGTTCCGATGATTCTTTTTCAAGGGGTGTACGAGAGCGAAGATCATGCGAACTTTGTGCGGAGGGTCCTGCGCGAACAACGTATTAAGCCCGTACCTGATGTCACCCGAGATGAGCTAGTCGAAATTGTCCGGCGTGCGATGAAACCCGACAAGGCTGGGTTAAATGAGTCGTATATGGCTATCTTTGATTGCAACGTACCGCGACCTCATGCTTCGAATCTCATTTTCTGGCCAGCAGACTACGACCACAGTAGCGGCACCTGGGGCGGCGGCAAACCGATGAGCGACTACGATCCGAGCCCAGAGCAAATAGTCGATTGGGCTTTCGATATGACCCCTCTTCCTCGGTGAATTGTTCAAGACGAACGTCCGCAAAGGGTCGATAGCGGACGTACAGAACCGTGCTTCGGCAGCTAATATCGCGGCCGTGTTTCCAAAAGTCCTGATGCTTGTGCAACAAGCATAGCATTCGACATAGGGCGACACGCGAATGTTCAAGCGTTCAGCGGCCACGCCGGGCGCGAAGAACTTGACGAAGCGTGAGGTGCTGACCGTCGTTTGGGATGTCACCGTCGACTGGCATCCGAACAGTCAAGCAGCGATAACTACTCTCGCCACTGCCGAACAGCTTCCAGCGGATATTAAAAAGTACGCGGTCGAGTCGGATACGCCATTGAGCGAGGTTCGCGGGGTTATCCATATGGGTCGTGTCTACCTCGTTGTGCCAACATTCGCCGTCACTCTACGCGACCGCTGGCGCTGGCGAGGCCGACTCTCACCAAATGAGCTTTTTCTGCATACTCGTCAATGATTGCAATGATTCGCGGCACCGCATACTCAACCCATTCTTTATACTTCCAAATCGGGCGTGCACCCAGCAGCGTGTCCGTCGTCGAGACAGGCGTGGTGATGCTCTTGGTCGTGCCGTTCAAATTAAAACCATGGAAGTAAACTGTATTACCACGCATTTCCAGTTGCGGCATGAGGCGTGGTTGGCCGGCCTTGCCGTCCTTGCTGTTGGCCGAGAACACTGGCTTTACCTCGTCCCAGACAGCCGCAATCCCCGCATTGATGGAGTCGATGAACATCTGACCATATTGCAACCGCAAACGTCCAAACAGCTCTCTGCTCATCTTATGTTCGCGGGACAGCCGCTCCCTCATCTCCCTTGCTTGTACGGTTCGGATTGCTTCGCTCTGCTGTCGCTCCGTGTGCAAACGCCGCCTTTCCACCGCCTCAGGACTGTTATCTTCAATCCCACTCATATACGCTGGCAATGGTCCTTCCCACCGATCCTCTTCGTCTTCGTGATCTGTGGTCGGGCCAACGTCTTCCACATCGTCAAGGTCAGTGTCGCTAGTGTCTGTACTGCAGCCAACAACTTTGCCTGTGGCTTGAAGACGCAAGCGGCCTTCAAAGTAGCAGTTAATACCGGCGCCGGCCTCTACCAATGCCAAGACTTCTCTAAGCCGTTCCGCCGTCAATAATCCTTTTACCTTGATGTCCATTACGTCCTCACAAAATTAACCCTGCTCCGAAGCAGATTGCATACCGCACCACACTCTCAAATTAGAAGCACTATTCCGTCATACCGTTAGTCAAGGACGTGACATCCCCTTGTCATCAGCCTTCAAGCATGTGAACTGAACTTCCGCCTTCGGATAATTGCCGAGTACAAATGGCGGCTGCGCTTCAACCGCGTTAACGACTTGGAGCGATTTTCCTTGGCCCATGCAATAGGCGTTCGCTTCCTGGAACGCTTCGGCCTTCAGGCTGCCAGAGCCACTGAAGCCGGTGGCGGCTTGCCGGCTTACCATGTAGGTGTCCTGGCCGATGGGGACGATGCCGGTGTTGCTGGCGCAGGCAGTCAGCATAAAAACGGGGGCGAGAATCAGGCGCTTCAATTGCAGTCCTTTGCTAGTTGAATGGAACAGAGGTGAACCATCATTGCGGTACATGTACCGTCGTCTGGACGAAATTATATCTGGATGATTGCCATGTGCCCAACCTTTCACAAAATCGACAGTCGGCCGAACTACTCGCACTGGGAGGTGCGATCAGGCGCTTGCGCATGGAGCGCGACGTTTCACAGGAGCAGCTTGCCCTGTTGGCCGGTGTGGATCGCAGTTACTTGGGCCGAGTCGAACGTGGGGACAACAACCCGGCCGCGCTGACGATCATCAAGATCTCTGCCGCCCTGGGCGTGACCACGGCTGACCTTTTCGCCGCAGCGGACCTGTAAAACAAGAGGCTGTGTATGGCTTCACGACGGGCGCACTAGCCAGGCACCTTCCCCAATGCTATCTAAGTAGTAGATGGCGTAGGTCCATGGCTGTGCAAGCCACTTGCATCGCCAGAATACTGCGGCGGTGATCGGCTATATGCTGGCCACTTTCAGCATGGTAAACTCCGGTCGTCGCGCCAGATGAGGCTCGATGACACGAGGTAAGAGCGGGTAGCTACGCGAAGATTTGACGGTATTTTTGGCGGTATCTCTGCCGGATGAAAAGAAGAAACTCAGCATTCATGCGGGTTTCAGACCATTGTTCGATTCCGGCCGGAGGCACCATTCGCAAGCACCTCACCCGTCCCACGCTTCACCTCGTCATTGCGTGTCCTGCACGAACGCGATGCACACTCCCGACGGATCGAGGACCGAAAATTCCAGCGTTCCCCATGGCCGGTTGCCCAGTGCGCCGTTCGGATGCACGCATCCTGCCGCGCGGCAGCGTTCGTACAACGCTTCGATGCCGTCCACGCCGATGCGCAGGCTGGTCCAGTCGGCCAGGTGCTTGTCCTGGCTGGAAAACAGGTGCAGCCGGGCCGCGTCGCGGCTGACGATGGCGAACTGCGCCGGTTCGGCGTCGCGGTAGTCCAGCGCAAAGCCGAGGCTGTCGCGGTAGAAGGCGACCGCCTCCTCGACGTCGCGGGCCGGGATCAGGGGGGAAACGCCGAGGAAACGGGTGGACATGGGGCAGCCTGTGGTGGACGAAAATGCCACGATAGCCATCCGGCACGCCCGGCGTCAACCGGTATCGGCGTGCGCGGGCCGTGGCGCTAGCGCCCGCGACCCCAGTCGTCGTACTTGAGCTGGATGGCGCGCAGGCTGCCGTCGCGCTCCATCGTCGCCAGCGCCTCGTTCATGCGCGCCACCATGGCGTCGGGCATGGCGCGGTTGCAGGCCAGGTAGACGCGGATGGTGTTGAAGGTCAGCACCGGCGCCAGCTTGTTGCCGTAACCCAGGCGGTCCAGCGGCAGGCCGCGGATGATGCTGGCGGCCCACAGGTCGACGCGGTTCATGATCAGCTTGCGCGGGTTGGCCTGGTCGTCCGTGGCAGGGTCGACGTCGAAGCCGCGTGCGCGCAGGTACTGGTCGCGCGCGTCGCCGTTGTAGGTGCCGATGCGGTAGCCGCGCGCGTCTTCCAGCGTGCGCAAGGAAAAACTGCGGTCGGCGCGCCCCACCAGGATCCAGTCGGCCTCGCCGATCGGGCCGATCCACTTGAAGGTGGCTTCGCGCTCGGGCGTGCGGGTGGTCGAGTAGACGCAGCCGTTGGGGCGGTCCAGCGCCGCCATGTAGGCGCGCTTCCAGGGAAGCAGGTCGATGGTGTAGGCGGTGCCCGTGCGGGCCATGATCTCGCGGACGGTGTCGGTCCCGATGCCGACGACCCGGCCGGCTTCGTACATGGCGAAGGGTGCCGAGATCTCGGTCGTGATGTACAGCGCCGGCGCCGCCTGCGCATGCAGGCATGCCGCGGCCAACAGTGCGGCAAGAATCGTCGTTTTCATTCGTAGCGCACGCGAATTGGCGCCATCGGTCGGGGCGCCTCGTCAAAAGCATACCAGCAATGGCATGGCTGCGACAACGTATGTCTGACTGGAAACTTGCCGGTTGTGGCGCCGTCGCGACCCTCGGCATCGCCGCGGCCGTGCCGCACAGGGTCGCAGAAACATCGGTGGCACGCGGCGCCGATGTATCGATTTTTTCGATTTTAAACAGGAATGACTGATCGCTTTGCCAAGGTTGATATCGATACCAACGCCCGGACCAATACGATGAATCTATTGGCGACCTTGCGCCGCACAGACGATCCGTTTTTCATGAAACGTAATTTTTCAGTAACTCTTTGATGAATTTGGTGGCAGGCGCGCGACAACCGGCAACAAAGTCGCTTATATTAATGCCAAACAACAACACTTTCCTCTGTGAAAGTGACATACTGGTGTGCCTATAATTTCCTTTTGGAATTACTGATTTTTTCGATTTTATATGCCTTCCCTGTTCATCCTGCCCTCCGACCCGTCGCTGCTCAGCTACGGCATCTATACGCCGAAGCTGGTGCTGCTGTCGGTACTGGTGGCGATCTTCGCTTCCTGGATGGGCTTGCTGATCGCCGGGCAGGCCACGGCCAACCGTTCCCAGCGCTGGATCGTGCTCGGCACCGGTAGCCTGGCGCTGGGCATCGGCGTGTGGGCGATGCACTTCATCGGCATGCTGGCGTTCGACCTGTGCACCGACGTCGACTACGATCCCGTCGTCACCCTGGTCTCCGGCCTGCCCAGCATCGCCGCCTCGTTCGTCGCCCTGAACCTGATCGCGCGCGAACGCCTGGGCGGCTGGGGCATGCTGGCCGGCGGGGCGCTGGTCGGCGCCGGCATCGGCGCCATGCATTACACGGGCATGGAAGGCATGCGCATGAACCTGATGCTGCGCTACGATCCGCTGACGTTCGGCCTGTCGATCGTGGTGGCCGTGGTGCTGGCCACGCTGGCGCTGTGGGTGCGTTTCGGGGTGTCGCACCTGCGCCGCGTGCGTCCCTCGCTGCGCCTGCTGGCGGCCGGCATCGCGATGGGTTGCGCGATCTCGGGCATGCACTACACGGGCATGGCCGCGGCGCGCTTCATCGGCCATCCCGCGCCGGCGCAGGCCGGCGCCGGCGGCAGCACTTTCCTGGCCTTGGTCATCACCGCCATCACCGTCGTCTTCACGATCGTGGTGGTGGGCATCAACGGCCTGCTGCGCTACCGCCAGGTGTTCCGCGAACTGTCCAAGAGCGACGCCTGGATGCGCGCCCTGCTCACCACCACGGTCGACGGCGTGATCACGATCGACCGCAGCGGCGCCATCCTCGAATTCAATGCCTCGGCCGAGCGCATCTACGGCTGGCGGCGCGACGAGATCATCGGGCGCAACATCCGCATGCTGGTCGGCGACGGCGAGTCGGCCGAAGACGCCGGCCTGCTGCGCACGCTGGCGACCGGCGACATCACCGGGAACGCCAGCGGCGCCGAGGTCAGCGGCCGGCGCAAGGACGGCAGCATCGTGCCGCTGCGCCGCGCGCTCGGCCATGCGCGCCTGGACGGGCAGGAGCTGTTCGTCTGCTTCATCACCGACATCAGCGAGCGGCGCGCGATGGAACAGGCGCTGCGCGCCAGCGAGCGCCAGTTCCGTTCCCTGATCGGCAACATTCCCGGCATCTCCTACCGCAGCCTGGTCGAGGGCGCGCAGCCGATGGTGTTCATCAGCGACGCCGTCGAACGCGTCACCGGCTATCCCTGCGCCGACTTCCTCGGCGCCCGGCCGCGCCGCAACTTCGGCGCCCTGATCCACGCGGCCGACCGCGTGCGCGTCTCGGAAACCATCGCCGCCGCGCTGCGCGAGGACCGCCCCTACCTGGTCGAATACCGCCTGCTGCACGCCGACGGCAGCACCCGCTGGCTGTGGGAGAACGGCACCGGGGTGCGCAACGACGCCGGCGAGCTGCACTGGCTGGACGGCGTCATCCTCGACATCAGCGAGCGCCGCCAGATGGAAGAGGCGCTGCGCGACGCCAAGGAAAAGGCCGAGCAGGCCGCCGCCGCGCGCGCCAGCTTCGTGGCCAACATGAGCCACGAGATCCGCACGCCGATGAACGCCATCCTCGGCTTCACCGACGTGCTGCTGGACGGCGAACTGAATGCCGACCAGCGGCGCCACCTCGACACCGTGCGCAGCGCCGGCCGCTCGCTGCTGCGCCTGCTCAACGAGATCCTCGACACCGCCAAGCTGGAAAAGGGCGCCGTGGAACTCGAGCAGAACGACTACAACCTGCTGTCGCTGATCGACGAGCTGTCCTCGACGCTGGCCGCGAACGCGCGCGCCAAGGGCCTGCACGTCGACATCCAGTACGACCCGGCCCTGCCGACCTGCCTGCGCGGCGACGAGCTGCGCGTGCGCCAGGTGCTGACCAACCTGCTCGACAACGCGATCAAGTTCACCGAGCGCGGCAGCGTGACGCTGCGCGCCGGGCTGCAGGGCGAGCAGATGCACTTCGAGGTGCGCGACACCGGCATCGGCATCGCGCCGGAACGCCTGGCCGCGATCTTCGAGCCGTTCACCCAGGCCGACGCGTCGATGACGCGCCGCTTCGGCGGCACCGGCCTGGGCACGACCATCAGCAAGCAGCTGGTCGAGCTGATGGGCGGCCGCATCTGGGCCGAGAGCGTGCAGGGCCAGGGCACCACCTTCCACGTGCTGCTGCCGCTGGCGCTGGCGCGCTTCGCGCCGCAGCAGCCGCGCGCGCGCGCCGCCGCCGCCCTGCCGCCGCTGCGCGTGCTGGTGGCCGACGACGTGCCGCAGAACCTGGAACTGCTGCAACTGCTGATGGCGCGCCGCGGCCACACGATGACGGCCGTCGGCGACGGCGCCGCCGTGGTCGACCTGGCCGCGCGCGAGCACTTCGACGTGATCCTGATGGACTTCCAGATGCCGACCCTGGACGGCCTGGCCGCCACGCGCCTGATCCGGCGCCAGGCCGCCGCCGCCGGGCGGGCACGCGTGCCGATCATCGCGATGACGGCCAGCGTGCTGGCCGAGCACCGCCGCGCCAGCACCGAGGCGGGCATGGACGGCTTCGCTTCCAAGCCGGTCGACTGGTTCACGCTGTCGCACGAGATCGCGCGCGTGCTCGGCCTGGGGCCGGGCCAGCAGGACCACGACAAGATGCCGAGCCACGAGCGCCTAGACCTGAACCGCCACGCCGGCCTGCGCCGCTGGAGCGGCAAGGAAGACGCCTGGCGCGAGGCGCTGGCAGTGTTCCAGGTCCAGCACGCGAACCTGGCGCAGGCGCTGGGCGCGCTGGCCACGGCGGCCGACTACCGCGCGCTGCGCATGCTGGCGCACAAGGTGCGCGGCGTGGCCGCCAACCTCGGCCTGGAACGCCTGGGCGACGCGCTGGGCGTGCTCGAGGGCCTGGTCGACGGCGACAGCGGCCGCCTGTTCCCCGGCGCCGAGGCGACGCTGCACGGCGGCCTGGACGCCCTGGCACCGCTGCTCGAGCGCGCGCTGGCCGCGGTCGCCGCCGTGCAGCCGGCGCCGCAGGCCGCCCCGGCGCGCACGCCGCGCCCGCAGGCCGACCTGGAACGCGCGCGCCGCGCCGGCGGACAGTTGCGCGTGGCGCTGCGCCGCGGTGCGCTGGACGACGCCGCGCTGGCCGAACTGGCCGCGGCGCTGGGCAGCCATGCGCTGGCCAGCCGCGTGGCCCAGGTCCACGCCGCCCTTTCCGATTTCGACTTTGAACTGGCCCTGCAGCAGCTCGATGCGACGCTCGGCGCCATCGACGACATGACACAGGAGATCGACTCATGAGCAACGTCCACCTGCCGCTGATCCTCGCGGTCGACGACGAGGCCAGCAACCTGCAGCTGCTGCGCCAGATCCTGCAGGACCATTACCGCCTGCGCTTCGCCAAGGACGGCCAGCGCGCCCTCGCCCTGGCGCGCGAGGAGCGCCCCAACCTGATCCTGCTGGACGTGATGATGCCGGGGATGAGCGGCTACGAGGTCTGCGCCGCGCTGAAGGCCGACCCCGACCTGGCCGCGATCCCGGTGATCTTCGTGACCGCGCTGACCGATACCGACGACGAGCTGGAAGGCTTCGAGGCCGGCGCCGTCGACTACATCACCAAGCCGGTCAGCCCGCCGATCGTGCGCGCGCGCGTGCGCACCCACCTGTCGCTGGTGCGGATGGAAGAACTGCGCGCCTCGCGCCTGGAGATCGTCCAGCGCCTGGGCCTGGCGGCCGAGTACAAGGACAACGAGACCGGGCTGCACGTGATCCGCATGAGCCACTTCTCGCGCATCCTGGGCCTGGCGGCGGGCATGACGGAAACCGAGGCCGACGACCTGCTGCATGCGGCGCCGATGCACGACGTCGGCAAGATCGGCATTCCCGACCGCATCCTGCAAAAGCCCGGGCCGCTCGATCCGGACGAATGGAAGGTGATGCAGAGCCACGCCACCATCGGCGCCGAGATCATCGGCGAGCACGAGCGCGGCGTGCTGGCGCTGGCGCGCCAGATCGCCCTGACCCACCACGAGAAATGGGACGGCAGCGGCTACCCGAACGGCCTGGCCGGCGAACGCATCCCGCTGGTGGGCCGCATCTGCGCGATCGCCGACGTGTTCGACGCGCTGACGTCGGTGCGGCCGTACAAGAAGGCGTGGACGGAAGAGGAAGCGGTCGATTTCCTCGTCCGCCAGAAGGCAAAGCATTTCGATCCGGCGCTGGTCGACCTGTTCATCACGCAGCTGCCGGCGATCCGGGCGATCCGCCAGCGCTGGGCCGAGCAGGATGTCGTGGTCGAGGAACTCGCCTAGGGGTCAGAGCCCGGTGTTGCTTTCAAAGGGGCGCTGACCCCGGTGTTCATCCGCGACGCCAGCAGAACCGGCAATCCGCATCACCCCAGCCTCGCCGCCGGCGCCAACCCGACCGTGGCCTTGCGCGCCACCAGTTCCTGGTACAGCTTGACGTAGCCTTCCGCCATCGTCTCCGAGGTGAACAAGCGCCAGTAGCGCGCCTCCGCCCGCCGCCCCATCGCCGCGGCCAGTTCCGGCTCGTCCCACAGCTTGCGCATGGCCGCGCGCAGCGATGCGTGGTCGGACGGCGGCACCACCAGGCCGGTCTCGCCGTGCACGTTGATGTAGGTGGTGCCGGTGCCGATCTCGCTCGAGATCATCGGCTTGCCGTACATCGCGCCCTCCAGCAGCGAAATGCCGAAGGCTTCCGAGCGCAGGTGCGAGGGGAAGGCCACCGCATAGCAGAGCTTGAGCAGGGCCGCCTTGTCGAGATCGTCGACGGCGCCGACGAACATCACCGTCCTGAGGCCCAGCCGCTCGGCGTGGGCCTTGAGTTCCTGTTCGATCGGGCCGGCGCCCACGATCACCACCGGATAGTCGGTACCGGCGACGGCGTCGAGCAGGATGTGCAGGCCCTTGTAGTAGCGCAGCACGCCGACGAACAGGAAGAACTTCGGGCCGACGCGCGCGCGCCAGGCATCCAGGCGCGCCTGGTCCGCTTCGGGATAGCTGGACTTGTCCAGGCCGAACGTGATCACGCGCGTCTTGTCGCGATAGCGGTCGAGCACGGCCGACGAGGCCAGGTAGTTCGGCGAGGTGGCGACGATCGAATCGACGCTGGCGAGGAAGCGGTGCTTCAGCGGCTGGTACAGGCGCAGCAGCGTCTTCTGGCGCACGATGTCGGAGTGGTAGGTCACGACGGTCGGCTTGTCGATGCGCGCGAGGAAGTGCGCCAGGTCCATGAAGGGCCAGGGGAAATGGTAGTGCACCACGTCGGCATCGCGCGCCATGCGCGCCAGCATGCCGATCGACTGCAGCGACACGGCGTTCGACGCCACCTCGAAGTTCAGCGGCGCGCGGTGCACGGCATGGCCTTCGTAGTCGAACGGCGCCAGGTCGTCGTCGCGCGACAGCGACAGCACCTGGTTGGTCACGCCCAGGCGCCCGGTGCTGACGCACATCTGGCGGATGACCTGTTCGACGCCGCCGACGGAGTCCGGGAAATAGGTCTTGTAGAAGTGGAGGACGCGCATGGGCCTGGCAGTCGGGATCAGAGCAGCGAACGGTAGACGGCGGCCATCATGCCTGCCGTCGCGTTCCAGGTGAGCTGGGCGGCGCGGGCGCGGCCCGCGGCGACGCAGCGCGCCCGCAGGGCCGGTTCGCGCGCGAGGGCCAGCATGGCGTCGGCGATCGCCCCGCTGTCGAGCGGATCGACCTCGAGCGCGGCGCCGGCCGCCACTTCGGGCAGCGAGGTCGTGTTCGACGTCACCACCGGCACGCCGGAGGCGAACGCCTCGACGACCGGGATGCCGAAGCCTTCGTACAGCGAGGGAAAGGTGAACACGCCGGCGCCGGCGTAGACGTGGCGCAACTGGACGTCGTCGGTGAGATGATTCAGCCAGACCACGCCGGCACCGTCGCGCGCCGCGGCGGCGATCCGCCGCACCACCTCTTCGGAGCGGGCGCCGGCATGGCCGACGATGACGAGCTGGCGTTCGGCGCGCACGGCTGCGGGCAGCGCCAGGTAGGCATCGAGCAGGCGCCCCACGTTCTTGCGCGGCTGCAGCGTCCCGACGAACAGGAAATAGCCGGGCCGCAGGCCGTGGGCGCGCAGCGTGGCGGCCACGGCTTGCGCCGCCGGCGCCTCGAACCATTCGTCGTCGACGCCGCAGGGCACCACGCTGATGCGGCGCTCGTCGACGCCGAAGCACTCGACCAGCTCGTCGATGGCGTAGTGCGACAGGGCGATCACGTGGTCGGCCTTTTGCGCGGCCTTGCGCTGCATCCAGTTCTTGAGGTTGCGCAGGCGCGGATTGCACCATTCCGGGTGCTTGATCGGCAAGGCATCGTGCAGCCCCGCCACCACCGGGCAATCCATGCGCACGACACGGTAGTCGGTGACGTGGAACACGTCCACCGGCATATGCACGCGGTGGGCGTCCGGCGTCACCAGGTCGAGCAGCGAGGCACGCTCGAACGATTGCGGCAATGCCTGCCCGGCCACGAGTTCGGCGTGCCCGCGCAGGCGCGGCCAGGAATACGGCGCCAGTTCGCAGCCGACCTGCGGCAGGTGGCGCAGCAGCGCCTTGGTGTAGACACCGATGCCGTCCAGGTGGCCGCCGGTCAGCGCCGGCTCGATCATCGTGGTGCCGATGCCCACGCGCAGCACGCGCGCGGCATGCTGGGCGCGGGCCGGCGCCACCGGTCCGGAAGCGGCATCGTCCCCGGCCGCCTCGGCCCATACGGCGCCGGCGGGCGGTTCGATCATGGCCGCTTCCAGGCCGGACGGCATCTTGCTCACGCCTCGTACATCCAGCGCAGGGTGTCGACGAGCGGCACCGGTTCGACCGGGCCGATCGTCTCGACCAGCCTGGCGTTGCTGCCGGTGAGCGTCAGGACGTCGTTGGCGCGCACGAAGGCGGGGTTGACGTGCACCTCGATGCGGTAGCCGGCGATGTCGCTCATGGTGTCGATCAGGCTCTCGAGCGAGGCCGAGCGCGCCGAGCAGACGTTGAAGACCTCGCCGGCCGGCGCGGCGGCCAGCAGGCGGCGGTAGCTCCTGGCGACCATGCGCACGTCGGAAAAATCGCGCGCGATCGCCAGGTTGCCCAGCTCGATGTGGCGCGCGCCCTTGCGGAAATGCGACACGATCTTGGGCAGCAGGAAGTTGTCGGCCTGGCCGACGCCGGTATAGTTGAACGGGCGCGCGATGACGATCGGCAGCTTGTCCATCCACAGCCGCGCCATGGCCTCCATGGCCAGCTTGCTGACCGCGTAGTCGTTGGCGGGCGCGGGCGCCACCCGTTCGTCGATGACGGGCACGGCGGCGTTGCCGTAGATGTTGGCGGACGACGCCAGCAGCACGCTGGACGGCTTGTGCGTGGCCTTCGCCAGCGCGTCGAGCAGGTTGCGGGTGCCGACCACGTTGACGCGGTACATCTGGTCGGCATCGTTGTGGGCCACGAAGGCGATGGCGGCCAGGTGGACGACGACGTCCGGACGCACCAGTTCGACGACTTCGGCCAGCGCGGCACGGTCGAGCAGGTCGACCGTGTGGATGTCGGGCCCGGTTTCGCGGACCGTCGAGACGGTGCCGTGGACATGGTAGCCGGCCGCGGTCAGCTCGCGCGCCATGTAGCGGCCGGTGAAGCCGCGCAGTCCGGTGACGAGGGCACGCTTGCCCTCCCCTTCGCGCGGTTCGGCCATGCGTACGAGGTCTTCCGTGACCATGCGATTCATGTCAGAAGGAGAATCCCTGTTCGTTGCGACGCAGGTCGGCGTCGACCATCATCTGGCACAACTGTTCGAGGGTGGTCTCGGGCTTCCAGCCCAGTTCGCGCTGCGCCTTGGTCGGATCGCCGATCAGCAGGTCGACCTCGGCCGGACGGTAGAACTTCGGCGACACGCGCACCAGCACCTTGCCGGTACGGGCGCAGTGGCCGGTTTCCTGGTCGCCCTGGCCCTTGAACTCGACCTGCATGCCGGCGCCCTTGAACGCCATGGTGACGAAGTCGCGCACGGTCTCGGTGCGGTTGGTGGCCAGCACGAAGGTGTCGGGCTTGTCGGCCTGCAGGATGCGCCACATGCCTTCGACGTATTCCTTGGCGAAGCCCCAGTCGCGCTTGGCGTCCAGGTTGCCCAGTTCCAGCACGTCGAGCTTGTTCAGCACGATCTTGGCGACGGCATCGGTGATCTTGCGGGTGACGAACTCGCGGCCGCGCAGCGGCGATTCGTGGTTGAACAGGATGCCCGAGCTGCCGAAGATGTCGTAGGACTCGCGGTAGTTGACGGTCATCCAGTGTGCGTACAGCTTGGCCACGCCGTACGGGCTGCGCGGGTAGAACGGGGTGTCCTCGACCTGCGGCACGGCCTGTACCTTGCCGAACATTTCGGACGTCGACGCCTGGTAGAAACGCGCCTTCGGGTGCACGATGCGGATCGCTTCCAGCAGGTTGACGGCGCCGATGCCGGTGATGGAGGCGGTGGTGACTGGTTGCTCGAACGACACGCCAACGAAGCTCTGCGCCGCCAGGTTGTAGACCTCATCCGGACGGGTGGACTCGACCAGGCGGATGCTGGACGACAGGTCGGTCAGGTCGTATTCGACCAGCGACAGATTCGGATGCTGCTCGATGCCGAGTTCGGCGATGCGCCAGAAGTTGACCGAGCTGGAACGGCGGAAGGTGCCGGTGACGTGATAACCCTTTTCCAGGAGCAGTTGCGCAAGATATGCGCCATCCTGGCCGGTGATACCGGTGATCAGGGCTTTTTTCATTGTTTGCATGTTCTTGGTGGTTCCAGTGGGTGGTCCGAAGTGGCCGCCGGGACAGCGCCGGGCCTTCATCCGACGGGGGCCGAACCAGTAAATTTCCGACAACCCCGCATTGTAACAGAACGGTGTACACGCTTTTGCACGCGAGAAATGAGGATAAAAGCGTGCAGAAAAGGTAATACCTACTCGGCTATTATCACCCGAATTTGAAAAAGCACAGCGCGTGATTACGCATTGTTACGTCTCGGTCAAGCTTTATTACAAGTTCATGAATTGTCGGGAACTTCTACAGTTGGTGACAATTCAGGGACCGCAATAGACATCGCCCCCGCGCGGGCGGGGGCGATGGCGGGACGGCGCGATCAGCGCTGCGACACGGCGTCGACGACGCACAGCGCCGTCATGTTGACGATGCGGCGCACCGTCGCCGACGGCGTCAGGATGTGCACCGGGCGCGCGCAGCCCAGCAGTACCGGGCCGACGGCGATGCCGTTGCCGGCCGCGGTCTTGAGGAGGTTGTAGGCGATATTGGCCGACTCGATGTTCGGCATGACGACCAGGTTGGCGTCGCCCTTGAGCGTGGAATTCGGCATGACCCGGTTGCGGATCTTCGAATCGAGCGCGGCGTCGCCGTGCATCTCGCCGTCGATCTCCAGGCCCGGCGCCTTCTGCTGCACGATGCCCAGCGTGGCGCGCATCTTCTGCGCCGATTCGCTGTTCGAGGTGCCGAAGTTCGAGTGCGACAGCAGCGCCACGCGCGGCGTGATGCCGAAGCGTTCCAGTTCCTCGGCCGCCATGATGGTGATCTCGGCCAGTTCGTCCGCGCTCGGATTCTCGTTGACGTGGGTGTCGACCATCGCCAGCTGGCGTTCCTGGGTGATGATGAAGTTCATCGCCGCGTAGACGTTGGCGCCGGCGCGCTTGCCCAGCACTTGGTCGATGTATTCCAGGTGGACCTGCGTGGTGCCGTAGGTGCCGCAGATCATGCCGTCGGCTTCGCCCTTGTGGATCATCATCGCGCCGATCAGTGTGTGGCGGCGGCGCATGGCCAGCTTGGCCAGGTCCTGGGTGATGCCCTTGCGCGCCACCATCTGGTAGTAGCTCTGCCAGTAGTCGCGGTAGCGTTCGTCGAAGTCGGGGTTGATCACGTCGAAGTGCTGGCCCAGTTTCAGGCGCAGGCCGAACTTCTCGATGCGCTGCTGCAGCACGGCCGGACGGCCGACCAGGATCGGGCGCGCCAGCTTCTCGTCGACGACCACCTGCACGGCGCGCAGCACGCGTTCCTCCTCGCCCTCGGCGTAGACGATGCGCTTGAGTTCCGGCGGCGCGTCCTTGGCGACCTGGAACAGCGGTTTCATGAAGCTGCCGCTGCGGTACACGAACTGCTGCAGGCTCTCTGCGTAGGCGGCCAGGTCGGCGATCGGGCGGGTGGCGACGCCGCCGTCCATCGCGGCCTTGGCCACGGCCGGCGCGATGTGGGTCAGCAGGCGCGGGTCGAACGGCATCGGGATCAGGTATTCCGGGCCGAACGACAGGTTCGAGATGCCGTAGGCCGAGGCGACGATGTCGGACTGCTCGGCGTGGGCCAGGTCGGCGATCGCATGCACGACCGCGATCTCCATCTCGCGCGTGATCGTGGTCGCGCCGCAATCGAGCGCGCCGCGGAACATGTACGGGAAGCACAGCACGTTGTTGACCTGGTTCGGGTAGTCCGACCGGCCGGTGGCGATGATGACGTCGCTGCGCACGGCCTTGGCGTCTTCCGGCAGGATTTCCGGGTTCGGGTTGGCCAGCGCCAGGATCAGCGGGTTCGGCGCCATCTGCGCGACCATCTCGGGCTTGAGCACGCCGCCGGCGGACAGGCCCAGGAAGATGTCGGCGCCGGGGATGACCTCGGCCAGCGAGCGGTGCGGCGTGTCCTGGGCGAAGCGTTCCTTGTCCGGGTCCATCAGCTCGGTGCGGCCCTTGTAGACCACGCCGGCCAGGTCGGTGACGAAGATGTTCTCCACCGGGAAGCCGAGGTCGACGATCAGTTCCAGGCAGGCCAGCGCCGCGGCGCCCGCGCCCGACACGACCAGCTTGCAGCTCTTGATGTCCTTGCCGACGACCTTCAGGCCGTTCAGGATGGCGGCGCCGACGATGATGGCGGTGCCGTGCTGGTCGTCGTGGAAGACGGGGATCTTCATGCGCTCGCGCAGCTTGCGCTCGATGTAGAAGCACTCGGGCGCCTTGATGTCCTCGAGGTTGACGCCGCCGAAGGTCGGCTCGAGCGCGGCGATCACGTCGATCAGCTTGTCCGGGTCGGTCTCGGCGATCTCGATGTCGAACACGTCGATGCCGGCGAATTTCTTGAACAGGACGCCCTTGCCTTCCATGACCGGCTTGCTGGCCAGCGGGCCGATATTGCCCAGGCCCAGCACGGCGGTGCCGTTCGAGATGACGGCGACGAGGTTGCCGCGCGCGGTGTACTTGAACGAGGCGGCCGGATCCTTGACGATCTCTTCGCAGGGCGCGGCGACGCCGGGGGAGTAGGCCAGCGCCAGGTCGCGCTGGTTCAGCACCGACTTGGTCGGGGTGACGCTGATCTTGCCGGGAGTGGGAATCTGGTGGTACTCGAGCGCCGCAGCACGCAGTTGTTGACGTAATTCTTCTTTTTTATCGATTGACGAATCCATGCTTCGCTGCCTTCCTGAACTGACGGGTGGCTTACGATTTTAGCAGAGTGACACCCCCGGCCGGCTACGTATTTTTACCAACGGCAGCATAGATTGTCCATGCGAATGAAACGACTTCGTGCCATAAACAGCATGAATCGACAGCATGAATCGACAGCCTGCATCGACATGGCGCGGCCGGGCGCTCCACGCGTCCGGCCGCCTTCTCCTGCATCCCGCCATCGCCCGGACTGCCGGGGCGCCGGCGGCCTCCCCGCACCGTTCAGGCCGGGGCTTTCGGGAAGTCGACCACGGTGTCGTTGATGCGGTTCACCAGGTTGGTGAAGGTGATGCTGGCGATCGCGAAGATCGTGTCCACCACCTGGGCGTCGCCGTAGCCGGCGGCCTTGACGGCGTCGACCACCGGTTGCGGCACGGTGCCGGTGGTGCCGACCACGCTGCGCACGAAGGTCGACAGCGCGTCGAGCTTGCCGTTGCCGGTCGGGGTGCCGCGGCGCGCCGCCAGGATCGCTTCCGGCGCCAGGCCGGCCATCTTGCCCATCAGCGTATGGGCGGCCAGGCAGTAGTCGCAACCGGCGACTTCGCTGACGGCCAGCTTGATCACTTCGATCTCCTGCTTCGACAGGCTGGTGTTGCCCAGCGCCGCGTCGAAGTTCAGCAGGGCTTCCAGCGCGACCGGGCTGTTACTGCCGATGGCATCGTAGGCGTTCGGGACCTTGCCCAGCTTGGACTTGATGGCGGCAAACAGTTCCGCGGTACGGCCGGTGGCGTTGGCACCTTGGGTGGACAGGCGGCTCATGGTCTTTCCTTTCTTGACGTGTCGTTGATGGAATGCCGTGTGGCATGGAAAGCAGTCTAGGCTTGCCCAGGTGCACAAACCATGCCGGTTTGCTGCGATAATTTGCCCGTCCGTCTCATCCGCACAGCCCCATGGATACGCTCAGCCGCCTGCTGTCCCTCTTCACGATCCACACCTCGCTCGACATCCGCTGCGAGCTGGCCGCGCCCTGGGTGCTGGACGAGCCGCCGTCGACGCCGGGCACCGCGCCCTTCCACGTGATCGTCGAAGGCAGCGCGCGCGTGGACGCGCCGGGACACGAACCGCTCGCGCTGCAGGCCGGCGACATCGTGGTGTTCCCCGGCGGCAGCGCGCACCGCCTGCATGCCGGACTGGCGCAGGATGCCGGGCGGGATGCCCTGCCCGATGCGGCGCCGGTGCGCACGCTGGACGGCGCGGGACCGCTGCTGCGCAAGGGCAATGCCGGCGCCGGCCCCGCCACCGGCATCCTGTGCGGCACCCTGGTCTTCGACGATGCCGCCCGGCGCGCCCTGCTCGGCGCGCTGCCGCCCGTGATGGTGGTGCGCGCCAGCCGCGCCGACGACTTCCCCGGCCTGCACGCGCTGGTGCGCCTGCTGCAGCACGAGACCGCCGACACCCGTCCCGGCGCCGGCGTCATCGTCGCCCAGCTGTCCGGCGCCCTGTTCGCCCTACTGATGCGCGCCTGGCTGGCCCAGAGCGCCACCACGCCCGGCCTGTTCGCCGTGCTGGCCGACCGCCGCCTGGGCCATGCGCTGCAGAAGATGCTGGAAGCGCCGCAGCAGCCGTGGACGGTGGCCGAGCTGGCCGCGGCCAGCTTCGTGTCGCGCGCCACCTTCGCGCGCCTGTTCGTCCAGCTGAGCGGCATGACGCCGGCCGACGCGCTGACGCAGCTGCGCATGGCCCTGGCCGCGCGCACGCTGCTGCACGGCGAGCGTCCGGTGGGCGACGTCGCGCTGGAAGTGGGCTACCAGTCGGAGGCGGCGTTCAACCGCGTGTTCAAGCGCCACTACGGCATCGGGCCGGGCGGCTACCGCCGGGGCCAGCGCGGCGGCGCCGGGCCGGCGGATCGCTAGGCGTCCGGGCGGGCCGGCGCCGGCCTGGCGCGCGGCCGGCCCGCGTCACCCAGGCCGTCCCTGGCGCCGCGCATCCTTGAGGAACAGGTCGTGCGCCGGCGCGAAGCCGCTGTGCAGCGGCAGGCAGGCCGCGCCGTAGGCCTTGGCGTCCGCCCCGACCGCGCCGGCCAGCACCGGCGGACGCGCGGCGCCCTGCCAGTCGTAGCGGCCCAGCGCCGCCTCCACCGCCGTCAGCAACGCCGCCAGCAGGGCGCGGTCCACGGCGCCGTCGACGATCGCGCCGTCCAGGTCGAGCACGCAGGCCGCGCCGCAGATCGCGAAGGCGATGGCGTCGGCGGCGCGCGCGATCCACGCCCGCGTCACCGGTTCCCACGGCGCCGCCAGCACGCGCGCGTCGGTGAAGGCGAGCGGTTCCAGGCCGGCCGCGCCGAACATGCGTTCCAGCCCGACCAGCGACGCCTCGTCCAGCACCTGGCCCGCCCGCCCCGCGCCTGCCAGGCCGAGCGGCATCGAACCGATCGCGCCGGCATTGCCGTGGCGCCCGCCGTGCGGCTGGCCGTCGATCACCAGGCCGCCGCCGGCCAGCACGTCGACGAACACGTACAGATAATTTTCCAGGCCGCGCCCGCGCCCGGCCACCAGTTCGGCCACGCAGGCCGCCGCCGTGTCCTTGGCGAATTCCACCGGCAGCGGCGTCGCGGCCTGCAGGCGCGCGCGCAGGTCGAGCCCGGCCCAGGCCGCGGCCTCCCGCGCCTCCATGCCCAGCAAGTCGTGCCAGCCGCCGAAGGCCAGCGGCGCGGCCAGGCCGATCCCGGCGATCCGCCCCGCGCCCTCGCCCAGCACGTCGTGGATGCGCGCCAGTTCGGCGCCGATCGCGGCGAACACCTCGTCCACGCGCGGCGCCGGGTAGGGCGTGGCGGAGCGCCAGCGCGGCTGGCCGGCGAAGTCCAGCAGCAGCACGTCCAGGCTGCGCCGGCCCAGCCGCACCCCGACCGCGAACGCCGCATCCGGACGCAGGGCGATCGGGCGCGACGGCTGCCCGACCCTGCCGCGCTGCGCCGCCTGCCGTTCGACCAGGCCTTCGTCCAGCAAGCGCTCGACGATCACCGACACCGTCTGCCCGCTCAGCTTCGTCAGGCGCGCCAGCTCGGCCTTGGGCAGGCTGCCGTGCAGGCGGATCGCCTGCAGCAGCAGGCGCTCGTTGTATTCGCGCATGCCCACCTGGTTGGCGCCGGGAAGGCGCTGCAGGGTGTGGTCGGATGCCGCAGGATGATCGCTCATTATCGTATTTTGACCAGGTATTGATGGAGGATGAAAGCAGTTAACCACATGCAGGCGCAATTTTCGCTTGATTAAATCACTCAAAGTGATTTATTATAGCCCCTCCCCGGCGCCGGTTGCCGCTGTTTGCACCGTGCCGCATGTCCATAAGCATGTAATGAGAAAGGGGTTACCCATGCAAACCGTCATCGACCTGATGGGCTACGTGGCCGCGTTCTGCACCACCGCCGCCTTCATCCCCCAGGTGCTGCTGGTCTGGCGCCAACGATCCGCCGCCGGCATTTCCACCGCCATGTATGCGGCCTTCTGCTTCGGCGTGTTCCTGTGGCTGTGCTACGGCATCATCATCGGCGCCTGGCCGCTCGCCATCAACAACGCCGTCACGCTGGTGCTGGCCTCGTCCGTGCTGGTCATGAAATGGCGCTTCGAGCGCAAGCCGGCCCAGGCCAAGGCCGACCCCGCGCCGCACCGCCGCGCCCGCGCCATCGACGCCGCCGCCTGATCCCCTGATTCCGCCGGCGCCGCTTCCTCCATCCGCCGCCGCGCCCTGCGCGCCGCGGCCGTCCTCACAGGAGTTTCCATGTCCCCTGCCACCCTGGCGGCCCGTGCGCCGCTGTCCTTTCCCGCGCCGTCCGGCGCGCTGTCCAATGCATTCCTGCGCCATGCGCCGCGCACCGTGCAGGCGGCGCTGCCCGCCTACGACCGCAGCCGCGTCACGCCCGGCATCGCCCACATCGGCGTGGGCAACTTCCATCGCGTGCACCAGGCGCTCGCCATCGACCGCTGCCTGCACCTGCCGGACCACGCGTCCTGGGGCATCGTCGGCATCGGCCTGGGCGACGGCGCGGCGGCCCGCGCCAAGGCCGACGCCTACCGGCGCCAGGACGGCCTGTACTCGGTGACGGCGTTCGATGCCGCCGGCGGCGCCGATGCGCGCGTCGTCGGCGCCATGGTCGACTACCTGCACGCGCCGCGCGATCCGGACGCGGTGCTGCGCCTGCTGGCCAGCCCGGCGATCCGCATCGTCTCGCTGACCATCACCGAGGGCGGCTACAACATCGACGAAACCAGCGGCGCGTTCCGCCTGGACGAGCCGGCCGTGGCGCGCGACCTGGCCGCGGCCGGGATGGAGGGCGGCGCGGCGCCGCGCACGGCGTTCGGCCTGATCGTCGGCGCCCTGCGCCTGCGCCGCGCCGCCGGACTGCCCGCCTTCACGGTGCTGTCCTGCGACAACCTGCGCGCCAACGGCGACACCGCGCGCCACGCCGTGCTGTCCTATGCGTATGCGCTCGACCGCGAACTGGCCGACTGGATCGCGTGCCACGCGGCCTTCCCCAACAGCATGGTCGACCGCATCGCGCCGGGCGTGTCGGACCAGCAGCGCCGCCGCATCGCCGCCCTGCTGGGCGCCGAGGACGCGCTGCCGGCCGTGGCCGAGCCGTTCAGCCAGTGGGTCGTCGAGGACCGCTTCAGCGCCGGACGTCCCGACCTGGCCGCCGCCGGCGTGGTGTTCAGCGACGAGGTACACGCCTGGGAAGCGCTCAAGGGCCGCATGCTGAACGCGTCGCACATGCTGCTGGCCTATCCGGCGCTGCTGTGCGGCTACCGGACCGTGCCCGAGGCGATGCGCGACCCGCTGCTCAAGCGCCTGCTGGTGCGCTTCATGGAAGCCGACGTGATCCCGCACCTGGACCTGCCGCAGGGCGTATCCGCCCACGCCTACAAGGAAACGCTGCTCAAGCGCTTCGCCAACCCGGCCGTGGCCGACCAGCTGCTGCGCGTGGCCCACGACGGCGCCGCCAAGATCCCGGTGTTCCATTCGAAGACCATCGCCACGCTGCTGGAACGGGGCGCGGACCCGGCGCGCCCCGCCTTCCTGCTGGCCTGCTTCCGCCGCTACCTGTCCGGGCGCGACTGCAACGGCGGCCTCCTCGACGTGGCCGAACCGCATTTCAGCGACATCGACGATGCCCTGCTCGACCCGGCCGACCCGCTGACGCTGCTCGACACCAGCCCGTTCGCTGCGCTGGGCCTGCGCCGCCAGCCGGCCTTCGTCGACGCCTACCTGCGCCTGGCCGACGCCATCGAGGCGCACGGCATCCGCATCGCCCTGGCGACGGTGGCGACGACGCCGGCGCCGGCCATGCGCGCCTGAACCGGGCTAGAATCCGGGGATGCTCTCCGAATTCGACCTCATCAAGCAGTACTTCGTGCGCGACCGGCCCGGCCGCGCCGTCCTCGGCATCGGCGACGACTGCGCCCTGCTCGCGCCCGCGCCCGGCATGCAGCTGGCCGTCTCGTCCGACATGCTGGTGGAAGGCCGCCATTTCTTCGCCGGCGCCGACCCGTTCGCGCTGGGCCACAAATGCCTGGCCGTGAACCTGTCCGACCTTGCCGCGATGGGCGCGGCGCCGCTCGGCTTCACGCTGGCGCTGGCGCTGCCGGCGGCCGAACGCGCCTGGCTGGACGGCTTTTCGCGCGGCCTGTTCGCGCTGGCCGACGCCCACGGCTGCGAACTGGTGGGCGGCGACACGACCAGGGGGCCGCTGACCGTCTGCATCACCATCTTCGGCGAACTGGCGCCGGGCCGCGCGCTGCGGCGCGACGCGGCGCGCGCCGGCGACGACGTGTGGATCTCGGGCACGCTGGGCGACGCGCGCCTGGCGCTGGCCGGCTACCTGGACGAAGTGGCGCTCGCGCCGGCCGACCTGGCGCTGGCCGCGCCGCGCATGCACGTCCCGACGCCGCGCGTGGCGCTGGGACGGCTGCTGGCCGACGAGGGGCTGGCCCATGCGGCGCTGGACATCTCGGACGGCCTGGCCGGCGACATCGGGCACATCCTGGCGGCGTCGCGGGTCGGCGCCATCCTCGACGTGGACGCGCTGCCGGCCGGCCCCGCGCTGGCGCGCCAGCCGCAGGCGCTGCGGCGCCGCTTCACGGCCGCCGGCGGCGACGACTACGAGCTGTGCTTCACGGCGCCGGCGGACCGGCGCGCGGCGATCCTGGCGGCGGGAGAACGGTGCGGGGTCGCGGTGACGCGGGTCGGCGCCATCACCGCGGCGCCGGGGTTGCGCTGGGTCGACGGCGCGGGAGCGGCGCTGGCGCTGGCCGTGCGCGGCTGGGACCATTTCGGCGGGGCGTGACGGCGCGACGAGGATGCCATGCGCGTTTTCGGCGGACCGGACGCCGCGTATCGCCGCGTGGCATGCGTAGGGTGGACGGGTTCCCCGTCCACGCGTTCGAGCAACGCCTCCGTAGGGTGCGCACGGGGTGCGCACCATGCCATGCCGTTCACGCCATCTCGTCGTCGCGCGGCGTCCTGCGGTCGTCGTACGGCCCGTGCGTCAGCCAGTACTGGCGGAACGCCATGCGCACGTTGTCGCGCAGTTCGGTGTCGTTCCACGGCTTGGTATAGAAGCGGTAGATCGCGCCGCGGTTGATCGAGTCGAGCACCGCCTCCACGCCGGTGTAGCCGGACAGGATGATGCGCATCGTGTCCGGATACATCTCCTTGACCTTGCTGAGGAATTCGGTGCCGCTCATCACCGGCATGCGCTGGTCACACAAGATCACCTGCACCGGATACAGCGCCAGCAGTTCGAAGCCCTCGGCCGGCGAGGCGGCCGTCAGCACCCGGTAGTTGTCGCGCCGGAACAGGCGGTGCAGCGCGCCCAGCACGTTGGGGTCGTCGTCCACAACCAGCAGCGTCTGCACGTTGCGGTCGTCGGCGGCCGGGCGGCTCGGCTGCGAGCGGTTCTCCAGCACCAGCCGCGCCAGTTCCGCGCTGGGGAGCGCGCGCGAGAAGTGGAAGCCCTGGATCTCGTCGCAGCGATGGCGGCGCAGCAGCGCCATCTGGGCGCGCGACTCCACGCCCTCGGCGATCACCTGCATGTGCAGGCTGTGCGCCATGCTGATGATGGCCAGCGCGATGGCCGCGTCGTCCGGATTGGTGGTGATGTCGCGCACGAACGCGATGTCGATCTTCAGCTTGTCGATCGGGAAGCGCTTCAGGTAGGCCAGCGAGGAATAACCGGTGCCGAAATCGTCGATGGCGATGCGGATGCCCAGCCGTTTCAGGCTTTCCAGCACGGCGATCGTGTGCTCGGCGTTCGACATCAGCGCGCTCTCGGTCAGCTCCAGTTCCAGCAGGCCGGGATCGACGCGGTGGCGTTCCAGCGCGGCGCGGATGTCGCTCTCGAGGTCGCCCTCGACGAACTGGCGGCTCGACACGTTCACCGCCACCCGCACGTCGCGCACGCCCTCGGCGTTCCAGGCCGCGATCTGGCGGCAGGCCTCGTCGATGATCCAGGCGCCGACGCGCACCACCATCCCCGTCTCTTCCATGACCGGCACGAACTCGGCCGGGTAGACCAGGCCGATGCCGGGACGGCGCCAGCGCAGCAGCGCCTCGACGCCGGTCACGCGTCCCGTGTTCAGGTCCAGCTTGGGCTGGTAGTGCAGCTCGAACTGGCCGCCTTCGATGGCGCCGCGCAGGGCCAGTTCCAGTTCGAGCCGGGCCAGCACCTGCACGTTCATGCCCGAGGTGAAGAAGCGGTAGCCGTCGCGTCCCGCCTCCTTGGCGCGCACCATGGCGACGTCGGCGTACTTGACCAGCGTGCCGGGGTCGCGCGCATCGTCCGGATACATGGCGATGCCGATGCTGGCCGTCAGCACCGCCTGCTGGCCGTTCAGGTCGAACGGCGCGCGCAGCGCCTCGCGCACCTCGTTGGCGACGGCCACCGCCTCGTCGGCCTGCTGCTCGCCGCGCATGGTCAGCATCAGCGCGAACTCGTCGCCGCCCAGGCGGCCGATGGTGTCGCGCAGGCGCACGCAGCGCACCAGGCGCGTGCTGAACTGGCGCAGCAGCTCGTCGCCCAGCGCCGGCCCGAGCGAGTCGTTGACGATCTTGAAGCGGTCCAGCGTGATGAACAGCACGGCGATGCGCCAGTTCTTGTCCTGGGCCAGCTCGATGGCGTCGCGCAGCGTCTGGAAGAACAGGTTGCGGTTCGGCAGGCCGGTCAGGCTGTCGTAGTTCGACACGTGCTTCAGGCGCTCGGCCGCGTGCAGCCGCTCGCTGATGTCACGCGCGACGGCGATCAGCATGCGCGCGTGCGCATCCTGGCCGTCCTGCGTGGGGCGCTGCTGCATCTGCCAGCTGATCTCGACCGGCACCGCGCCCTGCCCGTCCGCACGCAGCAGCTCGGTCTCGACGATGTCGTGCTCGCGCCCGTGGGCCGCCGGATCGGCATGGCGTTCGAGCTGGGCGCGCTCGGCCAGGCCCAGCGCCACCGGGTCGATGCGCAGCAGCGCGTCGCGCGAGAAGCCCAGCATGCGGCAGGCGCCGTCGCTGACGTCGATCATCCTCATGTCGTGCGCGTCGACCAGGAAGATGGCGTCGGCGGTGGCGTCCATCGCGCCGCGGAAGCGCTGCAGCTCGGCCGTGCGCTCGCGCACCTTGCGCTCCATGCGCGCGCCGTAGTCGCGCGACTCCTTGTGGAACAGGCGTACTTCGAGCAGGTTGCGGATGCGCGTGAGCACCTCGACCGTGTCGAAGGGCTTGCCGATGAAGTCGCGCGCGCCGGCTTCCAGCGCGGCCAGCTTCTTGTCCGGCTCGGCCGTGACCACCAGCACCGGCAGCCAGGATTCGCGCTCCAGCGGCTTCAGGGCTTCCATCACCTGGAAGCCGTCCATGTGCGGCATCTGCAGGTCGAGGATGATCAGGTCGTAGCGGTGCTGCAGGTGCAGCGCCGCCACCTGGCGCGGATCGGTCGTGCTGCTCACGTGCTCGTAGCCGCTGGTCTTGAGCAGGAATTCGAGCAGCTGCACGTTGACCGGCTCGTCGTCGACGACCAGGATGCGCGCGCGCCGGATGTCGGATGGCGAAATCATGGAGCGGTCCTTTCTGCCGCGGCGCGCCGGGCCAGCACGCCGTCGATGGCCTCGTTGAACTTGTCGATGTCGATCGGCTTGGTGAGGTAGCGCGCGAACCCGGCCGCCAGGCCGCGCTCGACGTCGTGCGCCATCGCGTTGGCCGACAGCGCGATCACCGGGATGGCGGCCGTGGCCGGGTCGCGGCGCATCCGTTCCAGCACCTCGAAGCCGCTCATGCCGGGCAGGTTCAGGTCCATCAGCACGACGTCGGGATGCGCCGCGCGCGCCAGCGCCAGGCCGCCGGGGCCGTCCGGCGCGGACAACAGGCGCAGGTCGGTCCGGAAGCGCACGATCTCCTGCACCAGGCGCAGGTTGGCCGGATTGTCCTCGACGTACAGCAGGGTGCGCGGCGCGCCGGGCGCGGCGGGCACCATGGCCGGGGCCGGGGACGGCGCCGCATCGGCGGGGGCCGGCGCGCCGGCCGGCTCGGCGCGCGCCAGCTCGATCCAGAACACGCTGCCGACGCCGGGACTGCTGCTGACGCCGATCTCGCCCCCCATCAGCTCGACCAGGCGGCGCGTCACCACCAGGCCGATGCCGGTGCCTTCCTGGGTGCCGCTCTCCTGGCCCAGGCGGTTGAAGGGCTGGAACAGCGCGGCCACCTGCTCCGGCCGCAAGCCCAGGCCGGTGTCGCGCACCGCCAGGCGCAGCCGGCGCGCGCCCGCCGGCGCGCAATCGACCACCACCGCGCCGCCGTCGCGGTTGTACTTGACCGCGTTCGACAGGAGGTTCAGCAGCACCTGCTTGAGGCGGGTGCGGTCGGCCTGCACCAGCGCCCCGGCATCCTCGGGAAAGCGCACGTCGATGCCGCGCCCGACCGCCAGCGGCGCGATCATGCCGCGGCATTCGGCCAGGATGTCGGCCAGCGGCACCGGCTCCATCGACAGCGTCACCGCGCCCGCCTCCACCTTGGCCAGGTCGAGGATCTCGTTGATCAGGGTCAGCAGGTGGCGCCCGGACTTGAGGATGTGGCCGGAGAATTCCTTCTTCTGCTCCGGCGTCGTGGGCATGTCGTTCGACGCCAGGATCTGGGCGAAGCCGAGGATCGCATTCAGGGGCGTGCGCAATTCGTGGCTCATCGAGGACAGGAAGGCGGACTTGGCCTGGTTGGCCGCGCGCGCCTCCTCGATGGCCAGCTCGAGTTCGGAATTGGCCAGCTCCAGCTGCATGGTGCGCTCGTGCACGCGCTGCTCGAGTTCTTCGTTCAGGCGCATCACTTCCTGCTGGATGCGCGCGCGTTCCTGGGCCTCGCGCGCGATCTCGCGGTTCGAGTCCTCCAGCGCGCGGGTGCGCTGCTCGATCTCGGTCAGCATCGCATTGAAGGAGTCGACCAGGTCGGCCGCCTCGTCCTGGCTGATGCGCGCGGCGCGGCGCGAATAGTCGCGCCGCTCGACCACTTCGCGCGCGATGTTGGTGATGGCGTCGATCGGCGTCGTGATGGTGTGGCCCAGGCGCCGCACCAGCAGCCAGGCGGTCAGCAGCGCCAGCAGGATCACGCCGGCGCCGATCAGGAGGTAGTCGCGCACGCGCTCGAGCAGCTGGTTCTGCGAGCGCAGGTAGATGGTGCCGAGCGCCTCGCCGTTCTCGGCGACGCGCTGGTACAGCACCAGGTCGTCGCCCTGCTTGACGTAGCCTTCCTTGCCGGGCCGGGGCGGGAAGGCGGCGTCCTCGCCGGGCGCCACGTACCAGGCGAACAGGGCGCCCTTGTCGTCGTACAGCGCGGCCGCGCGCACCGAGGGGCGGGTGCGCAGCAGCGCCAGGTTCTCGCTCGCCAGGCGCGCGTCGTCGAAGGCCAGCGCGGCCGAGGTCATGTGGCCGACCAGCTCGGCCTGCGTCGACAGGTCGTTGCGCAGCGCGCGCTGGTAGCTGCGCAGGTCGTAGGCCACCACGGTGCCGACCGACACGACCAGGGCCGCGAGCGTCGTCGACATCACGATCGTGACGAGCTTCTGGCGGATCGAGCGGCGCGGATTCATGGGGCCACCGCCGGCAGGCGCGCGCAGGAGGCGGCGCCGCGCGAGAGGAGCACGGGCGCCATCAGTGGCACGCCGCCCCCGGTCCGTGGAGGGTGCGCGCAAATCGGTCGAACGGCATGGCTATCCTACGTCGGTCCATCAATCAGGGCGCGGCGGATCGCTCCGCCAGACGAGCAGGATAGCAGCACGCTTGCGCACGCTGGCGCACGGAACGGCGGCGCCTCCACGTCGGCGTCAATACACTCGTCGACATATTGACGACAGGGATGATGCCGCGATGCATGGCTTTTCGTCAACGTCCTGGCGACAGGCGCGGCGCGGGCGCGCTAGAATGGACCGCGCAGGCGGCCGTCGCGGCGGCCGCCGCCCCCGCCGCCGGTTTGCGCGCCGGCCCGCATCCGAGCACAGAAGACAGAGGAGACACACGTGACGAACGATATTCTTGACATTGCCACCCGCGTCGGCAAGGCCCTCGAGGCCAAGGGCTGGCTGATGGCCACCGCGGAATCCTGTACCGGCGGCGGCGTCTCCTACGCCATCACCGAGATCCCGGGCTCGGGCGACTGGTTCGACTGCGGCTTCGTGACCTATTCGAACGCCGCCAAGACCGAGATGCTGGACGTGCCGGCCGCCGTGATCGCGCAATTCGGCGCCGTCAGCGAGGAAGTGGCGGCCGCGATGGCCGAGGGCGCGGTCGCCAACAGCAATGCCCATGTCGCCATTTCCACGACGGGCATCGCGGGGCCGACCGGCGCCGTGCCGGGCAAGCCGGTGGGCACCGTCTGCTTCGGCTGGTCCAAGGGCGACACCACCTACACCGAACGCCTCGTGTTCAAGGGCGACCGCCACGAAGTGCGTACGCAGACCATCGCGCACGCGCTGTCCGGGCTGCTGCGCTTCATCGAGTGAGGGGGCTGCTGTACGCCGCGGTGCTGGCGGCGTGGGCAGCCACGCCGGCCGCCGCGGCCGCGCCCGCGGCGGGGGTCACCGTCTACGCCGCCGGCGACATCGCGCGCTGCACCTACCGCGACCCCGCCTGGTCGAGCGCGGCGGCCACCGCGGCGACGGTGGCCGATGGCCTGGCGCGCGACCCCGGCGCGGTCGTGCTGGCGCTGGGCGACCTCACCTACCCAGTCGGCGCGGCCGGCGAATTCCGCGACTGCTACGACCCGACCTGGGGCCGCTTCAAGGACCGCACCTGGCCGGCCCCGGGCAACCACGAGTACTACACGCCCGGGGCGGCGCCTTACTTCGCCTATTTCGGCGCGCGCGCCGGACGCGGCTGGTACAGCATGGACCTGGGCGGCTGGCACGTGGTGTCCCTCGACAGCAACCTGGCCCCGGCCGCGCACGCGCAGCAGCTGGACTGGCTGCGCGCCGACCTCGCCGCCCATCCGGCGCGCTGCACGCTGGCGTTCTGGCACCATCCCGTGTTCAGCTCGGGCGGCCACGGCAGCGTCCCGAAGATGCGCGACGCCTGGCGCATCCTGCAGGACGCGGGCGCCGAACTGGTGCTGTCCGGCCACGACCACGACTACGAACGCTTCGCCCCGCAGGACGCCGATGGCCGTCCCGACCCGGCGCGCGGCCTGCGCCAGTTCGTGGTGGGCACCGGCGGCGCCTATCCGACGCCCTTCCTGTGGCCGGTCGCCAACAGCGCGTACCGCGATGCCAGCCGCTACGGGGTGTTGCGGCTGCGCTTGCTGGACGGGGCGTACGCGTGGGAATTCGTCGAGTCGGCCAGGGTGACGGAACTGGGAGTGCCGGAGGTCGATCGGGGTAGCGCAACCTGTCATTGACGGCTGCGCCGGGAATACGCATGCGGTTGGTGGGCACAGCGTGTCCACAATGCACTTGCCTCCATCGTCCATTTGCGACTAACATGTGAACAGTTCTTCACATGTTGAGCAAATGATTCCCCACGACATCGATAACGCCGTCGACGAGCTCGCCGACCTGTTCCACCTGCTGGGCGACCCGACGCGCCTGCGCATCGTGCTGGCCTGCCTGGCGCAGCCGACCGCCGTGGGCGACATCGCCGCCGCGCTGGAACTGTCCAGCTCGCTGGTCAGCCACCACCTGCGCCTGCTGCGCGCCGCGCGCATCGTCAAGGCCGAGCGCCACGGCAAGCAGGTGTTCTATGCCGCCGCCGACGCCCACATCAGCGGCCTGCTCGCGAACATGTTCGAACACATCGCCGAACCCACCACAGGACTGGATGCATGAGCCAACACCACCATCACGGCCACGACCATGGCCACCACCACCCGGCGCCGGCCGACGCCGGCCGCGCCTTCGTGCTGGCCATCGGCCTGAACACGGTCTTCGTCGCCGTCGAATTCATCTACGGCTTCATCGCCAACTCGACGGCGCTGATGGCCGACGCCGGCCACAACCTGTCCGACGTGCTCGGCCTGGTGCTGGCCTGGGGCGCGGCCCTGCTGGCGAAAAGCGCGCCCACGCGGCGCTTCACCTACGGCCTGCGCGGCAGCTCGATCCTGGCGGCGCTGGGCAATGCGCTGCTGCTGATGGTGGCGTGCGGCGCCATCGCCTGGGAAGCGGTGCAGCGCTTCGCCCATCCGGAACCGGTGGCCGGCACCACGGTGTCGATCGTCGCCGCGATCGGCGTGCTCATCAACGGCTTCTCGGCCTGGCTGTTCATGGCCGGCAGCAAGTCCGACCTGAACGTGCGCGGCGCCTACCAGCACATGGCGGCCGACGCCGCGCTGTCGCTGGGCGTGGTGGTGTCGGGCCTGGTAGTGATGTACACGGGCTGGGCCTGGCTCGATCCGGCCGTGAGCCTGGTCATCGTCGTGATCATCGTCGCCGGCACCTGGTCGCTGATGAAGGAATCGACGCAGATGGCGCTGGCGGGCGTGCCGACCGGCGTCGACGCGACGGCCGTCACCGGTTTCCTGGCCGCCCAGCCGGGCGTGACCGAGGTCCACGACGTGCACATCTGGGCGATGAGCACGACCGAGACCGCCCTCACCGCCCACCTGGTGATCCCGGACGGGTATCCGGGCGACGCGGCCATCGACGCCGTCGTGACGCACCTGCGCAAGGATTTCGCCATCCACCATTGCACGCTGCAGGTGGAACAGGGAACGACGAGGCACGCGAGCTGCTGCCTGCAGGAGGCGCATGACGAGCACGAGCACGATCACGATCATGATCACGGCCATCACCATGGCCACGCGCACGCGCATTGACGTGCATGGTGCGCACGGGGTGCGCACCCTACGGCTGCGTTCAAGACCGGGGTCAGAGCCCTTGGAAAATCAACACCGGGCTCTGACCCCTACGTAGGGTGCGCTCCCCGAGCGCACCATGACGCAAGCGGTCAGCCGGCCAGGTTGGCGTACAGCGCCGTGCTGAGGTAACGCTCGCCGAACGAGGGAATGATGGTGACGATGAGCTTGCCCGCGTTCTCGGGCCGGCGCGCCACCTGCAGCGCCGCCCACAGCGCCGCGCCCGACGAGATACCGACCAGCAGGCCTTCCTCGCGCGCGGCGGCGCGCGCCGTCTCGAACGCGTCGTCGTTCTTCACGGCGATCACTTCATTGTAGGCATGGGTATCCAGCACGCCCGGCACGAAGCCGGCGCCGATGCCCTGGATCGGGTGCGGGCCCTTGGTGCCCTTCGACAGCATGGGCGACGCCTCCGGTTCCACGGCGATCGCCTGGAAGCCCGGCTTGCGCTCGCGGATGACCCCGGCCACGCCGGTGATGGTGCCGCCGGTGCCGACGCCGGCCACCAGGATGTCGACCTTGCCGTCGGTATCGCGCCAGATTTCCTCGGCCGTCGTGCGGCGGTGGACCTCGGGGTTGGCGGGATTGTTGAATTGCTGCGGCATGAAGCAGCGCGGATCGGCGGCGACGATCTCCTCGGCGCGGCGGATCGCGCCCAGCATGCCCTCGGGACCGGGCGTGAGCACCAGTTCGGCGCCATAGGCGCGCAGCAGCATGCGCCGCTCGTTGCTCATGGTTTCCGGCATCACCAGGCGGCAGCGGTAGCCGCGCGCCGCGCAGACCATCGCCAGCGCGATGCCGGTATTGCCGCTGGTGGGTTCGACGACGATGGTGTCCGGGCCGATCTTGCCGGCGCGTTCGGCCGCCTCGATCATGGCCAGGCCGATCCGGTCCTTCACGCTGTGGGCCGGGTTGTGGTATTCGAGCTTGGCGAGGATGTCCGCGCCCGCCCCCTGGGCCAGGCGGCGGATCCGCACCAGGGGAGTGTTGCCGATCAATTCCGTCACGTCATTCGCGATACGCATTCGACTTCTCCCCGGGGCGGTAGTGGTTGGACTTACTTCACCTTCAGCAGTTCCACGTCGAAGATCAGGTCGGCGTCCGGCGGGATCATGCCGCCCGGGGCGCCGCGCTTGCCGTAGGCCAGCGCGCTCGGGATGATCAGGGTGCGCTTGCCGCCCACCTTCATGCCGACCACGCCCTGGTCCCAGCCCTTGATGACCTGGCGCGCGCCGAGGCGGAACTCGAGCGGTTCGCGGCCGGCGTCCAGCGACGAGTCGAACTTCTTGCCGTGCTGCTTCAGGGCCAGCGGCTTGAACAGCCAGCCGGTGTAGTTGACGACGACGGTATTGCCGACCTGGGCTTCGGCGCCCTTGCCGACCACGTGGTCGACGACCTGGATCTGCGGCTCGTCCGACGCCGGGGCCTGGCCGACCGGATTGGCCGGATTCGACGGCGTGGCCGCCGTGGCGGTGGCGGCGGCCGGATCGGCCTGGGCCGGCGCCGGCGTCTGGGCGGATTCCTGGGCGTGGGCGGCGGCGGCCGCCAGCAGCAGGCTTGCGAGGGCGATACGACGAATCATGGAACCTCTTTCATCAATCAGTAGAAAACCGATCCTATGATAGCAAGGCCTCTTCCAGTTGCCCAGCGCGCGATGCCGCGGTGGCCGTCGCCGCCGGGGCCCGCTGCGGCTGCGGCGCGGCCTGGGCGGCGTCGGCCAGCCGGCGCAGGAGATGGCCCGCGGCCACCATGCCGAAGGTCGCGGTGACGACCATGCTCGAACCGAAGCCGGCGCAATTCAGGCCGGTGATGCTGTTCGCATCGAGCGCGCAGGCATCCCCCGCGTCCGGATAGCGCAGCGGCTCCATCGAGAACACGGCGTCGATGTGGTACTTGTTCTTCTCGCCCTTGGCGAAGCCGTAGTGCGCGCGCAGGATCTTGCGCACCTTCTTGAGCAGCGGTTCCTGCTCGGTGCGGGCCAGGTCGCGCACCTCGATCTTCGTCGGATCCGTCTGGCCGCCGGCGCCGCCGATGACGACCAGCGGCAGCGCGTGCCGGCTGCACCAGGCGATCAGCGCCGCCTTGGCCTTGACGCTGTCGATCGCGTCCACCACGTAGTCGAAGCGCTGCGCGCCGATCAGCTGCGGGATGTTGTCCGGGTCGACGAAGTCCTCGACCAGCTCCACCTCGCAGTACGGGTTGATCAGCGCGATGCGCTGCTTCAGGGCCTCGATCTTCGGCATGCCGACGGTCGTCGACAGCGCCTGGATCTGGCGGTTGATGTTCGATTCGGCCACGTTGTCCAGGTCGATCAGGGTCAGGCGGCCGACCGCGCTGCGCGCCAGCGCTTCGACGATCCAGGAACCGACGCCGCCGACGCCGACCACGCAAACGTGCGCCGCGCGAAAACGTTCCAGCGCACGCTCGCCGTAGAGGCGGGCGATGCCGCCGAAGCGGCGGTCGAAGTCGATCTCATCGGCAACGTCATCGGCAACGTCATCGGGACCGGCGACGTCCGCCGGGACTGGGAGGGAAGTGGGAGCGATGGTCATGATCCCGATATTTTAGCGGACGCCGGCATTCCCCTTGCTCTAAAATAACTTTCAGCTAATCAAAGTTTCTTCGTCCTTTGCGCATCCACAACAGCGAACCATGAACCAGCCACTCCACGACACCGCCCCCGATTTCGACCAGCCGATCGCCGTCCTCAAGCATTGCCACGGACGCATCCGCAAGCAGCTGGACACCCTCGACAAGCTGCTGGCCCACCTGCCCGGCCACGGGGCCGACGAGCAGGCGCGCCAGGCGGCGGCGGCGGTGCGCAAGTACTTCGACAAGGCGGCGCACCTGCACCACGACGACGAGGAACAGGACCTGCTGCCGATGCTGCGCGCCACCGCGCAGGGCGAGGACGCGGCGACGCTGCAGGCGCTGGCGCCGTCGATCCTGCAGGACCACAAGGACATGGACGCGATGTGGCAGGACCTGCACGAACAATTGAGCGCGATCGCCGACGGCAGCGGCACGTACCTGGCGCCGCACACCGTGCGCGACTTCATCCAGCGCTACCAGGACCACATGGAACGCGAGGAAGGCACGATCGCGCCGATGGCGCTGCGCCTGTTCGACGCCGGCCGGATGGCGACGCTGGGCGCGGCGATGCGCCGCCGCCGCGGCATCGGCATGGACGCCGCCACGCCGTCCGCCTGCGCGCCGTCCGCACCCGCCATCGGCGAACGGGTGGCCGACCTGCGCACCGACTACGGCCAGGCCAGCCTGGACGAGGGCGACGTGGCCGCCGACCCGATCGACCAGTTCACGCGCTGGTTCGAGGAAGCGCTGAAGGCCGAGGTCAACGAACCGAACGCGATGAGCCTGGCGACCGTCGACGACGAGGGCCGTCCCAGCTCGCGCATCGTGCTGGTCAAGCAGTTCGACGCGCGCGGCATCACCTGGTACACCAACTACGACAGCCAGAAGGGAAAGCAGCTCGCCAGCAAACCTTTTGCGGCTCTGCTATTCTTTTGGAGCGAACTTGAACGGCAGGTGCGGATCGAAGGCAGGGTCGAACGCACCACCGCCGAGGAAAGCGACAAGTATTTCAACAGCCGGCCCCTGAAGAGCCGACTGTCGGCGATCGCGTCCGCGCAAAGCGAGCCGATCGCCAGCCGCGCAGCCCTCGAACACAACTACGAGGACGTGGCGCGACAGTACGGCGAGAACCCGGCCCGGCCATCGCACTGGGGCGGCTATCGCCTGGTGCCGGAACGGATCGAGTTCTGGCAAGGGCGGCGTTCACGCTTCCACGACCGCATCGTCTACGTGCGGCAGGAGGACGGCAGCTGGACGCGGCAACGTTTGCAACCCTGACCGGATGCAGCAGCCTCCGGCCAGGATCAGCCGGAGGAATACGCGTGTTCGACCATATGAAGCTTTCCGCCTGGACCGCAGGCATCCGTAACAAACTCGACCTGCCGCTGCGCGTGGAACTGTGGAACGGCGACCACGTCGACCTGTCCGCGGACCAGCCGCGCGTCAAGATCCGCGTGCCCAGCCCGGGCGGCCTGCGCTACCTGTTCTCGCCCTCGCTCGGCAGCCTGGGCGAGGCCTATGTCGAAGGCAACCTCGAGATCGAGGGGCGCGCCGCCGACATGATCCAGATCGGCAGCGCGCTGGCCGGCACCAGCGGCAAGCCGGCGCGCACCAGCCGCGTACTGAGCCTGTTCTCCCCGCACACGCGCGAAAAGGACGCGCAGGCGATCCGCTACCACTACGACGTCTCCAACGAGTTCTACGGCAACTTCCTCGATCCGGCCATGGTGTATTCCTGCGCCTACTTCGAGAACGGCGACGAGGACCTGGCCACGGCCCAGATCAAGAAGATCGACCACATCCTGACCAAGATCGGCGTGCAGCCGGGCCAGCGCCTGCTCGACATCGGCTGCGGCTGGGGCGCGCTGGTCATCCGCGCGGCGCAGCGCTTCGGCGCGCGCTGCACCGGCGTGACGCTGTCCGAGCGCCAGTACGCGCTGGCGCGCGAGCGGGTGGCGCGCGCCGGACTGCAGGACCGCATCGAGATCCGCCTGCAGGACTACCGCGACGTCAAGGGCGAGTTCGAGCGCATCACCAGCGTCGGCATGTTCGAGCACGTGGGCGTGCAGCACCTGGCGGAATACTTCGGCCGCATCGACAAATTGCTGGCCCCGGGCGGCGTGGTCATGAACCACGGCATCACCACCAGCGACGTCGACCAGCGCAACAGCCCCTACGGCGGCGGCGACTTCATCGACAAGTACGTGTTCCCGCAGGGCGAGCTGGCGCACCTGTCGACGGTGATCCGCGCGATGCAGGAAGGCGGCCTGGAAGTGCGCGACGTGGAAAACCTGCGCCGCCACTACGCCCGCACCTGCGCGCTCTGGACCGAGAACTTCGAGCGCAACGCCGAGCGCATCCGCCAGACGGCCGACCCCAAGACCTTCCGCATCTGGCACGTCTACCTGGCCGGCTGCGCCTATGCCTTCGCGCACGACTGGATCAGCCTGTACCAGATCGTCGGCGGCAAGGCGGGGCAGGATCCGGCGCAGATGCCGTGGTCGCGCAAATACATGTACCACTGATCGTAGGGTGGACGGGTCCCCCGTCCACGCGTTCAATCATCATGGGCAGGCCGCACGGCCGATCGGAAACTGGTTGGACGCGTGGACGGCGGAGCCGTCCACCCTACCCGGTGGGATGCCTGGTCATTTCACGCGTTCGGCGAACGTCTTGCGGAACTTGGCCACCTTGGGCGCCACCACGAAGGCGCAGTAACCCTGCAGCGGATGCTGGGCAAAGTAATTCTGGTGGTACTCCTCGGCCTTGTACCACTGCGCGGCCGGCCGTACCTGGGTGACGATCGGCGCGTCCCACACGGCCGCCATTTCCGCCATCACCTGGCGCGCCGTCGCGTCCTGCTCCGGCGACGTCGTGAAGATCACCGAGCGGTATTGCGTGCCGACGTCGTTGCCCTGGCGGTTCGGCGTGGTCGGGTCGTGGATCGTGAAGAAGATTTCCAGGAGGTCGCGGTAGCCGATCACGGCCGGGTCGAATTCCAGGCGCACCACCTCGGCATGGCCGGTGGTGCCGGAACACACCTGTTCGTAGGTCGGGCTGACGGTATCGCCGCCCATGTAGCCCGATTCGACGCGGCGGATCCCGCGCGCCTCGAGGTACACGGCCTCGATGCACCAGAAGCAGCCGCCGCCCAGGATCGCCACTTCGGTTGCGGATGGTTCGCTCATCGCAGCTCCTTGTCCATGGGTTGTCGTTGACGCTTCCACTCTAACGCAAAGCACGCGCGCGTGCAGACTGTGCCGGAATGGCGTCGCATTGGTGGCATAATGCGCGGATGAACACCAGCTCCCCCCGCGCCGCCGAGCGCGGTTTCGATTCCGCGCATTTCCGCCAGGCCCTGTCGCAATTCGCGACCGGGGTCACCGTGATCACGACGCGCCTGGCCGACGGCAGCTTCCGCGGCCTGACCGCCAGTTCCTTCAACTCGGTCTCGCTGGAACCGCCGCTGGTCCTGTGGAGCCTGTCCAATGCCGCCAACAGCCTGCCCATCTTCAGCGGCAATTCGCACTACGTGATCAACGTGCTGTCGGCCGGCCAGGAAGACCTGGCGCGGCGCTTTTCGCGGCGCGGCGAGGATCCGTTCGCCGGCACCGGCTACACGCTGTCGCGCACCGGCCAGCCCATCCTCGAGGGCGCCGCGGCCTGGTTCGAATGCCACAACCGCAGCCGCTATCCGGAGGGCGACCACGTGATCTTCGTCGGCGAGGTCGAGGACTGCGCGGCCGATCCGCAGGCCGCCCTGCTGTTCCACGGCGGCCGCTTCGGCACGACGACGGCGCGCTGATCTTGCACGTTTAAAAATGAAAATGCCTGTCGCAGTTTGAAAAGATGCGCCAGGACGGGATTCCTATAATGGCTCGGACAAGAATTCTTCTGAGACAGGACTCCCATGACCCGTTCCGCCAAAGCCCAGTTCCACTGGGACGATCCGCTGCTGCTCAACGAGCAATTGACTGAAGACGAGCGCATGGTGCGCGACGCCGCCGCCGCCTACTGCCAGGACAAATTGCAGCCGCGTATCCTCGACGCCTTCCGCCACGAAACGATGGATACCGCGATCTTCCGCGAGATGGGCGAACTGGGCCTGCTGGGTCCGACCATCCCCGAGCAGTACGGCGGTCCCGGCCTGAACTACGTGGCCTACGGCGTCATCGCGCGCGAGGTCGAGCGCGTCGACTCCGGCTACCGCTCGATGATGAGCGTGCAGTCCTCGCTCGTGATGGTGCCGATCTTCGAGTTCGGCAACGAGGAAACGAAGCAGAAATACCTGCCGAAGCTGGCCACCGGCGAATGGATCGGCTGCTTCGGCCTGACCGAGCCGAACCACGGCTCCGACCCGGCCTCGATGGTCACGCGCGCGCGCAAGGTCGACGGCGGCTACCGCCTCACCGGCGCCAAGATGTGGATCACGAATTCCCCGGTCGCCGACGTGTTCGTGGTCTGGGCCAAGGACGACGAGGGCGCGATCCGCGGCTTCGTGCTGGAAAAGGGCTGGAAGGGGCTGTCGGCCCCGGCCATCCACGGCAAGTTCGGCCTGCGCGCCTCGATCACCGGCGAGATCGTCATGGACGAGGTGTTCGTGCCGGAAGAAAACGCCTTCCCGGAAGTGCGCGGCCTGAAGGGCCCGTTCACCTGCCTGAACTCGGCCCGCTACGGCATCGCCTGGGGCGCGCTGGGCGCGGCCGAGGATTGCTGGCACACGGCGCGCCAGTACGTGCTCGACCGCCAGCAGTTCGGCAAGCCGCTGGCCGCCAACCAGCTCGTGCAGAAAAAGCTGGCCGACATGCAGACCGAGATCACGCTGGGCCTGCAGGGCTGCCTGCGCCTGGGCCGCATGAAGGACGAAGGCACGGCCGCCGTCGAGATCACCTCGATCATGAAGCGCAATTCCTGCGGCAAGGCGCTGGACATCGCCCGGGTCGCCCGCGACATGCTGGGCGGTAATGGCATCTCGGACGAGTTCGGCATCATCCGCCACATGGTGAACCTGGAAGTGGTCAATACCTACGAAGGCACGCACGATATCCACGCGCTGATCCTGGGGCGCGCGCAGACGGGCATCGCGGCGTTCTGAACGCTGTCCTCCAATAAAAAAAACCCGCTGCGAGAGCGGGTTTTTTTTCGCCTGCCTGCCGCCTCAGAAGCGGTAGCCGACCGTCAGGATGTACGAATCCGGATCCAGCTTCATGTGCTGGTTCTGGCCGGTCGAGAAATGCACGTCGGTACGCAGCTTGGTCTTGATGTAGGCGGCGTTGAGCGACCATTTCTCGGTGACGGCGAAGCTTGCGCCGAGCTGGCCGGACACGGTCCACTTGTTGTCGATGCTGAAGGTGGTCGCCGGGCCGCCCGGATTGGTCAGCGCGGTCATCTTGAACGAGCCGGTTTCCTTCTGGAAGATCGCATAGGTCACGCCCAGGCCGACGTAGGGACGGAAACGCGCATTCGGATCGAAGAAGCGGTATTGCAGCAGGGCGATCGCCGGCAGCGCCTCGACCGTGCCCAGCTGGCCGCCCGCCGCGATCGCGCCGGCGCCGTAGATCTTGTGCTTGTACGGCGTGCCGATCGCGGTCTCGACCGAGATATTGTCGGTCAGGCTGTACGTGATGGTGGCCATCGGCTGGGTGTCCTTCTCGACGTCGCCGAAGGAGTTCGGCAGCGCCGGCGCCGAGATCGCGCCGCTGGTGACGTCCGGCCGGATCTGGGTGGCGCCGACCGCCACGGTCCACTGGCCCTTCGACTGCGCCGCCGCGCCGCCCGCCGCCGCCAGCGCACCCGCGGCAACCAGCAACTTCACGACGTTGGAACTGAATTTCATGGTATCTCCTGATTGTTATTGGATCGGCCCGTCCGCGCGGACGGGCCCGTCGTGAATGGGATTACAGCCAGCCCTTGCCGCTCATCTGCAGCAGCACGTAGCGCGCGACCAGCGCGTTCTCGAACGGCGTCGGGTGGACGTCGTCGGCGAACATGTAGTGGCTGACGTCGCCGGCGATCGTGTTGGTCTTGTTGCAGACCAGCGAGGACGTGCCCAGCTTGTTGGCGCCGCAGGCCGGGGTCGAGGTATTGGTCAGGCCGTACGGGCCCGGATTGATGACCTGGTCGTGGCTGACCGACCACAGGTCGACGTACAGCACCTTGGCTTCGCTCGCCACGCCGGCCTTCAGCTGGGCGTTGAAGGCGTCGACGGCGGTCTTGATCAGGGTCTGGATCGATTCGCTCTGCGACTTGCCCGACGGGGTCGAGGCAACGTCCGGCAGGTTGTTCACCAGCACGTAGTTGGCGCCCTTGGCGACGATCTGGGTCTTGACCAGGTTGGCCAGCTCGGTACCGGCCACCGTCATCGCCTGCACGACGCCGGCGGCGTTTGCGCTGGCGTAGTCGGCGCCGGCCTTGGCGCCGGCGGCGTTGGCGTCGGTCTGGGCCTTGGCGGCGATGGTCGCGGCCTGGGCCGGTGCACCCGTGAAGCCGGCCTGGACGGCGGCGACGACGCCGGCCTGGACGATGGTCTGCGGGGTGCTGCCGCTGCGCGCCGCTTCGGTCTGGACGGCCAGGCCGATGGTCTGGGCCGCGGTGGCCGGATTGGCGGCGCCGGCCGCCAGCTGGCCCACCAGCGAGGTGGCGAACGCCTTGCTGCCGGCGGCGGTGCCGGCGGCCGTGGCCTTGGCCGACAGGTCGCCCAGCAGGAACAGGATGTCGTTACCGCCGGCCATCACGGTGACCAGTTCGTTGCCGCTGAACTTGCCGCCGGCCTTGGCCAGGTGGTTGGCGATCTGGGTCACGACCGGGACGGTGGTCAGGCCCAACGTCGGGTTGAGCAGCTTGTTGTTCGGGCCGACCGGATTGGTCACGCGGGCGCCGCCCTGGGCGTAGTTGAAGCAGTTGGCGTTGAAGGTCACCGCGACGGCGAAGTCGCCCTGGCCTTCCAGGCCGGTCTGGGCCGCGCACGGCGCCGCCAGGCCCAGCTGCGCAGCCACGTATTCGGTCCAGTTCTTGCCGGTCAGTTCGGGGTTCGCGGCGGTGTTGTCGCCGTTGATCGTGAACTTGCCGCCGCCCAGCGCCTTGACGGCGCCGACGTTGTAGCTGCCGACGTCGGACAGGCTGTCGCCGAACGATACCTGGCCGCTGAACTTGAAAGCCGGGGCCTGGTCGCCGCCGCGCGGGCCGTTGCCGCCGCATGCGGCGAGGACGGCCGCGGTCACCAGCGCGAGCGCGAAAGTGGTCTTACGCATTGTGTCTCCTAATTTGAAATTTGTTCTTGTGAAACGAACGCTCGTGCTATTCGTGTGTCATTAATATGCCAGTGTTCAATTCGCTTGTATAGCGAAAAGCTTTCCGCGCGTGCATGAAATGCAACACGAAATGTCAACCGGATGAGCCTGACAGCTGCGGATTATAACCACGGGCATGGTGTTGTTACATCAGCGCGATAATACTTTTTGGAAATAATCTCGCGCCGCCGCCATGCAGAACGGCGCCACCAGGCCGGCGTGGTAATTCGTGGCCACCGCGGCATCGCCGGAGGCCGCGCGCAGCACCGTGCGCGCCGTCACGAAACCGGCCTTGGCGGTACGGTACGGGTCGCTCAGGCCGGGCGTATCGTCGATGTCCAGCTCGGTGACGTTGGCGCCGCGGGCACGGAAGTACGTGGCCGCCGCGCGCGTATTGAAATAGGGAACGACCGGGTCGTCGTGGCCGGCGCACAGCAGCGTCGGCGCCGCCGGCTGGTAGCTGCGCAGGTCGTTGCGCACCAGCCATTTGCGCAGCGGCTGCGCCGGCGCACAAGCCAGCGGCGAGGTCGCATCCTGGTCGCACGGGTGCGCCGCCATGTCGGCCAGGTAGGCCGCGCGGTAGTCGCTGCGGATCAGGTTGTTCGCGCCGAAGTAATCGGTATAGCCGGCCGCCTGCGGCAGCGAGTCGAACGCGAACAGCGCCGTCGCCGGCAGCTTGCCCTGGCTGACCAGCTCGCCGCTACCCAGCGTGCCCGGCACCAGGTCGGCGATGGTGGCCGCGTACTGCGCCTCGTAGACGTCGGCGGGCGTGCGGTACAGCGCGGCGCTGGCATGCTGGCCGGCATTGACGATCATCGGCACGATGACGGTGGCGCCGTTGCGCGGCGCGCCGCCGAACAACTCGTCGCCGAAGCGCGCGAGCGCGTACGGCCCGGACAGGCCGGCGGCGGCCGTCAGCGGGAATTCGCTGCCCGCTTCCTGCATGGCGCGCTGGGCGGCCAGGGCGACGTAGCCGCCCTGCGAATAGCCGGCCACCATCAGCTTGCCCGAATCCTTCGCGCCGATCGCGGCGAAGGACGCGCGCGCGGCGCGCAGGCCGTCGAGCATGTCGGCCGCCTGGGCGACGCGGTCGAGGTAGGCGTGGTAGCCCAGCGACGAACCGGCATAGCCGGCATAGTTGGGCGCGACGACGATGAAGCCCTGGGCCGCGAACACGGCGGCGGCCAGGCGCGCCTCGGTATTGCCCGCGATGTCGGCCATGTCGTAGGACTTCTGCAGCGAGGTGCCGTGCGCGTACAGCAGCACCGGGCGCGAATTGGTGCAGGACGCGGCGCTGCCCGAGGGCACGAAGATCGCCGCGCTGGCGTCGGTGGCCTCGCCGGCGCCGCCCACGGTGTTGTAGCGCACGCGGTAGACCGACACCGCGCACTGCGGCTCGCCGGCGACCAGCGTGGTGCCCTTCTGGGCAGATTCCAGGAAGCCGGCCAGCACGGACGGCGTCAGCGTGGTGACGCTGGCGCCGCCGGCCGTGACGGCGACGGCCGCGGCGGAGCCGACCAGGCTGCCGCGCAGCGGCGCCTGCACGGGTGCGGGCGCGGTGACGCCGGCCGGGGTGCCGCCGGCGGTGGTGCCGCCGCCGCAGGCGGACAGCAGCAGGCCCAGGCCGAGTGCGGAGCCCAGGGTAAAGAACGGACGCATTGGTTTTCCTTCGATCGAACGGGGACGTAGCGGAACGTCGGGGCCGCTCTTGCATGGCGACGTATTGACGGAAGGCGCGCGCGGAGACCGCACGGCGCATCCGTCAAGGATGCACCGCGCATGATCTTTTGGGAAGTTTCTTGGTGGATTTATTCGCCGCTCAGGCGCCGAGCGTGGCGCCGGCGAGACGGTCGATGACGCCGGCCGAGCCATGCGCGGCGCGGCGCAGGCGGTCGTTGACGCCCAGCCAGGCGTCTTCCTGCGGCGGCGCCTCGACCAGGATCACGTCGGCGCCCGGCTCGTCCATCGCGCGCAGCGCCGCGTACAGCGCGTGCGCATAGCCGGCGGGGTCCAGCGGCAATTGCACGGCCGCGTGCACGGCCGGGATGGCGCGCTGGTGGATCACGGCGACGCGGCGGCCGGACGCGTGCAGGCGCTGCACGGCATGGGCCAGCGCGATGCCGTCCAGCAGCGCCACCGGCGTGCGCGGCGCGTAATGCGATTCCAGCGTGCCGGACGCGCGCGGCGCGGCGGCGTCCGGCCGGCCCGGCAGGCGGCCGATCACGGCGGCGATCTGCTCCGGAGAAATATGGCCGGGACGCAGCAGCACCGGGCCATGGGTGGCCAGGCGCGACAGGTCGACGATGGTCGACTCGATGCCGACCTCGCTCTGCCCGCCTTCCAGCACGGCGGCGATGCGCGCATCGTCGCCGAACTCGGCGCGCACGTGGGCGGCCGTGGTCGGGCTGACGTGGCCGAACTTGTTGGCCGACGGCGCCGCCACGCCGCCCCTGCCGCCCTTGAACGCCTGCAGCAGGCGCACGGCGACCGGATGCGACGGGCAGCGGATGCCGACCGTGTCCTGGCCGCCCGAGACGGCGTCCGGGATGTGCGGCGCGCGCTTGAGGATCATCGTCAGCGGACCGGGCCAGAAGGCCTCGGCCAGGCGCCGCGCCTCCGGCGGGATGTCGCAGGTCCAGTAGTCCAGGTCGGCGCCCGGCGCGACGTGCACGATCACCGGGTGGTCCTGGGGGCGGCCCTTGGCGGCGTAGATCGCCGCGATGGCGGCCGGGTTCTCGGCGTCGGCGCCCAGGCCGTAGACGGTCTCGGTGGGCAGCGCCACCAGCAGGCCGTCCTCGAGCGCGCGCGCGGCCCGCTCGATGTCGGCCTGGCTCGCTTCCGGTGCGTACGTCATCGCCTCAAGCCTCGATCCCGAGGATCACGCAGGCGGCCTCGAAGCTGGCCCGGGCCTGCGCCAGTGTGGGCGCGACGAAGGTCACGTGGCCCATCTTGCGGCCGCGGCGCGGGTCGGTCTTGCCGTACAGGTGCAGGTTGGCCCCGGGCAGCGCCAGCACCTGGTCCCAGGCCGGCTCGCGCACGTTGCTGCCCTCTCCCTCGAACCAGACGTCGCCGAGGATGTTGAGCATGATGGCCGGCGAATGCTGGCGACAATCGCCCAGCGGCAACCGCGCCATCGCCCGCACCTGCTGGGCGAACTGGCTGGTGACGCAGGCGTCGATCGTGTAGTGGCCGCTGTTGTGCGGACGCGGGGCCATCTCGTTGACGACGAGCGAGCCGTCTTCCAGCACGAAGAATTCGATGCACAGCACGCCGACGTAGCCGAGTTCGGCGACGATGGCGCGCGCCGCTTCCTGGGCGCGCACCGCGCGCTCGGCCGACACGTTCGGCCCCGGCACGGTGGTGGTGAACAGGATGCCGTCGCGGTGCACGTTCTCGGCGATCGGGTAGACGACCGACTCGCCGTCCGCGCCGCGCGCCGTCAGCACCGACACTTCGTAGGCCAGCGGCAGCATCTTCTCGAGCAGGCAGGCCACCTGGCCCATCGAGGCGAAGGCAGCGCGCACGTCGTCGCGGGTGCGCACGCGCACCTGGCCCTTGCCGTCGTAGCCCATGCGCACCGTCTTCAGGATGCCGGGCAGCAGCTCGTCGCCGATGGCGTCGATATCGGCCTCGCTCGCGATCACCTTGTGCGGCGCCGGCAGCACGCCGGATCGTTCCGCGCAGGCGACGAAGAAGCGCTTCTCGGCGATGCGGTCCTGGGCCACCGACACGCCATGGGCGCTCGGGGCCACGAACACGCGTTCGGCCAGGCGCGACAGGCTGGCCGCCGGCACGTTCTCGAATTCGGTGGTCACGGCCACGCATTGCGCGCCCAGCGCGTCCAGGCCCGCCGCGTCCTCGTAGCCGGCCTCGATGAGGCGCTCGGCCACCTGGCCCGCGGGGCAGTCGGCGGACGGTTCCAGCACGGCCACGCGGTAGCCCATGGCTTGCGCCGCGTGGGCGAACATGCGGCCGAGCTGGCCGCCGCCCATCACGCCCAGCCAGGCCGGCTGGCCGGCCGCCGGCAGGGCCGGGCCCGGAGTCAGGCTGGCGTCGCTCATCGGGCGTTCACCGGCAGGACCATGGCGCGGGCCGCCTCGGTCTGCTTGGCGCGGAAGGTTTCCAGCTTGCCGGCCAGCGCATCGTCGACGGTGGCGATGATGGCGATCGCCGTCAGCGCGGCGTTCGCGGCGCCGGCCTCGCCGATGGCGAAGGTCGACACCGGCACGCCCTTGGGCATCTGCACGATCGACAGCAGCGAGTCTTCGCCGCGCAGATACTTCGACGGCACCGGCACGCCCAGCACCGGCACGACGGTCTTGGCGGCCACCATGCCCGGCAGGTGGGCGGCGCCGCCGGCGCCCGCGATGATCGCGCGCAGGCCGCGGCGGCGCGCGGATTCCGCATACGCGAACATCTCGTCCGGCATGCGGTGCGCGGAAATGACCTGCGCCTCGAAGGGCACGCCGAATTGCTCCAGCATCGCGCAGGCATGCTGCATCACGTCCCAGTCCGAGCTGGAACCCATGATCACGCCGACCAGCGGCTTGTTCTGCTCCGTCATCGCCTTACACCTTCAGCTTTTCGCCGGTCAGGCGTTCGATCGCCTCGAAGTACTTGGCCTGGGTCTTGTCGATCACGTCGGCCGGCAGCGCCGGCGCCGGCGGGGCCTTGTTCCAGTCCTTCAGGGTTTCCAGGTAGTCGCGCACGAACTGCTTGTCGAACGACGGCGGCGACATGTCCGGGGCGTACGAGTCGGCCGGCCAGAAGCGCGAGGAATCGGCGGTCAGCACTTCGTCCATCAGGTGCAGCACGCCGTTCTCGTCCAGGCCGAACTCGAACTTGGTGTCGGCGATGATGATGCCGCGGGTGGACGCGTAGTCGGCGGCGGCCGTGTACAGCTGGATGCTGATCGTGCGGATCCGGTTCGCCAGTTCGCTGCCGATGCGCTGTTCCATGTCGGCGAAGCTGATGTTCTCGTCGTGCTCGCCCAGGTCGGCCTTGGCGGCCGGGGTGAACAGCGGTTCCGGCAGCTTGTCGGCCTGGCGCAGGCCGGCCGGCAGTTCGATGCCGCAGATGGCGCCGGTGGCCTGGTAATCCTTCCAGCCCGAACCGATGATGTAGCCGCGCACCACGGCCTCGACCAGGATCGGCTTGAGGCGCTTGGCGACGACGGCGCGGCCCCTCACCTGCTCCACTTCCTCCGGCGCCACCACGGATTCCGGCGCCACGCCGGTCAGGTGGTTCGGCACGATGTGGCCGAGCTTCTCGAACCAGAAATCGCTCATCTGGTTGAGCACCATGCCCTTGCCGGGGATCGGCTCGTTCATCACGACGTCGAAGGCCGAGAGGCGGTCGGTGGTGACGATCAGGATCTTGTCGTCGCCGACGGCATAGTTGTCGCGGACCTTGCCGTGGCCCAGCAGCGGCAGGGAGGAGATAGTGGACTGGTAGAGGCTTTTCATAGAGGGGGTGTCTTGATAAAGCGAAACCGGCGGAATGGCCGCCGGTATGAGGATTCAGGCCTTGGAGCCTGCGCCAAAGCGGTATTTTACGCGAATTCTTCTCTAATTCTTTCACTAAAAACGTCGTCCCCGCGCAGGCGGGGACCCAAGTTCGCGGTACAAAGGCGAAAATTGGATCCCCGCCTGCGCGGGGACGACGGTTTTCTGGTACGTGGCCGGGCTTATTGGACGATCTGCGCCAGCTCGCCCTTCTTGTAGCGCTCGGCCATCTTGTCCAGCGGGACCGGCTTGATCTTCGCCGCCATGCCTTCGCAGCCGAACGCCAGGTAGCGCGCCTTGCAGACTTCCATCGCCGCCTCGCGCGCCGGCTTCAGGTAGTCGCGCGGGTCGAACTTGGACGGGTTCTCGAACAGGTACTTGCGGATCGCGGCCGTCATCGCCAGGCGGATGTCGGTGTCGATGTTGATCTTGCGCACGCCATGCTTGATGCCTTCCTGGATTTCCTCGACCGGCACGCCATAGGTTTCCTTCATGTCGCCGCCGAATTCGCGGATGATGGCCAGCAGTTCCTGCGGCACCGACGAGGAACCGTGCATCACCAGGTGGGTGTTGGGGATGCGCGCGTGGATTTCCTTGATGCGGTCGATGGCCAGGATGTCGCCGGTCGGCTTGCGCGTGAATTTATAGGCGCCGTGCGAGGTGCCGATGGCGATGGCCAGCGCGTCGCACTGGGTCTTCGCCACGAAGTCGGCGGCCTGCGCCACGTCGGTCAGCAGCTCTTCGCGGGTCATGGTGCGGTCCGCGCCGTGGCCGTCTTCCTTGTCGCCCTTCATGGTTTCCAGCGAACCGAGCACGCCCAGTTCGGCCTCGACGGTGACGCCGATCGCGTGCGCGAACTTGACGACTTCCTTCGACACCTCGACGTTGTACTCGTACGAGGCGACCGACTTGCCGTCCGCTTCCAGCGAACCGTCCATCATCACCGAGGTGAAGCCGGAACGGATGGCGGCCATGCAGACGGCGGGCGACTGGCCGTGGTCCTGGTGCATGACGACCGGGATGTGCGGGTAGGCTTCGACGGCGGCGTCGATCAGGTGGCGCAGGAAGGCTTCGCCGGCGTACTTGCGGGCGCCGGCCGAGGCCTGCATGATGACCGGGCTGCCGGTGGCGTCGGCGGCGGCCATGATGGCCTGCACCTGCTCCAGGTTATTGACGTTGAATGCCGGCAGGCCGTAGCCGAATTCAGCGGCGTGGTCCAGCAGTTGACGCATTGATACGAGTGCCATGGTTGTAGCTCCATACAATAAAGAAACCGGTACGAACAAAACCACACCACATTGCATTGCCGTAGGGTGGGCACCTCTCAGTTGAGGCCCCCGGCCTCACATGCCCACCCTACGCTCCTTGCAAATGGTGTTGCTTGTAGAGGAGCCTTCCAAACCTGCTGCGCTCGCATCCCGGCACGTCCGGCCGGGATGCACGCGGTACACGCGACGGTTTGTTACGCTCCCGTTTGATCCAGATCGCCCACGCGAACGATCTTGAGTGCATTGGTGCCGCCGGCCTGGCCCATCGGGGAACCCCAGGTCACGACGATCAGGTCGCCCTTGCGTACGACGCCTTCGCGCATCAGCAGTTCCTCGGCCTTGCGCAGCACGGCGTGGCTGCCGCCTTCCTGCAGCAGGTGGAACGCCTGCACGTTACGGTACAGCGAGGCCTTGCGCTGCGTCGTCTGCGACGGGGTCAGCGCGTAGATCGGGGTATCGATCGAGTGGCGGCTCATCCACAGGGCGGTCGAGCCCGACTCGGTCAGCGCCACGATCGCCTTCACGCGCAGGTGGTGCGCGGTGAACAGCGTGCCGTAGGCGATCGACTGGTCGATGCGGGTGAACTGGACGTTCAGGAAGTCGGCTTCGAGCTTGTTGTACTCGGAACGCTCGGCTTCCACGCAGATCGCCGACATCATCTCGACGGTTTCGACCGGATACTTGCCCGAGGCGGTCTCGGCCGAGGTCATCACGGCGTCGGTGCCGTCCAGCACGGCGTTGGCCACGTCCGACACTTCGGCGCGGGTCGGCACGGCGTTGACGATCATCGATTCCATCATCTGGGTCGCGGTGATCGCCAGCTTGTTCGACTGGCGCGCCATGCTGATCATGCGCTTCTGCAGCGCCGGCACGGCCGCGTTGCCCACTTCCACCGCCAGGTCGCCGCGGGCGACCATGATGCCGTCGGACGCGTCGAGGATTTCCTGCAGCACCGGAATCGCCTCGGCGCGTTCGATCTTGGCGATCATCATCGGCTTGTGGCCGTACGGCTCGCCCGCGATGTTGGCCAGCTGGCGCGCCATTTCCATGTCGGTGGCGTTCTTGGGGAACGAGATCGCCAGGTAGTCGCACTGGAAGCTGACCGCGGTCTTGATGTCCTCCATGTCCTTCGAGGTCAGCGCCGGCGCCGTCAGGCCGCCGCCCTGGCGGTTGATGCCCTTGTTGTTCGACAGCTCGCCGCCGACCTTGACGACGGTATAGATCTCGTGGCCGACGACGCGGTCGACCACCAGCACGATCAGGCCGTCGTTCAGCAGCAGGCGGTCGCCCGGCTTGACGTCGCGCGGCAGCGCCTTGTAGTCGAGGCCGACGCGTTCCTGGTTACCCAGCTCGCCGTTGTCGCCCCACTTGGCATCCAGGATGAACTGGTCGCCATTGTTCAGGAAGATCTTGCCTTCTTCGAACTTGCCGACGCGGATCTTCGGACCCTGCATATCGGCCATGATGGCGACTTCGCGGCCGCATTCGGCGGCGGCGCGGCGCACCAGGGCGGCACGGTCGATATGGTCCTGGGCCTTGCCATGCGAGAAATTCAGGCGCACGACGTCGACACCGGCGCGTATCATGCGCACGAGCGTGTCGAAATCCTGGGAGGCGGGGCCGATGGTGGCGACGATCTTGGTACCACGAGACATGGATCTATCCTTGAAAGAAAAGCGCAGCCGGGAGGCTGCGCCGTGTCTGTTATCGTTATTTCGCAGCGCTGCGCTGCAGCAGGATCTCCACCGCCGGCAGCGTCTTCCCTTCGAGGAACTCCAGGAAGGCGCCGCCGCCGGTCGAGATATAGCCGATCTGGTCGGCAATCTGGTATTTGGCGATCGCAGCCAGGGTGTCTCCTCCACCCGCGATCGAGAATCCCTTGGAACGCGCGATGGCCTGGGCCAGCGTCTTCGTGCCTTCCGCAAACTGGTCGAATTCGAACACGCCGACCGGGCCGTTCCAGACGATGGTGCCGGCCTGTTCCACCTGCGCGGCGAGCTGGGCCGCGGTCTGCGGGCCGATGTCCAGGATCATGTCGTCGTCGGCCACGTCCGCCACCATCTTGACGGTGGCGGCGGCCGTCGGCGCGAATTCCTTGGCGCACACGACGTCCACGGGAATCGGCACGGTGGCGCCGCGCGCGGCCATCTTGTCGATGATGGCCTTCGCTTCGCCGACCAGGTCGTTCTCCACCAGCGACTTGCCGATGTTCAGGCCGACGGCCTTCATGAAGGTGTTGGCGATGCCGCCGCCGACGATCAGGTTGTCGACCTTGTCGGCCAGGCTCTGCAGGATGGTCAGCTTGCTCGACACTTTCGAGCCGGCGACAATCGCCAGCAGCGGACGCTGCGGCGCGCCCAGCGCCTTGCCCAGCGCGTCCAGCTCGGCCGCCAGCAGCGGGCCGGCGGCGACCACGGGCGCGAACTTCGCGATGCCGTGCGTGGTCGCTTCGGCGCGGTGCGCGGTGCCGAAGGCGTCGTTGACGTAGATGTCGCACAGCCTGGCCATCTTCTGCGCCAGCGCGTCGTCGTTCTTCTTTTCCCCCTTGTTGACGCGGCAGTTTTCCAGCAGCACGACCTGGCCCGGCGCGACGTCCACGCCGTCGACCCAGTCCCGCTTGAGCTCGACCGGCTGGCCCAGCAGTTCGGACAGGCGCTCGGCGACCGGCGCCAGGCTGTCTTCCGGCTTGAACTCGCCTTCGGTCGGGCGGCCCAGGTGCGACGTGACCATCACGGCCGCACCCGCATCAAGCGCCGCGCGGATCGCGGGAACCGAAGCGCGCACGCGCGTGTCTTCGGTAATGTTGCCGGCATCGTCCTGCGGCACGTTCAGGTCGGCGCGGATGAAGACGCGCTTGCCTTTCAGCGCGTCCTGGTCGATCAAGTCTTGCAAGCGGGTGAAATTGAGAACGGCCATTGGGAGCAGTCGGAGTGTGTGGAAAAAACGCTATTCTACTCTAGCTAACGTTGCCAAAAACATGAGAGATCCGCAACAGTGTGAAGACGAGCATGCCGAACACGATCGTCTGCAGCATGCTGCGCCGCCACAGGTAGTAGCCCAGCGCGGCCGCGCCGGCCAGCAGCTTCGGGTTCGCCAGGCTGAGCTCCATGCCGCCCTGGGGCCCGAGCACCAGGTCCGGCCCCACGATCGCCGCCAGCGCGCAGGCCGGCGCGTAGCGCAGCATTTCCTGCACGCGCGGCGGGATGGTGACGCGGTGGCCCACCAGCCAGAACGCGCTGCGGGTGCAGGCCGTGGCCACGCACAGCACCAGGATGACGATCCAGATCTGCCAGTCAGCCATGGCGCACCTTGCGTCGCAGGACCTTTTCCTCGACGGCCATCGCCGTCACCATGCCCACCAGCACCGCCACCAGCAGGCCCAGCTTGTACGGCAGGCCATGCGCCAGCACGGCCACGAGGCCCGACACGATCACGCCGCACAGCGCGGCGCTGTTCAGCACCAGCGGCACCATCACGCACAGGATCGCCAGCGTGCCGGCAAAGCCGAGCTGCCAGTCGGTGGGGACGGTACTGCCCAGGAAGATGCCGGCCAGCGAGCCGATCTGCCACGATACCCAGTTCGGGATCATCAGGCCCTTCAGGAAGGACAGCTTGCCGGGCGCCGGCGCCGGATCGGGGTAGCGCTGCAGGTATAGCGCAATCGAGATGTCGCCCGAGATATAGCCCAGGTAAAAACGCTGGAACCACGGCAGGTGCGCGAAATGGGGACCGAGCAGCACGGAAAAGATCACGAAGCGCAGGTTGACGACGAGCGCCGTCGCGAAGATCACCCAGACCGGGGCGCCGCCGGCGATCAGCGGCAGCGATGCCAGCTGGGCCGAGCCGGCGAACACCAGCAGCGTCATCGCGCTCGCCTGCCAGATCGTCAGGCCGCTCTTGACCATGGCGACGCCGACGACCAGGCCCCAGGCGCCGATGCCGAACAGCGTCGGCAGGCCGGTGTGGAATCCGTCACGCCAGGCAAGCGGATCGTGGCGGTCGAACACCGCGAGGTCGAGGGGTTGCCCCGCGTCCGGGTGTGCCGAATTCATGTCGCGTTCCTGCAACACAAGCGATGGTCCGGCACGGCAGGCAGAGGGCGGTCGGGCATGAAACGGAAGTGATAATTCGAGCAAATTTCCAAAAAGAAACTCTACTCGACAGTAATCGGCTCGCTATTCTACCGAACCATGTCGGCAAGTAGGTTGAATCCGTTAAAATCGTGGTCTTATCGATTTTTTGCTCACGGAGCCGTCAATGAACGAGAAGACCATCCCTGTGGTGGAACTGCAAGCCAAGGACCTGCCAGCCTATTGCCCGAACCCGGCCATGCCGCTATGGTCGTCCCACCCGCGCGTCTTCCTGGACTTCGATCACGATGGCCAAGCGAAATGCCCGTACTGCGGCACCCAGTACCGCCTGGCGCCCGGCGTCGCGGCCGGTCACCACTGAGCCGCCTCCCTTGAACGGCACGGCGTGCCATCACTCTAGCCCGTTCGAACGATACCGGGCGCCCTGGTGGCTGCCCGGCGGCCACCTGCAGACGATCTGGCCGGCGACCTGCGCCCGCAAGCCGCGCGTCGCCTACCGGCGCGAACGCTGGGACACGCCCTGCGGCCAGGATTTCATCGACGTCGATTTCGTCGACGGCCTGCCTGGCCGCCCCGTCGTGCTGCTGTTCCACGGCCTCGAGGGTTCCTCCGACAGCCACTATGCGCGCACCCTGATGGCCGCCGTCCAGGCGCGCGGCTGGCATGGCGCCATCCCCCACTTCCGCGGCTGCTCGGGCGAGCCGAACCTGGCGCCGCGCTTCTACCATTCCGGCGACGCCGAGGAGCTCGACTGGATCGTGCGCCGGCTGCGCGCGCGCTTCGCGGGCCCGTGCTACGCGGCCGGCGTATCGCTCGGCGGCAACGTCCTGCTGCGCTGGCTGGGCGAACAGCAGCATGCCGCCGAGATCGTCGACGCGGCCGTGGCCGTCTCCGCCCCGCTCGACCTGGCGGCCGGCGGCGCGGCACTCGGGCGCGGCTTCAACCGCGTCTACACGCGCATGTTCCTGGACACGCTCAAGCCCAAGGCGCTGGCCCGGCTGGCGCGCTATCCGGGCCTGTTCGACCGCGACGCGCTGCTGGCGGCGCGCGACCTGTACGCGTTCGACAACGTCGTCACCGCGCCGCTGCACGGCTACCGCGACACCGACGACTACTGGCACCGCGCCAGCGCGAAACACGTCCTGGCCGACATCACGGTGGACACGCTGGTGCTGAACGCCCGCAACGACCCGTTCCTGCCCGGCCGGTACCTGCCCCCGCCACAGGCGGCGTCGCGCGCCGTCACGCTGGCATATCCGGACGAAGGCGGCCACGTCGGCTTTGCCACCGGTTCCTTCCCTGGCTGCATCGACTGGCTGGCCCGGCGCATCCTCCATGCCTTCGACCGCCACGCCGGCACCGCTGCGACCCGCGCGCCGGCGGCGGCCCAGGTATGCCAAGCTTGAGTCCATGGACGATATCGTAAGACAGGCAATGGCCAAGTGGCCGAACGTACCCTACTGCTACGGCTGGCTGGCGCTGGACGCGCGCGGCGCCTGGCGCATGCGCGACGAGGCCGCGCAGCGCGCGCATGCCCCCGGCGACAAGCTGACGAATGCCGCCCTCGTCGGCTTTATCGCGCGCAACTACCAGCACGACGAGCGCGGCTGCTGGTATTTCCAGAACGGCCCGCAGCGCGTCTACGTGAACCTGGAAGCCACGCCCTTCATCGCGCGCACCGACCCGGCCCACGGCCTGGCGCTGCACACGGGCCAGCCCCTCAAGCCGCCCGAGCAGGCCTTCCTGACGGACGCGGGCGCCATCGTGCTGCGCGCGGGCGACGTGGTCGCGCAGGTCGACGACCGCGACGTGGCGCAACTGCTGCAGCTGCTGGAACTGGATGGCCGGCCGGTCGCGGACGAGGCGCTGATGGCGTGGCTGGGCGGCGCGCCGGGAGCACTGGCGCTGCGCTGGGGAGACGGCCGCGTGGACGTCGAACGGCTGAAGCAGGACGAGGTGGCGGCCCGGTTCGGGTTCGTGCAGCAGCCTCAACAGTCGCCGAAATAATATTTCATGCGAGCCGCCTCGATGAAATTTCCTGTCATCGAGGCGGCGTGATGGCTGCGCTCAGCGCTCGTCCTTCTTTTCTTTCTTCTCTTCCTTCTGCCGCTCGTTCAGCTCGCGTTCGCGCGCATCGATCACCGACTGGTCGTAGAACGACACGTCCTTCGCCTTGCGCGCCAGGTTGAGCTGGTCGACGGCGGCCGGCACCGCGCCCGACAGCACGTAGGATTCGGCCAGCGCCATGTGCTGCAGCGCGATCTTGCCCTGCGCCGCATAGGTCTTGGCGAGCTTGTCGTACAGCTTGGGTTCCTCGCGGTACTGCTGCACCTGGTCGCGCAGGAATACCCCGGCCTCGTCCAGCTTGCCGCCCGCGATGAGGGCATCGGCGTACTGGCGCGCCGCCATGCGCGACAGCGGGTACTTGTGATAGGTCTTGTCCGCCTCCTGCAGGGCCTGGGCCAGCACGTCCGGCGGCTGGCCCGGCGCCAGGCCGATGTCGATGGACAGCTGGGCGAACATGGCCTCGCCATTCGACCCGGGCCGCTCGGCCGACAGCACGCCGGGCCGCGGCCGCGTCGATGCGCGCGCCTTGTCGAGCCAGGAGCGCGCCGCCTGCAGGTCGCCCTGGCGCAGCGCCAGGAAGGACATGCCGTACATGCCGGCCGTCTGGTGCTGGGTGTTCTGCTCGGCCATCTGGGTCTCGAACGCCGACCTGGCCTCGTCGCGGCCCTTCTGGCTCTCGTCCTGCAGCACGCGCGCGCGGGCGCGCACCAGGTGGAATTCGATGCTGTCGGGACGGATGCGGCCCGGCTTGGGATTGTCGCGGATGCGCGCCTGGATGTCGGCGATGCGCTCGCCCGTCAGCGGGTGGCTCGACAGCCAGGCCGGCGCCTCGCCGTAGAGCCGGGTGGTACCCTGCAGGCGCTTGAAGAAGGCCACCATGCCGGTGGTGTCGTAGCCGGCCGCGCGCATGGTCTGGAAGCCGACGCGGTCGGCCTCGCGCTCGGCGTCGCGGCTGAAATTGAGCTGGCGCTGGATGGCCAGGCCCTGCCCGCCCATCACCACGCCCAGCGCCGCGTCGGCGCCGCCGCCGGCCTTGCCGACCAGCGCCGCCAGCAGCAGCGCCGCCAGCGGCAGCAGCGCATCCTGCTTCTGCTGGCCGATCATGCGCGCGATGTGGCGCTGCGACACGTGGCCGATCTCGTGCGACAGCACCGACGCCAGCTCCGACTCGTTCTGCGCCGCGATCAGGAGTTGCGAGTGCACGCCGATGAAGCCGCCGGGCAGCGCGAACGCATTGATCATCGGGTCGCGCACGGCGAAGAAGAAGAAATCGGCATTGGTCTCGCCGCGCGAGCCGGGCGCCGCCACCAGCAGGTTGTCGCCGAAATTGTTCAGGAACTCGATGATCGGCTCGTCGTCGAGGTAGTCGCGGTCGCGCCGGATGTCGTTCATGATCTCCTCGCCCAGCTTGCGCTCGAGCACGGGAGACAGGTCGGCGCGCGCGGTATCGCCGAGCGTGGGAAGGCTGTTCAGGTCGGTCACGCCACGCAGCACGGGCGTCGTCGGCGTGGTCGGCGCCGCCGGCGCCAGGCCGGCCGCGACGGCCGCGACGGCCAGCGCCCCGGCCGTCAGCGCGCGCCGGAAGGTCCGGCGCCGGGATGATGAAAGCTGCAACATCGCTGGAATCGGGATCGGTTTCACGGTGCTATGATACCCGCTTCCCGGCCATCGTTACCGCCGGGGCAAACTTTGTTACCCCGCTTTCCGACGACCTTCCCCATGACCACACCGAACGACCACCTCACCCACTTCGACGCCGCCGGCCAGGCCCACATGGTGGACGTCGGCGCCAAGGACGACACCCACCGCGTCGCCGTCGCCGCCGGCACCATCCGCATGCAGCCGGCCACGCTCGATCTGGTCAAGTCGGGCACCGCCAAGAAGGGCGATGTCCTGGGCGTGGCCCGCATCGCCGCCATCATGGCCGCCAAGCGCACCAGCGACCTGATCCCGCTGTGCCACCCGCTGGCCCTGACGCGCGTCACCGTCGATTTCGAGGTCGACGAGGCGAACAGCAGCGTGCATTGCCGGGCGCAGGTGGAACTGAAGGGCAAGACCGGCGTCGAGATGGAGGCGCTGACGGCGGTGCAGGTGGGCTTGTTGACGATTTATGACATGTGCAAGGCGGTGGATCGCGGGATGGTCATGACGGACATCCGGGTGCTGGAAAAGCATGGCGGCAAGAGCGGGGACTGGACGGCGCAGGTCTGACCCACCGGAGCCGTTACCGGCCGTGCCTGCCGGCCCGGCGCTGACCGCCCTCCCCGTCCACCCACCCGCGGCGGCGCGGCCGTGCGCTGCGCCTCAGCCGCCCCCGTTCGGCATCCACGCCTTCATCCACGCACTGCCCATCATCTCCATCGCCTTGCGGTTCGCCTCGGCATAGCGCTCCAGCGACTGCTGCTGCACCGCCACCGCGTTCTTCGCGAGCGCATCCGCGCAGGCGTTCGATGCGGCCACGAAGGCGCGCACCGTGTGTTCCTGGATGATGTTCGCCGAGCTGAGCAGCAATTGCTGCGTGTGCTTTTCCATGGCGTCCCGGTACAGGCCCGCAATGCCGGTCCAGGGTTCCATCAGCGGACCGGGAAGGGCTGCGGCGAATGCCGTGGCCGGATTCGTGCCTGTCGTCGGCATGATCGTTCTCCTCGAAGATGCGCCGGACGCCCGGCGCCCCATACAGTGCGCCTTCTGGCTGACGCACGCTTGACAGCTCTCAAGTGTCGCAACGTTTGCGGGAGCGGCGGCGGCATCGCCGGACCACCGGTCCATGCGGAACGAATCGTGCGCGGCCATTGTCAAACTGTGTTGCAATCCTCCACACATTACTCCCGAATGCATTAGGCAACAAACAAGTAAATCGTTAAATTGTTGGGAAAATGCGCCATTCACCAACGATTGACGTAACAATCGCTTAGAGAATTTCTCCACATCAATTAGCATTAATCTCCAGCAAGATCGTTTCGCGGTCGGCGTCCTTGTTTGCCCGCCTTGGGCATTGCCTGCCGTATTCCCCCCGATCCTCCGGAGAACCCAAACAATGTTTCGAAATATGAAGGTCGGTACCCGACTGATCCTCGGTTTCCTCGCCATTACCATCCTTGGCGCCATCGTGGCCGGCATCGGCATCTACAACATGGACCAGATGAACGAGCGCGCCAAGCGCCTGTACCGCAATGAATTGCTCGGCCTGTCGTACACCAAGGAAGCCAACATCAACCTGATCTACATCGGCCGAGCGCTGCGCGGCGTGATGCTGGCGTCGAGCGACGAGCAGCGCAACAAGACGCTGGCCAACCTCGACAAGTACAAGCAGATGATGCGGGATAACCTGGACAAGGCCCGCCCGCTGTTCCTCACGGAAGACGGCAAGCGCGCGTTCGCCGAACTCGACACCCAGCTGCGCTCCTATGACGACAGCGTGACGAAACTGCTGGCCCTGGCCAAGGCCGATGCCCTGCAGGACCAGCGCGCATCGATCGACTACCTGTTCGGCAGCTTCCTGCCGGAATCGCAGATCGTCGACGACAAGATGACCGACCTGGCCCAGCGCAAGGAAAAGCTGGCCAGCGCCGCCAATGACGACAACGTGCAGGCCTACCACACCGGCCGCGCGATGATGATGGCGCTGGTGGCCTGCAGCGTGCTGGCCGGCGTGGCGCTGGGCATGCTGATCACGCGCAGCCTGACGCGCCAGCTCGGCGGCGAGCCGGCCTATGCGGCCGAGGTCGCGGGCCGCATCGCCGCGGGCGACCTGGTCAGCGAGGTGGACGTGCGCGAGGGCGACCGCGGCAGCCTGCTGTTCGCGATGAAGTCCATGCGCGACCGCCTGGCCACCATCGTCACCGAAGTGCGCGCCGGTACCGATGCGATCGCCTCCGCGTCGAGCCAGATCGCCAGCGGCAACATGGACCTGTCCTCGCGCACCGAGGAACAGGCCAGCTCGCTGGAAGAAACGGCATCGTCGATGGAAGAACTGACCTCGACCGTCAAGCAGAATGCCGACAATGCGCGCCAGGCGAACGTGCTGGCGATGACGGCCTCGACCGTCGCAACCCAAGGCGGCGCCGTCGTCGACCAGGTGGTCGATACCATGAACGCGATCGACGCCTCGTCGAAGAAGATCGTGGACATCATCGCCGTCATCGACGGCATCGCGTTCCAGACCAACATCCTGGCGCTGAACGCCGCCGTGGAAGCGGCCCGCGCCGGCGAGCAGGGCCGCGGCTTCGCGGTGGTCGCGGGCGAAGTGCGCACGCTGGCCCAGCGCTCGGCCTCGGCCGCCAAGGAAATCAAGGCGCTGATCGGCGATTCGGTGGACAAGGTCGGCGCCGGCGGCAAGCTGGTCGGCCAGGCGGGCGCGACGATGCACGACGTCGTGGAAAGCATCCAGCGCGTGGCCGACATCATGGCCGAGATCACGGCGGCCAGCTCGGAACAGACCACCGGCATCGAGCAGATCAACCAGGCCGTCAGCCAGATGGACAACGTCACCCAGCAGAACGCCGGCCTCGTCGAGGAAGCGGCGGCGGCATCGGAAGCCCTGCAGGACCAGGCCGTCAAGCTGTCCGAACTGGTCAGCGTGTTCCGCGTCGCGGCGCGCCAGGAGGCCGCGGCACCCGCACCGGCACCGGCGCCGGCGCCGCGCAAGGCGCAGGCCAGGGCGGCGGCGGCCGCGCTGCCGGCACCGGCCGCGGCGGCGCGCTTCGTGCGGCCCGACGTACGCGCCGCCGTACGCCCGGCCGCGCGCCCGGCGGCACAGCCGGCCGAGCGCAAGGTCGCGGCGACGGCAGGCGGCGACTGGGAAGAATTCTGACATCGTTGCCCCGGACCTCGCCGGCCGGCGAGGTCCGGGGCGACAACCGTGATCAGCCCCAGGGCGTATAGGCGAAACCGTTGCCGATCAGCGCCGCCGTCCCTTCGCGGTTTTCCGTACTCTCGCTGATGGCGGCCAGCACCTGGGCCACGCTGGCGCCGTGGCTGTCGAGCACGCCGGTCCAGAAATCCAGGCCGCCGGCGTCCGGCGCGCGGTGCAGGATGTTTTCGTAATACTTGTTCACCAGCTCGCGGTGGCTCGTCGCGGCACCATAGGCAGCGCGGTATTCGTTCGAGTCGATGAAGCCCTGGGCGGCATTCGCCACGCCCTGGCCGCGGTCGAGCGCATCGATCCAGAACCCCAGGCCGCCCTGGTCGGGCGTGCGCGCGAACGCGGCCTGGTAGAGGCGGTAGGCCTGGCCGCCGTGGCCGTCGATGTCGAGCGCATACGCGGTGTCGCCGAACACCAGGCGCTCGACGTTGGCCAGCTGGATCGCCACGCCGGCCGCATCCGTCACCGTGTAGCCGGTCGTCACGCCGCCCGCCGACTTCAGCGCCGTGACGTTCACCGCCGCGCGCGCCACCGCCAGACGGGCAATGTCGAGTCCGCTGCCGCCATCCACGGCGTGGGCGCCGCCCGCCAGCACGATCACGTCGTCGCCGTCGCCCGCATCGACGCCGAGCAGGCCGCCCCCGCCCTTGAGCGTGATGCGGTCGGCGCCGGCGCCGGCGCGCACGGTGACGGCGGCGGGCAGGCGGTCGGGCAAGGCGATGTCGATGACGTCGCTGCCGCCGAGCACGGCGGCATTCGTGTACACGGCGCCGAGGTCGTCGACCTGGTTGGCGTCGGCGCCGAGGCCGGCGATGACGACCGAGCTGCCATCGTAGTAATCCTCCACGTAGCCGTCCACCGTGCCGTACATGCCGTTCGACAAGGCCGGATCGAGCACGAGCCGGCCCTCGACGCCGGCATGGCGCAGCAGCTTGTCCGCCTGCACCGTGATCGAATCGACCAGGCCGTTCAGCTCGCCCGTGGGGCCGATGCCCAGGCGACCGCCGAGCGAGAACGCCACGTTGCCGAACACGGGATCGTAGTCGGGACTGGTCGTGGCGTATTCGGTGGCGATGCGCAGGGTGTTCAGCAGGTGGCCCGCGTTCGAGGTCTCGAGCACGGGTTCGGCGCCCAGCGCATAATCGAAATTCATCAGGCCCGAGGTCGTCACCTTGAAGGCGCCGGCCTGGCGCAGTTCGTAGGCGGACGCGGTGGCATGGCCGGCGCTCGCGTTCGGGTCGTCGGGCCGGAATCCGATATACGTCTCGGTCACGCCCTGCGTATAGTCCACGCGCAGCGTCGATCCGTCCAGGTTCCACGAGCGCAGCGCCACGTCCGGCAGGCCGTAGCCGGCCGGATCGGCATTGCCGAGCAGGTCGTCGAGCGATCCGTACGGCGAACCCGCCGCCCCCAGTGCCTGCTGCTGGTCGATCACGTCTTGCGATAGCCGGATGGTGATGCTTGCCATGGATGTCCTCGTCGGTGTGGGAAAGCGCGGGTGCGCGGTCGGACGATTATAGATGAGGCGTATGGACGGATCTTATAAAAAAGAATATACCATCCGCCAAGCCATGGCGTCCTTGCCCGATCCACATGGTCATGTCGCGTGTTAAATTGTTGCCTTTTGTTTGCCGCGCCGCTCCCGGCCGCGGTATTTACCGAAGCAAGAGGACAGGATGACAGTCAATCAGTTGGCGCTCGCGGCCGCTTTCGCGGCAAGCGCCGCAGGCGTGGCGGGCGTGGCGGTCGCGGCCGCGCCGCGCGGTTTCACGGTCGAGGACATGGTCGCGATGGACCGCGCCGGCACCCCGGTGGTGTCGCCGGACGGCAAGCGCATCGTCTACACGGTGCGCAGCACCGACGTGGCGAAGAACAAGGGCCATACCGACCTGTACCTGGTCGACCTGGCCTCCGCCAACCCGGCGCCGCAGCGCCTGACGGCGGACGCGGCCAGCAGCACCGACCCGGAATGGTCGGGCAAGGGCGACGCCATCTATTTCCTGTCGACGCGTTCGGGGTCGGCCCAGGTCTGGCGCCTGCCGCTGCAGGGCACCAGGGCCGGCGAACCGGTCCGCGTGACCGACCTGCCGCTCGACGTCGACAACTTCCGCGTCTCGCCCACCGGCGAGCGCATCGCCTTGAGCATGGCCGTGTTCCGCGATTGCGCCGACCTGGCCTGCACCAGGGCGCGCATGGAAGCGCGCAGCAAGGACAAGGCCAGCGGCATGGTCTACGACCGCCTGTTCGTGCGCCACTGGGACACCTGGGCCGACGGCCGCAACGCCGTGCTGTACTCGGCGCCGCTGGATGCGTCCGGCAAGGTGTCGGGCGCGCCCGTCAGCCTGTCCGGCACGCTGGACGGCGACGTGCCGTCCAAGCCGTTCGGCGACCGCGAGGAATACCGCTTCAGCCCGGACGGCAAGACCGTCGTGTTCTCGGTGCGCATCGCCGGCAAGACCGAGGCGTGGTCGACCAACTTCGACCTGTACACGGTGCCGGCCGCCGGCGGCCAGGCGCCGCGCAACCTCACCGCCGACAATCCGGCCTGGGACACCAAGGGCACGTTCTCGCCGGACGGCCGCACGCTGGCGTATCTCGCCATGGCGCGCCCCGGCTTCGAAGCCGACCGCTACCAGGTCATGCTGCTGGACCTCGCCTCCGGCAAGAAGCGCAAGCTGGCGGCCGACTGGGACCGCTCGGCCGGCAACCTGCAATGGACGCAGGACGGCAAGGCGCTGGTCGTCGACGCCGAGGACGTCGGCCAGCACCGCCTGTTCTCGATCGACGTCGCCTCCGGCAAGGTGACGGCACTGACCGGCAAGGGATCGATCGGCGGCTACGACGTGCGCGCCGGCACCATCGCCTTCACCCAGGCCAACCTGCAGTCGGGCGCCCAGCTGTACGCGATGACGCCGGGCGGCACCGGCGCGAAGCCATTGACCGCGCTGAACAAGGAACGCCTGGCCGACGTGCGCTGGGGCGAATCCGAACAGTTCTCGTTCGCGGGCGCGAACGGCGACACGGTGCATGGCTACGTGATGAAGCCGTGGAACTACGAGCCGGGCAAGAAGTATCCGATCGCCTTCCTCGTCCACGGCGGCCCGCAGGGCAGCTTCGGCAATGGCTGGAGCTACCGCTGGAATCCGCAGACCTATGCCGGCGCCGGCTACGCCGCCGTGTTCATCGACTTCCACGGCTCCACCGGCTACGGCCAGAAGTTCACCGACGCGATCAGCGGCGACTGGGGCGGCAAGCCGCTCGAGGACCTGCAGAAGGGCCTGGCCGCGGCGGTGGCGAAGTACCCGTGGCTGGACCGCGCCAACGCGTGCGCGCTGGGCGCCTCGTATGGCGGCTACATGATGAACTGGATCCAGGGCAACTGGCCGGACGGCTTCAAGTGCATCGTCAACCACGACGGCGTGTTCGACACGCGCGGCATGGCCTTCTCGACCGAGGAGCAATGGTTTACCGACTGGGAAAACGGCGGTTCCTACTTCGCCGTCCCACAAAACTACGAGACATTCAATCCGGTCCTGCACGTGGCCAAATGGAAGACGCCGATGCTGGTGGTCCAGGGCGACCTCGACTTCCGCATCCCGACGGCGCAGGGCCTGTCGGCCTTCACCGCGCTGCAGCGCAAGGGCATCGAGAGCAAGCTGCTGGTCTTCCCGGATGAAAACCACTGGGTCCTGAAGCCGGCCAACTCCCTGCTGTGGCACCACACGGTGATCGGCTGGCTGGACCAGCATCTGAAGCAGCAATAAGCACCCGACCCGCTTTCCTGCGCACCCGACGCCCGCCTCGCCGCGGGCGTCGTCGTATCGGCCCCTCCTGGTTGGCGAAGCGGCACCGCTTCTACCAACAAATAGTTTCTCCCAGTATACTTGGGGTATCTTGAACACGACCATGGCCGATGGGATGACGGACACGCAGGCGGAACGCGAACTCACGCCGCAGGAATTCGATTTCGACGCGATGAATCTGCAGGTCGGCGTGCGCCTGCAACTGCTGACGCACCGGCGCATCAAGCCGGTCCAGCATTTCTCCACGCTCATCGGCTGGCTCAAGGATGAATACCTGATCGTCAAGACACCGCTGGAAAACAATGCGCCCATCGCGCTGGCCGAAGGCGAGCGCGTGACGGTCCGCGTGTTCTCGGGCACCACCGTGTGCGCGTTCGCGTGCACGGTCGAGCGCGTGTTCGGCCGGCCGCTGCTGTACGCCCACCTCTCGTTCCCGCGCGTCATCCGCGGCACGAGCCTGCGCGCGGCGATGCGGGTCAAGGTGGACATCCCGGCGCGGCTGTCCGCCGCCTGGGCCGGCGCGGCGCCGATGGAATGCCTGCTGACCAACGTCAGCGTCAACGGCGCCCGCGTCGAACTGCGCGGCGCCCTGCCGCGCGAGGAAGGCGACGTCGACCTGGCGTTCACGCTGGTGTCGCCGGCCAACGAACAGGACGTGCCCGTCCAGGCGCGGGCGGCGATCCGCAACGTCAGTCCACTGCCCGGCGGCGCGGACGCGCCGCCCGGATTCGCCTACGGGGTGCAGTTCGTGGGGCTGGATCCGGGGCACTTCACACTGTTGCAGAATTTGACTTACGAGGTGGTGCTGGCGGATCGGCAAAGGATCGTGTGATCCCCTAGAAGAAACCGGCTTCCCAAAGACGGGGCCAGTGCACGCCAGGATTGGCGGCCTGCTGCGCAGCCGTCAACGGTTCGCCACGGTAGCGCGCCAGTGCCTCCGGCCAGATCGCGGCGGTGCCGGCCAGGGCGAGCGCGACCAGTACCGCCCCAGCGACACGCTCCCGGCGCCCCGGCGTGGATGGCGCCGCAGGCACGACGGCGCGATACCAGCCCAGCGCGCAGCCGAGATACAGGGCGATCGCGATGCGACTTGCCGGCATCACGAACAAGCCGGACACGAGGCCGTCGACGAGGATCGCGACGGCGCCCGCGACCATGGCGGCATGGATGGTCCGTCCGGTCCCGTCGGCGTGAGCAATGTGCTGCCTTGCCTCCAGCAGGGCGCGCATGCCCAGGGCGAGCGCGCCGACCAGACAAGCCAGCGCCGGCAGGCCCCATTCGCTGCCGATCTGCAGCAGCCAGTCGTGGGGATGGGCAGCTTGGGATGGTTCGCCCTTGCCGTGCGCGAAATGCATCGGTCCGACGCCCAGCAACGGATGCCGTGCGACGAGCTCGACAGCGCGGCCCCACAACACCAGGCGACCGGATGCCGGATCGGCCGCCGTACGCTGCGCGGCATACGAGAAAGCGCTCAGCCCGTCGATACCGGCCACCGCCGGCAAGGCGACCAGCAGCACGAAATAGGCGAGCAAACCCAGGGCGGCGGTGGACGCTGCGGTTTTCAAATAGGGCCAGGCGGCGCCACGCAACAGGATGACGACGGCCGCACAAGCCGCCGCAAGGCCCAGCAGCGTGCCGCGTCCGGTGGTCGCCACCAGGAGCATCCACCAGCAGGCGGCAACGGCCAGCCACAGCCAGCGCAGCCGCTTGCGCGGTTCGATATGGCACAGCAGGACGAGCAGGGGTAGCGTCGCCGTCTGGACGTGATTGAAGAAGCGGATATTGCTGAAGCCGGTCGCCAGGTCGCTTTCATCGATCGCGTTGCCGAAGGCCAGGGAAGCACCGTACCTGACCGTGAATGGCAGCATCTGGAACGCACAGGCGACGCCGATGCAGCGCAGGATCGGCGGCAGCGCACCGGTGCCGAGGCGTGCGATATCGCGTCCTGCCATCACGGCGAGCAGGTACAGCATGAGCAACGATGCGACCTCGAACGCGGCGTAGGCTGTCGAGAAGGCGAAGACGCTGCCAATCGCCCCGAGCAAGAAGAAGAGCGCCACGGCCTTGCCGGCCGGGCTGCCGAACGATGTGCGAATCAGGTCGTGGCACTGCGCGAGCATCAGGCCGCTGCCCAGCACGAAGACACCGAGCTCCGTCAGGCGCTGGATATCGTGGCCGCCGGCCAGGATGAAATTCGCGCACAGGGCTGCGCACAGCAGCAGCGCGAATGGCATGTGGCGGATGGGATCGAGGTATCGTCCTTGCATCTGATGGCGATCTCAAGGTCGGGAACCGGGAGGGAACCCGCGTCCGAAAAGAAAAATGCCGCCCGGGGTGTACCAGGGCGGCATGTCGTTGAAGGCGGCAACGCTTGCCGCATCGCGGTGATTACGAACCGCTGCCGCAGATCGGACCGACGATCTTGGCGTGGTCGGCCGCAGCGACGCCGTCGGTGCAGCCCCACACGCCATCGCTGCTACGGGTCAGGGTGATGGTCGTATCTTTCACTACGGTCGGGCCGCCGACGATCTGGCAGGTCAGGCCGCCGCTAGCTGCCACGCCCATGGTGCAGTTCTTGGTTGCCGCGGTCGGCAGGCCAATGGCGGTAGCGTCCGGCGTAGCCACACCCTCGTTGACCTTGACGTCGTACGGGGTCTTGTATGCAGTGACTTCGGCCAGTGCGGCGGCGAACTTCGACTTGGCGACGTAGTTCTGGTAGGCCGGGATGGCGACCGCTGCCAGGATGCCGATGATCGCGACGACGATCATCAGTTCGATCAGGGTAAAGCCGCCTTCGGCTTTCTTGGTGATTTTCGGTGCTTGCATGGTTTCTCTCCAGGTATCGAGGGTAGTGCGTTGAAGGTGGTACTGCGTATCCGGTTACTGCTTGCTTCTGCCCTCTATCCTATGCAATCGCCGTGCCAGCTAATTTCCATGCGGAACCGTTAGTTTCCCATCAATAAAGCGGGTGCGTTCAATATTGAAGTGGCACGTTTGGTGACAATCCTTGTCACTGCACGCCGACAAAATTTGTCAGCCTGCCGAAATTTGTCGGCACATGACGTAACGTGTCGTCGTGCCGGCGCCAAAAGAAACGGGGCGCCGCAGCGCCCCGTTTCACGACTCGGTCGAAAGACCGCGGATTACAGCATGGCCTTCAGCAGGCGCGCCATTTCCGACGGGTTCTTGGTGACCTTGATGCCGCAGGCTTCCATGATTTCCAGCTTGGCTTGCGCGGTGTCGGCGCCGCCCGAGATCAGCGCGCCGGCGTGGCCCATGCGCTTGCCCGGAGGCGCGGTGACGCCAGCGATGAAGCCGACGACCGGCTTCTTCATGTTGTCCTTGATCCAGTAAGCGGCGTTCGCCTCGTCCGGGCCGCCGATCTCGCCGATCATGATGACGGCGTCGGTATCCGGATCGTCGTTGAACATCTTCATCACGTCGATGTGCTTCAGGCCGTTGATCGGGTCGCCGCCGATGCCGACTGCCGACGACTGGCCCAGGCCCAGCGCGGTCAGCTGGCCGACCGCTTCATAGGTCAGGGTGCCCGAGCGCGACACGACGCCGATGCGGCCCTTCTTGTGGATGTGGCCCGGCATGATGCCGATCTTGATTTCGTCCGGGGTGATCAGGCCCGGGCAGTTCGGACCCAGCAGCAGGGTCTTCGAACCGGCCTTGGCCATGCGATCCTTGACTTCCATCATGTCGCGGACGGGGATGCCTTCGGTGATGCAGATTGCCAGGTCCAGCTCGGCTTCCACGGCTTCCCAGATCGCGGCGGCGGCGCCTGCCGGCGGGACGTAGATGACCGACACGTTCGCGCCGGTTTCGGCCTTGGCTTCCTTGACGTTCGCGAAGATGGGGATGCCCTCGAAGTCTTCACCGGCTTTCTTCGGGTTCACGCCAGCCACGAAGGCTTCACGGCCGTTCGCGTAGTCGCGGCACATGCGGGTGTGGAACTGGCCGGTCTTGCCGGTGATACCTTGGGTGATGACTTTGGTGTCTTTGTTGATCAGAATCGACATTTTGTTTCCTTCGCGAATTAGGCTTGTCCAGCTGCAGCGGCAACGACCTGCTTCGCTGCGTCTTCCATGGTGTCGGCCGAGATGATCGGCAGGCCGGAGTCGGCCAGCATCTTCTTGCCCAGGTCTTCGTTGGTGCCCTTCATGCGGACGACCAGCGGCACTTGCAGCGACACGGCCTTCGATGCGGTGATGACGCCTTCGGCGATCACGTCGCAGCGCATGATGCCGCCGAAGATGTTGACCAGGATGGCTTTCAGGCCCGGGTTCTTCAGCATGATCTTGAACGCTTCGGTGACCTTCTCGGCCGTCGCGCCGCCGCCCACGTCCAGGAAGTTGGCCGGCTCGCCGCCGAACAGCTTGATGGTGTCCATGGTGGCCATGGCCAGGCCGGCGCCGTTCACCAGGCAGCCGATGTTGCCGTCCAGCGAGATGTAGGCCAGGTCGAATTTCGAGGCTTCGACTTCGGCCGGATCTTCTTCGTCCAGGTCGCGGTAGGCGACGATTTCCGGATGACGGAACAGGGCGTTCGAATCGAAGTTGAACTTGGCGTCCAGCGCGATGACCTTGCCCGAACCGGTCAGGATCAGCGGGTTGATCTCGGCCAGCGAGGCGTCGGTTTCCCAGTACGCCTTGTACAGGCCCTGCAGGTTGGCGCGGGCGTCGGCGACGGATTCTTCCGGCACGCCGATCTTGCGGGCGACGTCGTCGGCTTGTTCATCGGTCAGGCCGACCGACGGCTCGATCACGACGTTGTGGATCTTTTCCGGGTTGCTGTGCGCGACTTCTTCGATGTCCATGCCGCCTTCCGACGAGGCCATCAGCACGACCTTCTGGGTGACGCGGTCGGTGACCAGCGACACGTACAGTTCCTTCTTGATGTCGGCGCCTTCTTCGATCAGCAGGCGGTTGACCTTCTGGCCTTCCGGACCGGTCTGGTGCGTGACCAGCTGCATGCCCATGATCTGGTTCGCGTATTCGCGCACTTGCTCGATCGACTTGGCAACCTTGACGCCGCCGCCCTTGCCGCGGCCGCCAGCATGGATCTGTGCCTTGACAACCCAGACCGGGCCGCCGAGTTCTTCAGCGGCCTTGACGGCCTCGTCGACCGACATGCACGGAATGCCGCGCGGAACGGTCACTCCGAATTTCCGGAGGATTTCTTTGCCCTGGTACTCATGGATTTTCATGCTGGCTTCCCTTCTTCTGTTACTGATTAAGAATACGGTTGATTAAATAAAACAACGTTCGCGATACTACCCCGGCACCGCCTTCAACGCCCAGCGCGGATAGTACTGTTCGACGACGGGGCCGTCGAGGCGCAGGGCATGGCAGCGATCCAGTTCATACGGCCGTTCGGACGACGCGTCGCCCGTGCGGCTGGCCATCTCGTCGTCGGCAAAGGCCTGGATCGCCGCGGTGGGCAGGATTTGCGCGAGTTCGGTCAGGTGCGTGCAGCCGAGGACGCCGGACAGGCGGTCCTTCAGGTGCAAGCGGAAGTGTTTCAGCAGCGACAGACCGACCAGCTGTTTGTAGGCGGGATTGATCTTGTCGCAGAAACCGGGATAGGGAACGGCATCGGACGCGGCTTCGGCGTCGACGATGACCATGTCGCGATCGATGGTCACGCGCAGCTTGAGGTCGTGCACCGGCAGACCGCCGGGACGGATCCCGGTTGGCAGCGCGATGTCATGCGTCTTGACGTCGCGGATGCACGCGTCGAGGTCCCACAATCCATCGTCGCGCGCGAACGCTTCGATGGTAATGGCGCGCGTGTGCCGGAGCTGACGCGGAGCGGGTGGAGACAGGGGCATAAACACCAATGCCGGAGTGCGGCGAAAAAAATGCAGCCGTTGTGCCTGATGCACGTTGCCGCAGCTTCTACGGCAACAACCGCTCTTGCGGCGCTGCTTAAACCATGAAAGTTTAGCACAGCACGTTGACGGATGCACCGTACCCTCGGCCAAGAGAGGGTTTTTGCGGGGAAGATGCAGGAAGATGTTGCTAACTTGTACTGCCAGGAGCGCAAGCTTGCACAAGAGGCATCGGCGCGAAACACGGCGGCGATGTGGGGGAACCCGCGCAAGAAACGCACTGGCCGACAGCATGGCGGCGCCTGGGTGAAGCGCAAGCGTGCAGCGTCATCCCACCGCTTGAGGAGTATGCCCCGGCGAGGCGGCATACCGGCGGATGGCGCTGGGCGCTTGCGCCTCGGCGTTCCTCATGTCGCCGTCATCACGGAAACGACAGGCGGTCATTCACAAACCTTCGATCTGGCGCGGCGCCGCAATACGGTCCTCCCGCAATACGGTCCTCCCGCAATACGGCCCCGGCAGATCGCCACGCACCGCCGTGGACTTACAGGTCCTCGTCGTCGACATGGCCCTTGAGCGCGGCACGCACGGCGCCCTGGGAAAACCCGCGCTGCATCAGGAAACGCATCTGCTTGCTGCGCTCGGCCGCATCCTGCGGGACGCGGTCGAACTTGCGGCGCCAGACTTCCTTGGCCCGCGCCACCTCGGTTTCCTGCAGGCCCGACTTGAGCTCGGCCAGGTCCTCGCCCTGCACGCCGTGCTGCTGCAATTCGGCCAGCACGCGGCTGTTGCCGTAGCGGCCGGCGCGGCGGTGCACCAGCGACTCGGCAAAGCGTTCCTGCGACAGCCAGTTGTTACGCTCGAGGAAGTCGAGCAAGGCGTCGACGTCGTCGCCCTCCTCGGCGTAACGGGCCAGCTTGCGGCCCAGTTCGAGCCGGCTGTGCTCGCGCGTCGACAGGTACTTCAACGCGCGCGCCTTCAGGCTGAGGGGCGGTTGCCTCATCTAGCGCAAGCTCCCCGCCGCATGCCGGTCATCGACGACGATTACGCGTCGCCGTCCGCCGCCACCGGGGCAGGCGTCTCGCCGGCCGGGGCCGGCGGCAGCTCGCGCACGCCCAGGGCGGCGCGGACCTTGTTTTCGATCTCGCGCGCCAGGGCCGGACGCTCCTTCAGGTAGATACGCGCATTGTCCTTGCCCTGGCCGATGCGTTCGCCGCCGTAGCTGTACCACGAACCCGACTTCTCGACGATCTTGTTGTCCACGCCCAGGTCGATGATCTCGCCTTCGCGCGACGTGCCTTCGCCGTACAGGATGTCGAAGTGCGCTTCCTTGAACGGGGGCGCGATCTTGTTCTTGACGACCTTGACCTTGGTTTCGTTACCGATCACCTCGTCGCCCGACTTGATCGAGCCGGTACGGCGGATGTCCATGCGCACGGAGGCGTAGAACTTCAGCGCGTTGCCGCCGGTGGTGGTTTCCGGGCTGCCGAACATGACGCCGATCTTCATGCGAATCTGGTTGATGAAGATCACCAGGGTATTGGTGCGGTTGATCGACGCGGTCAGCTTGCGCAGCGCCTGCGACATCAGGCGGGCCTGCAGGCCGGGCAGCGAGTCGCCCATGTCGCCTTCGATCTCGGCGCGCGGGGTCAGGGCCGCCACGGAGTCGATGACCACGAGGTCGACGCTGCCCGAGCGCACCAGCGCGTCGGTGATTTCCAGGGCCTGCTCGCCGGTGTCCGGCTGCGAGATCAGCAGCTCGTCCAGCTTGATGCCCAGCTTTTGCGCGTAGCCGACGTCGAGCGCGTGCTCGGCGTCGATGAACGCGCAGGTGCCGCCCAGCTTCTGCATCTGGGCGATGGTCTGCAGGGTCAGCGTGGTCTTGCCCGACGATTCCGGGCCATAGATCTCGACGATGCGGCCGCGCGGCAGGCCGCCGACGCCCAGGGCGATGTCCAGGCCCAGCGAGCCGGTGGAGACGGTCTGGACTTCCTCGACCGGCGCATTGGCGTCCATGCGCATGACGGAGCCCTTGCCGAATTGCTTTTCGATCTGCGCGAGGGCTGCCGCCAGCGCCTTGCCCTTCTCAGCTACGTTCAGTGCAGTTTTTTTGTCGTCCATGATATTCATTCAGTCCTAGAGTGAACCAAGATAGGGGCCGCTCGCGCGATTTCAATAGGAAGTACTGTATAAAATCCCAGTGGTTTTGGCAAGGACTATTTACGCCGGCTTGACCGATTCGACATGTTGCGACTTATCAAACACAATAGGCGGACAAGCCAAGTCCAACGTTTCACAAGGGGGTGCCACCATGCGTATTTTACTAGCCGAGGATGATAGCGTACTGGCGGACGGCCTGACGCGCTCCTTGCGCCAGTCCGGCTACGCCATCGACTGCGTGAAGAACGGCCAGGACGCCGACACCGCCCTGTCGACGCAGGAGTTCGACCTCCTGATCCTCGACCTCGGCCTGCCGCGCCTGCCCGGCCTCGACGTGCTGCGCCGCCTGCGCGCGCGCGGCTCGCTGCTGCCGGTGCTGATCCTCACCGCCGCCGACTCCATCGAGCAGCGCGTGAACGGCCTGGACGCCGGCGCCGACGACTACATGCCCAAGCCCTTCGCGCTGTCCGAGCTGGAGGCGCGGGTACGCGCGCTGACGCGGCGCGGCCAGGGCGGCGGCTCGACCGTCATCCGCCACGGCCCGCTGGTGTACGACCAGGTCGGCCGCAGCGCCACCATCAACGACCAGATGCTGGAACTGTCGGCGCGCGAGCTGGGCCTGCTGGAAATCCTGCTGGCGCGCACCGGCCGCCTGGTCTCCAAGGAACAGCTGGTCGACCACCTGTGCGAATGGGGCGAAGAGGTGTCGAACAACGCCATCGAGGTCTACGTGCACCGCCTGCGCAAGAAGATCGAGACCGGCGGCATCCGCATCGCCACTGTGCGCGGCCTCGGCTACTGCCTGGAACGCTATGCCGACAGCGCGCGCAAGATGGCGCAGGCCGGCGGCGAAGGCAAGTGAAGCGCGGCGACGCCGGCGCCATCGACCGGCTGCCGGCGCCGGCGGACGCCCTGTACGTCCCGCCCCGCACCGAGCCCGAGGAAAGCATCCAGCACTCGCTGTTCGGCGAGATCCTCGACTGGATGCTGGCCCCGCTGCTGCTGCTGTGGCCGATGAGCATCGCCATCACCTACCTGGTGGCCAAGTCGATCGCCAACCAGCCGTTCGACCATGCGCTGGAAGACAGCGTCACCGTGCTGGCCCAGCAGGTCAAGGAAGTCGATGGCCGGGTCGTCACGCGGCTGCCCGGCACCGCGCGCGACTTCCTGCGCGCCGACGACGTCGACAGCGTGTATTTCCAGGTCAGCGGCCCGCGCGGCGAGGTCGTCGACGGCGACCGCGACCTGCCCCAGCCGCCGCCCGAGGACGCCGAGCGCAGCGGGCGCGTGCACTTCCGCAACGAGAGCCTGCACGGCACGGCCGTGCGCGTCGCCTATGCCTGGGTCAACCTGCGCCCGCTGGCCGAACCGAAGGCCGGGCCGCCGCTGGCGCTGGTGCAGGTGGCGGAGACGCTGGACAAGCGCGCCCAGCTCGCCAACGCCATCATCAAGGGCGTGATCCTGCCCCAGTTCATCATCCTGCCCGTGATCCTGGCCCTGGTCTGGTTCGCCCTGTCGCGCGGGCTGTCGCCGCTGGCCCAGCTGCAGGAGCGCATCCGCGCCCGCCCGCCCGACGACCTGTCACCGATCGACTCGCGCCAGGTGCCGGAAGAGATCTCGCCGCTGGTCGGCTCGCTCAACGACATGCTGGCGCGCCTGGCCCATACCATCGACGCCCAGAAGCGCTTCATCGCCGACGCCGCGCACCAGATGAAGACGCCGCTGGCCGGCATGCGCATGCAGTCGGAACTGGCGCTGCGCCAGGTCGACCCGGACGAGATCCACCGCTCGCTGGAACAGCTGGCCAAGAGTTCGGAGTCGGCCACGCGCCTGGTCAACCAGCTGCTGGCGCTGGCGCGCGCGGAAAACCAGCCGCATGCCGGCCTGGCCCTGGGGCCGCTCGACCTGGGCCGGCTCGCGCGCGACGTCGTGCTCGACTGGGTGCCGGCCTCGTTCGCCCACGAGATCGACCTCGGCTACGAAGCCCCGGATGCCGATGGCGACGGCGACGGCGAGGAAGCCGCCATCGAGATCGCCGGCAACCCGATGATGCTGCGCGAGCTGCTGTCGAACCTGATCGACAACGCGCTGCGCTACACGCTGCCGGGCGGCAGCGTCACCGTGCGCGTGCGCGCCGCCGACGGGCGCGCCATGCTGGAGGTCGAGGACACCGGTCCCGGCATTGCCCCGGCCGAGCGCGCGCGCGTGTTCGAGCGCTTCTACCGCATCCTCGGCTCGAGTGTGTCCGGCTCCGGCCTGGGGCTGGCGATCGTGCGCGAGATCGCCGTCCAGCACGGCGCCGACATCGGCGTCTTCGACAACCCGCGCAGCACCAGCAAGACCTTCCCGGGCAGCCTGTTCCGGCTGACCTTCCCGCCACCCGCCACGCCAGAACCCGATGCCGATTGACGCCGCCCCCTCCTCCGTTCCCGATCCCGCTGCCGGCACGCCGGCCGGCGCCGAGCGCCGCGCGCGCATCGTCGCCGCGCGCGCGCGCCACTGGGCCAAGGCGCGCCGGCTGGTCGGGTGGCTGCTGGCGCTGTGGCTGGCCACCAGCTTCTGCACCGTGTTCTTCGCGCGCGACCTGGCGCACCTGTCGGTGTTCGGCTGGCCGCTGTCGTTCTACCTGGCGGCCCAGGGCGCCTCGCTGACCTACCTGGCGATCATCGGCGCCTATGCCTGGCGCATGCGCGTGCTCGACCGCGCCTTCGCGCGCCAGCTCGGGGACGAGGCGTGAACGGCGCCACGCCCAAGGCGGCCAAAGCGGACGCCAAGGCGGACGCGAAGGCCGGCACGCGCCGCTACTTCCGGCGCCTGTCGCGCTACTACCTGTGGTTCACGCTGTGCTTCGGCATGTTCCTGGCGGCGCTGGGCATCCTCGAAAAGGAGGGCATGCCGCGCCAGTGGATCGGCCACCTGTACATGTTCGCCACCATCGTGCTGTACGCCACCATCGGCGTGGTCGCGCGCACGTCGAACGTGTCCGAGTACTACGTGGCCGGGCGGCGCGTGCCCGCGCTGTTCAACGGCATGGCCACCGCCGCCGACTGGATCTCGGCGGCCAGCTTCATCAGCCTGGCCGGCACGCTCTACCTGCACGGCTTCGACGCCCTCGCCTACGTGATGGGCTGGACCGGCGGCTACTGCCTGGTGGCCCTCCTGATCGCGCCGCACCTGCGCCGCTTCGCCCAGTACACGGTGCCCGACTTCCTGGCGGTGCGCTACGGCGGCGCCCCGGACGGCAACGACCGGCGCGGCAAGCAGGTGCGCGCCCTGTCGGTGGCCGCCACCATCGTGGTCTCGTTCACCTACGTCGTCGCGCAGATCTACGCGGTGGGCCTGATCACCTCGCGCTTCACCGGCGTCGACTTCTCGGTCGGCATCTTCCTGGGCCTGGCCAGCATCCTGTTCTGTTCCTTCCTGGGCGGGATGCGCGCCATCACCTGGACGCAGGTGGCGCAGTACATCATCATCCTGGTCGCCTTCCTGATCCCGACCATGTGGCTGTCGATGAAATTCGCCGGCAATCCGGTGCCGCAGGTGGCCTACGGTTCCGTGCTGCCGAAGCTGGCCCTGCGCGAAGCCGAGCTGGCGATCGATCCCAAGGAAGAGGAGGTGCGCGCGCGCTTTCGCGCCCGCGCCGACGACTACGGCAGGCGCCTGGCCGGCCTGCCGCAATCGTGGGAAGCCGGCAAGGTCGAGGCGCAGCGGCGCCTGGACGCGGCGCGCGGCCGCAACGCCTCGCTGGGCGAGATCCGCGCCGCCGAGCGCGAGCTGATGGACTACCCGCGCAATGCCGACGAGGCGGCGCGCGCGTGGGCCGAGCTGCGCAGCGCCAACCTGCAGCGCGCCCGTCCGCCCGAGCCGCACACCGAACCCTTCCCCGGCGACACGCGCGAGGAGTCCGACATCCGCCGCAACAACTTCCTGGCGCTGGTGTTCTGCCTGATGTTCGGCACCGCCGCCCTGCCGCACATCCTGATGCGCGCCTACACCACGCCCTCGGTGCACGAGACGCGCGTGTCGGTGTTCTGGACGCTGTTCTTCATCCTGCTGATCTACCTGACGATGCCGGCGCTGGCGGTGCTGGCCAAGTACGACATCTACACGGCGCTGGTGGGCAGCGACTACGCCTCGCTGCCGAGCTGGGTGGCCTACTGGTCGAACGTGGACAAGGCCAATCCCCTGATCAGCATCGTCGACATCAATGGCGACGGCGTCGTGCAGCTGGCCGAGATCGCGATCGATGGCGACGTGCTGACGCTGGCCACGCCGGAGATCGGCGGCCTGCCCTACGTGATTTCGGGCCTGGTGGCGGCGGGCGGCCTGGCGGCGGCGCTGTCGACGGCCGACGGCCTGCTGCTGGCGATCTCGAACGCGCTGTCGCACGACATCTATTTCAAGATCGTCGACCCGGGCGCCTCGACGCAGAAGCGGGTGACGATCTCCAAGCTGCTGCTGCTGGCGGTGGCGTTCATCGCGGCCTACGCGGCCTCGCAGAAGCCGGCCGACATCCTGTCGCTGGTGGGCGCGGCGTTCTCGCTGGCGGGGTCGACGATGTTCCCGGCGCTGGTGGCCGGCGTGTTCTGGAAGCGCGCCAACTACCCGGGCGCGGTGGCGGGCATGGTCGCGGGCTTCGTGGTGTGCCTGTACTACATGCTGCACGCGAACCCGATCCTGGGCGGCAGCGCGGACGCGGCGTGGTTCCACATCGCGCCGATCTCGGCGGGGGTGTTCGGGGTGCCGGCGGGGGCGGCCGTGCTGGCGGTCGTGAGCCTGCTGACGACGCCGCCGCCGGCGGCGAGCGCGGGACTGGTCGATCACGTGCGGGCGCCGGAATAAAACCGTCACCGCAAAAAACCGTCGCCCCGGCGCAGGCCGGGGCCCAATGTGCACGCGGTTCGACGGCGCCTGCATGCATTGGGCCCCGGCCTTGCGCCGGGGCGACGGCGTGACGCTAACTCAGATGACGATGGTCTGGTGCTCGCCCTCGGCGCGCGCGCGGATCTCGCCGATGCGGTACACGGTCTCGCCGGCCGCCTGCAGCTGGGCCAGTGCGGCGTCGGCGTTTTCCTTCGCCACGATCACGGTCATGCCGATGCCGCAGTTGAACACGCGGTGCATTTCCGAATCGGCCACGCCGCCGTGCTGCTGCAGCCACTGGAACAGCGGCGGCAGGGTCCACGACTTCGCCTCCAGCACGGCCGTCAGGTTGTCCTGCAATACGCGCGGGATGTTCTCGACCAGGCCGCCGCCGGTGATGTGCACCAGGCCCTTCACTTCCATCGACTGCATCAGCGCCAGCAGCGGCTTGACGTAGATGCGGGTCGGTTCCATCAGCGCATCGGCCAGCTTCCTGCCGTGGAAATCGGCTTCCAGGTCCGGCTTGGCGACGTCGATGATCTTGCGCACCAGCGAGTAGCCGTTCGAGTGGATGCCCGACGAGGCCAGGCCCAGCACCACGTCGCCCGGGACGATCTTCGTGCCGTCGATGATCTGCGATTTTTCCACCGCGCCGACGGCGAAGCCGGCCAGGTCGTATTCGCCGTCCGGGTACATGCTCGGCATCTCGGCGGTCTCGCCGCCGATCAGCGCGGCGCCGGCCTGCTCGCAGCCGGCCGCGATGCCCTTCACCACGGCGGTGGCGGTGGGCACGTCCAGCTTGCCGCAGGCAAAGTAGTCGAGGAAGAACAGCGGCTCGGCGCCCTGCACCAGGATGTCGTTGACGCTCATGGCGACCAGGTCGATGCCGACGGTGTCGTGACGGTTCAGTTCGAAGGCCAGCTTGAGCTTGGTGCCGACGCCGTCGGTACCGGAGACCAGCACCGGCTCCTTGTATTTCTTGCTGATTTCAAACAGCGCACCAAAGCCGCCGATGCCGCCGAGCACGCCTTCGCGCATGGTGCGCTTGGCAAACGGTTTGATCGCTTCGACCAGGGCGTCGCCGGCATCGATATCGACACCGGCGTCGCGGTAGGAGAGAGAAACATTAGATGGTTGGCTCATGGTATTTGGCAGCGGAGGCGGTAAAATAGAAGGCGGTTGATCAATTGAACACGCTCGCGACGCTGCCGCCAACGGCCAACTGGTCAATCCGTTATTTTATCAAAACGGCCCGCTCCGACGCCGTTTTCACCGCCATAACAATAAAACCAGGATTTTTTTGACGTGAGAACCGCGCGATGAAACAGCTGGTGCTCGATTTAGGCGCCGAGCCGGCGTACAGCCTCGACACCTTCCAGATAGGCGAGAATGCCGAAATGGCGCACCTGATGCACCAGTTCGCGCAGCGCGCCTCGCGCGAGCATTTCTGCTACCTGTGGGGGGAAACGGGCGCCGGCAAGACGCACCTGCTGCAGGGCCTGGCCGCGACCGACGGCGCGCGCTACATCGCGCCCGGCGCCGGCGCCGCCGCATTCACGTACGCGCCGGACACCAGCCTCTACCTCGTCGACGACATCGACCAGCTCTCGCCGCCGCGCCAGATCGACGCCTTCGCGCTGTTCAACCAGGTGCGCGAGCACGGCGCCTACATGGTCTGCACGGGACCGGTGCCGCCGGCCGTGCTGCCGGTGCGCGAAGACCTGCGCACGCGCATGGGCTGGGGCCTGGTCTACCAGGTGCACGGCCTGTCGGACGACCAGAAGATCGACGTCCTCACCCAGGCGGCCGAAGCGCGCGGTTTGACGCTGTCGGCCAGCGTGTTACCCTACCTGCTGTCCCATTTCAAGCGCGACATGCGCTCCCTGTCGACCATGCTGGATGCGCTCGACCAGTATTCGCTCGAGACCCAGCGCCCGGTCACGGTCCCTTTGCTGCGCGATTTGTTGCTCCAGGGAAATCAAAGCGCTACGCCACACAACGAAACCAAAGAATGAAGAACCTCGCGCTGTTTGACCTCGACCACACCCTGCTGCCGATCGATTCCGATCACGAGTGGGGCGAGTTCCTGGTCCGCCAGGGCGTCGTGGATGCCGACGCATACCAGCGCCGCAACGACGCCTTTTTTGCCCAGTACCAGGCCGGCAAGCTCGACCCGGTCGAATACCTCGAATTCGCGCTCGGCACGCTGGCCGGCTTCGCCCCGGCCGCCCTGCGCGACCTGCACGGCCAGTACCTGCGCGACGTGATCGCGCCGGCCATCCGCCCCACCGCCCGCGCGCTGCTCAGGCAGCACCAGGACGCCGGCGACCTGGTGGCGATCATCACCGCCACCAATGCCTGGCTGACCGCGCCGATCGCCCGGCTGCTCGACGTCGAGCACCTGATCGCCGCCCGGCCGGAGCTGGACGCCGGCGGCCATCCGACCGGCCGCCTGGACGGCCTGCCGTCCCACGGCCCCAACAAGGTCACCCACATGCACGCCTGGCTGGAGGGCCTGGGCCGGCAGTTCGACAGCTTCGAGCGCAGCTACTTCTACAGCGATTCGCACAACGATATCCCGCTGCTGTCGGTCGTCTCGCATCCGGTGGCGACCAACCCGAGCGCCACGCTCCGCCAACACGCAACCGCCAACGGCTGGCCCTTACTGCATCTGTTCAATGATTAAAAAATTCATCCGTAAAATCCTTGGCGTGAAAGACGAGCGCGACCCCACCGAACCGGTGATCCTCGGCCCGGACGAGCACGGCATCGACCCGAAGCTGCTGTCGTCCAACGCCATCCGCGTCACCCAGACCCTGCAGGAAGCGGGCTTCAAGGCCTTCGTCGTCGGCGGCGCGGTGCGCGACCTGCTGCTGGGCGTGAAGCCCAAGGACTTCGACATCGCCACCGACGCCACGCCGGAAGAAGTCAAGAAGCTGTTCCGGCGCGCCTTCATCATCGGCCGCCGCTTCCAGATCGTGCACGTGATGTTCGGCCAGGACCTGCTGGAAGTGACCACCTTCCGCGGCCGCGGCAGCGACAACGCGCCCAAGGACGAACACGGCCGCGTCCTGCGCGACAACAACTTCGGCCCGCAGCACGAGGACGCCGAGCGGCGCGACTTCACCATCAACGCCATGTACTACGATCCGGCCACCCAGACGGTGCTGGACTACCACGGCGGCATCGAGGACATCCGCGCGAAGATCCTGCGCATCATCGGCCAGCCGGAAGCGCGCTACCGCGAAGACCCGGTGCGCATGCTGCGCGTGGTGCGCTTCGCCGCCAAGCTGCAGTTCACGATCGAGCCGGCCACGCGCGCGCCGATCCCCGTCATGGCCCCGCTGATCAACAACGTGCCGGCCGCGCGCGTATTCGACGAGATGCTCAAGCTCCTGATGAGCGGCCACGCGCTGGCCTGCCTGAAGGAGCTGCGCTCGTCCGGCCTGCACCACGGCCTGCTGCCGCTGCTGGACGTGGTGCTGGAGCAGCCGATCGGCATGAAGTTCGTCACGCTGGCGCTGGACTCGACTGATGCGCGCGTGCGCGCCGGCAAGGGCGTCTCGCCGGGCTTCCTGTTCGCCTCGCTGCTGTGGCACCAGGTGCTGGAAAAGTGGAACGCCTACCGCGCCGCCGGCGAGGCCCCGATCCCCGCGCTGCACCTGGCCGCCGACGACGTGCTCGACAACCAGACCGACAAGCTGGCCCTGCAGCGCCGCATCGCCACCGACATGCGCGACATCTGGGCCATGCAGCCGCGCTTCGAGCGCCGCAACGGCAAGGCGCCGTACAAGCTGCTGGAGCACCCGCGCTTTCGCGCCGGCTTCGACTTCCTGCTGCTGCGCTGCGAATCGGGCGAGCTGGACGCGGAAGTCGGCCACTGGTGGACCACCTTCTACGCCGGCGACGTGGCCGAGCGCGAACGCCTGGTCAATGCGGCGCGCGAGACCGCGCCGGCCGCCGCGAAAAAGCGTCCGCGCCGCCGCGGCCCGCGCAAGACCGGCGAAGGCGAAGCCATGGGCAGCGCCGCCGCCGACCAGGGCGCGGCCGGCGAATGATCGCCTGGATCGGCATCGGCGCCAACCTGGGCGACGCGCGCGCGAACGTGCTCGACGCCGTCGCGCGCCTGCGGCGCCTGCCCGGCACGCGCCTGCTGGGCGCGTCGTCGCTGTACCGCACGGCGCCGATCGATTCCGCCGGCCCCGACTACGTCAACGCGGTGGCGGCCGTCGACACCACGCTCGACGCCCACGCGCTGCTGCGCGCGCTGCTGGACATCGAACTGGCGCACGGCCGCGAACGCCCCTACCGCAACGCGCCGCGCACCCTCGACCTCGACCTGCTGCTGTACGGCGACCAGGTCATCGCCGACGCGCCCGCGCTGCTGGTCCCGCACCCGCGCATGCACGAGCGCGCCTTCGTGCTGGCGCCGCTGGCCGAAGTGGCGCCCGAACTGCGCATTCCTGGCCGCGGCACGGTGGCGTCGCTGCTGCCGGGCGTGGCCGACCAATCCATCGAAAGGCTAAGCTGAATGCAAATTCCCGTCATCGTCCAGACCGGCGGCCTGCTGGTGCTGTCCAACGTGTTCATGACCTTCGCGTGGTACGGCCACCTGAAGAACCTGTCCAACAAGGCCTGGTACGTCGCCGCCCTGATCAGCTGGGGCATCGCGCTGTTCGAGTACCTGCTGCAGGTGCCGGCCAACCGCATCGGCGCCACCCAGTACAACCTGGGCCAGCTGAAGATCATGCAGGAAGTAATCACCCTGTCCGTGTTCGTGCCGTTCGCCGTGTTCTACATGGACCAGCCGTTCAAGCTCGACTACGTGTGGGCGGCGCTGTGCATGCTGGGGGCGGTGTACTTCATTTTCCGGTCCTGACCGGCGGCCCGGCGATTTACGGTGCAGAATAGCGGCCGGCGCATATCGGCGCCGGTGTTTGATTTTCAGAGGAATACTATGAGCGGATATTTGGGTGGCAAGGACATGGCGGCGCCGGGACAGACGAACGTGGCGGCCGCGCCCGCCAAGCCGCTGCCGAAGGCCGTCACCATCCCGTCGCTGCTGGCGATGCGCGCGGCCGGCGAGAAGATCGCCATGCTGACCTGCTACGACGCCAGCTTCGCCGCGCTGATGGACCGCTGCGGCGTCGAGATCCTTTTGATCGGCGATTCGCTGGGCATGGTCTGCGCGGGCCACGATTCGACGCTGCCGGTGACGGTGGCCGACGTCGCCTACCACACCGCGTCCGTCAAGCGCGGCAACAAGAATGCCCTGGTGCTGGCCGACCTGCCCTTCGGCAGCTACGGCACCCGGGAGCAGGCCTACGACAACTGCGCCACGCTGATGCGCGCCGGCGCCCAGATGATCAAGATCGAGGGCGGCGCGTGGCTGGCCGACACGGTGCGCTTCCTGGTCGAGCGCGGCATCCCGGTGTGCGCCCACATCGGCCTGACGCCGCAGTTCGTGCACCAGCTGGGCGGCTACCGGGTGCAGGGCAAGACCGACGCCGGCGCCGAGCAGCTCAAGCGCGACGCCAAGGCATTGCAGGATGCCGGCGCGGCCATCGTGCTGCTCGAAGCCGTGCCGGCCGCCCTCGGCAAGGAAGTCACGGACATGCTGCACGTGCCGACCATCGGCATCGGCGCCGGCCCGGACTGCTCGGGCCAGGTGCTGGTGATGCACGACCTGCTGGGCGTGTTCCCGGGCCGCAAGGCGCGCTTCGTGCGCAACTTCATGGACGGCCAGACCAGCATCGACGCGGCCGTCACCGCCTACGTCGCGGCCGTCAAGGACGGCAGCTTCCCGGCGCCAGAACACTGCTTCTGACCGTATGATGGGGGCATGGACACTTCGCCCCCTCCTTCCCTGCGCCTGTTCCTGGCGCTGTGGCCCGACGACGCCGTGCGCGAACGCCTGCGCGCCGCGCGCGACGCCTGGGCCTGGCCGCGCGGCGCCACGCCGGTCGCCACCGGCAAGCTGCACCTGACGCTGCACTTCCTCGGCGCGGTGCCCGCCGAACGCCTGCCCGACCTGCGCGCCGGCTTTGCCGTTCCCTGTCCTCCCTTCGACCTGCGCCTGGGCCGTCCCGCGCTGTGGCACGGCGGCATCGCCGTGCTGGCGCCGCACGAACAGCCCACCGCACTGCTCGACCTGCAGGCGCGGCTGGCGGAGGCGCTGGCCAGCCTGGGCCTGCAGCCGGAAGCGCGCGCCTACCGGCCGCACGTGACGATGGCGCGGCGCGCGGGCAAGGTCGCGTTGCCGCCACAGGGACCCGACATCGGCTGGCATGTGAATGGATATGCGCTGGTGGCGTCGGGGCCGGAGGGCTACGCCGTGCTGCAAGAATATTCGTGCGCCGATTGAACGCGTGGACGGGAAACCCGTCCACCCTACCCTTGCATTGCGCGTAGGGTGGACGGCTCCGCCGTCCACGCGTTCAGGCACCGCAAAACAACCGCGGCATCAGCCCCGTTTCACGACACCCGCATTCAGCGCGATCACGATCCCCGACACCGACAG
>NZ_CAJYEB010000003.1 GCF_913773735.1 uncultured Massilia sp.
CCGGCGAACACGGACAGACCCGAGTGCGCCTTGGCGATGTTGTTGATCAGTTCCATCATGTTGACGGTCTTGCCGACGCCGGCGCCGCCGAACAGGCCGACCTTGCCGCCCTTGGCGAACGGGCACACCAGGTCGATCACCTTGATGCCGGTTTCCAGCAGGTCCTGCGACGGCGACAGCTCGTCGTACTGCGGTGCGGTGCGGTGGATCGAGGCGGTGCGCTCGGCGCTGACCGGGCCGCGCTCGTCGATCGGGTTGCCCAGCACGTCCATGATGCGGCCCAGGGTGGCCTGGCCGACCGGCACCATGATCGGGTTGCCGGTGTTCTGGATGGTCATGCCGCGACGCAGGCCTTCCGAGCTGCCCAGCGCAATGGTACGGACGATGCCGTCGCCCAGCTGCTGCTGGACTTCCAGGGTCAGTTCGGAGCCTTCCATTTTCAGTGCGTCGTACACTTTCGGCATTGCGTTGCGCGGGAATTCCACGTCAACCACGGCGCCGATACACTGAACGATTTTGCCATCAGCCATGTTCGTTCCTTCAGATATAGTTTTAATGTCGTTACGAGAGGTCGCTTACCGGGCTTAGCCGCTGATCGCAGCTGCGCCGGACACGATCTCCGAGAGTTCTTTCGTAATCGCCGCCTGGCGGGTCTTGTTGTAGACCAGCTTCAGCTCGCCGATGACGTTGCCCGCGTTGTCGGTCGCGGCCTTCATCGCCACCATGCGCGCCGACTGCTCGGACGCCAGGTTCTCGGCCACCGACTGGTAGATCAGCGCTTCGACGTAGCGCATGAGCAGCTCGTCGATGACGACCTGCGCGTCGGGCTCGTAGATGTAATCCCACGAGTGCGCGCCGCTGTCGGCTTGCAGGTGGCCGGCCGGCAGGGGGAGCAGCTGCTCGACCACCGGTTCCTGGCGCATGGTGTTGATGAACTTGGTGTAGCACAGGTACACCGCGTCCAGCTGACCATCCTGGTAAGCGTCGAGCATGACCTTGATCGGGCCGATCAGCTTTTCCAGGTGCGGGGTGTCGCCGATCTGCGTGACACTCGAGACCACCTTCACGCCGATGCGGTTCAGGAAGCCCAGACCCTTGTTGCCGATTGCAACGACTTCAATGCGATTGCCCGCGGCTTCCAGCTCGCGGGTCTTTTGCGTCACCTGGCGCAGCACGTTGGTGTTCATGCCGCCGCACAGACCCTTGTCGGTCGTGACGACGATGAAGCCGACGGCTTTCGCCTTCGTGTCCTTGGCGTTGGCCATGAACGCGTGGGTATATTCCGGGTTCGCGGTGGCGAGGTTGGCCGTGATGTTGCGGACCTTCTCGCTATAGGGACGGGCGGCGCGCATCCGGTCCTGCGCCTTGCGCATCTTGGACGCGGCGACCATTTCCATCGCCTTGGTGATCTTCTTCGTATTTTCTACGCTCTTGATCTTGCCACGTATCTCTTTGCCTGCTGCCATGAGCCCTTACTCCTTGTGAGGACGGGAATCGCTTCCCGTCCTGCGATCCATCAGAAAGCCGCCTTAGAACGACTTCTTGAAGTCGGCGATGGCGGCGGCCAGCGCTGCTTCGCCGTCCTTGTCCAGGGCCTTGACCTCGTCGATCTTCGACAGCAGCGCGGCGTGGCTGGACTTCAGGAAGTTGTGCAGGCCCGCTTCGAATTCCAGCACGCGCTTGACTTCGATGTCGTCGAAATAGCCCTTGTTGACGGCAAACAGCGATGCGGCCATCAGCGAGATCGGCAGCGGCGAGTACTGCTTCTGCTTCAGCAGTTCGGTTACGCGTGCGCCGCGGTCCAGCTGCTTGCGGGTCGACTCGTCCAGGTCCGACGCGAACTGCGCGAACGCGGCCAGTTCACGGTACTGCGCCAGGTCGGTACGGATACCGCCGGACAGGCCCTTGATGACCTTGGTCTGGGCTGCGCCACCGACGCGCGACACCGAGATACCTGCGTTGATCGCCGGACGGATACCGGCGTTGAACAGCGAGGTTTCCAGGAAGATCTGGCCGTCGGTAATCGAGATGACGTTGGTCGGCACGAAGGCCGAGACGTCGCCCGCTTGCGTTTCGATGATCGGCAGTGCGGTCAGCGAGCCGGTCTTGCCGGTCACGGCGCCGTTGGTGAAGGCGGACACGTAGTCGGCGTTCACGCGGGCGGCGCGCTCGAGCAGGCGGCTGTGCAGGTAGAACACGTCGCCCGGGTACGCTTCGCGGCCCGGCGGACGGCGCAGCAGCAGCGAGATCTGGCGGTAGGCGACGGCCTGCTTCGACAGGTCGTCGTACACGATCAGCGCGTCTTCGCCGCGGTCGCGGAAGTATTCGCCCATCGCGCAGCCCGAGTAGGCCGAGATGTACTGCATCGCTGCCGATTCCGAGGCCGAGGCCGCGACGACGATGGTGTACTCCATCGCGCCGTGCTCTTCCAGCGAGCGCACGATGTTCTTGATGGTCGAGGCCTTCTGGCCGATGGCGACGTACACGCAGGTGACGCCCTGGCCCTTCTGGTTGATGATCGCGTCGACGGCCACGGCCGACTTGCCGGTCTGGCGGTCGCCGATGATCAGTTCGCGCTGGCCGCGGCCGATCGGCACCATGGCGTCGATCGACTTGATGCCGGTCTGCAGCGGCTGCGACACGGATTCGCGGGCGATGACGCCCGGGGCGATCTTTTCGATCGGAGCGGTCAGCGCGGTGGCGACCGGACCCTTGCCGTCGATCGGCTGGCCCAGGGCGTTGACGACGCGGCCGCGCAGTTCCGGACCGACCGGGACTTCCAGGATGCGGCCGGTGGTCTTGACGGTATCGCCTTCCGAGATGTGCTCGTAGGCGCCCAGGATGACGGCGCCGACCGAGTCGCGCTCGAGGTTCATCGCCAGGCCGAAGGTGTTGCCCGGGAATTCCAGCATCTCGCCCTGCATCACGTCCGACAGACCATGGATGCGGCAGATACCGTCGGCGACGGAGATCACCGTGCCTTGGTTACGAACATCAGCCGAACCTTCCAGGCCCTGGATGCGGCTCTTGATCAGTTCGCTGATTTCAGACGAATTAAGTTGCATGAGTGCTAACTCCTAATAGTTTCTTGATGCGTAGGGCAAGTGCCGGTGCGTCGCGACGGTGCTTATTCTTCGATCGTCAGGCAACCAGCGCGGCATGCATCTGCTGCAGCTTGGCGCGGACCGAGGTATCGAGCACTTCGTCGCCGACGACCACGCGCACACCACCGATCAGCGACGGATCCACTGCGACCGTGGGGTTCAGCTTGCGGCCAAATTTCTTTTCCAGCGAGGCGACCAGTTGGTTAACCTGGTCGGCCGAAAGGTCGAACGCGCTATGGATGGTCGCGTCGGCGGCGCCAGCCAGTGCGTTCTTGAGCACGGTGAACTGGACGCCGATTTCCGGCAGCAGGGCGATGCGGCCGTTTTCGGCCAGCATCGCGATGAAGTTCTTCGCCTCGAGGTTCAGCGGCGACTTGACCAACGACGCAATCGTGTCGACCAGCTGGTCCTGCGTGACGTGCGGATTGCCGGCGAAGGCCTGCAGGTCCGGGTTGGCGCCGATCTGGGCCAGTTCCCCGACGATGGCCGACCAGGCCGCCATGTCGCCGTTCTGGGCGACACGGAACAGCGCTTCGGCGTAGGGGCGGGCTACGGTTGCGAGTTCGGCCATGATCAGAGCTCGGTCGACAGACGGTTCAGCAGGTCGGCGTGGGCCGCTGCATTGACTTCGCGCTTCAGGATCTGCTCTGCGCCGGCGACGGCGAGGGTAGCGACCTGGCCGCGCAGTTCTTCGCGCGCGCGGGTAATCTGTTGCTCGGCATCGGCACGGGCAGCCTCGATGATGCGGGCGGCTTCGACGGTCGCCTGTTGCTTGGCTTCGTCGATGATGGCCTGGGCACGCTTCTCGGCGTCGGCGATGCGCTTGGTGCTCTCGTCGCGGGTGGCGGACAGTTCGGCGGCGATGCGCTTTTCGGCAGCGGCCATTTCGGCCTTGCCGCGGTCGGCGGCGGCCAGGCCGTTCGCGATCCTCTGGGCGCGCTCGTCGAGCGCTTTCATCACCGGCGGCCACACGAATTTCATGGTGACGAATGCCAGGATGAAGAAGACCACGAACTGGGCAAACAGGGTTGCATTCAAGTTCACGGTAGATTCCTTCTCAGAAAAACGGATGCCGAACCAAGGAAGGTTCGGCGCTTGGAAGCACGATGTCTATCGTGGGAATCTTAGCTGGTGAACGGCTTGGCGAACACGAACAGCATGGCGATACCGACACCGATCAGGAATGCCGCGTCGATCAGGCCAGCCAGCAGGAACATCTTGGTCTGCAGGGTGTTCATCAGTTCAGGCTGACGTGCCGAAGCTTCCAGGTATTTACCGCCCATGATAGCGATACCGATACATGCGCCGATAGCGCCCAGGCCGATGATCAGACCGCAAGCCAGTGCAACGAAAGAAACGTCAGTCATGAGATTTACTCCAAAAGTTAATTTAAAAAACTAGAAAATTACAACTTCTTTACTACCACTATCTTGGTCGTTCTTGCGATCGCGCCGATCAGTGGCCTTCATGGGCCTGACCGATGTACACCAGCGTCAGCATCATGAAGATGAATGCCTGCAGGACCACGATCAGGATGTGGAAGATTGCCCAGATCGAACCCGCAATGACGTGGCCGACGAAGCCGAACACGGTTGCAGTGGAGCCGAGCAGTGCAATCAACAGGAACAGCAGCTCACCGGCGTACATATTGCCGAACAGTCGCATGCCCAGCGACACGGTTTTTGCTGCGTATTCGATGAGGTTCAACAGGAAGTTGAACGGCGCCATGTAGATGCCAAACGGTGCTGCGAACAATTCGTGGATCCAGCCGCCCAGGCCCTTGATCTTGATGCTGTAGTAGATCATCAGCGCCAGCACGCCGAGGGCCATGCCCAGGGTGCCGTTCAGGTCGGCGGTCGGGACGACGCGGAAGTGCGGCTCGCCCATGCCCAGTGCGCGGAAGATGCCGGCGAACAGGTCGACCGGCAGGAAGTCCATCGCATTCATGAAGGTGACCCAGATGAACACGGTCAGCGCCAGCGGGGCGATGAAGGTGCGGTCGCCGTGCACGATCGACTTCGACTGGTCTTCGACCATTTCGACGACGGCCTCGATGGCGGCCTGGAAGCGGCCCGGCACGCCCGACGTGGCGCGGCGCGCGGCCAGCCACATGACGAACACGGCCAGGATGCCCATCACCGACGACCACAGGACGGTGTCCAGGTTGATGATCGAAAAGTCGACCACGAAGGTCTGGTGACCGCTGGCCAGGTGGCCGAGGTGGTGCTGGATGTACTCCGATGCGTTTGGAGCGTGCTGCGCTGCGCCTTCTACGGTTGGACTCGTCATTGTCAGTGCCTAAATAATAAAATGATGTAACTTTTTAGCGCCACGATGAAACCGACCAGCAGCGCCAGCCAGTTCAGATCGTGGTACAGCCGCGCCGTTGCGAGCAACAGCGCCAGCGTTAAAGCAATCTTTACAAATTCCCAGATGAAAAATGTGGCGGGGTTTGCTCCGCCCATTTTTTGTGAACTGGCAAACAGGCGAACAGCCATGACGCCATTGGGCACGACACAACACAACCCGCCAAGTACCGCCGAAAACATCGCAGACCATCCCCCCAGCAGTCCGGCGATCAGGCCGGCCACAAGTGTTGCCAGGAGTTGCAGGGAGACCAAGCGCAGCATTGTTATTGTTCTTTCGCGCTAGCCGTGATGGAACCGAGTTACGGTATGGTAATTACATGAATCAGCGGGATTATAAAGGTTTATCGAATGCATAGTCAAACTGTTCCGACCCGTGATGAGGGCGTTTGCGATGTAAAAACGACAAAGAAAAATCGGCTGAATTTGTTAAATTTCCTACGTTTTTGACGTCGGTTTTGTCCTATTCCGCCTGTAAACGCTGGCGTTCTGCCATTCGCGGGCGTCGATCGAAGGAAACTTGGGATAACGTCGCGTGATAACGACAGTGCACCGTGGAGGTGAGGAATCACTTTCCTTTTCGGTGCGGATATGCTTGATGTCGGTGCGCAGCGGCAACACGCCGGCGGCCGTCGACGCGGCGACCGGCGTCGTGTGAGCGCCCACCAACTGCCCGGCGCGTGCTGCGCCGGCGATACGCCATCGCGCGCGGGGCGGGTGTCCGCGCGCGCCATGCACTAGAGGGAACCGCGCTGCGCCTGCGCGCTCAGGCGCGCAGGCGCGCCAGCACGCTGTCGAGGATGTCGAGATCGGCGAAGTCGATGATCATCTGCCCGCCGCCCCTGGCGCCCATCTTGAACACGACCGGGGTCGCCAGCCGGTCGGACAGTTCCTCTTCCAGCCGGACGATGTCGCCCGACTTGTCCTTCTGGCGCCTGGCGGCCGCCGGCGCGTCCTGCTCTTCCAGTGCGCGCGCCACCACCTTCTCGGTCTCGCGCACCGACAGGCGCTTGGCGATCACCTGGTTCGCCAGCGCGATCTGGCTGGCGGCGTCGACCGCCAGCAGCGCGCGGGCGTGGCCCATGTCGATGTCGCCGGCCATCAGCATCGTCTGCACCGGCTGGGCCAGGTTCACCAGGCGCAGCAGGTTCGAGACGGCGCTGCGCGAGCGGCCGACGGCGCCGGCCGCCTGTTCGTGGGTGAAACCGAATTCGGCGATCAGGCGCGCGATGCCCTGCGCCTCTTCGAGGGGATTGAGGTCCTCGCGCTGGATGTTCTCGATCAGCGCCATCGCGGCGGCGTTCTGGTCGTCCACGTCGCGCACCAGCACCGGGATCTCGTCCAGTCCCGCCAGCTGGGCCGCGCGGAAGCGCCGTTCGCCGGCGATGATCTCGTAGCGCGCGTCCCCTGCCCCGTCGATCGGCCGCACCAGTACCGGCTGCATGATGCCCTGGGTCTTGATCGACGCGGCCAGCTCGGCCAGCGAGCCGTCGTCCATGCGCGTGCGCGGCTGGTACTTGCCGGCCTGCACCTGATTCACCTTCAGCGTCGACGGCGCGCCGGACGGCGCCGCCGGCGTGTCGTCGGACGTCGCGCCGAGCAGCGCGTCGAGGCCACGGCCGAGCCCCTTGAGTTTCTTGGTTGCCATGATGTCTGCTGTCTTCTCTTTATAGGGTCTTGATGCGCTCGACCATCTCGGCGCCGAAGGCGATGTACGCCTGGGCGCCCTTGGACGAGGGATCGAACACCACGCCGGGGATGCCGTAGGACGGCGCTTCCGCCAGCCGCACGTTGCGCGGGATGATGGTCTTGAACACCTTGTCGCCGAAATGCTGCTCGAGCTGGCCCGAGACCTGCTGCGACAGCGTCATGCGCGGATCGAACATCACGCGCAGCAGGCCGATGATGCGCAGGTCGTGGTTCAGGTTGGCGTGCACCTTCTTGATCGTGTTGACCAGGTCGGACAGGCCCTCAAGCGCATAGTATTCGCACTGCATCGGGATGATGACCCCGTGCGCCGACACCAGCCCGTTCAGGGTCAGCATCGACAGCGCCGGCGGGCAGTCGATCAGGATGAAGTCGTAGTCGGCGTCCACCTTGGCCAGCGCGTCCTTCAGGCGCCGCTCGCGGTTTTCCAGCTCGACCATCTCGACCTCGGCGCCGGCCAGCTCGCGGTTGGCCGGCAGCACGTCGAAGCGCCCGGCCTCGCTGCGCAGGCGGCTGCCCTGGACGTCGGCTTCACCCAGCAGCACCTCGTAGATCGACGAGGTCAGCCCGGCCTTGTTGATGCCGGCGCCCATGGTGGCGTTGCCCTGCGGGTCGAGGTCGACCAGCAGCACGCGCTGGTCCAGCTTGGCCAGTCCCGCCGACAGGTTGACGCTGGTGGTGGTCTTGCCCACCCCGCCCTTCTGGTTAGCTACGCAAAATATTTTCGCCATGCAGTATCTTGTTCCTTGGCGGCATAAATCAACATACCATTAATATCGTTAAAACGATTTATATCGTTCATACGGTATTAACGATACTAATCGTTTATACCATTTACATGGTTGATCGGATTTTCGACGCCGGCCTCACGGCGCCGGCTCGACGAATACCAGGTGGCGTTCCGCGCCCAGCCTGGGCACCTGCAGCGGCTGCACCCCGCTCACGCGCCAGCTGGCCGGCACCCGCTCCTGCTCCTCCCTGGGCGCCGTGCCCTTGAGCGCGATGTAGCGCCCGCCCGGTGCCAGCAGGTGATGCGACCAGTCGATGAAATCGGACAGGTCGGCGAAGGCGCGCGAGGTAATGACGTCGAACCTGGCGCCCTCTTCCTTTTGCAGGTCCTGCACCTTCATCGTGTGGACGGTGGCGTTCGCCAGGCCGAGTTGCGCCTTCACCTGGGTGAGGAACGCCGTCTTCTTGTGCACGGTGTCGATCATCGACACGGCCATGTCCGGCCTGACGATGGCCAGCACGATGCCGGGCAGGCCGCCACCGGAACCGACGTCCAGCACGTTCTTCGCGCCGGCGAACGCCGGCACGGCCGCCAGCGAATCGAGCAGGTGGTGGGTCACCATCTGCATCGGGTCGCGCAGCGACGTCAGGTTGTACACGCTGTTCCACTTGAACATCAGCGCCAGGTAATCCAGCAGTCGTTCCTGCTGGGCCGGCGTCACGTCCAGTGCCATCTCCTTGACGCCGTCGGCCAGTACCTGGCCCAGCGCGGCGCGGTCGAAATGCTTCATGCTGCGGATTCCTCGTTCGACACGCTGGCAAAGCCCTTGGCGCCGCGCTTCTTCAGGTGCACCAGCAGCAGCGAGATCGCCGCCGGGGTCACGCCGGAAATGCGCGATGCCTGGCCCAGCGTTTCCGGCCGTTGCTTGTCCAGCTTCTGGCGCACCTCGATCGACAGCGCCGCGATGTCCAGGTAGTCCAGGTTTTCCGGCAGCTTCAGGTTTTCGTAGTGGTCGTGGCGTTCCACCTCGCGCGCCTGGCGGTCGATGTAGCCCGAATATTTCAGCTGGATCTCGACCTGTTCCTTGACGGCCGGATCCTCGATGCCGGGGCCGGCCAGTTGCTGGCCGTCGGTGCCGGTCAGCGTGACCAGCTTGTCGTATTCGACGCCCGGACGGCGCAGCAGGTCGGCCAGGTTGTATTCGCGCTCGATGGCCTGGCCGATCACGCGTTCGGATTCGGCCGCCGCCAGGATGCGCGGATTGACCCAGGTCGACCGCAGGCGTTCCAGCTCGCGCGCGACGGCCTCGCGCTTGCGCTCGAACGCGTCCCATTGCACGTCGCCGACGACGCCCAGCTTGCGGCCGATTTCCGTCAGGCGCATGTCGGCATTGTCTTCGCGCAGGCTCAGGCGGTACTCGGCGCGGCTGGTGAACATCCGGTACGGTTCGGCCACGCCCTGCGTGGTGAGGTCGTCGACCAGCACGCCGAGATAGGCTTCCGAGCGGCCCGGGGCCCAGGCCTCGCGGCCCTGGGTCTGCAGCGCCGCGTTGATGCCGGCGAGCATGCCCTGCGCCGCCGCTTCTTCGTAGCCGGTGGTGCCGTTGATCTGGCCGGCGAAGAACAGCCCGCCGATCGCCTTGGTTTCCAGCGAGGCCTTCAGGCCGCGCGGGTCGAAGTAATCGTATTCGATCGCATAGCCGGGACGCAGGATGAAGGCGTTTTCCAGGCCCTTCATCGAGCGCACCAGCGCCAGCTGCACGTCGAACGGCAGGCTGGTCGAGATCCCGTTCGGGTAGAACTCGTTGGTGGTCAAGCCTTCCGGCTCGAGGAAGATCTGGTGCGACTCCTTCGACGCGAAGCGGTGGATCTTGTCCTCGATCGATGGGCAGTAGCGCGGGCCGACGCCCTCGATCACGCCGGTGTACATCGGGCTGCGGTCCAGGCCGTTGCGGATGATGTCGTGCGTCTGCGCATTCGTGTGCGTCACCCAGCACGGCACCTGCTTCGGGTGCATCGCGGCATTACCCATATAGGAAAACACCGGGACCGGGTCGAGGTCGCCCGGCTGCTCGGTCATCGCCGAGAAGTCGATGCTGCGGCCATCGATGCGCGGCGGCGTGCCGGTCTTCAGGCGGCCCTGCGGCAGCTTGAGTTCCTTCAGGCGGCTCGACAGCGACAGCGCCGGCGGATCGCCCGCGCGGCCGCCCGCGTAATTCTGCAGGCCGACGTGGATCTTCCCGTCGAGGAAGGTACCGGCGGTCAGCACGACGGCGCGCGCGCGAAAGCGCAGGCCGACCTGGGTCACGGCGCCGACGACGCGGTCGCCCTCGACCATCAGGTCGTCGACGGCCTGCTGGAACAGCCACAGGTTCGGCTGGTTTTCCAGGCGCGCGCGGATCGCCGCCTTGTACAGGACGCGGTCGGCCTGGGCACGGGTGGCGCGCACGGCTGGTCCCTTGGACGAGTTCAGGATGCGGAACTGGATACCGGCCTCGTCGGTGGCGATCGCCATCGCGCCGCCCATGGCGTCGACTTCCTTCACCAGGTGGCCCTTGCCGATGCCGCCGATCGACGGGTTGCAGGACATCGCGCCCAGGGTTTCGATATTGTGCGTGAGCAACAGAGTCTTCTGGCCCATGCGTGCGGACGCGAGTGCCGCTTCGGTGCCGGCATGGCCGCCGCCAACGACGATCACGTCGAATTCTGTCGGAAATAGCATGATGGAGTGTAGTGCGAGGAGAGTTAAGCGTGGATTATAGATTCTTTTTTCCGTGCGGCTCGAAAGCGGTTCGGAAAACGACAGATTTTGTTTCACGTGAAACCGTCATACGCGACGTTTGCCGCGCACGCCAGCGCGGCGCGCACGGAAGCCGGCAAGTCATCATGCTAAGCTGCCATCTCCTCCATTACCCCGTTCGCCCATGATGCATCGCTACCTGTTCAGCCTATTGCTCGGCACCGCCGCCATCGCCCATGCCTACCCGCGTTCCGACCTTCCCTCCGTCAAGTTCGAGCACAAGGATTGGGAACTGGTCTGCGACAACACGAGGACGTGCCGCGCCGCCGGCTATCGCAAGGAAACCGAGGACCCGGGGGCCAGCATCCTGTTGACGCGCCTGGCCGGCCCCAACCAGCCGGTACGTGTCGAGCTGCAGCTGGCCGACGATCCCGACCACCCGCCGCCCGCGAGCGTGCGGATGACGATCGGTGGACGCGCCGCGGGCGTCGTGCGCTTCGAGGGGGGCGCCAGCGTCGCGACCTTGTCCAGCGCCCAGGTACGCGCGCTGCTGCCGGCACTGCTGCAGGACGATCCCATCGTCTGGACCGCCGGCAAGCGCAGCTGGACGATTTCCACCGCAGGCGCGAATGCCGTGCTGTTGAAGATGGACGATTTCCAGGGACGGGTCGATACGCCCGGCGCGCTGGTCCGCACCGGCGCCAAGGCGGAATCGTCGGTGCTGCCGCCGCTGCCGAAACCCGTCGTGCGCGCCACCGCCGTCCCGAAGAGTCAGCCGCAACAGATCCACCTGGCGCCCGCGCAGGAGCGTCAACTCATCGCGGAATTGCGCAAGACGCTGTCGGAAGGCGATTGCGACCTGCTCGAGTCCGACGGCGACGAGCATGCGCCGTTCGACATCCGACCCCTGTCGAGCGACAAGCTGCTCGTGTCGCACCTGTGCTGGCGTGGCGCCTACAACACCGGTGACGGCTATTGGGTCACGGCGACGAAGCCGCCCTACTCGCCCGTGCTCGTGACGACATCGGCGACCGACTACAAGGACGGGACGATCGGCGCGACGCAGCGTGGCCGCGGCATCGGCGATTGCATGGCGGCGTCGAGCTGGGTATGGGATGGCCGGACGTTTTCGCAGACGCTGGAGCAGACCTCGGGCATGTGCCGCCAGATCGCCGCCGGCGGCGCCTGGGACCTGCCGACGCTGGTGGCCGACGTGCGCCGCCGCAACTAGTCGTGCTGTTTCACGTGAAACAGTTACCAGCCCAGATGGCGGAAGGTGTCCCAGGCAGTCTTGACGATGAGCAAGCTGACCACGACCAGGAACAGCTTGCGCACGAAACCGCTGCCGTGCTTCAAGGCCAGCCGGGTCCCCACCAGCGATCCGGCAACCTGGCAGACCGCCATCAGCGCGGCCAGTTGCCAGATCAGGTGGCCGCTGTAGCCGAACCAGAGCAAGGCCGAGACATTGCAGGCGACGTTCACGACCTTGGCCGCGGCAGAGGCGCTGAGGAAGTCGAAACCGAAGAAGCGGACAAACAGGAAGATCAGGAAGCTGCCGGTGCCGGGACCGAAGAAGCCATCGTAGAAACCGATCGCCGAGCCGACGCCGATGGCCAGCAGGCGCTCGGTATTTCCGCTGTGCAGCGGCGCATGGGTGGAACCCAGGTCCTTCTTCTTGAACGTGTAGATCGCCACCGCCAGCAGGATCAAGGGCAGCAGGCTGCGCACGAAATCGCCCGGGACGCGGGTCACGGTCCAGGCACCGACGAAGGACAGGGCGAACGCCGCAGCCGCGGCCGGCGCCGCCGTGCTCCAGGCGACCCGGACGCGACGCGCATACTTGACCGCCGCCACGGTCGTCCCGCACATCGATGCCAGTTTATTCGTACCCAGCAAGGTCGCCGGCACTTCTTTTGGATACACCGCAAAGATCGCGGGAATCTGGATCAACCCTCCCCCACCGACGACAGCATCAACGAGACCGGCAACGAAGGCCGCGCAGGCCAGCAGGGTGAAATCGAACATGGGAAGCGGAGAGATCGGCGGGAAACCGATATTTTAAAGTAAGCAACGCTTCCCGGCCGGCATCCGCTTTGCGGCCAGTTCAGGACGGCAGGTGCGCCTCGCCCAGGAATGCCAGCAGCAAGGCGTTCACCTTCTCGTGCGCCGTCAGTTGCAGCCAGTGGTCCGCGCCACGGATGCGTTCGAACCGGAATTCGCCTTCCACGTAATGCGCCGAGTCGCGCATCTGCTTCTCGCCCATCGCCGGATCGCGGTCGCTCCAGATTCCCATCACCGGCACCTTGATGCGCGAGTAGGTTTGCGGCAGCACGAGGCCGGCATTGGCGCGGTAATAATTCAGCGCGGCCGTCAACCGGCCCGGCGCCGACAGTTCGCGTTTCCAGTGATCGGCCTGCCCGGGCTCGTCGGTGAACTGGCGCAGCATGAACCAGTCGCCGGCGCGCAGCACCTGTTCGGCGATGACGGGCAGGATGAAACCCAGCACATACGTCATGCGCAGGTACTGGAAGGGACCGGACCGGGCGATCGCGAGCGGATGGCCGACCGACAACGCCACCAGGCGATGCACGCGTTGCGGCGCCAGCGTCGCCACCTGCCAGCCGATCAGGCTGCCCCAATCGTGGCCGACGATGCATGCCTTGTCGATGTGCAGCGCATCGAGCAGGCCGAGGACGTCGCCGCGCAATTTGTCCAGCGTGTAATCGGCAATACCGCCCGGCGCATCGCTGCGGCCGTAGCCGCGCAAATCCGGCGCCAGCACGCGATAACCGGCCCCCGCCAGCGCATCGACCTGCTTGCGCCAGACCTGGTGGGTGTCGGGAAATCCGTGCAACAACAAGACGGCCGGACCGTGCCCGGTCGTGGTGACATGCATGCGTATGCCGTTTACGTCCAGCATCAGGGAGTCGTCGATCACGTCCTGCCTCCGTTTCGTCAGCGCCGCACCGTGTTGTCGTCCTGCGAGCGTCCGCGATGGCGCTCGCGACCCATTCTACGCGCCTCTTGCCGCTGTCCACGCACCCGATCCTGGGCGATGACGGGCCTTGCCGGGCTGTGGATAAGCCTATGCATATCCACAGGTACGAAATGTGGGGAAACCCGGATATCTCGACGATCGAAAAATTTATTCATTTTTTCCACTAGGAACATACATGGAAAACCCACCGGCTTGCACGCATCGTAAACGCTTGATCTTGTGGAAAAAACCCAGCTTATCCACAGATGAGTACCACCGTTAACTACTATCATCATTCTGTATACAAGCTTTTGGTTGTAAACCTGGCGCCGTGCGGCGCGCCGGCGTTCGCGCAAAAAAAAATCGACTCCGGCCCTGCCGACGTCGATGCGACGGGAACGACGTCGACCACGCCGGATAGCCTTGACGATCCGTCGCCAGGCCGGCACGACGAACGCGTCGACGGTCGCTTCGATGGCCACTTCGACTACGCCGTCCACCCTGGAAACATCTTTTCGACGCCATTTCCCGCACGCCTGTGGACAAACCCTTGCATATCCACAGCACGGTATGTGCGAAACCGGCCGAGTTGGCCACCGCCAATTTTTTGTCCAGTTTTGCTCCAAGCCGGATACAAGGCTTGTCCAGCCGCTTCGACACCACGTAAACCCTTGAGCTTGTGGAAAAAAATCGGTTTATCCACAGTTCAGGGCGCGTTTACTACCACTACTATCCTTTCTTTCTATCCAAGTTAACTAATATAAAAAAAAGCGCTCGCTACGCTCGCGCCAGGACATCAACTCGACAAATACCCTAGCCGCAAAGCAAAGGCAGTCGGTTCGCAAAAAAAATCGTCTACAGGAACAAGGCCGATCTCAGGCCTGCATCCCCAGGCAGGCCAGTTCGACGCAAAAAAAAAGCGCCGCCACCGTCTGCGAACGGCAGCAAGCGTCAACACGGTGCAAACGCTCGACGGTCTACAGGAAAACGACGACGCCCACGTCCAGGCTGCAAAACAAGACAGCGTCATGCATGCCCCTGTCGTTCCGGCAAGGACAGCCGTAGCGACCGCTGCTGGCGGGATGGATGACCTGCCAGCCATGCTATGCAGGCAAGAAAAGACGCGCGGTCGGCAGCGTCTGTGGAAAAGCGCCTGCATATCCACAGGAGCAAGTGTGCAAAACCGGGCTGTTTTCTGGAAAACCGTTTTTTGTCCAACATCGGTCCCGCATCGATACAATGCTTTTCCAGCACTTCCGGCAACACGTAAACCGTTGACGCTGTAGACAAATCCCGTCTTATCCACAGCAACATCGACGTTTACTATCACTACCAGTTTTTATATATACCTACGTTTACTAAAACAAAAAGACCGTGAACAAGGTGCACAAGCCTTGAAAAACGGTTTTCCAGACCATCCAGGACGATCGAACACATGCGACTAGGGATCATCAGCGCGTTGCACGAAGAACAGCAGGGGCTCGTGGAGGCCATGCAGAGGCCCTACAAGCTCATCCACGGCATGCGCGAGTACGTTGTCGGACACCTCTGGGAAATCGACGCTGTGTGCGTCCTATCGCGTATTGGCAAGGTTGCTGCGGCAATGACAGCCACGACGCTTGTGGAGAAGTTCGGTGTTACCCACATCCTGTTTACGGGAGTCGCCGGTGCCGGCGATGCGGCGATCCGTGTCGGCGACGTCGTCGTGGCCGAATCGCTGGTCCAGCACGACATGGATGCGACGCCGCTGTTTCCGCGCTACGAAGTGCCGTTGACGGGGCTGACGCACTTCCTGTCCGACCGCCGGATGGCCGTGCACCTGCTCGAGGCGGCGCAGCGTTTCCTGGCGCACGACTTCGCCGCGGCCATCGAGGCGCAGGAACGGGCCGCATTCGCCCTCCAGCAGCCGCGGGTGCACCGCGGGCTGGTCGCCAGTGCCGACGAGTTCGTGAAGGGCCGGGAGCGCGTACGGGCCCTCCACGCGGCCTTGCCGGGCCTGTTGGCGGTGGAGATGGAGGGCGCGGCGGTGGCGCAGGTGTGTTTCGAGCTCGGCATCCCGTTCGGCGTGATCCGGACGATTTCCGACAATGCCAACGAAAACGCGGCCACGGATTTCATGCGCTTCGTGAAATCCGTGGCCGCGCGGTATGCGTTCCACATCGTCAGGCAGTTCTGCCTGGGGTGGCGGGACGGGCTGCCCGCCGCCGGTGCCGCCCCGGCTCAGGCCAGCAGGGACTCGGCCGGCACGTAGTCGTAGCCCAGCGCGCTGGCCACGGCCGCGTGGGTGACCTGCCCCGCGCAGACGTTCAGGCCGTTCCTGAGGTGCGGATCGTCGCGCAGGGCCTGGCGCCAGCCCTTGTCCGCCAGCGCGACGGCATGGCCGATCGTCGCATTGTTCAGCGCGAAGGTCGACGTGCGCGCCACCGCGCCCGGCATGTTGGCCACGCAGTAGTGCACGACGCCGTCGACGACGAAGGTCGGATCGGCATGCGTGGTCGGATGCGAGGTATCGAAGCAGCCGCCCTGGTCGATCGCCACGTCGACCACCACCGCGCCCGGTTTCATGCGCGCCACCATGGCCTTCGTCACCAGCCTGGGGGCTTGCGCGCCCGGTACCAGCACGCCGCCGATCACGAGGTCGGCCGACAGCACCGCTTCCTCGACCGCGTGGGCCGTCGAGAACAGCGTCGCGATGCGGTTGCCGTACACCAGGTCGAGCTGGCGCAGGCGGTCGACGTTCTTGTCGAGGACCGTCACGCGGGCGCCGATGCCGGCCGCCATCTGCAGCGCATTGGTGCCGACCACGCCGGCGCCCAGGATGACGACGTGGCCCGCCGCCACGCCCGGCACGCCGCCCAGCAGGACACCGGCGCCGCCCTTCGATTTTTCCAGGTGGCTGGCGCCGGCCTGGATGGCCATGCGGCCCGCCACCTCGCTCATCGGTGCCAGCAGCGGCAGCCCGCCGCCCGCGCCCGTGATGGTCTCGTAGGCGATGCAGACGGCGCCGGACGCCAGCAGCGCCTTCGCCTGCTCCGGATCCGGCGCCAGGTGCAGGTAGGTGTACAGGATCTGTCCCGGGCGCAGCAGCGCGCATTCCTGCGGCTGCGGCTCCTTGACCTTCACGATCATGTCGGCGCGCGCGAAGATGTCCTGGGCCGAGGGGACGATCATGGCGCCGGCCGCCGCGTAGTCCGCATCGGCCAGGCCGATGCCCGCGCCCGCGCCGGCCTGCACCAGCACCTGGTGGCCATGCGCCGCCAGTTCGTGGACGCCGGGCGGGGTCAGCCCCACCCGGAATTCGTTGTTCTTGATTTCTTTGGGAACGCCTACCAGCATGTCTGCCTCCATGTTGTAAAAGAACTACCGCACCACGCTTCTCCGACCAGTGAAAAAAAAAGCGTGCCGCAGCGCAGGACCAGCCTGCACCGCGGCACGCCGCGTCTCGTTGCCTCCCGCTTATGCGCCGAGCGTCATCAGGCTGGCGTTGCCTCCCGCCGCCGTCGTGTTGACGCACAGCGCCCGCTCGGCCACCAGGCGCCACAGCGCGACCGGTGCGCCTTCCTGCGTGTCGACGATGCCGACGATGGCGCCCGGGCGCGCCGCCAGCGTGCGCTGCATGTCCGCCTTCAGGCCGGCATCGACCAGGGCCATGGCGATGTCGCAGCCGTCCAGCTGCGCCGCGTCGACGAAGCGCAGGCGCGCCGTGGCCGCGGCCGGCAGCGTCGTCAGCGCATGATCGCGCGCATCGGCAAGGACCAGCGCGTGGTTGCCGGTGGCGAACACGGCCGCCAGCTGGTTCAGCAGTGCCGGCACGCCGCCGGCCGCGCACAGCACGGCGCCGCGCGGGACGAAGGCGAGCTGGTTGCGCTCGCCGGTCGGGCCCGGCAGGTCGATGCGCACGCCTTCCAGCGAGGCCGCGCGATAGGCTTGCGCCAGCGTGGCCACGTTGCCGTGGCCGTTGGCGCGGGCCCAGTCGAGCAGCGCATCCAGGGCCGCGTCGGTACGCGGTGCGCGCGCCTGCAAGGGCTGTTGCCCGGCCTGCTGCTGCAGGCGCTTCAGGTACAGCGGGCCGCCGGCCTTGGGACCGGTGCCGGACTTGCCCTCGCCGCCGAACGGCTGCACGCCGACGACGGCGCCGACGATGTTGCGGTTCACGTAGATGTTGCCGACGTGGGCGCGCGAGGTGATGAAGTCGATGGTCTCGTCGATGCGCGAATGCACGCCCAGGGTCAGGCCGTAGCCGGTGGCATTGATCGCGTCGATCACCTGCGGCAGGTCGGCGCGGCGGTAGCGCACGATGTGCAGCACGGGGCCGAACACTTCGCGCGTCAGTTCGGCCAGCGCGCCGATCTCGAGCACGGTCGGCGGCACGAAGGTGCCCTGCGCCTGCAGCGTCTCCGGCAGGGCCAGCGAGAAGTGCTGCTTGGCCGTGGCCTTCATGCGCTCGATGTGGCCGAGCAGGTTCTGCCGGGCTTCGGCATCGATCACGGGACCGATGTCGGTCGCCAGGCGGTCCGGCACGCCCACGCGCAGTTCCTGCATCGCGCCCTTGAGCATCTTGATGGTCTTGTCGGCGACGTCTTCCTGCAGGAACAGCACGCGCAGCGCCGAGCAGCGCTGGCCGGCGCTGTCGAAGGCCGACGACAGCACGTCCTGCACCACCTGTTCCGGCAGCGCCGAGGAATCGACGATCAGCGCGTTCTGGCCGCCGGTCTCGGCGATCAGCGGGATGTCGCAGCCTTCGCGCGCGCTGCGCTCGGCCAGCACGCGGTTGATCAGCTGCGCCACTTCGGTCGAACCGGTGAAGATCACGGCTTTCACGCGCGCGTCGCCGGTGAGCGCGGCGCCGACGGTCTCGCCGCGGCCCGGCAGCAGCTGCAGCACGCCGGCCGGCACGCCGGCGTCGTGGAACAGCTGGACGGCGCGGAAGGCGATCAGCGGCGTCTGCTCGGCCGGCTTGGCCAATACGGTATTGCCGGCGGCCAGCGCGGCCGCGACCTGGCCGGTGAAGATGGCCAGCGGGAAGTTCCACGGGCTGATGCAGGTCACCGGGCCCAGCGCGCGGGTGGCGTCGGCGGCGCGCACTTCGGCGGCGTAGTAGCGCAGGAAGTCGACGGCCTCGCGGATCTCGGCGATCGCGTTCGGCAGCGACTTGCCGGCTTCGCGCACGGCCAGTGCCATCAGCTCGATCATGTTGTGCTCGAACAGGTCGGCGGTGCGCGCCAGGATGTCGGCGCGGGCGGCGTTGCCCATGCCTTCCCAGGCCGGCAGCGCGTTCATGGCCGACTGCAGCGCCGTGTCGACGTCGCCCGTCGTGGCTTCCGTCACCTGGCCGACGATGTCGGCCGATTGCGCCGGATTCACGACATTGACGGCGCCGGCGGCTTCCAGCACGCCGTCCACGACCGGCGCGGCCAGGTAGTGGCGCGGCGTGGCCAGTTCCATGCCCAGCGCGGCCAGCACGTTCTCGTTGGCCAGGTCGAGGCCGGCGGAATTGCGGCGGCCATCCGGGAACAGGTCGCGCGGCAGCGGGATGCGCGGATGCGGCTGGCACCGCGCGGCGCGCGCCTGCGCGAACGGGTCGGCCAGCAGGGAATCGATGGGGACGCTTTCGTCGACGATCTGGTTGACGAACGAGGTGTTGGCGCCGTTTTCCAGCAGGCGGCGCACCAGGTAGGCCAGCAGCGTCTCGTGCGAACCGACCGGCGCATAGATGCGGCAGGCCTTGCCGAGGTTGGCGGCGCCGACGACCTGGTCGTACAGCGTCTCGCCCATGCCGTGCAGGCACTGGAATTCGTAGTTGCTCACCTTGTCGGCCTGCGCCCAGGTGTAGATCACCGACAGCGTGTGGGCGTTGTGCGTGGCGAACTGGGCATAGATGACGTCGGTGGCGCCCAGCAGCTTGCGCGCGCAGGTGAGATAGGACACGTCGGTGTACACCTTACGCGTATAGACCGGGTAGCCCGGCAGGCCGTCGACCTGGGCGCGCTTGATCTCGGCGTCCCAGTAGGCGCCCTTGACCAGGCGCACCATGAACTTGCGGCCGCTCCTGCGCGCCAGGTCGACCACGTAGTCGATCACGAACGGGCAGCGCTTCTGGTAGGCCTGCACGACCAGGCCGATGCCTTCGAAGCCGGCCAGTTCCGGATCGAACGCCAGCGCTTCGAGCATGTCGAGCGAGATCTCGAGGCGGTCCGCTTCCTCGGCGTCGATGTTGATGCCGATGTCGTACTGCTTGGCCAGCAGCACGAGGCTGCGCACGCGCGGCAGCAATTCGCCCATCACGCGCGCGTACTGCGCGCGGCTGTAGCGCGGGTGCAGGGCCGACAGCTTGATCGAGATGCCCGGGCCGTCCTTGATGCCGCGGCCGTTCGACGCCTTGCCGATCGCGTGGATCGCCGCCTCGTAGGAGGCATAGTAATTGCTTGCATCGGATTCGGTGAGGGCGGCCTCGCCGAGCATGTCATACGAATAACGGTAGCCGCGGGTTTCGTTCTCGCGGCTGTTCTTCAGCGCCTCGGCGATGGTCTGGCCGGTGACGAACTGGTTGCCGAGCATGCGCATGGCCAGGTCGACGCCCTTGCGGATCAGCGGTTCGCCGCCCTTGGCGATGAGGCGGGTGAGCGCGGCGCCCAGGCCGTTCTCGCTGTTCGAGGACACCAGCTTGCCGGTGACGAGCAGGCCCCAGGTGGCGGCATTGACGAACAGCGAGGGCGATTCGCCCAGGTGTTTCTTCCAGTCGCCCTTGCTGATCTTGTCGGCGATCAGGCGGTCGGCGGTCTCGGTGTCCGGGATGCGCAGCAGCGCTTCGGCCAGGCACATCAGTGCGACGCCTTCCTCGGACGACAGCGAGAATTCGTGCATCAGCGCGTCCACGCCCGAGGAGCGGGTGCGCTTCTGGCGCACGGCCGAGACGAGGCGGTGCGCCAGCGCGTGGGCGTCGGCGTGGGCGCTCGCCCCCTGGGCCAGCAGCCATTCCACGGCGGCGGTTTCGTCGCGGCGGTAGGCGTCGGTGATGGCGGCGCGCAGCGGCGTCTGCTCGCGGCGGGTCTCGGCCTGCAGGGCGTCGAAGGGAACGTAGGTGGTGGCCGAAGTGGCGGCAATGTTCATGGAGGTCTTGAGTAAGCGATAAGAAAAACGGGAGGCCTGCATGGCAAAACGCGCCGTACCGTGGATGACGGCCGACGCGAATGTAAATGCACCTCAATGATTCGATTGTAGAAGGATTTCTTCTGGATTAATTCTGTTTTTACGGAAGACTAGGAAAAGATAGTTTTTGGTGAGAGAATTTCACCAAATAATATTTATAGTGGAGAGTGAAGTATGCTGGACAAGATCAGCAAGAAAATTCTGGCCGAGCTCCAGAGCGACGGGCGTATCAGCAACGTCGAACTGGCGGCGCGGGTCAACCTGTCGCCCGCGGCCTGCCTGGAGCGTGTGCGCAAGCTGCACGAGTCCGGCTACATCATGGGGTACACGGCGCAACTGAACCCGCAACTGCTGGACGTGTCGCTGCTGGTATTCATCGAGGTGGTGCTGGACCGCACCACGCCGGAAGTGTTCGACGCCTTCAAGCAGAGCGTCCAGCTGATCCCGGAAGTGCTGGAATGCCATATGGTGGCGGGCGGCTTCGACTACCTGGTCAAGGCGCGCGTGAAGGACATGGCGGCATACCGCGAATTCCTCGGCAAGACCTTGCTGCAGAAGGGCGTGCGCGAGACGCACACCTATGCGGTCATGGAAGAGGTCAAGAACACGACCAAACTGCCCATCAGGTAAGCCGCGCGTTTCCCTTCCACCTCCATCGACCATCTCATCGACCCACCGTCGCCCCGGCGCGACGGGTGCGGGTTGCCATCGTTCAGGCGATCTTTTCCATCTTTTCCGTCACTTCGGATTTTTGCGGCAGCATCTTCTGCGCCGTCGCCGACATGCTTTCCAGGTTCTTGCGCAGCCAGCGGTGGGCCGGGCTGCGGCCGTCGCGCTCGTGCCACAGCATGTCCAGGTGCACGGCCGGCAGCTGGAACGGCAGTTCGCGCCACACCAGCGCGTCGGCGGCGCCGGTCGAGGGAATCAGGTGCTTCGGCAGCACCGTCACCAGGTCGGAATTGGCCACGACGCGGCCGGCCGTGAAGAACTGGTTCACCGTCAGCAGGATGCGGCGTTCGCGGCCGATCTGGGCCAGCGCCTCGTCGACCAGGCCATGGGCGCGGCCGGAAAAGCTCACCAGCAGGTGGTTGGCCTTGCAATAGTCGTCCAGGTCCAGCTTGCCCAGGGCCAGCGGGTGGTTCTTGCGCATCACGGCCACGTATTCGCCCGAATACAGGCGTTCGTGGCGGATCGGCGAACCCGTTTCGTAGGACAGCTGGGCGGCCACGCCCGGGAAGAAGCCAACGGCCAGGTCGATGTCGCCGCGCAGCAGCATCGGCCGCGGTTCGCGCGTCGTCAGCGGCACCATGCGGATGTTCACGCCCGGCGCTTCCTTTTCGATCGAACGCACCAGCGACGGCAGCCACAGCGCCGCGGTGGCGTCGGCCATGGCCATGCGGAAGGTGGCCTGCGCCTTCGACACGTCGAAGGTTTCCGGCATCACGGCCGCTTCCAGCGCGGCCAGCGCCTGGCGCACGGCCGGCCACAACGCTTCGGCGCGCGGCGTCGGCTTGACGCCGTAGGCGGTGCGGATCAGCAGTTCGTCACCCAGGCTCTCGCGCAGGCGTTTGATGGCATTCGACACGGCCGGCTGGGTCATCGCGAGATGGCCGGCGGCGCGCGTCAGGTTTTGCTCGGTCATGACGGCATCGAAGACGCGGAGCAGGTTTAAATCAAGCGTGAGGAAGCTCATGGGACTCCGTTCAGGACAAGCAGGGATACAAGCGTTACGCAGCAGTGTACCCGGTTTCATTCACAAACAACATAAGGGCTATCAGAAAGCGTAATTAGATTTATATGTTGCGTTGCACTACAGTTACATCGAACACATCGATCATGACCCACTGAGCCTTCCACCATGTCTTTCGCCGATACCCTGATCCAGACCCCGGTGACGGCCCTGCCCTTCACCCAGCTGCTGACCGGCATGGTCCAGCTGATCCTGCTGGCCGGCCTCCTGATGTACTTCCGTCCGCTGCTGGTGGGCATTGCACGCGCGCTGGTGCTGGCCGTCCGTCCGCGTCCGACCAAGGACGAGCTGGCGGCGCGACGCAAGCTGCGCGATGCGCAAGCCCTGCAGGCAAGCAACGCCGCAACCGCGGCCGGTGCCAACGACACCGCCGGGATCCGCGCCTTCGGTTCGCGCTCCTGATCTTACCAGTTTAAAACAGTCTTCCCTCGAAAGCGGCATCCGGGTCTCCGGGTGCCGCTTTTTTTTCATCCCTTCCCTGCGCCGCTGTCAGACGGTACCTGCGTCGCCAGGCATGGCGCCGTTTCCCGGTGTGCCGCCGGGCGTGCCCGACCCCATCTCACGTCCCGATGACGACTTCCGGTCAACCGGTTTGACCAGCGGTTTTACGTCGGCACGATTTAACATTGAGTCGTCATGAATGTTGACAATGAAAAATTCGATGTTCGACTATTCAAAATAATGTCCGTCGTTAATGGAAACTTACAGGACTTTGATGCATTTTGCATGGTATCGATGGTGCCGAGAGAACGAAGCATGCATTGTCGTCATCATCGAGTTTTGCCGCCATGTTATCGATATATCCCGGGTGTTTGATTGAATAATGCATGAAGTTAACTATCAATCCATCATATGGAATAGTTCAGGTAATCATCGAAGAAATCGAAGATATGCATCGCAGGAGACGCGTTCGGTCCCGGACGAGGGTGGACGCATCCCGGAAAAAGGACGGCACGCAGTCAAAAAAATCGGACGGTATTGCGCTACCCCGGGCATGCGGCGATGGCGGCGATTTCGCGGTAGAGAAAGGGGAACGATGCGGAACGGGCGCATGCCGGCGGCGGCGCGCACGATGGGCGAAAAAAAAGCGGCCGCCGGTGTCCCGGGGCCGCCTGGTGCAAAAACGCTGTGGATTACTTGGTGTCGCCCAGCATGGCTTGCTTGAGCGAACGGTCGACGGGCTTGTCGCCCAGCCAGATGCGCAGGATGGCGTTATAGAAGGCGATATCGGGCAAGGTGCTGCCCAGTTTCTTGCCGTTCAGCTCGCACACGGTGCCGGTGCCCGGGATCCAGTCCAGGTGCAGGACGTCGCCCTTCTTGAGGCCGTCGACCATGGCGAAGATCTCGCCGAACTTGCCGATCTGCGACACGATCCGGGACTTCTCGGCGCGGTCGACGTTATCGTTCAGGCCGTCCATGAACGCCTTGCCGAAATCCTCGGACGAGACGTCGCGCGCCATCTGCAGGGTCACGCGGCGCGGGCCTTCCTGCTTGAGGATATCGGCCACCGCGGTCTTTTTCTCGGTAAGGTACAGGCCGGCGGCATAGACCTTGACCACGAACTTGGTGCGCATGCCGGCGCCGTTCAGTTTCAGCTCCTGGCCGGCGAGCTTGTCCGTGTCTTCGAACTTGTAGCCGCCGACATCGACGGCGGCGCCGGCCTGGCCGAATGCACAGGCCAGCAGGATGCCGGCAGCCAGGGTCTTCAATCCGGTACGTCGTGAAATCATCTTGTCTCCTCATATTGACAGGTTCGGTCGGGCCGGGCCGCAGGCAGCTTGCCGCGCAGGGCCAGCCCTCTTTTTCGCATGCTCATGCACTGTATGCCAGAGCATCACCGACGAGCAATTCTAATTCCCATGCCGCAGCACGGGCGGCCGCTCATGGCGCGCGGCGCCGGCCCGCTTCGCCGTAGGGCTCGTCCTGTTCGCGTTCGATGGCAGCGAGCACGGCTTGCGGATCGGCCGGTTCGGCCATTTCCCTCGCTTCGCGGTCTTCCTGCTTGTTCGTGCCCGGCAGTTCGCGCCGCAGCGTTTCCAGCATCTCGATGATCTTGCTGGTCTTTTCCTCGGTGAGCAGGTTGACCTGGAGGTCGAGGTGGGCATGGTGATCGGCCAGCGCCGACATGCGGTTCTGCCGGATCAGCACGGTGGTGGAGATGACGAAGGCATTCAGGCCGACGAGGCCCTGCAGCCAGAAGAACGGCGGCTCGTCGACCTGCTCCCAGCCGAGATCGGGCGCCATGAGGTTGCCGGCGATCCAGAACACGATGAACAGGATATTCCCGGCGACGTAGCTGGGGCTGCCCAGGAACAGCGCCACTTTCTCGACGACGCGCTGGGTGGCCGAGACGCGCTGCTCGTGGCGCGCATAGAACTCGGCGATGGTGCCGATGTTTTCCCCCACCGAAGAGGGCAAGGGGTCGTCGGGGGCGCGTTCGTCGTCCATGAACCAGCATAGCATGCGCCCCGCGGCACCCGTGCACCGCTGCCGGCATCAAAGATTGCATGCACAATGAATTAATCTATTGCGAATGCAATCAAAACCAGGAAAGTTATCCACAGGAGGTTGTGAAGAGCGGCGGGCAAAAGAAAAGCCGGCATCGGCCGGCTCGGGGATCGGGATCAGGCTGCCTTGGCGGCCTTTTCCGCGGTCAGGCGTTCGTACTTCGCCTGGAGTTGTTCGCGCGTTTCGCGCCATGCGGGATCGAACGGAATGCACGCCACAGGACAGAGTTGCTGGCACTGCGGCTCGTCGAAGTGGCCGACGCATTCCGTGCACTTGTGCGGGTCGATCTGGTAGAACTCCTCGCCCATCGAAATCGCGTCGTTCGGGCACTCGGGCTCGCACACGTCGCAATTGATGCATTCGTCGGTAATCAGCAAAGCCATGGTAGAACGTTCGAACCTTATGCTTTCGGTGCGGCGTGGATGGCGGCGATTTTCTTCTGCAGCCAGCGGTCGACCGAGGGGAACACGAATTTGGACACGTCGCCGCCCAGCATCGCGATCTCGCGCACGATGGTGCCGGAGATGAACTGGTACTGGTCGGACGGGGTCAGGAACAGGGTCTCGACGTCGGGCAGCAGGTAGCGGTTCATGCCCGCCATCTGGAACTCGTATTCGAAGTCGGAGACGGCACGCAGGCCACGGACGATGACCCGCGCATCGTGCTGGCGCACGAAATCCTTGAGCAGGCCGGAAAAGCTCTCGACCTTCACGTTCGGATAATGCCCCAGCACTTCGTTGGCGATCTCCAGGCGTTCGTCGAGCGAGAAGAACGGTTTCTTGTTCTTGCTGTCGGCGACACCGACCACCAGGGTGTCGAACAGACCCGATGCGCGGCGGACCAAATCTTCATGGCCGCGGGTCAGCGGATCGAAAGTACCTGGATAAACGGCTACAACCATTGCGGCTCCCTGGAAAATGCACCTGAATAGACGCGCATTATGCCTGAAATTTCGGCAGCCGCCCCGGTCTGGGGCGCTATTTGCTTAAACTTTAAGCAGATTTGCGCGTTGGCGCGGTGTTTTAGTGCAACTTCAGCAAATGGAAATGCACCATTCCCGCTTTATCGGCCCTGACCTGGGTCCAGCCCTGCAGCCATTCCGGCATGGCGTCGTCGTCCTGCTCGGGGAACGGCAGGCGTTCGCCGGACTCCGCGTAGACCAGGCCGCCGTCCTTGAGCAGCGCGCGGCACAGGGGCAGCGCCTGGGTCAGGAAGTCCTGTTGATAAGGCGGATCGAGGAAGATCACGTCGAAGCGCTGGCCGCGCTGGGCCAGGTCGCGGGCGATGGCGAGCGCGTCGGCGCGCAGGACTTTCACCTTGTCGGCTTTCAGCTTGTCCTTGATCAGTTCGAGCTGGCGCACGGCCGGCCCGAAGCTGTCGACCATCGTGACCGACTGCGCGCCGCGGCTGGCCGCCTCGAAGCCGAGGGCGCCGCTGCCGGCGAACAGGTCGAGGCAATCGGCCTGCTGCCAGTCGGCGTCGATCTGGTGATTGATCCAGTTGAAGACGGTTTCGCGGACGCGGTCGGGCGTGGGGCGCAGGCCGAGGGCATCGAGGACGGGGAGCGGCGTGCGTTTCCAGGCGCCGCCGATGATGCGCACCTGCTGCGGCGGGCCGGGCCGGCGCGCCTGGGAGTGGAAGGGCTTCTTTTGCATGGCGGGAATATAGCATGGGAGGGGTCAGAGCCCGGTGTTGCTTTTCGAGGGCTCTGACCCCGGTGTCAACGACGGCCCGGCATGCGTTTATTTACCCGCCGCCAGCGCATTGAAATCGTTGATCCACCCCTGCATGCGCTGCTGCGCATGGGCTTTCTGTTCCGGCGTGGTGATGCGGATGCCGGCGATGACGAACTTGGCCGTGTTGTCCACGTAGGCATCGTAGAACGCCTTGCGGTCCGGTGCTTCCATGCGGTCGAAGAATTCGCGCAGCAGGCCGTGGATGGCCGACATCGTCTGTTCCTTGTTCAGCTTTTCCTGCTGGATGCGGCGAAGCAGCGCGACGATCTTCTTCTGGCGCAGCATGCGCTCCTGCAGGAACACGTCGTTGTCGAGCGGACGCGCATCGGATGCCTTGCGCAGCTGCGCTTCCTGCTCGCGGCTGAAATTGCCGAACCACAGCTCGAACTGTTCGCGCGCCTTCTTGTAGCGCGCTTCCTGCTGGTCCTCGACGCTGCCGCTCATGAATTTCTTGCGGAAGTCGGCATTGTTCTTGGCGAATTTCTTTTCCATTTGCGCGACCTGCTCCGGCTTGATCGACAGCGCCAGGTCGGCCAGGTCGGGCAGCGCCTTGAAGGCCAGCAGCTCGGTGCGCGCCTTGATGTCGCGGTAGTCGGCCAGCAACTCGTCCTGGGTGACGTTGCCGTCGGCGAGCTGGCGCTGCATCTTGGTCATGATGCCGGCATAGTCGCGCAGCTGGGTCGCGCGGTGCCACTGGAACAGCTTGTCGATGTCTTTCTTGACCCAGTCGGACTGGTCGCTGTCGAGATCGATGTAAGCATTCAACCACCAGTACAACAAGGTGTCGCCATGGTTGTAGGTGAACCGGATGGTGCTGCAGCCTGCGGCCAGCACCATCAGCGCGATCACGCACAGCGTGCGGGTGCGCTGGAGCAGAAAATGGGGCGTGTTAAACTTTTTCATCTTTAATAACCTGATTGAGAACGGCTTATGAACGTAGTCATCCTCGCCGCCGGCATGGGAAAGCGCATGCAATCCGCCCTGCCGAAAGTCTTGCATCCGCTGGCCGGGAAGCCGCTGTTGCAACATGTTATCGATACCGCACTGAGCCTCGAGCCCAGCCGATTATGCGTGATTTACGGGCACGGCGGCGCAGCGGTGCCCAGCGCCGTGCAGGCCTGGGGCGGCAAGTCCGGCCTGACGATCGACACCGCGCTGCAGCAGCCGCAGCTAGGCACCGGCCACGCCGTCATGCAGGCGCTGCCGCAGATCGACGCGGATGCGCCGACGCTGGTGCTGTACGGCGACGTCCCGCTGACCACCGCCGCCTCGCTGCGCCGCCTGGTCGAGGCCGCCGGTAGCGACAAGCTGGCCATCCTCACCGTCGAGCAGGCCAATCCCTTCGGCCTGGGCCGCATCGTGCGCGAAGACGGCCGCATCGTGCGCATCGTCGAAGAAAAGGACGCGACCGAGGCCGAGCGCGCCATCAAGGAAATCAACAGCGGCATCATGGTGATCCCGACCCGCTACCTGGCCGGCTGGCTGCAGGCGCTGGGCAACGACAATGCCCAGGGCGAGTACTACCTAACCGACATCGTCGCCAGGGCGGTCGCGGCCGGCGTGCCCGTCGTGTCGGCCCAGCCGTCTGCCGAGTGGGAAGTCGCCGGCGTCAACAGCAAGGTGCAACTGGCCGAGCTGGAGCGCCGCCACCAGCTGAACATCGCCACCGCCCTGCTCGAGCGCGGCGTGACGCTGCTGGATCCGGCGCGCATCGACGTGCGTGGCGAGCTGCTGTGCGGTCGCGACGTCACCATCGACGTCGGCTGCGTGTTCGAGGGCCGCGTGGCACTGGGCGACGGCGTCACCATCGGCGCCAACTGCGTGCTGGTCGACACCAGCGTCGCCGCCGGCGCCCAGGTCAAGCCGTTCTGCCACTTCGAGGGCGCCGTGGTCGGCGAACAATCCGTCATCGGCCCGTACGCGCGCCTGCGCCCGGGCACGACACTGGGCCAGGATGTCCACATCGGCAATTTCGTCGAGGTCAAGAACAGCACGGTCGCGGCGCACAGCAAGGCCAACCACCTGGCCTACGTCGGCGACGCCGACGTCGGCGCGCGCGTCAACATCGGCGCCGGCACCATCACCTGCAACTACGATGGCGCCAACAAGTTCCGCACCACCATCGAGGACGACGCCTTCATCGGCAGCGACAGCCAGCTGGTGGCGCCGGTCACCGTCGGCAAGGGCGCCACGCTGGGCGCCGGCACCACGCTGACCAAGGATGCGCCGGCCGGCAAGCTGACCATCTCCCGTCCCAAGCAATTGACCATCGAGAACTGGAAGCGTCCGGTCAAGGTCAAGAAGTGATCCGGTCCGTGCCTGTCCACCGGATGGGCACAGCCAGTGCACAGCAAATCCACGCGCGATCCACAGGCTTGTCGACAGGCTTGTACAGGGGATGGTCACAGCCTGGTCCACCGCCTGTGCACAGGGATGTCAACCGCTCGTCCACAGTGTATTCCACAAAGTCATCCACAGGCCCGTGCGCAGCCCCGGCGGGCCGCCTCCCGCCGGAAGCCCGGATTGGCGGGGCTGCCGGGCGCGGCCGGCCACCGCCGCCGCCGCCGGGACCGGCATGCGCACAGACTTATCCACAGCGCGCCGGGCGCCATGTGGACAGGTTCAGACCGCGATGCGGGTTTCGAATTTGCTCCGGAACGTCGAAAAATAGGTTTTGACGTTGCGCACATTGCTGTGCGTGGTGAACAGGCGGTGCGCCAGCGCATGGTAGGCGGGCATGTCGGCCACCTGCACGACGAGCACGAAGTCCGGCCCGGGCGACACGCGGTAGCACTGCAGCACGGCCGCTTCCCCGGCCACCACGCGTTCGAACTCTTCCATCCGGTCGGCGGCCTGCACGTCCAGCGTGATCTCGACGATGGCGCTCAGGCGGGCGCCGACCTTGTCCGGGGCGACGATCGCAACTTGCCGTTCGATAACACCGTTTTCCATCAGCTGTTTGACGCGGCGCAGGCAAGTTGGCTGGGAAACGTGCACCAGCGCTGCCAGCTCGGCATTGGTGTGCGATGCGTCAAGCTGCAATGCATTCAGGATGCGACGATCGAGGTCGTCCAGTATCGGGTCTTCTGTCGACATATTCATAAAAATAACGATAAAAAATGAAAGGAAATTTCATGATTAGCGTAGCATGAAATAATATTTCAAATTCGATAGAACTCTGAAAGCTTATTTCATGTCGTCTGTTCTACAGTACTTGCGTCATTTAAATTTTCTGGAGAACATCCCATGTGCGGCATCGTCGGCGCAGTAGCCCAACGCAACATCACCCCCGTCCTCATCGAAGGCCTGAAGCGGCTCGAGTACCGCGGCTACGACTCCTGCGGCGTCGCGCTGCACGTCGACGGCCACCTGTCGCGTTCGCGCAGCACCTCGCGCGTGGCGGACCTCGAGGCGCAGGTCCGGGAAACCGGGCTGCAGGGCTTCACCGGCATCGCCCACACCCGCTGGGCCACCCACGGCGCCCCGGCCACCCGCAACGCCCACCCGCACTTCTCGCCCAGCGAAGACAATGCCCGCATCGCCCTGGTCCACAACGGCATCATCGAGAACCACGACGAGCTGCGCCGCGAGCTGACCGAACTGGGTTACGTGTTCCAGAGCCAGACCGACACCGAAGTCATCGCCCACCTGGTCGACCACATGTACGACGGCGACCTGTTCGCCACCGTGCAGCAGGCCGTCAAGCGCCTGCACGGCGCCTATGCGATCGCCGTGTTCTGCCGCGAGGAACCGCACCGCGTGGTGGCCGCGCGCCAGGGCTCGCCGCTGATCGTCGGCGTGGGCAAGGAAGAAAACTTCGTCGCCTCGGATGCGATGGCGCTGGCCGGCACCACCGACCAGATCATCTACCTGGAAGAAGGCGACGTGGTCGACCTGCAGCTGGCGCGCTACTGGATCGTCGACGCCGACGGCCGCCCGGCCGAGCGCGACGTGAAAACCGTGCACGCGCACACCGGCGCCGCCGAGCTGGGTCCGTACCGCCACTACATGCAGAAGGAAATCTTCGAGCAGCCGCGCGTGGTCGGCGACACGCTCGAAGGCGTCACCGGCATCATGCCGGAACTGTTCGGCGACGAGGCCTACCGCGTGTTCAAGGACATCGACCGCGTGCTGGTCCTGGCCTGCGGCACCAGCTACTACGCGGGCCTCACCGCCAAGTACTGGATCGAATCGGTGGCCCAACTGCCGGTGAACGTCGAGATCGCCAGCGAATACCGCTACCGCGACAGCGTCCCGCACCCGAAGACGCTGGTCGTGACCATCTCGCAATCGGGCGAGACGGCCGACACGCTGGCCGCGCTGAAGCACGCGCGCAGCCTGGGCATGGAACACACGCTGACCATCTGCAACGTCGCCACCAGCGCCATGGTGCGCGAATGCAAGCTGGCCTACATCACGCGCGCCGGCGTCGAAGTCGGCGTCGCATCGACGAAAGCCTTCACCACCCAGCTGGCCGCCCTGTTCCTGCTGACGCTGACGCTGGCGCAGGTCAACGGCCGCCTGGACGACGCGCAGGAAGCCAACTACCTGAAACAGATGCGCCACCTGCCGGTCGCATTGTCGTCGGTGCTGGCGCTGGAACCGCAGGTCATCGCCTGGGCCGAGGAATTCGCGAGAAAGGAAAACGCCCTGTTCCTGGGCCGCGGCATCCACTACCCGATCGCGCTGGAAGGCGCGCTGAAGCTCAAGGAAATCTCGTACATCCACGCCGAAGCCTACCCGGCCGGCGAACTGAAGCACGGCCCGCTTGCGCTGGTGACGGAAGAAATGCCGGTGGTGACGATCGCCCCGAACGACGCCCTGCTGGAAAAACTGAAGTCGAACATGCAGGAAGTGCGCGCCCGCGGCGGCCAGCTGTACGTCTTCGCCGACGTCGACTCGCGCATCACCTCGGGCGACGGCCTGCACGTGATCCGCCTGCCGGAACACTACGGCCTGCTGTCGCCGATCCTGCACGTGGCGGCGCTGCAGTTGCTGGCTTATCACACGGCGCTGGCGCGGGGGACGGATGTGGACAAGCCGAGGAATCTGGCGAAGTCGGTGACCGTCGAGTAAGCGGGGTCATGGCAGGGGGCCGCTGCCCGTCATCGGCGGCGGCCCAATCGACGCCGCCACCCGCTGCGCGAGAATGCGCCGGTAGTCCCCGGTCAGCGGCACGACGTCCTTGATGCCCAGCCAGGATTGCGACGATGTCGCGAAGCCATGCTCGTATGACCACTGCGCGACGCGCAGCGTGGTCGGCTCGTCGCAGATGAATTGTCCTGCCAGTTCGCGTTCCAGGATTGCTCCCTGGAGGACATTCCTGTTGCGCCATTTTTCCAGGTGTACCGTGGCTGGCAGCAGGTCGCGCTTGTCGCCGTTGCAGCTGCGGTGCGCCAGGACGAAGTTGTGGCCAAGGTCGCGTGGATACCGGGACCAGGGAATGAAATGGTCGACATCGCCCGTTTCCCCGAGACGGCGCTGGCAATAGAAGCACGTGTCGTCCTGCAGGTCGCGCAAGACCGGCCGGACGAGGGCCAGCGAGGCCCGGTCCGAACCGAACAGCACTTCCTCGAGATCGTGTCCTTCGCCAAGCAATGCGATGTTGCGTGGATTGGTACGGATGTGGGCCGTCCAGGCCGAACGGATGAGCTGCTGCAGCAGTCCGTGAAAGCGCCGCAGGTTGAACATCACGCCGGGGAGCAACCTGATGTAGGGGCCGGTTCCCGGGATGTACAGGAAACGCACTTCCTGGCGCCGCAGCACCTGCAGGCGCCATAGTGGCATCGTCTTGAGCAGGCCGACCGTTTCCCGCACCGCGACCTTCCACTCGCCGGATGCACGTGCCTTCGATAGCGTGCCATGACGGGCATGCAACCCGCGCAACAGGCCGATGATGGCGGCCTGCTTGCCCTTGTTCTGGACGAGGATGCCATCCTCGCCCTGCGCGCGATACGGCACGACCTGGCGCCAGTACAGTTCCAGGAATTTGTTGGCGATGTCGGCATGGAACAGGTCGAGCGTGCCACCGGTGTCGGTACCCAGTTCGACGGCCAGCTCGGTGATCGCAAGCAGCAAGGCGTACTTGTACGTCGCGACGAATTCGCCTTCTTCGAACAGCCGCTGTATATGGTCGAGAAAGACGAGCTGTTCCTGGGGCGAAGGCGGCAACATTACCTGCCGCTCCAGTAGTCGGCCTTGCCGGGGATGATCCACCTGACGCCGCCGCGCGGATCCGGCAGGTCGCCGGCATAACGCGGGATCAGGTGCATGTGGAGATGCGCCACCGTCTGGCCCGCCGCCGCGCCATCGTTGATGCCGATGTTGTAGGCGTCCGGCGCGGCTTCCTCGTCCAACGCGTGCTTGGCCCTGTCCAGCAGCGCCAGCATGGCGGCGCGTTCTTCATCGGTGATCGCGAAGAACGAGCCGACATGACGCCTGGGGATGATGAGCGTATGGCCCGGCGATACCGGAAAACCATCCCGTATCGCGATGGCCAGGGCATTGCTGTCGATGATCCGCGCGGCGGACAGGGCGCAAAAAACGCAGGGCGTGGCGCTATGCATGGTCGTACCGGAACCTGTTTCGAATCCGCTATCTTACCCGCCGCCGGGCCCGACCCGGCAATATTGAACAGCGCCTTGCCCAAGCCTCGATCATCCTTGCCCAATCCTCCGGGCTGCTCCCCATGTCCGCCGAAGCGGATTACCATTGCGGGCATGGATACCCGACTCCTCGACGCCGTACGCAGGTATGCCGATGCCTACGCCGACGGCGACGGCATCGCGCCGACGCCCATCCCCGGCCTGGCGGCGATCCGCGCGACCGCACGTACCGCATTGAGCTACCAGATCCCGCGCCCGCTGGCCTGCCTGGTGCTGCAGGGCGCAAAGCACGTCAGCATGGGGACGCAGTCGCTGACCTTCCGCGCCGGCGATTCCCTGCTGATCATGGCCGATGTGCCGACCGTCAGCCAGATCGTCGAGGCCAGCCAGGCAGTTCCCTATTATTCGCTGGTGCTGGACCTCGATCCGGCCATCATTGCCGGCTTGACGGCCGAGATGGCGGCGCTGCGGGACGATGACGCTGGCCCGGTGCGGATCGAGACCACCGACGAGCACGTCGCGGATACGGCGCTGCGCCTGGTGCGCCTGCTCGAGCGGCCGTCGGCGCTGCCGGTGCTGCGCGATTCCCTGGTGCGCGAATTCCACTACTGGCTGCTCGCCGGCCGCCATGGTGCGGCGATCCGGCGCCTGGGCCTGCCCGATGGCCACGTGCGGCGCATCGCCCGCGTCGTCGCGCTGCTGCGTAGCGCGTATGCGCAGCGCCTGCCCGTCGAGCGCCTGGCCGAGGTGGCGGGCATGAGTCCGTCCTCGTTCCACCAGCACTTCCGCGCCGTGACCTCGCTCACGCCGCTGCAGTTCCAGAAGCAGTTGCGCCTGATCGAGGCGCGGCGCCTGATGCTGGCCGAGGGGGCGAATGCCAGCCATGCGGCGTTCTCGGTCGGCTACGAGAGTGTGCAGCAATTTACGCGAGAATACGGGCGCATGTTCGGCATGCCGCCGGTGCGCGACGTGGCGGCGGCGCATGGCCGCAGCCATGTCGCGGCCTGACGCCGAGGCCGACGTCGAGGCGGACGCTGAAGCTGAAGCTGAGGCCGCCGGCGCTGGTGCCGCTGGCGCTCAGATGACCTGGCCACCCGAGACTTCGATGCGCTGGCCGTTGATCCAGCGGTTGTCCTCGCCCAGCAGGCTGGCGATCATCGGGCCGATGTCGTCCGGCACGCCGACGCGTCCCAGCGCCGTCATGCCGGCGAAGGTGGCGTTCAGGTCGGGCATGTCGCGCACGGCGCCGCCCAGGAAATCGGTCTCGATCGCGCCCGGCGCCACCGTGTTGACGGCGATGCCGCGCTTGCCCAGTTCCTTCGCCAGGTAGACGCCGAGCACTTCGACGGCGCCCTTGACGGCGGCATAGGCGCCGAAGCCGGGGTAGGAGATGCGGGTCAGGCCGCTGGACAGGTTGACGATGCGGCCGCCGTCAGCCAGCAGCGGCAGCAGGGACTGGGTCAGGAAGAACACGCCCTTGAAGTGGACGTCGACCAGCCTGTCGAACTGCGCCTCGGTGGTGTCCTCGATCATCGCCATGTCGCCGTGGCCGGCGTTGTTGACGAGGTGGTCGAAGGTGTCGCGGTCCCAGGTGGCGCGCAGGCCGGCGCGCACACTGTCGACGAAGCGGGGGAAACCGGCGGTGTCGCCGACGTCCAGCCGCAGGGCCAGCGCCTTGCGGCCCAGGGCGCGGATGGCCGCGACGAGCGCTTCGGCATCGTCGGCGCGCTGCTGGTAGGTGACGATGACGTCGCCGCCGCGGCGGGCGATGTGCAGGGCGGTGTTGCGGCCCAGGCCGCGGCTGGCGCCGGTGACGATGGTGATCTTGCTCATGGTGTGCTCCCGTGGAGGCGTGTCGAAGGAGCGCCCAGTATCCGGCGCGGGCCAGGCTGGCCGTTGCCGGATGCTGGAAGACTGTTGCCCGATCCTCCAGGCTACTTGAACGTCAGCGAGCCGAACGCGATCGGCTTGGCGAGGAAGGCGCTGGAGCAGCCTTCGCTCGGATAGGAATAATCGAACGCCACATTGCCCGCCTGGTCGAGGGCGATCAGGCGCGCGCGCGTGCGCGACTCGGCGGACGAATAGGTGACCAGCTGGACGCCGCCGTCGGATTCGTAGGTGCTGCTGCCGGTATTGAAGGCGCTGCTGCAGATGTCGGAAAAGATGTCCCGGTCGTGTTCGTAGGTCCATACCATGCGTGCCGTCCGTGCCTGTTCGTCGATCGCATACTTGACCGGGGCGCTGTAGGGAATCGTGGCGCCGGCCGGGGTGCCCGCCGGCTGGTTGAAGCTGGCCGCGCCGTTGTTGAAGAGCAGCAGCCTGCCCTGCTTGTCGAGCGACAGCGCATGCTGGCCGATCGGGGGATTGCCGCCGCTCAGGCGCAGCGCCAGCGCGCGCAGCGACGGGTAGTTGACGTACCAGTGCTTGGTGGTGTCGCCGAGCAGCCACTTGATGCGCCCGGTGTCGTAGTCCAGCTTGACGACGAAGTTCTCGCGGCTGGAGACGTACAGCGCATTGTCCGCGCTGCTGTAGATGGCCGAGTTCATGTGGAACCAGTCGGCGCCGTCGCGCACGAAATTGGCCGGGTCGTCGCCCAGGGCGCGCATGTGGTCGCGGAAGATCTGCGCCATGTCCCATTGCTTCAGTACCTGGCCGGTGCGGCTCAGCTCGACCAGCACGGCCTCGATGTTGGCGACGCCGCCTTCGCGCGCATCCATCTCGGCCAGCAGCCCGGCCTTGCCGAAGGCGAGGTCGTGGTGGAAGTTCGTCAGCGTGGGGCTGGCCAAGGTGACGGCGCCCAGGCGGCCGTCCATCTGCATCCGGTACAGCACGGGCGACATCTGGTCGCCGACGAGGAAGGCGTCGCCGTCGAACAGCGTGGTGATCGAATCGGCCAGTCCCCTGGCGACCCAGCGCAGGTTGCCGTCGCTGTCGACGACGACCGGCGTGGTCACGCCGTTGTGGATCTCGATGAAGTCGAGCCCCGGCAGCGCGCTGGCCGTGCGCGCCACCCGCACCGACGGCGCGCCGTAGAAGGCGTCCGGCGCGGTGTGGGCCGGCGTGTCCATCGCCACCTGCTCGCTGTGGCGCGACCCGTCGGCGAACACCGCCGTGACCGTGACCGCGTTGCGGTGGTTGGCGTACAGGCCGAAGACGGGCAGCGTGAGGCGCTTGTCCGCGGCGGCGTAGGCGTTCCTGCCGTCGAGCCAGGACCTGGCGTAGGTGACGCCCACCGCACCCGAACGCGTGCCGGGCTTGGGCGCGATGGTGTAGGAGACGCTGGCGAGATCCTCCCCATGCTCCATGGCGATGACGAGCGTGCGGATGAACGGCGTGACGCCGGGCGCCTGGGATACGATAGCGACGTGGGCGCGTTCGGCCTGCGTGTCGTCGTCCTTGAACCTGCCGCAGGCGGCCAGCAGCAGGCAGGCCAGGCACAGTGGCAGGTACTGGCCCAGGCACCGCATCAGATAGTGCGCCGGGTGGTGTGCCGGGTAATGTGCCGGGTAGTGTGCCGGATGCTGCGCGGTGTGTGAACGTGGTCTCATGGCGTCATCCCGAAATGGTTTTGGCAGGAAACTCATCCAATGTGCGCGAAGCCGGGCTTGCGCGTAACCGATGAGATCAAGGCGCGTCGTCGAACTTTGCGACGGATTGCCGGACCAAGACCTTGTCACCACGATGTGGATGCCGGCGGCATCCCGAACCAACGGACGATATGGATATCGGACATCTCGACGCGCTGGCGCTGCGGCCCGCGCATCCTTCTCCTGTGCAGGGCGTGGAGCGCGCCCTGGCGATCGCGGCGACCGGCCTGGCCGGCGACGTGCACGCCGATCCCCTGTCCCCGCGCCAGCTGCTGCTGGCCGGCAGCCCGGCGTACCGCGACCTGGGCCTGCCGGCGCATGCGCTGCGCGAGAACCTGCTGCTCGATCTCGATACCGCGCGGCTGCGTTCCGGCACCGTCCTGCAGGTCGGCCAGGACGTGCTGCTGCGCCTGATGTTCCAGTGCGAGGCCTGCGGACGGCTCGACCGGCAGCGCGCCGGCCTGGCGCGTGCCGTGGGGGCGCGGCGCGGCATGCTGGCGCGGGTCATCGCCGGCGGCACGATCCGGCGCGGCGACGTCGTGCTCGACCTCGGACCCCTGCTGCCGCCCTGGTCCGACGACTGGCGCGAACGGGTGTTGCGGGTACTCGACGCCGTGCCGGCCGGCTGCGTCGTCGAATACCGCCAGCTGGCGCAGCTGGCCGGCATCGCTGCGACGTATTGCCGCGCCTTCCCGGCCGTGCTGCGCAAGCTCGATCCGGCGCGCGCCGTCAGGGCGGTGCCGATGCGGGTGGCGCCCGACCGTCCGCGCTGGGATGGGCGGGGATTGTTCGACGACCTCGCGCTGGGGGGAACGATCCAGGCCGCCTGAAGGGCATTCAGGCCGCGCGCAGCGTGTAGCGGACGTCCCTGCGGTCGTCTTGCTGCGCCTGCGTGACCAGGTAGGCGTCCCAGCCGAGGCGCCCGGCATGGGTGGCGAGGTGGCCGTCCGCCCGCGCGCCCGCGCCGCTGCCGGCGCGGCCCCCGTCCAGCACCGTGGCGCGCACCGCCCTCCCCAGCAGCACCAGTTCCACGTCGTACTCCAGGGTCATGCCGGTAAACAGCGAGAGCAGGTTGTTCATCGCGCGCGCCGCCAGGCCGCCGGGCAGGAAGGCATCGAAGCGCGCGCCGTCGAGCGGTCCGACCACCAGGCGCAGGCGCAGGTCGCGCTGCCACACGCGCACCCCGGCCATGGCGCCCGCGCCCAGCACGGCATTGGCGCCGCCCAGCACGCTCTGCTGCGCCGGCGGCACCTCGTACCAGTGGCCGATGAACTGCTCGGCCACGACCGGCTGGCCGAAATAGGCCGCCAGCACGCGCGCCAGCTGCGCCGCCGATGCCGGGCGATGGCGCAGGGCCGCGGCGAGGTGGCCGATCGATTCGTCCAGCAGGGCGCCATCCGCCGTCGCGGCGAAGCGCCGCCGCAGCGACGCGTGCCCGAGGCCGGCCAGGCTCAGCAGCAGCGGCAGGAAGCCGTCGGCGCCGCCGGGCCGGTATGCCAGCGCCAGCCGGTACTTGCGCCAGGCCGCGTAGAACAGCGCCAGCGAACGGTGCGAGAACGCATCGAGGAAGGCGCGCGGTCCCGCGTCGGCCTGGTGCTGCTGGTGGCTGGCGATGCGTTCGGTGTAGTGCATCGGCAGCACGCCGTTGCCGCCCAACAGGCCCATGAACGCGGGCGTGATGCGCACGTATTCCAGCGTCGCGGCCTGCAGCGCCGCACCGAGCGATGACGCGTCGCGCGCGAGGCCGCGCGGCTCGACGTCGATGGCCGCCACCTCGCTGGCCGGGAACGCCAGCGAAGTCGGGTTCTGGAAGCGCAGCAGGTCGGCCCGCTTGCCCTGCCGCGGCGGGGCGTGACGCTCGAGCCAGAGTTCCAGCAGGCGCACCGCCTGGAAGTACTCGAAGCGATAAGGTTCCTTGAACAGGAGCTCAATTACAGCAGGCTCAAATCTCCGCTTCTTGGCAGGCATGTCAGCAACTCTTCTCCGGTGTTGTGCGATACGATGACCAGGCGGGTAAAGCTGTTGGCATGCACGTACAGCCCCAGGAAGCGCTCGAGCACGTGGGCAAACACGTGGATGCCGCTGCCGACGAAGGCTTCCTCGTCGATCGTCAGGCGCACCTCGATGCCGCGCACGAGGCAGGCGAACGGGTTGCCCGGCAGCCAGGCGCTGCAGGCCTGGTAGGAAACCGCCACGATGCCGGCTATCTGGCGTTGTGACGATGGCGAACGCGGCAGGTCGTACAGGGCCAGCATTTCGCGCAGGGCGCTCACGCCGCCCCCGCTGAGCGACAGGTGGTTCAGCGACAGGTGCGACACCAGGCGCCAGTGGGCGCCGCGGCCGCTCTCGAAACGCAGCGAGGCAGTGGGCTTGCGCAGGAAGCTGATGGCCCGCATGCTGGAGCCGCCTTCGAGGAACAGGTCGCCGCCCTGCTGGCCGTACGGGAGCAGCGCGGGCAGGTCGCGGTTGGTGCAGGTCAGTTCGATGTTCAGGGTCTGGGTTTCGACCGCGGCCGGGTCGAAATCGATGTCGACGATGGCGATCTGGGTTTCGAAGCCGGGGCTTTTCTCGGCCAGCGTCTCGTCGCGCCGCATCACCCAGTAATGGCCGTGGTGTTCCGGTGTCTGCGCGTGCTCGAGCGAATAAAACGGGCGGAACGCGACGACCGTTTCTCCCTGCGGCGTCTGGCGCACCAGGTTGACGGCATCGATCGCGTGCACCTCGTAGGCGAAGGCGCGGCGCGCGTCGGCCAGCACCGGGTAGCTGGCGCCGGTGTGGGTCAGGCGGATCGGTTCCCCGCGCTGGCGGAAACGGTTGATCACCGGCGTGCAGCCCAGCAGCACGTTGTTGGTCGACAGGGTGTCGAGCATGCGCGCCGTGTTCGAATCCGCGCGGATGCCGGCCAGCGCCAGGTGCAGCGTGACGGTGCGCGCGCCGGCCGGCAGCGCGCCCGCCAGCGCCGCCAGGTCGATGTCGAAGAAGTTGAATTTTTCGGGGAAGCAGAAGTATTCGGTCAGCAGCCGGTAGGCGGGATGCGAGCGGGCCGGGAAATCGATCAGCGCCTCGTCCTTGCCGAAGCCGGCGGCGCGGATCGGGATGGCGTCCAGCCTGGTCCAGCGTCCGTCGCGGTTCGCTTCGGCATAGGCGGCCACGGGGCGCATGAACAGCGCATCGCGCAGCGCAGCGCAGAACGACGGTTCGCCGTCGATGAAGACGCGCAGCAATGGCAGGCCGGCGTTGGCGGGTGTCGCCTGCTCCGCCGTGGCGGCGATCGTCAGGCTGATGCCGGCGCCGGCGCCTTCCGGCAGGCGTAGCGCGTCCGGCGCGCGCAGGATGGCCGAGAAGGCGGCGCCGGCCAGTTCCAGCGGGGCCACGGCCACCGGATACACGGTGCGGAAGATGCAGGCCGCGCCGCGTACCGGACGCGTGGTGAGCTGGGTGCCGCGCGCGATCGTGGCGCTGGTGCCCTGCTGCTTGGTGCCGCTGGTGTCGAAGCGCGCGATCGAGCAGGATGGAAAGGGCCGCAGGTAATGCGGATACAGCACGTCGAACAGGGCTTCGGTGAATTCCGGATAGTCGTCGTCGAGGCGCTTGGCGATGCGGGCGTTGAGCAGGGCGAACGACTCGATCATGCGCTCGATGTGCGGGTCTTCGCACACCTCGCCGCTGATGAGCAGACGGCCGGCGATCTTCGGATAGCGTTCGGCGAAATCGCGCAGGTTGCGGCGCAGGTAGCCCAGCTCGCGCTCGTAATATGGCAGCATGCGTTCCAAGCTCAGGCTCCCGGCGGCATGGCGGCCGGGGCGGCGCGGCCCGGCTTGCTGATGCTGTACTGCAGCGTCGACGGTTGCAGCACCGCGTCGAAGTTCACCGGCTCCTGCGAGGCATGCGCGACCAGCAGCGCGGTGATCGAAAAGCGCAGGCGGTTCACGCTGTCCTCGCGCATTTCCAGCAGGGCTTTGACGTTCTGCAGGCGCGGTTCGTGCTGGGCGATGACCTTTTCGAGGCAGCCGCAGATGTAGGCACGGTCGGCCGGGCTCGACAGCGAGCGGTCGGCGAAATCGTTCAAGCCATACGTCACGATCGAGCGACTGCATTCCGGATACGCTTCCAGCACGCCTTCGGGGATCGTGGAGCGCGTGTTGAGCAGCGCTTCCAGGTCGCGCGCGACCGCGTCCTTCAGATCCTCGGCCGACATGCGCATGGCGCCCGGACCACGCATCGGCGTGCCCGTCAGGCGGTCGAACAATCCAGGCGTGAATCCCTTCATTTCCTGCTCCTTCGCACGACGCCGCAGTGGCGTGCCGCCAATGCAAAACGGCATCTTTGCACAGCCTTGCGCAGAAAAATAGTTCAGTTGGCGACAGCCGACGCAGGCTTTGAGCGGCAGCAAAAATGCATCTGGTTCAAATCCACGATGACACGCGACGAGCTATGTTGGTGTGCTCGGCGAATCGTGCGAACCGACAGGAGGCAAGCGACATGGGCAGCAAAGTACTTTGGGGCGAAGGGCTGTTGCTGCGTCCCCAGCATTTCCAGCGCCAGGACGAATACCACGAACGCCGCCTGCACCGCAGCATCCATGCGCTGCATCCGTATGCCTGGGGCGTCGAACGGCTGCAGGTCGATCGCGATGCGCTGGCCAGCAATGTCTTGCGCATCCTCGACCTGGCGCTGCGCTTCCAGGATGGCGAGCTGGTCGACGCACCCGCCGTCGACGAGTTGCCCGCGAGCGTGGACCTGAGTCCGGCGGGCGCGCAATCCATGCAAGCGCTGACGTATTACGCCGCCCTGCCCGGCCTGAAGCCATTCAGCGGCAATTTCTCGCAGCCAGGACAGACAGGCACCACGGCCCGCTTCGTGCAGGCCAACCAGGAAACGCCGGATCTCTACACCCAGGCGGCGCCGGCGCAGTTGTCCTATCTCCGGAAAATCGTGCGCCTCGTGCCGGAATTCGAACCACGCGATGCCTACATTCACTTTCCGCTGCTGCGTCTGCGCCGCGCCGCATCCTCGGGGTTCGAGCTGGACGATGCCTTCGTCGCGCCCAGCCTGTCGGTGGGCGCCGCCCCGGCCGTCCTGCTGCAACTGCGCCGCCTGCTCGATGCGCTGCAGGCCAAGGTCGGGGCACTGTGCGGCCACCAGCGCGAGCCGAGCCGCAACGTGATCGAATCGCGCTCCGGCGACATGTCCTCGTTCTGGCTGCTGCACACGGCCAGTTCCGCCTGCGCCACGCTGACGCACTACCTGCACCATCCGGACCTGCATCCGGAACGCCTGTTCGAGCAACTGCTCGGCGTCGCCGGCGGCCTGATGACGTTTTCCAGGAGCTGGACGCTGGCGGACCTGCCGGCCTACCAGCACGCCGATCCGGGCCCGTCCTTCGCCAGGCTGGTCCAGATCGTCCGCGAGCTGCTGGACACCGTCATCTCCTCGAAATACTTCGCCATCGTTTTGAACGAAGTGCGGCCGTCCTATCACCACGGCATGCTCGACTCGGGCAAGATCGACGACCGCACCGCCTTCTACATCGCCGTCTCGGCCGACATCCCGGCGCTCGAACTCGTCGACACGGTGCCGCTGCGCTTCAAGGTGGGCGCACCCGACGACGTCGAGAAATGCGTGCTCTCCGCCCTGCCCGGCGTGCGCCTGCAATATGCGCCGCAACTGCCGGCCGCGGTGCCGGTGCGTCCCGACACCTGCTACTTCCTGCTCGACGCCAAGGGACAGATGTACGAGCGCATGCTGCAGGCGCAATCGGTATCGATCTATGTTCCGTCCGGGATGAAGGAACGCAAGCTGGAACTGCTGGCGGTGGCGGCCTGAGCGGCGGCGGACCGCAGGAGACACATCATGCCAGGACCATCGATCCGGCGCGGCGACGGGATTGCCCGCGGCGCGACGTCCGTTACGGGAGCGCAGGCATCGCGCGACACTTTCCAGGCGAGGCGCGCCATGCCGACGACGTCCGGCACCACGCCCGCCGCCATGCGCCCGCTGCCCCGCTGGTGCCAGGATGCCATGCTGGCCGGCGTCGTCGTCTTCCTGTGCTGGGGCGCCGCGATCGCGTACTGGCGCACCACCCGCAGCGCGCCCGGCACCGGCGAGCTCGCCATTTACCTGCTCGGCGTCCCGTCGCTGCTGGCGCTGGCCTTGCTGGTCGCGGGGCGGATCGTCGGCGACAAGCCGCGCGGCCGGCGTAGCGCGGCGTCCCCGCCCGTGGCGCCGGCCGCACCGGCCGCGCCGGCCGACAAGGCGATGGACGAGGCGATGAACGAGGCGATGAACGAGGCGGCAGCGGCACGGCAGCCGGCGGCAACGCTGGCGATCCTGGCGACGGCGCTGCGCACCGCGCATGGCGCCTCGGCGCAGGCACTGGCGTCCAGCATCGCCGCCGGCGGTGCGCGCGCCGACCTCGATCCGGAACTCGTCGACGACGACGGTTTTCCCGTCATGAGCGTGCGCAGCCCCGCCGCGCGCGACGAGGCCTTGCAGGACGAGATCGGCGCATGGCTGGCGCGCAACGGCATGGCGGACCCGCGCTTCGGCGTGGAGCAGTGGCGCGCGCTGGTGCTGGGTACGGCGGTGCTCGAGGAGCTGGTCGGGCGCGCCGCGCAACTGCTGCTCGCCAACGCCGACGCCGACGCCGACCCCGAAGCGGCTGCCGCGCCGCAGCCACGCCTGGCGCCCCTGCTGCGCGTGGCGCCGCTGCTCCCGGCCGACTGGACCGCCGAACACCGTGACGCCGCCAGGAGCTGGTTCGAGCACGCGGCCGGACGCTGTGGCTGGCCGGCCGCGCACGTGGCCCTGCTCGCGGAGACCGTGCCGGCACCGGCGGCCACGGCGCCGGCCGCGCTGTTCGATCGCCTGGCGCGCGCCGCCGGGGGTGCCGATGCCGCTGCCGGGGCCGTTTCCGTGACCGATGCCGTGGACGATACTGGCGCCGGCGCTGGGGCCGATGCGACGCTGGCCGTTCTGGTGCTGGCCTGCGCGTCGCGCATCGGCGCCGCGACCGTCGAGCGCTGGTGCGCCAACGGCACGCTGTGCACCGCCGCGCACCCGCAGGGCGCGATTCCCGGCGAGGGCGCGGCGGGCCTGCTGTTGACGGACGTCGCGCAGGCGCGCGCATGCGGCGCGGCGTTCGCGCTATTGGCACCGGTGCCGGAGACGCGTCGGGCTGCGTGCGCCGACGACGCCCGGCGCACGCAGGCGGACGCCCTCGCCGCGGCGGCGCGGCTTGCGCTGGCGGCGCTTCCGCCCACCCGCGCATCCGCGGCGCCAAACGTCAGGTGCGTCGTCGCCGACACCGGCCACCGGTCGCGCCGCGTGCGCGAGCTGATGGGATGCGTGGCCGAGACGCTGCCCCGGCTCGACGAGGTGGACGACGTCGTGCGCGTCGGCGAGGCGTGCGGCGACTGCGACGCCGTGCCGTTCGTGGCGGCGCTGGCGCTCGCCTCGCATTGTGCGCTCGACGGCGCGGCGGCGGTGCTGTGCCTCGCCAACGAGGACCCGCACCGGTGCCGGTCGGCGCTGGTGCTGCCGTCCGGCCGCGCCCGCCCGGGGTAGTTTACCGGTTACGCTCCGCCCGGCAACGTCCGTCGGCTACGATTCGATGTAAACCGTATAAATCGTTATATCAGGTTAGATCAGCTCAGCTCAACTTCGGCGCGATCGCCAGCTCCGGCTGCGGCTGCGGCGCATGGTCCGACAGGTCGGCCGGCGCCAGCTGTTCCGGCAGCGTCACGATGCGCTGCCACAGCGCGAAGCCCACGCTGCGGTTGGCCTTGCTCAGGCGATAGGCTGGCAGCGCGTCGGCGCCCTGGGCCTGCCAAAGCGCCTCGTAGGACGGCACCAGGCTGGCGTCGTGCCAGGCCTCGCCGAGCGGGGCCAGCATGTCCTGCAGCACGGCGGCCGTGCTGCGCATGCGCACCCAGCGATGGTTCAGCCAGCCGTTGCGCTGCGGTTCCGGATCCAGGAAGCGGTCGAGGATGCGGCGCGCGGCCACGCTGCCGCTGCGGCTCATGGTGGCGATGGCGCGGCGCGTCATGTCCAGGTTCAGGCCGCCTTCCTGCTTCGTGTGGCGGATCAGCACGATGCGGTCGCGGTAGCCGGGGGTGCGCTTGAGGGCCTCGTCGCGCCAGGTACGGATGGTGCGCAGCATGGCGCCGGCGAAGCGCGCCAGCGCCGGGCGGCCGTCGGCGGCGTCGATCGCGAGCCAGGCCGGGACGGCGCCGTCGGCATTGTTGGTCGGCAGGACGACGCGATGGGCGAACGGGGCGCCGGCGTCGAGGTCGGCCTGCAGCGTCACGCCGAAGGTCGGACGGGTGGGCAGGATGGCATCGAAGAAGTGGATCGGAAAATTGCTGGTCAGGCCGCCGTCCGAGAACCAGGTGCGCAACAGTTCCAGGCCGTGGCCGCCCGCCGGCGGCACGCGCAGGCGGTACAGGGGCACGGCCTGCAGCAGCACGGGAAAGCTCAGGCTCATGCGCGCGGCCACCACCACCGGCAGCGCGTCCGCCGGCGGCATGAAGTACCAGTCTTCGCCATCCGCGTTCAGGCGCGCCAGCAGCGCGCTGGTCTCCTTGCCGTGCTTGCTGCGGCGCGCGCCGGCCAGCAGCGCGGCCATGACGGGCGGCGGGAACAGCGCCTCCAGCTCCGAGGCGCGGAACACCAGGTCGGCGCTGGAATGCGGCAGGCGGTGGGCGCGCAGTTCGGACAGGCCGGTGGTCATCAGGGCCAGCTCGATCGGCGGTTGCGCCGTGCGCAGCTGGCCGAAGGTCAGCGGCGCGGCGTCGTCCAGGCCGGCGATTTCCTGCACCAGCGCATGCAGCCATTCGGTCAGCGCCGGCGGGCTGCCGGGATCCGTGCGCAGGCCCGGGCAGATGCCGCAGCGGTTGGCGCGCAGCCCGCGCCAGGCGGAGAATGCGGCGTGCAGCGCGGCGCCGGCCAGGGCGGCTGCCAGCAGGCACAGGCCGAACCACAATCCGGCCGCGATGGCGCCACCGGCCGTGCGCGGCCAGTGCCCGCCCAGCAGGCCGGCGCTGACCACGAAGCCGAGCATCCACGCCAGCGCGCCGCTGCCGGTACCGATGGGAAAGCGCAGCAGCAGCGCGGTGGCGGCGCGCAGCACGGCGCGCGGCCGGCTCGGCGCGTTCAGCGAGGCCGCCAGCACGCCGAAATGGGGCGCCAGGTCGGCGCAGGGCTGGAACAGGGAGAACAGGCGGGTGTGGCCGCCAACGCGCGCCTGCAGGCGGCGCGGCAATCTGGCGAGGATGGTGAAACCCGCGTCATCGTCTGCGCCGCCTTGCGCGCGCGCGCGGTTGCGCCGGTACTGGGCCGCCGCCGCCGCGACCGCGGCCACGGCGCCGACGCTGGCGCCGCCGATCGAGCGCAGCGTGAAGCGGCGCGCCAGCCGTGCCACGAAGGCCGGATAGACGATGCCGGACGTGACGCCGCCCTCCATCACGATGTCGCATTCCGTGGGCAAGAAATCGTTCATCGCCGTCGCCGAACAGGATCCTGGGACGATTATGCCGCGCCTGCGGCGCGCACGGCTCTCGAAATGTCACGCATGCGCATCCGGGGCGGCCGCCCTGTCGTTCACGCCGGCATGACCACCCCGTCCGCCATGCGCGCGGCCGCCAGCGGACGGCCGGCGCGGCGTTCGATGCTCTGCACGTCGAGCGGCCGCGTGACGCGGTAGCGCACCAGCGCGGCGGCGCCCACGGCGACGGCCTGGGCGCCGAAGTGCGAGGTGCGGATGGCCGGCGCCGTCAGCAGCGCGGCGTCGGCGTACTGCGCCAGCACCGCGCGCGCCGGCGCGATCAGGGCGTCGCCCAGTTGCAGCGCCGGGCCGCCGATCACGATCGCCATCGGGTCGAAACCGGCCCACAGGTTGTTCAGCAGGATGCCGAGCTGGTGCCCGGCCGCGGCGACGGCCGCGCAGGTGGTGCGTTCGCCGTCGGCCACGCGCGCGAACAGGCGCTCCAGCGCCGCGTGGCTGGGACGCTCCTTGCCGAGCAGCGAGCCCAGGCCGATCAGGGCGTCGGCGCAGCCGCGCCGTCCGCACGAGCAGGGCGGACCGTCGGCCTGCAGGATCGCGTGCCCCACTTCGCCGGCGAAGCCGTGCAGCCCGGTCAGCAGGCGGTCGTTGACCAGCACGCCGGCGCCCACGCCGTAGCCGATCGACAGGTAGATCAGCGGGTCGGTGGAGGCCTGGTCGGTGAATTCGAATTCGCCCAGCGCGGCGACGTTGGCCTCGTTCTGCATGTACAGCGGCAGTCCCGCCAGCGGCGAGCCGGCGAAGTGCAACTGCACCTGGCCGGCCACGTCGACGTCGCGCCAGCCCAGGTGCGGCGCGTGGCGCAGCACGCCCCGCGCCTCGTCGACGGCGCCGTGCAGGCCCAGGCCGACGCCCAGCACGCGCCGCGCCTGCGTGCCGGCGCCGGCGGCCCGGCCGAGGCGGCGCGCCAGCCGTACCAGGGCCAGCGCCACCAGGCGCAGGCAGGAGGCCGGATCGGCCGCGTCCTCGTAGCTGACGATGCGCGTGTCGAGCACTTCGCCGAGCAGGTTGGTCGCCACCACGCGCGCCTCGTCCACGCCCAGCTCGGCGCCCAGCAGGGCCAGGCGGTCGGGCGCCAGGTGCAGCGGCGTCGCGCGCCGGCCGACCTCGCCCGTGACCAGCAGTTCGCTCTCGGCCAGCCAGCCCTCGTCCACCAGTTCGCGCGCCAGCATGCTGACGGTCGACTTGGTCAGCTGCAGCACGTCGGCCAGCGCGGCGCGCGACAGGCCGGGCTGGATGCTCACCTGGCGCACGAGCGCCATCCGATTCAATTGCTTGAGTAATTGCTGGTCACCAGTGACGGGCATGGCGCGATCGACGTCCAGGATGTGATGATTATGCAACATCGCCCCCGTTGTCGGCGGAGGTGGCGGACGGCCGTTTTTTGATTTTTTATCCACGTGGCCGAGCCGCCAGTATAAGCCCGGACGCCCGCGGAGGAAGATGCCGAAGTCATTGATTTGTTTATGAAATCGATTTCTTGGCATGGCCGGGCGACCGCCGCGGCGGCCTGCCGGAACGGCCGGAACGCTTGTCCGGAAAACCGCACTTACCCGATTCGCATGGCGAAAAATGTGAATTTAGTTTGTTCGTTGGATTGACCAATTGACGTGTTTTTTCTACTCTTCACTTTGATAAGTACGTTCGTGACACATGAAGTGACCGCAGAGTCGCTTTCCAGCACAGAACGCAGTCCCACGAAAACAACGAGAACAAGGGACAGGTGAGTTTCGCAGGACCACCGACGACGCCGTCCGCCAAGGGCGAGCGCGTTACTTTCCACAGAGAGAGGAGACACCGTGCCGTACACCACCAAGGGACATCCCCATTTTCGCCTCCATACCCGGCAGCGCCTGGTCTGCCTGGCCGTTGCCGGCGCCTGCGCGGCGCTGGGCGCGCCCCTGCATGCCCAGGAAGCCGCGGCCGATGCCGCGGCCCAGCCGGCAGCCCAGGCAGCGCCCGGTCCCGCCGTCACGAATGCGCCGCCCACCGCGGCCAATACCGTGGTCGTGACCGGCATCCGCGCCAGCCTGCAGTCGACGCTGAACCTGAAGCGCAACTCGGACGGCATCGTCGACGGCATCGTGGCCGACGACATCGGCAAGTTCCCGGACACCAACCTGGCCGAATCGCTGCAGCGCATCTCCGGCGTGTCGATCGACCGCAACCGCGGCGAAGGCGCCAACGTCACCGTGCGCGGCGTCGGCCCCGACCTCAACATGGTGCTGCTCAACGGCCGCCAGATGCCGACCGCCAGCCTGGGCGACCAGGCCGGCCGCGCCTTCGACTTCAGCAACCTGGCGTCGGAATCGGTGCAGCAGATCCAGGTCTACAAGAGCGCGCGCGCCGACACGCCGCCGGGCGGCATCGGCGCCACCATCAACATCATGACGGCGCGTCCGTTCGACCTGGGGAACACGGCCAGCGTCGGCATCAAGGGCGTGTACGACACCTCCAACGACAACCTGCCGGACGCCGACAAGGCCAAGCGCTCGTACACGCCCGAGATCTCGGGCATCTACAGCACCACCTTCGGCAACGGCATGTTCGGCGTGGCCGTCAGCGGCAGCTACCAGGAACGCAACCTGGGCGTGAACCAGGCGTCCGTCACCAACGGCTGGCTGGGACCGTTCAAGATGGGCGACACGTCGAGCGGCGCGATCCCGCAGCCGGGCACGCCGGGCTACGCGGGCGTGACCAACCCGCCGGGCGCCAACGACATCTACCTGACGCCGCAGAACATCTCCTACTTCATGCGCGGCTCCAAGCGCCAGCGCACCAACGGCCAGCTGACCTTCCAGTTCCGTCCGAACAAGGACCTGACCACCACGCTCGACTACACCTATTCGCAGAACAAGGTGCAGACCAAGTACCACGAGCTGTCGGCCTGGTTCAACCACGACACCACGGTCCAGTCGAGCACCTTCACCAAGGGGCCGGTGGCCACGCCGATCTACTATGAAGAGCGGGTGAGCAACCAGGACATCGCGATGAACGGCGGCGACTTCGCCACGGTGGCCAACAACAATTCCGTCGGCTTCAACGCCCAGTGGAAAGCCTCGCCGTCGCTGAAGCTGACCTTCGACGCGCACCATTCGACCGCGGAAGCCAAGAAGGACAGCCCGTACGGCTCGAACAACGACCTGGCCACCGTCAGCTTCAGCCGCGGCACCTCGGCGCTGGACTTCAGCAACGAGATGCCGGTGCTGTCGATCCAGGGCGCCGACTTCGTGCGCGCGCCGCACCAGGTCAGCGGCTCCTGGTTCCAGGACGGCATCAACAAGATGAAGATCGACCAGGCCCAGGTCGGCGGCAGCCTGAAGATGCTGCAGCGCTCGAACCTGAACTTCGGCCTCGGCTACGTCAAGAACGACAACCACTCGAAGTTCCAGCAGGTCCAGCGCGACACCTGGTCCGGCACCGCCACGGCGGCCAACGGCGGCTACGACCAGAGCCTGTGGCAGGCCGACTCGCTGCGCCAGTACTTCGACAAGCTGGGCGGCTCGGGCGATCCGAAGCTGTTCGACCAGATCCACACCTTCGACTTTTCCAAGGTGCGCGACGCCGCCATCGCCCTCACCGGCGACCGGGCCGGCTACACGCCGAGCCTGTCGGACCCGCAGTTCGACCGCACCACGGTCGAGAAGACCAAGTCGCTGTACCTGCAGTTCAACACCGACTGGGATACCGCGATGCCGATGCACACGGGCGTGGGCTTCCGCTACGAGAAGACCGACGTCGCCTCGACCGGCCTGGCCAAGGTGCCGACGCAGCTGAACTGGATCTCGCAGAACGAGCTGCCGCTGGTGTTCGGCGCGACCACCTACCAGACCCAGACGGGCAGCTACAAGAACTTCCTGCCGACCTTCGACTGGGACATGGACGTGCGCGACGACTTCAAGGTGCGCGCCAGCTACGGCGTGTCGATCGGCCGTCCGCGCTACGACCAGATCGAGGGCGGCACCAGCATCGGCACCACGGCCTCGGTGCGCGGCGTCACGGGCAACCGCGGCAACCCGGCGCTCGAACCCGTCAAGTCGAAGAACCTGGACCTGTCGGCCGAGTGGTACTACACCAAGCAGAGCATGGTCTCGCTGGGCCTGTTCCACAAGGACCTCGACAACTACGCCGGCCAGGTGGTCGTGAACGAACCGTCGACCACGGCCACCACGCCGGTCGGCGGCAAGTACTGGAACGCCGCGGTCGCCGCCGGGTGCGTGGCCACCGACACCAACTGCATGCGCAACTACATCCTGCGCAACTTCAACGGCCAGCCGGGCGTCACCATGACCGGCACCAACGAGGCGGGCAATGCGCTGGGCACCATCAGCGGCATCCCGGGCGATCCGGCGCTGCCCTACCTGCTGACGACCTACGTGAACGAGAAGAAGGCCAAGCTCAAGGGCGCCGAGCTGAACCTGCAGCACTTCTTCGGCAACAGCGGCTTCGGCGTGCAGGCGAACTACACGTGGGTGAATTCCGACCTGAAGTTCGACAACATGGGCACCGCGAACCAGTTCGCGCTGGTCGGCCTGTCGGATTCGGCCAACCTGGTCGGCATCTACGAGGACAGCAAGTGGTCGGTGCGCCTGGCCTACAACTGGCGTGACGAGTTCCTCGCCTCGGTGGCCGACAACAACCAGCCGAACCCGCGCTACGTCGAGCCGTACGGCCAGGTCGACCTGAGCATCGGCTACAACCTCACCAAGAACCTGAGCCTGTCCTTCGAGGGCATCAACCTCAACGACGAGACCATGCGCACGCACGGCCGCACCAAGGAGCAGGTGCTGACGGTGACGACCGGCGGACGCAGGTACATGGTGGGCGCGCGCTACAAGTTCTGAGCGGGACCGCAGCCCGAAGACCGTCGTCCCGGCGAAGGCCGGGACCCAATTCCTGCATGCGTTTCGACGACGCCGGCAAGATTGGGTCCCGGCCTCCGCCGGGACGACGTTGTTCTTTGTGCGGGTCTTTTACGGGACCAGCACCGCCAGCCCGGCGAGCCTGCGCGCCGCGATGTCCTCGTGCACCTGCGCCGCCCGCGCCAGCGGGTGGCGCACGATCTCCAGGTCGTCGAACAGGCCGGCGCGCAGCGCGCCGAACAGGTCTTCCGCCGCCTCCAGCACGTTGTCCGCGTTCACGTACTGCGGCGTGCCGCCGGCGCGCACGGCGATGCGGCGCCGCGCCAGCAGCGCCGGGTCGAAGCGCGGCGCACCGGAGGCCGCGCCGATCGCCACGACGGTGCCGCCGTCGCGCAGCGCATCCAGCGTCGATTGCGCCACGGCCGCGCCCACGAAGTCGTAGACCGCGTCCACGCCGTGCGGCGCGAGCGCGCGCAGCTTGCCGGCGAATCCGGCATCGTCCGCCGCCAGCGCGTGGTGCGCGCCGCGCGCCACCTTGTCCAGCCTGGCTGCCGAACCGGCCACGCCGATCACGGTCGCACCCCGCGCCCGCGCCCAGCGCGACAGGATCGCCCCGACGTTGCCCGACGCGCCCTGCACCAGGATCGTCTCGCCGGCGCGCAGGCGGTACAGCGCGTGCATGCCCATCCAGGCCGTCAGGCCCTTGGCGAGGAAGGCGGCGGCGCGTTCGGCATCGATGTCGTCCGGCAGCGGCACCAGCGCGCGCGCGTCGACCAGGCGCTCGCTGGCATAGGCGCCGGCGGCGAAGAAATAGGCCACGCGCCGGCCGGCAGCCAGGCCCGTCACGCCCGGCCCGGTTTCCTCGACGGTGCCGGCGGCCTCGAAGCCGGGGATGGCCGGCAGCGGCAGCGGGTAGCGGCCGTCGCGCACCATGGTGTCGACGTAGTTCACGCCCACCGCCTGCTGGCGCAGGCGTACCTGGCCGGGGCCGGGCCGGCCCACCTCGACGGATTCCGTGCGCAGCACCGACGGGGCGCCGGTGGCGTGGATGCGGATCGCTGTGCTCATGGCATCCTCCGGATCAGGCGACCGGGCCGCCGTCGACGTCGACGGCGGCGCCGGTGACGGGGCAACCTTGCCTTGCCGCGGCAGGGAAGAAACGGTAGGGGTGATCATGATCGTGTCCTTTCGGATGGGTTGTCGATGCGTGCACTATCCGCCGTTTATTCCTGCTTGATTAGTCCTGAATCGCTTTAAGCATTTTCAAACATTATTATAAAATCCCGGCATGGAAACCCTCAGCAACCTCGAATGCTTCGTGCGCGCGGCGGAAGCGTCCAGCTTTTCGGAAGCGGCGCGGCGCCTGGGCTTGAGCCCGGCCGCCGTCAGCCGCAACGTCGCCATGCTGGAAAGGAACCTGGGCGCGCGCCTGTTCCAGCGCTCGACGCGGCGCCTGCGCCTGACGGAAGCCGGCGAGCGCCTGCTGGCCGGCATCGGCGCCAACCTCGACGGCCTGCAGGCGGCGCTGGCCGACGTGGCGACCGGCCAGGACGAGCCGGGCGGCGTGTTGAAGCTGACCGTCTCCCCGATCTTCGGACTGGACTACCTGATGCCGCTGCTGCCGGCATTCCTGGCGCGCTACCCGCGCATCAAGCCGGAGTGGCATTTCGAGAACCGCCAGGTCGACCTCATCGGCGAAGGCTACGACGTCGCGATCGGCGGCGGCTTCGGCCTGAACCAGGGCATGGTCGCGCGCACGCTGGCGCCGGTGCACCTGGTGGCGGTGGCGGCGCCGGCATGGCTGGCGGGACGCGCGTTGCCGCGCCATCCGCGCGACCTGGCCGGCCTGGATGCGATCGGCATGCGCTTCCTGCACAGTGGCCGCATGCGCGAATGGCACATGCGCACCGGCGCCGGCGAGCAGGCGCTGCTGGAAATGCGCACGCTGGCGGTCTTGAGCGATCCGCAAGCCGTGCGCGCGGCGGCGCTGCTGGGGATGGGCGTGGCCGTGCTGGCCATGCCCGACGTGCTGGCGGGCCTGGCGCAGGGCACGCTGGTGCGCCTGCTGCCGGACTGGTACGTGGATGCGGGATCGATCTCGCTGTATTACCCGAGCCGCGCCCTGCTGCCCGCCAAGACGCGCGCCTTCGTCGACTTCGTCGTCGCGGCCTTCGAGCGCGACGAACTGGCGCGCAAGTTCAGCAGCTAGGCCCTTCGTTCCCGGCGCCGGGCGGGGCGAACGGTCGCGCCCATCCTCAGCCCGGCACGCCCACGATCACGCTCGACGCCTTGAACATCGCGGTGGCCGGCGCGCCTGCGCGCAGCGCGAGCGCCTCGGCGCTGGCGTTGGTGATGATGGCCGCGATGCTGCCGCCGCCGCCCAGGTCGAGCACGACCTCGGTGTTGACGGCGCCGGGCAGCAGGCGCGCCACGGTACCCTCGAGGCGGTTGCGGGCCGAGAAGCGCGCGCCGCCGGCATCGGTCAGCAGGATCACCGACGAGGCCTTGACCAGGGCGAAGGCCTGGACGCCGGGCGCCAGGCCCAGGCTCTCGGTGCTGTCGTGGGTGACGATGGCGACGAGCTGGTCGCCGCCGGCGATGTCGAGTGCGATCTCGTCGTTGACGGCGCCCGCCTTGACGCTGGCGACGGTGCCGAAGAACTGGTTGCGTGCGCTGGTTTTCATGTGCAGCCGGTTGAGCAGGTTGAAGTCGTCGGCCATCGCGGCCGACATGCCGTCGAGTTGCGCGACGAAGCGGCGGTGCACCTGTTCGAGCGCCTGGAAGTGCCGCACCAGGCGCGCGCCGCGCGCCGTCAGCCGCGTGCCGCCGCCGCCCTTGCCGCCGGCCAGCCGTTCCACCAGCGGTTCGCCGGCCAGGTTGTTCATCGCGTCGACGGCGTCCCAGGCGGCCTTGTAGCTCATCGGCACCGCCCTGGCGGCCTGGCTGATCGAACCGGTCTCGGCGATCTTCGCCAGCAGTTCGATGCGGCCGTGGCCGCCGAAGGGTTCGCCGCCCACCGTCATCGACAGCGTGCCCTGCAATGCAAAGTTGCCGCCTTCCTCGTCCATCGCCTTCTCCGCTTGTGCCAGGACGAGAGCATAACCGCAATCGCCGGCTGTGCACTAACGCCAATCTTTCGTTATATACTCCAGTGTATAGCGCCATTCCACGGAGAACCGCATGAAACGTCTTGCCGTCCTGCTGGCCATGCTCGGCTGCGCCAGCGCGTCCGTTGCCGCCCACGCCGCCGAGGTGCAGGTGGCCGTCGCCGCCAATTTCACCGAACCGATGAAGCGCATCGCCGCCGCCTTCGAGCGGGACACGGGCCACAAGGCGGTGCTGGCCTTCGGCGCCACCGGCAAGTTCTACGCCCAGATCGTCAACGGCGCCCCATTCGAGCTGCTGCTGGCGGCCGACGACGCCACCCCGGCCAGGCTGGAGAAGGAAGGCAGGACGGTGGCCGGCTCGCGCTTCACCTATGCCACCGGCAAGCTGGTGCTGTGGTCGGCGCGCCCGGGCTACGTCGATGCCCACGGCAAGGTGCTGGAAACCGGCGCCTACGCCCACCTGGCGATCGCCAACCCGAAGACCGCGCCCTACGGCCTGGCCGCCGTCGAGACCATGGACCGGCTTGGCGTGACGGCGACGGTGCGGCCCAAGCTGGTGCAGGGCGAGAACATCGCCCAGGCCTACCAGTTCGTCGGCACGGGCAATGCCGAACTGGGTTTCGTCGCGCTGTCGCAGGTCTGGGCCGACGGCAGGTTGACCGCGGGCTCGGGCTGGATCGTGCCGGCCGCGCTGCACGACCCGATCCGCCAGGATGCCGTCCTCCTGTCGCGGGGCGCCGACAATGCCGCCGCCCGGGCGCTGGCCACCTACCTGAAGTCGGACAAGGCCCGGGACATCATCCGCGGCTACGGCTACGCGCTGTAAGTGATCGACGCCGCCGACCTGGCCGCGATCCGGCTGACGCTGAAACTCGCGACCCTGGTGACGCTGCTGTTGCTGGCGCTCGGCACCCCGCTCGCCTGGTGGCTGGCGCGCACGCGCTCGCCCCTGCGCCACGCGGTCGGCGCGGTGGTCGCGCTGCCGCTGGTGCTGCCGCCGACCGTGATCGGCTTTTACCTGCTGCTGGTGCTGGGCCCGGACGGCGCCGGCGGCCGCCTGACGCAGGCGCTCGGCATCGGCCTGCTGCCCTTCACCTTTCCCGGGCTGGTGATCGCCTCGGTGCTGTATTCGCTGCCCTTCGTCGTGCAGCCGCTGCAGAATGCCTTCGAGGCGATCGGCGAGCGCCCGCTCGAAGTGGCGGCGACGCTGCGCGCCGGTCCCTGGGACACGTTCTGGTCGGTCGCGGTACCGCTGGCCCGGCCCGGCTTCCTGACCGCCGCGGTGCTGGGCTTCGCGCACACGGTCGGCGAGTTCGGCGTGGTGCTGATGATCGGCGGGAACATCCCCGACAAGACGCGCGTGATCTCGGTGCAGATCTACGACCACGTCGAGGCGCTCGAGTACGCGCAGGCGCACTGGCTGTCCGGCGGCATGCTGGTGTTCGCCTTCCTGGTGCTGCTGGCGCTGTCCACCTTCCGGCCGCACGCCGGGAAAGGACACGGCCGATGACGATCCGCGCCCGCATCCGCCTCGACCGCGGCGACTTCCTGCTGGACGTCGACCTACACCTGCCCGAGCGCGGCATCAGCGCCCTGTTCGGCCATTCGGGTTCCGGCAAGACCACGATCCTGCGCGCGATCGCGGGCCTGGAACGGGCGCCCGGCGGCCTGGTCGCGCTGGGAGGCGAGACCTGGCAGGACGATGCGGCCGGCATCTTCCTGCCGGTGCACCAGCGTCCGCTGGGCTATGTGTTCCAGGAGGCGAGCCTGTTCGCGCACCTGTCCGTGCGCGCCAACCTGGATTTCGGCCGCCGGCGCATCGCACCGGCCGCGCGCCGCTTCGCGCTGGCGCCGGTGGCCGAGCTGCTCGGCATCGGCCACCTGCTGGACCGGCGTCCACACCAGCTGTCGGGCGGCGAGCGCCAGCGCGCGGCCATCGCGCGCGCCCTGCTGGCGTCGCCGCGCCTGCTGCTGATGGACGAACCATTGGCGGCCCTCGACCTGCGCCGCAAGCAGGAAATCCTGCCCTATCTCGAGCGCATGCACGCGGAGCTGGCGATCCCGATCGTCTACGTCAGCCACGCCCCGGACGAGGTGGCGCGCCTGGCCGACCACCTGGTGCTGCTGGATGCCGGCAAGGTCGTCGCCAGCGGTCCCCTGGGCGAGACGCTGGCGCGCGCCGACCTGCCGCCCGCGTTCGCCGACGATGCCGGCGTGGTGCTCGACACGGTACTGGCCGGCCACGCGCCGGACGCGCTGTCGCGCCTGGACTTCGCCGGCGGCACGCTGTACGTGGGCCGGCGCCACGAGCCGCTGGGCAGCCGCCTGCGCTGCCGCATCCACGCGCGCGACGTCAGCCTGGCCCTGGCACGGCCGCAGGGCACCAGCATCGTCAACCTGCTGCCGGCCGTGGTGACGACGGTGGCCGCTACCGACGTGCCCGGCCACGTGCTGGTGCAACTGCGCGTGGGCGCCTCGCCGCTGCTGGCACGCATCACCGAACGCTCGCGCCGCGACCTCGCCATCACCCCCGGCCAGCAACTCTGGGCCCAAGTCAAGGGCGTCGCCCTGCTCACCTGACCCCCCTCAAACCGGGGTCAGAGCCGGGGTCAGAGCCCGAATTTTGGAAAGATCTTGGTGGCAGCAACGTGCTACGCATGCGACATCGCATCTTTGGATGCATTCGGGCTATTGCCAAAAACCGGGCTCGGACCCCGGTTTGAGGGGGATCAGCGGACGCGGCGCATCGAGGAGATGCGGTTGTTCATTTGTTCGAGGAAGGCGTAGCGGCCCGGGCCGAAGACGACGCACTGGCCGCGGAAGTCGGCGTGTTCGCAGAATTCCCAGCGGCCTTCGCGGATGATGATCGAGCCGGCGCGGTCGTTGAAGCCGACGTCGGAGAGCGAGCGCTGGTCGCGCGACAGGCCCACCTGGGCGCCTTCGAAGCGCTGGCTGGAGAACAGTTCGACGTCGTCGCCGCCCCGGCGGTCGTCGCGCCAGCCGCCGCGGTCGCCGCGCCAGTCCCCGTGGTCGCCGCGTTCGTCACGGTCGTCCCAGCGCCCCGGGCCGCCCGGTCCGCGGCCCGGTCCGCGCGTCACTTCGCGGACCGAGGAAATGGCATCGTTAAAATCCGGCAGGTTGCGGTACTCGCCCGGGCCCAGTTCGATGCAGCGGCCGTCGAAGTTCGCGTGTTCGCAGAGTTGCCAGACGCCGGAACGGATCGCGATGCTCGAGACGCGGTCGTTGAAGTTCATGTCGCCCAGGTTGCGGGCATCGCGTTCCAGCGTGACGCGGTTGCCGCGGAAATTGCTGTCGGCGAAAAGGGTCAGTTCGCCGGCAAGGGCGGTGTTGGTCAGGGTGGCCAGCACGGCGGCGGCGGCAAGCAGGCGTTTCATGTCATCTCCATCGTGAACGGTGCGCCATCCGTCGGCGCTCATGCCATTAACGCGTCAGCACCATTACGGGACGACAATCTTCTGTAACAAATTTCCAATTTAAACTTTCACCCGAACGGGCTCGATGTCTTCGTTCCGCAGCAGCGCGACGATGCGGCTGCCCAGCGCCTCCAGTTCCGCATGGCTGGACAGGTTGTAGATGCGCTGGTTCATGCTGCGCCGTTCGTGGATCGAGACCGTCCAGACGATCGGCACGTCCCCGTAGCCGGCGCCGATGCCGCAGCGGCTGGCGCAGCAGATCGTCAGGTTGAGCGCGTCGGACGGCTCGTAGTCCAGGAACCAGGCCCAGTCCTCGTCGTTCGGATAACTGGTGACGATGCCCTGCCGGTTCAGCCCCTGCGCCAGGCACAGGGCGAGCTCGAAACCATAGCGGCCGGGATTCACCTGGCAATCCTCCGGCAGTGTCGGCAAGAACTTTGCCGACACGAATTCGATTCCCCAGTTCATCGATGCCCTCCCCAGGACGATCCATGCGGATCGCGGACGGGCTCGCGGCCCGCTTGTCGTTGTATTGTATCCGTGTCTATCCGCTAAAAAATAGTCTTGCGCTACCGTGCGGCCAGGACCGGGCAATCGGCCGGCGCCGCCAGCTCGCGCGCCAGCCGTTCGCGCAGCACGGCCAGGCCGGCGATGCGGGCGTCGATGTCGGCCAGCTTGCGCGCCAGCGCCGCCCGCAGGCTGGCCGCCGAGGTGTCGGCATCCTGCAGCAGCGGCATGCCGGCCTCGATCTCGGCCAGCGTGAAGCCGAGCGCCTGGGCGCTGCGCAGGTAGCACAGCCATTGCACCGCCTCGTGCGGATAGTCGCGGTAGCCGTTGGCCAGGCGGCGCGCGGCCAGCAGGCCGCGTTTTTCGTAGAAGCGCAGCGTATCCCGGCTCAGGCCGGTCGCGAGGGACAGTTCACCGATGTGCATGGCGGGATCGATCAGGGGTTGACCCTGGAGTGTACTCCAGGGTTCATCATGCGGCGACATTCACCGATGGAGCCGTCATGACCGAATCCGCCTTCCTGAAACTGGTGCGCGCCAGCGCCGCCTACGACCTGCTGCTCACCGCGCCGTTCGCCACGCCGTGGACGTTCGCCCTGGCGCATGCCCACCTGTCCGCCGCGAATACCCGGCTCGGCGGCGCCGCCCTGCCCGCCTTCGGCCCGTTCCACCTGCTGTTCGCCTGCCTGATGGGCAGCGTCGTGCTGGTGTGGTCGGTGCTGCGCCTGCGCGCGCCGAGCATCGCGCTGGGCCGCCACGACGCCGTGGCGCGCCTGCTGTTCGCGGCGTGGATGGCGTGGACGCTGGCGCAGACCGGTGCGCCGCTGCTGTGGCTGTTCCTGGTGCCGGAACTGGCGTGGGGCGTGGCGCAGTCGCTGCCGGCCGGCGTCACGGCGGCGCCAGGGGCAGCAGCACGGCGCGCGCACCCTTGACCAGCGCCGTCCCCATGCGCTCCAGCCGCGGCGGCTGGATCCGCCACGCATGCCAGTACAGCGGCACGTCCACGTGCAGCCCGGGCGCCAGGTCGACCAGCGCGCCGCTCGCCAGCATCGCCGCGCACTGCTCGAGCGGCAGCAGGCCGTAGCCGAGCCCGAGGCGGATCGCCTGCACGTAGGGGTCGCTGGACGGCACGTAATGGAAGGGATACGCGCCTTCCGGCAGGCCGAAATGCTGCAGCAGGAAGGTGGTCTGCAACGTGTCCTTGCGGTCGAACACCATCACCGGCGCATGGCGCGCCGCTTCCCGCGTCATGCCGCCGGGGAACCAGCGCGCGGCGAAGGCCGGCGCGGCCACCATCCGGTAGCGCATCGCGCCCAGCGCCTCGACGGTGCAGCCGCGCATCGGCGCCGTCTCTCCCGACACGCACGCCAGCGCGCGGCCCTGTTCCAGCAGCGCGAAGGTATGGCCCTGGCCGTCCAGCACGAATTCGACCAGCATGCCCTCCCCGACCAGCACCGGCGCCAGCACCGGCAGCAGCCACGTGGCGAGACTGTCGTTGTTGACCGCCAGCGTCACCCGCACGGGCCCGGGATCGTCGCGCTGCTCGGCGAAGAATTCGTCCTCGAGCAGCGCGCGGCGGCGCAGGAACTGCAGCAGGCGCATGCCCGGCGCCGTCGGGCGGCAGGGGCGCGCACGCACCAGCAGCGGCGTGCCCAGGTCCTGCTCGAGGGCGGCGATGCGCTGCGACACCGCCGATGGCGTCACGTTCAGGCGCAGCGCGGCCTGCTCCAGGCTGCCGCTGTCGACGGCGGCCAGGAACGCGTCGCTGCGGCGTGGATCGATGGTCATTGGATTAGCCGGATTTAATGAGGATTAGATTTCATTAATATAATTGATGAGCACCCTCCTGCGCGGCATGCTGTGCCCGATTCGAACCATCCGGGGAACCGCACCATGTTTTCGCAAGCCATCTTCCTGCAGGGGCTGGGCCTGGGCGCCAGCCTGATCATGCCCATCGGCGCCCAGAACGCCCACGTGATCCGCACCGCCGTCGGCGGCCGCCACGTCGCGCTGACGGTGGCCGCCTGCGTGCTCGTCGACATCGCACTGATCGCGCTGGGCATGGCCGGCTTCGGGGCGCTGGTCGCGGCCGCGCCGGGCCTGCTGGCGGCGGCGCGCTGGGGCGGCGCCCTGTTCCTGCTGTGGTACGGCGTGCGCTGCCTGCGCGCGGCCTGGCGCGGCGGCAGCGCGCCGCAGGATCCACGGCAGGGGGCGCGGCAGGACGGACAACAAGGCGCGCGCCGGGACGGCGCCGCCAGGGCGCTGGGCGTGGTGCTGGCGATGTCCCTGCTCAACCCGCACGTCTACCTGGACACGGTGGTGCTGCTGGGCGCGGTCGGCAGCAGCCTGGCGGCGGACCACCGCGGCTCGTTCGCGGCCGGCGCGATGGCGGCCTCGCTGCTGTGGTTCTCGGGACTGGGATGGCTGGCGCGGCGCTGCGCCTTCGTGCTGGCGCGGCCCGCCGTGTGGCGCGCGATCGAGACCTGCACGGGCCTGACGATGCTGGTGCTGGCGGCGCTGCTGCTGCGCGCCGCCTGAGACGATGGACGCGCGGGACGGCGCGTCCCGCGGCGGTCATTTCTGGGCCAGGATCCACTTGGCCAGCGTCGCGGCCTCGTCGTTGCTGACCTGCGGATTGGGCGGCATCGGCACCGGGCCCCACACGCCCTGGCTGCCCTTCTGGATCTTCTGCGCCAGGCGCTCGGCGGCGCCCGCGTCCTTGGCGTACTTGGCGGCGACGTCCTTGTAGGCCGGGCCCACGATCTTGGTGGCCACCGCATGGCACGCCATGCAGTTCTTGGCCTTGGCCAGGTCGGGGCTGGCGAGCGCGCCCTGGGCGGCGCCGGCCAGCGCGCACGCGGCAAGCAGCATGATCCGGATCTTCATCGGGGAGAACTCCTTCTCGTTGGTGGGAAATTCAGGCGGCCAGCGCGTCCGGCGGCGCCTCGGTGGCCGGCTGGCCGGCCATCGCCTTGCCGGCTTCGACCGAGATTTGCAGCGGCAGCGGCACGCCGTTCTTGACGGCGGTGAGCTCGGCCAGGATCGAGACCGCGATCTCGTAGGGCGTCTTGCTGCCGATATAGATGCCGATCGGGCCATGCAGCTTGTCGATCTGTTCCGCGCTGAGGTCGAACTCGCGCAGGCGCTCGCGGCGGCGCGCATTGTTGGCGCGCGAGCCGATCGCGCCGACGTAGAAGGCGTCGGTCTTGAGCGCTTCCATCAGGGCCAGGTCGTCGAGCTTGGGGTCGTGCGTCAGCGCGATCACGGCGCTGCGGCTGTCCAGCTTCATGGCCAGCACCTGGTCGTCCGGCATCGTGTGCACGACCTGCACGCCGGGCAGCGTCCAGCTGCCGCGGTATTCCTCGCGCGGGTCGCACACGGTGACCTGGTATTCCAGGCCGACGGCGATCTGCGCCAGGAATTGCGAGAGCTGGCCGGCGCCGATGATCAGCATGCGCAGGCGCGGGCCGTGGATGCTGACCAGCCGGCCGTCGTCGATGCGCAGCTGCTCGTCGGCGTGGCCCTCGGCCAGGTCGACGGCGCCGCTGTCCAGGTCGAGCGTGCGCCGCGTCAGCACGCGGCGCTGGGCCAGCGCCAGCAGCGCGTCGATGCGGCTGTGCGCGCCCAGCGGCTCGACCACCAGCTGGATCGTGCCGCCGCAGGGCAGGCCGAAGCGGTGCGCCTCATCGGCCGAGATGCCGTAGGTAATGACTTCCGGCTTGCTGCGCGTGATGCCGCGCTCGCGCACGGCGGCGATCAGGTCGTCCTCGATGCAGCCGCCCGAGACCGAGCCGACCACCGTGCCGTCCGCGCGGATCGCCATCGTGGCGCCGACCGGGCGCGGGCTCGATCCCCAGGTGCGCACCACGGTCACGTATTCGCAGGCATGGCCGGCGCGCAGCCAGGCGTTGCAGGCGTGCAGCACTTCGAGGTCGATACTGTCCATTCCGGTTTCCTTTCGCATTCCAGCGCCGCGCGGCGATGGCGCGGCGGGCAGGCGAATGCTAACGCAAAACGGAAAAGCCGGCCGGCCCGGCGCGTGTTCGGCGAACCCGCCTGGCCAGGAAGGTGGCATGGCCGCAGACGTTGCCATGGCGCAGCAGGCGCCGCGCGCGGCGCGGCCACCGCGGTGACATAATGGCGCCTCACATGACCATAACGGATGATGGCGGGAGAACCGATGGAAGAACTGCCGCTGCGCCACGCGGATTTCCGGCGCATCGACCTGAACCTGCTGGTGGCGTTCGACGCGCTGATGCAGGAGCGCCACGTCGGCCGCGCCGCCGCGCGCGTGTTCATCGGCCAGCCGGCGATGAGCCATGCGCTCGGGCGCCTGCGCGAGGCGCTGGGCGACCCGCTGTTCGTCCGCGCCGGCAACCGGATGGAGCCGAGCGCGCTGGCCCTGGCGCTGGCGCCGCGCGTGCGCGCCTGGCTGGAGCAGGCGCACGGCTTCCTGTTCGCGCGCGACGACGTCGACATCGGCCAGGTCCATGCGACGGTCAAGCTGGGCCTGATCGACGGCCTCGACGCGATGCTGCTGCCGCCGCTGGTGCTCAAGCTGCGCGCGCTGGCGCCGGGCCTGCGCGTGTGGTCGCGCCAGTTCAGCCGCAACGCGCTGCCGGGGGCCATCGACGCCGAGGAAGTCGACCTGGCGTTCTGGGTGCCCGAGCCGGGCTACCGCGACTGGCACGGCATGCAGCGCCTGATGCGCTGCGGCTTCGACGCCGTCTATGCGCGCAGCCAGATCCGGCTCGACGGCCCGATGACGCTGGCGGTGGCGATGCGCTATCCGCAGGTGGGACTGGGCTGGCGCGGCGAGGAGGATTCCGTGGTCGACCAGGTGATCGCGGCGCACGGCCTGGCGCGCAACCTGGTGGCGCTGACCGACAGCCAGATGGCCACCGCGCGCCTGCTGGCGGCGATGCCGGCGGTGTCGCTGCAGCCGCGCATCTACAGCAGCATCTACCGCGCCATGCCCGACATGGAGGTGGCGCCGCTCGACGTCGACACGCTGTTCATGGACATGTGCCTGATCTGGCACCGCCGCCGCGAGCACGATCCGGTGCTCGCATTCCTGCGCCGCTGCATCGCCGACATCGTGCAGGACCACGTCGAGCCGCAGGCTCCCTGACGTCGATGGCATACTATGCCGGCGCGCCGGCACTCTTCCCGACCGGTGCCCCGACCCTGGAATACCATGAACAAATCCGCTTCCCTCGCGTTGTCCGCCGTCCTGGCCGTCGCCGTCGCCCTGCCGGCGGCGTCCGTGGCCCGGGCCGCGATCCCCGTGTACGGCTTCGTCGTCAAGAACACCTACCCGCATGACCCGCAGGCCTTCACGCAGGGCCTGTTCTTCAAGGACGGCCACCTGTTCGAGACCACCGGCCAGAAGGGCCAGTCCTCGCTGCGCCGCGTCGAGCTCAAGTCCGGCAAGGTGCTGCAGAAGAAGGACCTGGCGCCGGAATACTTCGGCGAAGGCTCGACCGCCGTGGGCGACGCCATCGTCGGCCTGACCTGGCAGTCGAACGTCGGCTTCGTGTACGACGCGAAGACGTTCGCGCTGAAGAGCCGCTTCAACTACAAGGGCGAAGGCTGGGGCCTGGCCAGCGACGCGAAATACGTCTACATGAGCGACGGCACGCCGGACATCCGCGTGCTCGATCCGAAGACGCTGGAAGAAACCCGCCGCATCCGCGTGACCGCCGAGGGCAAGCCGGTGCCGCAGCTGAACGAGCTGGAAGTCGTCGACGGCGAGCTCTATGCCAACGTCTGGGGTACCGACGTGATCGCGCGCATCGACCCGGCCAGCGGCAACGTGGTCGGCTGGATCGACCTCACCGGCCTGCTGCCGCCGGACCAGCGCGGCACCAGCAACGTCGACGCGGTGCTGAACGGGATCGCCTGGGATGCCAGGGCCAAGCGCCTGTACGTGACGGGCAAGCTGTGGCCGAAGCTGTTCGAGATCGAGCTGGTGAAGGTGCAGCGGCGCTGAGCGGCGGCGACGGCGCCACCACGGCCCTGCCGACGTGCGCGCCGGCCGACGCCCGTCATGCGCTTGGCGTCGCCCGGCAGGATCCGGCAGGCACGCATGCGCGCGCCGGCCCCGGTATCGTCAGTAGCGGCCCACCGTGCGGCCTTCGTGGGTTGGCCTGGCGCCGCCGCGCGACTGGAATTTTTTCCACAGATAGCCGGCGATCGCCATCATGATCATCTTGCGCATGTGAACTCCTGAAAAGGGAATGGAGTGTCCACCTTACCGGGTTCGGCGCGGCGCCGGCGCCGCGTAGCCATGCATCTACTTGCGCGCCAGCTTCGCCTTCTGCGCGGGAATGAAATCCTGCAGGACGGCCTGCTTGAGCAGGGCCGGCGGCAGGATGCCCTGGGCGATCACGAAGTCGTTGAACGCCTTCAGGTCGAAGTCCTTGCCCAGCTCCAGCTCGGCCAGCGTCTTGAGTGAACGCAGCTTCACGTAGCCGTAGTAGTAGGCGGTGGCCTGGCCCGGGCTGCGGTAGGCGTAGCGGTCCACTTCCGACTGCGCGAACGGCTCCGACAGCACGACCTCCTGCATCAGGAAGGCCTTGGCCTGCTGCGGCGTCATGCGGCCCAGGTTGATCTGCGGGTCGAGCAGGGCGCGCGCCATGCGCAGCAGGCGCGCCTGCAGCGACACCAGCTGGCCTTCGGGCGGCATGTAGGGCAGGATCAGCGCTTCCGAATACAGGCCCCAGCCCTCGACGTTGGTGCTGTTGAAGGCATAGCGGGCGCGCGCCACCGACATGCCCTGCTCGACCATCGACGCGAACTGCAGCTCGTGGCCGGGGCGCGCCTCGTGGGCCGCCAGCGTCCAGGCCATCGCGGTGAAGTCGAAGTCGTCCATCCTGTCCTTCGTCTTCGCGTTCGGGTTGCCCAGCGGGATCACGAATTCGCCGTATTCCCCGGTATTGCCGATCAGGCGCGGCGGGCTCATGAACGGCACCGGCGAGCGCGCCGCCTCGGCCGGGGTGGCCACCCGGATGTTGGCCTCGCGCGTGGGCAGCGTGACCAGGTCGTGCGCGCGGATCATGCCCTCGATGTCCTTCAGGCGCTCGCGGTACCAGGGCAGCAGCTGCTCGGGCGGGATGGTGGACGTCTTCAGTTCGCGCAGCACGTCGCGGTAGTCGGTCGTCAGCATCTTCTTCTGCGCGGCGATGGTGGCGGCCACCACCTGCATCTGGTCGCGCACTTCCTGGAAGTCGAAGCCGGCGCGCTCGATCATCTCCTCGGGCGCGATGTCGACGCCGACGTTGGCCAGGCGGTTCACGTAGACCGCTTCCGGCAGGCGTACTTCATGGCGCGCGCGCGGCAGGATGCGCGCCTTGACCCAGGCGTCGTAGTCGGCCACCTGGGCCTTGAGGGCCGCGAAGTCGGCCTCCCAGCCCTGGATGCCGGCTTTCTTGAACAGGTCCTCGATGCCGTCCATGTAGGTGGCGCCGTTGTCCAGGCCATCCTGGACTTCGCCCACGTAGGGGCCGATCAGTCCCTTGGCGGCCAGGCGTTCCTCGCCGCGCGCCTTGGCCAGCACGGCGAGCGGCACGTAGCCGCTTTCCTTGCCGGCATAGCGCTTCAGGCGCACCAGGGCCAGCTTTTGGCGTTCCGGCTTGTTGCGCGGGTCGAGCAGGGCGCGCAGGCCGCCGAACACGAATTCGCCCACGTTCACGTACTCGAGCAGGTACTTGTGCTCCAGCTTCATGGTGGCGATCTTCTTTTCGCGCGAATCGATCAGGATGTCCAGGTCCTGGCGCACCTTGACGTCCTGTTCGGCGGCGCGCTGGCGGCGCAGTTCCTGCAGGCGCTTCTCGGTGTCGGCCAGCTCGCGCTCCCACACGCGCGGCTTGAAGTCGACGATGGCCGTGTCGACGCTCTCGTCGCCCAGCTCGGTCGATTCCTCGGGGACGTACTTGCCGGTATCCTTCAGGACCGGCTGCGTGTAGGCGTCGCTGCGCGCCACCCAGGCCGGCGCAGTCGTGGCCACCGGGGCGGCTAAGGCGGCGCCGGCGGCGACCGAGGTGGCGAAAAGGGCGAAACCGAGCGTGCGGACCGTGTGTGACATGCGTCTCCCTGTATGTGGAAAGCCCCGTGGGCGATACGGGATTCTAATCGGAAACGCCGTGGCGCCGGTCCTTATACCGGCTTGGCCACCATCAGCCAGAAGATGGCGACGAAGGCGAGGAAGGCGGGAATGCCGAGCGCGACCCAGGTGCGGAAATAGCGCCAGTACAGCGGCGGCAGGTCGGTGCCGCCGTCGGCCGCGTGGCGCACACCACCTCGTGGCCTTGTGCCAGCAGGGCGTGCAGCAATCGTCGTCCGATGAAACCGTTCGCTCCGGTGAGCAGGATCCGCATGCGTTCTCCTTTCGGTTTCAATCCCGACGGGCATGCGGCGCGGTGCGCATCCTGCGGCAGCGTAGGGTGGGCAGCTCCACCCTTGCGTTCGCAATGACGCTGCGTCGATGCTGCCCACGCGTGACGTTCGCGTCATGTTGGCGCGTCTTCGTTTGCGGCCGCGAGCCGTGCACGCGTCACGCGTGGGCAGCGCGGACGCAGCGTCATTGCGCACGGCGGGGTGGAGCTGCCCACCCTACGCGAAGGCGATGCCGGCGGTCATGGGCCTCAGAACGCGTAGCTGGCCCGCGCGTAGATGAAGCGCCCGCTGTTGCCGAACGGCGTGTAGTTCGAGAACGGCGTGTTGCCGGTCGTGTTCAGCGCCGGCGGCAGCGTTTCCGAGTACTGGTCGAACACGTTGTCCGCGCCCACGGCCAGCGTCAGCTTCGGCGTGGCGGCGAAGCGCGCTTCCAGGTCGACGATCGTCCTGGCCGACAGCTCGTAGTCGAACGCCGCCGTCGTGCCCGGGGCCAGCACCTCGCCGTAGCGGGTGGCGCGCGCCGTCAGGCCCCACTGGGCCAGCTTCCAGTTCATGCTCGCCGTGACCTTGTTCTTCGGCTGGCCCTTTTCCAGCGTCAGCACGTTGACGCGGTCGAACAGCACCGGCGCCGGGTTCAACGCGGCCAGCTGGGCCGTGGTCGGGACCTTGGTCACTTCGGTCTTGTTGACGTTGCCGGCCAGGGTGAAGTCGAAGCGGCCCGCGGCGCCGGCGTTCCACGGCAGGCTGGCGACGATGTCGACGCCCTGCGTCCTGGTGCTCACGCCGTTGATGAAGAAGCGCCCGCCGCCCACGCCGGCGAAGCCCTGCGAGACGATGTAGTTGCGCACCGCCGCCGAGGTCAGGTTCTCCGACAGCACGATGCGGTCGCGCATGTTGATGCGGTAGGCGTCGATGGTCAGGCTGACCGGGGCCAGGCGCATCACGGCGCCCAGCGAGAAGTTGGTCGACTTCTCGGCCTTCAGGTCCTTGGCGCCCAGCGCCACCGCGACCGGGTCGCTGGGCTTGAACGTGGTGATCTCGTACGGGATGCCGTTGATGAAGTTGGTCGAGGTCGAGGTGAAGTACTGCTGCTGCAGCGAGGGCGCGCGGAAGCCGTTCTGCACCGCGCCGCGCAGCGCGAAGTTCTTGCCGAAGTCGTAGCGGCCCGACAGCTTGCCGGCCAGGCTGCTGCCGAAGTCGGAATAGCGTTCGCCGCGGATCGCCGCCGAGGCCAGGAAGGCGTCGGTGACGTTGGCCTCGGCGTCGGCGAAGAAGCCCACCGCCGTGCGCGAGGTGCTGACGTTGTTGGCCGGACGGAAGCCCGGGAACACCTGGGCGCCCGGCGCGGCCGGGGTGCCGTTGGCCAGCACCGCGCCGCCGTAGCGCCAGGAATCCGGCTCGCCCGCATGCATCTCGTAGCCTTCGCGCCGCACCTCGGTGCCGAGCGCCAGGTTGAGCGGCGACGCCAGGCCCTGCACGTCGAACTTGCGCACGCCGGTCACGTTGTAGACGAGCTGGTTGTACGAAAAGCCGCCGGCGTTGAACTGGGTCTTGCTGGATGGGCCGATCGACGTGTTCAGCGTGTGCTCGATCGAGTAGTTCATGCCGTTCTGGCCGTACACCAGCGAGGCGTCCATGTCCCAGTCGCCCTCGGTCCAGCTGGCGCCGAAGGCGGCGCTGAAGTCCTCGACGGTCGGGGCGATGATCGGCAGGAAGCCGTTCGGATAGATCGCCTGCACGTTGCGCGCATCCTGCGGCAGGCGGAAGTAGCCGGCCGATTCGGCGTCGCGCAGCTGGTAGCTCGCCCAGCCGTAGAGCTTGGCGCCGCCGCCCACGTCGTTGCCGGCGTTGACGAACAGGGTCTTCTGCTGCATCTCCGGCTCGCCGTACCAGGCGTTGAAGCGGTTGATGGTCTGCTCGCGCGGATCGAAGGCGCCGTTCACCTTGGCGTACTGCTGGCGCATGTCGTAGCCGCTGCGTTCCGTGTGGTCCTGGTCCTTGTATTCGGCGGCGATGGTGACGAAGCCGGTTTCGCCCAGCGGCAGGCCCTTCCAGACGCTGGCGGTCCTGGTGCGGCCATCGGTGCGCTTGCGCGAGTTCGGGCCGCTCCAGGTGGCGCCGGCAGGGGCGACGTCGTTCAGCAGGTCGTATTCGGTCTTGCGTTCGCCGAAGGTGACGGTGCCCTCGCCGCCGTCGCGGTCGGTGCGCAGGCGGATGTTGACCACGCCGGAGATGGCGTCCGAGCCGTACTGGGCGGCGGCGCCGTCGCGCAGCACCTCGATGTTGCGTACGATCGCCGACGGGATGGTGTTCATGTCGACGGCGGCCGAGCCGCGGCCGATGCTGCCGTTCAGGTTGACCAGCGAGGACGCGTGGCGGCGCTTCGAGTTGACCAGCACCAGGCTCTGGTCCGGGGCCATGCCGCGCAGGGTGGCGGGGCGGATCGTGTCGGTGCCGTCGGTCAGCGCCGGGCGCGGGAAGTTCAGCGAGGGCAGGGCGACGGCCAGGGCCTGGTTCAGTTCCGTCGAGCCGGTGTTCTTGAGCGTCTCGGCCGAGATGATGTCGACCGGGGAGGCGGTGTCGAGGGCCGTGCGGTTGGCCACGCGGGTGCCCGTCACGACGACGGTGGCGGCGGCATTGTCCTGGGTCTGCGCATGGGCGGGGGCGAAGCCGCCGAACAGGGCGGCGATGGATACGGCGAGCACAGTCTTTTCCGTCACAAATCGTGGTTGCATCTCTTGTCCTTTTTCTGGTCTGATGCCGGCCGCTGAAGGCACGGTCGGCATGAATGCGATACGGCGGTATTCCTGTTCCCTGGTCGGTACTTGGCGGCGGCGCCATCCGGCGCCGGTCGGCGCGGGGACGCTGCGTCGGGCCCGATTGTGACGCGCCCGTCTCGATACTGAGGGGGCGACGTTCACATTGTCAATTCAATCAGCTTGCAAAGGATGCAAGCACACAACAGATGGGTATGCGGGTGGGATGCGGCGGACCGGGTGTGCTGCCGCATGGTGGTGCACAACGAGAGGGAAACAGGCGCGCGGGCGTGCCGGATGCACGCCCGTGGCCGGCAATCGCACCACCGGGGTGCGACGCGGCAGGAACGGAAAAATGCTTGTGGAAACGACGTATGGATCAGTGTTTCTTGCCGCGCAGGCGCTGCACCAGCGTCACCGCGAGCAGCACGACGGCGCCGATCAGCACCCCCGCCACGGCATCGACGGCGGTGGGCGCGATGGCCGCCAGCAGGCCGCCGATGGCCGGCACCCCGGCCACCGCATGGGCCGCGCCCTCGGCCAGGTGGTGCAGCGGCTCGACCGCATGGCCGATGATGCCGCCGCCGACCATGAACATGGCCGCCGTGCCGACCACGGACAGGGTCTTCATCAGGCGCGGCGCCGCCGCCAGCAGCAGGCGGCCGACCGCCTGGGCGAAGGCGCCGGCGCGCCGGCTCAGGTACAGGCCGAGGTCGTCGATCTTGACGATGGCCGCCACCAGGCCGTAGACGCCGACCGTCATCGCGATCGCCACCGCCACCAGCGCCGCCACCTGGGCGCCGAACGTGGTGCCGCTCTCGTTGACCACGCCCAGCGCGATCACGATGATCTCGGCGGACAGGATGAAGTCGGTGCGCACCGCGCCCTTGATCTTGTCCTGCTCGACGGTGCGCATGTCGGCGTTGGACGCCAGCGCGGCGGCCAGTTCCTCCTTGTGGGCGGCGTCCTCGGCGCCGTGCAGGAACTTGTGCGCCAGCTTCTCGAAGCCCTCGAAGCACAGGTAGGCGCCGCCGACCATCAGCAGCGGCGTGATCGCCTGCGGCAGGAAGGCGGAGATGGCCAGCGCCGCCGGCACCAGGATGGCCTTGTTGCGCAGCGAGCCGACGGCCACCGCCCACACCACCGGCAGTTCGCGGTCGGCGTTCACGCCGGTGACCTGCTGGGCATTGAGGGCGAGGTCGTCGCCCAGCACGCCGGCCGTCTTCTTGGCGGCCACCTTGCTCATCAGGGCGACGTCGTCCAGGACGGTCGCGATATCGTCGATCAACGCCAGCAAACTTCCCGCAGCCATGTGTACCCCGTTATCAATATCAAGATGACCACATCTTAACCGACACGGGGCCTGCGTTTGCATCCGCTTCAGGCGTGATTTATGCGTTTCATCCCCGGAAATCTGCATCCCGTCGCTTTTCGAGGGCGCGCGGGCAGGCCGGTACGTATATTTCCAGCATTGGCTGCGGTGCAGCAGCCTTCCCAGACCTGAAGGAGATGCCATGAACCCGAACTTCGCCAACTTCGTCGCGCCCGACCTGTCCACCGCCCCGCGCCGCCGCGCGCGCCCGCCCAAGCGCAAGACCCGCATCACGATCTACCTCGACGACGAGGTGCTCAACGAGTTCCGTTCGCGCGCCGAGCGCACCGGCACCGGCTACCAGACCCTGATCAATGCCGCGCTGCGCCTGCGCCTGGCGGGCCAGGAAGGCGCGCCGGCCGCCGCCTGAATCGCAGAACGCCTGCCAATACAGGGCCTACGGCAAACGCGGTCCGGTATCGAGATTACATACAGCAAGTAATTATGCTAATCTTCCGGCTCTTTCAACCCGGAGGATTTATGAAAAAAGGCGAACTGATCGCTGAATTTGCGAAGCGTACCGAGATGTCGGGCGCCGCTGCCAACGACGCAGTGAACACCATCATCGACATCATCACCGAGCGCCTGAAAAAGGGCGACACGGTCGGCATTACCGGCTTCGGCACGTTCTCGGTCACCAAGCGCGCTGCCCGCAAGGGCCGCAACCCGGCTACCGGCGAAGCGATCAAGATCGCCGCGTCGAAGACCCCGCGCTTCGCTGCCGGCGCCACGCTGAAGGCTGCCGTCAATCCGAAGAAGAAGTAAGAGAAGCAAGCAGTGCCCGCGGCTGGCCGCGGCGGGCCGGGTTTCCCGGCCGCTGCGCGCCATGCCCGCATTTCCCCGCGCGCCGCGCATCCTCCTTTCCTTTCCCGATTCCCGTCCCCGCATGAGCTTCGCCACCTGGATCGCCTTCGTCGTCGCCGGCACCCTGATCGCCATTTCGCCCGGCTCGGGCGCCGTGCTGTCGATGTCACACGGCCTGGCCTACGGCGTGAAGAAGGCCAGCGCCACCGTGCTGGGACTGCAACTCGGCCTGGTGCTGGTGCTGGCGATCGCCGGCGCCGGCGTCGGTTCGCTGCTGATGGCTTCGGAACTCGCCTTCACCGTCGTCAAGACGGTCGGCGCCCTGTACCTGATCTGGCTGGGCATCGGCCAGTGGCGCGCCAGGGCCGAAGCGGCCGGCGTGTCGACGGCCGGCATGGCCGCGCACCCGTCGTTCGGGCGGCGCGTGCTGACCGGCTTCCTCACCAATGCCACCAACCCGAAGGGCATCCTGTTCATGGTCGCGGTGCTGCCGCAGTTCATCGCGCGCGACGCGCCGGTGCTGCCCCAGCTCGCCATCCTGGGCGCGACGATGGTCGCGATCGATTCCACCGTCATGCACGGCTACGCCTTCCTGGCGTCGTCGGCGCAGCGCTGGTTCCGCGACGTGCACGCCGTCAGGATGCAGAACCGCTTCTTCGGCGCCGTGCTGATGGCCATGGGCGGCCTGCTGTTCTTCGTCAAGCGCGGGCATTCGGCCTGACGCATCCATCCTGCCCTGTTTCGCAACCGTTTGTAACGCGTGTAGGCCTTTCGCACGCTCGTGCGTTCTAATCAGGTGGACGCGGTGCGTCCGTACAAGACATCCAACTGGCTGGAGACGGAGAGAACGATGCGAACCCCCATTCTGAAAGCGGTGACGCTGCTGGCGTTGACCACCCTGTCGGCGCTGGCCGTGGCCGCCGATCCGCCGGCGCGCGTCGGCCGCGTCGCGCTGGCCCAGGGCCAGGTCGACGTGCGCGTCGACGACGAGACCAGCGCGGCCCAGGTCAACTGGCCGGTCACCTCGGGCAACACGATCAGCACGGCCGCCGGCGCGCGCACCGAGGTGCGCATCGGCTCCACCTCGATCCGCCTGGACGGCGATTCCGCCCTCGAGGTACTGCAGCTCGACGACGAGACCATGCGCCTGCGCCTGCACTACGGCAGCGCCAGCATCCGCATCGTCAACCAGGACGTGCTGGACGGCTTCGCGCTCGAGACGCCGCAGGCGCGCGTGCGCCTGCAGCAGCCGGGCCGGGTGCGCATCGACGCCGAGCGCGTGCGCGACACCAGTGCCGTCACCGTCTTCGACGGCGTGGCCCTGGTCGAGGCCGGCGCCTCGCAGCTGACGGTCCGCGCCGGCAAGCGCGCCGACGTGGGCGAGGACGACGTGCGCACGCTGGCCGCCAGCCGCGACGCCTTCGACGACTGGGCCGCGGCGCGCGACCGCGTGCAGGACGGCGCCACTTCGGTGCGCTACGTCGACAGCGAGATGACCGGCTACGAAGACCTCGACCGCTACGGCAGCTGGAGCACCAGCGCCGACTACGGTCCGCTGTGGTACCCGAGCGTGGCCGCGTCCTGGGTGCCCTACCGCGACGGCAGCTGGACCTGGCTCGATCCGTGGGGCTGGACCTGGGTCGACAACGCGCCCTGGGGCTACGCCCCGTTCCACTACGGCCGCTGGGTCCAGGTGCGCAACCGCTGGGCCTGGGCGCCGGGCCGCCGCGCCGGCCACGCCGTATGGGCGCCGGCGCTGGTCGGCTGGGTCGGCGGCGCCGGCTGGAACGTCGCCTTCCGCGACCGCACGCGCCATCCGGGCCAGGGCTGGTACCCGCTGACCCCGCACGACCGCTTCGTGCCGACCTGGCACGCGCCGGCGAACCACGTGGCGTGGTGGAACCAGCACGTGCGCCCCGACCCGCGCCGCCCGCACGACTACCGCCCGCCGGGCCTGACGGTGGTGCCGCAGGACCGCTTCAACCATGGCCGGCCGGGCCGCCCGTGGCGCGTCGACGTGCCGCGCGCGCCGCTCGCCACGGTGCCGCCGGGCGGCGTGCACGATGCGCCCGCCGGCGCGCCGCCGGCGCCCCCGCAGCGGCCGGGACGGCCGAACCGTCCGGACCGTCCGGATGGCGCGGGGCGGCCCGACCTGGCGGGGCGTCCGCAGCCGCCGCACGGGCCGGAGCGTCCGGAACGCCCGGAACGCCCCGACGGCGCGGGCCGCCCGGATCGACCGGACATCGCCGGCCGGCCGGATGGCGCCGGCCGTCCCGAGCGCGACGCGTGGAACCGCGGCGACTGGAACCGCGACCAGGGACGCGGCAACGGCGCCGGTCCGGGCCGCATCGAAACCGGCCGCGACGACCGCGACGGCTTCGTGCGTCCGCCCCGTCCCGGCCAGGTCGCGCAGGCCACGCCGGCGCCGGGCCTGGTGCCGCCGGCCGCGCCGGCCCAGCCGCAGCCGGTCGTGAGTCCCACCCCGCACCTGCCGCAGCAACCGCTGAGCACGGTCACCAGCCCGCCGCCGCGCCAGTCGCCGCAGCCCGTGATCACCACGTCGCCGACGCCGCAACAGGGCGTGCCGGAACAGTTCCAGGGCCGGCCGGGCTGGCGCCGCGACGGCGACCATAACGATCGCAATGATCGCAATGATCGCAACGACCGCAACGACCGGGACGAGCGCCGTGAGCGCATGGAGGAATGGCGGCGCAACCGGCCGCAGGCGCCCGCCCAGGCCGCGCAGCCGGCGCCGGTCATGTCGGCCCCGCCGGCGCCCCGTTTCGAGCGCCCGGAGCCGCGTCCCGAGCGCCAGGAACGCCCGGAACGCCAGGAGCGCCCGCAGCGCAGCGCGCCGCCGGTGATGGCGTCTTCCGCCCCGCCTCCCGCGGCGGCGCCGCGCCCGGCGCCGCCGCCGGCACCGTCCGCCCCGCCGCCGCAGCCGCGCGGCGGCGGCGAGGAACGGCGCCAGCACACGGACGGCCACGGCCGCCACCAGCAGGAGCGTTGAAATCCGGCGGACCATGACCATATGGGATACGTAGGGTGGGCACCCCGTGCCCACCAAACGTTTGCATCACGCAACGTTTTGGTGGACACGGGGTGCCCACCCTGCGTTTACAATGCACTTTTTACAGGAGCGGCCATGGACCGGAAAGAATCCCTCATCGAATACCCCAGCGACTTCCCGATCAAGGTGATGGGCGCGACGCACGACGAGTTCGCCGCCACCATCGTCGACGTGGTGGTCGCCCACGATCCGACCTTCCACGCCGGCAAGGTCGAGATGCGCCCCTCGTCGAACGGCAACTACATCGGCCTGACGCTGACGGTGCGCGCCACCAGCCGTGAACAATTGGACAATATTTACCGTGAACTGTCGGGCCACCCGATGGTCAAGATCGTCCTGTAAACGTTGTTTCGCGCGCTTGCCGGGCCATCCTGCGGGAGGGCCGGCAAGCGCGAGCCATCAGGCTGGCTTATAATGACGGGGCACCCCCAGCCCCTGACGACATCCCATGCAAGCGAACCGCCCCGCCGCTCCGGTCATCCGCGAGCTAGGCCGCGCCGACTACGAATCCGTCTTTGCCGAGATGCGCGCCTTCACCGACGCGCGCACGCCCGACACGCCCGACGAACTGTGGATCGTCGAGCACCCGCCCGTGTTCACGCTGGGCCTGGGCGCCGACCGCGGCCACCTGCTGCACGGTCCCGGCGTCCCGGCCAACGACGTGCCCGTGGTGCAGACCGACCGCGGCGGCGAAGTGACCTACCACGGTCCCGGCCAGGTCGTGATCTATCTGCTGATGGACCTGCGCCGCAACAAACCGGGCGGCAAGTTGTATGCCCGGCAGTTCGTCAACAAGATCGAGCAGGCGGTCATCGACGTGCTGGCGGCGTATAATCTGGCCGGCGAACGCGTCGAGGGCGCGCCCGGCATCTATATCGCCGCGGGGCCGCAGTCCAACGGCCATGCCGGCGCCAAGATCGCCGCGCTGGGCCTGAAGGTGCGCGGCAACGGCTGCACCTACCACGGCGTCTCGCTGAACGTGGCGATGGACCTGTCCCCCTTCACCTGGATCAACCCGTGCGGCTATTCCGGGCTGGCCACGGTGGACATGCGCACCATGGGCGTCGACGCGCCGCTGGCCGACGTCCAGCAGGCGCTGGCGCGCGCACTGGTCCACCATCTTTCGACGGCGCCGGCCGAGGCGCAACCCGCAACGACCCATTGAACGCCCGACGAGGGCAGAGAGCCATATGACTTCCGAAATCGATACCGGCACCGCCGCAGCATCCGCGTACAACGCCAGCGAAAAGCAGAAGGGCGCGAGCAAGACGTCGCGCATCCCGATCAAGATCGTCCCGGTCGAGCAGCACGAGCGCCTGAAAAAGCCAGACTGGATCCGCGTCAAGGCCGCCACGGCGTCCTCGCGCTTCTACGAGATCAAGGACATCCTGCGCGCCAACAACCTGGTGACGGTGTGCGAGGAAGCCAGCTGCCCGAACATCGGCGAATGCTTCGGCAAGGGCACCGCGACATTCATGATCATGGGCGACAAGTGCACGCGCCGTTGCCCGTTCTGCGACGTCGGCCACGGCCGTCCGGACCCGCTCGACGTCAATGAGCCGGCCAACCTGGCCAAGACCATCGCCGACCTGCGCCTGTCCTACGTCGTGATCACCTCGGTCGACCGCGACGACCTGCGCGACGGCGGCGCCGGCCACTTCGTCGAATGCATCCAGAAGACCCGCGACCTGTCGCCCAACACCAAGATCGAGGTGCTGGTGCCGGACTTCCGCGGCCGCCTCGACAAGGCGCTGGACATCTTCGCGGCCGGCCTGCCGGACGTGATGAACCACAACCTGGAAACCGTACCGCGCCTGTACAAGGAAGCGCGCCCGGGCGCCGACTACAAGCACTCGCTGGTGCTGCTGCGCGACTTCAAGGCCAAGTACCCGAACGCCGTCACCAAGTCGGGCCTGATGGTGGGCCTGGGCGAGACCGACGAGGAAATCCTGGAAGTGATGCGCGACATGCGCGAGCACGACATCGACATGCTGACCATCGGCCAGTACCTGGCGCCGTCGAACTCGCACCTGCCGGTGCGCCGCTACGTGCACCCGGACACGTTCAAAATGTTCGAGGAAAAGGCCTACGAGATGGGCTTCGTGCACGCTGCCGTGGGGGCCATGGTGCGGTCTTCGTATCATGCGGACCAGCAGGCGCACGAGGCGGGGGTGGCGGCGTAACGGCAGTCGTCGTGCGCGGCGTGCATGCCGTGCGGTTGAACACCGGGGTCAGAGCCCTTTGAAAAGCAACACCGGGCTCTGGCCTCTGCGCTGGCCTCTGCGTTGGCCTCTGCGCTGAGCACCGGGGTCAGAGCCCCTTGAAAGCAACACCGGGCTCTGACCCCTCCCGTCCCGTCCCGTCCCTTCCCTTCCCTTCTTACCCCGCGTCGCCTCCCGTATCCTCGTCGTCCGGCACCGACGTGTCGCCCGTCGGCAGCACGTCGTGCCCGCTGCGGTGCGCCGCGATGGCCGTGAGGACGATCGGGTCCAGTCCGGCGCCGCGCGCGCCGTCCACGTGTTCGTACAGCGTCACGCGCATGCGCGGCGCCCAGTAGCGCTCGATGTGCGTGGCGATGCCGGCGTGCGCCTCGTCGCGGTCCGGGAAGGACGCGAAGAAGGTGCCGATCTGGTTGGCCATCGTGACCAGGTTGTCGATGTTCATCGCTGTCCTTTCACGCCGTCGCGTTCGCGTCGGCCAGCTGCAGCTGGCGGTCGTTGAAGCGGCGGTACTGCAGCTGCCATTCGGACGGCTGCTGCACCGGCGTCACCTGCACCGCCGTCACCTTGTACTCGGGGCAGTTGGTGGCCCAGTCGGAGTTCTCCGTCGTGATCACGTTGGCGCCCGATTCGGGGAAGTGGAACGTGGTGTAGACCACGCCCGGCTGCATCCGCTCGGTGACGACGGCGCGCAGCACCGTGGCGCCGGCGCGGCTCTCGATGCCGACCCAGTCGCCGTCCTTGATGCCGCGCTCCTGGGCGTCGTGCGGATGCAGCTCGAGCCGGTCCTCGGCGTGCCACTGGACGTTTTCCGTGCGCCGCGTCTGCGCGCCCACGTTGTACTGCGACAGGATGCGGCCCGTGGTCAGGATCAGCGGGTACTTGCGCGTCACCTTCTCGGACGTGCCCACGTACTGGGTGATGATGAAGCGGCCCTTGCCGCGCACGAAGGCGTCGACGTGCATCGTCGGCGTGCCTTCCGGCGCGGCGTCGTTGCATGGCCACTGGATGCTGCCCAGCCGCTCCAGCTTGTCGTAGCTGACGCCGCTGAAGGTGGGCGTCAGGCGCGCGATCTCGTCCATGATCTCGGACGGGTGGCGGTAGTCCATCGGGTAGCCCAGGCGGTTCGACAGCGCCACCGTCACTTCCCAGTCGGCGTAGCCGGCGCGCGGCGGCATCACCTTGCGCACGCGCGAGATGCGCCGCTCGGCATTGGTGAAGGTGCCGTCCTTTTCCAGGAACGAGGAGCCGGGCAGCAGCACGTGGGCGAACTTGGCCGTCTCGTTCAGGAAGATGTCCTGCACCACCACGCATTCCATCGCCTGCAGCGCGGCCGTCACGTGCTGGGTGTTCGGGTCCGACTGCACGATGTCCTCGCCCTGGCAGTACAGCCCCAGGAAGCTGCCGTCCAGCGCGGCCTCGAACATGTTCGGGATGCGCAGGCCCGGCTCGGCCTGCAGCGGCACGCCCCAGGCCTGCTCGAACATGCCGCGCACGGTGCCGTCGGACACATGGCGGTAGCCCGGCAGCTCGTGCGGGAAGGAGCCGATGTCGCACGAGCCCTGCACGTTGTTCTGGCCGCGCAGCGGATTCACGCCGACGCCTTCGCGCCCGACGTTCCCGGTCGCCATCGCCAGGTTGGCGATCGCCATCACGGCGGTGGAACCCTGCGCGTGCTCGGTCACGCCCAGGCCGTAGTAGATGGCGGCGTTGCCCCCTAGCGCGTACAGGCGCGCGGCTTCGCGCACCAGTTGCGCCGGCACGCCGGTGATGTCGGCGGTCGCTTCCGGCGACTGCGCCGGCTGCGCCACGAAATCGCGCCACTGGGCAAAGGCCCGTTCCTCGCAGCGTTCGGCGACGAAGTCCGCGGCCAGCAGGCCCTCGGTGACGATCACGTGGGCCAGCGCCGACAGCAGCGCGACGTTGGTGCCGGGCCGCAGCTGCAGGTGGTAGTCGGCGCGCACGTGCGGCGACTTGATCAGGTCGATGCGGCGCGGATCGACCACGATCAGGCGCGCGCCCTGGCGCAGGCGCTTCTTCATGCGCGAGCCGAACACCGGGTGGCCGTCGGTGGGATTGGCGCCGATGACCATGATCACGTCCGACTGCGCCACCGACCTGAAGCTCTGGGTGCCGGCCGACTCGCCCAGCGTCTGCTTGAGGCCGTAGCCCGTGGGCGAGTGGCACACGCGCGCACAGGTGTCGACGTTGTTGTTGCCGAACGCGGCGCGCACCAGCTTCTGCACCAGGTAGCCTTCCTCGTTGGTGCAGCGCGAGGACACGATGCCGCCGATCGCATCGACGCCGTGTTTCGCCTGGATGCGCTTGAATTCGGACGCCGCGTAGTCCAGTGCCTCGTCCCAGCTGACTTCCTTCCACGGATCGGTAATTTTCGCGCGGATCATCGGCTTCAGGATGCGGTCCTTGTGCGTCGCATAGCCCCAGGCGAAGCGGCCTTTCACGCACGCGTGGCCCTCGTTGGCCTGGCCGTCCTTGGCCGGCACCATGCGCACGACCTCGCTGCCCTTCATTTCCGCGTTGAGCGAGCAGCCCACGCCGCAATAGGCGCAGGTGGTGGTGACCTTGTGCTCGGCCTGGCCCAGCCAGATCACCGATTTTTCCTGCAGCGTGGCGGTGGGGCAGGCTTCCACGCAGGCCCCGCACGACACGCATTCGGATTCCATGAACGGCTCGTCCTGGCCCGGCGAGACGCGGGAATCGAACCCGCGTCCGGAGATCGTCAGCGCGAACGTGCCCTGGGTCTCCTCGCAGGCGCGCACGCAGCGGTTGCAGACGATGCACTTCGAGGAATCGAAGGTGAAGTAGGGGTTCGACTCGTCCTTTTCCAGCTTGAGGTGGTTGGCGCCGTCGTCGCCGTAGCGCACCTCGCGCAGGCCGGTCACGCCGGCCATGTCCTGCAGCTCGCAGTTGCCGTTCGAGGGGCAGGTCAGGCAGTCCAGCGGGTGGTCGGAGATGTACAGCTCCATCACGCCCTTGCGCAGCGCCTGCAGCCTGGGCGTCTGGGTGCGCACCACCATGCCGTTTTCGGCCGGCGTGGTGCAGGAGGCGGGATAGCCGCGCCGGCCCTCGATCTCGACCAGGCACAGGCGGCAGGAGCCGAACGGTTCCAGGCTGTCGGTGGCGCACAGTTTCGGGATGTTGATGTCGGACAGCGCGGCGGCGCGCATCACCGAGGTGCCGGCGGGGACCGTGACGCGGGCGCCGTCGATGGTCAAGGTAACGTATTCGACGGCGGCGTCCAGCATGGCGGCGGGCGGCGGCGTGCCCAGGTCGCGGGTCAGGATGGTTTCGATCATGGTCGTCTCCTCAGGCGGCGTGGCGGCTGGCGTCGGCCTGGCCGAAGTCTTCCGGGAAGTGGTTGAGTGCGGACAGCACCGGATACGGGGTCATGCCGCCCATGGCGCACAGCGAGCCGTTGAGCATGGTGTCGCACAGGTCGCGCAGCAGCACCACCTGCTTGACCGGCTGGACGCCGGCGCGCAGCTTGTCGATGACTTCGACGCCGCGGGTGGAACCGATGCGGCAGGGCGTGCACTTGCCGCACGATTCGGCGGCGCAGAATTCCATCGCGTAGCGCGCCAGCGCGGCCATGTCGGCGCTGTCGTCGTGCACGACGATGCCGCCGTGGCCCAGCACCGCCCACAGCGCCGCGAAGGCTTCGTAGTCGAGCGGCGTGTCCCACTGCGATTCGGGCAGGTAGGCGCCCAGCGGACCGCCCACCTGCACCGCCTTGATCGGCCGGCCCGAGGCGCTGCCGCCGCCGTAGTCGTAGAGGATCTCGCGCAGCGTGACGCCGAACGCCAGCTCGATCAGGCCGCCCTGCTTGATGTTCCCGGCCAGCTGTACCGGCAGCGTGCCGCGCGAGCGGCCCATGCCGTAGTCCTGGTAGTACTGCGCGCCCTTGTCGAGGATGAGCGGGACGGCGGCCAGCGACAGCACGTTGTTGATCACGGTGGGCTTGCCGAACAGGCCTGACAGCGCCGGCAGCGGCGGCTTGGCGCGCACGATGCCGCGCTTGCCCTCCAGGCTTTCCAGCAGCGCCGTCTCCTCGCCGCAGATGTAGGCGCCGGCGCCCTTGCGCACCTCGAGCTCGAAGGTGCGGCCGGAACTGAGCAGGTTGCGGCCCAGGAAGCCGTGGCAGCGCGCCGTGTCGATGGCGGCCTCCAGGCGCGCGATCGCGTGCGGGTATTCGCTGCGCACGTAGATGTAGCCGCGCGTGGCGCCGACGGCGATGCCGGCGATCGTCATGCCCTCGATCAGCATGTAGGGATCGTCTTCCATCACGATGCGGTCGGCGAAGGTACCGGAATCGCCCTCGTCGGCATTGCAGACCACGTATTTCTCGGTGCCGGCGGCCTTGAGCACCGTGTTCCACTTGATCCCGGTGGGGAAGGCCGCGCCGCCGCGCCCGCGCAGGCCGGAGCTCGTCACGGCCGCCACGATCTCGGACGGCGCCATCAGGAGGGCGTTGTGCAGGCCGCGCCAGCCGCCGTGCGCCTCGTAGTCCTGCAGCGACAGCGGGTCGGTGATGCCGACGCGCGCGAACGTCAGGCGCTGCTGGCGCGCCAGGTAGGGAATCCGGTCGACCGGGCCGGTGCACAGCGGATGCGTGGCGGCGGCGCTGGCGTGCGCATGGAAGCCGGCGTCGAACAATCCCGCCACGTCGCCGGCCTCCACCGGGCCGAAGCCGATGCGGCCCTGCGCCGTCTCGACCTCGACCAGCGTCTCGAGCCACAGCAGGCCGCGCGTGCCGTTGCGCACGACCTGCACGTCGAGGCCGCGCTGGGCCGCCTCGGCCGCGATGGCGACGGCCACCTCGTCGGCGCCGACCGCCAGCGCGGCCGAGTCGCAGGGAACGAAGATGCGCGTGCTCATACGGCCTCCATGGCGGCTTGGGTAGCCTGGGTGCTGGTGGCGTCGGCGACCAGGCGGTCGAAGCGCGCCGGCGTGACGCGGGCGAACACGGCGTCGTTGATCGTCAGCGCCGGCGCGCTGGCGCACAGGCCCAGGCAGTACACGGGGGCGAGCGAGAACGCGCCGTCCGCGCTGTGGCCGTGCGGACCGCAGCCCAGCGCCTCCTGCGCATGCGCCAGCAGGCGTTCGGCGCCCATGCTGCGGCAGGCCTCGGCCTGGCACACCTGCACCGCGCAGCGGGCCGGCGGCGCGCTGCGGAAATGGTGGTAGAAGGTGATCACGCCATGGACCTCGGCGCGCGACAGGTTGAAGTGCTGCGCGATCGCCGGCACCTGGCCGGGCGGGACGTAGCCGAGCGTGTCCTGCAGCGCGTGCAGCAGCGGCAGGAGCTGGTCCTGGCCGGTGCCGTGCCGGGCGAGGACCGCGGCGGTGATGTCGCCGACAGCGGCGGCGGGGGCAGGCTGTGCGTTCATGGCGTCTCCTTGGTGGCCGCTCATGTTCGGTCGAACATATGCAGGGCCGGTTTAATGTTATAAATCCAGCCTAGCACCCGAAAAATGCGGAATCAATAGGAAATAAATTGCATATGCTGAAGGTCGAAATCCATCCCGACTGGATCCTGCGCGATGCCCGCGGCAACCCCGTCGCGCTGCCCGCGCTGCTGGCACTGCTGGCGGCGGTGGGCCGCACCGGCAGCATTTCCAAGGCCGCCGCGGCCTGCGGGATGTCCTACCGCCATGCCTGGGGCCTGCTGCAGCAGTTCGGCGAGCAGTTCGGCGCCCAGCTGGTGCACAAGGTGCGCGGCCAGGGCACGCTGCTGTCGCCGCTGGCGGAAAAGCTGATCTGGGCCGACCGCCGCATCAGCGCACGCCTGAGCCCGCTGCTGGACAGCCTGGCGTCCGAGCTGCAGCAGGAACTGGCGCGGGTGCTGGCCGCCGACGCCCAGGTGCTGCGCCTGACGGCCTCGCACGGCTTCGCGGTGGCGGCCCTGGTCGCGCAGCTGGGCGAGCAGGGCGTCACGGTCGACATCAAGTACCGCAGCAGCACCGAGGCCGTGGCGGCGCTGGCGCGGGGCGAGTGCGACCTGGCGGGCTTCCACTTGCCGGTGGGCCAGTTCGAGCAGGCCGCGGCGGCCGCGCACCGGCTGTGGCTGGACCCGGACCGGCACGCCTTCCTGCACCTGGCCTACCGCCAGCAGGGGCTGTTCGTCGCCAAGGGCAATCCGCACGGGGTGACGGGGCTGGACGACCTGGTGCGTCCCGGCCTGCGCTTCGTCAACCGCCAGCACGGCTCCGGCACCCGCGTGCTGCTGGAGCTGCTGCTGGCCGACCGCGCGCTCGACCCGGCCCGCATCGCCGGTTTCGACAGCGCCGAATTCACCCACGCGGCGGTGGCGGCCTACGTGGCGAGCGGGATGGCCGACGTCAGCTTCGGCGTCGAGACGGCGGCGCGGCGCTTCGACCTCGACTTCATCCCCGTCTGCCGCGAGCGCTACTTCCTGGCCTGCGACCGCGCGGCGCTGGCCACCCCGCTGCTGGGCGCGGTGCGCGCGGCGCTGGACAGCGCCACCTTCCGCGCCGCGCTGGACGGCTTGCCCGGGTATGACGGAACGTCGTCCGGCGCCCTGGAGACGCCTTTCCAGGAACGGTAGGGAGGGCATGCGAGGCGAGTTTCAGAATCTTGACCGCGATCAAGTGGTAAAAGCTGGACGTTTCGATAAGATGGGCCGGCACCGCCACCTCCGTGGCGCCAGGACAAAAAAAACCCATCGAGGAGACCGGCATGAGCAAGGCACTGGAAGGCGTTCGCGTTCTCGATTTCACCCACGTCCAGTCGGGCCCCACCTGCACGCAGCTGCTGGCCTGGTTCGGCGCCGACGTCATCAAGGTGGAACGGGCGGGAGAGGGCGATGCCACCCGCGCGCAACTGCGCGACATCCCCGGCGTGGACAGCCTGTATTTCACGATGCTGAACCATAACAAGCGTTCGATCACGCTCGACGCCAAGCACCCGGCCGGCAAGGAGGTGCTGGAAACCCTGATCCGCGACTGCGACGTGCTGGTCGAGAATTTCGCGCCCGGCGCGCTGGACCGCATGGGCTTTTCCTGGGAGCGCATCCAGGCGCTCAATCCGCGCATGATCGTCGCGTCCGTGAAGGGCTTCGGCCCCGGCCCGTACGAGCACTGCAAGGTGTACGAGAACGTGGCGCAGTGCACCGGCGGCTCGGCCTCCACCACCGGCTTCGACGACGGCCCGCCGGTCGTCACCGGCGCCCAGATCGGCGACAGCGGCAGCGGCCTGCACCTGGCCCTGGGCATCGTCACCGCCCTGTACCAGCGCCAGGCCACCGGGCGCGGCCAGCGCGTGCTGACGGCGATGCAGGACGCCGTGCTGAACCTGTGCCGCGTCAAGCTGCGCGACCAGCAGCGCCTCGAGCGCAACGGCGTGATGGAAGAATATCCGCAGTACGCGTTCGGCGAGTTCGGCAGCGCGGTGCCGCGCGCCGGCAACGCGTCCGGCGGCGGCCAGCCCGGCTGGATCCTCAAGTGCAAGGGCTGGGACAGCGACCCGAACGCGTACATCTATTTCATCGCCCAGGCCGCGGTATGGCCGGCGATCTGCCGCGTGATCGGGCGCGAGGAGTGGATCACGCATCCCGACTTCGCCACGCCGCGCGCGCGCCTGCCGCGCCTGATGGAGATCTTCGCCACCATCGAGGAGTGGACGAAGACGCTCACCAAGTTCGAGGTGATGGACATCCTGAACCAGTACGACATTCCCTGCGGCCCGATCCTGTCGATGAAGGAGATCGCCGAGGAACCGTCGCTGCGCGCCACCGGCACCATCGTCGAGGTCGAGCATCCCGAGCGCGGCAGCTACCTCACGGTGGGCAACCCGATCAAGCTGTCGGACAGCCCCACCGAGGTGCGCCGCTCGCCGCTGCTGGGCGAGCACACCGACGAAGTGCTGGCGCAGCTCGGCTACAGCGCGGCCCAGATCGCCGCGCTGCGCGAACAGCGCGCGATCTGACCGCCTGCCCGGCCCGGCTTCGCACCGGCGTCAGCGCGCGCCGCGGGTCCAGTACCCCGGCTGCGCGTAGGCCACCTTCAGCGCGTCGATGAAGGCGCGCACGCGCGCCGGCAGGTGGCGCTGCTGCATGTAGACGGCCATGATGTCGTAGGCGGGCAGCGCGTAGTCGTCCAGCACCGTGATCAATTCCCCCGCCTCCAGCTGCGCCTGGATTTCCCAGGTCGAGCGCCAGGCCAGCCCCAGTCCCTCGCTGGCCCAGCGGTGCAGCAATTCCCCGTCGTTGCAATCGAGCTGGCCGTCCACCTTGACCGTGACCGGCCTGCCGTCCTTCTGGAAGTACCAGCCGCGCTGCTGCCCTCCCTGCAGGTTGAAGGCGAGGCAGTTGTGGCGGGCCAGGTCGTCCAGCGTGCGCGGGATGCCGCAGCGTTCGAAATAGGCCGGCGTGCCGCACACCACGCGCCGGTTCGAGGCCAGGCGCACGGCGACGAAGCTCGGGTCGAGCACGCCGCCGATGCGGATGCCCAGCTCGTAGCCCTCGCGCACCAGGTCGACCACCTGGTCGGTGAGGTTGAACGAGATCCGCACCTTCGGATGCGCGGCCAGGAACGGCGGCGCGTGCGGCGCCACGTGCAGGCGCCCGAACGCGGCCGGGGCCGACACGATCAGGTGGCCGCTGGCCTCGCCGCGGCCCTCCGACACGATGGTCTCGGCCACCTCGAGGTCGGCCAGCAGCTTGCGGCAATGTTCGAGGAACAGCGTGCCGGCCTCGGTCAGCGCCAGGTGGCGCGTGGTCCGGTGCAGCAGCTTGACGCCCAGGCGCCGTTCCAGCGCATCGATGCGCCGGCCCAGCATCACGGGGGTGACGTGCTGCGCGAGCGCGGCGCGCGCCAGGCTGCCCTGGTCGACGGCATCGACGAAGGCGCTCATCTCCTTGATCTTGTCCATGTCATCAGTATTCCATACCCCAGGTATCGAATACACCGATTTTTTGTGCGCTTATCAAGGCCGGCGCAACGTCCTAGCATGACGCATCGATTCTCGCGCAATGCAGCGCATTGCATTCACCTTTTGTCGGAGGAATGATGGCCAGGATGACCGCAGCGGAAGCCGCAGTGATGGTGATGGAAAGGGAAGGCGTGAGCGTCGCGTTCGGCGTGCCGGGGGCGGCGATCAATCCGCTGTACGCGGCGCTGCGCAAGCGCGACAGCATCCGCCACATCCTGGCGCGCCACGTCGAGGGCGCCTCGCACATGGCCGAAGGCTATACGCGCGCCAGGCCGGGGAACATCGGCGTGTGCATCGGCACCTCCGGCCCGGCCGGCACCGACATGATCACGGGCCTGTACGCGGCCCACGCCGATTCGGTGCCGATCCTGTGCATCACCGGCCAGGCGCCGCGCGCGCGCCTGTACAAGGAAGACTTCCAGGCGGTCGACATCGAGTCGATCGCGCGCCCCGTCACCAAGTGGTCGGTCACCGTGCGCGAGCCGGCCCTGGTGCCGCAGGTGTTCCAGCAGGCCTTCCACCTGATGCGCTCGAGCCGTCCCGGTCCCGTGCTGATCGACCTGCCGATCGACGTGCAGCTGGCGCAGATCGAGTTCGACATCGAGACCTATGCGCCGCTGCAGCCCTACAAGCCGGCCGCGACCCGCGCCCAGGTCGAGAAGGCGCTGCACATGATGAACGGCGCGCGCCGGCCGCTGCTCACGGCGGGCGGCGGCATCATCAATGCCGACGCGTCCGCGCTGCTGGTCGAGTTCGCGGAAATCACGGGCGTGCCGGTGATCCCGACGCTGATGGGATGGGGTTCGATCCCGGACGACCATCCGCAGATGGCCGGCATGGCGGGCCTGCAGACCAGCCACCGCTACGGCAACGCGACCCTGCTGGCCGCGGACTTCGTGATGGGCATCGGCAACCGCTGGGCCAACCGCCACACCGGCAGCGTCGATGTCTTCACCAAGGACCGCACCTTCGTCCACATCGACATCGAGCCCACCCAGATCGGGCGCGTGTTCGGTCCCGACCTGGGCATCGTCTCGGACGCCGGCGCGGCGCTGGCCCTGCTGGTCGAGGTGGCGCGCGAATGGCGCGAGGCCGGCCGCCTGGCCGACCACTCGGCCTGGCTGGGCGAATGCCAGGAACGCAAGCGCACGCTGCTGCGCCGCAGCGACTACGACAGCGTGCCGGTGCATCCGCTGCGCGTGTACCACGAGATGAACGCCTACTTCGGGCGCGACGTGCGCTACGTCGCCTCGATCGGCCTGTCGCAGATCGCCGCCGCGCAGTTCCTGCACGTGCACCATCCGCGCCACTGGATCAATTGCGGCCAGGCCGGCCCGCTGGGCTGGACCATCCCCGCCGCGCTGGGCGTGCGCGTGGCCGACCCGGACGCCGACATCGTCGCCATCTCGGGCGACTACGACTTCCAGTTCCTGATCGAGGAGCTGGCGGTGGCGGCGCAATTCAAGCTGCCCTACATCCACGTCCTGGTGAACAACGCCTACCTGGGGCTGATCCGCCAGGCGCAGCGCGGCTTCGAGATGGACTACTGCGTGCAGCTGTCGTTCGAGAACGTCAACGCGCCCGAGCTGGAAGGCTATGGCGTCGACCACGTGGCCGTCGTCGAGGGCCTGGGCTGCAAGGCGATCCGCGTGTTCCGCCCGGACGACATCGTGCCGGCGTTCGAACGGGCGCGCGAACTGATGCGCCAGTACGCCGTGCCGGTGGTGGTGGAAGTCATCCTGGAACGCGTGACGAACATCGCGATGGGCACCGAGATCGACGCCCTCAACGAGTTCAACGACGTCCTGACCGTGGCGTGATCGCAGACGACGACCCAAGGAGGAACCATGAAACTGGCCGCCAACCTGACGATGCTGTTTACCGAGTTCGATTTCCTCGAGCGCTTCGAGAAGGCCGCCCAGGCCGGCTTTCGCGGCGTCGAATTCCTGTTTCCCTATGCCTGGCCGGCGCGCCAGATCGCCGAGAAGCTCGACGCCCACCGCCTGGAACTGGTGCTGCACAACCTGCCGGCCGGCGACTGGGCCGCGGGCGAGCGCGGCATCGCCTGCCACCCGGGGCGGCGCGCCGAATTCGAGGAGGGCGTGTCGGTCGCGATCGCCTATGCGCTGGCGCTGGGCGTCAGGCAGCTGAACTGCCTGGCCGGCATCGTGCCGCCCGGCGTCGACCGCGCCGAGGCGCACGACACGCTGGTGGAGAACCTGGCGTTCGCCGCGCGCCGCCTGAAGGAAGCGGGGCTGGCGCTGCTGGTCGAGCCGATCAACACCTTCGACATTCCCGGCTTCTTCCTGAGCGGCACGCGCCAGGCGCTGGACGTCATCCGCGCCACCGGCGCCGACAACCTGTTCCTGCAGTACGACGTCTACCACATGCAGCGCATGGAGGGCGAGCTGGCCGCCACCATCGAGGCGAACCTGGCGTCGATCCGCCACATCCAGGTCGCCGACAACCCGGGCCGCCACGAACCCGGCACCGGCGAGATCAACTACCGCTACCTGCTGGACCGGCTCGACCGCCTCGGCTACACCGGCTGGATCGGCTGCGAATACAAGCCGCGCACCACCACCTACGACGGCCTGGACTGGCTGGTGCAGCACGGTGCCTGACCCCACTTCAACGACAAGGAGACATCATGGACAAAGTCGGATTCATCGGCCTGGGCATCATGGGCGGCCCCATGGCGGGCCACCTGCAGGCGGGCGGCTGCAAGCTCTACCTGCACGACGTGAAGAACCCGCCGCTGGCGCTGGTCGAGGGCGGGGCCACCGTGTGCACCAATGCGGCGGAAGTGGCCAAGCGGGCCGACGTCGTCATCGTGATGGTGCCGGACACGCCGCAGGTGGAAGAGGTGCTGTTCGGCGACCACGGCGTCGCCGCGGCGCTCACGCCCGGCAAGATCGTGGTGGACATGAGTTCCATCTCGCCGCTGGCCACCAAGGAGTTCGCGAAGAAGATCAACAAGCGCAGCTGCGACTACCTCGACGCGCCCGTCTCCGGCGGCGAGGTGGGGGCGAAAGCGGCCTCGCTGACGATCATGGCGGGCGGTGCGCAGGAAGCGTTCGACCGGGTGCTGCCGCTGTTCCGGATGATGGGCAAGAACATCACGCTGGTGGGCGGCAACGGCGACGGCCAGACGGCCAAGGTGGCGAACCAGATCATCGTGGCGCTGACGATCCAGGCGGTGTCCGAGGCGCTGCTGTTCGCCTCGAAGGCGGGCGCCGACCCCGGCCGCGTGCGCGAAGCGCTGATGGGGGGCTTTGCCGCCTCGCGCATCCTCGAGGTGCACGGCGAGCGCATGGTCAAGCGCACGTTCGCGCCGGGTTTCCGCATCGCGCTGCACCAGAAGGACCTGAACCTGGCGCTGCAGGGCGCGAAGAGCCTGGGCGTGGCGCTGCCCAACACGGCGGCGGTGCAGGAGCTGATGAATTCCTGCGCCGCGCACGGCCTGGCGCAGCTCGACCATTCGGCGCTGTGCCAGGCGATCGAGCGCATGTCCAACCACGCCATCGCGGCAGGGTGACGTCGCCATGACCACGCTGGTGATGTTCCATCCGGCCTGCCTGGAGCACCGGCCGGGACCCTCGCATCCGGAGTCGCCGCAGCGCCTGCACGCCGTGATGGAAGCGCTGCGCCGGCCCTGCTTCGAACCGCTGGAGTGGCGCACCGCGCCCATGGGCACGCGCGAGCAGGTGCTGCGCGTGCACGACGCGCACTACGTCGACGCGATCGCGGCGCTGGCGCCGCACACGCCGCAGGACGGCCTGGTGGCGCTGGACGGCGGCGACACCGTGATGTCGACCGGTTCCTGGGACGCGGTCATGGCCTGCGTGGGCGCCGCCTGCGCGGGCGTGGACGCCGTGCTGGCGGGCGAGGCCCATAACGTGTTCTGCGCCACCCGTCCCTGCGGCCACCATGCCGAGCCGGGACGGGCGATGGGCTTCTGCATCTTCAACCAGGCGGCCGTCGCCGCGCTGCACGCGCTGGAATTCCACGGCCTGGCGCGCGTCGCCGTGATCGACTTCGACGTCCACCATGGCAACGGCACCCAGGCCGCGTTCTACCACCGCCCGCAGCTGTTCTTCGGCTCCAGCCACCAGTCGCCGCTGTATCCCGGCACCGGGGCGGCGCGCGAGCGCGGCGACAGCGGCAACGTCGTCAACGTGCCGCTGCCGCCGGGCTGCGGATCGGCCATGTTCCGCGCGCGCGTGGCGCAGGCGCTGCTGCCGGCGCTGCGCGACTTCGCGCCGCAGCTGATCCTGGTGTCGGCCGGCTTCGACGCGCACCGGCTCGATCCGCTCGCGCAGATGGCGCTGGAAGACGAGGACTTCGGCTGGATCACGGAACAGGTGATGGCCATCGCCGCCGACGTGTGCGACGGCCGCATCGTGTCCGTGCTCGAGGGCGGCTACAGCGGCGCGGGACTGGCCGGCGGCTGCGCCGCGCACGTGCGCGCGTTGATGCGTCACTGAGATGCCTCACTGAGATGCCTCCCCGAGGCGCGCCGGGAAGACCGGCCGTCCTTACGCCTGCCGCGGCCGCGACGTGGGGATCAGCGCATCGATGCGCTGCGCGCCCTCGTCCAGCAGGAACGCCTGGAACGCGCGCGCCACCGGCGGCAGGCGCTTTTCGCGGCGGTGCACCACGTACCAGTTCAGCATCAGCGGAAAACCGTCCACCGGCAGCACCACCAGGCTGCCGTCCGCCAGCTCGCGCCCGATCGTGTGGGCGGACAGGAAGCCCAGGCCGATGCCGGCGATGACGGCCTGCTTGATCGTCTCGGTGCTGCGGATCGCCATCGCCACGCGGATGCTGTCCATGTGCGGGCCGAACGCGTCCTCCATCGACTGCCAGGTATCCGAGCCGCGCTCGCGCACCACGAAGGGGTGGCGCAGCAGGGCGTCCATGCCGATGCGCGCGTGGTCCGCCAGCGGGTGGTCCGGGGCCGCCACGATCACGTAGGGGTGCGGGGCGAAGGCCTCGCTGTGCATGTCCTCGCGCGCCGGCGGGCGCACCATCACGGCCAGGTCGGTACGGTTCTCGGCCAGCTGGCCGAGCAGCTCCTCGCGGTTGTGCACGGTGAGGTTCAGCTGCACGCCCGGATGGCGCCGCGCGAACGCCACCATCAGCTGCGGGAAGAAATAGTCGCCGGCGCTGATCACGGCCACGTTCAGCTGGCCGCCCTCGATGCCGCGGTACTGCGCCATGGCGGTGTCGGCCGCCTCGAACTGCTGGATGATGGCGCGCGCGAAGCGCAGCAGCTCGTCGCCGGCCTGCGTGAGGTAGGTCTTCTTCCCGAGCTGCTCGAACAGCGGCAATCCGACGTGGCCTTCGAGCGTGCGGATCTGCGTCGAGACCGCGGGCTGGGTCAGGTGCAGCTCTGCTGCAGCGCGGGAAAAACTGAGGTGTCGAGCAACTGCCTCGAAGACTTTAAGCTGGCGCAGCGTGGCGTTCTTCATCAAGGCTCCGATGTATCAGCGATCCCTAATGATAATCCCTAAAAACTTTAAATTTTTCTAATTATATAAATCCCCTACTATCGCTTGGCAGCCTCTCGACAACCACGATTGGAGAACGCCATGACCCAGCCCCAGACCTTCGCCAGCGACAGCGGACTCGATGCGCAGGTCCGCCGCAACGCCTACAACGCCGCCTTCCTCGAACTGGGACTGAACTGGTTCTGGGACGCCGCCTTCGACGTGCCGTGCGCCGCCGGCGAACGCGAATGCGTGCGCGACTACCTGGCGCAGCACCAGCCGCACCTGCTCAAGGCCTACGACGCCGACTTCCTCGTCGACGCCATCCTGGCCGCCAAGGAGCGCTGCGTGCCGCAACTGACGGCGCCCGGCTGCAACCCGGCCGCCACGATCGACTGGCGCGCACTGCGCCAGCGCCAGGTCGGCGTCTGAGCGCCGCGCGATCCGGCGAATTTTCGATTCTTAACCGCGGTCAAGGATATGGCAAATCCGTTCTTCCACAATCGGCCCATCTGTTGAACTTTACATAAGCGGCGGCATGCCGGACCCGACCGGCGGCCGCGACAACAAACGGTTCCAGAATCCTTTTCGGTAGCTTTCGTGAACCCCTATCTGGAGACAAGGTCATGAGCAACCCTTCGCACCGCAACGCCAGCGGCCCCCGCCTTCATGCAGCCGATCCACCGCATCCTCCCGAGCGCCGGGCCCGGGGCAGACCACGGGCCTGAGCAACGGCACCACATCCAAGCGTAAAAAAAATCAAAGCAACGGAGACATCGCATGAAAACCGAAACGCCGGCAATCGAAAGGCCAGCATCCTTCCGCTGGATGCAACTGATCATGGGCATCGTGTGCATGGCCATGATCGCCAACCTGCAGTACGGCTGGACCCTGTTCGTCAATCCGCTGTCCGAGGCCCACGGCTGGTCGAAGGCGGCCATCCAGGTGGCATTCACCATCTTCATCCTCACCGAGACCTGGCTCGTGCCCATCGAGGGCTGGGCCGTCGACAAGTGGGGCCCGCGTCCCGTCGTGCTGTTCGGCGGCCTGCTGTGCGCCATCGGCTGGGTCATGAACGCCTTCGCTTCCACCCTGTTCGTGCTGTACGTCGCCGCCGCCATCAGCGGCATCGGCGCGGGCGCCGTGTACGGCACCTGCGTGGGTTCGGCGCTGAAATGGTTCCCCGACCGGCGCGGCCTGGCGGCGGGCCTGACGGCGGCCGGCTTCGGCGCCGGCTCGGCCGCCACCATCATCCCGATCTCGATGATGATCGAAAGCCGCGGCTATGCCGACACCTTCCTGTACTTCGGCCTCGGCCAGGGCCTGATCGTGATGCTGCTGGCCGCCATGATGGTGCGTCCGCCGCACCATGCCGCCAAGGTGGCCAAAAAGAAGAACCCCAACGTGCTGCAGACGACGGCCGACTTCACGCCCTCGCAGATGGTGCGTAAGCCGGTGTTCTGGGTGATGTACGTGATGTTCGTGCTGGTCGCCGCCGGCGGCCTGATGGCCACCGCGCAGATGGGACCGATCGCCAAGGACTTCGCGATCGACGGCGTCAAGTTCAACGTCATGGGCATGGTCCTGCCGGCGCTCACCTTCGCCCTGGCGATCGACCGCGTGCTGAACGGCCTGACGCGGCCGTTCTTCGGCTGGGTGTCCGACCAGATCGGCCGCGAGAAGACCATGTTCGTCGCCTTCGCGCTCGAATCGGTCGGCATCATCGCCCTGTACTACCTGGGCCGCGACCCGATCATGTTCGTGATCCTGACCGGCCTGGTGTTCTTCGCCTGGGGCGAGATCTACAGCCTGTTCCCGGCCACCACGGCCGATACCTTCGGCACCCGCAACGCCGCCGGCAACGCGGGCCTGATGTACACCGCCAAGGGCACGGCCTCGATCTTCGTGCCGATCTCCAGCGTGATCACGGCCGCCAGCGGCAGCTGGGAAGCGGTGTTCTTCGTCGGCTGCGGCATGAACGCGGTGGCGGCCATCCTGGCCTGGTGGGTGCTGCGCCCGATGCGCAAGCGCTTCATCGAGGAGTCGATCGGCATCGTCAGCGTGGCCGGGGACGAGCACGTGCCGGGCGCCACGCCCAGCCCGTCGTCCCCGCGCATGGTCAACTGACCCGGCGCCGTACCACGCGCGCGCGGCCGCCACGGCGCGCGCGCGGCCACCACAACATCCCTGAAAGAGGCACCCCATGATCCAGCGCTGGATACGCTTCCTGCATCTCGACACGGTCCGCTTCGGCACGCTCGAGGGCGACAAGATCCGCGTCTTCAAGGGCGACATGTTCGACGGCCCGAGCCGTACCGACATCGCGATCAACCTGGCCGAGGTGACCGTGCTGACGCCGGTCGTACCGGGCAAGGTGCTGGCGATGTGGAACAATTTTCATGCGCTGGGCAAGAAGCTCGGCCTGGCGCCTCCGCCCGAGCCGCTCTACCTGATGAAGCCGCCGACCTCGTACCTGGCGCCGGGCGGCACGATCCGCAAGCCGCGGATCGACGCCAAGGTGGCGTTCGAGGGCGAGCTGGCGGTGGTGATTGGCAGTACCTGCAGCGGCGTCCCGGTCGAGCAGGCGCCGGACCACATCTTCGGCTACACCTGCGCCAACGACGTCACGGTGGGCGAACTCATCAACCGCGACCCGACCTTCCCGCAGTGGGTGCGCGCCAAGGGCTTCGACACCTTCTGCCCGTTCGGCCCCGTGATCGCCACCGGGCTGAACCCGGCGATGCTGGTCGTGCGCACCATCCTGAACGGCGAGGTGCGCCAGGACTACCCGATCAACGACATGGTGTTCAGCGTGGCCCAGCTGGTCAGCATGATTTCGCAGGACATGACATTGGAGCCGGGCGACCTCCTGCTGTGCGGGACGTCGGTCGGCGTGGGCTCGATGCGCCCGGGAAGCAAGATCGAGGTGGAGATCGACGGCATCGGCACGCTCAGCAACCGTTTCGAGTAACCATCAGGGAGTGTGTCATGAAGATCGCAGTGATCGGGGCGGGCGCCATCGGCGGGCTCGTCGGAGCAAGGCTGGCGCTCGCCGGGGAGGACGTGACGTTCCTCGTGCGCGGCGCGAACCTGCAGGCCATCCGCGCGCACGGCATCCGGCTCGTGGAGACGGACGGCACGCAGCGGGCCGCGCAGGTCGCGGCCACCGACGACTATGCCGCGGCGGGACCGCAGGATGTGGTGGTGCTGGCCGTCAAGGCGCACCAGGTGGCCGACGTGGCGGACCGCGTCAAGCTGCTGTTCGGGCCGGAGACGGTCGTGGTGACGATGCAGAACGGGATCCCGTTCTGGTACTTCCACCGCCACGGCGGCGAGTACGAGGGGCGCGCCGTGCGCAGCGTGGACCCGGACGGCGCACTGGCGCGGCAGATCCCGCCGCAGCGCATCCTGGGCTGCGTCGTCTATCCGGCGGCGGAGCTGGTGGCGCCGGGCGTCATCCGGCACATCGAGGGCAGCCGCTTCCCGCTGGGCGAGCTCGACGGCAGCACGAGCGCGCGCAGCGCGCGGGTCGCGGCCTGCTTCGAGCAGGCCGGCTTCAAGTCGCCGGTGCTGGACGACATCCGCGCCGAGATCTGGCTGAAACTGTGGGGCAACCTGTCGTTCAACCCGATCAGCGCGCTGGCGCATTCGACGCTGGTGGACATCTGCCAGCACCCGCTGGCGCGCGACCTGGCGGCCAACATGATGCGCGAGGCCGAGGCGGTGGCGACGCGGCTGGGCATCGCCTTCCGCGTCAGCCTGGAACGCCGCATCGCCGGCGCCGAGAAGATCGGCAAGCACAAGACCTCGATGCTGCAGGACGTGGAAGCGGGCCGCGGTCCGGAAATCGATGCGCTGGTGGGCGCGGTGATCGAACTGGCGCGCATGACGGGCACGTCGACGCCGCACATCGACTCGGCGTATGCGCTGGTCAAGCTGCTGGAGCAGACGATGGTCGAGGCGCGCGGCGGCGTGCGCCTGCAGAAGGCGGTGGAAGCCTGACGGACGAGCGCCCCGGCGCGGCGGATGCCGGGCCGGGGCGCCGAAGCGGTGCCCGCAGGCGACCTGGAATGACCTGGGTTGACCCGAATACGGCCGAGGCTTACATGCCCCAGGTGTGGGCGCCGTCGTCGCGGTTGGCGGCGCTCAGCTTGTCGCGCAGGTTCAGCTGGAACAGGGCGGCGATCAGGGCCGAGAACGAGAAGGAAGAACCGTTTTGTTGCGTCGCGGTGTTGGTGTAGCCATTCATTTTGCAACTCCTTTTAAAGGTCGAAACGATGTATGCCTTTGATTGTAAAGGCAGGACATCCATCGTCCAATTGAACGGCGTGATAGCGGACATTACCCGGATGAATGTCTAGCTATGAAAAAACGCCCAAAAAAGAGGCAAAAAATTTTTTGCGTTGCGTCGCAAAAACCGTTGTTTTCAGATTTTTCCCTGGTGCTTCAGGCGGCTCAAGGTTTCCGGCGAGAGGTTCAGGTAAGCGGCCAGTTCCTTCTTCGGCAGGCGCTCGAACAGCTCGGGATGCTTGCGCATGAAACGGTGCACGCGCCCCGGCGCGTCGAGCAGGTGCAGCGTGATCGTGTGCGCCATGATGCCGCTCATCAGGCTCATCACTTCGAACTCGAACGCTTCCTTCACGAGGCTGTGGCTCTGCAGGAAGTCGACCCATTGCGCCAGCGGCATGCTGGCCACGCGCGCCTTGGTGACGCAGACGATGCTGTACGGCGTGGGCGTCTTGAGGCGCCAGGCGGCGTAGCTGGTCTCGATGTCGCGTTCGGACGAGAAGCGCAGGATCATCTCCTTGGCTTCGTGGTTGGTGACCTGGCGCTTCAGGATGCCGTCGAGGATGAAGTACTGTTCCATCTCGTGCACGCCCTGGTTCAGCAGCAGGTCGCCCTTCTGGTGGTTGGTGACGGTGAGGTAGGGCTCCAGCGCGGCCATCTCGCTGTCGCGCAATTCCTTGAGCACGACGTTCTGCTTCAGCTGCACGCGGATGATGTTGCGTTCGGGGTGGTTGGCAATCAGCGTCATGGGTGGCAGGGGCGATTTTCCGGGGTCTCGACATCATGTGGCGAAACTTGACCGTGGTCAATGATCGAAATCAGGCGTGCTCGCTATGATGGATTTCAGGGCGAGACGGCTGGCCAGGTCGCCTGGACCGACAACGAGGGGTGACGGCACGGCGTTGCAGGCCCCAATAACCGGAGACAACCATGACTCAAAACGTATCGGTAGAAGTCACCGACGGCTTCCACCTGGTGATCGATGCCCTGAAGCACAACGACATCGACACGATCTTCGGCCTGGTGGGCATCCCCATCACGGACCTCGCCCGCCTGGCGCAGGCGGAAGGGATGCGCTTCATTGGCTTTCGCCACGAGCAGAACGCGGGCAATGCCGCCGCCATCGCCGGCTTCATCACGCAAAAGCCCGGGATCTGCCTGACGGTGTCGGCGCCCGGCTTCCTGAACGGCCTCACCGCGCTGGCGAACGCCACCACCAACTGCTTCCCGATGATCCTGATCTCGGGTTCCAGCGAACGCGAGATCGTCGACCTGCAGCAGGGCGACTACGAAGAGATGGACCAGCTCAACGCCGCCAAGCCCTATGCCAAGGCGGCCTACCGCATCAACAAGGCCGAGGACATCGGCATCGGCGTGGCGCGCGCCATCCGCGCCGCCGTCTCGGGCCGCCCGGGCGGCGTCTACCTCGACCTGCCGGCGCAGCTGCTGGCGCAGACCATCGAGGCCGGCCACGGCAAGCGCTCGCTGGTGAAGGTCGTCGATCCGGCGCCGCGCCAGCTGCCGGCGCCCGACGCGGTGCAGCGCGCGCTGGCCCTCATCAAGGGCGCGAAGAAGCCGCTGATCCTGCTCGGCAAGGGCGCCGCCTATGCGCAGGCCGATGCCGAGATCCGCGCCCTGGTCGAGCGCAGCGGCATCCCCTACCTGCCGATGTCGATGGCCAAGGGCCTGCTGCCCGACACCCATGCGCAATCGGCTTCCGCCGCGCGCTCCTTCGTGCTGGCCGAGGCCGACGTGGTGGTGCTGGTCGGCGCGCGCCTGAACTGGCTGCTGGCGCACGGCAAGGGCAAGACCTGGGGCAAGCCCAAGCAGTTCGTGCAGATCGACATCGCCCCGACCGAAGTCGACAGCAACGTGCCGATCGCGGCGCCGCTGATCGGCGACATCGGCTCCTGCGTGTCCGCGCTGCTGGACGGCCTGGACGGCGCCGGCATCGTGGCGCCGGGCGAGGAATGGCTGGGCGCGATCGCCGAGCGCAAGGAAGCCAACCAGGCCAAGATGGCGGCGCTGCTCGACAAGAACCCGGTGCCGATGAACTTCCACAGCGCGCTGCGCGCCATCCGCGACGTGCTCAAGGACCACCCGGACATCAACCTCGTCAACGAGGGCGCCAACACGCTGGACTACGCCCGCAGCATCATCGACCAGTACCAGCCGCGCAAGCGCTTCGACTCCGGCACCTGGGGCATCATGGGCATCGGCATGGGCTTCGCCATCGGTGCTGCCGTCGTCAGCGGCAAGCCGGTGGTGGCCGTCGAGGGCGACAGCGCGTTCGGCTTCTCCGGCATGGAACTGGAAACCATCTGCCGCTACCAGCTGCCGGTCACCACCATCGTCTTCAACAACAACGGCGTCTACAAGGGCACCGACGTGAACCCCACCGGCGGCGCGGACGTGGCGCCCACGGTGTTCGTCAAGAACGCCCGCTACGACAAGATGATCGAGGCCTTCGGCGGCATCGGCTACCACGCCACCACGCCGGAGGAACTCACGCGCGCCCTGCAGGAAGCGATCGCCGCCGGCAAGCCGGCCCTGATCAATGCCGTGATCGACGAGACCGCCGGCACCGAGAGTGGCCGCCTGACCAACCTGAACCCGCAGAGCGCCAAGAAATAAACCGGGAACGCAGCGCAAGGCACGACACCGGCGCCATCGGCGCCGGTGCGAAGGATCCGTCACGTTTGCAGATATCGACAAAGGAGACAGGCATCATGAGCAAACCACTGGAAGGCATCAAGATCATCGACTTCACGCACGTGCAGGCCGGCCCGGCCTGCACGCAACTGCTGGCCTGGTTCGGCGCCGACGTGATCAAGGTCGAGCGCCCCGGCGCCGGCGACGTCACCCGTTCGCAGCTGCGCGACATCCCCGGCGTGGACGCGCTGTACTTCACCATGTTGAACAGCAACAAGCGCTCGCTGACGCTGGACACCAAGACGCCCGAGGGCAAGGAAATCCTGACGAAGCTGATCAAGGAATCCGACGTGCTGGTCGAGAACTTCGGCCCCGGCGCGCTCGACCGCATGGGCTTCACCTGGGAGCACATCAAGGAACTCAATCCGGGCATGATCGTCGCGTCCGTGAAGGGCTTCAGCGACGGCCACCACTACGAGGACCTGAAGGTCTACGAGAACGTGGCGCAGTGCGCCGGCGGCGCGGCGTCCACCACCGGCTTCGACGACGGTCCGCCGACCGTATCGGCCGCGGCGCTGGGCGACAGCAATACCGGCATGCACCTGGCGATCGGCATCCTGACCGCGCTGCGCGCGCGCGACGTCAGCGGCAAGGGCCAGAAGGTGGCCGTGTCGATGCAGGACAGCGTGCTGAACCTGTGCCGCGTGAAGCTGCGCGACCAGCAGCGCCTGGACCGCGTGGGTTACCTGGAAGAGTATCCGCAATACCCGCACGGCACGTTCTCCGACGTGGTGCCGCGCGGCGGCAATGCGGGTGGCGGCGGCCAGCCGGGCTGGGTGCTGAAGTGCAAGGGCTGGGAGACCGACCCGAATGCCTACATCTACTTCACGATCCAGGGCCATGCCTGGGCGCCGATCTGCCGCGCCATCGGCAAGGAAGAATGGATCGACGATCCGGCCTACACGACGGCGCAGGCGCGCCAGGACAAGATCTTCGACATCTTCGGCACCATCGAAGACTGGCTGAAGGACAAGACCAAGTTCGAGGCCGTCGACATCCTGCGCAAGTTCGACATCCCGTGCGCGCCGGTGCTGACGATGAAGGAACTGGCGAACGACGAGTCGCTGCGCGCCAGCGGCACCATCGTCGAGGTCGACCACAAGGAACGCGGCAAGTACCTGACGGTGGGCAGCCCGATCAAGTTCTCGGACATGAAGCCGGAGATCAAGGGTTCGCCGCTGCTGGGCGAGCACACCGACGAGATCCTGGAAGGCATGGGCTACAGCCAGCAGCAGATCAAGGACTTCCACGAGCGCCGCGTGGTCTGACGCCGGCCGCGACCTGACAACGATGCGCGCCCGCACCGCAGGCGCGCATTTTTTCATTCGGGAGAACCCATGCACACCCCACTCGACTTCGAGCAACTGGCGCACGCCATGGGCGACGGCCTCGTCGTCTGCGATGCCGCCGGCACCATCGTGTTCTGGAACGCTGCGGCGACGCGCATCTTCGGCTTCACGCAGGAGGAGGCGCTCGGCACGTCGCTCGACCTGATCATCCCGCAGCGCCAGCAGCAGCGCCACTGGGACGGCTACCACCAGACCATGGCGACGGGCCGGACGCGCTACGGCAGCGACGTGCTGCGCGTGCCGGCCCTGCACAAGGAAGGAAAACCGCTGTCGATCGCCTTCACGGTGGCGCTGCTGCAGGCACCGGACGGCACCGTGTCTGCCATCGCCGCCGTGGTGCGCGACGATACCGCGCGCTGGAGCGAGGAGCGCGCGCTGCGGGCGCGCGTGCGCGAGCTGGAGGCGGCGGCCGCCGTGGCGACGGCGGCGACGGCGCCATGACGATGCGCGCACGTCGCGCGTCGGCAAATCTCACGAAAAATAACACTTAGACAATTTTCTTTACTTCGCAGGGAGCGGGACGCTACTATTTATTCGAGCAACTACCTCTGTCCGATCCCGGGAAGCCGCAGGTACACCTGCGGCTTTTGTTTTTGAATGGTTCGAATGCGCATGACATTGATTTGCCTGCTGACGCTGTGCGCGGCGCAGGCCCAGGCCCAGGTCAAGACCGACCAGGCCCCCCAGCAGGTGACGGTGAACGGCACCCGGACCGACATGGATGCGAGCCGCGACGCCATCGCCGGCAAGATCGTCATCGGCAAGCAGCGCATCGCCGAGAGCGGCGTGCAGAACGTGGGCGAACTGCTGCGCCGCGAACCGGCGATCAGCATCGGCAAGGACGGGCGCCTGGGCCTGCTCGGCCTGCCCGGCTACACGCAGGTGCTGGTGGACGGCCTGCCGCCGCAGGGCGATGCGTTCGCGCTCGACCTGGTGCAGGTGGAGCGCATCGAGATCGTCCGGTCCACCACGGCCGCGACCGGGCCGGTCGGCATCGCCGGCACCATCAACATCGTGCGCCGCAAGGCCGAGCGCAAGGCCTTCAGCCAGGCCAGCGTGGGCGCCACCAGTACCGGCGGGCGGGCAGGCGCGAACGTCTCGTGGATGAACAACCAGGTCGCGGCGGACAGCCCGTTCGTCTACAACCTGTCGCTGTCGGCGCGGCGCACGAAGACGCCCAAGTCCAGCCATTACCTCGAGACGCGCGCCGTGGGCGATACCGGGCCGGTGCCGGAATTCGAGGGCGACAGCGCCGCCTCGAACGTGCTCGACATGGTCAACGCGAGCAGCGAATTCACCTGGACGCTCGACGCGGACAACAAGATCAGCCTGCGCCCCGACATCGGCCGCTTTCGCGTCGTCGACGACGGCATCGAACGGCGCCGCTGGCAGGACGGCCGCCTGCTGGCGCTCGAGCGCGACAACCGCAATACCATGGACACCTGGGGGCTGCCGCTGCAATGGACCCGCCAGCTCGATGCGGACAGCGCGCTGTCGCTGCGCCTGAACATGAACCGCCCGCGCGTGAAGATCGATGCGCCCAGCCTGGAAGCCTGGTCCGATGCGCCGCTGCGCCGGCGCACGTATGCGCAGCGCTGGCGCGGCCGCAATTATTTCGTCGACCTCGACTTCAACACGGTACTGCGCGGCGGCCATGCCATCACGGCCGGCGCCAAGCTGGTGCGCAACGAGAACGACAAGACCTACACCGATCTCGTCGACGGCGTGCAGGACGCCAGCCTGGCCGTATTCGGGCGCGAGAGCGCCACGCGCACGGACAGCGGCCGCCTGTTCCTGCAGGACGAATGGCGCATCGACCGCACGTTCGCCCTGAACGCCGGGTTATCCGTCGAACGGCGCGTCTACGACCTCGCCGAAGGGCCGGTGCGCAACCGCGCCGATTTCAATATGTGGTCGCCGTCGCTGCACCTGTCGAAGAAGATCGGCGGCGACCGCAGGCGCCAGGTGCGCTTGTCGCTGGCGCGCAGCTTCCAGCCGCCGTTCGCCGACCAGCTGCTGCTGCACCCGACTATCAACCCGTTCGCGCCGTGCCAGCCGGGCCGCCCGTGCGGCGCCAACGGCATCGACACGGCCGACCGCGCCGGCAATCCCGCGCTGCAGCCCGAGCGCGCGCTCGGCCTGAACCTGTCGTACACGCACGGCATCGGCAGCGCCAGCGAGGTGATGGTGGAAGGCTATGCGCGCGACATCGCGGACAAGACGGGCTGGGAATACGCGTTCGGCAGCGTGCCCTGGGCCAGCGCGCCGCGCTACGTCTACCGGCCCGTCAACCTCGGCACGGCGACCGTGCGCGGCGTGAACCTGGAAGGCCGCGTGGCGGGCAAGGACTTGTCGACGGACCTGGCCACGCTGGAAATGCACGGCAGCCTGGGGTTCGCCCGTTCGGAACTGAGCGACGTGCCGGGACCGGACAACCGCATCGACGGCCAGTCCCCCTGGCGCGCCAAGTTGGGCGGCAGCTACACGCTCAAGGCGGCGCCGCTGAAGCTGGGCGTCGAGGCCAGCGTGCTGCCGGGAGAATGGACCCGCAGCAGCGCCAGCGAGCGGGTGTACCAGTCGAGCCGGCGCACGCTGGGCATCAACGGCAGCTGGAAGCTCGACGCCAGGTCGAAGGTGACCGTCAACCTCGACAACCTGCTGCACCGGTCGACCACGCGCATCGAGGAATACCGGACCGTGGACGCGCTGCTGCGCCAATCGACCGGCGCGGCCGATCATGCGCGTATCGGCATCAAGTTCGATACATCCCTGTAACCGTCGCCATCGAGGAAGCCCATGAAACATCTCATTGTCTTGCTGGCGGCATGCCTGTGCGCCGCCGGCGCATTCGCCCAGAAGGCGACCACGCGCCAGTATTGCACGCGGACCTGCATCGAGATGGATCCGGACAATCCGAAGAAAGTCCTGCATCTCCAGCGCCTGAAGCAGATCCGCGACAGGATGCAGGCGGAAACCGATCCGGACAAGCGCAAGGCGGTGGCGCAGGAGGAAAGCGCCGAGCGCGAACGGCACCAGGACGCGCTGGAAAACATGTGCGGCCTCATCTGCGCCGGCAATCCCGAAGAATGAGCATGAAGACATCCATCGTCCTGTCGCTGGCCCTGGCCTCATCGGCCGCATGCGCCCAGTGGGGCGACCGCGCCACCACGACGCAGGAATGCACGCGCCGCTGCATCGCTGCGGAAGCGCCGAATGCCCTGCTGTCCCGGTACGACCGGCGCCTGGAACGGCTGCGGGAACGCCGGCAGTCCGCTTCCGGTCCGAAGATGCTGGAAGCACTGGCACGGGAAGAGGCGGCGATCCTCGGCGAGCGGCGCGAGGCGCGCGAGGCGCTGTGCCGCAAGGCGTGCTCGGACAATCCCGACGAATAGTCGATGGGCCCGACGAAATACACAGCGGGAATGTATCCGCTATAGTGCTGCCAACGACACATCAGGCAGCACATCCATGAACCACCCCCGCCATTCCGACGACAACGACACCGACAACCACCAGGCCGACGACGACGCGCTGCTCGAACGCGAGTTGCGGCTGCGCGAGCGCGGCGTCGAACTGGTCCGTCTCGAAGGGCGCGTGTTCCTGCGCTTCGCGGGCGCCGTGCGCGTCGACGGCCTGCACGTCGACTACCGCCTGGTGCCGGCGCGCGGGGTGCTGGCGAAATCGAGCAAGTGGCGCCGCATGGACCTCGATGCGCGCCGCGCGCTGCTCGCCGAACGCGCCACGCGCGACGCCTACGACGACCTGAACCAGGAGACCGAGGAATTCGTGCGCGCCGTCGCCGACACCGCCGACGACGCCGGCTTCGACCCGATGCTGTTCCTGCACGTGCTGGAAGAACTGGAGACGTCCGAGCCGGCCGAGTACGTGTTCGAACGCATCCGCCAGCGCCTCGACCACGCCGTCGAGCGCGAGGCCGAAGAGCGCCATGCGGCGCGCACCAAGGAAAGCATCAACCTGGCCGAATATCCGGCCTCGTTCGAGGCGGCCAGCCGCATGGCGCGCCGCTTCGTCGCGCTGCTCGGCCCCACCAATTCCGGCAAGACCCACAAGGCGATGGAAGCGCTGGCCCAGGCCGGCAGCGGCGTCTATCTCGCCCCGCTGCGCCTGCTGGCGCTGGAAAACTACGAACGCCTGCAGGGCGTGGTGCGCGCCGACGGCAAGCCGCTGGCCGTGAGCCTCGTCACCGGAGAAGAACGCCGCCTGGCCGAGAACGCCACCCACGTGGCCAGCACCGTCGAGATGCTGGATACCCGCACGCCGGTCGAGGTGGCCGTCATCGACGAGATCCAGATGCTGGCCGACCGCGACCGCGGCGCCGCCTGGACCGCCGCCGTGTGCGGCGCGCCGGCCTCGGTCGTCTACCTCGTCGGCGCACCCGAGGCGCGCCGTGCGATCGAGGCGCTGGCCGAGCGCCTCGAGTGTCCGCTCGAAGTGCACGTCCTGAAACGCAAGGCGCCGCTGTCGATGGAACCGTCGGCCGTGCGCAAGATCCGCAACCTGCGCCGCGGCGACGCCGTCATCGCGTTCTCGCGCCGCAACGTGCTGATGTGGCGCGACATGATCACCGAGATGGGCCTGACGGTGGCCACCGTCTACGGCAACCTGTCGCCGGAAGTGCGGCGCGCCCAGGCCGAGCGTTTCCGCGAAGGGCAGGCCGACATCGTGGTCGGCACCGACGCGATCGCGATGGGCCTGAACATGCCGATCCAGCGCATCGTGATGACGACGGCCGTGAAATACAACGGCGTCGAGGAGGAAGAGATTTCGGCGGCGCTGGCCAAGCAGATCGCCGGGCGCGCCGGCCGCTACGGCGTGCACGAGGAGGGCTTCGTGGCCGGCTACGACGACGACACGCACGAGGTCGTGCGCGCGCTGATGAAGGAAAAGATCCCGCCCGTGAAGGCGAGCGGCTTCGCGGTGGCGCCATCGATCGAGCAACTGCACCGGATTTCCGCGGTGACGGGCGAGACCTCGCTGGTGAAGCTCTTGAAACGCTTCGTGCACAATATCGACGTGCCGGACGGCTTTTTTTATCCGAAGATTACCGAGGAGCAGAACGAGCGCGCCGAATGGCTCGACACGCTGGACCTGAGCGTGGCCGAGAAGTTCACGCTGTCGCTGGTGCCGATCTCGACCCGGGTGCCGGTGCTGGAAAGCGCCTGGTCGCACTGGGCGCAGTCGCTGGCCAAACGCAAGGTCTGCAAGCTGCAGCCGCAGCCGCAGGAACTGTTCTGGAAAAACCTGCAGGAAGTCGAGGACACCTGCCGCATGTACTCGGCCTATGCCTGGCTCGGCTACCGCATGCCGGACTTCTTCCCCAGCATCGAGGAAGCGCAGGCGCTGGCGCGCGAGGCGTCCGAACGTGTCGACTCGCTGCTGCAGCAGCAGAACGCGGCGGCGCGCAAGCGCCAATCGAAGAAGGAGCGCGGGCGCTGGTGAACGGCCTCAGCGCGACGCGCGCTGCCCCTTGGCCTCTGCTTCGATCACGCCGGGAATGCGCCGCACCCGGTCGATCATCGTGCGGAACTCGTTCTCGGACATGCGCGACAGCGCGATCAGCACGTCGTCGGTATTGCCCGACTCGGCGTTCTGCTGGACGATGAAGGAACTGATGCGGCTGGTCAGCGGTCCCAACTCCTGTTCCAGCACGTGCAGCGTCAGGCGTCCGCGCTCGGCCGAGATGAGCAGTTCGCGCCGTTGCCGGCTGGCGAAATAGCGCTGCTCCATCGGCTTGATGCCGGCCAGGATGAACAGGATGATGACGGTCGCGCCGAGCGCCGACACGTACAGTCCGCCGCCCACGGCCAGGCCGATCGCGGCCACCGTCCACAGGCTGGCCGCCGTCGTCAGCCCGCGCACGATCTCGCCGCGCAGCAGGATCGAGCCGGCGCCGAGGAAGCCGATGCCCGACACGACCTGGGCCGCCACGCGCGACGGATCGAGGGAGACGTGTTCACGGCCCAGCACGTCCATGAAGCCGTAGGCGGACACGATCATGAACAGGCAGGCGCCCACCGACACCAGCATATGGGTACGCAGGCCGGCCGCCCAGGACAGGCGTTCGCGTTCGAAGCCGATGGCGCCGCCGAGCAGGGCGGCGAGGCCCAGGCGCGCAATGAATTCAAGTTCGAGAAGCATGTGCTTTCCTTGATGAATCATCGAGCATTTCATCTTAGCATGCAGGAAAGAATTGCTCCGGCGCTACTGTGTTATCGGCATCATGGCAGGCAGTGCGATGCGATCCCGGTCCCGCCCAGGCCCGCCAGCGGAATGCTCGACGGTGGGTGGCCATTGCCGAGCACCATGGTGCGGCCGCCTTCGTAGCGCAGGCTGAGTTGCTCGCCGGAATAGCCGGGCAAGCCGCGCGGCACGTAGATGGCGAAGCGGATATCCAGTTCCGGATGGAAGCCGTGGCGGAACACCAGGGCCGGCGCGCCTTCGCCGATTTCGGCGGCGATCGCGGCGGATAGTGCGGGCGTGTCGCGCAGGCTGTTCAGGTCGGTCGTGCCGTCGATGCGCAGCGTGTACGGGCGCAACGGGCCGTAGCGCTGGCCGTCGTACTGGACGCGCAGGCGATCGACGTCGAGATAGACGCTGGGAATGCCGGCGCCGCTGGCGTCGACGCTGCACAGCAGGAACACGGCCCAGAAGCCTTCCGACGCCAGCGGCTGCACGGAGTGCGCCGGCACGGTGCGGTGCGGCAGCGTGACCGGGTTGGAAAAATCGATCCGGTGGACGTTGGCCACATGCTGGTAATGCAGCACGATGGTATCGCGCAGGCCGGCATCGACGCTGCTGCAGCCTGCCGCGGCCAGCAGGCAGGGCAGCACGAGGGAATAGTGGACGAGGTGTCGCATGGCCATCTCCTTTGCCGGAGCAAGTGTGGAACAGCGCTAGCGGGCGCGTCAAGCTTGGGTCAAGCGCGACAGTGGGGTTTGCGGTAGGTCAGAGGTTAGGGGTCAGAGCCCGGTGTTGCTTTTAAAAGGGCTCTGACCCCGGTGTTACGGTGTTGCTTTTAAAAGGGCTCTGACCCCGGTGTTAAACGAAGCCGACCAAAGCCGCTACGTCGAACTCAGCGATTTCTGCAGCAAGGCATGCAACTGCCCGAAATCCGGCTCGCCCAGGTAGCGCTTGAGGATCTTGCCATCCTTGCCGATGACGAAGGTGGTCGGCGTCATGGCGACGTCGCCGAACTGCCTGGCCAGGTCGCCGCCCGAATCGAGCGCCACCTTGAACGGCAGCTTGCGGGTCTCGGTGTAGTTCAGGACGTAGTTGGGCGGATCGTAGCTCATCGCCACCGCGACGAATTCCAGGCCCTGGCCCTTGAACTTGTTGTAGGTCTCGACCATCTGCGGCATTTCCTTCACGCAAGTGGCGCAGGACGTGGCCCAGAAGTTGACCATCACGACCTTGCCGCGCAGGTCTTGCGCGCTGATCTTCTGGCCGTCGATGCTGATGAAGGTGACGTCGGGCGCGTGTTGCTGGCTGCTGAAGGTGGCGAAGCCGATGCCGGCGATCGCGAGGACGGCGGCGCCGATGGCGGCCGGCTTGATCCAGGAACGCGAGGTGGAAGAGGTCATGATGTCAACGCATGCTCGATTGGCGACGAGGCATTATATGCCCGTCGCCATTTTCTTGCCCGCGGTCAGCGCTGCGGCTGGGCTTGCGCCTGCTGCGGCTGCATCGCGCGCAGGTCTTCTTCGCTGATGTACTCGAAGATCTTGACGACACGCATGACGCCGGACACGCCTTTGGCCACGTCGGCCGCGATATTGCCTTCGCGCTGGGTGACCAGGCCCATCAGGTAGACGTTGCCGCGTTCCGTCACGACCTTGAAGGAGTTGGCCGAGATGGTCTGCTTGTCGGCCAGGCTGAGCTTGACCTTGCTGGTGATCAGGGTATCGCTCGAACGCGAGGTGTAGCTCGACGGGCCGGCGATGTCCAGCTCGTTGATCACGTTCTCGACGTTGGCGATCTCGCGCACGCGGTTCTCGACGGCGCGTTTCATCGCCTCGTCGCGCACTTCGCCGGTCAGCAGCACCTTGCGGTTGTAGCTGTTGACGTTGACGTGGCCGAGGTCGCCGGTGACCTCGCCCATGCCGGCTTCGGCCTTCACCGCGATCGCCTTGTCTTCGGTCTGCGCGCCCAGCGTGCGGCGGTCGGCCGTCGCGACGGCGCCGCCCACGGCGGCACCGGCCACGACGGCGATGCAGCCGCTCAGCGAGGACAGCAGGGCCACGCACAGCACGGCCTTCGACAGGGGACGCAGCAGGGAGCCGGCTTCAATTTGCATCTTCTTCTCCGAACAGGGCGACGTCGAGGCCGTCGCAGATACTATGGATCGCGACCAGGTGCACTTCCTGGATGCGTGCGGTGCGTGAATGCGGCACGTTGATGTGGACGTCGGCGTCGGTCAGCATCCGGCCGAGCTTGCCGCCATCCTTGCCGGTCATCGCGACGACGCGCATCTCGCGCTCGAGCGCCGCTTCGACGGCGGCCACGACGTTGCCGGAATTGCCGGAGGTCGAGATCGCCAGCAGGATGTCGCCGGCCTGGCCGAAGGCCTGCACCTGCTTGCTGAAGATTTCGTTGAAGCTGTAGTCGTTGCCGACCGCGGTGATGATCGAGGTGTCGGTGGTCAGCGCGATGCCCGGCAGCGGGAAGCGCTCGCGCTCGAAGCGGCCGACCAGTTCGGCAGCGAAGTGCTGGGCGTCGCCGGCCGAGCCGCCGTTGCCGCAGGCCAGGACCTTATTGCCGTTGGAAAGCGCATTGAACATCAGTTCGATGGCTTGGGAAATCGGTTGTGCCAGGAGCGGCGCCGCCTTCATTTTCAGTTCGGCGCTTTCCTGGAAGTGGGCGAGGATGCGTTGAGTATTCATGGTCGAAGATTATAGTGCAGTGCCCATGGACGACGAGCAACTGCGGAAAAAAATGCTTACACTTCAATGGCATTCCTGAGCCACTCGACATGGTTGCCATCGATCGCGACGACGTCGATGCGGCACGGCGGCATCCGTGCGAAGCGTTGCAGGTAGCACATCGCGGCGCGCACGATGCGGCGGATTTTGGCGGGGCCGATGCTGGCGGCGGCCCCCACCTGGGCGCCCGCCGCGCGCTGGCGCACCTCGACGAACACGAGCGTGTCGCCGTCGCGCAGGATCAGATCGATCTCGCCCAGCTTGCATCGGAAATTTGCTTCGATCAAGACAAGACCGTGGCGTCGAAGATACGCCAGTGCCGTTTCTTCCCCTTGCCGACCCTGTTCCTGCTTGCGCGACAGGCGGGTCGGCCACATCTCAGCCGCCGCTGTCGGCCGGGCGGAAATCGCCGTCGCGGTAGACGGCCGCGGCTTCGCTGCGCTGCAGGCCGGCGCCGTCGGTGCGCAAGCGGCCGGTGACGCCGTCGATGGTGAACGGGGCGGCGGGACGCAGCGCGACTTCGCGCGCCACGCGGAAGGCGTCGATGCCGAGGGCATACAGGCGGCTCATGTACAGCGGCCGGGCGCTCTCGTCGGGGCGCGGATAGCTCATCACGGCGCTATTGTCCGGCTGTACCAGCCAGGGAATGTCGACCACGCGCACGCCGTTCAGTTCCGGCGCGCCCACGCCGGGCGTGCGGCCCGGGTTGATGGAAGACCCGCCGTAGCAGGGAATCGCCGTGCAGGCCTGGGCGCCGTCGTGGGCGGCAAGCTGGCGCAGCTCGATGACGTCGAGGGCGGCGAACAGCAGGTCGGGCGGATCGACTTCCAGGCGGTCGCGCAGGGAATCGATCGTCGACGGCTCGACCCGGCCGCCGGCGGACGGCACCGCGAAGCGCTGGCTGGTGCGGCCCAGCGCGTTCCAGCGCGCCTCGAAGGCGCCCGAGGAACGCTGGGACCAGGTCGAGTTGCCGACCAGGATCAGCGCGCGGCCCTGCGGATGTTCGCGCGCCGCCCAGTCGGCCACCTGGGCCGCCTCGGCCTCGAGCGACAGCCCGGCCACCAGGATGCCCGGAGGGATGGCGCCGCGCTGTTCCGGATGGTTCAGGACGATGGTCGGCTTGCTCACGGTGCCGCCGTCGACCAGCGCGGTGACGGCGGGCCGGGCCAGCGGTCCGACGACGATGTCGTGGCTGGCGGCCGCGCGCGCGTAGGCGGCCAGGGTATCTTCGGGCGAGTCGCCGGTGGGCACCAGTTCGACCTGGAAGCCGCTGCCGTCGCGTTCGGCCCCGGCCATGAAGCCGGCACGCACGGCGTCGGCCGCGCCGCCCAGCGACGGCGAGTCCATCGGCAGCAGCAAGGCGATGCGGGTGACGCCGCCGGCGGGGGCGGCGTTGCCGGCCGGCAGGGCGGACGCGGAGGGCGTGTCCGGTGCCGGCGCCGGCGCATCGCGGTCGAACAGCTGTATCGGCGCGGTACGCACGGTATCGGCGGGATCGGGCTGCGGCGCGGCCGGCCGGACCGGGGCGGCCGGCACGGGAACGGGCGCGGGCACGGCGCGCCCGCCCGCGGGAATCTCGTCCACGCGCGGCGCGCCGCTTGTATAAACCTGGCCCGGCGGGCACACTCTCGGGTCGGGGTCGACACAGATCGAGCTGCAACCGGTTAATATCGATAGCGCCAGCATCGAGAGCGGCAGAAGCGCGGTCGCCTTGACGGTCCGCGTCTTGAGAATTTTTATCAGCATCCTATCCCTACATGACAGTTATCCAGTCCAGCCAGATCGCCCAACTTCCCGTCATGGGCGAGGCTGCCCAGCAGTCCTATCCTACCGCAACGCTGTACGTGGTGGCTACACCCATCGGCAATGTCACCGACATCACGCTGCGCGCATTGCACCTGCTGGCCCTGGCCGACGTGGTCGCCTGCGAGGATACGCGCAAGACCGGCGCGCTGCTGACGCGCTTCGGCCTGTCCAAGCAGATGCTGGCGGCGCACCAGCACAATGAGCGCGAAGTCGCGGAGAAACTGATCGAGCGCTTGCGCCACGGCGAGCGCGTGGCGCTGGTGTCCGACGCCGGCACGCCGGCCGTGTCGGACCCGGGCGCGCGCATCGTCGACGCCGTGCGCGCCGCCGGCCTGAACGTGGTGCCGTTGCCGGGCGCGTCGGCGGCGGTCGCGGCGATCTCGGCCAGCGGCCTCGTCAACGACCGCTTCCACTTCGTCGGCTTCCTGCCGGCCAAGGCGAAACAGCGCGAGACGGAATTGGCCGCGCTCAAGCCGCTGGCGGCCACCCTGGTCATCTACGAGGCGCCGCACCGCATCGTCGATTGCGTCGAGGCGCTGGCGGCCGTGTTCGAGCCGGCGCGCCAGGTCGTGTTCGCGCGCGAGCTGACCAAGCTGTTCGAGGAAATCCACCGCTGCCCGCTGGGCGAGGCGCTGGCCTGGGTCAAGGCCGACGCCAACCGCGAGCGCGGCGAATTCGTGGTGCTGGTCGAGGGCGCGGCGCCCGATGCCGACGCCGGCGACGCCGAGGCGCTGCGCATCCTCGACATCCTGCTGGCCGAGTGCTCGGTGAAGCAGGCGGCGAGCCTGGCGGCGCAGATCACCGGGCGCAAGAAGAACGCCCTGTACGAGCTGGCGCTGCAGCGCAAGAGAGCATAAGCCATGCCGTCGCCCCGGCGCAGGCCGGGGCCCGATGTCCGAGCGTTGCCGTAATGCGTGCGGATTGGACCCCGGCCTGCGCCGGGGCGACGTGCCAGCGCCGCCGGATGCTAGGCCGTCCTGCCGCGCAGCGCGCCGAAGCGCAGCCACAGCGCCGACACCAGGAAATAGAAGGCGCCCACGCCCGCATAGCCGGCGACGTTGGCGATCGACGGGATGGCCGGCATGCGCGCCTGCGCGATGAAGAAGGTGCCCGCCAGCGCCGATTGCGCGCCGCTGAGGATCATCGCCCACTGCGCGCCGGAGGTCTTCCAGCGGCGCAGCGCCGTGCCCAGTTGCAGCAGGCCGGACAGGATCGCCCAGGCGCCGAACACCCCCAGCACCAGGTGCATGTCGCGCAGCGCCAGCAGCACCGCGAGCGTGGTCGCCAGGCTGACGCCGACGTTGACGGCCTGGGTCCGGTTGGCGCGCAGGCCGCCGCTGCGCCGGGCATCGACGAGGTTGGCGAACGCATCCCAGGCCGGATAGCCGACCAGCAGGACCGCGGCGACGGCCGGCAGCCGCTGGCCGAGGGTCAGCGCCAGCGCCACCCAGGCGATCGAAAAGGCGGCGCGGAGCGCATAGTAGTGCATCAGCCAGCGTTCCTGGACGGCGCCGGCGTGGTTGGCATGGGACTGCGTCATGTGTTCTCCTTCATGGTTGTCTGCCTACTAGTCGGTAGGTGATTGATGCAATGAAAAGCCCCGCTCGGGGGCATGGCGCTGCCATTACCGGGATGCCGGAAGACGCTGCAGCAGCGGCGCGAGGATGATGCCGAACATCGCCGGGTCGCCGTAGGCCCGGGCCGACAGCATGGCCCCGTGCACGGTGGCCATGAACGCTTCCGCTTCCACCCGCGCCGGTCCCGCCAGCCGGATCGTGCCCTGCCGCACGCCGCGTTCCAGCACCGAGGCCAGCCACGCCGACAGGAACCGGAAATGGGCGCGCACCTCGAGCGCGACTTCCGGCGGCAGCAGCGGCAGTTCGCTGCCCAGCATCGCGCACACGCAGTACGGCATGCTGCCGTCGGCCAGGCAGGTTTCCCAGTAGCGGACATAGGCCTGCAACTGGGCCAGCGGTTCCGGCACGCCGCGCTCGAGCTGCGCGATCCCCGCTTCCACGTCTTCGCGGTAGCGCGCGACGAGCGTGCGCACCAGGTCGGCCTTGGCGGGGAAATGGTGGTGGATGCTGGCCTTGCGGATGCCGACGGCCTCGGCGATGTCGGCATAGCTGAACCCGTTGTAGCCGCCGCTCGCGATCAGCGTGCGGGCATGCGCCAGGATGGCATCGGAAGTCGGGGAGGATGTCTTCATTCGGCCATCCTACCTGTTGGTAGGCTGGCGGTCAAGCGCTACCACTTGCAGCCGCTGTCCTTCTTGTCCATCGCCAGGAAGATCGGCGCCAGCAGGCCGCCTTGCACGCCCTCCCTGCAGTCGCGCCGCCTGGCCGACTTGATCGCCCGTTCGAACTTGCTCTCGGTCTGCAGCGGCGGCTTGGGCAGGCGTTCCAGCGCGGTGCCCACCCTGGCCGGATCCGGCGCGTTCGCGACCTTGCGCGCCGTCTTGAGCGCGGCGTCCAGGTCGAACCCGGGTGCGGGCGGCGGCTCCGGTTGCGCCGGCAGCGCGGGTGCGGGCTCGACCGTATAAGTGTCGCCGCTGGACCGGCGGATGCTGGGATCGACGGCGATGACGGCGGTGGACGGCCGCGGGGCCGCCTGGCGCCGCGGCGCCGGCCTGGGCGCGGGTGCCGGTCCGGCGGGCACCGGCGCGCGCACGGCGGGCACGGGCGGCGCCGGCGGCGGGCGCAGGCGCACCGTCAGCGGCGCCGCGGGCGCGGGCAGGACGGGCGCGGCCGGCTGGCGGTGGACGGCCAGCAGCACGGCGTGCAACACGAGCGACAGCGCGATGCCGGCGCCGATGCGGGCGAGCTGGCGGCGCCGCGGCCCCGGCGCGCCGCCGTGGAAGATGTCGAAAGTGGCATTCACGTCGCGTCCCATCGAGGGTTGTGCCGGAAAGCCGCAATCGCGCGGGGTGCACGCGCATTTGCGGCGCTTTCCTTGACCGGGGCATCGTCCGAAGGTTATGATGGCCGTCTTCGGAGTGTAGCGCAGCCCGGTAGCGCATCTGGTTTGGGACCAGAGGGTCCAAGGTTCGAATCCTTGTACTCCGACCAAGTATAGCGACAAAGGCCGACGAGCGATCGTCGGCCTTTGTCATTTCCGCGCCGTATCAGCCGGCGCGCTTGGCCAGCAGCGCGTTGCCCGCCCGGCTCGCGCCCTTGCGGCCCAGGTGGCGCGAGATGAATTCGCCCGCGTCGACCACCTGCGCCAGGTCGATCCCGGTCTCGATGCCCAGCCCGTCCAGCATGTAGATGACGTCCTCGGTGGCGACGTTGCCGGTGGCGCCCTTGGCGTAGGGGCAGCCGCCCAGGCCCGCGACGGACGCGTGGAAGATCGCCACGCCCACTTCCAGGCTGGCGTAGATGTTCGCCAGCGCCTGGCCGTAGGTGTCGTGGAAGTGCCCGGCGATGCGCTCCAGCGCGAAGGCGCGCGCCGCCGTCTCCATCACGGCCTGGGTCTTGCGCGGGGTCGAGACGCCGATGGTGTCGGCGATGTCGATCTCGTCGCAGCCCAGGTCGCGCATGCGTCCCACCACGTCGGCCACGGCCCCGAGCGGCACCTCGCCCTGGTAGGGGCAGCCGAACGAGCAGCTGATGCTGCCGCGCAGGCGCAGGCCGTGTTCCTTGGCGGCGCGCGCGACCGGCTCGAAGCGCGCGATCGATTCCGCGATCGAGCAGTTGATGTTCTTCTGCGAGAACGCTTCCGAGGCCGAGCCGAAGATCACGACCTCGTCGGCGCGCGCCGCCAGCGCCGCCTCGAAGCCCTGCATGTTCGGCGTCAGCGCGGAATAGATCGTGCCGGGACGGCGCGCGATGCCGGCCATGACCTCGCCGCTCGTCGCCATCTGCGGCACCCACTTCGGCGACACGAAGGACGCCGCCTCCACGTTGGCGAAGCCGGCGCGCGACAGGCGGTCGACCAGTTCGATCTTCACGGCGGCGCCGACGTTTTCCTTCTCGTTCTGCAGGCCGTCGCGCGGGCCCACTTCGACGATCTTCACGTTGTGCGGCAGGTTCATGCTTGTCTCCTTGTCAGTATCCACGTTCGCGGTCGATCACGTCGGCGACCGGCTCGCCCCGTTCCAGCAGCGCGATCTTGGCGACGATCTGCTGCACGGCTTGCGTACGCAGCGTCACCGCCGCGACGTGCGGCGTGATCGCGATGCGCGGTTCGTTCCAGAATGGATGCGGCGCCGGCAGCGGCTCGTTGCGGAACACGTCCAGCATGGCGCCGGCGACGTGGCCTTCGCGGATCAGCGCCAGCAGGTCCGGTTCGGCCACCAGGCCGCCGCGCGCCACATTGACCAGGTAGGCGCCCTGCGGCAGCCGCGACAGGCGCGCGCGGTCGAGCAGGTGGGTCGTCTCCGGCGTGAGCGGCAGCATGCAGACCAGCACCCGGGTGCCGGCCAGGAAGTCGTCGAGCGCATCCAGGCCGGCGAAGCATGCCACGTTCGGCAGGTCCTTCGGCGTGCGGCTCCAGCCGCGCACCGGGAAGCCGAGCTGGCGCAGCGTGCGCAGCACCGGTACGCCCAGCTTGCCCAGCCCCAGCACGCCGACGCTGAAGTCTTCCTTGCGCCGGGGCGGCAGCGGCTGCCAGCTGCCGGCGCGCGCCTGGCGCTCGTAGTCGTCGAAGCGGCGGAACCAGCGCAGCACGGCGCCGGCGACGTAGTCGGCCATCTGCTCGCCCATGCCGGCGTCGCCCAGGCGCACGATGGGCACGTCCGGCAGCGCCGCGCCGAACTTCAGGAGCGCGTCGGCGCCGGCGCCCATCAGGAAGATCGCCTTCACGTGGGCCAGGTCGGCCAGCAGGGCCGGCGGCGGCGCCCAGATCGCGGCGTAGTCGCAGGGCGGGGTCGGCACGCCTTCGCGCCACGCGACGATCTCGACGTGCGGCAGGGCGGCGGCGAAGTCGGCGGCCCAGGGGGCGATGTCGCCGTCGCCGCGGTACAGCAGGATGCGCATGGTGGTCTCCGTTATTGTCGTTGGTGGCTGAACACCGGGGTCAGAGCCCTTTGAAAAGCAACACCGGGCTCTGACCCCTATGCTGCCTTGAAAGCCAGCAGCGGCGCCCCGTCCGCCACCTGGTCGCCCACCTGGTACAGGACCTCTTCCACCAGCCCGTCGCTCGGCGCAGCGATCGTGTGTTCCATCTTCATGGCTTCCATGATCACCAGCGGCTCGCCTTTCTTGACGGCCTGGCCGTTCGCGGCGATCACCGCCACGACCTTGCCCGGCATCGGCGCCGTCAGGCGTCCGCCCGCGGCCTCGTGTTCGCCGGCATGGGCCAGCGGGTCGTTCCACGCCAGCTGGTGGTGCGCGCCGCCGCAGAACACGTGCAGCACGTCGCCGTCGCGCCGCACGGTGCCCCGCACCGCGCGGCCGTCCAGGCGGATCGCCAGCCTGCCGCCGTCGTCCGTCACCAGCTGCAGTGCGTGCGACGCGCCTTGCGCATCCAGCGTCCAGCTGTCGCGGCCATAGGTCAGGCCGATGCGGTAGGCATTGTCGCCGCCGGCCGCGGCGCTGGATTCGTCCGCGAACGACAGCACGCGGCGGTAGCTGCCGTTCATGCGCCAGCCGTGCGTGCCGGCCCACGGATCGGCCGGGTTGGCCGCCGGGGAGGCGGGGTTGCCGGAGGCGGCCAGGAACACGCCCGCCAGCGCCAGCGCGTCCAGCGGCGCCGGCGCCGCGGGCGGGAACAGGCTGGCGTGGTTGCGTTCGATCAGGCCGGTGTCGAGGTCGGCCCGGGCGAACGCGTCGCCCTCGACCAGGCGCTTGAGGAAGGCGATATTGGTCGCCAGGCCGACGATGTGGAATTCGGCCAGCGCCTGCGCCATGCGCGCCAGCGCCTGCTCGCGGTCCGCGCCCCAGACGATCAGCTTGGCGATCATCGGATCGTAGAACGGCGAGATCGCGTCGCCCGCGCGCACCCCGGAATCGATGCGCACGGCGGCCGGCGCGGCCGCGTCGCCGCCCAGTGCGAACGCCGCGTGGGCCGGGGTGTCCATGCAGCGCAGGGTGCCGGTCGAGGGCAGGAAGCCCTTTTCCGGATTCTCGGCGTAGACGCGCGCCTCGATCGCGTGGCCATGGATGGCCAGTTCGTCCTGCCGCTTCGGTAGCGGCTGGCCGGCGGCGACGCGCAGCTGCCATTCGACCAGGTCGGTCCCCGTGATCATTTCCGTCACCGGGTGCTCGACCTGCAGGCGCGTGTTCATCTCCATGAAGTAGAACGAACCGTCCTGGTTGGCGATGAATTCGACGGTGCCGGCGCCGACGTAGCCGACGGCGCGCGCCGCCGCCACGGCCGCTTCTCCCATCGCGGCGCGGCGCTCGGCGGGCATGCCCGGCGCCGGCGCTTCTTCCAGCACCTTCTGGTGGCGCCGCTGCACCGAGCAGTCGCGCTCGTGCAGGTAGACGCAGTTGCCGTGCGTGTCCGCGAACACCTGGATCTCGATGTGGCGCGGGCGGGTCAGGTATTTCTCGACGAGCACCTTGTCGTCGCCGAAGGAGGAAATCGCTTCGCGCTTGCACGAGGCCAGCGCGGCCTGCAGGTCTTCGGAGCGCTCGACCACGCGCATGCCCTTGCCGCCGCCGCCGGCGCTGGCCTTGAGCAGCACCGGATAGCCGATGCGGTCGGCCTCGCGCTGGATCAGCTGCGGATCCTGGTCGTCGCCGTGGTAGCCCGGAACCAGCGGCACGTTGGCGCCTTCCATCAGCTGCTTGGCGGCCGACTTCGATCCCATCGCGCGCATCGAGCCGGCCGGCGGGCCGATGAACACGAGGCCGGCGGCGGCGCAGACCTCCGCGAACTCGGCGTTCTCCGACAGGAAGCCGTAGCCCGGGTGGATGGCCTGGGCGCCGCTGGCCCGCGCGGCTTCGATGATGCGGTCGCCGCGCAGGTAGCTGTCGCGCGCGGGGGCGGGGCCCAGCAGGATCGCTTCATCGCACACCGCCACGTGCTTGGCGCCGGCGTCGGCTTCCGAATAGACGGCTACGGTACGGATGCCCAGGCGGCGCGCGGTGGCGGCGACCCTGCAGGCGATTTCGCCACGGTTGGCGATGAGGATCTTGGTGAACATGTGGTGTCTCGTCTGTTTTGAATTTTATGAAAATCGCTTGCGTCGCCTCGGCGCAGGCCGGGGCCCAAGTTGCACGCTGTGCCGCGACGCGACATTGGACCCCGGCCTGCGCCGGGGCGACGGGTATCAGCACCCGCAACGCTCCTTCGGCGCCGATTCCAGCGTCGTCGCGCGCGTCTTGAGGCCCAGCTTTTCCAGCAGCGCTCGGTCGTCGTTCGCTTCCGGGTTGTCGGTGGTGAGCAGCTTGTCGCCGTAGAAGATCGAGTTGGCGCCGGCCATGAAGCACATCGCCTGCACCGCTTCGCCCAGCTCGCGCCGGCCGGCCGACAGGCGCACGCGCGCCTGCGGCATCGTGATGCGGGCCACCGCGATGGTGCGCACGAATTCGATCGGGTCCAGCGGCGGCAGGCCGTGCAGCGGCGTGCCCTCGACCTGCACCAGGTGGTTGACCGGCACCGATTCCGGGTACGGGTTCATGTTGGCCAGCTGGGCGATCAGGCCGGCGCGCTGCGCGCGGGTCTCGCCCATGCCGACGATGCCGCCGCAGCAGACCTTCAGGCCGGCGTTGCGCACGCGGCCCAGCGTGTCCAGGCGGTCGCGGTACTCGCGCGTCGAGATCACGTCGCCGTAGAAGTCGGGCGCGGTGTCGATGTTGTGGTTGTAGTAGTCCAGGCCGGCGGCCTTCAATTGCTCGGCCTGGCCGTCTTCGAGCATGCCCAGCGTGGCGCAGGTTTCCATGCCCAGCGCCTTCACGCCGCGCACCATGGCCTCGACCTTTTCCATGTCGCGTTCCTTCGGGCTGCGCCAGGCGGCGCCCATGCAGAAGCGGGTCGCGCCCTTGGCCTTGGCTTCGCTGGCGGCGGCCAGCACGGTGTCGAGATCGAGGATCTTCTTGGCTTCGACGCCGGTATCGTAGCGTGCCGCCTGCGGGCAGTAGCCGCAGTCTTCCTCGCAGCCGCCGGTCTTGATCGACAGCAGGGTGGCCAGTTCGACGTCGCCGTCCGGGAAGTTGGCGCGGTGCGCCTGCTGCGCGCGGAACATCAGTTCCGGCAGCGGCAGGTCGAACAGGGCCAGCACGTCCTGCAGGGGCCAGGTGGCGTCCTTGGGCAGGGTGACCGGGGCGACCGGAGGATGAAGGGTGAGGACTTGGGACATGGGCTTCCTTGTTTCGGGTTCTAGGTGCGCGTGGCCGGCCATCCCGGCAGGCCCGCGAGTTCGATATGGGCGGCCGCGGCGGCGGCCGTGGGCTGGTCCAGGCGCGGCACGCGGCCCAGCAGCGGGGCCGGCATGCGCTGCGCCAGGGCGGCGACGTTCTCGTCCACGAAGCGCATGGCCGGGTCGACCTGGTTGGCGACCCAGCCGGCCAGCACCAGGCCGCGCGCGACGACGGCTTCGGCGGTGAGCAGGGCGTGGTTGATGCACCCGAGGCGCAGGCCGACCACCAGGATCACCGGCAGGTTCAGCTCCACCGCCAGGTCGGCGCTGTCGAAGTCGTCGGAGAACGGGACGCAGAAGCCGCCCACGCCTTCGACCACGGTGGCGTCCGACGCCGCCAGGATTTCCGCGTAGGCCGTCATGATCGGCACCGGGCCGATCGTCACGTGTTCCAGCGCCGCGGCGATGTGCGGCGCGCACGGTTCGCGCAGCATGAACGGCGTGGTGATGTGCTGCGGCAGGTTGACGTTGCCGGCCGCGCGCAGCATGGCGGCGTCGTCGTTGTGGAGTTCGCCGTCGCGTTCTTCCGCGCCGGCCGCGATCGGCTTCATGCCGCAGGCGCGCTGGCCCCGCTGCACCAGCTTGTGCAGGATCGCGCTGGCCACCAGCGTCTTGCCGATCTCGGTGTCGGTGCCGGTGACGAAGCAGGCGAAGCGTGTCGGGATGCCTTCGGCGGCCAGCGCGGCCGGCACCTCGACGGTCTTCGGGGCGGTCGTGGCGGACGGCTCGGCGAAGCCGACGCCCGGTTCGGCGGCGCCGGTCCGTTCGGGGGCGTTGACGGGGTCGTTGAGGCTCATGCTCGGCTCCTTTCCAGGCGATTGAGTGCGGAAGTCAGTTGCGCGACGTCGGTGTCGAGGTGCGCCGCGCACAGGGTCACGCGCAGGCGCGCCGTGCCCGGCGCCACGGTCGGCGGCCGGATCGCCGGCACCCACAGGCCCTGCGCGTGCAGGTCGGCGGACACCGCCAGCGCCTCGTCGTTGGCGCCGATGACGATCGGCTGGATCGCGGTGTGCGACGCGGGACGGCGCCAGCGTTCCAGGCGCAGTTCGCGCTCGAACTGGGCGATGCCCGCCCGCAGCTGCGCGCGCAATGCGCGGCCCTCGTCGCCGTCGATGATGTCGAGGCTGGCCAGCAGCGCATGCGCCAGCGCCGGCGCCGCCGCCGTCGTGTAGATGTAGGGGCGGGCGCGCTGCACCAGCAGTTCGACCACGTCCGCGTGCGCGGCGACGAAGGCGCCGCCGACGCCGGCCGCCTTGCCCAGCGTGCCGACGTAGACCAGGTGGGGCGAGCGCAGCCCGAAATGCTCGAGCGCGCCGCGGCCGTGTTCTCCCAGCACGCCGAAGCCGTGGGCGTCGTCGACGACCAGCCAGGCGCCGTGGCGTTCGCACAGCGCCAGCAGCGCGGGCAGCGGCGCCAGGTCGCCGTCCATGCTGAACACGCTGTCGGTGACGACGATCTTCGTGCGCGCCGTGCTGGCGGCCAGCTGGGCGTCCAGCGCCGCGGTGTCGCCGTGCGGGTAGACCGTCACGCCGGCGCGGGCCAGGCGCGCGCCGTCGATCAGCGAGGCGTGGTTCAGCGCTTCCGAGAAGATCGCCGCGTCGGCGGCGCCGCCCAGCGCCGTCAGCACGGCCAGGTTGGCCATGTAGCCGGTGCAGAAGTACAGCGCGCGCGCCGACGCCAGGTGCGGCGCCGCGAAGGCGGCCAGGCGCTCCTCGAGCAGCGCGTGGGCGCGCGAGTGGCCCGACACCAGGTGCGAGGCGCCGCTGCCGGCGCCGTACAGCGACGCGCCCTCGCGCAGCGCCTCCACCACGCGCGGATGCGCCGCCAGGCCCAGGTAGTCGTTGCTGCAGAACGCCAGCATGGCGCGGCCGTCGACGACCTGGCGCGGCGCGCACGGCGTCTCGGCCGTGCGGCGCCGGCGCACCAGGCTGCGCGCGGCCAGCGCGTCGAGCTGGCCGCGGACGTCGGCAAGCAGGTCCGTCGTCATGCCGCGATCACCGCTTCGAACACCTGGCGCGTGCGCGCGGCCAGGCCGACGATCTCTTCCTCGTCGAGCACGTACGGCGGCATCAGGTAGACCGTGCGGCCGATCGGGCGCAGCAGCAGTTCGTTCTCGACGGCGCCGGTGAAGAAGCGCCGCGCGAAGGTGGCGGCGCGCGCCGGGTCGGGCTCGACCGCGTCGAACGCCAGGATCATGCCGCGCTGGCGGAAGTGCGTCGCGCGCGGGTGGTCGAGCAGCGGCGCCAGTTCCAGCGTCAGGCGCGTGGCGGTAGCGCGGTTGCGCGCGAGCACGTCGTCCTCCTCGAAGATGGCCAGCGTGGCCAGCGCGGCGCGGCAGGCCAGCGCATTGCCCGTGTACGAGTGCGAGTGCAGGAAGCCGCGCGTGACGTCCTCGCTGTAGAAGGCTTCGTAGACCTTGTCGGTGGTGAGCACCAGCGACAGCGGCAGGTAGCCGCCGCTGATGCCCTTCGACAGGCACATGAAGTCGGGCCAGATGGCGGCCTGCTCGCAGGCGAAGAAGGTGCCGGTGCGTCCGCAGCCAACCGCGATCTCGTCGGCGATCAGGTGCACGTGGTGCTTGTCGCACAGCTCGCGCAGGCGCTGCAGGTAGAGCGGATCGTGCATCGCCATGCCGGTGGCGCACTGCACCAGCGGCTCGACGATGATGGCGGCGATGTGGTCCGCGCGTTCGGCGAACAGGGCTTCCACGTCGCGGATGGCGCGCTGCGCCACGTCCCGGGCCGATTCGCCGTCGCGGGCGTTGCGCGCGTCCGGCGAGGCCACCGTGCGCGCCGCGCGCAGCAGCGGGCCGTAGGCGTCCTTGAACAGGGCGACGTCGGTGACGGCCAGCGCGCCGATCGTCTCGCCGTGGTAGGAACCCTGCAGGCAGACGAATTCCTGCTTGGCCGGATGGCCGGCGTTGCGCCAGTAGTGGAAGCTCATCTTGAGCGCGATCTCGACCGCGGAGGCGCCGTCCGAGGCGTAGAAGGCGTGGCCCAGGTTGTGGCCGGTGAGCGCGGCCAGCTTTTCCGACAGTTCCACCACCGGCTCGTGGGTGAAGCCGGCCAGCATCGCGTGCTCCAGCCTGTCCAGCTGGTCCTTCAGCGCGCCGTTGATGCGCGGGTTGGCGTGGCCGAACAGGTTCACCCACCACGAGCTGATGCCGTCCAGGTAGCGCCGGCCTTCATGGTCGTACAGCCACGGCCCCTTGCCGTGGCTGACGGCGATCAGCGGCACCTCTTCGTGGTGCTGCATTTGCGTGCATGGATGCCAGACGCTGCGCAGGCTGCGCGCGATCCAGTCGGAGGAGGTGGTGTTCTGCTTCAAGATGGGTTCCGGGGTTGTGCTAGTCCAGCCAGGATGGCCGGCGTTTTTCGAGGAAGGAGGCGACGCCCTCGCGCCCTTCGAGCGAGGCGCGGATGGCGGCGATGCGTTCGGCCGTGTCGTCCAGCAGCGCCTGCGTGACGGGCTGGCCGGCGACGTCGCGCACCAGGGTCTTGGCTGCGCGCACCGCGTTCGGGCTGTTCTTGGCCAGCGCGTCGGCCAGCGCGGCGACGCGCGCGTCGAGGTCGGCTGCCGCCACGACCTCGTGCACGAAGCCGATGCGGTGCGCCTCGCGCGCGTCGAAGCGTTCGGCGGTCAGGAAGTAACGGCGCGCCGCGTTCTCGCCCATCGCCTTGATGACGTAGGGAGAGATCGTCGCCGGGATCAGGCCCAGCCTGGCTTCCGACAGGCAGAAGCTGGCGGTATCGACGCCGACGGCGATGTCGCAGGCGGCCACCAGGCCCATGCCGCCGGCGTAGCAGTCGCCCTGCACCTTGGCGACCACGGGTTTCGGGCACAGGTAGATGGTGCGCAGCATGTCGGCCAGGCGCATGGCGTCGGCGCGGTTTTCCTCGTTCGAGTAGCCGGCCATCTTCTTCATCCAGTTCAGGTCGGCGCCGGCGCAAAAGGCCGGCCCGTTCGCCTGCAGGACGATGGCGCGCACCAGTTCGTGGCGTCCCAGCGCGTCGAAGGCCAGGGCCAGCTCGGCGATGGCCTGCTCGTTGAAGGCGTTGCGCAGTTCCGGGCGGTCCAGCGTGACGTGGGCGATGCGGCCGTCGATGGCGACGGTCAAGGTCTGGTAATCCATCTTCCTCTCCTCACATGCGGAATACGCCGAACTTCGTGTCTTCGATCGGCGCGTTGAGCGCGGCCGACAAGCCCAGGCCCAGCACCATGCGCGTGTCGGCCGGGTCGATGACGCCGTCGTCCCACAGGCGCGCGGTGGCGTAGTAGGGGTGGCCCTGGTGCTCGTACTGGTCCTTGATCGGCTGCTTGAACGCGGCTTCTTCCTCGGGCGTCCACTGGCCGCCCCTGGCCTCGATCCCGTCGCGCTTGACGGTGGCCAGCACGGACGCGGCCTGCTCGCCGCCCATCACCGAGATGCGCGCGTTCGGCCACATCCACAAGAAGCGCGGCGAGAACGCGCGGCCGCACATGCCGTAGTTGCCGGCGCCGAAGGAGCCGCCGATGATCACGGTGAACTTGGGCACGGCGGCCGTCGCGACGGCCGTCACCATCTTGGCGCCGTTGCGGGCGATGCCTTCGTTCTCGTACTTGCGGCCGACCATGAAGCCGGTGATGTTCTGCAGGAAGACCAGCGGGATCTTGCGCTGGCAGCACAGTTCGATGAAGTGCGTGCCCTTCAGCGCGGACTCGGAAAACAGGATGCCGTTGTTGGCGATGATGCCCACCTTCATGCCGAAGATGTGGGCGAAGCCGCACACGAGCGTCGTGCCGTAGCGCGCCTTGAACTCGTCGAACTCGCTGCCGTCGACGATGCGCGCGATCACCTCGCGCACGTCGAACGGCTTGCGGGTGTCGACCGGGATCACGCCGTACAGTTCTTCCGGCGCGTACTTCGGCGCGGCGGATTCGCGCACCACGCCCTGCCGGGGCTTGGTGCGGTTGAGGTTCGCGGCGATCGTGCGCGCCAGCGCCAGCGCGTGGGTATCGTCCACCGCCAGGTGGTCGGCCACGCCGGACAACCTCGTGTGCACGTCGCCGCCGCCCAGGTCCTCGGCCGACACCACTTCGCCGGTCGCGGCCTTCACCAGCGGCGGGCCGCCGAGGAAGATCGTGCCCTGTTCCTTGACGATGATCGACTCGTCGCTCATCGCCGGCACGTAGGCGCCGCCGGCGGTGCACGAGCCCATCACGACAGCGATCTGCGGGACGCCCTGCGCCGACAGGTTGGCCTGGTTGTAGAAGATGCGGCCGAAGTGGTCGCGGTCGGGGAAGACGTCGTCCTGGTTCGGCAGGTTGGCGCCGCCCGAGTCGACCAGGTAGATGCAGGGCAGCTGGTTCTGTTCGGCGATCTCCTGGGCGCGCAGGTGCTTCTTGACCGTCATCGGGTAGTAGGTGCCGCCCTTGACGGTGGCATCGTTACAGACGATCACGCATTCCTGGCCCGCCACGCGGCCGATGCCGGTGATGATGCCGGCGCTCGGGGCGGCGCCGTCGTACATCTGGTAGGCCGCCAGCTGGGACAGTTCCAGGAAGGGCGTGCCGGGATCGAGCAGCATCTCCACGCGCTCGCGCGGCAGCAGCTTGCCACGCGCGACGTGCTTCGCGCAGGCCGCCTCGCCGCCCCCTTGCGCGACGGCGGCGACTTTCGCGCGCAGGTCGTCGACCAGGGCTTGCATGGCGGCGGCGTTGGCCTTGAAGTCTTCCCCGCGCGGGTTCAGTTTGCTCTCGATGGATGGCATTGCGTCTCCTGGTCTCTTTCTTAATCTGGGAAAGTGCCGTCCAGGTAGAACCACCGCATCTTGCCGCCAACGGCAGGATCGGGCTCGCGCACGAAGCGGCTGATTTCGTGCAGGCGGTATGCGCGGCCGTTCACCTTGTAGCGTGCGACGAACTCGACGGTGTCCTTGTCTGGATCTTCCGGCTGGTCTGCTTGACGTTTACGTAAACGTAAAGAAGATTTTATCTCAAGTCCGAGCCATTGGATATGTTCTTTCTTGTCCACGATGGGCTCGCTGGGACGGGTGCTCGGATGCCAGGTGTCGCGCAGGTAATCCTCCTGCTGCATCTTGAAGGCGGTATAGCGCGAGCGCATCAGCGCCTCGGCGGTCGGTGGCAGCTCGGCGCCGGCGATGTACGGACCGCAGCAGCGCATGATGGCGGGACCGCCGCAGGGGCAGGGAGGGTGTTGGGCAGGGGTGGGCATGGCGGCAATTATCCGCCATTTCCTGGCCATCAGGCAGCCCGTGCGCCGAATCCGGTTTGGCGAGATGGCCGCACGTTGGCCGCAGTTGCCTCATCTGCAGCCATTTTTTGCCGAAAATAAATTGAACCGTCTAGAAAACCCAGCCGAATTATTTTGCGAAACCTCAAACCGGGGTCAGAGCCGGGGTCAGAGCCCGATTTTAAGAAAGGTCCATCAAGAAACCCGATTCGGGAGCAATGCCCGGGGCAAAGCATGCTGATTGTCCCCGCCAGTGGTTAGCTGGCAGGAAACACGTCCAGCGCAGCGTGACGGCGAACAACGCATCCGGCGGCAGGAGAACCCGGCGCCGAACGCGCATTGCAGTGGCCGCGCACAGGGGCCGAGTTGGTGGCAGGAAGTTGCCAAAAACCGGGCTCTGACCCCGGCTCTGACCCCGGTTTGTTAGAGCGTAAGGCCGTCGAGGGGGAATGGCGTGGGTTTGTCGCGCATCAGGTCGGCCAGCAGGCTGGCGGTGCCGCAGGCGAAGGTGAAGCCCAGCGGGCCGTGGCCGACGTTCAGCCACAGGTTGGCGTAGGGCGTCGCGCCGATGATCGGGGAACTGGTCGGCGTGGCCGGGCGCAGGCCGGCCCAGGGGGTGACTTGGGTGTAGTCGGCGGCGCGCGGCATCGTGTCGCGCACCTGGCGCACCAGGCTGGCGATGCGTTTCTCGTCCAGGCTCAGGTCTTCGCCGACCATGTCGACCATCGCCGCCACGCGCAGCTTGTCGCCGATGCGCGCGTACAGGACCTTGCGCTCGAAGTCGGTCACGCTGATCTCGGGCGCGACGTCGTCCTGGCGGATCGGCGCCGTCAGGCTGTAGCCCTTGAGCGGATACAGCGGCAGGGAGATGCCGGCGGTGCCGGCCAGCGCGCGGCTCTGCATGCCGGCCGCCAGCACGTAGGCGTCGGCGTGCAGCGAGCCCGCCGGGGTCTCGATGCCGGTCACGCGGCCGTGCATCGTCGCGATGCGCGTCGCCTCGCCGTGCACGACGCCCTGGAAGCGCGGGTGCAGGCGCAGCCGTTCGGCCAGCGCCACGCAGAAGGCGTAGCAGTCGGCCACCGCCTCGCCACCGTTGTAGATGCCGCCGGCGAGCCGGTCTTCCATCGCGGCGAGCGCGGGTTCGCGGGCGACGCACTCGGCGGCGCTCCAGACCTGGCGCGTGCCGGCCGGATCCGGCTTGGCCACGGCGGCCTCGAAGGCCTTGCGGGTGCGGTAGACCACCAGCTTGCCGGCGTCGCGCCAGGCGAAGGCGTCGAGCGGCACGATGGGCTGCAGCCGGGCCATGCCCTGGCGCGACAGTTCGCCCAGTTCGAGCAGCTTGTCGGTCATGCGGCGGTTGACGTCGGCGCGGCAGTTGGCGAGGAAGGCGGCCAGCCAGCGCCACTGGTGCGGGTCGAACTGCGGCTTGAAGCGCAGCGGACCGTGTTCCTGGAACAGCCACTGGACGGCCTTCAGCGGCACGCCGGCATCGGCCAGCGGCGAGACGTAGCGGTAGCTGAGCTGCCCGCCATTGCTGTAGCTGGTACCGGTGCCCACTTCCGGTGCACGTTCGAGCAGGGTGACGCGGTAGCCGGCCTCCAGCAACCACCAGGCCGAGGCCAGGCCGACGACGCCGCCACCGATGACGATTACTTGTTGCATCCGCGCACACTATGGTCCATTGACATGACTCAGGAGCTTAGGCGCTGGCCGGTGCCGCGGCCAATGAATGTAGCGCAGGCAGGCATAACCGGCAGTCATGCGATGCACTATTTGGAAGCTTATCGGTGATAATTCACGCTTTTTGCACCAGGATGGCGCGCCGATACAGCACCGTCAGGATGCGCTCCTGGAAGCGCGCCAGCGCCGAATAGCGGCCCTGGTTGGGCGGCGCCAGCGGGTCGCTCGCGGTCCCGCCGACCAGCACGATCATGCCGTTGCGCCGCGCGAGGTCCGCCAGGAACATCGATTGCAGCCCGTAGGCATCGCCCAGGTGCCCCACCGCCGCGAAACCGCCGCCGTCCACGAGGCGGGTACGGTCTTCCGGCCGGTCCGGGAACTGCGCGTTGCCCAGGCCCCAGCAATGGAACAGGCCGTCCAGCGTGTCGCCGTTGCTGCCGTCGTAGGTCCACTGGCGCGCGAACATGCGCGCCAGCGTGTCCGCGCGCAGGAGGCGCCGGCCCTCGTGCACGCCGCCTTGCATCAGCATGCGCATCACGGTGCCCAGCCCGCGCGCCGAGATGCGCAGGCCGCCCGTCGGACTGAAAGGGGTGGCGTTGACGCCGATCGGATGGCGTTCCAGGCCGGCCGGCGGCGCCGGCGGGTGCAGGTGGTAGTCGTCGGCCTGGGCGATCCAGGGACCGCGCGCGTCCCAGACCTCGGTGTCGACGGTGCGCTTGCGGTACAGCGTGGCCAGGTTGGCCAGGGCCGCCGGCGCCAGCGCGGCCGGGTCGTAGCCGGCCTGCAGGCCGAGCGGATCGAGCAGCAGGCGCCGCATCAGCCGGTCGAAGCGCTCGCCGCTCACGCGTTCCATCAGCGTGCCGATCACGCCCCAGCCCAGGTTGCAATACGTGAAGTAGTCACCGGGGCCGGCCTGCGCCGACCACATCCCGGCGGCATCGGGCAGGAGCACGTCGCGTAGCGCGGTGCCGGCGGGCCAGGAATAGCCGGCGTCGTCGCGCAGCGAGGAGGTGTGCGTCAGCAGGTGGCGCAGGGTGATGGCGCGGTCCGGGAAGTGCGGATTGCGCAGCGCGAAGCCGAGGGCCGTGGAGACGTCCGCATCCAGGTCGACCCGCCCTTCCTCGACGAGGCGCATCAGCCCCAGCGTGGTCATCATCTTCGATACCGAGGCGATGCGGTACAGGGTGTCGACGCCGGCCGGCAGGTCGGGCGGGTCGCCGGCGCCGCCCGTGCCGATGAAGCGCCGCCCGCAGGCGTATTCGTAGGCGACGGCGCCGTCGCGGATCGCCAGCACCGCCAGGCTGGCCAGCTCGCAGCGCGGGTCGAGGGCGATCGCCTCCAGTTCCCGGTCGAGCGTCGCCGCGCCCCCGGGCGCGGCGGCCGGGAGCGCCGCCAGCAGCGGATTGGCCACGCCCAGCAGGGCCATTCCCAGTACCTTGCGCCTGCCACCATGCATGGAAGCCCTCCCCGGAAGTATGATGGAGCGAGAATACGGACTCGGCGGGCGCCAGGCAATGGCAGGAATGAACGGCATGCATAACCCGGGGATATGCACCCTGGTTCTTGCATAACTTTTCGGAATGCCAGCGCCCGATCCTTTCATGGCAAGCCGGTCCTGATTGGTACTACACTGGTCATATCGACAATCCACGCAGCCCCACGTTCCCAGGCCATGCTCAATACCGAAACCCCCGCCCGGCAGCACGCCACCCTCGACCAGTACCCGACCACCGAACTGGTGAACGTGCTGGTCGACGACCAGTTCCAGGCCGTCGAAGCGGTCCGCGCCGCGGCGCCGCGCATCGCCGCCGCCGTCACGGCCGCGCTGCCGCGCATGGAGGCGGGCGGGCGCCTGGTCTACGTGGGTGCCGGCACCTCGGGCCGCCTGGGCGTGCTCGACAGCGTCGAACTGTACCCCACGTTCTCCTGGCCGCACGAGCGCGCGGTGGCGCTGCTGGCCGGTGGGGAAAAGGCGATGTTCGTCGCCGTCGAGGGGGCCGAGGACGACCTCGCCCAGGGCGCGGCCGACATCGCCAACGCCGGCGTGGGGCCGAACGACGTGGTGCTGGCGCTGGCCGCATCCGGCGCCACCCCGTACGTGCTGGGCGCGCTGCGCGCGGCGCGCGCGGCCGGCGCCCTGACCGTCGGCTTCGCGAACAATCCGGACGCGCCCGTCGCCGGCGAGGCGGAAATCGGCGTCACCCTCGATACCGGCCCGGAAGCGATCTCCGGCAGCACGCGCCTGAAGGCCGGTACCTCGCAGAAGATCGCGCTGAACACGTTCTCGAGCGCCCTGATGGTGCGTTTGAACAAGGTTTATGGCAACCTGATGGTAGACTTGAAGGCGACCAATGCCAAGCTGGTCCGGCGCGCCATCCGCCTGACGACGTTCGCCACCGGCGCCGACGACGACAAGGCGCGGGCGGTGCTGGAACAGTGCGGCTTCCACGTGAAGGTCGCGATCGTGGCCCTGTCCAGGAATACCTCGGTCGAGCAGGCGCGGGCGCTGCTGGAGGCGGCGCACGGCAGCGTGCGCGGCGCCCTGGCCGCCTGAGCCGGCGCCGGGCGTCCCGGCGCGCTTCACGCCCGCAGACCACGAAAGAACGATGCAAACGACTTCGCCAACCAGGACCCCGTGGCTGTGGGTGCCCTCCCTGTACTTCGGACAGGCCATTCCCTACGTCGTCGTGATGTACCTCTCGGTCATCATGTACAAGGACATGGGGATTTCCAACACCGACATCGCCTTCTACACCAGCCTGCTGTACCTGCCCTGGGTGATCAAGCCGCTGTGGTCGCCCCTGGTAGACATGTTCGGCACCAAGCGCGGCTGGACCGTCACGCTGCAGCTGGCGCTGGCGGCCTCGCTGGGCGCGATCGGCGCCACGCTGCACCTGCCGGCCTTCTTCGTGGTCAGCCTGGGCGTCATGTGGGTGATGGCGTTCGCCTCGGCCACCCACGACATCTCCGCCGACGGCTTCTACATGCTCGGCCTGCGCCAGCAGCAGCAGGCGGCCTACGTCGGCGTGCGCAGCACCTTCTACCGCCTGGCCACGCTGGCCGGGCAGGGGCCGCTGGTGATCCTGGCCGGCTACCTGGCGACCACGCTGGGCGACGTCCGCCAGGCCTGGGCCATCGTGTTCTTCGTGCTGACCGGGCTGTTCTTCGCCCTGTTCGCCTGGCACCAGGCGGTGCTGCCGCGCCCCGACGCCGACCGCAAGGCGGGCGAAGGCCGCAACCCGCTGCGCGAGTTCGGCGCCACCTTCGCCAGCTTCTTCCGCAAGCGCGACATCTGGCTGATCCTCGGCTTCATCCTGACCTACCGCCTGGGCGAGGCGCAGATCCTGAAACTGGTCGCGCCGTTCCTGAAGGACCCGGTGAGCGAGGGCGGCCTGGGCTTGAGCACGGCGCAGTACGGCACCGCCTACGGCACCGTCGGCATCATCGCGCTGACCGTCGGCGGCCTGTTCGGCGGCTGGCTGATCTCGCGCCTGGGCCTGAAGCGCTGCCTGTGGCTGATGGTGTGCGCGGTGCACCTGCCCGACCTGGTGTTCGTCTACCTGTCGGCGGCCCAGCCGCAGAGCCTTCCGGTGATCGGCGCCTTCCTGGCGCTCGAGCAGTTCGGCTACGGCTTCGGCTTCACCGCGATGATGATGTACATGATCATGGTCTGCGACGGCCCCTACAAGACGGCGCACTACGCGATCTGCACCGGCCTGATGGCGCTCGGGATGATGGTGCCGGGGATGTGGAGCGGCGCGCTGCAGGAAATGCTGGGCTACCGCCACTTCTTCGTCTGGACCTGCCTGGCGACCCTGCCGGCGTTCGTGATGGCGGCGCTGGTGAAGATCGATCCGGAATTCGGCAAGAAATAAACCCACCGCCTTGCCGTTCCCGCCGGCGCGGGAACGGCGGCGACAACCCCCTGGAGACATCCGTTGCGCGAAACCCCGTCCCGCCTGGCCTCGCTCGACGCCTTCCGCGGCTTCACCATCGCCGCCATGGTCCTGGTGAACAACCCGGGCGACTGGGGCCACCTGTACGGCCCGCTGGCCCACGCGCACTGGAACGGCTGGACCTTCACCGACTGCATCTTCCCCTTCTTCCTGTTCATCGCCGGCGTGTCGATGGCGCTGTCGCTCGGGCGCCAGGTGCAGGCCGGCGCCGACAAGCCGCGCCTGCTGCTCCGGCTGGCCAGGCGCGCGGCCCTGATCTTCCTGATCGGCTTCCTGCTCAACCTCGTGCCGTATTTCCACTTCGACCGGGTGCGCATCCCCGGCGTGCTGCAGCGCATTGCCCTGTGCACCTTGCTGGCCGCCCCCATCGTGCTGTGGTGCGGCTGGCGCCTGCAGCTGGCGGCCATCGCCGTGCTGCTGGCGTCGTACGCCGTGCTGATGCTGTGCGTGCCCGTGCCCGGCATCGGGGCGGGGGTGCTGGAGCCGGGCATGGACTTCGGCGCCTGGGTCGACCGCGCCCTGCTGGGCGGCCACCTGTGGGTGCAGTCGAAGACCTGGGACCCGGAAGGCCTGGTGTCGACGCTGCCGGCCACCTGCAACCTGCTGGCCGGCGTGCTGGCCGGACGCTGGCTGGCGGCGGGCCCGAAGGCCGGCGTCGACCGCAGCGAGCAGACCGTGTGGCTGCTGCTGGCCGGCCTGGCGTGCTGCTGGATCGGCTGGGTTTTGGATACCATGCTCATGCCGATCAATAAAAGCCTGTGGACGCCCTCGTTCTGCCTGATGACGACGGGCTGGGCGCTGGTGACGTTCGCCGCGTGCTGGTGGTTGCTTGACGCCAACCCGTATCCGGCGCTGCGCGCGCGGGCGGCATGGTGGGCGCGGCCCTTCGTCATCTACGGGATGAACGCCCTGTTCGTGTTCGCGTTCTCCGGTTTCGTCGCGAAGATGCTGGGCTATGTAAAATTCGCCCGTCCGGATGGCAGCGTCCGGTCGTTGGGCAGCGTGTTGTACGAGCCGATCGCCGCCTTGCCGATCGGCGCCGTCAATACGTCCCTGCTGCACGCGGTGCTGTTCGATGCGTTCATGTTCCTGCTCGCCTGGATCATGTGGCGCAACAAATGGTTCGTCAAAGTCTGAAGATTCATAAGCGGAGTGGTTCTTGCAACAACCTGATCAGAAACGACGCGCATTCGCGTTCGCGGGCGTCGCCGGTGCGCTGGCGATGGGTGGCCCGCTGGGCGGCTTCCTGGCCGGCTGTACCACGGCGCCGACCGCCACCGACCTGCCCGCCGGCGACCAGCCGCCGCCGGCGCCGCGCGAGTTCCGCGCCGCCTGGGTCTCCACGGTCGCCAACATCGACTGGCCCAGCAAGCCGAACCTGCCCGCCGACAGGCAGCAGGCGGAAGCGATCGCCATCCTCGACCGCGCGAAGGCGCTGAACCTGAACGCCATCGTGCTGCAGGTGCGCCCGTCGGCCGACGCCATCTACGCGTCGAAGATCGAGCCGTGGTCGGAATACCTGACGGGCCTGCAGGGCCAGGCGCCGCAGCCCTGGTACGACCCGCTGAAGTTCTGGGTGACGCAGGCCCATGCGCGCGGCCTGGAGCTGCACGCCTGGTTCAACCCCTACCGCGCGCGCAACAACGGCGCCCGCTCGCCGGCCGCGCCGAACCACATCTCGCGCACCAACCCGGCCGCCGTCAAGTCCTACGGCAAGTTCCTGTGGATGGACCCGGGCGAGGACGCGGCCGTCAAGCAGACGCTGGACGTGGTACTGGACGTGGTGCGCCGCTACGACATCGACGGCGTCCACATCGACGACTACTTCTATCCCTATCCGATCGAGACGCCGAACGCGTCCGGCGCGGAAGGGGCGGCGCTGGACGGCAAGGTGGCGAAGTCGGAACTCGACTTCCCGGACGAGCCGTCGTGGCAGCGCTACGTGACCAATGGCGGCAAGCTCGACCGCGCGTCCTGGCGCCGCGCGAACGTGAACAAGCTGATCGAGGCGCTGTACGAGGGCATCCACCGCGAGAAGAGCTGGGTGCGCTTCGGCATCAGCCCGTTCGGCCTGGGCCGCCCGGACCGCCGCCCGGCCGGCATCAACGGCTTCTCGCAGTACGACAAGCTGTACGCCGACGCCGAGACCTGGCTGCAGAACGGCTGGCTCGACTACTTCACGCCGCAGCTGTACTGGTCGATCCGCCAGCCGGGCCAGGCCTACGACGTGCTGCTCGACTACTGGCTGGCGCAGAACGTCAAGGGCCGCCACATGTGGCCGGGCCTGTTCACCAGCCGCATCGGCGCGCCCACGCGCGACTACCAGCCGCAGGAAATCCTGGAGCAGATCGACGTCACGCGCCTGCGCGCCGGCGCCACCGGCCACGTGCACTTCAGCATGGCCGCGCTGATGCAGAACCGCAAGGGCATCGGCGACCAGCTGCGCGCCGTCACCTACCAGGGCCCGGCGCTGGTGCCGGCCACGCCCTGGCTCGGCAACGACGTCCCGGGCACGCCGGGCGTGGCGGCCGCGCGCAAGGGCGACGGCGTCGCCCTGAAGCTGGCGGCCGGCAAGTCGAACGCGATGTACGCGATCTGGTCGCGCTACGGCAGCCAGTGGCGCTTCGCGGTGGCGCCGGCCTCGCGCGTGGACTGGTCGGTGCCCGACGACGCGAAGCTGGGCAAGGTCGACGCCGTGTTCGTCAGCGCCGTCGACCGCCTGGGCAACGAGAGCCCGCGCGTGCAGGCCTGGGCGCGCGACGTGGCAAAGGCATAACATTGGCTCATGCGTCCAGCGCCGCTATTCATTCGCAGGACGCGGGGCCGCAGCGTACACTTCGCCAGACCATGACCGATCCGCAACCCGACAATCCGCATCGCACCGACGGCCTGGGCCTGGGCATCGACGCCGGCGGCACCCAGACCCGCTGGGCGCTGGCCGCGCCCGGCGGCGCCGTCGTGGCCGAGGGCACGGTGGCCGGCCTGTCCGCGCTGCAGATGGGCAGCGCGCACGGGCGCGAGGCCGTGCGCGCCACCTTCGCCGAACTGGCCGGCGCCGTGCTGGTGCACGGCGTGCCGGCGCGCGTGGAGGCCGGCCTGACCGGCTTCGGCGGCGACAGCGAACTGCTGCAGCGCTGGCTGGCCGAGCTGCTGCACGTGCGGCCGGACGCCGTGCGCCTGCGCAGCGACATGGAGATCGCCTACCGCGCCAGCTTCGCGCCCGGCCAGGGCTACCTCGTGTACGCGGGCACCGGCTCGATCGGCGCCTTCATCGACGCGCACGGCACCTTCCACCGGGCCGGCGGGCGCGGCGTGGTGCTGGACGACGGCGGCGGCGGCTTCTGGATCGCGCGCGAGGCGCTGCGCCACATCTGGCGCCTCGAGGACGAGCGGCCCGGCGCCTGGCAGGAGTCGCCGATGGCGCGCGCCGTGTTCGACTACGTCGGCGGCGCCGACTGGGCCTGCTCGCGCCAGTTCATCTACGGCCAGGAGCGCGGCGCCATCGGCAAGCTGGCGCTGGCCGTGGCCGCGGCGGCCGACCAGGACCCGGCGGCCGCCGTCATCCTGCGCGCCGCCGGCGCCGAACTGGCGCGCCTGGCGCGCGCGCTGCTGAACCGCTTCGGGCCGCGCCCCGTGGCCGTCGCGGGACGCGCGACGCAACTGCACCCGATGATCGTCGAGGCGATGCGCGCGGCGCTGCCCGGCGTCGACCTCTCCGCGGACGGTGCGCACGGCGCCCACCACGCGGCCGCGCGCATGGCGCTCACCCCTTCCACCACCATACCTGCCAACCCATGAAGACCCTCGTCGCCACCCTGCTGATCGCGCTGCTGGCCGGCTGCGCCACGCCGCCGTCCGGACCGCAATACGACCATACCTACACCGCCAAGGGCCAGGCCAGCCGCGCGCGCTTCCTGGTGCTGCACTACACCGTCCAGGACCGCGACAGCTCGATCGTGACCCTGACCCAGAAGGAAGTCAGCGCCCACTACCTGGTGACGGACGATCCCCGCCCGGTGATCTACAACCTGGTGGACGAAAAGAACGCCGCCTGGCATGCCGGCAATTCGAGCTGGAAGAACTTCACCCAGCTGAACAACAGCTCGATCGGCATCGAGATCGTCAACGCCGGCTGGAAGGACACGCCGAACGGCCGCGTCTACGCGCCGTTCCCGCAATCGCAGATCGACGCCATCATCCCGCTGGTGCGCGACATCGTCACGCGCCACCACATCGCGCCGGAGAACGTGCTCGGCCACTCGGACATCGCGCCGCTGCGCAAGCAGGACCCGGGCCCGATGTTCCCGTGGCGCCAGCTGGCCGACGCCGGCCTGGTCGCCTGGCCGAACGCCGCGCGCGTGGGCGCCGTCATGCCGATCTTCCAGCAGCAGTTGCCGGACGTGGCCTGGTTCCAGCGCAAGCTGGCGACCTGGGGCTACGGCATCGCCCAGTCGGGCCAGCTGGACGAGCAGACCCGCACCGTGCTGGCCGCGTTCCAGATGAAGTACCGTCCGGCGAACATCGCCGGCATCCCGGACGTCGAGACGGCGGCCCTGCTGGAAGCGCTGACCAACCCGGCCGGCCCGCTGCCGCCGGTGCCGGTAGCGGTGCCCGAGTTCCGTCCGGTCCAGCCGCCGCAGCCGCAGCCGGGCCAGCCCGTGCCGCCGCCGGCCCCGGACCAGCCGACCCCGCCGGTGCCGTCGCAGCCGGTCGCGCCGGTGCCGGCCGTGCCGCCGGTCCCGCCCGCGCCGCCGGCCGGCGCTGGCGTTCCCGCAACACCGCCGGCGCCGCCGCAGCGTTGATGCGTCGCGACGCTTCTATGCCGGGAAGGTTTTCCGCTATGCTTTCGGCATCCGCGCCCGCGAGGACGCTCCCCGGGCGCGGCGTCTTCCCAGCATAAGGAACCGAAGGATGCGCCTGCGCCACATCGAAGTCTTCCACGCCATCATGCAGGTGGGTACCATCAGCGGCGCCGCCCAGGTGCTGCACATCTCCCAGCCCGCCGTGACCAAGGTGCTGCAGCATGCCGAGCTGCAGCTGGGCATGCCGCTGTTCGAGCGCGTGCGCGGCAAGCTCTACCCGAAGCCCGAGGCGCACCGCCTGTTCGCCGAGACCGAGAAGCTGAACCGCGACCTGCAGGGCATCCGCCGCCTGGCCGCCAGCCTCAAGAACCGCGCCGGCGAGACGGTGCGCCTGGTGTCGACGCCGACCATCGCCGTCAGCGTGCTGCCGGCCGCGCTGACCGTGTGGCGGCGCGAGTTCGCCCAGACCCGCTGCGAACTGGCGACCTTTCATACCAGCGAGATCGTGAACGCGCTGCGCCTGGGCGAGGCCGACCTGGCGCTGTCGCTGCAGGACCCGCGCCACCCCGGCATCGAGGCCGAGCCGATCGCCCAGGGCATGCTGACCGTGCTGGCCCCGGCCGGCACCTGGAGCGCGGACGAATGCACCCGGCCGATCACGCCGGCCGACCTGCGCGGCGAACTGATCGGCCTGGCCGACAGCGACCCGCTCGGCGAGATGGTCGTCGCCGCCTGCGAGGCCCAGGACGTGCATCCGGTCTTCCAGACCGTGGTGCAGACCTACCAGATCGCCCGCTCGCTGGTGGAGGCCGGCGCCGGCACCGCCGTGCTCGACCCGTTCACCGCCGCCTCCGCGGCCGCCGGCAAGGTGCAGTGCCGCCGCTGGGAGCCGGCGCTGCCGGTCCAGCTGTATCTATTGACCGCCAGCCACGCGCCGCTGTCGCACGGCGCGCGCGAGCTGGCCAACTGCATCGGCGCGGCCGCGCGCGCCCTGCTCGACAAAGGATCCCGATGAGCGTTACCGAGGCCGGACCTGGCTTGACCGTCGCCAGCGAGGACATCGCCGCCGACCCCGCCTTCCGCCACCTGTCCACCATCGACGGCATCGCCGTCGACCTGCGCTACGCGACCCCGTACAACTTCGTCGGCCGCGACCTGTACTCTCCCTACGACTGCGCCTGGCTGCACCGCGACGCCGCCGCCGCGCTGGAGCGCGCCGTCGCCTGGCTGCGCGCGCGCCGCCCCGGCCACACCCTGCTGGTGCTGGACGCGCTGCGCCCGCAACGCGTGCAGCAGCAGCTGTGGGATGCCCTGGCGGGCACCGAGCTGCGCATGTACCTGGCCGATCCGCAGCGCGGCTCGATCCACTCGTTCGGCATGGCGCTCGACATCACCATCCTCGACGATGCGGGCCGCGAGCTCGACATGGGCACCGGCTTCGACGACATGACGGAACTGTCGCACCCGGCGCTGGAGGCGCGCTTCCTCGCCAGCGGCGCGCTGGCGCCGGCCCAGGCCGCCAACCGGCAACTGCTGCGCGACGCCATGTTCCAGGCCGGCTTCGTCGGCATCAACAGCGAGTGGTGGCACTTCGACTGCGGCGACCGCAACGTGGTGCGCTCGACCTTCCGCCGCGTACTCTGAACCCGGGCGACGCGCCTGTCGCGCGCCGCCCACGGCACCGCAGCACGCTTGAGATATCGCATTCCCTGCGCATCGATGTTCCGGAAAATCGGGACGGTCATGCGGGACGGGTAGCCGTTCCGTCTTCCATCGCATCGCCCAGGGAAAGGAGTCCGAGATGAAGCGCCTGCAGATCGCCTGCACCCTGCTGCTCCTGGCCGCCGTGCTGGCGGGGTGCCGCAGCAATGGCGACAACATGTTCGCCGCGCGCGACAGGACGGTCGAGTACTACCGCGTGTTCGACATCAGGACGAACGCCGCGCCCGACGCCGTGACCAAGGCCGCCAGCGCGGGCATCGAGCGCAACGTGAAGGGGGCCGAGATCGCCACCCCCGCCGCCGCGGCCCCGGCTGCGCCGGGCGAGGCACCGGGCCGCCTGCAGATGGCCGCGCCGGGCACGGCGCCGTCCGCATCGGCCTGCGAGGGCGCCGCCTGGAGCGCGAAGGCCGCGCCCGCCGTGCGCGGCGGCGACAACATGCACCTGATCGCCTGCCTGTTCCCCTACCGCAGCGGCTACCACCTCGACATGTACGCCGTGTTCACCCGGCCGGAAGGCGGCCTGCTGGCCTGGCCGCGCCGGCTCGGCGGCGCCGTGCTGGGCACGCCGGAACAATTCACGGAAAGCACGATGATGGACCTGGTGCGCGCGATCCGCGAAGGTACGGGCGCCACGATCTCGCTGGTCGAGGCCAGGCCGGAACTGGCCGGCGCGCCGTGGATGGGAACGGGACCGGGGAGGGCGGCGCAGGACGCTGCCGCTCCAGCGACCGCTGCGGTGGCCGCGCCGCCGGCACCGGTCCAGCCGCCAGCCGCGGTGACGGCACCTGTCGCGGCGCCCGTGGCGGCACCGGCAGCGCCGATCGCGCCGGTCGCGCCGGTCGCGCCGGTCGCACTGCCGGCCACGGCGCCCGCGCCGGCACCCGCTGCCGCGCCGGCCCCGGCCCCTGCGCCTACGCCGGCAACCGCGGCCCCGCCAAGCCCGGCCGTGTCGGCCACGATGCCCGACGCATTACGGTAATCGACGAGCCGGACGGTCGTAGGGTGCGCACCCCGTGCGCACCAGGGCGCATGCGGAATGCCGGCGTTTGGTGCGCACGGGGTGCGCACCCTACGATGTTGACATAAGCGATCTACAAGACGCGATCATTGCTGCGGTGTCGGTGTCGGTGTCGGTGTCGGTGCCGGTGCCGGCATCGGCACCGGCGCGGCGCCACCCGCCGTCCCGGTCTCGTCCAGCCGCGCCACCCAGTCGACCAGCGCATCGAGCACCGCGCGCCCGCGCCCATTGCCGGCGAGGTTGCTGTTGACCATGGCCACCAGCACGCACTGCCTGCCCTGCGCATCCGGCACGTAGCCTGCCAGGGCCACGACATTGTTCAGCGTGCCCGTCTTCATGCGCGCGCGTCCGGCTGCCGGGCTGTCGTGCAGGCGCCGGCGCATCGTGCCGTCCACCGCCACGATCGGCATGCTGGCCAGGAATTCCGGCGACCAATTGCTGCGCAAGCCTGCCTGCAGCACGCCCGCCATCTGGACCGGGCTGATGCGCTCGGTGCGCGACAGGCCCGAGCCGTTTTCCAGCACGAGGCCCGTGTCGTCGATGCCGTGGCCGCGCATCCAGCCGCGGATCGCCGCGTCGGCGCGCGAGAACGTCGTCTCGGCGCTGCCCGCCTGCGGGCGGCTGCCCAGCAGCGGGTCCGGCTCCAGCGCGCCCAGGCTCAGGAAGATGGTGCGCGCCAGGGCGTTGTCGGACGGCTTGTTGGTGTCGCGCACCAGTTCCGGCAGCGTGCGCGAGACGTGCTCGGCCAGCAGGCGCGTCGTCGGCGGCGTGACGGCTTCGACGGTGGCGCCGGCGATCCTGCCGCCCAGCTGCTTCCAGGTCAGGCGCAGCAGGCGGTCCACGTATTCCTGGCGGTCGAGGACGTTGACGGCATACGCGGCGGCGCAGCGTTTCGGGAACGTCCCGTGCAGCGTGAGCTGGATGCCGCCGTCCGCTTGCGGGATGGCTTCCGGCGTCTTCCAGCCGTCTTCCCACCTGGCGCAATCGGCGTCGACCAGCTTCATGTCGCTCGCGGCCTTCACGCCGGCCAGTTCCGGCTGCATCCTGACCTTGACGCGGCCGCTGCCGTCGGTCGTGCGCATGTCGAGCTGCACCATGTTCTTGTTGACCAGCAGCGCATCCGGGATGACGTTGTAGTAGGCATCCGGGTATTCGTCGAACGGGGGCTGGCCGAGGTCGCCGCGCGCCGGATTGAACAGCTGGCGGTCGACGACGAGGCGGCCGGCGATGGTGCGGATGCCCTGGTTGCGCAGGCTGCGCAGCATCGTCGTGAGCGTGTCCGTCGACAGGTCCATGTCGGCGCCGCCGCGCAGGTAGAGGTCGCCCTGGAGCACGTCGCCGCGCTGTTCGCCGTCGGTGCGCAGCTCGGTGCGGCCGCGGAACACGGGGCCGAGCCGTTCGAGGCCGATCAGCGTGGTGACCAGCTTCATGGTCGAGGCCGGCTGCAGCGGCCGGTCGGCCAGGTGCGACAGCACGGTCCGGTCGCCGCGCAGCACCAGCACGCTCAGCGCATCCTCGGGAATCGTCGTCGTGCGCAGGGCGGCGGCCACCGGTTCGGGCAGCTGGGCCGCGGCCGGCAGCCAGGCGGCCAGCAGCGGGAGGGCAAGGGCGAGGGCGAAGCGTCTTGGCATGCGGGTCCTTGTCGAAAAGATGGCGGGATCAGCCGAAGAATACGTAGGCGACCGAGATCGCGGCGATGATGCCGGCCAGGTCGGCGATCAGCCCGCAGGAAATCGCGTAGCGGGTCTTGCGCACGCCGACCGAGCCGAAGTACAGCGCGACGATGTAGAACGTGGTGTCGGCCGACCCCTGGAAGATGCAGGCGAGGCGGCCGACGAAGGAATCCACGCCGTAGGTCTTCATGGCATCGATCATCAGCGCGCGCGAACCGCTGCCGGACAGCGGCTTCATCAGCGCGGTGGGCAGGGCCGGCGTGAAGCTGGTGTCCAGGCCCATCTTGGCGATGACCCACTCGAGGCCGCCGACCACGTAGCCGAGCACGCCCGAATTGCGGATCACCGAGATCGCCACCAGCATGCCGACCAGGTAGGGGATGATGGTCAGCGAAGTCTGGATGCCGCCCTTGGCGCCCTCGATGAAGGCTTCGTAGACGTTGACGCCCTTGCGCAGCGCGCCGACGATGAAGACGACGATGATGGCGAACAGGATGAAGTTGCTGGCGACCTTGGAGACGGTCTCGATCTCGGTCTTGCTGAGGAAGTTCGTGAAGTACCAGATCATCAGCGCGATCGCCGCCGTCATGCCGCCCAGCCAGCCGAGCAGGACGCCGTCGAGCAGGTTGATGCGCTGGCGCAGCGAGACGGCGATGATGCCGGTGACGGTGGCGACGTAGGTCGCGACCATGCAGGGGATGAAGATGTCGGACGGGTCGGCGGCGCCCAGGATGGCGCGCTGGGCCATGATGGCCAGCGGGATCAGGGTCAGGCCGGAGGTATGCAGCACCAGGAACATGATCTGGGCGTTGGTGGCCGTGTCCTTGTGCGGATTCAGCGTCTGCAGGCTTTCCATCGCCTTCAGGCCGAAGGGCGTGGCGGCATTGTCCAGGCCGAGCAGGTTGGCCGAGAAATTCATCACCATGTGGCCGGTGGCCGGGTGGTCCTTCGGCACTTCCGGGAAGATGCGCGAAAAGAACGGCGAGATGACTTTCGCCAGCCAGCCGATGGCGCCGGCCTTCTCGCCGATGTTCATGATGCCCAGCCACAGCGTCATCACGCCGGCCAGCGGCAGGGCGATGTCCATCACGCCCATCTTGGCGGATTCGAAGGTGCCGTCGATGATGCGCTTGAAGACCTCGGTATCGCCGAACAAGACCAGTTGCGCCAGCGCCGCAACGAAGCCGACCAGGAAGAAGCCGATCCAGATGTAATTCAGTGCCATGTGTTGTCGCCCTTACCGTATGCAGCGAAGAGTATAGGCGCATGGCAAGCTGCACTGATGAAAGAATGCGGCGGGGTTATGCAAAAAAGTTATGTGGGATAGTTCTTAAAAACCATTGGGCCCCGGCCTGCGCCGGGGAGACGCTGGTTGAAGGCATGGTTGCGTCGTCCCGGCGCAGGCCGGGACCCAATTCGCACGCATATTGCTTCCGTCTAATCCCTGCGCCTATGATACGCAACGCCTCCAGCACCCCCCTCAGCCATGCCCACACTCCGCTCCCTCGCCGCCGCCCTGCTGTTCGCCACGCTGCCCGCCACCCTCGCCACCGCGGCCGCCCCGGCCGCGCCCAAGGTGCTGCACATGTTCCTGTCGACCAGCGAGACGGGGCTCGACCCCGCCGTGGCGTCCGACATCGCCACCCTGTCGCTGCTGGAAAACCTGTTCGACCCGCTGCTGCGCTACGACTACCTGGCGCGTCCGGTCAAGCTGCAGGGGAACACGGCGACAAGCCTGCCCGAGGTGTCGAGCGACGGCTTGACCTATACCTTCCGCATCCGCCCCGGCATCCTGTTCACGCCCGATCCCGCCTTCAAGGGCGCGCGGCGCGAGGTGACGGCGGCCGACTACGTCTATAGCATCAAGCGCCTGTACGACCCGGCGCTCAAATCCCCGTGGTCCTTCCTGTTCGACGGAAAACTGCTGGGCGACGCGGCGCTGAAGGAGACGTTCAGCTACGCCACCGAGATCCCGGGCCTGCAGGCGCCGGACCGCTACACGCTGCGCATCCGCCTGGCCGCGCCGGACAACAACTTCCTGTTCTACCTCGCCACCCCGGCCAGCGGCGTGGTGGCGCGCGAAGTCATCGAGGCCTACCCGGGCCAGGCCGGCAACCATCCGGTCGGCACCGGCCCGTTCATGCTGGGCGAGTGGAAGCGCAGCGACCGCATCGTGCTGCTGGCCAATCCGGATTCGACCGCCGTGTTCCACGGCACGCCGGGCAGCGATCCGGCCGACCGGGCCACCGCGCAAGCGCTCGAGGGCCAGCGCCTGCCGCGGGTGGACCGCGTCGAGGTCAAGATTGCCGAGGAATTCCAGGGCCGCATGCTGGGTTTCCTGAACGGCGAATACGACTACCTCGAGCAGGTGCCGGAATCGATGACGGACATGGTCATCCGCGACGGCCGGCTCAAGCCCGAACTGGAACGGCGCGGCATGCAGCTGTACCGCTTCCCCGTGCTGCAGACCTACTACATGTGGATCAACATGGACGATCCGGTGCTGGGCGGCTATGGCAAGGAACGGGTGGCGCTGCGCCGCGCGATCTCGCTCAGCTACGACAGCGCCGAGGACATCGCCCTGCTCAAGAAGGGGTTCGCGATCAAGGCCGAGTCGCCGCTGCCTCCCGGCGTGCTGGGCTACGACCCCGGCTACCGCAGCCCGGTGCCGCACGATCCGGCCCTGGCGAACGCGCTGCTGGACAAGTACGGCTACGACAAGCGCGACCCGGACGGGTTCCGGCGCCAGCCGCAGGCGGGCGGCGGGACGGCGCCGCTGACGCTGGTGATGAGCAGCGAGGCGACCGTCGGCGGCCGCCTGCGCGACGAACTGTGGCGCAAATGCCTGAACGCCGTCGGCCTGCGCGTCACGTTCAAGTCGGACAAGAAGACGGAGATCATCAAGGCCTCGCGCCTCGGCAAGGTGCAGATGTTCGAAAGTAACTGGATCGCCGACTTCCCGGACGGCGACAATTTCTACCAACTGCTGTACGGCGGCAATGCCGGGCGCGCCAACTATGCGCGCTTCAGGCTGCCGGCCTACGACGCGCGCTACGAGCGGGCGCGCCAGCTGGTCGACGGCCCCGCGCGCCAGCGGCTGTACTTCGAGATGAACCAGCTGATCCACGCCTACAACCCCTGGGTGCCGCTGACCCACGTACTGTCGGCGGATATCCGTCAACCGTGGCTTAAAAACTACAAGCGCCACCCCGTCGAATTCACGCAATGGCGCTACCTGGACGTGGATGTTGCGGAAAGAGAACGCGCCACGAGAGTGAAATGATAGATTTGGCGAGATTTTCCCTAACCAAACATTCCGTCTAGTTATACTCGGCGCCGGAATTTTCATTAGCAGGCGCAAAACGCTGCGCTTACCTTTGAAAACACAAATATCGTAATGCAAAGACATTACGCCAATACACCATCCTGAGCCAACGCCAAGTCGAACCCGAAGGAGAAGCGCGTGAAGTTGAAAACCCTAGCCTCTATGATCGCCCTGATCGGCACCGCCGCCCCCGCGGTCGCCCAGCAGGCCGCCTCGCAAGCCCCCATGCAGCGCGTCGAGATCACGGGTTCGAGCATCAAGCGCATCGCGCTCGAAGGCGCGCTGCCGGTGCAGACCATCTCGGTCGAGCAGATGGACAAGCAGGGCATCACCAATGCCGAGCAGATGATGCGCCTGATCTCGGCAAACGGTACCGGCGCCGACAACATGACTTCGGGTAACAACGTGTTCGGCGCCGACGCCGACCGCGTCAGCGGCGGCGGCTCCTTCGCCTCGCTGCGCGGCCTCGGCCCGACCGGCACCCTGGTCCTGATCAACGGCCGCCGCATCGCGGGTTACGGCCTGTCGGGCAAGGCGGTCGACCTGAACACGATCCCGCTGGCGGCCGTCGCGCGCGTGGAGGTGCTGAAGGACGGCGCCTCGGCGATCTACGGCACCGACGCCGTGGGCGGCGTGATCAACTTCATCCTGAAGACCGACTTCGAAGGCGTGCAGGCGAATGCCAGCGGCAACTTCACCGAACACGGCGGCGGCGCCACCCGCCGCCTGCAACTGGTCGCGGGCAAGGGCAACCTGGACACCGACCGCTTCAACGTGATGGCGGCGATCGGCTACGACAACAATTCGCAGCTGAACTCCAGCCAGCGCGACTTCGCCAACGGCTTCCAGCCGTCGCGCGGCCTGTCGCCGGACACCACCGGCACCCCGGTGGCGAACCAGCTGACCGGCGCCGGCACCGCGCTGGGCACCGGTTTCAAGATGCCGGGCAGCAATAGCACCTATCTGCAGGCCGGCCTGCTGAGCCTGCAAGGCAAGTGCGACAGCGTCGCCGGCATGCAGCAGTACGCCAGCAACCTGTGGGCCAACGTGACGTCGCCGCTGCGCACCACCTATTCCTGCTCGTACGACTACGGCGGCGACTACGTGATGCAGCTGCCGACCGAGCGTACCAACTTCGTGGCGCGCGGCACCTTCCAACTGGCGCCGGAACACCGCCTGTACGCCGAGACCGTCGGCGCCCATACCAACAGCCTGGCGATCCTGACCCCGGCCCAGATCTCGACCTCGCTGGCCAACGGCAACGCCTACCCGGTCGGCGGCCAGTACTACCAGGACCTGTCGCCGTACATCTCCACCTTCGACAAGACCAAGCCGATCATCTACAAATGGCGCGCCTGGCCGCTGGGCGACCGCACCCAGAAGTACGCCACCGACACCGCGCGCCTGCTGGTCGGCGCCGAAGGCACCATCGCCAGCAAGTGGGACTACCGCCTCGACCTGTCGCACAGCTTCAGCCGCACCACGACCGACCTGGTCGACGGCTATGCGAACACCGCGGCGCTGTACAAGGTGCTGGGCAGCGGCATCGTGAACCCGTGGGCCGCGCCGGCGCAGGGCCAGACCCAGGCCGCGATGGATGCGCTGGAAGCGACCAAGTTCTACGGCCGCCTGCAGCACGGCAAGACCACGCTGACCCAGTTGAACGGTTCGATCTCGGGCGAGCTCTTCCAGCTGCCGGCCGGCGCTCTCTCGGGCGCGATCGGCACCGACCTGCGCCGCGAAAGCTACCAGTTCAAGCAGGACACCGACGCCACCCAGATCCTGCTGGCGCCGGGCAACGCCAACCAGGACCGCGTGGCGCGCAACATCAAGGCGGTGTACGCCGAGCTGGCCGTTCCGGTCATCAAGGACCTGGAACTGCAGCTGGCGATCCGCCGCGACGACTACAGCCTGATCGGCGCGACCACCAATCCGAAGATCGCCTTCAGCTACAAGCCGACCAGCTGGCTGATGCTGCGCGGCTCGGCCAACAAGGGCTTCCTGGCGCCGAGCTTCGGCCAGCTGTACGCCGGCCGCCTGAGCCAGGAACTGCCGAACGGCGTGTCCGACCCGATCGGTTGCGCCTCGCACCCGAACGATCCGCGCTTCTGCGCGATCGAGCGCCTCGACTACTTCAGCGGCGGCAACCCGAACCTGAAGCCGGAAACCTCGAAGCAGGGCACGCTGGGCTTCATCGTCGAGCCGAACGCCAACTTCTCGGTCTCGGTCGACTACTGGGCGATCAACGTCAAGGACCGCATCCTGAACCGCACCCCGCAGGTCGTGCTGGCCAATGCGGCCTACCTGCAGAATTACATCCACCGCGACGCCGACGGCGTCATCGAGTACATCGACGCCGGCTGGATCAATGCGGCGGGCCTCAAGACGCGCGGCGCCGACGTCGGCCTGCGCGGGCGCGGCAACCTGCCGGGCGGCTACAAGTGGAACGCGACGCTGGACGGCACCTGGACCCAGAGCTACCAGTTCGCCGAGTTCGAGGGCCAGCCCTACGTGGAATACGTGGGCAACTTCTACACCCGCGACATCTACCTGCGCTGGAAGCACAACGCGACCTTCAGCGTGAGCCGCGGCGACTGGAGCGCGCTGTTGAGCAACCTGTTCCGCGACGGCTACAAGGACCAGCTGCCCGACGGCGGCAAGAGCACGCCGCCGGCCGGCTTCAAGTCGCACGTGTCGAGCTACACCACCTGGGGCCTGTCGGGCACCTATTCGGGCTTCAAGAACACGACGATCACCGTCGGCATCCAGAACCTGTTCGACCGCGATCCGCCGTTCACCGCGCACAACGTCGATGAAGTGGTGGGCGCCGGCTGGGATCCGCGCGTGGCCGACCCGCGCGGCCGTTCGCTGAGCTTCGACGTCAAGTACAAGTTCTTCTGACCCTTGACTGCCCATCAGGCATGACAGGCACGGCCCGCCGTCGAGGGGATCCCCTTCGGAAGCGGGCCGTTTTCATTCGACTCCGCCGAAGCCGCACCGCATGCACGACACCAACCGCCGCACCTTCCACCGCCTGCTGGCCACGTCGCTGCTGCTGCCCGCCTTCCCGGCGCTCGCAAGGCAATCCATGCAACCCCTGATCAAACCCCCACGCCTGCGCCGGGGCGACCTCGTCGGCCTCGTCGCCCCCGGCGGCTACACCAGCGACGCCGCCATCCAGAAGGCGGTGCGGCACATCGAATCCCTCGGCTTCCGCGTCAAGCAGGGCAACTGGCTGCGCGAAGTCTGGGGCAATTACGGCGGCACCGTCGCCGCCCGCATCGCCGACCTGCACGGCATGTTCCGCGACCCCGAGGTGAAAGCCGTGTGGGCGATCCGCGGCGGCTCCGGCTGCATCTCGCTGCTGAAGCACCTGGACTACGGCCTGATCCGCGCCAACCCGAAGGTCCTGCTGGGCTATTCCGACATCACCGCGCTGCACCTCGCGATCCGGCGCCGGGCCGGCCTGGTGACCTTCCACGGCCCGGTGGCGTCGAGCACGCCGTCGCCGTATTCGGACGGCCACCTGCTGGCGCTGCTGACCGATCCGCAGCCGACCACGACGATCGCGATGGCGCCGGAGAACGCCCGCCGCGCCGCCGAGGAACCGCACTACGCGGTACGCACGGTACACGGCGGCGTCGCCACCGGGCCGCTGGTGGGCGGCAACCTGTCGCTGGTGAGCGCGCTGGCCGGCACGCCGTACGCGGCCGACTGGCGCGGCGGCATCCTGTTCATCGAGGAAGTCAACGAGGAACCCTACCGCATCGACCGCTGGATGACGCAGCTGGACCTGGCCGGCGGCTTCGACAAGGCCGCGGCGCTGATGATCGGCATCTGCGACAACTGCGGGCCGCAGGGCGACGGGTCGTCGTTGACGCTGGACCAGACCTTCGACGTGCACCTGCAGCCGCTGCACGTGCCGGCGGTGACCGGCTATTCGTTCGGGCACATCCGCAACCAGTTCACGATACCGGTCGGGATCCAGGCGCGGCTCGACACGGCGGCGCAGACGCTCACCTTGCTCGAGCCCGCGGTGGCTTGAAAACGGTGGGCACGGGATGCCCACCCGCAGGGGTCAGAGCCCGGTGTTGATTTTCGAGGGCTCTGACCCCGGTGTTTGCCGAAGCCGAGGGTGCGCACCCCGTGCGCACCATGCCCGTGGCAAAGGTGTATCACACCACCGCGCCGTCGATCTGCGCCGCCACCTCGTCGAACGCCGCCGCCTCGCGCTCCGGCCCCATCTTGACGCCCTCGGCGTAGATGAACTCGACGTCGGTCATGCCCAGCAGGCCGAACACGCCCTTCAGGTGCGGCACCTGCGCATCGTTGGGCGTGTCGCGGTAGATGCCGCCGCGCGCCAGGCCGACATACACCTTCTTGCCGGTGACCAGGCCTTCCGGCCCGTTGGCGCCGTAGCGGAACGTCTCGCCGGCGCGGATGACGGCGTCGAGCCAGGACTTGATCTGCACCGAGACGCCGAAGTTATACATCGGCACGCCCAGCACGATGACGTCGGCCTGCTGCAGTTGCGCGATCAGCGCGTCGTCCAGCGCCACGCGCGCGGCCTGCTCGGGCGTGCGCTGCGCGGCCGGCGTGAACAGGGCGGTCAGCGCCGCCTCGTCCAGCACCGGATGCGGGTCGCGCGCCAGGTCGCGCAGCGTGAGCGAGGCGTCGGGATGGCGCTCCCGCAGGCGCGCCACGATGGCGTCGGCCACGCGGGTGGAATGCGAGCCGTTCAGGCGGGCGCTGCCGTTGATTTGCAGGATGTGCATCGTCGATCTCCAGGTGGGGTGAATGGAGGCCATTCTATTTGTCTTAATCATGGAAATTAAGTGGCCTGGTCGAGTATCATTGTTCCATTTTTGGAATAAGCGAGGGCTGCCATGGTCGATGCGAATGACCTGATCCTGTTCGTGCGGGTGGTCGATGCGGGCAGCTTCACCCAGGCCGCCGAGCGCATGGACTTGCCGAAGTCCACGCTGTCGCGGCGCCTGGGCCTGCTGGAAGAGACGCTGGGCGAAAAGCTGTTCGTGCGCAGCACGCGGCGCCTGGCGATCACCGAGTTCGGCGAACGCATCCTGGAGCATGCGCGCCGCCTGGTCGACGAGGCTGAGGAAGTGTCGGCGCTGGCCCAGCACCGCCAGGCCACCCCGCGCGGCGAACTGCGCGTGTCGATGCCGCCCGACTTCATCGAATTCGACTTCGCCGGCTTCTGCCTGGCATTCCGGGCGCGCTATCCCGAGATCGACCTGCGCCTGGACCTGTCGCCGCGCCGCGTCGACCTGCTGGGCGAGCGCTTCGACGTGGCGATCCGCGCCGCCTTCCACCTGCCGGACGACGCCACGCTCACCGCGCGCAAGCTGTTCGACATGCGCCAGGGCCTGTACGCCAGCCCTGCCTACCTGGCGCAGCATGGCGCGCCAGGGGAGCCGGAAGACCTGGCGCGGCACACCTGCCTGCCGGTCGCGGCCAGCGACGGCCAGCCCGTCTCGTGGTCGCTGGAGCGCGGCGGCGAACGGCGCGACGTGGTGCAGCACGGCCCCGTGCTGAGCAATTCGCCGCGCCTGCAGCGCGAACTGATCGTGCGCGGCGCCGGCATCGCCGGCCTGCCGGTCGACTTCGCCCTGCAATCGCTGGTCGACGCGGGCCGGCTGGTGCGCGTGCTGCCCGACTGGAACCTGCCGACGGCCGGCGTCTGGTGCATGCTGCCCGGGCGGCGCCTGCTGCCGGCGCGCACCCGCGTGTTCGTCGATATGCTCAAGGCCCATATCGAGGCGCTGCCGGGGCGCTGTCCCAAGCGTTGAGCGCGCACCGCTTTTTTCTCGCTCGCGCCAGAAATCGCTTGACATGTGTGTGCACACACATAATACTGTGCCCATGACTGCTTCCGCACGACTCTCGCTCTGCAACTGCTTCGCTTCGCGCAAGGCGGCGCGCCTCATCACCAAGCTGTACGAGGACCGCCTGGCGACGGTGGGGGTCACCAGCACGCAGTTCTCGATCCTGGTCTACGTCGACGAAGTGAATGCGGCGTCGATGAAGGAACTGGTCGAGGTGCTCGCGATGGAACGCACCAGCGTGGTCCGCGCCCTGCAACCGCTGGAGCGCGACGGCTTCCTGGCCATCGGCCCGCACGAGGAAGACGCGCGCCGCAACGTGGTGCGCCTGACCGACGCGGGACGGCGCAAGCTGGCCGAGGCGATGCCGGTGTGGCAGGCGGCGCAGGAGGAATTCGAGCGGCGCTTCGGCCAGGAACTGGCTGGCCAACTGCGCGAGACGGTGCACGAGATGGCGCACGAAATGGGGCACGAGATGGGGTAGGACGGCAGCAAAATTTTTTGCACCTATATGTGTGTACGCACATAAGGTGCCATCCGATGGAAACGACCCGGCCGCCAGCGGCCACCAACGAACGAGGAGAACCACCATGAGCAACGCCAGCAACGCATCCCTGGGTACCGCAGTCGTCACCGGCGCATCGTCGGGCATCGGCGCCATCTACGCCGACCGCCTGGCCAGGCGCGGCTACGACCTGGTGCTGGTGGCGCGCAGCGCCGAGCGCCTGCACGCCCTGGCCGAACGCCTGAAGGCGACCCACGGCCGCACCGTGCGCACCATCGCCGCCGACCTGACGCAGGACGCCGACCTGGCGCGCGTGGAAGACCTGCTGCGCAACGATGCCGGCATCACCCTGCTGGTGAACAATGCCGGCGTCGGCGGCGCCGGGCCGCTGCTCGATTCGGACATCGGCAAGATGCAGGACATGATCGCGCTGAACGTGACCGCGCCCACGCGCCTGGCCTACGCCGCCGCGCCGGGCTTCGTCGCCCGCGGCAGGGGCGCCTTCATCAACATCGCCTCGATCGTGGCGATCGCGCCGGAAGTGCTGAACGGCGTCTACGGCGGCAGCAAGGCCTATGTGCTGGCGTTCAGCCAGTCGCTGCGGCACGAACTGGGCGCCAGGGGCGTGCGCGTGCAGGCCGTGCTGCCGGGCGCCACCGCCACCGACTTCTGGCAGACGGCCGGCGTGCCGCTCGCGCACCTGCCGCAGGAGATCGTGATGCGCGCCGACGACATGGTCGACGCCGCGCTGGCCGGCTTCGACCGCGGCGAGTTCGCCACCATCCCCGCGCTGGAAGACGGCGCCAAGTGGGATGCCTACGAGGCCGCGCGCGTGGCGATGCATCCGGAACTGTCGGGCACGAAGCCGGCCAGCCGCTACGGCATCGTGCCGGCGGCGCGGGCCGCCTGAGCCTGGCCCGCCGCCGGTCCCGGCATGCCGCAGCGGCGCGGCGGCGTTGCCGACCGGCGCAGAAGCAAGCGATAGGATGATGTGCTGCATGAAAAACCGCGCGGTTATACTCGGCGCGGACATGCACGTCCACCGACCACGGAAATGCCCATGACTTCGCGCGCCGAATCGAACCTCAGCTTCTGCAACTGCCTCGCGCTGCGCCAGGCGTCGCGCTACATCACCGGCGCCTACGACCAGATGCTGAGCGGGACCGGCTTGCGCGTGACGCAGTTCTCGATCCTCTACAAGCTGTCGGCGCTGGGCCCGATGACGGTCAACCAGATGTCGGCCGAACTGGTGATGGACCGCACCACCCTGACGCGCAACCTCAAGCCGCTGGAACGCGATGCGCTGGTCGCTTCCGGAGCCAGCGAACACGACCGCCGCGAGCGCGTGATCGCGCTGACCCCGGCCGGCAAGGCCAAGGTCAAGGCGATGCTGCCGCTGTGGCGCAAGGCCCAGCAGACTTTCGAGCAGCACTTCGGCGCCGCGCGCGCGGACGAGTTGCGCGGCCTGCTGCGCGCCGTCGTCGAGACCGGCATCCACGACGTCCAGGCCGGCAAGCGCTGATTTTTTTGTCGCGGGCGGGACCGGCCGCCCGCGCGCAAGCGCCGAAAAAAGTGCATATACTCCTATCTGTATCCAATCGAAAGGAGTGATCATGGCTTCCCGCGACATCGTCCTGTGCGCACCGGTCCGTACCGCGATCGGCGCTTTCAACGGTACCCTCAAGGCCATCCCGGCCGTGGAACTGGGCGCCGTCGCCGTGCGCGCTGCCGTCGCGCGCGCCGGCATCGATCCCGGCCGCATCGACGCGGTCCTGATGGGCAACGTGATCCAGGCCGGCAACCGCATGAACCCGGCGCGCCAGGCCGCCGTGCATGGCGGGATCCCCGTCGACGTGCCGGCGATGACGCTGAACCGCGTGTGCGGCTCCGGCGCCCAGGCGGTGGCCTCGGCGGCGCTGGAAATCCTGGCCGGCGAATCCGAGGTCGTGCTGGCCGGCGGCATGGAAAACATGGACATGGCCCCCTACCTGCTGCCGCAGGCGCGCTGGGGCGCGCGCATGGGCCACGCGCAGATGCTCGACAGCCTGCTGCACGACGGCTTGAACGACGCGTTCTCGTCCCAGCACTCGGGCTGGCATACCGAGGACCTGGTGCGCGAGGCCGACATCGCGCGCCACGACCAGGACCGCTGGGCCGCGCGCTCGCAGCAGCGCTTCGCGCAAGCCCAGGCGGCCGGCCTGTTCGAGGCGGAGATCGCGCCGGTCGAGATCAAGGCCAGGGGCGGCGTCACGCAATTCGCCACCGACGAGGCCAACCGTCCCGACACCACGCTCGACAAGCTGGCCATGCTCAAGCCGGCGTTCCGCCCGGACGGCACCATCACGGCGGGCAATGCGCCCGGCCTGAACAGCGGCGCCGCGGCCCTGATCGTGGCCGAGCGCGGCGCGGCGGAACGCCTGGGCCTGCAGCCGGTGGCGCGCCTGGTCGCGTCCGCGGTGGCGGCGGTGGAGCCGGGCATGTTCGGCCTCGGACCCGTGCCGGCCGTGCGCAAGGCCCTGCAGCGCGCGGGGTGGCGCATCGGCGACGTCGACCGCTACGAGATCAACGAAGCCTTCGCGGCGGTGCCGCTCGCCGTGGCGCGCCGGCTGGGGCTGGCGGAAGACGTCGTCAATCCGGAAGGGGGCGCTGTGGCGCACGGGCACCCGATCGGCGCCACCGGCGCCATCCTGGCGGTGCGCCTGCTGCACGCGATGCGGCGCGGCCTGGCGCGGCGCGGCGTGGTCACGCTGTGCATCGGCGGCGGCCAGGGCATCGCGCTCGCGCTCGAGACGGTCTGACCCGCGCGCCCCGGCGGGCCGGCGTCACGGGCCCGCCAGCGCCCGTACCTTCTCCACCAGGAATTCCCTGAGCACCCGCACCGCCGGCGATACCTGCCGGCGGTTGGCCAGCACCATGTACAGGGGCACGTTGTTGCCTTTCCAGTCCGGGCAGACGAGGCGCAGCCGGCCGCCGGCGAGGTCGGCGCGCACGTCGATCAGCGAGCGGTAGCACAGGCCCAGGCCGTCGAGCGCCCAGCGCCGCACGATCTCGGAATCGCCGGCCACGCGGTCGCCGCGCACCGCCACCTCGATGTCCTCGTCGTCCTTGCGGAAGCGCCAGCGGTCGTTGACGGCGTCGTCCAGCATGAAGCACAGGCAGTTGTGCGCGACGAGTTCGCGCGGCGTGGCCGGCGTGCCGCGCCGCGCCAGGTAGGCCGGGGCGGCGCACAGCACGCGCGGATTGTCTTCCAGCAGGGGCAGGGCCACCATGCTCGACTCCGGCGGCTTGCCGAAGCGTAGCGCGATGTCGACCGGTTCGCGGTAGATGTCGGCCAGGCGGTCGGTCAATTGCAGGCGCAGGCGCACGGCGGGATGGCGCGCCTGGAACGCGTTCAGCCAGGGCAGCACCACGTGGCGTCCGAGGTCGGACGGCATCGAGATCTGCAACTGGCCCTCTACCTTGTCGTGGCCTGCCACCAGTTCGTCCTCGGCATCGCGCAACCCCTCCAGCAGCGGCTTGCCGCGCGCCAGCAGGCGCTCGCCGGCCGCCGTCAGGCGCATGCTGCGCGTGGTCCGCACGAACAGCGCCGTGTCGAGGCCGGCCTCCAGGCGCTTGAGCCCCGCGCTGGCCACGGCCGGCGAGATGTCGAGCAGGCGCGCCGCCGCCGACAGCCCACCCTGTTCGGCCGTCGCGACGAAGATCTCGAGATCCTGCAGGTTGCGGATTTTCATGGCTGGTTTTTCAAAATAATATTGAAGGTGATTCCTCGATTACCTAGTTTATCAAAGATGCCGGACGGTCCAGAATGCCCCCATCGATCACCACCCCACGAAGGAATCCGCCATGAAAGCCATCGGCTACCAGACCAACCTCCCCATCGGCGACGCGCAATCGCTGGTCGACATCACCCTGCCGGACCCGGTCGCCGCCGGCCACGACCTGCTGGTCGAGGTGCAGGCCGTTTCGGTCAACCCGGTCGACACCAAGGTGCGCAACGGCAGCAAGCCGCCCGAGGGCGAGTGGAAGGTGCTCGGCTGGGATGCGGCCGGCATCGTGCGCGCCGTCGGACCGGACGTCACCCTGTTCCGCCCCGGCGACCGCGTCTGGTACGCCGGCTCGATCGCCCGCGCCGGCAGCAACAGCGAGCTGCAGTTGGTCGACGAGCGCATCGTCGGCAAGATGCCGCAGTCGCTGGACTTCGCCGCCGCCGCCGCGTTGCCGCTGACCGGCCTGACCGCCTGGGAGATGCTGTTCGACCGCCTGGACGTGCCGCAGGGCGATGCTGCGACAGGTAAAAGCCTGCTGGTGATCGGCGCGGCCGGCGGCGTCGGCTCGATCCTGGTGCAGCTGGCGCGCCAGCTGACGGGCCTGACCGTCATCGGCACCGCCTCGCGTCCCGAGACGCGCGACTGGGTGCTGCAGCACGGCGCCCACCACGTGATCGACCACGGCAAGCCGCTGTCGGAAGAATGCAAGCGCGCCGGCCTGGCCGCGCCGGACTACGTGATTGGCCTGACCCATTCCGACCACCACTTCGACGAGATCGTCGAGCTCATCGCGCCGCAGGGCAAGTTCGGCCTGATCGACGACCCGGACCTGATCGACGTGCGCAAGTTCAAGCGCAAGGCCGTGTCGCTGCACTGGGAACTGATGTTTACGCGCTCGTTGTTCGGGACCGCCGACATGATCAAGCAGCACGAGATCCTGGACCGCCTCGCCGACCTGGTCGATGCGGGGACGATCCGCACCACGGCCAACGAGAACTTCGGCAGGATCGATGCGGAGAATTTGAAGCGGGCGCATGCGCTGCTCGAGTCGAATCGGGCGCAAGGCAAGATTGTGCTGGAAGGGTATTGAATTTAAAGTAAGTCATTTTTCAGAAATTAGGGGTGAACAGGAGTTCACTCCCTAATGGAATGATCAATGAGTTATTTTGTAAAGCATCCCGCCGAGCTTGTAGCCGAAATCTAATGCTGAACCTCCGAGTGCAACGATTCCCGCTGCTACTGCAACAACCGGAAGACCGCCCGACACGATAGTGACCTCATCGTCACTCAATTCATGAAAATTATTGAGTTGGCGATAGTCAAGGGTTGAAATTTCATTCATTTTAGCTCCTTTTCAATTCTAAAGAGAGTTGTCAAAAATTACTGCTTCTTTTTCTTGGCCTCGTCATTCCAGCCGGCAGCCATCCCGATTACCACAAGAACGACGACAGCTGCGACGATCAGACCGGCACCGACTCCAGCCCCAGAGACTTCGTCAATCTCAAAACTTGTCAGTTCTTGCATGCTGTCCTCCTCAATGAGCTACGCGGTAAATCATCGCACCCACAGTTTTACCTAAATCAAGCGCCTGACTCATAACCGCCAAGCATAAAAAAGAAACAACTATCGCTTGATAATAATCGGGTAAATTGTTTAGCCAAACACAGAACTCGTTACATAAATCTCTCATAGACACCTCATAAAAAATATGAATACCAAGTCATGTTGTACCTGATAAGGGCACAGGATGATCATAGAGGTAAATTTTTCAATAATATTGCATTGAGTCAATAATATTGAGTTTGAGAATGATCTATTCAGTGGTGTAGAAATATTAATTTTTTGGTATTTGGAGTAAGTTCAAATTAATTTTTAATTTTTATCAATGCGAATTATTTTATGAGAGAAAAAATTAATTTTACATTTTTCTTTGATTTAAGTAATTGAGGTTTGGAAACATATTGTGGAGAATTTCCATCTTTATGATAATTCCTCGCCATGGGACATGCAGAAAAGACAGCAAAAGTTGATGCATCATCAATCGCCTTGTCTACTAAATCGTTTTTTCGCCAAGAAGCGATAGATTTTGTCAGTACCAGACAATACGGAACAGTCATTCTTACAGTTCACAAGAGCCACAAGGTACTGACCATTGTCTTCATGGCGATCATTGTCGCCGTCATCGCTTTCTTTGGTTTCTTCACTTCGGCACGCAGGACAGACATTTCAGGTGTGCTATTGCCGAGTCAAGGCTTGATTCGTGTGCGTGCGGGGCAAACAGGAATCGTCACAAGCTTGCGGGTCAGCGAAGGCCAGCATGTAAAACCCGGCGACGTATTGTTCGTGCTATCCAGCGAGCGTCATACCGGCACCATGCTCTCGGCCGAAAGCACCGTGTCTGCCTTGCTGGCGAATCGGCGCGACATTTATCGCGACGAGTTGTTGCAGATGAGCCGCCAGTCCGATCACCGCGTGGCGGCGGCACGGAAAAGGGCGACCGCTCTGCTGGAAGAAGGAACACGCCTGGATGCGCAGATCGCGTTGCAGCGCTCACACGTACTGCTGGCCATGCAGTCCTTTAAGAGATTCAGGGATCTGCATGCCACCAACTATATCTCAGCGGCCCAGATGGAAGAGAAGGAGGGTGAACTGCTGGACCAGCGCCAGCGCCTGGCCGAACTCGAACGCCTCAAGGGCAGCAATGGACGTGACCATGCCTCCGCCGATGCCGAATACCATGACCTCGTGTTCCAGGCGCAGCGCGACGAGGCAGCGCTGAAGCGCAACGAGCTGGCCATCCAGCAGGACCTGGCCGAAAGCGAAGCGCGACGGGAAATCCACGTGGTCGCGCCGACCGCCGGCACGGTCACGGCCATCGCCGCGGAAATCGGCAAGCCGGTCGCCGCCGACGCCACACTGGCCTCCGTGCTGCCGGCCGGCTCGGAGCTCGAGGCAGAAATCTATGCGCCATCCCGCTCGGTGGGCTTCATCAAGCCGGGAATGAAAGTACTGCTTCGTTACCAGGCATATCCCTACCAGAAGTTCGGCCAGCAGGAGGCAACCGTACACGAAATTGCGGGTACGTCCATGCCGGCGCAGGAGCTGACCCTGCCCGGTGCCGCGACGGCTGCGAATCAGTCTTCCGAACCCTTGTACCGCATTCGCCTGACGTTGAAGCGGCAAACCGTCCTCGCCTATGGCAAGCCGGCAGAACTCAAGGCGGGCATGTTGCTGGACGCCAGCATTATCCTGGAACACCGGCGCTTGTATGAGTGGGTGCTGGAACCCTTGTTCAGCATATCCGGGCGCCGTTAAGCCAAACAGCCGGTCGCGCGTCCATCCTGCCGTCCCATCATTTGCGAGTGTGCGCTCATGAAAATCGCTTCCTCCTTGCAGCTGGCGTTCTGGCGCGGCAAGCGCCTCCCGTTGATCCTGCAGACCGAGGCCGCCGAATGCGGCCTGGCATGCGTCGCGATGGTGGCTTCCTATTGGGGACACCGGATCGACCTGTCGAGCATGCGGCAACGGTTTCCCATCTCACTCAAGGGCGCGACGCTGAAGGGCCTGATGGCGATGGCACAGCGTCTGGAATTGCAGCCGCGGCCACTGAAGCTCGACATGCAGCATTTGCCCCAACTGAAACTGCCCGCCGTGCTGCACTGGGACATGAACCATTTCGTCGTCCTGAAACGCGTCACCTCCACCCATGCGCTCATCCACGACCCTGGCGTCGGGGAGCGGCGCCTGGCGTTGGCGGATGTCGCCAATCATTTCACCGGCGTCGCGCTCGAACTCACGCCGACCGGTGCGTTCGCGCCGAAAAATGAAAGCCGGACGATCGCGCTGCTGGCCCTGATGGGCCGGGTGACCGGATTGAAGGGCGGCCTCGCCCGGATACTGCTGCTCGGGCTGGCCTTGCAGGTCTGCGCGCTCATCGCCCCGTTCTACATGCAATGGATGGTCGACGAAGCCCTGCTGGCGGCCGACCGCGACCTCGTCACGGTGCTCGGTTGCGGCTTCCTGCTGCTTGTCGTGCTGCAGGCGTCGATCGGCGCCGTCCGTTCCTGGATGACGACCGTCCTCTCGACGAACCTCAATTTCCAATGGTTCGGCAACGCCTTCGCGCACCTGATGAAACTGCCGTTGCCTTACTTCGAGAATCGTCACACCGGTGACATCGTCTCCCGCTTCGGCTCGATCCAGACGATCCAGAAGAGCATGACGATCCAGTTCGTCGAGGGCATCATCGACGGCGTGCTCGTAGTGGGAACACTCGCGATGATGTGCCTGTACAGCCTGCAGCTTGCGGCCGTCGCGTGTGCGGCGGTGGCGTTGTACGTGGCCTTGCGCCTGCTGGTCTTCGCCCCGTTGAAAGAAGCGACGTCCGAACAGATCATCCATGCGGCCAGGCAGCAGACCCATTTCATGGAGTCCGTGCGCGGCGTCCAGAGCGTGCGCCTGTTCGGACGCGATGACGAACGCCGGGCCGGCTGGTTGAATGCGCTTGCCGACGAGTTCAATGCCGACCTGCGGATCGCCAGGCTGGGCCTGTCGTACCAGACCGCGAACACCTTCCTGTTCGGCGTGGAGCGCGTCGTCGTGATCTGGCTGGCAGCACTGGCCGTCATGGATGCGAAGTTCTCGGTCGGAATGCTGTTCGCCTTCATCAGCTACAAGGACCAGTTCAGCCAGCGCATGGCCAGCCTGGTCGACAAAGTGTTCGAATTCACGATGCTGCGCCTGCACGGGGAACGCGTGGCCGACATCGTGCTTGCGCAGCCCGAACAGGATACCTTCACCCATGAGATCGACCCGGCGGGGATCGTCCCGTCGATCGAATTGCGCCAGCTCTGTTTCCGCTATTCGGAAGGAGAGCCCTATATCGTCAAGGACCTCGATCTCGTGATCGATCCGGGAGAATGCATCGCCCTGACCGGTCCTTCGGGCAGTGGCAAGACGACATTGATGAAGCTGCTTCTTGGCCTGCTCGAACCCACGAGCGGAGAGATTCTCGTCGGTGGCGTGAAGCTGTCCAACCTCGGCCTGTCGAACTACCGTCAACTGGTCGGCACGGTGATGCAGGACGATACCTTGTTCGCTGGTTCGATATCGGACAACATCAGCTTTTTCAGCACCTCGCCCAGGCAGGAGCACGTCGTCGAGTGCGCGCGGCTTGCCGCCATCGACAAGGAAATCATGGCCATGCCGATGACCTACAACACCCTCGTCGGCGATATCGGTACCGGCCTGTCGGGCGGCCAGAAGCAGCGCATCCTGCTGGCGCGCGCGCTGTACAAGAATCCGCAACTGCTGGTATTGGACGAGGCCACCAGCCATCTCGACGTGTGGAACGAGCAGGCCGTCAACGCGGCAATCCAGAGCATCGCGCTGACACGCATCATCGTGGCCCATCGGCCAGAGACCATCGCCATGGCCGAACGGGTCGTGGTGCTCCATGGTGGAAAAATCGTGCAGGACATGAGGCAGGAGCGGCGCCAGTCGGAGAGCGTCCAGGCCGCGTGACCAGCTAGCGCAGCTTCAGGGTCATGTAGCTCAGGTCATGGCTGGCGCCATCGATCCTGAGCATGTCGGCGAGGCGCGCAACGGTGTCGAAGCCCGCCTGCACGTAGAGCGCGCAGGCGGGCGTGTTGGCCGACAGGACTTCCAGGTCGATCCAGTCGATGCGCGCGCCGCCGTCACGGTGCGGGGTGGCGCGCGCCCAGTCGACGGCGGTGGCCAGCAGGCGCAGGCCCAGGCCGCGCCGGCGCCAGGCGCGGTGCACGCCCATGCCCAGCATCGCGCGGTGCGGCGCGCCCGGCTCCGGGCGGCCGCGCAGGTCGACGTGGCCGGCGATGTCGCCGGTCGGGCCCAGCGCCAGCCACAGGCGGCGCCAGCCCGGCTCGCCGATGTCCAGCGCCACGCCGCGGATGAAGGCCAAGCGCAGGCCGGGCGGCATGCGCGCGCTGTCGCGCGGCAGCGGCTGGAACAGCGGGGTGCCGTCGATGCCGTTGTCGCGCAGGTGGTCGTCCAGGTAGGCGAAGAAGGGCGCCAGGTCGGCCTCGCCCGCCGGTCGGATCGCGGCCTGCGGCGCCATGGCCTGGCGGGCCGTCGCTGCGTTCACAGGGCCCTGGCGATCAGGATCTTCTGGATGTCGCTGGTGCCTTCGTAGATCTGGCACACGCGCACGTCGCGGTAGATGCGCTCGACCGGGAAGTCGGCCACGTAGCCGTAGCCGCCCAGCACCTGCATGGCATCCGACACCACGCGCTCGGCCATCTCGGAAGCGAACAGCTTGGCCATCGCCGCTTCCTTCAGGCAGGGCAGGCCCGCGTCCTTCATCGCGGCCGCGTGCAGGATCAGCTGGCGCGCCGCCTCGATCTGCGTCGCCATCCCGGACAGGCGGAACTGCACGGCCTGGTGGTCGAAGATCGCCGTGCCGAAGCTGGTGCGCTCCTTCGCGTAGGCCAGCGCCGCCTCGAACGCGGCGCGCGCCATGCCGACCGATTGCGAGGCGATGCCGATGCGGCCGCCTTCCAGGCCGGACAGGGCGATCTTGTAGCCCTGTCCTTCTACGCCGATCAGGTTCTCCGCCGGGATGCGGCAATGTTCGAACACGATCTGCGCCGTGTCCGAGGAGTGCTGGCCCATCTTGTGCTCGATGCCGGCGACGATATAGCCGGGCGTGTCGGTCGGCACCCAGAAGGCGCTGATGCCCTTCTTGCCTGCCGCCTTGTCGGTCACCGCCATCACGATCGCCACGTCGCCGTTCTTGCCGCTGGTGATGAACTGCTTGGTGCCGTTCAGGACGTAGTGGTCGCCGTCGCGCACCGCCGTCGTGCGCAGGGCGGCGGCGTCGCTGCCGGTATGCGGCTCGGTCAGCGCGAACGCGCCCAGCAGCGCGCCGCTGGCCAGCGGACGCAGCCAGCGTTCCTTCTGCTGCGCGTTCGCATACGCCATGCCGATCGAGCATACCGGGCAGTTGTTGACCGAGATGATGGTGGAGGTGCCGCCATCGCCGGCCGCGATCTCTTCCAGTACCAGCGCCAGCGCCACGTAGTCGAGGCCGGCGCCGCCGTGTTCCTCGGGCACGGCCACGCCGAACGCGCCCAGGCGCGCCAGTTCCTGCAGCTCTTCCCGCGGGAAGTGGTGTTCGCGGTCCCAGCGCGCGGCGTGCGGCGCGAGGCGCTCCTGCGCGAAGCTGCGCAGGGCGTCGCGGATCATCTGGTGTTCTTCGGAAAGGATCATGTCTCGTGAATGGTTGTAATGATATGAATGGTTTACCACGGAATCGGCGTGCCGTCGTAGTTGAGGAAGGCGCCGTTCTGCGACGCGTCCGCCTGCGCCAGCGTGGCGCGCAGCGCCGTCACGCTCTCTTCGACCGTCAGCGCGGCGCCGGCGCCGCCCATGTCGGTCTGGACCCAGCCGGGGTGGAAGCTCAGGCAGGTCGCGCCCTGCTGGCCCCAGGTGAGGGCGGCGTCGGCCAGCACGGAGTTGAGCGCCGCCTTGCTGGCGCGGTACAGCGAGCCTTCCGGATTGCTGCGCTCGCCGATCGAGCCCATGCGCGAGGACAGCACGGCCAGCTTGCCGCGCGTGTTCGCCACCAGCAGGCCGACGATCGGCAGCAGGCGCATCGCGGCCAGCACGTTGGTGTGCATCACCTCGTCGAATTCCTGCTGGGTGGGAAAGCCCGCGTGGCGCGGGCCGTAGACGCCGGCGACCAGCCAGGCCGTGTCGACCTTCTCGTCGTCGAGCTTCCAGCCCAGGCCGGCGAGCGATTCGACGTCGTTGACGTCGAGCTGGTGCGCCTCGGCGCCCAGCCGCGCGAGGGCGGCGACGTCGTCCGGCTGGCGCGCGGTGGCGATCACGCGCCAGCCGTCGGCGCGGTACTGGCGCGCCATTTCGTGGCCGATGCCGCGCGAGGCGCCGATGATGAGAGCGGTGGACATGGTGGTTCTCCTCGGATTGGATGTAGGGTGGACGGGTCCCCCGTCCACGCGTTCAAGCAACGTATGAATGATGCATCATATCCATTCATGAGGAATCTGGACGCGTGGACCGGGAAGCCGTCCACCCTACGCATCACACCATCTCGATCGCCATCGCCGTGGCCTCGCCGCCGCCGATGCACAGCGACGCCACGCCGCGCTTGCCGCCGGTCTTCTTCAGCGCGCCCAGCAGCGTGACGATGATGCGCGCGCCCGAGGCGCCGATCGGGTGACCCAGCGCGCAGGCACCGCCGTGGATGTTGATCTTGTCGTGCGGGATGTCCAGCTCGTGCATGGCCGCCATCGGCACCGCCGCGAAGGCTTCGTTGATCTCGAACAGGTCGACGTCCTTCGGGGTCCAGCCGGTCTTCTTGAACAGCTTGTGCAGCGAGCCGATCGGCGCGGTGGTGAACTGGTCCGGTTCCTGGGCGTGGGTGGTGTGGCCGACGATGCGGGCGATCGGCGTCACGCCCAGTTCCTTCGCGGTCGATTCGCGCATCATGACCAGGGCGGCGGCGCCGTCGTTGATCGACGAGGACGAGGCCGCGGTGATCACGCCGTCCTTCTTGAAGGCCGGACGCAGCGTCGGGATCTTGTCGACCTTGGCCTTGAGCGGGCCTTCGTCCTTCTCGATGACGTTCTCGCCCAGGCGGCTGGCCACCGTCACCGGCGCGATCTCCCAGTCGAACGCGCCCGATTCGGCGGCGGCCTGCGCGCGCTTGACGGAGGCGATCGCGAAGGCGTCGATGTCTTCGCGCGAGAAGCAGTACTTGGCCACGCATTCCTCGGCGAAGGTGCCCATCGAGCGGCCTTCGCCGGTCTTTTCGTTGCGCGAATACGCGTCTTCCAGGCCGTCCAGCATCATGTGGTCGAACATCGGCGCGTGGCCGATGCGGTAGCCGCCGCGCGCCTTCGGGATCAGGTAGGGGGCGTTGGTCATCGATTCCATGCCGCCGGCCACGACGACGTCGGCGCTGCCGGCCTTGAGCACGTCGTGGGCGAAGATCGCCGCCTGCATCGCCGAGCCGCACATCTTCGACAGCGTGACGGCGCCGGTCGACAGCGGCAGGCCGGCCTTGATCAGCGCCTGGCGCGCCGGGGCCTGGCCCTGGCCGGCCATCAGGCAGTTGCCGAAGTAGACGTGTTCGACCAGGCTGGCGTCGACGCCGGCGCGCGCGACGGCCGCCTGGATCGCCACCGCGCCCAGGTCGCTCGCGGATTTCGAGGAAAAGTCGCCCTGGAAGGCGCCCATCGGGGTGCGGGCGGCGCCGACGATAACGATAGGATCATTCATTGTGTAGTGTCTCCAGATAGTGGGAATGCGGCGGACCGGCCGCCGCGTCGGGGTGCTCGTGTTGCCGGAAGCGGATCTGTTGCGGATAGGGGAACACGTCGTCGACGTCGCCGGCCAGGATCCGTTCCTTGTGGGCCTGCCACCAGGCGCGCGTGAGCAGCTCGCCATGGTGCGCCAGGAAGTGCTTCCTGATGCGCGGGTCCCCGAGCAGGAAGCGCGCGAACTGTTCGGGGAAGACGTCGTGCCGCCCGACCGGGTACCAGGGTTCGGACGCCATCTCGTCTTCCTCGTTGCGCGGGGCCGGGATGTCGCGGAAATTGCAGTCGCTGACGTATTCGATCTCGTCGTAGTCGTAGAACACCGCGCGGACGTGGCGGCCTTCGCCGGTGATGCCGAAGTTTTTATACAGCATGTCGCCGGGGAAGATGTTCGCCGCGACCAGGTCGCGGATCGCGTTGCCGTATTCGACCACGCCGCGTTCGACGAGGGCATCGTCGCCGGCGCGCGCGGCGTCGGCCAGGAACAGGTTCAGCGGGACCATGCGCCGTTCGATGTACAGGTGGCGCAGGACGATGCGGTCGCCCTCGATCTCGACCAGCGACGGCGCGAACTTGCGCAGTTCGTCCAGCAGCTCCTCGGAAAAGCGCGCGAGCGGGAAGGCGACGTCGGAATACTCGAGCGTGTCGGCCATGCGGCCCACGCGGTCGTGCTGCTTGACCAGCAGGTACTTGCCCATGATGGCCTCGCGCGTCGTCTCCTTGGGCGGCGGGTACCAGTCCTTGATCGCCTTGAACACGTAGGGAAAGGACGGCAGCTCGAACACCAGCATCACCATGCCGCGGATGCCGGGCGCGATGCGCAGGACGTCCGAGCTGTGCTTCAGGTGCTGCAGGAAGTCGCGGTAGAACAGCGTCTTGCCCTGCTTTTGCAGGCCGAGCACGGTGTAGATCTCGCTGCGCGGCTTCCTGGGCATCAGGCCGCGCAGGAATTGCACGTAGCCCGATGGCACTTCCATGTCGACCATGAAGTAGGCGCGCGTGAACGAGAACAGCAGCGTCACCTGCTCCGGGTCGGTCAGCACGGTGTCCAGCACCAGCTTGCCGCCGGCGCCGTGCAGGATCGGGATCACGAAGGCGTGTTCGCGGCTGCCGTTGACGGCGCGCCCGACGATGTAGGCACCCTGGTTGCGGAAGAACAGGCTCGACAGCACCTGCAACTGCTGGTTCGGCGCGCGCGCGTGCAGGCCGAACGCCGCGTCCATGCGCGCCTCGACCAGCGCGACGTCGCCCGCGAGGTCGGCGAACGGGCGCTCGAGCTGGAAGTTGGTGACCACGCGCGCCAGCGCGCCGTGCAGGCCGTCGGCGGCCGGGTAGTAGACGCGGTAGGTGGGCGCCGGCTCGTCGGTCTCGATGTAGTCGGTCGAGACGGCGGGACGCACGAACAGGAAATCGTTGCGGTAGTAACTGCGGTGCAGGATCCGGCAGCTGACCGAGTTGAAGAAGCTCTCGGCCAGTTCGGGGCGCTTGTGGCCGGTGAGCAGGCCGATGTAGTGCAGCTTGGTCTCGCGCCAGGTGTCGTCGCCGAGCTCCTCCGGCGCGTACTCGTCCTCCAGCGCCGCCACGCATTCCTGCACGCGGCGGTCGTAGAAGTCGATGCGTTCGCGCGCGGCCTGCCGGGCGGCGATCCAGTCGGCCTGCTCGAAGTGGCGCCTGGCGCCCTGGCTGGCCTGGCGGAACAGGGAATAGTGACGGTCGAAGCCGTCCAGGATGGCGCGCGCGATGTCGAAGGCGATCCGGGACGACAGCAGCTTGGGGAAGGTGGACTGGGTCATCGTTGTTGCACGCGCCTGGGTGAGGATGGGTGTCGACCGCGATTGACCCGTCATTCCCGCTCGCGCGGGAATGACGTTTCAACGTTTGCGGGCTGGCGGCGGCCTGTACGGCTCTGTATGCATGTGGACGCAGCCCGCGTCTCCCCTCTCCACAAATCGTTTACATCGTTTCGCCGAACAGCTCGCGTCCGATCAGCATGCGGCGGATCTCGCTGGTGCCGGCGCCGATCTCGTACAGCTTGGCGTCGCGCCACAGGCGGCCGACCGGGTATTCGTTGATGTAGCCGTTGCCGCCCAGCGTCTGGATCGCCTCGCCGGCCATCCAGGTCGCCTTTTCGGCGCTGTACAGGATGGCGCCGGCGGCGTCCTTGCGCAGCGCGCGCACGGCCTCCGGCGACTGCGCGCGGTCGCAGGCCTGGCCGACCGCGTAGACGTAGGCGCGGCACGCCATCATCGTCGAGTACATGTCGGCGATCTTGCCCTGCATCAGCTGGAATTCGCCGATCGCCTGGCCGAACTGCTTGCGTTCGTGGATGTACGGGACCACCACGTCCATGCAGGCCGCCATGATGCCCAGCGGGCCGCCGGACAGCACGGTGCGCTCGAAGTCCAGGCCCGACATCAGCACGTTGACGCCGCGGCCGACGCCGCCCAGCACGTTCTCGACCGGCACTTCGCAATCCTGGAACACCAGTTCGCCCGTGTGCGAGCCGCGCATGCCCAGCTTGTCGAGCTTCTGCGCGATCGAGAAGCCCTTGAAGCCCTTTTCGATCAGGAAGGCGGTCATGCCGCGCGGGCCGGCCTCGATGTCGGTCTTGGCGTAGACGACCAGGGTGTCGGCGTCGGGGCCGTTGGTGATCCACATCTTGGTGCCGTTCAGGACGTAGCGGTCGCCCTTCAGTTCGGCGCGCAGCTTCATGCTGACGACGTCGGAACCGGCGTTCGGCTCGGACATGGCCAGCGCGCCGACGTGCTCGCCCGAGATCAGCCTGGGCAGGTACTTGCGTTTTTGTTCTTCGTTGCCGTTGCGCTTGATCTGGTTCACGCACAGGTTCGAGTGGGCGCCGTAGGACAGGCCGACCGAGGCCGACGCGCGCGAGATTTCCTCCATGGCGACGATGTGCGCCAGGTAGCCCATGCCGGCGCCGCCGTATTCCTCGCCGACGGTGATGCCCAGCAGGCCCAGTTCGCCCATTTTCTTCCACAGGTCCATCGGGAACTGGTCGGTGCGGTCGATTTCCGCGGCGCGCGGCGCGATCTCGCTCGCCGCGAACTGTTGCACCGCTTCGCGCAGTGCGGCGATGTCCTCGCCGTGGTCAAAGGTCAAGCCTGGCAGGTGCAGCATTGTCGTCCTCGTTCTCGTCTGGTTTGATGGCTGGTGCCCAACCGGATGATAGCGCGGAGTGACGTTAACGTAAACGTCAACCGCGCGTGGCCCCTCAAGCCGCGTCCTTGCGGTCGGCGTCCGCCAGCAGGCGGCGGCACTCGTCCTCGTGCACGGCGATCTCGGCCAGCGACATCTCGATGTCCGCGCGCTGCTGCTCCAGGGTCTGGCGCTGGTGCGCCAGCACGCCCAGGAAGCGGTCGATCTGGGCCACGGTGTCCTTCGGCGTCTCGTACATGTCGATGATGCTCTTGATCTCCGACAAAGTGAGGCCCAGGCGCTTGCCGCGCAGCGTCAGCTTCAGGCGGGTGCGGTCGCGCGGCGTGTACACGCGGTTGCGGCCGCCCTGGCCCTCGCGTGTCGGGCTGAGCAGCCCCTGGTCTTCATAGAAGCGGATCGCGCGCGCGGTGATGTCGAACTCTCGCGCCAGTTCGGCGATGGTATAGGTCGTGGCCATGGTGTCCTGCGGGTCGAAAGGTGGCGGCATCCGGAATCGCTTAGAATCGGCATCGGCGCCCATGTTTTCCGTTTACGTCAACGTCAATATCGATGTCAAGCGCATTGTAGCGCGCCGTCCCTGTCCAGCCCCGAAAACCGCGAAAGATCCCGCATGAACGCTCTCGAATCGCAACTCGACTATCCCTTCGGCGACCAGGTCCCGCAACCGGGCGCCGCCGTCGACATCCTGCCCGGCCTGGCATGGGTGCGCATGCCGCTGCCCTTCGCCCTCGACCACATCAACCTGTGGCTGCTGGACGAGCGTGGACAGCACGGGGAGGGCTGGTCGCTGGTGGACAGCGGGGCCGGCACCGACGCCACCCGCGCCGCCTGGGAGCGACTGTTCGACGAGGTCATGGGAGGGCGGCCGCTGGCGCGCGTGTTCGCCACCCACTGCCATCCGGACCACGTGGGCCTGTCGGGCTGGCTGTGCGAGCGCTTCGGGGCGCCGTTCTGGACCAGCGCGGCCGAGTTCGCGTTCATGCGCATGATGGCGGCCGCGTTGCCCGGCGTCGACGGGCCGGCGGCGATCCCGCATTTCCAGCGCCACGGCCTCGCCGACCCCGCGCTGCTCGCCCAGATGGGCAGCCGCAGGAATTACTATCCGTCGCTGGTGCCCACGGTGCCGGCGGCGTACACGCGGCTGCAGGACGGCCAGCGGGTGCGCATTGGCGCCACCGCGTGGCGGGTGATCACCGGCTTCGGGCATTCGCCGGAGCACGTCTCCTTATATAGCGAGGAGTGGAAGGTGTTGCTTTCGGGCGACATGGTGTTGCCGCGCATCTCGACCAACGTCTCGGTCTTCGCCGTCGAGCCGGAAGGCGATCCGCTGCGCCTGTACCTGGATTCGCTCGGCAGGTTCGCCGACCTGCCCGAGGACACGCTGGTGCTGCCGGCCCACGGCAAGCCGTTCCGCGGCCTGCAAGTGCGCATCGCCCAGCTGCGCGCGCACCACGCCGCCCGCCTGGACGAGGTGCGCGCCGCCTGCGCCGTGCCGCGCTCGGCGGTTGACATTGTTCCCCTGATGTTCCGACGCCAGCTGGACGCCCACCAGCTCAGCTTCGCGATCGGCGAGGCGCTGGCCCACCTGCATTACCTCTGGCATGACGGTAGTTTGCAACGTGTAACTGGTGCCGACGGCATCGTGCGCTTTCAGTTGTAGGGAAGCAACATCATATAAAGTGCGTGGCAGTCATAGAATTAGCGACAAAAATTTCCTATAATCAATATATTGCACCGATAAATGGTATATTACGCCACCGCTTGTTGAATCGCGCCATGCAGACATGTCATTATTTCTGTAACGCAATGAAACAGCAGTGCGCGCTATCGTGCTTTTTCCTGTAGGATATTTTTCACACTTATGTTATCGAAGGCCGAAGAGGTAGGGAATTGCTGGACAGCATGTGAGAATCGATCAATACTCACATATTTGTTACTTAACGCGTTCCCAGCCGTCACATACGGTCTGATCAATGGAGCAACCGATGACGGCCATGCATGAACCCTTAGTGCCCCCAATGAATTCGACCAACGAACGGGAAAGCTTCAGCGAACGCCTGCAGCAAGCCCTGAGAAACGCCCACTATTCGCCGGACAGCCCGACCAGGCTGGCGCGCGAATTTAACATTCGTTTCGAGGGCCGTCCGATCACGGTCCACGCCGCGCGCAAATGGCTGGTCGGCGAAGCGATCCCGACGCAGGAAAAGCTGCGCATGATCGCCCAGTGGCTCGGCGTGCCGGCGGACTGGCTGCGTTTCGGCGGTTCGGAAAACGCCGGCGCTAACGGCGACCATGCCGACGGCACGGCGCGCTTCGAATCGGCCGACGTCAAGCTGATCGCCGACCTGCAGCGCCTGGACGAGCATCACAAGCAACTGGCACGCGAGTTTATCCGCATGCTGGTGCGCATGAATCACCAGCAAAAATAAGCGCGCCTGCCGGGCTGGATCGCACAGCCCGCCACGATGGCCAGCAACCCGGCGGCTTCGCCCGGGCGGCTGGCCATTTCATTTTCTGCCGCAGAGCAATTTTTTATCCAAACGAACGGCACAAACGGCCGAGTCTCGCGCATAATCGGGAACGGCAGCGGGAATGTTGCCGTGCAGCGCGCCGTACTTTTCCGCCAGCCCCCAGCCAGTGTTATCGGTCAATAAGGATGCAGTCGCCTCATGATTAATAACTACAGCAACACCGCGCAGTTGAAGGACCTCATGACCGTGCCACCGATGACGGCGGCGCAGCACGCAGAAATCATGCGCAAGCGAAACGAGCAGCGCAGGAAGATCGAAGACGCACGCGAACAACGCCAGGCTGAACGGGATCCCTACCGGGAACGCGGCTAGGCCGGCCGCAGCAGCAGCAGCGGCCATCGCGCCGCCTCCCCGGCACAGGTCGGGGATGCCTCGTCGGGCGGCGCGACGCTCACGCTTCCTTCATGCCGCCCCAGCGCGGGGCGAGCGCATTCTCCACACCCAGCAGGTCCATGACGCGCGCGACCGTGTGGTCGACCATCTCGTCGATGGTGGCGGGACGGTGGTAGAAGCTGGGCAGCGGGGGAAAGACGATGCCGCCCATCTCGGTGACGGCGGTCATGTTGCGCAGGTGCGCCAGGTTGAACGGCGTCTCGCGCACCATCAGCACGAGGCGGCGCCTCTCCTTCAGCACCACGTCGGCGGCGCGCGTGACGAGGTTGTCCGACAGGCCGTGCGCGACGGCGCCCAGGGTCTTCATCGAGCAGGGCGCGATGACCATGCCGGCGGTGGGGAACGAACCGCTGGCGATCGATGCGCCGATGTCGCGGTTGCGGTGCACCACGTGGGCGAGCGCCTCGACGTCGCGCCGTTGCAGGCCGGTTTCCTGGTGCAGGGTGAGGGTGGCGGCGTCGGACACCACGAGGTGGGTCTCGACGCCGGGACTGGCGCCCAGCCTCTGCAGCAGCCGCACGCCGTAGACCGCGCCGGTCGCGCCGGTGATGGCGACGACGATCCGGCGTGGCGCAGACTCAGTCATTCTTCTTGAACATCGCTTGCAGCTCGCCCGACTCGTACATCTCGGTCATGATGTCCGAGCCGCCGACGAACTCGCCGTTCACGTACAGCTGCGGGATGGTCGGCCAGTTCGAGTATTCCTTGATGCCCTGGCGTACTTCCGCATCGTCCAGCACGTTGACGGTGGCGATGTTGTCGACACCGCAGGCCTTCAGGATTTGGATCGCGCGACCCGAAAAGCCGCATTGCGGGAACTGGGCGGTGCCCTTCATGAACAGCACGACGGGCGTGTTGGTCACGGTTTCTTTGATCCAGGTTTGTACGTCGCTCATGGTGTGTCGCCTCAGGGGAAAAGTCGTCGATGGCGGCATTTTATAAGAAAACCGCACGGCGGGTGCGTGGCCATGCCGGCCGCCGTCGCCGGAAAAAGGCAATATGTCAAGGCTGGCAACGGTGCGCGATGCGGTATGATCGCGCGGACCGTCACTCACCTGGATATCGTCATGCAACAGCGCCCGCCCGGCACGCCTTCGCCCGGTTTCAACTTCGCCATTGCCGCCGTGCTCGGCCTGACCGGCACCGCCGACCTGGCCTACGGCATCATGCACATGGCGTTCGGCCACCTGCTGACCGGCCTGGGCGCCACCGCCTACGCGGTCCTGCTGGTGCGCGAAGGCCTGCACATCCGCCGCACCGGCCAGCGCGCGCTGGCGCCCAGGCGCATGGCGCAGGCGGGGTTCGCGTGCCTGGCCGTGTTCCTGCTGGGGATCCTCCTCAAGGGATGGGGTTGAACGCAAGTCCGGCGCCCGCCGGACATGCGACGGCGGCATGGCGCGGGCGTCACCCCACCCGCTTGCCCAGGCAGATCGATACCTCGCGCCCCGCATACCTGCCGTAGGCATCGATCGGCGCGTAGCCATGGCGCAGGTAGAAGCCGACCGCGCGCGCGTTGACCCTGCGCGTGGACAGCCGGATCTCGCGATAGCCCAGCGTCACCGCCTGCGCTTCCAGCGCCGCCAGCAGCGCGCGACCGGCGCCGCTGCCCGGGCGCGCGTACATGCGCTTGAGTTCCGCCACGCCCGGCGCCAGCGGCCGCAGCGCGCCGCAGCCGCATGGCTGGCCGTCCGCTGCGCGCGCCACCAGGAAGGCGGCGCCGGCGCCGCGCACGTCGGCCGCGTCGAACGACGAGGCCCCGCTGTCGCCCGTGATCGCCGCCAGCGCCGCGTCGAGTTCGGCGACCAGCGCGCGCGCTTCCAGGCCGCCCGGATCGGCGGCGGCGCAGGCGATCATGCGCTCACTTCTTCAGCTTGGCGAATGCCGCCGCCATCGCGCCGCCGGCCGGGGCCGCCGCGCGGTCCTGGCGCTGCTGGTGCTGGCCCAGGCGCTTGCGGTCGTCGCGATCGCCGCGCTGCTGCGGCTGCGCGCCGCCCTGGGCGCCGCCCGGCCGGGCCGCGCTGTCCGACAGGCGCATCGTCAGGGCGATGCGCTTGCGCTTGGCGTCCACTTCCAGCACCTTCACCTTCACGACCTGGCCGGCCTTGACCACGGTGTGCGGATCCTTGACGAAGGTGTTCGACAGCGCCGAGATGTGCACCAGGCCGTCCTGGTGCACGCCGATGTCCACGAAGGCGCCGAAGGCCGCCACATTGGTCACCACGCCTTCCAGGATCATGTCCGGGCGCAGGTCCGAGATGGCTTCCACGCCCTCCTTGAAGGTGGCCGTGGTGAATTCCGGACGCGGGTCGCGGCCCGGCTTTTCCAGTTCCTTCAGGATGTCCGACACGGTCGGCACGCCGAACTTCTCGTCCGCGTACCGGGCCGGGTCCAGGCGCTTGACCAGCGCGCCGTCGCCGATCACGCCCTTGATGTCGCGCCCGAGGTCGGCCAGGATCTTTTCCACGACCGGGTACGACTCCGGGTGCACGGCCGAGGCGTCCAGCGGATTGTCGCCGTTCATCACGCGCAGGAAGCCGGCCGCCTGCTCGAAGGTCTTCTCGCCCAGGCGCGGCACCTTCTTCAGGGCCGCGCGCGAGGCGAACGCGCCCTGCTGGTCGCGGTAGCTGACGATGCTCTGCGCCACGCCGGCGGACAGGCCCGAGACGCGCGCCAGCAGCGGCGCCGAGGCCGTGTTGACGTCGACGCCGACCGCGTTCACGCAATCCTCGACCACGGCGTCGAGCTGGCGCGCGAGCTGGGTCTGCGACACGTCGTGCTGGTACTGGCCGACGCCGATCGACTTCGGGTCGATCTTCACCAGCTCCGCCAGCGGGTCCTGCAGGCGCCGCGCGATCGACACCGCGCCGCGCAGCGACACGTCCAGCTCCGGCAGCTCGCGCGAGGCGAATTCCGATGCCGAATACACCGAGGCGCCGGCTTCCGACACGACGATCTTCTGGAGCTTGAGCTCGGGATGCTGCCTGATCAGGTCCTGCGCCAGCTTGTCGGTCTCGCGCGAGGCGGTGCCGTTGCCGATCGAGACCAGCGACACGCCGTGCTGCGCCGCCAGCCGGCCCAGCACGTGCAGGGAACCGTCCCAGTCGTTGCGCGGCGCATGCGGGTAGATGGTGGCGGTGTCGACCACCTTGCCGGTGGCGTCCACCACCGCCACCTTGACGCCGGTGCGCAGGCCCGGGTCCAGGCCCATGGTGGCGCGCGGGCCGGCCGGCGCGGCCAGCAGCAGGTCCTTCAGGTTGCGCGCGAACACCTGGATCGCGTCGCCCTCGGCCTTGTCGCGCAGGGCGCCCATCAGTTCCGTCTCGATGTACATCGCGCTCTTCACGCGCCAGGTCCAGCGCGCGGTGTCGAGCAGCCACTTGTCGGCCGGGCGGCCCGCGCCCTTGATGCCGAAGCGCGCGGCGATGCGGCTCTCGCACGGATTGTGCGGCGCGTCCCACTTCGGCTTTTCCGGTTCGGTGTCGAGGCGCAGCGTCACGTCCAGCACGCCTTCGCGACGGCCGCGCAGCAGCGCCAGCGCGCGGTGCGAGGGCACGTTGGCCAGCGGTTCCGCGTAATCGAAGTAGTCGGCGAACTTCTCTCCCTCGTCCTGCTTGCCGTCGACGACCTTCGACTCGACCACGCCGTGGTCCTGCACGTATTCGCGCAGCGACTGCAGCAGCTCGGCATCCTCGGCGAAGCGTTCCATCAGGATCTGGCGCGCGCCGTCCAGCGCCGCCTTGGTATCGGGCACGCCCGGGTTGTTGACGCCGTCCGCGTTGGCGAAGGCCTCGCGCAGGTACTGCGTCGCCTCCCGTTCCGGATCGCGGGTCGGATCGGCCAGCAGGCCGTCGGCCAGCGGCGCCAGGCCCGCCTCGATCGCGATCTGGGCCTTGGTGCGGCGCTTCTGCTTGTACGGCAGGTACAGGTCTTCCAGGCGCGTCTTGTCCTCGGCCAGGGCGAGCGCCTGGCGCAGTTCCGGCGTCATCTTGCCCTGTTCGGTGATCGAGGCGATCACCGCGGCGCGCCGGTCTTCCAGCTCGCGCAGGTAGCGCAGGCGTTCTTCCAGCAGGCGCAGCTGGGTGTCGTCCAGCCCGCCCGTCGCTTCCTTGCGGTAGCGGGCGATGAAGGGTACCGTCGCGCCTTCGTCGAGCAGGGCGATGGCGGCGGCCACCTGGGCCGGTCTGGCGGACAGTTCTTGGGCGAGGCGTTGTTCGATCGAAGGCAGCATTGCGTTTTCGTGGATCGTGAGTCGAGCGGCAATGATACGCAAACGCGCGCATTGCGCCAGTCTTGACAGCGATCCCGCGTCCTGCCCCGCGACGGCCTCACTCCACGGCGCGCCACCAGGCCGTGCCCGGCTGCGGCCGGCGCAGGTCGAGCGGCTCGCCCATCTCCGGCGTCGCCATCGCCACGCCGCGCGCCTGCGCCAGCGCCGCGATGCGCTCGAACGGTTCCTGCCAGCGGTGCATGCCCAGGTCGAAGGTGCCGTTATGGATCGGCACCAGGTGCTTGCCGCCCAGGTCGAGGAAGGCCTGCAGCGTCTGTTCCGGCTGCATGTGCACGTCCGGCCACAGCTTGTCGTAGGCGCCCGTCTCCAGCAGCGCCACGTCGAACGGGCCGTACTTGGCGCCGATCTCGCCAAAGCCCTTGAAATAACCGGTGTCGCCGCTGAAGAACAGGCGCAGGCCGTCGTGCAGCACGACCCAGGACGCCCACAGCGTCGCGTTGCCATCCAGCGGCGTGCGGCCCGAGAAGTGCTGGGCCGGCGTGGCCACGAAGCGCACGCCGTCGATCGTCGTGCCCTCCCACCAGTCGAATTCCTGCACCCTGGCCGCGTCGACGCCCCAGTCCACCAGGCGCCTGCCCACGCCCAGCGGCGCCAGGAAGTGCGCGGTCTTGCCGGCCAGCGCCAGGATCGCCGCATGGTCGAGGTGGTCGTAATGGTCGTGCGACAGGATCACCGCCTTGATCGGCGGCAGTTCCTCGATGCCGATCGGCGGCGCATGGAAACGCGCCGGCCCGGCCCACTGCACGGGCGAGGCGCGCCGCGAGAACACCGGATCGGTGAGGTAGAACTCGCCGCCCAGCTTGAGCAGCATGGTCGAGTGGCCGAGGCGGTACAGGGTCTGGTCCGGCGCCGCCAGCAGCGCCGCGCGGCTCAAGGGCCGCACCGGGATGGCGGCGGACGGTACCGTGCCGGCCGGCTTGTCGAACATGGCCTTCCACCACAGGCGCGCCATGTCGCCCAGGCCGAGCTTGCTCATGGGGACCGGATTGCGGAACTTCCCGTCGTGGAACTGGGAAGACGTGTCGAACGAGGAGGGCGGCGTCGACGCCAGCGTGCGGAAAGTCATGATGAGCAGGGTCCCGAAAAGGATGGCAATGAGCAAGATGCGCATAAAACATGGAAATACGATAAATGTACACTGCACAGTGTAGTTTTTCCCCATGAAGAAGTAAACCGGTGAGTGTAAAATTATCGGATGAACGCACCAGCCCGCCTTACGGACCGCAAGCGCGTGGCCATCCTCGCCGCCGCGGCCGACCAGTTCCGCGCGCACGGCTACGAAGCGAGCAGCGTGGACAGCATCGCCGCCGCCGCCGGGGTGTCCAAGCGCACCGTCTACAACCATTTCCCGAGCAAGGAAGACCTGTTCGCGGAAACCATCGTCCAGCTGTTCCAGAGCAGCACGGATACGCTCGACTACGCCTACCGCCGCGACGTCGGCCTGCGCGAGCAACTCGCCGAGCTGCTGGCGCTGAAGCTGCGCACGCTGGCCGACCCGGATTTCATCGGGCTGGCGCGGGTGGCGGTTTCCGAGGCCATCCACGCCCCCGAGCGCGCGCGGCCGGTGTTCGCGCGCCTGGGCGAGCGCGAGGAGGGCGTGACGGCCTGGGTGCGCGCGGCCCAGGCCGACGGCCGCCTCAAGCCCGGCGATCCGGCGTTCGCCGCCACGCTGCTGCAGGGGCAGTTGAAGACCTTCGCGTTCTGGCCCCAGGTGACGATGGGCGCGCCCGCGCCCACCGAGGCCGAGCGGGCGCGGATCGTCGATGCGGCGGTGGCCATGTTCCTGGCGTATTTCGCCGTTACGCCCTGACGCAGCTCGCCGCGCCGTCGTCCCGGGGCCGGACCGTCCGGCAGCGCCGCGGCGCCTGGACGGCGGACCCCGTCCTTGGTGCCGGCGCCGCGCGGCTCATCCGAGCTCCAGCAGCACGATCTCCGTATCCTCCAGCGCGGCGATGGCCAGCACGGCTTCGCCGGCGATGCCGGCCCCGTCGCGCGGCGCCAGTGCGACGCCGTTGACGGTGGCGCGTCCGGCCGTCGAGACCAGGTAGGCGCGCAGGCCCGGCGCCAGGCGGTGTGCGATGGTCTGGCCGGCGCGCAGGGTGGCGCCGAGCAGGCGCGCGTCGGCGTCGATCGCCAGCGCGCCCCGTTCGACGTCGCGGGCATCGCCGCTGGCCAGTACCGTCAGCCGGCCGGCGCGCTGGTGGCGCGGGAAGCGCCGGGTGCGCCAGGACGGGGCGCCGCCCGTCGCGCGCGGCCGTAGCCAGATCTGGTACAGCGCGGTGTCCACGTCTTCGGCATTGAATTCGGCGTGGCGGATGCCGCTGCCGGCGCTCATCGCCTGGACGTCGCCGGCGGCCACCGTGGCGCGGTTGCCGAGGCTGTCCTCGTGGGTGATGGCGCCGCGGCGCACGTAGGTCAGGATCTCGACGTCCTGGTGGCGGTGCATCGGAAAGCCGGAGCGCGGCGCGAATTCGTCGTCGTTCCAGGCGCGCAGCGGGCCGATGGCGCCGTGCGCGGGGTGGCCCAGGCCGTGGATGGCGACGTGCAGGCGCGCCTTCAGCCAGCCGAGGTCGTTGCCGCCGAGGGCGGCGTAGGGGCGGTGGTCGATCATGGTGGTCTCCCGGCCGCGTCCGCGCGATGGGACGCGGCGTGTCGTGGGTCAGATCTGGGCCTGGCCGCCGTCGACGAACAGTTCGATGCCGTTGACGAAGCTGGCGTCATCGGAAGCCAGGAACACCGCCGCCTTGGCGATCTCGTCCGGGTCGCCGACGCGGCCCAGCGGGATCTGCGCCGCCAGGTAGTCGACCAGGCCCTGCTGGGCGGCGGCGTCGTTGCCGGCCAGTTCCACCAGGCCCGGCGTGCGGGTGGCGCCCGGGGCGATGGTGTTGACGCGGATGCCGCGGTCCTTCAGGTCGAGGATCCAGTTGCGGGCGAAGGCGCGCACGGCGGCCTTGCTGGCGGCGTAGACGCTGAAGGCCGGGGTGCCGCTGCTGGCGGCGGTCGAGCCGGTCAGGATCACCGAGGCGCCGTTGGCCAGCAGCGGCAGCGCCTTCTGCACGGTGAACAGCGTGCCCTTCACGTTGCGCTCGAAGGTGTCGTCGAACTGTTCCTCGGTGATCTCGCCCAGCGGCAGCATCGAGCCGCCGCCGGCATTCACGTAGACGACGTCGAGGCGGCCGAAGCGCTCGCGGATCTGGGCGTACAGGCCGTCCAGGGCGGACAGGTCGGCGGAATCGACGCGCAGGCCGAGCGCGTCGTGGCCGATGGCCTGCACGGCGGCGTCCAGTTCGGCCTGGCGGCGGCCGGTGACGATCACCTGCGCGCCTTCGAGGGCGAAGCGCTTGGCGGCGGCCAGGCCGATGCCGCTGGTGGCGCCGGTGATGAGGGCGATCTTGTTGTCGAGTTTGCGGGTCATGATGGGCTCCTTGGTAAGTGGTCGGTGCGGTTGGCGGGGCGTTGTGCAGTCCCGATGTGAAGCATCGTACCGAGGAAGCCGTCGCATTAAAATAGCATTGATCGCAAACTATCTTTGCAAATTTGTAGGGTATGCGCCATCGCCCCGGCCATCGGCCCGGTATCGTGAAACGTGCGGATGGCTTACCATGTCGGGTCCTGCCGTTCATGCATGACAAGACAAAGGGAGACATGTCGACACTGCCCGACTTCGAAGGACTGGCGATGTTCGCCAAGGTGGCCGAGGAGCGTTCGTTCGCGGCGGCCGCGCGCGCGCTCGGCGTGTCGGTGGCGACGGTGTCGCGCGCCGTCGCCCGGCTCGAGGAGCGCCTCGGCGCGCGCATGCTCAACCGCACATCGCGCCAGCTGGCGCTGACGGAGTTCGGCCGCACCGTCGCCGACAGCGCGCTGCGCGTGCTGCACGAAGCCGAGCAGGTCGAGGGCGCCGCGCGCGAACTGTCGGCGCGCCCGCGCGGCCTGGTGCGCCTGGCCGTGCCGATGTCCTTCGGGATGCGCTGGGTGGCGCCGCTGCTGCCGGCGTTCTTCCGGGAGTACCCGGACGTGTCGGTCGACCTGTACCTGAGCGACGCCACGGTCGACCTGGTCGGCCAGGGCTTCGACGCCGCGCTGCGCATCGCCGTGCTGCCCGACTCCTCGCTGGTGGCGAAAAAGCTGTGCCCGGTCGCCCAGGTCCTCGTGGCGGCGCCCGCCTACCTGGAGCGCTTCGGCACGCCACGCCATCCTGCCGACCTGGACGACCATGCCTGCCTGGGCTATTGCCATCGCTCCCGCATCGATACCTGGCGCTTCACGCGCGCGGGCGAGACGATCGACGTCAAGCCGTCCGGGCCGCTGCGCGTGACGAATGCCGACGCGCTGCTGCCGACCGTGCTGGCGGGCATGGCGATCGCCGAGTTCCCGGAATTCATCGCCGCCGAGTACGTGCGCGACGGTCGCCTGGCGACGATCCTGGACGACTGGGCGATGGCGCGCGGCGGCCTGTACTTCGTCACGCCGTCGGCGCGCACGCGGCCGGCCAAGGTCGAGGCGCTGGCCGAATTCTTCGCGCGCCACCTGGCCGCGCCGGACTGGCGCCTGGTGACGCGGTGAGGCGGGCACCCGGCAAAGCGTCTTTCCCGAGGGGGGCGATGCGAAAAATGCCGCGCCGGGGGCTGGCAAAGACGCCCGCTAGCGTGTAACTTCTACTCCTTTCGGCCCGTAAAGTTTTCACTGCTACGTGCGATTCCGAACAAAACAGTAGGGGTCGCATGGCGGATAATAGGAATTGTTGTTTTTTCAAATTCGGACTCGTGAGACCCATGCACACAGTTGATTTTCACCGCGACGACACCAGCGACGCACCTCCGGCCCGGACGTCCGCCCCGGCCCGTGCCCCGGCCCTGCCCGCACCGGTGTTGAGCTGGCTGCAAAGGGTCGAAGCGGCAGCGCATCCGCAACCCAAGCTGACCGCCGAACTCGCCGACCCCAAGGCGGTCCAGTACAAATTCGTTTATGTCATGGCCCCCACCAGCGGCGGCCGCCACGTCGCGATCTGCCTGTGCAAGGCTCGCCTGCGTCCGAACGGCGACGTCGCCGCGGCCAGCCCGGTCGGCGAGGTGTTCTCGCTGCTGTCGGCGCCGCCCAGCTACCTCGAAGGCGACGACGAGGACCTGGTGCGCTTCTTCATCGCGATGCGCAGCGGCTCGAACCAGAGCACCAGCGCGACCGAGCCCAAGGGCAAGGTCGGCGCGATCCTGCTGCAGATGCTGCTCGCGCAGGGCAAGCTGCTGTGGGCGAACTCCTGGTCCGACATGGGCAACGGCCTGCTGTACCCGCTGCAGGCCGGTCCGGTGCGCGAAGCCAACCTCACGTGGCGCGACGAAGGCCGCAGCGCCAAGCTGGGCTGGTCGGTGGAGCCGGCCAAGGGCGCCACGCACCCGGGCGCCGACCTGGTCGACTACATGCTGCCGACCGATCCGCCGTGGTACATCGACAACCTGTCCTGCGGTCCGCTGTCCCTGAACCGCGGCGGCATCGACATCTCGCTGGCCGACCTGCAGGCGCTGGTGTCGCAGGCGCCGCTGCTCACCGGCACCGACAAGAAGCGCGTGTCGCAACTGCTGCTGGCGCACGGCCTGCAGCAACTGATGCCGCTGCCGCAGCCGCTCACGCAGCGCATCCGCACCGACGTGAAGCCGCAGCCACACCTGTTGCTGGATGCGCTGCAGGTGGCCGACGGCACGACCCAGCGCTGGCAGGATTTCGCCGTGCTGTCGTTCGACTACGACGGCCAGCGCATTTCGTTCGACCCGGCCCAGCGCGTGGTGCGCCAGATCGGCGAGGTCACCGAAGTCATCCAGCGCAACGAAGCCTTCGAAGCCGCCGCGCTCGACATGCTGCAAGAGATCGGTTTCCACAAACCCGTCACGGCACCGCTGTCGGCATTGGCTGGCGCGCAATTGCTGGATAGCCAGGCGCACTGGCTGCGCTTTGCCGAAAACGAGCTCGACGCGCTGTCCGACCTCGGCTGGCACGTGCAGAAGTCGCCCAAGTACCGCTACGACGTGGTGCCGGTCGAAGACTGGTATGCCGAGATCGACGAGCCGCCCGAGGCCGGCAATGCCTGGTTCGAGCTGGAGCTGGGCATCGTGGTGGCCAGGAAGCGCGTGCCGCTGCTGCCGGTGCTGGTGCAGCTGATCCGCAGCGCGCCGCTCGACTTCAATCCGGACGTGCTGGCGGTGCACCAGGAAGCCGACCAGATGCTGGCCACGCTGCCCGACGGCCTGCGCGTGGCGCTGCCCTGGGGGCGCGTCAAGCCGATCCTGTCGACGCTGGGCGAGCTGTACTTCAACGACAAGATCAAGGACCGGGTGCGCCTGTCGACGCTGGACGCGGCGCGCCTCGAGGAACTGGCGCGCGGCGCCGCGTTCACCTGGACCGGCGGCGAGCGCCTGCGCGAGACCGGCCGCAAGCTGAGCCAGTTCGGCAAGGTCAAGAAGGTGGAGGCGCCCAAGGGCCTGCAGGCCAGCTTGCGCGACTACCAGCTCGACGGCCTGGCCTGGATGCAGTTCCTGCGCGAATACGATCTGGGCGGCATCCTGGCCGACGACATGGGCCTGGGCAAGACGGTGCAGACCATCGCCCACATCCTGACCGAGAAGGAAGCGGGCCGCCTCACCAATCCCGCGCTGGTGATCGCCCCGACCAGCCTGATGGCCAACTGGATGGAAGAAGCCGCGCGCTTCGCCCCCAGCCTGAAGGTGCTGCTGTTGCAGGGCAAGGAGCGCATGGACCTGTTCGACGAGATCGACAAGGCCGACATCGTGCTGACCACCTACGCGCTGCTGCCGCGCGACGAGGAAAAGCTGCGCGAGCACGAGTACCACCTGGTCATCCTGGACGAATCGCACTACATCAAGAACACCCGCTCCAAGGCGGCCCAGACGGCCGGCTCGCTGAACGCGCGCCACCGCCTGTGCCTGTCCGGCACGCCGCTGGAAAACCACCTGGGCGAGCTGTGGTCGCAGTTCCACTTCCTGCTGCCGGGCCTGCTGGGCGACGAAAAGACCTTCAATACCCAGTTCCGCCACCCGATCGAGCGCCAGGACGACCCGGTGCGCCGCACGCTGCTGAACCGCCGCATCAAGCCCTTCCTGCTGCGCCGCACGAAGGACAACGTGGCGAAGGAACTGCCGCAAAAGACCGAGATGATCCGCCGCATCGAGATCAGCGGCCCGCAGCGCGACCTGTACGAGACCGTGCGCCTGGCGATGGACAAGAAGGTGCGCGAGGAAATCGACCGCAAGGGCGTGGCGCGCAGCCAGATCGTGATCCTGGAGGCGCTCCTGAAGCTGCGCCAGGTCTGCTGCGACCCGCGCCTGGTGAAGGCGATGCCGGCCAAGAAGAACACGGCAGCCGTCTCGGCCAAGCTGACCGACCTGATGCAGATGGTCGACGACCTGCTGGGCGAAGGCCGCAAGATCCTGGTGTTCTCGCAGTTCACCAGCATGCTCGGCCTGATCGAGGAAGAGCTGGAGGCGCGCAAGATCCCCTACGCGATCCTGACCGGCGAGACGCGCGACCGCTCGGCCCAGGTGGCCGCGTTCCAGCAGGGCGCCGTGCCGATCTTCCTGATCAGCCTGAAGGCCGGCGGCGTCGGCCTGAACCTGACGGCGGCCGACACCGTGATCCACTACGACCCGTGGTGGAACCCGGCGGCCGAGAACCAGGCCACCGACCGCGCCTGGCGCATCGGCCAGGACAAGCCGGTGTTCGTGTACAAGCTGATCGCCAAGGGCACGCTGGAAGAAAAGATCCAGCTGCTGCAGCAGAAGAAGTCGGAACTAGCGCAGTCGATCCTGGCCGAAGGCGAATCGCAGAAGATGGCGCTGACGCAGGAAGACCTGCAGGCGATCTTCGCGCCGCTGGACGACGCTTGACCCGTGCCGCTTCCGGTAGCGCCATCGCCTCCGCCCGCGCGGGGGCTTTTTTTTTGATGCTGCCGTGATCCGTATGCAGGGCGCGTGATCCACGCAACGTATAGAGGACGTCGTCTATACAAAATGGATGAGCGGGCACTATACTTGCGGCAGCACATTGTCCGTAATCAATCCACATCGGAAAGCCCATGAACCGCAGTGCATCCCTTCTGCCGTCCAGCCAGGAAGGACCCGCGAGCGCCGACGCTTTCCGCACCATCGCCGAGCTGGGCGGCGACCTCGCCTTCCTGGTCGACTGCGCCACCCGCCTGCCCGCCTACGTCAGCCCCGGCATCGACGCCATGCTCGGCTACAGCGCCGACGACGTGCGCGCGCAGTTCGCCGATGACCCCGAAGGACCGCTGCGCCCCTTGTGCGCCGGCCTGGATGAGCGGCTGCGCCGCTTCGCCGCCGGCGACGGCTCGCGCCTGCGCGTGGTGCGCGAGTTCGTGCTGCGCCGTCCGGACGGGCGCGAGGTGCCCATCGAGGTGATCTCGACGCTGCTGCTGGACGAGGCGGGCCAGGTGCGCGCGCTGGCCGGCATCGTGCGCGACCAGTCGGAGCGCCGCGCGCGCGCGCTGGAGCGCAAGCACTTCGCCAGCATGCTGAACCATGAATTCCGCACGCCGCTGTCGACCATCGACGGCGCCATCCAGCGCCTGGAAGCGACCGGCGCGAAGGCCGACGAGGCGACGCGCGCGCGCTACCGCAAGATCGCCGTGGCGACCGACCGCCTGATCGCGATGCTGGACGAGTACCTGTCGCCGGACCGCATGCTCGAGGCGGGCGGGCAGCGCCGCGCCGATCGCGTGGCGCCGCGCCTGCTGCTGGAAGAGCTGGTGGCGCAGGCGCGCGTGGCCGGCCGCCCGGTCGCGTTCGATGCCGGTGCGCTGCCGGCGCAGCTGCGCGCCGACCCGGCCGGGCTGCGCCTGGTCCTGAAGGTCCTGCTCGACAATGCCCTGCGCTACAGCCCGCCCGGCACGCCGCTGCGCATCGGGGGGGGCCTGGCCGAGCACGGCGTCGAGCTGGTCGTGGCCGATGCCGGCCCGGGCGTGCCGGAACAGGACGCCGCGCGCATCTTCGACAAGGGCTACCGTGGCGCGAACGCGGCCGGCCTCCCGGGCAGCGGACTGGGACTGTACATGGCGCGCGCCGTCGTCGAGGTGCATGGCGGCGCGCTCACGCATGCGGCCGCGCAGGACGGGCCGGGCGCCGTCTTTCGCCTGTGGCTTCCCATGCCGCGTGATACGGAAAGGTTTCCGGAGACGCTTGCTTCCGGACAGGGCTGACATGATAATCAAAGCGCGACGGGTAGCCGCCCGACAATATCGTGAGCCGTGCGCTCCAGCGGGAACAACGTAATAAGAGAAACATGGCCAACCCATGACGCAAATACTGATTGTTGAAGACAATGGCGAATACGCCGGCGACATGGCCGAGTTCCTCAAGGAGCTCGGCCACGACGTCACGATCGCGACCACCGCCAGCGAAATGTGGGCGGCGCTGACGCGCACCCCGGCCGCCGTCGTGGTGCTCGACCTCGGGCTGCCGGACGAGGACGGGTTCAACGTCATCCCGCGCATGCGCCAGCTGTATCCCGAGATCGGGCTGCTGGTGCTGACCGGCCGGGTCGCGTTCGACAGCCGCATCCTCGGCTTGCGCCTGGGTGCCGACCACTATCTCACCAAGCCGATCAAGTTCCCCGAACTGGCCGCCCACATCGAGGCGCTCGACCGCCGCGTGCGCCCGGCCGAGCCGGCCCCGGCGCCCATCAAGTGGACGCTGCGCGTCTCGGCGCGCCAGCTCGAGTTGATGGGCAAGGTGATCGACCTGACCGAAAAGGAGTGCAACTTCCTGCACCTCCTGACCATCAATACCCGCCCGGTGCCGCGCCAGGTGATCGTGGCCGGCATGGGCGGCGACGATCCGGATGCGAGCCGCCGCGTCGACATGCTGGTCTACCGGCTGCGCAAGAAGGCCAAGACGGGCCTGGGCCAGGACCTGCCGCTGCGCAGCGCCTACGGCGAAGGCTACAGCCTGTCGGCCGGATTCACGCTGTCCTGAAGCGGCGCCATAATCGGGGACAGGGTCGGCCGCCTGCGCTAGAATCCCGGGTTTCGACCCGGATTTCCCCGCCATGGCCCGCCAGTCCCGCCTGATCCTGCCGCAGCAGCCGCACTACGTCGTCCAGCGCGGCAACGACAACCAGCCCATCTTCCGCGACGACGAGGACCGCACCCGTTTCCTCGGCTGGCTGAAAGAGGCCGCCAAGGCGTACCGGGTCGCCGTCCATGCCTGGGTACTGATGCCGAACCACCTGCACCTGCTGGCCACGCCCTTCGACGAGGAGGGGCTGGCGGCGATGATGCAGAAGGTCGGGCGCCTGTACGTCCCCTGGTTCAACACCAAGTACGGCCGCTCGGGCACGCTGTTCGGCGGGCGCTTCCGCACCGCGCCGCTCGACCCCGAGCAGTACCTGCTGCCCTGCATGTGCTACCTCGAACTGCATCCGGTGCGCAGCCAGGCGGTGTCGGCGCCGCTGGAGCATCCGTGGTCCAGCCACGCCCACCATGCCGGCGTGCGGCCGGATTCCCTGGTCACCGACCATGCGCGCTACTGGGCCCTGGGGAATACCCCGTTCCAGCGCGAGGCCGCCTACCTGGCGCTGGTGCAGCAGGGCCTGTCCATGGACGAGCTGGCGGCCATCGACGCGGCGGTCGGCAAGGGCGGGGTGCTCGGCTCGCAGGCATTCATGCTCGACCTGGAACGCAAGACCAGGCGCCAGGTGCTGCCGGCCAAGCGCGGCCGGCCGTTCAAGGCCAAGCCGGAAGCCGCCTGACGCGGTACGTCGCCGCGGGCTGCGCCGGGGCGACGGTCCCGCCATTCGTCGCGCCTGCCGTCGATCCATCGCGCGCGGCTACTGCGCGGCCCGGCTTCCGCGACGCTGCGGGCGTCTTCAGGCAACCACAAGAACGCAGCATGCGCGCACTGTTGCGCAATCCAGCTACCAGATTCCATGACCAGTCCCGACATGGCGATCGAGGCGATCCCCATCGTGACGGTGGCGGCCGGATCCCTTCCGGCCGGCCGCCGAGGTGCTCTTTTACTCTGTCCCCGATTAATTTTTGCCGATCATAAATCGAATTTAATTCGACTCCGACCCTATTTATTGTTGTTGAAGTTTACCGAGGTCTGCTCTATTCTCGACTTTCAATATTCCTAAAATGCTGCGGAGCCCCCATGATTGCCCAAGGTTTGTACGATCCAGCCAATGAACACGACGCGTGCGGCGTCGGCTTCATCGCCCACATCAAGGGCAACAAGAGCCATTCCATCATCGAGCAGGGTCTCCTGATCCTGAAGAACCTCGACCACCGGGGCGCCGTCGGCGCCGATGCGCTGATGGGCGATGGGGCGGGCATCCTGATCCAGATCCCGGACCAGTACTTCCGCGACGAGATGGGCAAGCAGGGCGTCGAGCTGCCGCCGCCGGGGGAGTACGGCGTCGGCATGATCTTCCTGCCGAAGGAAAACGCCTCGCGCATCGCCTGCGAACAGGAAATCGAGCGCGCCGTGCGCGCCGAAGGCCAGGTCGTGCTGGGCTGGCGCAACGTACCGGTCGACGAGACCATGCCGATGTCCCCGACCGTGCGCGCCAAGGAGCCGGTGATCCGCCAGATCTTCATCGGCCGCGGCCCGGACGTGATGGTCACCGACGCGCTCGAGCGCAAGCTGTACGTGATCCGCAAGTCGTCGGGCCACGCGATCCAGGCCCTGCGCCTGAACCACGGCAAGGAATTCTTCGTGCCGTCGATGTCGGCGCGCACCATCGTCTATAAAGGCCTGCTGCTGGCCGACCAGGTCGGCGTCTACTACAAGGACCTGCAGGACCCGCGCTGCGTGTCGGCGCTGTCGCTGGTGCACCAGCGCTTCTCGACCAACACCTTCCCGGAATGGCCGCTGGCCCACCCGTACCGCCTGATCGCCCACAACGGCGAGATCAACACGGTCAAGGGCAATTTCAACTGGACCCGCGCGCGCGAAGGCGTCATGAAGTCGGCCGTCCTGGGCGACGACCTCAATAAACTGTTCCCGCTGATCTACGAAGGCCAGTCCGACACCGCCTGCTTCGACAACGCGCTCGAACTGCTGGTCATGGCCGGCTATCCGATCGCCCAGGCGATGATGATGATGATTCCGGAAGCGTGGGAAAACCACACGATGATGGACGACAATCGCCGCGCCTTCTACGAATACTATGCCGCGATGATGGAACCGTGGGACGGCCCGGCCGCCATGGCGTTCACCGACGGCCGCCACATCGGCGGCACGCTGGACCGCAACGGCCTGCGTCCGGCGCGCTACGTCGTCACCGACGACGACCTGGTCGTGATGGCCTCGGAATCGGGCGTGCTGCCGATCCCCGAATCGCGCATCGTCAAGAAATGGCGCCTGCAGCCGGGCAAGATGTTCCTGATCGACCTGGAAGCCGGCCGCATCATCGACGACAAGGAACTCAAGGACACCTACTCGAACGCCAAGCCGTATAAAGCCTGGATCAAGTCGGTGCGCATCAAGCTCAACGAAATCAAGCTGTCGGAATCCCAGCTCGCGGGCAACCGCGCCAAGGACGCGCCGGCGGCGGGCGAGAAGGCGGCGCTGTCGCTGCTCGACCGCCAGCAGGCGTTCGGCTATACCCAGGAAGACCTGAAGTTCCTGATGGCGCCGATGGCCGTACTGGGCGAGGAAGCCACGGGCTCGATGGGCAACGATTCGCCGCTGGCGGTGATGTCGAACAAGCTCAAACCTTTGTACAGCTATTTCAAACAATTGTTTGCGCAAGTGACCAACCCGCCGATCGACCCGATCCGCGAAGCGATGGTGATGTCGCTGGTGTCCTTCATCGGTCCGAAGCCGAACCTGCTGGACACCAACAACGTCAACCCGCCGATGCGCCTCGAGGTGTCGCAGCCGGTCATCGGCTTCGACGACATGGCGCGCCTGCGCAACATCAGCCTGCACACGGGCGGCAAGTTCAAGTCCTACGAGCTGAACATCTGCTACCCGGTCGCCTGGGGCAAGGAAGGCATCGAGGCGTCGCTGGCCTCGCTGTGCGCGGAAGCCGTCGACGCCGTGAAGTCCGGCCACAACATCCTGATCGTGTCGGACCGCGCGCTGTCGTCGGAGCAGGTCGCGATTCCCGCGCTGCTGGCCACGTCCGCCATCCACCAGCACCTGGTGATGCGCGGCCTGCGCGCGTCGACCGGCCTGGTCGTCGAGACCGGCTCGGCCCGCGAGACCCACCACTTCGCGCTGCTGGCGGGCTACGGCGCCGAGGCCGTGCACCCGTACCTGGCGCTGGAAACGCTGGCCGAGCTGGCGCATGCGCTGCCGCACAAGGAGTTCGAAGAGCGCGCGGTGGAGAAGGTCCACTACAACTACACCAAGGCGATCGGCAAGGGCCTGATGAAGGTGATGTCGAAGATGGGCATCTCGACCTACATGTCGTACTGCGGCGCCCAGATCTTCGAAGCCGTCGGCCTGAACAAGTCGCTGGTCGACAAGTACTTCAAGGGCACCTCGTCGGCCGTCGAAGGCATCGGCCTGTTCGAAGTGGCGGAAGAGGCGCTGCGCCTGCACGCGCTGGCCTTCGGCAAGGACCCGGTCCTGGCCAACAGCCTGGACGTCGGCGGCGAGTACGCCTACCGCGTGCGCGGCGAAGACCACCTGTGGACGCCGGACGCCATCGCCAAGCTGCAGCACGCGACCCGCGCCAACAACTTCAACACCTACAAGGAATACGCGCAGCTGATCAACGACCAGAACAAGCGCCACCTGACGCTGCGCGGCCTGTTCGAGTTCAAGATCGATCCGGCGAAGGCCATCCCGCTGGACGAGGTCGAGCCGGCCAAGGAGATCGTCAAGCGCTTCGCCACCGGCGCGATGTCGCTGGGCTCGATCTCGACCGAGGCGCACGCCACGCTGGCCATCGCGATGAACCGCATCGGCGGCAAGAGCAATACCGGCGAGGGCGGCGAAGACCCGCTGCGCTACGTGAACGAATTCAAGGGCATCAGGATCAGCAAGGGCGAGACCCTGGCCTCGATCCTGGGCAACGACCGCGTCGTCGCCGACATTCCGCTGCAGGACGGCGATTCGCTGCGCTCGAAGATCAAGCAGGTGGCGTCGGGCCGCTTCGGCGTCACCGCCGAGTACCTGAACTCGGCCGACCAGATCCAGATCAAGATGGCGCAGGGCGCCAAGCCGGGCGAGGGCGGCCAGCTGCCGGGCCACAAGGTGTCCGAGTACATCGCCTCGCTGCGCTTCTCGGTGCCGGGCGTCGGCCTGATCTCCCCGCCGCCGCACCACGACATCTATTCGATCGAGGACCTGGCCCAGCTGATCCACGACCTCAAGAACGCCAACCCGCGCGCCTCGATCTCCGTGAAGCTGGTGTCGGAAGTGGGCATCGGCACCGTCGCCGCCGGCGTCTCGAAGGCCAAGGCCGACCACGTGGTCGTGGCCGGCCACGACGGCGGCACCGGCGCCTCGCCGCTGTCCTCGGTCAAGCACGCCGGCACGCCGTGGGAACTGGGCCTGGCCGAAACGCAGCAGACGCTGGTGCTGAACGGCCTGCGCAGCCGCATCCGCGTGCAGGCCGACGGCCAGATGAAGACCGGCCGCGACGTCGTCATCGCCGCCATGCTGGGCGCCGACGAGATCGGTTTCGCCACCGCGCCGCTGGTCGTCGAAGGCTGCATCATGATGCGCAAGTGCCACCTGAATACCTGCCCGGTCGGCGTCGCCACCCAGGACCCGGTGCTGCGCGCCAAGTTCCAGGGCAAGCCGGAGCACGTGGTCAATTACTTCTTCTTCGTGGCCGAGGAAGCGCGCCAGCTCATGGCCCAGCTCGGCATCCGCACGTACGACGAACTGATCGGCCGCGCCGACCTGCTCGACAAGAGCCGTGCCATCGGCCACTGGAAGGCGCAGGGCCTGGACTTCAGCAATATCTTCTACCAGCCCAAGGTGAACGACCTGCGCGCGCTGCTGCACACGGAAGCCCAGGACCACGGCCTGGACCGCGCGCTGGACCACAAACTGATCGCGCAGGCGAAACCGGCGCTGGAAAAGGGCGAGCGCGTCTCGTTCATCTCGCCGGTGAAGAACCTGAACCGTACCGTCGGCGCCATGCTGTCGGGCGAGGTCGCCAAGCGCTACGGCCACGCCGGCCTGCCGGACGATTCCATCCACATCCAGCTGCAGGGTACGGCGGGCCAGTCGGCCGGGGCCTTCCTGGCCCACGGCATCACGCTGGACCTGGTGGGAGAGGGCAACGACTACGTCGGCAAGGGCCTGTCGGGCGGCCGCATCATCGTGCGGCCGAACACGGAATTCCGCGGCTGGGCGGTGGATAACATCATCGTCGGCAACACGGTGCTGTACGGCGCGATTTCCGGCGAAGCCTTCCTGAACGGCGTCGCGGGCGAACGCTTCGCGGTGCGCAACTCGGGCGCCACCGCCGTCGTCGAGGGCGTGGGCGACCACGGCTGCGAATACATGACCGGCGGCACCATCGTCGTGCTGGGTGACACCGGCCGCAACTTCGCGGCGGGCATGTCGGGCGGCGTGGCCTACGTCTACGATCCGAAGGGCGAGTTCGAGCAGAAGTGCAACACCGCCATGGTGGCGCTCGAGCGCGTGCTCTCGACCAAGGAACAGGGCGGCCACAAGGCGACCTGGCACGCGCAGACCCGCAACGGCGAGCGCGAGTCCGACGAGGCGATCCTGAAGCGCCTGATCGAGCGTCACTTCAAGCACACCGGCTCCACCCGCGCGCGCAACCTGCTGGACGACTGGGCGACCAGCCGCGGCAAGTTCGTCAAGGTCTTCCCGACCGAGTACAAGCGCGCGCTGGAAGAGATGCACAACAGCAGCATGGAAGAAGCCAACGACAAGATCGAGCTGGCTGCTTGATGAGCGAAATTGGACCCCGGCCTGCGCCGGGGCGACGTGCGTGCGTTAGCGCTTGATTCACCGTCGTCCCCGCGCAGGCGGGGATCCAATTTCCCCACCGAAGCTGCTCCGCATGCATCCCGCGGACCACACAGAATACGAATACGACAGGCCCAGCGCCCCCACAAAAGAAGGAACACTCATGGGTAAGATCACCGGCTTCATGGAATTCCAGCGCCAGGAAGAAGACCACCTGGAACCCGCCGCCCGCCTCAAGAACTACAAGGAATTCACCATCACCCTGACCGACGCGCAAGCCAAGGTCCAGGGCGCGCGCTGCATGGATTGCGGCATCCCGTTCTGCAATACCGGCTGCCCCGTCAACAACCAGATCCCGGACTGGAACGACCTCGTCTACCACGGCAATTTCCGCTACGCCGTCGAGAACCTGCATTCCACGAACAACTTCCCGGAATTCACGGGCCGCATCTGCCCGGCGCCGTGCGAAGCCGCCTGCACGCTGGGCATCAACGACGAGCCGGTCGGCATCAAGTCGATCGAGCGCAAGATCGCCGACGCAGGCTGGGAACACGGCTGGATCGTGCCGCAGCCGGCCGCCAGCAAGACCGGCAAGAAGGTCGCGATCGTGGGTTCCGGTCCCGCCGGCCTGGCCGCCGCCCAGCAGCTGGCGCGCGCCGGCCACGACGTGACGGTGTTCGAGAAGAACGACCGCATCGGCGGCCTGCTGCGCTACGGCATCCCCGACTTCAAGATGGAAAAGGGCCTGATCGACCGCCGCGTCGAGCAGATGCAGGCCGAGGGCGTGACCTTCCGCACCAGCACGCTGATCGGCAAGGATTTCCCGACCGCCGTCAGCAACATGGCGCGCGAGACCATTTTCCCGGAAGACCTGGCCAAGGACTTCGACGCCGTCGTCATGGCCGGCGGCGCCGAGCAGCCGCGCGACCTGCCGGTGCCGGGCCGCGAGCTGAAGGGGGTCTATTACGCGATGGAATTCCTGCCGCAGCAGAACCGCGTGAACGCCGGCGACAAGGTCAAGGACCAGATCAAGGCCACCGGCAAGCACGTCGTCGTGATCGGCGGCGGCGACACCGGCTCCGACTGCGTGGGCACGTCGAACCGCCACGGCGCCGCCGGCGTCACCCAGTTCGAACTGATGCCGATGCCGCCGGAACACGAGAACAAGCCGCTGGTGTGGCCGTACTGGCCGACCAAGCTGCGCACCTCGTCCTCGCACGAGGAAGGCTGCGAGCGCGATTTCGCCGTCGCCACCAAGCGCTTCGAAGGCAAGGGCGGCAAGGTCGAGAAGGTGATCGCCTGCCGCGTCGAATGGAAGGACGGCAAGATGACCGAAGTGCCGGATTCGGAATTCGAGATCAAGGCCGACCTGGTGCTGCTGGCCATGGGCTTCGTCTCGCCGGTGCAACAGGTGCTGGACGCCTTCGGCGTGCAGAAGGATGCGCGCGGCAACGTGCGCGCCACCGTCGACGGCGAGAGCAGCTACCATACCTCGGTGCCGAAGGTCTTCACCGCCGGCGACATGCGCCGCGGCCAGTCGCTGGTCGTGTGGGCGATCCGCGAGGGACGCCAGTGCGCCCGCGCCGTCGACGCGTTCCTGATGGGGACGTCGGACCTGCCGCGCTGATCCGCACCGCCCGCCTTCAGGACGGCCCGGTCTCCCCGGGCCGTTTTGCATTTGCGCATCCCAAACGTTTGCGCAAACGCAAACACTTCACGCATTTCGATTTGACGGATTTTACAAATAGGCCTATATTTTTCACATCTGTATTGGAAACGTTTCCAATTTTCGCTTCCGCAAGTCCCATTCGAGACCGGCAACCGAGCCGGCGCGCCGCAGTCCGTCCCAGCGCAGTGCAAGGGACCGCCTGCATTTTCTTTGGAGTGAACAGAGGAGTCGATGTGAATAACGAGAACGATCAGCATCAACCGAATCGGAAACCTTTCCAGATCCTGCTGGCCGGCGTCCTGCTGGCGGCGGGCGCGCAGGCCTGCGCCAGCGTCACCAATCCCGTCATCGGCCAGCTGCTGTGGTCGGAGGAATTCAACGGCGCCAGCGTCGACACGGCGACGTGGAATGTCATCGACGGCAACGGTTGCCCGAACCTGTGCGGCAACGGCAATGCCGAGCTGCAGTACTACAGCCCGAACAATGTCTCCATCGCGGACGTGCCGTTCGAGCCGGGCACGCGGGCGCTGGCGCTGCGCGCCCAGCGCCAGACCGTGGGCAGCAATGCCTTCACGTCCGGCAAGGTCGAGAGCCACAACAAGGTGCAGGTGCAGTACGGCATGATCGAGATCCGGATGGCGACGCCGAACCTGACCACCGGCCTCTGGCCGGCCGCCTGGCTGCTGGGCACCAGCGCGCAGACCTGGCCGCGCAACGGCGAGATCGACATCATGGAGATGGGCCACAAGGCGTCCAGCCGCGCGGCGGCCGGCGGCAACCCGTCGGCCAACAACTTCGTCGGTTCCAACGTGATCACCTGGCAGCAGGCCGCCTGCGTGCCCGGCAACGAGAGCTGCGCCGCCTCTACCGCCTGGCAGACCAAGAACTGGTACGTGCCGGCCACCTCGCTGGCCAACCGCTTCGTCACCTACCGCCTGTACTGGACCGAGAGCGAGATGCGCTTCACCACCGTCGACAACGGCGTCGAGCGGAACATGTACGATGCGCCGCTGCCGGTGAACTCGACCGCGCTGCAGGCGCCGTTCTACCTGCTGCTGAACATGGCCGTGGGCGGCAACTTCACCGACGCCGCCACGCCGGAACAGGTCACGGCGGCGCTGCCGGCCACGACCTACGTCGACTACGTGCGCGTCTACCAGCTCGACGGCAAGGGCGCGGTCAAGCTGGGCAACCAGACCGTGCCGGAAGTGGCCGGCAAGTTCGGCGTGTTCACCGACACCACGGCCGTCAACGCCAAGCTGGTGGCGGGCACCAGTTCCGACATCTTCCTGTGGAACGGCGCGTCCAGCGGCGCCGGCACGACCGCGCCGTACGAAGGCAGCAACGTGATCGCCTGGGCCTACACGGCGCCGAACCAGTGGTGGGGCGGCGGCATCCAGGCGCGCCAGGCCCGTGACCTGACCAACTACCGCAACGGCACGATGCGCTTCCGCATCAAGATCCCGGCGAACGTCGCGTTCAATATCGGCATCGGCGACACCTACACGAACCAGAACTGGGTCAGCTTCCCGGCGAACACGACGGCCTATGGCCTGGTGCGCAACGGCGACTGGGCCACGGCGACGATTCCCGTCTCGACGCTGATCGGGCCGAAGGTGGCGCTGCAGTCGATCCTCGACGTCTTCATGATCTCGAGCGACGCCAACCGCCTGCCGGCGTCCACGTTCCAGTTCGCGATCGACGACATCGTCTGGGATGCCGGCACGACGACGACCACCCCGCCGCCGCCGTCCGGCCCGACCTCGGTGACGCAACTGTCGGCGACGACGCTGCAATTCGCCACCACCACCGGCGGCTGGGCCGACGTGCACTACACCGTCAACAACGGCGCGCAGCTGAACGTGCGCATGCGCCTGGACGGCAGCACCAATACCTATGTCGCCGGCGGCCTGAAGAGCGGCGACGTGGTGCGCTACAGTTTTACCTACTGGGATACCGCGCGTAACTTCGCGGTGGACACGGCGCAGCAGAGCTACACGATGCAGTAGGGTGGACGGGTCCCCCGTCCACGCGGTGATACGCGACGGGGGACATATCGCACGACAAATCGAAAGATGGTTGAACGGGTGGACGGCGCAGCCGTCCACCCACGGTCCTTCTTTAGTGACTCACCCGCTGCAACGGCGACGACCCCGGCCTGGCCTGCTGGCGCCGTTCGCGCCGGTTGCTGAATTCCCCCGGCAGTTCCGAATCGAGCAGGCGGTTCACCAGGTACAGCGGGCGCCGCTTGACCTCGTTGTAGATGCGCCCGACGTATTCCCCCAGCAGGCCCACCGAGATCAGCTGCACGCCGCCCAGGAACAGGATCACCGTCATCAACGAGGGATAGCCGCGCACCGGGTCGGAATACATGAGCGCCTTCCAGATCACGAATACCGCGTACATCAGCGACAGCACCGCCACGACCAGGCCGAGGTAAGTGCTCGCTTTCAGCGGCGCCACCGTGAACGAGGTGATGCCCTCGATGGCGAAGTTCCACAGCTTCCAGTAATTCCACTTGGTGTTGCCGGCGGCGCGCGGGTCGCGCCGGTACAGCAGCGGCCGGGAAGGGAAGCCGACCCAGGCGAACAAGCCCTTCATGAAGCGGTGTTCCTCGCGCAGCTTGCCCAGCGCTTCCACCGCGCGGCGCGACATCAGGCGGAAGTCGCCCGTGTCGCGCGGGATCTCGACCCGGCTGACTTTCTTGATGACACTGTAGAAATGGTGGGCGGTGAATTTCTTGAACCATGTCTCGCCGTCGCGCTCGGCGCGCATGCCGTACACGACGTCATAGCCTTCGCGCCAGGCGTCCAGCAGTTGCGGGATCAGTTCCGGCGGATCCTGCAGGTCGGAATCGAGCACGATGACGACGTCGCCCTTGGTATGGTCCAGCCCCGCGCTGAGCGCGATTTCCTTGCCAAAGTTGCGCGACAGGTCGATCACGGTCAGGTGCGGATCGCGTTCGCGCAGCGCGTGCATCAGCGCCAGCGTGCGGTCGCGGCTGCCGTCGTTGACGAGCACGATCTCGTACTGGCAACCCAGGCCGGCGAGCACGTCGGTGACGCGGCGATGGAATATTTCCAGCACTTCCTCTTCGTTATAGGCGGGCGCGACCACCGAAATGCTGGGCATCGTGCCGGGCGGGCGCGGACTGAGCGCGGGATGCTCCGGCGCCGGCGTAGCTAACGGAATATCCATGTCTTGCTCACGATGAAATTGATGACGAGGACCACCGCCGTGGCGACGACCTGGGCCAGCAGGAAGTGCAGGCCGGCACCGCTCAGCAGTCCCACCAGGAGCCCGTTGAGCAGCGCGCCGGCCACGGCAAGCGCCACGAAACGGGGCAGGGTACGGCGATGGTCCGCGTCGCTGGCGAAGGTGTAGCGGCGGTTGAGCAGGTAGACGAGGCAGGCCCCGGCCGCGGCGCCGGCGAACGCCGCGCGGCCCGGGGCCACGTGCAGCAGCGTGACCAGCACGACCAGTACCAGGTAGTGCAATCCCGTGCCGAGGCCGCCGACGGCGGCGAACTTGGCGAATTGCGTGCCGACGAAGCGGCTGGTGGAAGGACTGTATGAACGGACCATAGTGTGTTCGTTTGAACTACCGCAAAATGTTACATTCATGCAAGGAAGCCTCGACATTATTTTAACCTCTTGCAAATAAGCTCACAGCTATCGTGCGCGGGGCGTCGCGCGGGCGGCGGCGACGTGCCGGCACGCTCGATGCGCGCCCTTCCGACGACGCAGCGTGGCGCGATACCGGCGCGTCGTGCCGCGATGGTAGTTTCCGTAAAGAACTGTTAATATGGATCAATAAAGTACACTGGTCGGTGTATGCATAATTTATTAAAAACAAGCACTTACGCCGCCGGATATCTGACTTTTCGTTCATTAGTGTTGTAATATCACGTCGATAACAGCGCCGGAAATCGGGCGTCTCCAGCAGGCCTTGCCCTTTCTGCACTACAATATGAGATTCTCAATATAGGCAAGTTCACCGTGTCCAACCTCGTCGAAATCCGCGATCTGCATTTTTCGTATGGAGATCGCCCCATCCTGTCGAACCTGCGCATGGATTTCCCGCGCGGTAAGCTGGTTGCCGTGATGGGCGGTTCCGGCTGTGGCAAGACCACGGTGCTGCGCCTGATCGGCGGCCAGATCCGGCCGCAGCAGGGCACCGTCTCCATCAATGGAGAGGTCATCAACCAGCTCGATACCGAAGGCGTCTACCGCCTGCGCCGCAAGATGGGCATGCTGTTCCAGTTCGGCGCCCTGTTCACCGATCTCACCGTGTTCGAGAACGTGGCCTTCCCGCTGCGCGAGCACACCGAGCTGCCGGAAGAGCTGATCCGCGACCTGGTGCTGATGCGCCTGAACGCCGTGGGCCTGCGCAATGCGCAGCAGCTCAAGCCGAACGAGATCTCGGGCGGCATGGCGCGCCGCGTGGCGCTGGCCCGCGCCGTCGCGCTCGACCCCGAACTGATCATGTACGACGAGCCGTTCGCCGGCCTCGACCCGATCTCGATGGGCGTGACCGCCAACCTGATCCGCAACCTGAACGATGCGCTGGGCTCGACCTCGATCCTGGTCTCGCACGACGTGAACGAAACCTTCGCCATCGCCGACTACGTGTACTTCATGGCGTCGGGCCGCATCGTGGCCGAGGGCACGCCGGAAGACCTGCGCCGCTCGACCGACCCGTACGTCGTCCAGTTCATCAACAACCAGCCGGACGGCCCGGTGCCGTTCCACTACCCCGGCAAGTCGCTGGCCGAAGACCTGGGCCTGGGAGGCCGGAAGTGATGACTAACTTGCTCGGCTTTATCGGCGGCCTGGTGCTCGACATGTTCGCGCGCATCGGCTTCGTCGCCCGTTCCTTCGTCAAGCTGCTGGCGCGGGCGCCCGGCGCCCTGCGCCGGCCGACCCTGATCTCGGAACAGATCCATTTCATCGGCAACTACTCGCTGCTGATCATCGTCGTGTCGGGCCTGTTCGTCGGCATGGTGCTGGCCCTGCAGGGCTATTACACGCTGAGCCAGTTCGGCGCCGAGGAAAAGCTCGGCCAGCTGGTGGCGCTGTCGCTGCTGCGCGAACTGGGTCCGGTGGTGACGGCGCTGCTGTTCGCCGGCCGCGCCGGCACCTCGCTGACGGCCGAGATCGGCCTGATGAAGGCGGGCGAGCAGCTCGCCGCGATGGAAATGATGGCCGTCAACCCGATCCAGCGCGTGCTGGCGCCGCGCTTCTGGGCCGGCCTGATCGCCATGCCCGTGCTGGCGACCGTGTTCTCGGCCATCGGCGTGATCGGCGGCTACCTGGTCGGCGTGCAGCTGATCGGCGTCGACGAGGGCGCGTTCTGGTCGCAGATGCAGGCCAACATCGACGTGCGGCGCGATGTCATGAATGGTGTCCTGAAGAGCCTGGTGTTCGGCATCGCCGTCACCTTCACCGCCCTGTTCCAGGGCTACGAGGCGAAACCGACGCCGGAGGGCGTGTCGCGCGCGACCACCCGCACCGTCGTCGTGGCATCGTTGATGGTGCTGGGCCTGGACTTCATCATGACGGCGTTGATGTTTAATAAGTGATTAAAATCAGCGTTATATATTAGGAAAACTTATGCATCGCAAATCTATTGACGTCTGGGTCGGACTGTTTGTCCTGTTGGGTGCGCTGGCGCTCCTATTCCTGGCACTGAAAGCCGGTAACATGAGCACGATTTCGTTCAGCAAGACGTATGCGGTCACGGGCCGGTTCGACAACATCGGCGGCCTCAAGCCGCAATCCCCGGTCAAGAGCGCGGGCGTGGTGGTGGGACGGGTCGGTGCGATTTCCTTCGACGACAAGACCTTCCAGGCGAACGTGCGCCTCGACCTGGAGCCGGCCTACAAGTTTCCGAAGGATAGCTCGCTGAAGATCCTGACTTCGGGCCTGCTGGGCGAACAGTACGTCGGCATCGAAGCCGGCGGCGATACCAACAACCTGGTCGAGGGCGACCGCATCACCCGCACGCAGTCGGCGGCCGTGCTCGAAGACTTGATTAACCAATTTATTTATAGCAAAGCAGCCGACGGAAAGGACGGTGATAAATGACGACCCGTAACGCATCTGGACAGTTCCGCGTGCGCGGCCTCGCAGTGGCCGCCGGCGTTGCCCTGTTGCTCAGCGGCTGCGCCACGACCAATCCGCGCGATCCGTTCGAGAAATTCAACCGCGCGATGTTCAGCTTCAACGACGCGGTCGACCGCACCGCGCTGAAACCGGCCGCCACCGTCTACAAGAAAGTCACCCCGAGCTTCGTGCAAACCGGCGTGAACAATTTCTTCGGGAACTTGTCGGACCTGTGGAGCTCGCTGAACAACTTCGCCCAGTTCAAGGGCCAGGACGGCTTTTCCGACCTGACCCGCTTCGCCGTCAACTCGACGCTGGGCCTGGGCGGCGTGCTCGACATCGCCACCCCGGCCGGCCTGCGCAAGCACAACGAAGACCTGGGCCAGACGCTGGGTTACTGGGGCGTGCCTGCCGGCCCCTACTTGATGTTGCCATTGTTGGGCCCATCTACGATCCGCGATACCGCGGCGCTGCCGGGCGACTGGTGGGGGGACCCGTGGACCCACGTGAACGACGTGCCGTGGCGTAACAGCGGTATCGTGCTGCGCGCCGTCGACCAGCGCGCCAGCGTCCTGGATGCCTCGACGCTGCTGGAAGAAGCCGCGCTCGACCGCTACGAGTTCCTGCGCGATGGCTACCTGCAGCGCCGCGAAAGCCAGGTGCTGGACACCGACAAGGCGCAGGAGCGGGCCGAGAAGATCCACGACCGCATCGAGAAAGTGCAGGAAAAGCTGGGTGTCAAGAAAGCGCAGGCCCCGGACGACGGCAGCGGCGACGCCGCCGCGCCGGCCGCGGCGCCGGAAGGTTCGCCGCCGAACAATCCGCCGGTGCCGGCGCCCGTGACGCCCGCCCCGGCCACGAAGTGAACAATGCAGGCGGGGCCGCCATGGCGGCCCGCCCCAACCGACGAAGGATATTATGAAACCCATCGCACAACTGATCATGACCGCCGCCGTGGCCGTCTCCGCCAGCGTCCTGGCACCGGCCGCCATCGCCCAGGAAGCGCCGGATGCGCTCGTCAAGCGCATCAGCAACGACGTCATCAACACCGTCAAGTCCGACAAGGACATCCAGGCCGGCAACCGCCAGAAGATCATGGACTTGGTCAATTCCAAGATCCTGCCCTATGTCGATTCGCAGAAGATGACCGCGCAGGCCGCCGGCCGCCACTGGCGCCAGGCCACCCCGCAGCAGCAGCAGCAGCTGACCGAGGAATTCCGCACGCTGCTGGTGTACACCTACTCGGGCGCGCTGTCGCAGATCAAGAACGAAACCGTCGAATTCAAGCCGTTCCGCGCCGACCCGGCCGACACCGACGTCGAAGTGCGTTCGCAGGTCAACGTGACCCGCGGCGAGCCGATCACCCTGAACTATCGCCTGTCCAAGGGCCCGCAGGGCTGGAAGATCTATGACCTGAACGTGCTGGGCGCCTGGCTGGTCCAGACCTATACCAGCACGTTCAATTCGGAAATCTCGAAGGGCGGCATCGACGGCCTGATCAAGAAGCTGCGCGACCGCAACCAGCAGCTGGCCGCCAAGCCGCTGGCCGCCCCGCAGAAATAAGCATGGCCGAAGCCAATCCCATGCTCTCGCTCGACGCCCTGACCTTCCAGAATGCCCAGGCGGCGCTGGAGCAGGGCTGCGCGGCGGTCGCCGCCGGCGAGACCGTGTTCGACCTCGGCGGCGTCAAGGCCGCCGACTCCTCCGCCCTGTCGCTGATGCTGGCGTGGCAGCGCCGCGCCCAGGCCCAGGGGCGCGCCCTGAAGTTCGTCAACGTGCCGGCCAATGTCGAGGCGCTGGCGAAGCTGTACGGCGTCGACGCATTGCTTGGCCGCGCCTGAGCGCCGGCCCCGGCGCCCGTGCGGCGCCTGCTGTTGTTGACGATGGGCAAGAGTTCATTGTAGGGTGTCGCTTCGACACCTTCCTGACGAGGACCCAATGAAGCCCATCGCATCCCTGGTCGCCACCGCCGCCCTGGCGTGTTCCGGCGGCGTCATCATCGCCGCGCCGGCCGCGGCCGCCGAAGAGGCGCCCGATGCGCTGGTCCAGCGCGTCTTCACGGGGATGCTCGATGCCGTCAAGGCGGATCCCGCGTTGCGCGCCGGCGATCGCCGCAAGCTCGCCGACCTGGTCGAGGAGCGTTTCCTGCCTTATGTCCATTTCCAGCACATGACGACCCTTGCCGTCGGCCGCTTCTGGCGCCAGGCGACGCCGGAGCAGCAGATGCGCCTCGTGTCGGCGGTCCGCAAGCTGGTGGTGCATGCGTATGCCGATGCACTGGCCCAGGCGGCGGACGGTACGCCGACGTTCTTCCCCGCGCGCGGCGGTCCCCAGGACGACGATATCGAGGTGCGCTCGCAGGTTCCGGTGGCAGGCGGCGCCCTGCATGTCTTCAATTACCGCCTGGAAAAGCTGGCGCATTATGGCTGGAAGGTCTACGACCTCGACCTGTCGGACGGGTGGCTGGTCGTCGGCATGAAATCCAGTTTCGCGGCCGAGATCGCCAAGGGCGGCATCGATGGCCTGGTGTCCAGGCTGGAAGCGCGTAACCACCAATGGGAACGCGGCCTGCCGGCCGCGTCGCGCCGATGAGCGCGAGCGGGACGGACACGCCCGAAGCGCTGGTCCGGCTGGCGATCGGCTCACTGGCACGGGCCATCGATGCCGATGCCGACGGCCGGGCGGGGCATGCCGCAGCGTTGCTGCGCAAGGTATGGGAGCATTTCCTGCCTTACACCATCTGGGATCGCGCGACGCAGTTGACCGCGGGCCGCTACTGGCGCCAGGCCGCGCCGGACCAGCGCATGCGGATCGCGCATGAATACCGCCAGCTGATGCTGCTGACCTACGTCGAGGCGCTGCTCCCGGTGCGCGCCGGCGCCGCGCTCGAGGTCGAGCCGGCCGGCAGCGGCGATGCCGACGCCGATGCCGATGCCGATGCCGACACCATCGTCCGCACGCGCATCGCCGGCGCCGCCGGCGCGGCGCTCGCACTCGACTACCGCCTTGCGCGCACGCCGTCGGGATGGCGCATCTACGACCTGAAGACCGGGGGCGGGTGGTTCATCATGCGCTACCAGCAAGCGTTTGCGGAAGAGGTGCAGCGCAACGGATACGTCGGCCTGCGCGACCGGCTGCGCAGGGAGAAGGAAGGCCTGGCCGCGAGGCTGGGCGTCGCGCCGGACTGACGCGCCGCGCCCCGGCCGCGACGGCGGCCGGGGCGGCCGCCGACCGAAATCCGGAATTCTTCTATAATGGCTCGTTTCCCTGCACGGCCCATCCCCGCCCGGGCCATCCCACCGCATGACAGCAGCCATCCAGATAGATAGCGTCGAGAAAAGCTACAAGGGCTTCAAGGCCCTCAAGGGCGTTTCCCTGAGCATCGAGCAAGGCGAGTTCTTCGGCCTGCTCGGGCCCAACGGCGCCGGCAAGACCACCCTGATCTCCACCATCGCGGGCCTGATCCGCCCGGACGTGGGCAGCATCCGCATCCACGGCCACGACGTCGTCACCGACCAGCGCCAGGCGCGCATGAAGCTCGGCGTGGTGCCGCAGGAACTGGTGTTCGACCCGTTCTTCACGGTGCGCGAGACGCTGCGCCTGCAGTCCGGCTACTTCGGCCTGAAGAACAACGACAAGTGGATCGACGAGGTGATGGAAAACCTCGACCTGACGCCGAAGGCCGACGTCAACATGCGCGCGCTGTCGGGCGGCATGAAGCGGCGCGTGCTGGTGGCCCAGGCCCTGGTGCACAAGCCGCCCGTGATCGTGCTGGACGAGCCGACCGCCGGCGTCGACGTCGAACTGCGCCAGACGCTGTGGAAGTTCATCGCGCGCCTGAACCGCGAAGGCCATACCGTCGTGCTGACCACTCACTACCTGGAAGAGGCGCAGGCCATGTGCCAGCGCGTGGCCATGCTCAAGACCGGCAACGTGGTGGCGCTGGACACCATGTCGCGGCTGCTGCGCCGCGTGTCCGGGTCCTCGCTGGTCGTGCACCTCAAGCAGGGCCGCCTGCCGGAAGGGCTGCGCCACCTGGTCGCGCACGACGAGCACGACGAAGGCAAGGGCAACGGCGGCAACACCTATACGCTGCGCGTGAACGAGTATGCCGAAGTCGAGGGCATCCTGGCGCGCCTGCGCGAAGCCGGCGCCGAGATCGACGAGATGCAGCTGCAGCAGGCCGACCTGGAAGACATCTTCATCCAGATCATGGAAGGGGAGGGCGCACGATGAACCTGTTTTCCGTGGGTTTCCGCACCCTGTTCTACAAGGAGATCCTGCGCTTCTGGAAGGTGGCCACGCAGACCGTGGCCGCGCCGGTCGTGACCTCCATGCTCTACCTGCTGATCTTCGGCCACGTGCTCGAAGGGAAGGTGCAGATGCTGGACGGCGTGACCTACACCTCCTTCCTGATCCCGGGCCTGGTCATGATGAGCGTGCTGCAGAACGCGTTCGCCAACTCCTCGTCCTCGCTGATCCAGTCGAAGATCACCGGCAACCTGGTGTTCATCCTGCTGCCGCCGCTGTCGCACTGGGAAATCCTGTCGGCCTACGTGGCCGCCTCGATCGTGCGCGGCCTGGCCGTCGGCGCCGGCGTGTTCATCATCACCGCGTGGTTCGCCCACCTGAGCTTCACGGCGCCGCTGTGGATCGTCGTGTTCGCGCTGCTGGGCGCGGCCATCCTCGGCACCATGGGCGTGATCGCCGGCATCTGGGCCGAGAAGTTCGACCAGCTCGCCGCGTTCCAGAACTTCCTGATCATGCCTGCAACGTTTCTGGCCGGCGTGTTCTATTCGATCCAGAAACTGCCGCCATTCTGGCTGGCAGTCTCGCATTTCAACCCGTTCTTTTATATGATTGACGGGTTCCGTTACGGTTTCTTCGGCAAGTCGGACGTCTCGCCCTGGACCAGCCTGGCCATCGTCGCCGTGTTCTTCGTGGTCCTGGCCGCCGTCGCCATCAACATGCTCCGTCGCGGCTACAAGCTGCGTCACTGATTTAACAGGATTGCCAACGTGTCTACCACACCCGAACTGATCCACGGCTACATCAAGAATGGCCTGGAGTGCACCCACCTGGAAGTGGAGGGCGACGGCCAGCATTTCAGCGCCGTCATCGTCTCGAACGCCTTCGCCGGCAAGAGCCGCATCCAGCGCCACCAGATCGTCTATGCCGCGCTGGGCGACCGCATGCGCGCCGAGATCCACGCGCTGTCGATGAAGACCCTGACCCCGGAAGAGTACCAAGGATAATTATGGACAAGCTCCAGATCGTCGGCGGCAAGCGCCTGCACGGCGACATCCCCATCTCGGGCGCCAAGAACGCGGCGCTGCCGATCCTGTGCGCCGGCCTGCTCACCAGCGGCGACCTCGCCCTGTCGAACGTGCCGCGCCTGCACGACGTGCGCACCATGCTGCGCCTGCTCGAGCAGACCGGCCTGAAGGTGACCCAGGACGACGAGCGCGTCACGCTGAACGGCGCGAATATCACCAGCCTGGAAGCGCCCTACGAGCTGGTCAAGACCATGCGCGCCTCGATCCTGGTGCTCGGCCCGATGCTGGCCCGCTTCGGCGAGGCCAGGGTCTCGCTGCCGGGCGGCTGCGCGATCGGCTCGCGTCCGGTCGACCAGCACATCAAGGGCCTGCGCGCGATGGGCGCCGACATCACGATCGAAGGCGGCTACATCCACGCCAGGTGCGCGAAGCTCAAGGGCGCGCGCATCCACACCGACATGATCACCGTCACCGGCACCGAAAACCTCCTGATGGCGGCCACGCTGGCCGACGGCGAGACGATCCTGGAAAACGCCGCGCGCGAGCCGGAAGTCGTCGACTTGGCCAACATGCTGGTGGCGATGGGCGCGAAGATCGACGGCATCGGCACCGACCGCCTCGTGATCCAGGGCGTGCCGTCCTTGCACGGCACGCAGCACGCCGTGATCTCGGACCGCATCGAAGCGGCCACCTTCCTGTGCGCGGTGGCGGCCACCGGCGGCGACATCCGCATCACCAACACCCGCACCGACATCTTCGACGTGGCGCTCGACAAGCTGCGCGAGATCGGCCTGCAGCTGGCCATCGAGGGCGACACCATCCGCGCGCGCATGGACGGCCGTCCGCAGCCGGTCTCGTTCCGCACCACGGAATACCCGGGCTTCCCGACCGACATGCAGGCCCAGTTCATGGCCGTGGACACGATCGCGGCCGGCCCGAGCCGCGTGACCGAGACCATCTTCGAGAACCGCTTCATGCACGTGCAGGAACTGAACCGCCTGGGCGCGCAGATCTCCACCGAGGGCAACACCGCCTTCATCGAAGGCGTCCCTCGCCTGGTCGGCGCGCCCGTGATGGCGACCGACCTGCGCGCCTCGGCCTCGCTGGTGATCGCCGGCCTGGCGGCCGAAGGCACCACCGTCGTCGACCGCATCTACCACCTGGACCGCGGCTACGATCGCATGGAAGCCAAGTTGTCGGCGGTGGGCGCGGATATCGTCCGCATCAAATAACAGAACCTATCGGAATAGCCCCGTTCTTTACCAACGTCGTCCCCGCGCAGGCGGGGACCCAGTTTCTGCATGCGTGTCGATTGCGCCAGCAGGATCGGGCCCTGGCCTGCGCCGGGGCGACGGTGTCGAGTGCAGCGTTCCCCATCAAAGCAGTGACATGACCACCACCGACAGCCCCCAGCTGATCCTCGCCCTGTCCAAGGGCCGCATCTTCGAAGACACCCTGCCCCTGCTGCGCGCGGCCGGCATCGAGGTCCTGGAAAACCCCGAGACCTCGCGCAAGCTGATCCTCGCCACCAACGACCCCGGCATCCGCGTGCTGATCGTGCGCGCCAGCGACGTGCCGACCTACGTCCAGCATGGCGCCGCCGACTTCGGCGTGGCCGGCAAGGACGTGCTGCTCGAGCACGGCGGCGAAGGCCTGTACCAGCCGGTCGACCTGCGCATCGCCTGCTGCCGCATGTCGGTGGCGGTGAACGCCGGCTTCGACTACCGGAACGCCGTGCACCAGGGCGCGCGCCTGCGCGTGGCCACCAAGTTCGTGCACACGGCGCGCGAGCACTTCGCCAAGAAGGGCGTGCACGTCGACCTGATCAAGCTGTACGGCTCGATGGAGCTGGCGCCGCTGGTCGGCCTGTCCGACGCGATCGTCGACGTGGTGTCCACCGGCGGCACGCTGCGCGCCAACAACCTGGTCGAGGTCGAGAAGATCATGGACATCTCCTCGCGCCTGGTCGTCAACCAGGCCGCGCTCAAGCTCAAGCGCGAGCGCCTGCAACCCATCATCGAGGCCTTCGACGCGGCCTCCAAGCTGCAAGGGCAAACCGCATGAACATCCAGGTCCGCAAGCTCGACTCCACCGCCGCCGACTTCCAGCAGACCCTGAGCGCGCTGCTCGCGTTCGAGGCCGAGACCGACGACGCCATCGAATCGGCCGTCGCGGCCATCCTCGCCGACGTCAGGAAGCGCGGCGACGCCGCCGTGCTGGACTACACGAACCGGTTCGACCGCCTGCCGGACGGCGGCGCCGCCACCATGGCCGCGCTCGAAGTCGGCCAGGAAGAACTGGACGCGGCGCTGGCCGCGCTGCCCGAGGCCCAGCGCGCCGCGCTGCAGGTGGCGGCCGAACGCATCCGCGTGTTCCACGCGCGCCAGAAGCAGGAACTGAACGGTTTCAGCTACACCGAGCCGGACGGCACGGTGCTGGGCCAGCGCGTCACGCCGCTGGACCGCGTCGGCATCTACGTCCCGGGCGGCAAGGCCGCGTATCCGTCGTCGGTGCTGATGAACGCGATTCCCGCCCAGGTGGCCGGCGTGAAGGACATCGTGATGGTCGTGCCGACCCCGGACGGCGTCAAGAACCGCATGGTGCTGGCCGCGGCAGCGATCGCCGGCGTCACGCGCGTGATCACCATCGGCGGTGCCCAGGCCGTGGCCGCGCTGGCCTACGGCACCGACAGCATTCCGCCGGTCGACAAGATCGTCGGCCCCGGCAATGCCTACGTGGCGGCGGCCAAGCGCCGCGTGTTCGGCACCGTGGGCATCGACATGATCGCCGGCCCGTCCGAGATCCTGATCGTCTGCGACGGCACCACCGACCCGGACTGGGTCGCCATGGACCTGTTCTCGCAGGCCGAGCACGACGAGCTGGCCCAGGCCATCCTGCTGTGCCCGGACGCCGGCTACATCGCGCAGGTCGAGGCCAGCATCCACAAGCTGCTGCCCACGATGCCGCGCAAGGACACCATCGCCACCTCGCTGACCGACCGCGGCGCCTTGGTAAAAGTGCGCGACATGGACGAGGCCTGCGCCATCGCCAACGCCATCGCCGCCGAGCACCTGGAGATCTCGGCCGCGGACCCGCAGCGGTGGGCGGACAAGATCCGCCACGCCGGCGCGATGTTCCTGGGCCGCTTCTCGTCCGAGTCGCTGGGCGACTACTGCTGCGGCCCGAACCACGTGCTGCCGACCTCGCGCACGGCGCGCTTCTCGTCGCCGCTGGGCGTGTACGACTTCCAGAAGCGCTCGTCGGTGCTGTTCGTGTCCGAAGCCGGCGCCCAGACGCTGGGCCGCGTGGCGGCCGAGCTGGCGTACGGCGAGGGGCTGCAGGCGCATGCGCGCAGCGCGGAGTTGAGGCTCAAGTCGGCATCATGACCCCCTGGCTCGACCAGGTGTTCTGCGAGGATGCGCTGGCCGGGCTGGCGCGCATCCCCGACGGATCCATCGACCTGGTGCTGACCGATCCGCCGTACAACCTCGGCAAGGACTACGGCAACGCCTCCGACCGCCAGAGCGTCGAGGACTACCTGGCGTGGACCGAGCGCTGGATCGACGCCGTGCTGCCCAAGCTGAAGGACAACGGCAGCCTGTACATCTTCCTCACATGGCGCTATGCTCCCGAGATCTTTGTGATGCTCAAGCGCCGCATGACGATGATGAACGAGATCATCTGGGACCGCCGCGTGCCCTCGATGGGCGGCAGTACCCGCAGCTTCAGCTCGGTGCACGACACCATCGGCTTCTTCGTGAAGCGCAAGGATTACTATTTCGACCTGGACGCCGTGCGTATCCCGTACGACGCCGCCACGAAGAAGGCGCGATCGCGCTCGATCTTCGTCGGCGCCAAGTGGCTGGAAGTGGGCTACAACCCCAAGGACCTGTGGAGCGTGTCGCGGCTGCATCGCGAACATGCGGAACGGGTCGACCATCCGACCCAGAAGCCGCTCGAGATCATCGAGCGCATGGTGAAGGCGTCCTGCCCGCCGGGCGGCGTCGTGCTCGACCCGTTCATGGGCAGCGGCACGACGGCGCTGGCGGCCAAGCGCCTCGGCAGGCACTATGCCGGCTTCGAACTGAACCCCGCCTATTGCGCGATCCTCGAAGCGCGGCTGGCGGCGCCCGAGGTGCCGCCGACGCTGGCGAAGAAGCGCGGCGCGGCCGCGCGCAGGAAAGCCGCTGCCGCCGCCGTGCCCGCGGCGGCCGCCATCCCGGGCGAAGCGACCTGACATCCAACATGGTTCCCGCCCGCGCGGGAACGACGGCGTATCGAACATGACTGAGAAAGACACCATGACCCGCATCGACCACCTCATCGCCAACACGATCCGCGAAGACGTGCGTGCCGGCCATGTCTACAACGTCCCGGACGCGAGCGGCTACGTCAAGCTCGACGCGATGGAAAACCCGTACGTGCTGCCCGAATCGCTGCGCATCGAGCTGGGACGGCGCCTGGCCGACGCCGCCCTGAACCGCTACCCGGTGCCGTCGTACGCCACGCTCAAGCAACGCATCCGCGCCAGGCTGGGCGTGCCGGCGGGGCACGACGTCATCCTCGGCAACGGCTCCGACGAGATCATCGCTATCCTGTGTATGGCCTGCGCCCGGCAAATGCCGAACGGGAAAGGCGGCCGCGCCGTGGTGCTGGCGCCGGTCCCGGCCTTCGTGATGTTCCAGCGCTCGGCCCAGTTCGCGGGCATGGACTTCGTCGGCGTGCCCCTGAAGCCGGACTTCTCGCTCGACATGCCGGCCATGCTGGCCGCCATCGCCGAACACCGGCCGGCGCTGGTGTTCCTGGCCTACCCGAACAACCCTACCGGCAACCTGTACGACGCCGCCGACATGGTCGCGATCATCGAGGCATTGGGCGAGACCGGCATCGCCGTGGTCGACGAGGCGTACCAGCCGTTCGCCGGCACCAGCTTCATGGCGCGCCTGCCGCAGTATCCGAACATGGTCGTGATGCGCACGCTCTCCAAGCTGGGCCTGGCCGGCATCCGCCTGGGCTACCTGGCCGCGGCGCCGGCCCTGCTGGAGCAGTTCGACAAGGTGCGTCCGCCCTACAACATCAACGTGCTGACCCAGGTGGCGGCCGAGTTCGCACTGGACCACCTGGACGTGCTGGACGGGCAGGCGGCCCTGCTGAACGCGGCGCGCGCCGACCTGGCGCAGGCGCTGGCGGCGCTGCCGGGCGTGACGGTATTCCCGTCGAGCGCGAATTTCATTACCCTGCGCGTACCCGATCCGCAGCAGACCTGCGCTAAACTGTTCGAAGCACGGGTGTTGATCAAGAATTTGAGTAGAATGCACGCATTGCTGGCCGGTTGCATCCGTGTGACCGTCAGCACCCCGGAAGAGAATTCCGTATTCCTGAATGCCCTGAAGGCTTCCCTGTAATGACCCGCACCGCAGAAATCACGCGCAACACCAGCGAGACGCAGATCCGCGTCGCCCTGAACCTGGACGGCACCGGCCGCCAGAAACTCGACACCGGGGTGCCGTTCCTCGACCACATGCTGGACCAGATCGCCCGCCACGGGCTGATCGACCTCGAGGTCGAGGCGGTCGGCGACCTGCACATCGACGACCACCATACCGTCGAGGACACCGGCATCACGCTGGGCATGGCGGTGGCCAGGGCCATCGGCGACAAGAAGGGCATCCGCCGCTACGGCCATGCCTACGTGCCGCTGGACGAGGCGCTGTCGCGCGTCGTGATCGATTTCTCGGGGCGCCCGGGCCTGGAATGGCACGTGCCGTTCACCCGCGCCACCATCGGCCGCTTCGACGTCGACCTGACCATCGAGTTCTTCCGCGGCTTCGTCAACCATGCGGGCGTCACGCTGCACGTCGACAATCTGCGCGGCGTGAACGCGCATCACCAGTGCGAGACCGTGTTCAAGGCCTTCGGCCGCGCGCTGCGCATGGCGTCCGAGCTGGACGAGCGCGCGCTGGGCACGATCCCGTCGACCAAGGGCAGCCTGTAAGGATCGATCGTCATGACGAACAGGATTGTGGTGATCGACGGCGTGGGCAACCTGCGCTCGGTGGTGCAGGCGCTGCGCGCCGTGGCGCCCGAGGCCGACGTGCGGGTGTCGAACGACCCGGCCGTCATCGACGCGGCCGACCGCGTGGTGCTGCCGGGCCAGGGCGCGATGCGCGACTGCATGCAGAGCCTGCGCGACTCCGGCGCCCAGGAGGCCCTGCTGCGCGCCGTGAAGACGCGCCCGGTGATGGGCGTGTGCGTGGGCGAGCAGATGCTGTTCGACCTGAGCGAGGAGGGCATGGAGCCCGGCCTGGGCCTGATGCCCGGCAAGGTAGTGCGCTTCCGCCTCGACGGCAGGCTGCAGGCCGACGGCTCGCGCTTCAAGGTGCCGCAGATGGGCTGGAACCGCGTGCGCCAGTCGCGCGCCCACCCGCTGTGGGACGGCGTGGCCGACAACAGTTATTTCTATTTCGTGCACAGCTACTACGCCGTGCCCGACGATCCGCGGCACACCATCGGCGAGGCCGATTATGGCGCGCCGTACTGCTGCGCGGTCGCGATGGACAACGTCGTCGCGACCCAGTTCCACCCCGAGAAAAGCGCCGACGCCGGCCTGCAGCTGTACCAGAATTTCGTCCACTGGAAACCCTGACCCGTTCCGTAACCCCTCGTCCCAGCCCTTAACCAAACGATACCGATCATGCTGCTGATCCCCGCCATCGACCTGAAAGACGGTCACTGCGTTCGCCTGAAACAGGGCGATATGGACCTCGCCACCGTGTTTTCCGAAGATCCCGCCGAGATGGCGCTGCACTGGCTCAAGAAGGGTGCGCGCCGTCTGCACCTGGTCGACCTGAACGGCGCGTTCGCGGGCAAGCCGAAGAACGAGGAAGCGATCAAGTCGATCCTGGCCGTGGTGCAGGACTTCGCCGTCGAGAACGGGCTGGACGAGATCCCGGTCCAGCTGGGCGGCGGCATCCGCGACCTCGACACCATCGAGCGCTACCTCGACGACGGCATCAGCTACATCATCGTCGGCACGGCCGCCGTCAAGAACCCGGGCTTCCTGCACGACGCCTGCGGCGCCTTCCCCGGTCACATCATCGTCGGCCTGGACGCCAAGGACGGCAAGGTCGCCACCGACGGCTGGAGCAAGATGTCGGGCCACGAAGTCATCGACCTGGCCAGGAAGTTCGAAGGCTACGGCGTCGAATCGATCGTCTACACCGACATCGGCCGCGACGGCATGATGGGCGGCGTGAACATCGAGGCGACCGTGCGCCTGGCGCAGGCCGTGCGCATCCCGATCATCGCCTCCGGCGGCCTGCACAACCTGGCCGACGTCGAGGCGCTGTGCGCGGTGCAGGACGAAGGCATCGAAGGCGTGATCTGCGGCCGCTCGATCTACGAGGGCACGCTCGACCTGGCCAGCGCGCAGGAACGCGCGGACGAGCTGACCGAAGGCGCGCAGGCCTAAGCCGCCGCCACGTATGAAACGTCGTCCCGGCGCAGGCCGGGACCCAGGTTCTGTACGCAGACGGTTCACGCAAAAATTGGGCCCCGGCCTTCGCCGGGGCGACGTTGTTCAAGCCATCTACATTTTATGCTCGCAAAACGCATCATCCCTTGCCTGGACGTCACCGGCGGCCGCGTGGTCAAGGGCGTCAACTTCACCGAACTGCGCGACGCCGGCGACCCGGTCGAGATCGCGCGCCGCTATAACGAGCAGGGCGCCGACGAGATCACCTTCCTCGACATCACGGCGTCCTCGGACGGGCGCGACCTGATCCTGCCGATCATCGAGGCCGTGGCCTCGACCGTGTTCATCCCGCTCACGGTGGGCGGCGGCGTGCGCAAGGTCGAGGACGTGCGCCGCCTGCTGAACGCCGGCGCCGACAAGGTCTCGATGAACACCTCGGCCGTGACCAATCCGCAGCTCGTGCACGACGCCGCGCAGAAGCACGGCTCGCAATGCATCGTCGTCGCCATCGACGCCAAGCAGGTCGCGCCCGGCAAGTGGGAAGTGTTCACGCACGGCGGACGCAATCCGACCGGGCTGGACGCCGTCGACTGGGCGCGCAAGATGGAAAGCCTGGGCGCCGGCGAGCTGCTGCTCACCAGCATGGACCGCGACGGCACCCGGTCCGGCTTCGACCTGGGCCTGACGCGCGCCGTGTCGGATGCGGTCGGCATTGCCGTGATCGCCTCGGGCGGCGTGGGCGGCCTGCAGGACCTGGCCGACGGCGTCATCGAAGGCCATGCCGACGCCGTGCTGGCGGCGAGCATCTTCCACTACGGCCAGCACACGGTCGGCGAAGCGAAACGCTTCATGGCCGCGCGCGGCATTCCGATGCGCCTGGAGTAAAACGACACATGATCAGTCCGACGACGACCCCATCGATCCCGGCCCAGCCCTGGCTCAAGAAAGTCAAATGGGACGAGCACGGCCTGGTGCCGGTGATCGCCCAGGAAGCCTCCAGCGGCGACATCCTGATGTTCGCCTGGATGAACCGCGAGGCACTGGCCAGGACCGTGGAACTGGGCGAGGCCGTGTACTGGAGCCGCTCGCGCAAGAAGCTGTGGCACAAGGGCGAAGAGTCCGGCCACGTGCAGAAGGTGCTGGAAATCCGCCTCGACTGCGACGAGGACGTGGTGCTGCTGAAGGTCGAGCAGGCCGGCGGCATCGCCTGCCACACCGGCCGCCATTCCTGCTTCTTCCAGAAGTTCGACAACGGCGACTGGCACAGCGTCGACCCCGTGCTGCAGGATCCCGATACCATCTACACGAACCCGAAGAAGAGCAAATGAGCGACATCCTCGACCGCGTCGCCGCGGTCATCGCCGCGCGCAAGCCGGAACACGGCGGCGACCCGGCCACCTCCTACGTGGCGAAGCTGTTCGCCAAGGGCGACGACGCCATCCTGAAAAAGATCGGCGAGGAAGCCGTCGAGACCGTGATGGCCGCCAAGGACGTGCGCGCCGGCGCCGACCCGTCCAAGCTGCTGTACGAGACGGCCGACCTGTGGTTCCATTCGCTGGTGCTGCTGGCGCAGTTCGGCCTCACGCCGCAACAGGTGCTGGACGAGCTGGCGCGCCGCGAAGGCGTGTCCGGCATTGCCGAAAAAGCGTCGCGTCCGCGCGACTGAGCCGTATAAATCGTTGCCTGCGGTCATCCCGCTGTCATTCGAATTGGATACAATTTCGGGCTTGCCCTCGCACGTGGCAGGCGCCATCTGATGGAGAGAACCATGGATAACTGTATCTTCTGCAAGATCGCCGCCAGGCAGATCCCGGCCAGCGTGGTGTACGAGGACGACGACGTGCTCGCGTTCAAGGATATCAACCCGGCCGCGCCGGTGCACCTGCTGGTGATCCCGAAGCGGCACGTCGACACGCTGTCGGATTGCACGGACGAGCATGCGCCGCTGCTCGGCAAGATGCTGGCGCTGGCCCCGAAGCTGGCGGCCGAACACGGCATCGCCGTCGGGACGGATGCCGACGGCCAGCGCAGCGGCGGCTTCAAGACCCTCGTCAACAGCGGTCCGGACGGCGGCCAGGAGGTCTACCACCTGCACCTGCACGTGTATGGCGGGGCGCGGCCGTGGCGCGGGCTGGGTACCTGACAAGGTAAGGGGACCTCGTCAAACCGTAGCGAGCGGCAGCAATTTTGGCCGAGAAGCGCAGCTGTACGCGAGTACAGCGAGCATCGCAGGCCAAAAGTGCAACGCGCAGTAGGTTTGGCGGGGTTCCCCAAAGGAAAGGGAGCGTTCCGTTCCCGCATCGCTTATACTGCGCGTGGCTTCACGCGAAATCGGGCAAGCGCCCGCAAGGAGAAAACAATGGGTTCGTTAAGCATTTGGCACTGGGTGATCGTGCTGGTCATCGTGATGCTCGTGTTCGGTACCAAGAAGCTGGGCAATATCGGCTCCGACCTGGGCAAGGCCGTCAAGGGTTTCAAGGATGGCGTGAAGAACGACGACGACAAGCATGGCGACGCCTCGGACATGCCGCCGGTGCAGCAGAAGGTGGCCGACAAGTCGACCATCGACGTCGAGACGCGCGAAAAGAACCGGTCCTGATCGCAGCGTAGAGCATGATCGATCTCGGTCTTACCAAACTCGCCATCATCGGCGCGGTGGCGCTCGTGGTGATCGGCCCCGAAAAGCTGCCGAAGGTGGCGCGCATGGCCGGCACCCTGTACGGGCGCGCCCAGCGCTACCTGAACGAGGTCAAGACCGAGGTGTCGCGCGAGATCGAGATGGAAGAGCTGCGCAACCTGCACAAGGAAGTCCAGGACACCGCGCACAACTTCAGGAACGAGGTCGAGACCGCGAAGTCCGGCTTCGAGCAGGGCGTCTCTTCCCACCTCGACGAGGTCGAATCGGCCTGGCGCGGCGAAGAGGCGGCCGACAAGGCGCATGCCGCGGCGATCGCTTCCGGCGCCAGCTTCACCGCCACGCCGGATGACCTCGACCGCAAGGCGCGCGACTTCCGCCGCAAGAGGCTGGCCAAGACTTCCAGCATCCCGGCCTGGTACAAGAACCGCAACAATGCCCGCCAGCACGTGCTGTCCGGCGCGGCCCGCGTGCGCAAGTTCCGTCCCGGCGCCAAATCCAACACCTCCTTTTTCTGATGACCCAAGAAGCCGCGGGCGAAGAAACCTTCATCTCCCATCTCGTCGAGTTGCGCGACCGCCTGGTCAAGGCCTCGATCGGGATCGCGATCATGTGCGCCGCCCTGATGCTGTGGCCCGGCCCGGCGCATATCTACGACCTGCTGGCCGCGCCGATGCTGGCCTCGCTGCCGGTCGGTTCCAAGATGATCGCCACCGGCGTCGTCGCGCCGTTCCTGGTGCCGATGAAGGTCACGCTGCTGCTGGCCTTCATCATCTCGCTGCCCTGGGTGTTCTACCAGGCCTGGGCCTTCGTCGCCCCCGGCCTGTACGCGCACGAGAAGCGCCTGGTGCTGCCGCTGGTGATCTCGTCCTCGGTGCTGTTCATCGCCGGCGTGGCGTTCTGCTACTTCTTCGTGTTCGGGCGGGTGTTCCACTTCATCAGCGAGTTCTCCCCGAGCTCGATCGCCGTCACGCCCGACATCGAGAACTACCTCGACTTCGTGATGTCGATGTGCCTGGCCTTCGGCTGCGCCTTTGAGGTGCCGGTGGTCGTGGTGATCCTGGTGCGCATGGGCATCGTCAGCATCGAGAAGCTGCGTTCGATCCGCCCCTACGCCATCGTCGGCGCCTTCGTGATCGCCGCCATCGTCACGCCGCCGGACGTGGTCAGCCAGCTGGCGCTGGCCATTCCGATGTGCCTGCTGTTCGAGCTGGGCCTGATCATGGCGCCGGTGTTCGTGCGCGTGTCGCGGGCGCCCGAAGAGCGGGCCTGAGGCCGATTCCCCCGCGTGGCTTGCGTGGCTTGCGTGCCCGGCGGATCGGCGATGCTGCCGGTGCCGTAGGGTGCGCTCCCCGCGCGCACCCCCCTTCACCCACCAGGAACGGTTGCCGCTAACGGGAACGCGTCAGCGGCCGGCCAGTTGCTGCAGGATCTCGCGGTCGATCGCCTTGAGCGGCACGGTCTTCTCGACGGCGCCGCGCTTGACCGCTTCCTTCGGCATGCCGTAGACGACGCAGCTTTCCTCGTCCTGCGCCACGGTGCGGGCGCCGGCCTTGCGCATCTCGAGCAGGCCGGCGGCGCCGTCGTCGCCCATGCCGGTCATGATGATGCCGAGCGCATTGGCGCCGGCATGCCTGGCCACCGAACGGAACAGCACGTCGACGGAAGGGCGGTGGCGGTTCACCAGCGGGCCGTCGATGACGTCCACGCCGTACTGCGCGCCGTCGCGCCGCAGCAGCATGTGCTTGCCGCCCGGGGCGATCAGCACGCGCCCCTGCAGCACGCGGTCGCCGTGGCGCGCCTCGCGCACCTCGACTTGGCACAGCTTGTCGAGCCGCTCGGCGAAGGCGGCGGTGAATTTTTCCGGCATGTGCTGCACGACGACGATGCCCGGCGTCACGCGCGGCAGCGCCGTCAGCACGTCTTCGAGCGCCAGGGTGCCGCCGGTGGAGGTGCCGATCGCCACCACGCGCTCGGTCGTGCGCAGCAGGGCGCGCGGCTCGTGCGGGGCGGCCGGCGCCGGCGCCATGACGGCGTCGGCCGTCAGTTTCGCCGGCGGTACCGAGGGCGTGCGCGCCATCAGCCGGCGCACGTTGACCTGGGCCGCGGCGCGCACCGCCGCCACCAGTTCGCCGGCGCTCTCGTCGAGGAAGTCCTTCAGGCCCACCCTGGGCTTGGCGATGACGGCCACCGCGCCCGCCGCCATCGCGGCGACGGTGGTCTCGGCGCCGCGCTCGGTCAGCGTGGAGCAGATCACCACCGGGGTCGGGCGCTCCGCCATGATCTTTTTCAGGAAGGTGATGCCGTCCATGCGCGGCATTTCGACGTCCAGCACCAGCACGTCCGGCCACTGCTGCTTCATGCGCTCGATGGCCAGCAACGGGTCCGACACGGCGTGCAGCAGCCGGATGCCGGGCGCCGCCTCCAGCATGGCGCCGACGACCTTGCGCACGACGGCCGAATCGTCCACCACCATCACGTTGATTGTATTCATGGGGGTATTATTCCACCGTCATGCGTGCGCCGGGCGCAGGCTTGCGGTAGACGGACGGCACGACCGGGCGCACGGCGTCGCTGATCTCGTGCAGGCTCTCGGAATGGCCGATGACGAAATGCCCGCCGGGCTTCAGGCGTCCGGCGACGCGCGCCACCACCTGGCGCTTGGTGTCGGCGCTGAAGTAGATCATCACGTTGCGCAGGAAGACCATGTCGTAGCTGCCCAGGTCCGGCGGCAGGTCGGTGTTCAGGTTCACCTGGCGGAACTGCACGCGCTGGCGCAGCGCGCGGTCGACCAGCAGGGTGCCCTGCTGCTCGCGGATGCCCTTCAGGCAGAAGCGCCGCAGGTAGTCCGGCGGCACGTGGGCGGTCCGCTCCAGCGGGTAGTGGCCGGTGCGCGCGCGCTGCAGCACGCGGGTGCTGATGTCGGACGCCACCACTTCCCAGGGCAGGTTGCCCAGCACGTCCGCCAGCACCATCGCGATGCTGTACGGTTCCTCGCCGGACGAGCAGGCCGCGCTCCAGACCCGGAACGGCGCGCCGCCGCGCAGGGCGGGGCGCGCGGCCTCCGCTTCCTGGCGCAGCAGGTCGAAGTGGCGCGCCTCGCGGAAGAAATAGGTCTCGTTGGTGGTCAGGAGGTCGATCGCCAGCTGCACCTCGTCCGCGTGGCGGCCGTCCTGCAGCAGGCGGAAATAGGCGTCGTAGCTGGCCAGGCCGTGGTGCTGCAGGCGCTTGGCCAGGCGCCCGCTGACCAGCGCCTTCTTCGAGTCCGACATCGTGATGCCGGCCGCGTCGAAGATGAAGCGGCGGAAGCTGGCGAACTCGCCTTCGCTGATCGCGCTGTGCTGCATGAGCGCCTCAGGCGACGGCGTCGGCGGCCGCGGCCAGTTCCGGCAGGCCGTCCAGCGCCAGCACCTGGCGCACGTCCAGCAGGATGACGAACTTGCCGTTCAACTTGCCCATGCCGGAAATGAAGTCGCCGCGGATGCGCGTGCCGAACGAGGGCGCCGGTTCGATCTCGGCAGCCGGGATGTCCAGCACCGCGCTGACCGCGTCGACCACCACGCCGGTCACCTGGCGCTCGCCGTCGGCTTCCAGTTCGACGATGACGATGCAGGTGCGCTTGCCCGGTACCGCCGGCGGCCGGCCGAAGCGCGCCGCCAGGTCCATCACCGGCACCACCGCGCCGCGCAGGTTGATCACGCCGCGGATCGACGGCGGCATCATCGGCACTTCGGTGATGCTGCCGAACTCGATGATCTCCTTCACGGCCATGATGCCGATGCCGAACGCTTCGCCGCCCAGCATGAAGGTCAGGTATTGCGCCGGAGCGCCCGTATCCATGTGTTCTTGCTTCATGTGACCGCCATTCAGAAGTGGGTGAAGTTCGCCTCGTCCGGCGTGCCCTGGGTGGCGAAGCCGTCGGCCAGGCGCAGCGCGTTGCCGCGCCGCGCCGGTCGCGTGGCCGCCGGACGCGCCACCACGGCCAGCCTGCCGCGCACCGTGTCGGCGGCGGCCAGGCGGAAGAAGCTCATCGCCTGCTGCAGTTGCTCGGCCTGGCTGCTCATCTCCTCGGCCGTCGCCGCCAGTTCTTCCGAGCTGGAGGCGTTCTGCTGGGTGGTCTGGCTCATCTGGCCGACCGCG
>NZ_CAJYEB010000004.1 GCF_913773735.1 uncultured Massilia sp.
GCATCCGCACGCGCGGCGCGATCCACCTGCAGAACGTGAACGGCTGGCACAGCCGTTTCAAGACCTGGCTGCTGCGCTTTCGCGGCGTGGCCAGCCGCTACCTGATCGACTACTCGGGCTGGCAGCGGATGCTGGACGACAAGCGGTTGACGACGCCGGCGCTGCTCTTGCGGGCAGCGGTCCAGTTCGGCAAGCGGCTGGACAGGAAACGCAATTAACGCGAACAGCGCCTTTTTTTTTGCGCGGACGCCGGAGGTTCAGGCGTCCCCGTGCACGATTGCCAGCTTGCCCATGTGCGTGCGTCCTTCGGCCAGCATCGCATAGGCCGCGGCGGCCTCGTCGATGCCGAAGCGGCGGTCGATCACCGGCACGATGCGGTGCACGGCGACGGCCTGCGCGGCCTCGCGCAGGTCCGCCACCGAACCCGTGTTGTTGCCGATGATGCGCAGCGCCTTGGACATCACCGCCAGCACGTCGACCGTCGCGTGCACCCCGCCGACGAAGCCGACCGTGAACACGGTGCCGCCCGTCGCCGCGGCGGCGACCGAGCGCGCGAACGTGGAACCGCCGACACTTTCCACGACGAGGTCGGCGCCCCGGCCGCCCGTGATGTCCAGCACGGCCGCATCCCAGTCGGGCCGGGCGACGTAGTCGACCAGGTGGTCGGCGCCGAGGCGGCCGCCGCGTTCGAGCTTTTCCTCCGACGACGACGCCAGGATCACTGTGGCGCCGCTGGCCTTGGCAAATTGCAGCGCGAACAGGCTGACGCCTCCGGTGCCGAGGACGACCACCACTGAACCGGGACGCACCCGGGCCGCACGCACGGCGTTCCAGGCCGTCGTCGCGGCGACCGGCAGGGCGGCGCCCTGGGCGAAGTCGAGGTGGGCGGGCATGGGGACGACGCTGGCGGCCGGCACCGCGACGTAGTCGGACAGCGAACCCGGCAAGGTGATGCCGCGCATCCTGCGGACGTTGCGCTGCTGCAGCGGCCCGCTGTGCCAGTCCGGCATGAAGTGGGGAATGACGTGCATGCCGAGGTGGACCTCCTCGACGCCGTCGACGTCCGGACCGAGGGCAACGATCTCGCCGGCGCCGTCGCCGACGGGAACGATGGGAAATTGCGCACCCGGAAAGCGCTGGGTGGCGACGGCGAGGTCGATGTAGTTCAGCGTCGCGGCGTGCAAGCGCACGAGGACTTCGCCCGGACCGGGCTGGGGGTCGGGCAGCGTGGTGCTGCGCAGGGAAGAGAGGGAAGGGGCGACGAGTTGGATGGCGTGCACGATGGACTCCTGGAAAAAGAGCCGCCAGTGTGATTGCGAATCAGAAAGAGATAAACTGCCAATCGCTTGAATGATTTCAAACCGGAGCTTGCGAATGGACTTGCTGGACAGTATGCGGATGTATGTGCTGACGGTCGACAAGGGCAGCCTGAGCGCGGCGGCCGCGCAGGCGGGTATCTCGGCGACGATGGCCGGCAACCACCTGCGTGCGCTGGAGGAGCGGCTGGGCATGCAGCTGATGCGCCGCACCACCCGGCGCCAGTCGCTGACGGCGTTCGGCGAGGACTACTACCTGCGTTGCAAGGAGATCCTCCGGCTCGTGAGCGAGACCGACGTGCAGGCGCAGGCGATGCGGCTGGCGCCGGCCGGCAGGCTGCGCGTCAGCGCGCCGGTGACGTTCGGCACGCAGGCGCTGGTGCCGGCGTTGCCCGACTATCTGCAGCGTCATCCGCACGTCGACATCGACCTGGACCTGTCCGACCACGTGGTGGACTTGATGGAGGGCGGCTTCGAGGCCGCCATTCGCATCGGCCAGCTGCCGGCCGACGCCGGCCTGGTCGCCCGGCCGCTGGCGCCGTACCGCCTGATGATCTGCGCTTCGCCCGACTACCTGGCGCGGCGCGGCGTGCCGGTCCTGCCGTCGGACCTGCGTGGGCACGACTGCCTGGCGTTCAGCGCCGCCAACGTCACGCAGTGGCGCCTGCAACGCGACCTGGACGTGTGCAGGGTGCCCGTCGAGGGCCGCGTCAGCATCAACAACGGCCAGGCGCTGCGCGAGGCGGCCCTGCACGGCCTGGGTGTCGTGCTGCAGCCGGCGCTGCTGCTGGAGGCCGACGTGCGGGCGGGGCGGCTGGTCCGCCTGTTGCCGGACTATGCGTTGCCGAGCCGGCCGATGCACGTCGTCTACCTGCCCGACCGCTACCGCTCGCCCAAGCTGCGCAGCTTCATCGACCACGTGGCGCAGCGTTTCGCGCCGGAGGAGGCATGACGGCCGATGCGGCGTGCGCGGCAACCGTCCTCCCTCATCGATTATTATCGAATACACTGTTTCCGCCCCTGCATCCTCAACCTGAACGATCCCGAAAGGAGACGGTATGAACATTCGATCCCTCGCCACCCTGCTGGCCTGCACCTGCGCCACGGTCGCCGGCGGCGCCATGGCCCAGTCCACCGACAAGCTGGACGTGCCGATGACCCTGGTGACGCCGGACGGCACCGGCAAGATGATCGGCTCGGTGACGATCGCCGAATCGAAGGCGGGCCTGGTGTTCACGCCCAAGCTGACCGACCTGCCGCCGGGCCAGCGCGGCTTCCACGTGCACGAGACCGGCAGCTGCGGCGCCAACGAAAAGGATGGCAAGAAGGTCGCGGCCGGCGCCGCCGGCGGCCACCTGGATCCGCACGGCACCAAGCACCACGAAGGCCCGACCGGCAACGGCCACATGGGCGACCTGCCGCCGCTGGTGGTGGCGGCCAACGGCAGCGCCGGCACCGCGGTCACGGCGCCGCGCCTGACCAAGCTGTCGGAAGTGAAGGGCAAGGCCCTGATGATCCACGCCGGCGGCGACAACTTCTCCGACCAGCCGAAACCCCTGGGCGGCGGGGGCGATCGCATCGCCTGCGGCGTCATCCAGTAACGCCATCGGCACGGCGTCCGCGCGAACGGACGTCCGCCATGATCACAATCCCAGGTCGGACAGGCCGGGATGATCGTCCGGCCGCCGTCCCAGCGGCCAGTGGAACTTGCGGTCCGATTCCTTGATCGGCATGTCGTTCAGGCAGGCGAAGCGGCGCTGCATCAGGCCGTGCTCGTCGAACTCCCAGTTCTCGTTGCCGAAGGTGCGGAACCAGTTGCCCGAATCGTCGTGCCACTCGTAGGCATAGCGCACGGCGATGCGGTCGCCCTCGACCGCCCACAATTCCTTGATCAGGCGGTAGTCCAGCTCCTTCTTCCACTTGCGGTCCAGGAACTGCACGATCTGTTCGCGCCCGGTCACGAACTCGGCGCGGTTGCGCCAGCGGCTGTCCGGCGTGTAGGCCAGTGCGACTTTTTCGGGATCGCGGCTGTTCCAGCCGTCTTCGGCCAGGCGGACCTTCTGGAGGGCGCTCTCGCGGGTGAACGGGGGCAGCGGCGGGCGGGATGCGATGTCGGACATGGTGATTTCCTTTCTGTTGTGATGTAGACAGGTCTGTATCGTAATCGTGCCGACGCGCCTCCAGACCTGTCAGTGGTGATAGGTTGAGGTAGACAGGTCTGTATGCCATACTGGAGTCCCATCGTTCATCCGCGAGCTTTCCAGCATGACCCAGCCTTCCGCGCGCGAGCGCATCCTCGACGTCGCCCGGCGCCTGTTCTACCGCGACGGCTTGCGTGCCACCGGCATCGACCGGATCGTCGCCGAGTCGGGCGTGGCCAAGATGTCGCTGTACCGCCATTTCCCGTCGAAGAACGACCTGATCGGCGCCTTCCTCGACTGGCGCCACGAACACTGGATGACCTGGTTCACCGGCGCGGTCGAGGCGCGCCTGGCGCACACGCCGGAACTGGCCGTGCTGGCCGACGCGCTGGGGGAGTGGTTCGCGCAGGACGACTTCCGCGGCTGCGCCTTCATCAACGCGGTGGCCGAAACCGGCGCCGGCGACGAGCCGCGCCACTTGGCGCAGGCCTTCGCCCACAAGCAGGCCCTGGAAGCGTATATCGCCGACGTGGCTGCGCGCCTCGGCCTGGCCGGGCGCGAGGCGGTGGCGCAGGAAGCGATGCTGTGCGTGGAAGGGATGATCGTGCGCGCCCAGTTCCGGCCCGATCCGGCGATCGTGCAGGCCGGCCGCAGGCTGCTGGCGCGCATCGAGCACGACGCCAGGCCGGCCCGGCGCCGCAGGGAAACGACGCACGCGGCCTGAGCGGAGGGCGTGCGGTTCCCAGGCGTGCATACGCAAATTTAACATTGCTGTATCATGGGAAACTCAGCATCACGGTTTTCCACTCCGCCCACCACCTATGCCCTGGCCCTTCGACCTCGACGCCGCCGACGATCCGCACCGGACGATGAGCGACATGGAACGGCAGATGCACCGCTTCCCGTGGGAGACGACCAGCGTCGGACCGGTGCCGTCCTGGCCGGCCGGACTGAAGTTCGCCGTGCGCACGCTGCTCGACTGCCAGTTGCCGGCGCACCTGTCCTGGGGCGACGACTGCATCCAGTTCTTCAACGACGCCTACACGCCGCTGCTGGTCAACAAGACCCGCGCACTCGGTTGCGACCTGCGCGAGACCTGGCCCGAAATCTGGCCCGACGTCGCGCCCCTGTTCGACCGCGTGCGCCGCGGCGAGACGCTGGGCGGCAGCGGACAGCGCCTGCGGATGAACCTGCACGGCTATCTCGAAGACCGCTATTTCACCTATTCGTACAGCCCGGTCTACCGCGATGACGGCCGGCCCGGCGGCGTGCTGGCCACCTTCCTCGACACGACCGCGAGCACGCGCGCCGAGCGCCGCCAGGCGCTGCAGGTGGCGCTGGCCGACGTGCTGCGCCGCGAGGCCGCGCCGCTGGCGCTGGAAACGGCGGCGGTGCGCCGCATCGCCGAGTATTTCGACGGCGCCCGCGTCGGCTATGCCGTCATCGACCAGGCCAGCGGCGCGGCCGTCGTGCAGGTCGACGTCGAACGCGGCGACGATGCCGGCCGCCTGGACGCCGCCGTGCCGCTCGGGATGCTGTGTTTCGGCCTGGAAGACAGCTTGCGCGCCGGCGCGACGGTGTGCTCGGCCGACGTCGGCGCCGACGCCCGCATCGCCGATCCGCTGTGCTGGCGCACCCTCGGCATCGGGGCCGGCATCGTGGTGCCGCTGATGGAGGACGGCCGCCTGGAGGCGCTGGTGTTCGTGCACGAAGCGGCGCCGCAGCGCTGGATCCCGGACGAAGCCGGCATGCTGGAAGACCTGGCGCAGCGCATCTGGGAAGCCGTGCGCCGCGTGCGCGCCGAGCACCTGCTGCGCGAGGAGACGCGCGTGCTGGAGCTGATGAAGAGCGCCAGCGAGACGCTGGCCTCGACCATCGACTTCGGGCCGCTGATGCAGGCGATCACCGACGCCGCCACGCAGCTCACCGGCGCGGAAGCGGGCGCCTTCTTCTACGACGGCGCCGACGACAACGGCGACGCCTGCCTGCTGCACACGTCGTCCGGCCCGCGCGGCGCCGCCTTCGCGGGGCTCGACGCCGTGCTGGCCGGCCAGCCGCGCAACGCCGCCGCCGCGGTGCGCAGCGACGACATCCAGGCCGATCCGCGCTACGGCGCGATGGCGGCGCACCTGGACGGCGGCCCCGGCCAGGCGCCGCTGCGCAGCTGGCTGGCGGCGCCGGTGGTGTCGCGCGCGGGCGAGCCGATCGGCTGGCTGGTGTTCGGCCATGCGAAAGCGGCCATGTTCGGCGCCCGCATCGAGGAACTGGTCGGCGCTTTCGCCGTGCAGGCCGCGATCGCGATCGACAACGCGCGCCTGTACGGCATGGCGCAGCGCTCGGCGCAGGAACGCGACCAGCTGCTGGCGTCCGAGCGCGCGGCGCGTTCCGAGGCCGAGCGCCACAACAAGATGAAGGACGAATTCCTGGCGATGCTGGCGCACGAGCTGCGGAACCCGCTGGCGCCGATCACCAGCGCCGCCCAGCTGCTGCGCCTGCCCGAGGTGAACGAGGGCCTGCGCCTGAAGGCCAGCAACATCATCTCGCGCCAGGTGCGCCACATGACGGAACTGGTCGACGACCTGCTGGACGTGTCGCGCGTCACGCGCGGCCTGGTGAAGCTGGAAAACGAGATCCTCGACCTGAACAAGGTCGCGATGGCCGCGGTGGAGCAGGCGCGCCCGCACATCGAGGAACGCCTGCACGCGCTCAGCGTCGAGCTGCCGCCCGATCCGGTGCCGGTCGAAGGCGACCGCACGCGCCTGATCCAGGTGCTGGTCAACCTGCTCAACAACTCGGCCAAGTACACGCCGCAGGGCGGCAGGATCACCATCGCCGTGGTCGACGACGGGAGCGCGGCCGAGGTCTGCGTGCGCGACAACGGCAGCGGCATCGACGCCCAGCTGCTGCCGCACGTGTTCGACCTGTTCACCCAGGCCGACCGCGCGCCGGACCGTTCGCAGGGCGGGCTGGGCATCGGCCTGGCGCTGGTGAAAAGCATCGTGCGCATGCACAACGGCCGCGTCGCCGCGCACAGCGCCGGCGCCCAGCAGGGCACGACGATGACGGTGACGCTGCCGCTGGCGGACGCCGAGGTCGGCCAGGCGGTGCGCACCGGCGAGGGCGCCGGCGAGGCGCGGCCGCTGGCCGTGACCATCGTCGACGACAACGGCGACGCCGGCCATTCGCTGGCGGTGCTGCTGCGCGCCCACGGCCACGCGGTGCACGTGTACGAGGACGCGTCCAGCACCCTGAAGGCGGCGCAGGGCGCCGATGCCGACGTGTTCATCCTCGACATCGGCCTGCCGGACATGACGGGCTACGAGCTGGTGCGGCGCCTGCGCCGCGACCCGCGCCACGCGGGCGCCGTCTACGTGGCGCTGACCGGCTACGGCCAGCAGCGCGACCGCGAACTGTCGCGCCAGGCCGGCTTCGACCACCACCTGGTCAAGCCGGTGGAGATCGGCAAGCTGGCGCAGATCCTGGCGGCCGCGGGGGAGCGCAAGGCGGCGGGATAAGGACGGCCGTCGCACCGGCGCAGGCCGGTGCCCAATATCTCGTCCGGAACCGTATCCCACGCCCGGCCACGCGGCTCGACGACTTCGAAGAAATTGGGCCCCGGCCTGCGCCGGGGCGACGGTGGCGCTTACTGCTTCCCTTCCCGCACCTTCCCGAACTGGTCGCCCGCTTTCCACGCCGGCATCTGCGGCGCATCCGCCACCGCGCGACCCAGGTTCAGCGTGAACTGCGCCTGCTGCACCATGCCCGACAGGTCCCAGTTCGGATCATATTCGTCGCTCACCTGGTGGTAGCGCGCGCCATATGCCTTCTGCTTCGCGTCGCTGGCCTCCTTGTCCTTCACCCAGTCGCGCCCGCCCGAGATCGAGAATGCCGGCACGCCGGCCTTGGCGAAGCTGAAGTGGTCGCTGCGGAAATAGCCGCCGCCCAGGTCGGGGCGCGCCGCCGCCACGTTCAGGTGCATCGACTTCGCGACCGCCGCCGCCGTCGCGCCCAGGCTGCTGCGTTCGCTGCCCTGCACGCCGATGTCCTTCGCCGCGCCGACGAAGTTCAGGCTGTCCAGGTTGAGCGCCGCCGCGGTCTTGTCCAATGGCCAGAGCGGCTTGGCGGCGTAGGCCGCGCTGCCCAGCAGGCCCTGTTCCTCGGCCGCGACCCACAGGAACATCTGGCTGCGCTTCGCAGGATGGCGCGCCGCTTCCTGCGCCATGGCCAGCAGGCCCGCGCTGCCGGAGGCGTTGTCGACGGCGCCGTTGAAGATCGTGTCGCCGCTGTCACCTTGCTTGCCCAGGTGGTCCCAGTGCGCGCTGTAGATCACCACTTCGCTCTTGAGCTTCGGGTCGGTGCCCGGCACCACGCCGGCGACGTTGAACTGCTCCAGCGTGCGCACCGCGGCCTGTTCCCGGCCCTGGGCGCGGGCGTTCAGGACCACCGGCTTGAACGCCTTGTCCTCGGCGGCGGCACGCAGCTTGTCCAGGTCCTGGCCGCCGGCCGCGAACAGGGCGCGCGCGCTGGCGTCGGTCAGCCAGCCCTGCAGGCCGGAGCCCAGGTCGGCGTCGGCCAGCTGGAAGCGCTCGGCCATCCAGCTGTTCTGCACCACGCCCCAGCCATAGGAGGCCGACGCGTCGGTGTGGATCAGCAGCACGCCGGCGGCGCCGCGGCGGGCGGCCTCCTCGAATTTATAGGTCCAGCGGCCGTAGTAGGTCAGGCCCTTGCCGGCGAAGCGGTTCGGTTCCGCGGCCGTGGGGGCGGGGTCGTTGACCATCATGACCAGCACCTTGCCCTTGACGTCCAGGCCCTTGTAGTCGTCCCAGCCGCCTTCTTCCGGCGCCGCGATGCCGTAGCCGACGAACACCAGTTCCGCATCGACGTCGTGCACCGCCTGCGCATCGCCCGGGGCCCACACCCAGTCCTTGCCGAAGGCGAGGGCCAGCGGCTTGCCGCCCGCGACCAGCGCGATCGAGCTGTCCTGCGGCAGCGCCTTCACGCCGGCGATCCTGACGCTCTGGCGGTAGCTGTTGCCGTTGGCCGGCTGCAGGCCGGCCGCCATCACCTGGTTTTCCAGGTAGCTGACGGTGAGGTCGCCGCCGCGCTGGCCGGTGCCGCGGCCTTCGAGCAGGTCGGACGACAGGAAGGCCAGGTGGGCGCGCAGCGGCGCTTCCAGGACGGTGGCCGGCCGGGCCGGCGCGGCTGCGCCGGCAGGGGCGGAAAAGGCCAGCGCCAGGCTGGCGGCGATGGCGGAGGATACGATCTTGTGCATGGAATCCTGCTGCGAGAATGGTTGGACGGACGCGCCGGCCCGGCTCGTGGCCTGGCACATGACTCGGCGGCGCGCCTGCATTGTATTGCATGTCCGCTCAGGGAAAGCGCAGGACCGCGGCCACCACCGTGGCCTCGGTCAGCGGCAGCAGGGTGGGACGCAGGCCGGGGGGGCGCGGCGGCAGCGCGTCCGGCAGGCCGGGGATGCGCTCCTGGATGAAGATGGTGAACGACGGATCGCCGACCAGGTCGAAGGCGAAGCGCAGCTCCCGGTCGCCCATGCCATGCAGCGTCATCCGCCAGCCGCGGTAGCGGCGGTCGGTCAGCACGCGGCCGTTGACGCTGGTGCGCAGCGACTGGGCGCCGACCATGCGCAGCGTGAGCTCGGGCGCGGCATTGTTCGAGCGCAGCACGAATGCCACGTGGCGCACGTCGCCGCGCCGGTCGTCCTTCTCGATGAGCAGGTACGGATGGGCGACCGTCTCGACGGGCGGCGCCGCCGCATACCACACCGGCTCGCTGTCGGCGCCGAAGGTGTAGGGCATCACGTAGGGGCGCAGCGCGTTCGGGAACACCTGCCGGGTCCAGGCGTCGACCGGTCCCGCCGGGTGCACCCAGTAGGCCTGCCAGCTCGGCGTGTCCTTCAGGTAGACCAGGCGGTTCGGCGCCGGCAGTGCCGGCACGGCGGGAGGGGCACCGTGGGCCACGGCGGCGCAGGCGGCGCCGGCCAGCAGCAACGGCGCGGCGGTCCAGCGCAGGCGCAGCTGCGCCAGCAGCGGCGCGCACAGCGCCACCAGCAGGCATGCCAGCAGCGCCGGCAGCAACAGCCAGCGCGGCGACAGCCAGGCGGCGCCGTCCCAGGCGGCCGGCACGACGAGCAGCAGGGCCGGCACGGCCGCCGCGGCGCGCAGCGCCTGGCGCCGGGCGCGCGGCCAGGACCGGGCAGCGGGCGAGGCCAGCACCAGCCACGCCGCCTGCGCCGCCAGCAGCGGCCACGCCAGCACGTAGCTGGCGCCCGGCGCGACGGCATTCGTGGCGCACAGCGCGACGGTCGCCGCCAGCAGCACGCCGAGCGCCGCGCACGCGCCGCCCAGGCGCGCCTGGAGCTGGCGCTGCAGCACGGCGAACAGGCCGGCCGGCAGCAAGAGGAAGGCCGCGACCGTCCAGCGCGTGCGCGCGTCGCCGGCCAGCACCCCGGCGTCGTAGCGCGGCTGCAGGTCCGCCAGCAGTTCGCGGCACAGCCAGGTGGCGAACACCGCCGCGGCGGCCATGAACAGGAAGCCGAAGGCGCCGTGCACGATGTCGCTCCCGGCGATGCCCAGGCGCCGCACGGCCGCGCGGCAGGCCAGCGCGTCCAGCACGCAGGCCAGCAGCGCCAGCGGCCAGGCCAGCGCCAGGCCGTAGTGCACGTGGCCGATGCCGGGCAGGGCGAAGAATATCTGCCCGCGCCCGCCCGCGTGCGCGCCGGGTTCCGGCAGGGCGGCGTCGCCGAAGTGGCGCAGCAGCGCCAGCATCGTGTCGCCCTCGTGCTGCAGGCTGGCGCCGGACAGGCGCGCGGGAATGTCGGCGGCGCCGGCGCCGCCCAGCGTGCCATCGAGCGTGGCGAAGTGCAGCACCGACGCGCCGTGCATGGCCAGCGGCGCCGCCGCGGCGCGCTGCGGCAGGCCCCGCGTCAGCTCGGCCATGAACGAGGAACCGTGCGTGCCGTGGACGCCGGACGCCAGGCGGGTCCAGGCGGCGAGCGCGAAGCCGTCGGCATGGGTGGCGTCGACCAGCGCCAGCGGACCGCGGTTGCCGGCATGGTCGAAGCGCAGCGCCACGCGCACCCGCCGCGCCCACGGATGCGCTTCGGCGAAGCCGCGCGCGCCCAGCGCCTGCACGTCGGCGTCGGTGAACACGACCAGCAGGTCGTTGTGCAGCGGCGCGCCGGCCTGCAGCACGCGCAGCGCCTCCAGCAGCGCGGCGGCGTCGGCGGCGCCGTCGGCCGCGCCCGGCGTCGCATTGCCGGAATCGTAGCGGGCGCTGGCCAGCACCGCCTGGCGCGTGCCGCCGCTGCCGCGCTTGCGCACGACGACGTTGCGCACCTCGGCCAGCACGACGCTGGCATTGGCCACGTGGTCGGCGCTCGCCTGCTGCACGGTGGCCACCTGGATTTCCGGCTCCAGGCCGAGCGCGCGGACCTGCGCCACCAGGTAGTCGCGCGCGCGCGCATTCGCCGCGCTGCCGGCGGGGCGGGGCGCCGCCGCCAGCATGTGCACGTGCTGCAGCGCGCGCGCCGTCGAAAAATCGGTGGCCGGCGCGGCCGGCGGCGTGGGCAGGGGACGCCACGCCAGCCAGGCCAGCGCCGCCGCCAGCAGCAGGAGGGCGCCGCAGGCGGCGAACAGCAGGGGGCCGGCGCTGCCGGGCAAGGCGGGGTCCTGGCGCATCGCGCGCCTCCTTTGCGTGAACAGGTGAAAAAAAACCCGCCGAGGGGGGGCGGGCGAAACGGGTCCGGCGCCTCAGTGCATGCGTGTGCTCATTCGAGCGTCCAGACATAGGCCAGCCTGGCCCATCCTGCCTCCGCCACGCCGTTGTTCATGGCCGGCTTGAACGTGCACAGGCTGAGCGCGTGCAGGGCCGCCTGGTCCAGTTCGCGCGAGCCGGACGAGCGCTCGACGCGCGCCGACGTCACGCGGCCGTCCACGCCTACCAGCAGCGCCAGCGTCGTCGTACCGCTTTCCTCGTTGCGCAGGGCGCGCGTCGGATAGGCGGGCAGGGCGCAACCGTTGGCGTCGGCGAACACGGCGCTGCGGATGCCGCCAGTGGCCGCCGGCTTCGTGGCCGGCGGCGCGTCGGGCACGGGATGCGCCGCCGGCGCCGGCGCGGGATCGGGGACGGCTGTCGTGGCCTGCAGCGGTGCCGGGTCCGGCGGCGGCGCCACGTCGACGTCGATCTTCGGCACGAACAGCTTGGGCGGGGCGACTTGCGGCAGGGCCTGCGGCGGATTGGGCGGCGGCGGGGCCGGCGGCACCGGTTCCGGGTGCAGCAGGACCGTGAGGTCGTCGGGCAGGCCGGGCAGGGAAATCCGTTGCGTGTCCAGGCCGTGGATGAAGAGCGCGGCGAGCAGCGCGTGCAGGCCGGCGACGAGGGCGAACTTGCCGAACCTGCCGCCGCCTGCCCGATTCGTATGCGAAAACTGCATGGTCATCCTCCTTGTCGTTGCCGTTCGGGAATTCGTGGAAGTCTTTATTTCTAACTGTTGGAATCAATATATTCCATGAGATAGCAATGCGTAAAGCGTTTTCTTGGTGATTTTTAATGCGACCTCCGTTCTCGGTCGCCACCAGGCACCGGAATCTCCTCGCGCCCCGGGCGCTTGTATGAAATAATCGCAAGGTGCGCCTGTCGACGAGGTGGCACGCTTCGCTGCCAGTGTCTGGCAAGCGACACCAGCCAGGAGAAAGCAAGTGCAGAAAGACCAACAGCCGATCCGCGTCATGCTGGCGGACGACCACCCGATCGTGATGACGGGCTTCGCCATGTCGCTCGGCGCGCAGGGCATGGACGTGGTCGGCCAGGCCAAGAGCCCGAGCGAGGCGGTGGCCATGCATGCCGAGCAGAAGCCCGACGTCGCCGTGCTCGACATCCGCTTCGGCACCGAGCTGACGGGCCTGGACGCCGCCCAGAACATCCTGAAGGCCGACCCGAAGGCGAAGATCGTGTTCCTCAGCCAGTTCGACCAGGACAGCCTGATCAAGGAAACCTACCGCCTCGGCGCGCACGCCTTCGTGACCAAGGATTGCGATCCGGCCGACCTGGCCGACGCGGTGCGCCACGCGCACGAGGGCCGGCTGTACTTCCCGCCGCAGATCGCGGAACGCCTGGCCAGCCTGGCCGTGCGCGGCGACGTCTCGCCGCAGTCGCAGCTGGACGAGCGCAGCCTGGAAATCTTCAAGCTGATGGCCGAGGGCCTGACCAACGCGGAGATCGCGGAACGCCTGGACCTGTCGACCAAGACCATCAGCAACATCAGCCAGGCGGTGAAGGAAAAGCTGGGCGTGCACCGGCAGGCCTACATCACCAAGCTGGCGGTCAAGCATGGGTTGATCGAACCCTGATCGGCTGACCCGACGTGCCGCGTCGCTTGCTTCGGATGCTGAAATTGGGTCCCCGCCTGCGCGGGGACGACGTGTCGAAGGCGCAGGCCGACGTCGCTGCCTCAGCGCCGCCGCGCCCTGTAACAACGTCATCCCCGCGCAGGCGGGGATCCAATCTCCCGCGCGCCGCCGCCATCGCCATCCTGGCCGCCATCGTCCCGGTCCACGCCGCCAGGTACGACCCCGCCCAGGGCTTCCGCTTCCAGATCGTCGCCACCGACGACAGCGCCGTCACCCGGCGCATCGTCGACGACCTGTCGCGCCGCCTGGTCCCGCTGTTCGCGGCCTTCCGCACCGAGCTGGCCCAGCGCCGCCGCCTGGTCTACGTGGCCGTGGGCCCGGACGCGCTGCGCGACGTGGCCGCGCGCCGCTGCGATTGCGTGGTGGTCTCGGCCTTCACCGCGAGCCAGGTGGTGCGCGCGATCCAGGCCGCGCTGCCGGCGCAGCAGGCCGCCGCCATCACCGCCGTGTACGCGGAACCGGCGCCGGCCGACCAGCTGCGCCTGGCCGCGCTGCTGTACCGGCGCCCGGTGCGCCTGGCCGCGATCCTCAGCCCCGACGCCGCCTTCCTCAAGCCGGCGCTGGAGGCGGCCGGCGCCGGGGCCGAGGAGCGCGGCAGCCGCGTCACCGTGCTGGACGCGGCGGCCGGCGAGGACATCAACCGCCTGCTCAACCAGATCGCCCAGACCGACGCGCTGCTGGCCCTGCCCGACAGCGCGGTCTACAACGCCGAGAACTTCCGCAACATCCTGCTGTCGACCTACCGCCACAAGCAGGGCGTGATCGGCTTCTCCAGCGACATGGTCAAGGCCGGCGCGCTGGCGACCACGTATTCCGAGATCGAGGACATCAATGCCCAGGTCCAGGAACTGGTGGCCGGCTACGTCGCCAGCGGCGAGCTGCCGGCGCCGCAGTTCCCGCACTACTTCCGCACCGTCGTCAACGAGGGCGTGGCGCGCTCGCTCGACCTGGACGTGAGCGACGCCGTGCGCGGTTTCGCGCGCCCGGCGCCGGCGCGCAAGCCATGAACCCGCGCTGGCAGTTCTGGCGCGGCTGGAGCATCGGCCTGCGCATGGCCTTCATCACCATGCTGCCGGTGGCGCTGCTGTTCACGTCCTTCATCTGGTATTCCTGGTATGCGCACCGCGCCCAGGTGGACGAGGAACTGGCCGAGCGCGGCCGCATCCTGGCGCGCGCGCTGGCCGAGACCAGCGAGTACAACGTCATCTCCGGCAACCTGGCCGACCTGCGCCTGACGATCAACGGCCTGGTGCAGTCGGACAGCAGCGTCTACCGCATCGACGTCGTGGAGGCCAGCGGCCGCAATGCCGTGTCGGTGATCTCCGAGCACCCGATCGAGGCCGAGGAGCGCGCCTTCGAGGCGCAGATCCGCAAGCAGGTCCTGTGGATCAACCTGTTCTCCGACAACGGCACGCCGCACGTCTCGGCCTCCAGCGACACCCGGCCGCCGACGCTGACCACGCAGGTCGTCGGCCACGTCCGGGTGACGATGTCGCCGACGAACATGCTGGCGCGCCAGCTGCGGCGCTTCCGCATCGAACTGGCGATGGCGGCGCTGGCGCTGCTGGCCAGCGGCGCGCTGGCCTGGGTGCTGGCGCGCAGCCTGATCGTGCCGCTGCGCGAGGCGATCGCCCGCCTGCGCCAGATCCGCGGCGGCGACTACCGCGTCGAGCTGCCGGTGACCACCGGCGGCGAGGTGGGCGAGCTGCAGGGATCGATCGGCGAGATGTCGGTGGCGCTGGACGAGTCCAAGAAGGACCTGGAAAACAAGGTGGCCGAGCGCACGCGCGACCTGCTGGCCTCGCGCAACGAGGCGCTGCGCGCCGACGCCGACAAGCGGAAGCTGATCCAGAAGGTCAACAGCATCATCGAGGACGAGCGCAAGACCATCGCCATCGAGATCCACGACGAACTGAACGCCTCGCTGATCGCCGTGCGCCTGGAATCGCAGACGATCCAGCAGCTGGCCGCGCGCGCCGCGGCCGCGGCGGGACCGGACCCGGCGCCGGAACTCGCGCAGATCGGCGCCAAGGCCCAGGCCATCACCCGGCTGGCGCTCGACCTGTACGCCAACGGCCGCCGCCTGGTGCGCCGCCTGCGTCCGGAAGTGCTGGACATGCTGGGCCTGCACGGCGCCGTCGAGGAGATGGTGAACCACTACCGCAGCGCCGGCGTGCACTTCGAGTTCGACACCCGCGGCGACTTCTCCAGGCTCGGCAACGAGCTGGCGATTTCCGCCTACCGCATCGTGCAGGAAGCGCTGTCCAACGTGATGAAGCATTCGCATGCGGGCTTCGCGCACGTCAGCCTGGCGCTGTCGGAAGAGGACGGCGCGCTGCACATCGCGGTGCGCGACGACGGCGACGGGTTCGACCCGGCCGTGGCGTCCGAGGGCATCGGCATCATCGGCATGCGCGAGCGCGCCTACGCCGCCGGCGGCAGCGTGCGCGTGCAATCCAGCCCGGGCGAGGGCACGCTGGTGACGATCACGCTGCCGCTCGACCCGCAACTGGGTTAACATCCCCGGCAGATTCCACTCCACCATCGTGAACGACATGCTCAACGCCATGACCACGCCTTTCGAGAAGGGCAACCAGAACCAGACCACCACCTGGGCCGAATGCATCGCCTGGTACGAAGACCTCGCGCGCCAGTACCCGAACGTGCTGCGCTTCGGCGTCGTCGGCACCTCCGATGCCGGCGTGCCGATCCACGCCGGCGTGGTCTGCGCGGACGGCGTGTTCGAGCGCGAGCAGGTCAAGCGCGAAGGCCGCCCGGTCTTCTTCAACAACAACGGCATCCATCCGGGCGAGCCGGAAGGCGTGGACGCCTGCATGGCGCTGGTGCGCGACTTCTGCCAGCAGCCGCAGCGCCTGGCGGCGCTGGGCCGCACCGTGTTCCTGTTCGTCCCGCTGTACAACGTCGACGGCGCCTTCAACCGCGCGAACACGTCGCGCGTGAACCAGGACGGCCCCGAAGCGTTCGGCTTTCGCGGCAACAGCCGCCACCTCGACCTGAACCGCGACTTCGTCAAGTGCGACACGCTGGCGGCGCAGACCTTCAACAAGCTGTTCGCGTCCTGGGATCCGGACGTGATGGTCGACACCCACACCTCGAACGGCGCCGACTACAGCTACACGATGACGCTGATCCACACCCAGGCCGACAAGCTGGGCGGCGACCTGGGCGGGTTCCTGCGCGAGACCATGCTGCCGCACATGTACGCCGAGATGGCGCGGCGCGGCTGGCCGACCTGCCCCTACGTCAACCCGGTCAAGGACAGCCCGGACGACGGCATCGCCGAGTTCCTGGAAACGGCGCGCTTCTCGACCGGCTACGCGGCCCTGCACCACACGATCGGCTTCATGCCCGAGACGCACATGCTCAAACCCTTCGCGGACCGCTATCATTCGATGCGCGCGCTGGTCGAGACGGCGCTCGACTTCACCGTCGCCCACGGCGAGAAGATCGTCGCGCTGCGCCGCGCCGCCAAGGCGGACGGCCGCACCCGCGGCACCTGGCCGATCCACTGGGCGCTGGACGAGGCGAATCCGTCCAGCTTCCGCTTCAAGGGCTATGCCGCGAAGTACAAGGCAAGCGTGCTGGGCGACTACCAGCGCCTGTGGTACGACCGCAGCGCGCCGTTCGAGCGCGACATCCCCTACTACAACAGCTTCCCGGCCGACATCACGGTGCCGGCGCCGCTCGCCTACGTCGTGCCGCAGCAGTGGCGCGAGGCGATCGAGCGCCTGCAGTGGAACGGCGTGAAACTGGAGCGCGTGGACAGCGCGCGCGAGCAGGAAGTCACGACCTACCATATCGTGTCCGTGTCCTCGCGCCCGCACGCCTACGAGGGCCACATGTTCCACGACGACGTGCGGCTGGAGCGCCGCCGCGAGACGGTGACGATCCGCCCCGGCGACTACATCGTGACGCTGGACCAGGACAACGCGCGCTACGCCGTCGAGACGCTGGAGCCGCAGGGCCACGACAGCTTCTTCCGCTGGGGCTTCTTCAACAGCGTGCTGGAAAAGAAGGAAGCGTATTCGGACTACGTGTTCGAGGACGAGGCCGAGCGCCTGCTGGGCGCCGAGCCGGAACTGGCCGCGAAGTTCGCGGCCTGGAAGGCGGCCAACCCGGACCTGCTGACGGACCAGGGCGCCGTGCTCGACTTCATCTTCGCCAACTGCGCGCGCTGGCGCGAGCCGGAATGGCGCCGCTATCCGGTCTTCATGATCGACTGAACATCAGAGGGGGAGACATGCACGGGAAGAACACCATCGCGGCGGCCTGGCTGGCGCTGGCTTGCGCGCCGGCAGCCTGGGGCGCGCCGCCGGCGGGCCAGGCCTATTTCGAGCGCAACTGCGCCAGTTGCCACACGGTCGACAGCAAGCTGTCCGCGCGCGCCGGCCCGGGCCTGTACAACGTGGTCGGCCGCAAGGCCGGGGCGGTGGCCGGCTACAACTACACGGACGCGCTGGCCAGGGCCGGCGCCGCCGGCAAGACCTGGACCAGGGAGGAACTCGACGTCTTCCTCGCCGATCCGACCAGGGACGTGCCGGGCACCGCGATGCCGATGGGGATCGCGGATGCGAAGCAGCGCGCCGCCGTCGTCGACTGGCTGGCCACGCAGGGCGGCAAGCCGGCGGCCGCCGCCGCGCCCGCGCCGGTAAAAGCCGCCGCCGGCGCCAAGGCCGGCGCCTGGACCGAGGACATGCCGGGCGACCTGCACCACATCACCGCCGACCGGCTCGTGGCACCCTACGCCAGCGAGAGCGCCGGCAACGGCCCGAAGGTGGCGAAGCGCCCGGACGGCGCGCTGCCGGCCGTGCCGCCGGGCTTCAAGGTATCGGTCTTCGCCGCCGGCACCGGCCGTGCGCGCTACGCGCTGCGCGCGCCGAACGGCGACATCCTGCTGGCCGACACGGGCCGCGACCGCATCATGGTGCTGCGCCCGGATGGCGACAAGGCGGGCGAGGCGGCGGTGTTCGCGGACGGCCTGGCGCGTCCCTACGGCATGGCGCTGTGGCCGGCCGGCCCCGATCCGCAATACCTGTACGTCGCCAACGTCAACTCGGTGGTGCGGTTCCCGTTCGCGGCGGGCGACCGGAAGGCGCGCGGCCCGGCCCAGACCATCGTCAAGGAGATCAGCGACACCAGCGGCGGCCACACCACGCGCACGCTGGCGTTCTCGAAGGATGGCAAGACCCTGCTGCTGTCGGTCGGCTCGGCAACCAACGTCGCCGAGGGCATCGGCGCCCGGCCGCCGCAGCCGCTGGCGCAGTGGGAAAAGGTCCACGGCCTCGGCGGCGCCTGGGGCGAGGAGACCGATCGCGCCGCCGTGCTGGCCTTCGACCCGGACGGCGGCAACCGCCGTTCCTACGCCAACGGCCTGCGCAACTGCGTCGGCATGCTCGTGCACCCGGGCAGCGGCGACCTGTTCTGCAGCGTGAACGAGCGCGACGAACTGGGCGACAACCTGCCGCCGGACTACGTCACGCGCGTGAAGCAGGGCGGCTTCTACGGCTGGCCGTGGTACTACCTGGGCGCCCACGAGGATCCGCGCCTGAAGGGCATCCGGCCCGACCTGAAGGACAAGGTCATCGTGCCCGACACGCTGGTCCAGGCGCACTCGGCGCCGCTGGGCATGGTGGTCTACCACGCACCGGCGGGGGCGAAGCACGCGTTCCCCAGGGAGTACGAGGGCGACATCTTCCTGGCGCTGCACGGCTCCTGGAACCGCGGCATCCGCACCGGCTACAAGGTGGTGCGCGTGACGATGAAGAACGGCGTGCCGACCGGCCAGTACCAGGACTTCATGACCGGCATGGTGCTGTCCGACCGCGACGTCTGGGGCCGGCCGGCGGCGGTGGAGGTGGCGCAGGACGGCGCGCTGCTGGTCGTGGACGACGCCGGCGGCGTGGTGTGGAGGATCGTGCCGGCCGGTTGAGGTATGCATCGGAAAAAGCGTGATTCCCGGCCGGCCGGGCCGTATGATGCGACGACGTCTTGTCGTGTCCGCATACTGTCTGTCCGGAGGGTACATTGAACCATCACGTTGTTCGCGTATCGAGGGCGGCCCTGGCCGCGCTGGCGGCATGTTCCATCGGCGCTGCAGCCGCCGAGCCTGCGCTGCCGCAGAGCGCCGTCCAGTGGCGCCAGGCCGCGGTCGACGACATCGAGGAGGCGGTCAGGCTCACGCGCGACAACCACCCGGGCACCCATGACCGCGCCAATCCCGCCTTTCCGGCGCGGCTCGACGCCGCGCGCCGCGACGCCCTGGCCCTGGCCGCCAGGGTGGACGGCCCGGCGGCCTACACCGCCGCGCTGATGCGCTTCAACGCGACGCTCGGCGACGGTCATGCCGGCATCGTTCCCCAACTCGGCCCCGCGGCGCAGCCATCCGCGCGCTGGCCCGGTTTCGTCACGGCCTGGCGCCAGGGTGGCCTGTTCGTCCAGGCGTCCGGCGGCGACGCGCCGCCGGTGGGCGCGCAGGTGCTCGATTGCGACGGCAAGCCCGTCGCGCAGCTCATCGAGCGCAATGTATTTGCCTTCGACGGACGCAGTGACGAACCGGGGCGCTGGTGGAGCCGGGCCAGGACGCTGTTCCTCGATACCGGTAACCCGTTCATCGCGTTGCCGGGGCGCTGCCGGTTTGCCGTGGACGGCAAGACCGTCGAGCGCGACCTGGCGTGGCGGGCCGTGGACGCGCAGGCCACGGGCTGGCTCAAGGATGGCTACAACGGCCCCGTACTGGAGGTGGGCCTGAGCGAGCCGCGCAAGGGCCTGTTCTGGGCTGCGATGCCGACCTTCGACCCCGACCCCGCGCAGCGCGAGGCCTACCGCGCCATGACGGCGCAGGTGGCCGGCCAGCGCCAGCGCTTCCTGGATGCCGATGCGGTTGTCATCGACCTGCGCCGCAACCAGGGCGGTTCCTCGGCCTGGAGCCGCATGTTCGCCGCGGCGCTGTGGGGCGAGGGCAGGGTCGAACGCCGCCTGAACGCCAGGTCGGCGAAGACCGAGACCTGGTGGCGCGCCTCGCAGGGCAATGCCGACTACATGGCCGAGGTGCTGGACGAATTCACGCGGGAGAACCGGGTCGAGAGCCTGGCATGGGCGAAGCGCAACAGCGCCGGCCTGCAAGCCGCGCTGGCGCGCGGCGACACCTATTACGTCGAGAAGGACGATGCGCCCGCCGGCGCGGTTGGCGCCGCCGCCGACGACCTGCCGGACGATCCGCCGCCGTTCACCCGGCCCGTGTACGTCATCGTGCCGGGGCAGTGCGCCAGCGCCTGCCTCGATGCGCTCGATGCGTTCACGCAGTTCCCGAACACGATCCTCATCGGCGCGCCCAGCTCGGCCGACTCGACCTACATGGAGGTGCGGCTCCAGAAACTGCGCTCGGGACTGGCCTCGGTGGTCATCCCGAACAAGGTCTACGTGAACCGCGCCCGCGCCAACGGGCAGGTGTACCTGCCGGCCATCTACGTCAACGATGTCGACTGGTCGTTCGATACGTTTCGGCAGGTGGTCGAAAAGGACCTGGCGCGCCGCCGGCGTTGAACGAGGTATCGTGGTTCGGAGTGGTTCAAAGTGACGGAAATTATTGACATTTACCGACACTATGGAACAATCGATGCATGAAGAAAAATCCATCTCCCGTCATGGCGCTGGCGCACTCGCGTGCGACCTTCAGCGCATCGGACGCCGTCGCCCTCGGTATTTCGCGCGTCACGCTGTCACGCCTTGTCGAACGGGGCGAACTGTCGCGCGTTGCTCGAGGCATATACACGAGCACGAAGCGGCAACCGACGGAATTCGACGGGATGCTCGAAGTCGCGGCGCAAGTTCCATCGGGTGTGTTCTGCCTCCTGACGGCGTTGCGCTTCCACCGGTTGACAACCCAATCTCCGTTCGAAATCTGGATGGCGATTCCCGGCAAGGCGCGCGTACCGAACATCGATTATCCGCCGGTACGTGTGGTCTGGTATTCCGGTGATGTCTTGAGTGAAGGTATCGAAAGCCATCTGATCGAAGGGCAGTCGATTCGTGTTTACAGCGTGGCCAAGACGGTCGCCGACTGCTTCAAATACCGGAACAAGATCGGTATCGACGTCGCCATCGAAGCGCTCCAGGATGCGTGGAAAAAGCAGGCCGTGACCATGAGCGAACTGCACCGCTTCGCAAAAATCTGTCGCGTGGAGAAGATCATCCGCCCATATCTGGAGTTCCTTGTATGAGCGTGGTGAAGAACGTTTCCGCTTCGGTCCTGGCAAAGCTGAAGAGCAAGGCCAGGGAAGATGGCGTGGAATTTCAGCAGATGCTGACACGATACGGCCTGGAGCGCATGCTTTACCGGCTTTCCCGGTCGGCACATGCAAGGTCGTTCCTCTTGAAAGGAGCGATGCTCTTCAATTTGTGGTTCGACATGCCGCACCGGCCGACGACGGACGTCGACATGCTGGGCTATGGCGATTCCGGATTGGACACGTTGGCCAGTATCTTTCGCGATGTGTGCGAGATCGCCTGCGAGGATGGAATCGCATTCGATCCCGGAACGGTGAAGGCGGAAGAGATTCGCAAGGACGCGAATGACGAGGGTGTGCGCGTGACTTTTCTCGGGTTCATCGACAAGGTGCGTTGCCCCATCCAGGTAGACATCGGGTACGGCGATGCGGTAACGCCGGAGGCGCTCGATGTCGAATATCCTGTCCTTTTATCCGATCTCCCACGCCCCAGCTTGCGCGCCTATCCGAAAGATACGGTCGTAGCCGAAAAGACCGAAGCGCTCGTCAAGCTTGCCATGGCAAATACCCGGTTGAAGGATTATTTCGACCTGTGGATATTGAGTCAATATACGAGCTTCGATGGCCGCATATTGGCGAGCGCCTTGGCTGAAACATTTGGAAGGCGCAAGACCACCGTCGAGGCAAGTCCGATCGGCCTGTCGGATGAGTTTGCCAGTGACGCGATGAAGGTCCGGCAATGGGATGCGTTCATCAAGAAAAACCGCTTGCAAGCCCCGATGTTGCCGGAAGTCGTGCAAGGACTTCGGCAATTCCTGCAGCCCATGCTTGCCAGTATCGATCATGCCGACGTCTTTTCCGGACATTGGCCCGGCGGCGGCCCCTGGCAAAGCACAGCCTTGGGTATTTGCCAGGATTGAGCCAAGCGGGCATGGCATGCCCGCCCTACCTCATTTCGATTCGGCGATCCAGCGATCCACCTTCTTCTCCAGCAGCTCGAGCGGCAAGGTGCCTTCGCCCAGCACGATCTCGTGGAACCTGGGCAGGCTGAACTTGTCGCCGAGGGCATCCTGGGCGCGGCGGCGCAGTTCCTGGATCTTCAGCGCGCCGATCTTGTAGCCCAGCGCCTGGCCCGGCCAGGCCATGTAGCGTTCGGTCTCGCTGCGCGCGATCGATTCCGGATAGCCCAGCGTCTCGCGCATGTAGCGGATCGACTGCTCGCGCGTCCAGCCCTTGGCGTGCATGCCGGTGTCGACGACCAGGCGCACGGCGCGCAGCATCTCGTCGTTCAGGTGGCCGAAATAGTCTTCCGGCTTGTCGAACAGGCCCATCTCCTTGCCGAGCGTCTCGGCATACAGCGCCCAGCCCTCGGTGAAGGCATTGTTGCCGCCGAACTGGCGGAAGTTCGGCAGGCCGAGTTCCTGCATCAGCGCGATGTGGAAGTGGTGCCCCGGCTTGCCCTCGTGCAGGAACAGCGTGACCATGCCGGTGCTGCCGTACTGGGTCGGGTCGTTCACCACAGACCAGAACACGCCCGGACGCGAGCCGTCGGCGGCCGGCGGGGTGTAGTGGTCGGACGCCGTCGCGCGCGACAGTTCCGGTTCCAGGCGCAGGTCGAGCGGGATCTTCGGGCGCAGCGTGAACAGCGCCGGCAGCTTGGTGTCCAGTACGCCGTCGAGCTTGCGGTAGACGTCGATGACTTCGCGGTCGGTCTTGAACGGCTTGTATTTCGCCTGTTCCGAGACCCAGGTCGGCAGGCCGGCGGCCGGGCCGTCGTAACCCATCTGCGGGCCGATGCGCGCGTACTCGCCCTGGATGCGCGCCACTTCCTTCAGGCCGGTCTGGTGGATCTGTTCCGGCTGCAGCGCGGTCGTGGTCTGGCTGGCCACGCGCACGAGGTACCAGTCCATCCCCTGCGGCAGCGCGCTCCAGCCGGTGCTGGCGCGGCAGGCCGGGAGGTAGTCGCGTTCCAGGAAATCGGCCAGGCGCTTCAGGGCCGGGTTCAGCTTGCCGTCGATGGTGGCGCGGTAGGCGCCCGCCAGGGCCTTCCTGTCCGCATCCGCGAACGCGTCCGGGAAGGATTTTACCGGCGTGTAGTAGATGCTGTCCTCGGCGCGCGCCGCCACCAGCTGCTTGAACTGCGGCAGCGCCGACACCATGATCGCCTTCGGCTGCACCACGCCGCGCCGCATCCCTTCGCGCATGTTGGCGATGGCCTGGTCGATCCACGGGCCGAGCTGGTCCAGGCGGCTCAGGTAGGCGCGGTAGTCCTTGACGCTGGACAGCGGCTGGGCGCCCTGGCCGCTGGCGTAGTTCGCCAGCGTCACCGGCAGGCTGTCCATCTGGTTGATCGGCAGCAGGTGCTCGGGGAAGGGCTCGAAGCGCAGGGCGGTCTTGAGCTCGTAGTCGAGGATGTCCCAGCTGGTCTGCTCGCGCTGCGCCAGGCCGGCGCGCGGGATCGCGTGCAGGCGCTTGAGGAAGCCCTTGTACAGCGCGAACTGCGCGGCGCGTTGCTTCGGCGCGATCGACATGCCGAGCTGGTCGGCGAAGCGGTTGTCGCCGCTTTCGCCGGCCGACACGGGGTCGAAGCGGGCCAGCGCGTCCCAGTAGTCGTCGGCCAGCTTGTTCAGCTGCCTGGACGCGGCGGCGGCGGCCGGCTTCGCGGTCGCGGCAGGGTCGGCAGCGGTGGCGGCGCCGGCCGGGGCGCAGGCGATCATGGCGGCGCAGGCGAGCGCGCCCAGTTTCAGGAGGTGGTTCATGGGTCGGTGGTCTCGTCGGGGAAAAGAGAAGGGGGCGCCAGCGATGCCCGCGCCGCCCCGGGCCCGGTCTTTACCGGGCGGTGTTCAATAGCTCGCCAGCGGCGCCAGCTGGCCGCCCTTGAAGGTGTAGACCGTGACGGCCGTCTTCTTCAGGTTGCCGCCCGCATCGTAGCCGTAGGTGCCGGCCACGCCCTGGTAGCTGGTCGTGTGCAGCGCCTTGCCGACGGCGGCCGCGTCCACCGCGCCCGCGCCCTTGATGGCCTGGGCGATGAACATGGTCTGGTCGTAGAAGGCCGGGGCGTAGACGTCCGGGTCGCGCTGGAAGCGCTGCTTGTAGCGCGCCTTGAAGGCGGGGCCGCCGGCCTGCTTGTCGAGCATGGCGCCGGCCTGGGCGCACATGACGTTCTCGCCGACGGCGTCGCCGCCCAGCTTGGCCATCTCCGGGCTGCACAGCGTGTCGCCGCCGAGCAGGCGCACGTTCGCCATGCCGAGCTGCTTCATCTGGCGCGCCATCGGGGCGCCCTGCGGCGCGTAGCCGCCGTAGAAGATGGCGTCGACCTTCTGGGCGCGGAACGCGGTCAGGATCGCCGCGAAGTCGCTGGCCTTGTCGGTGGTGAACTGGCGGCCGGCCACGGTCAGGCCCGAGGCGCGCGCCTGGCGCGCGAATTCGTCGGCGATGCCCTGGCCGAAGGCGGTGCGGTCGTCGATCACGCCGACCGTGCGGATCTTGAGTTCTTTTGCGGCGTAGGACGCCATCGAGGCGCCGACCTGCGTGTCGCTGGCGACGATGCGAAACACGTTGGGGTAGCGCGCCTGGGTGATCTTGGGGCTGGTGCCGACGGTCGACATCAGGATGCCGGCGTCGTTGTAGACGCGCGAGGCGGGAATCGCCACGCCCGAGTTGTACGGGCCGAGCACGAACCGGACGCCGGCATCGGCGAATTTCTGGGCGACGTTCACGCCGGCCTTCGGGTCGCCCTGGTCGTCCTCGGACAGCAGTTCGAAGCGCAGCACCTTGCCGCCGGCCTTGATCTTCTGCGCGTTGAGTTCCTCGACGGCCAGGCGCACGCCGTTCTCGTTGTCCTTGCCGGCAAAGGCGTTGGCGCCCGACAGGGGGCCACTCACGCCGATGCGCACCACCTGTTCCTGGGCCTGCGCGCCGGCGGCCAGGGCCAGCAGGCCGGCGGCCAGCGCGATGTTGAATGTCGATGGCATTGCTCGTGTCTCCGTTGTGTTCCGAACGGCCGCCATCATCGCACGATCAGGCCACGCAACGGAAGGTCAGGCCGCCAGGCCGTGCGAGATCAGTTCCAGCGGCAGCGCGGTCGTGCTCTTGATCTGCTCCATCGAGAACGCCGACGACACGCCGGACAGCTGCGCGGTCTTGATGAGCTTCTTGTAGAAGCGGTCGTAGCCGTCGATGTCGGTGGTGACGACCTTCAGCAGGTAGTCGACGTCGCCGCTCATGCGGTGGAACTCCAGCACTTCCGGCAGCGCGACCACGGCGGCGGCGAAGCGCTCCAGCCACTTTTCGTCGTGCTCGTTGGTGCGCACGCTGACGAACACCGTGACCGGCAGGCCGACCTTGTGGCGGTTGACGATACTGACCCGGCTTTCGATATACCCCTCTTCTTCCAGGCGCTTGACGCGCTTCCAGCAGGGGGTGCTGGACAGGCCCACTTTTTCGCTCAATCCGGAAATCGACAGGGTCGCGTCCGCTTGCAGGGCGGCAAGAATCGCACAATCGTATTTGTCGAGTGAGTTCATTATTTCCGTCCTGATGTTTGGAGAATATTTATTCTTCTGCCGAAGAAGAATTAGTATTCTTTAGTACGTCCAATTCGGCATGAGTACGTAACATATTACTCAACAATGAAGCGCATGGCGCAATTTTTTTGGACTTTTAGCAATTATTTTCATGACTCCAGAACTCTACCTCGATGCAAATGCCACTTCTCCCGTGCTGCCCGCCGCGCTCGCCGCCGCGGTGGAGACCATGGAGGCGCGGTTCGGCAATCCGAGCAGCAGCCACGCGACCGGCCTGCGCGCGAAGCGGATCCTGGACGACACCCGGGCGCTGGCGCGCCGCGTGCTCGGCGCCGGCGCGGGCCGCGTGCTGTTCACCAGCGGCGCGACCGAAGGCATCCAGACCGCCGTGCTGTCGGCGCTGTGCGCGGTGCGCGCGCGGCGCGCGGCGGGGGAGGCCACCGGCGACCTGCTGCTGTACGGCGCCACCGAGCACAAGGCCGTGTCGGAAAGCCTGGCGCACTGGAACACCCTGCTCGGCACCGGCCTGGTGCTGCAGGCGCTGCCGGTCGACGCCGACGGCCGCCACCGCCTGGACGTGCTGCGCGCGCTGGCGCCGCGCGCGGCCATGGTCTGCACTATGGCCGCCAACAACGAGAGCGGCGCGATCTCCGACCTGGACGGCATCGCCGCCGTGCTGCAAGACGCCGCGCCGCGGGCGTACTGGATGGTCGACTGCGTGCAGGCGCTCGGCAAGCTGGCGCTCGGCCTGGCCGGCACGCGCATCGACTACGCGCCGTTCTCCGGGCACAAGCTGTATGCGCCGAAGGGCATCGGCATGCTGTACGTCCGCGAGGGCGCGCCCTACACGCCGCTGATGATCGGCGGCGGCCAGGAAGCCGGCCTGCGCTCCGGCACGGAGAACATGGCCGGCATCGCGGCGCTGGGCGCCGTGCTCGCCGCGCTGGAGGGCGGGCACACCTTCCGCACCCATGACGAGCTGGCCGCCATGCGCGAGCGCCTGGCCGCCGCCCTGCGCGACGCCTTCCCCGGCATCGTGTTCAACGCGCCGTTCGCGCACGCGCTGCCGACCACGCTGAACTTCGCCGTGCCGGACATGGCCAGCAAGGACCTGCTGGACCTGTTCGATGCGGCCGGCATGCGCGTCAGCGCGGGCTCCGCGTGCTCGGCGGCCAAGGCCGCGCCCAGCTACGTGCTGGCCGCCATGGGCCTGCCGGCATGGCGCAGCAGCGGCGCCGTGCGCCTGTCGTTCGGGCCGCTGGCCGACGACGCCTTCATCGACGCCGCCTGCGCGCGCATCCGCCGCTGCGGCGAGGCGCTGCGCGCGACCGCGCTGGAGGCGCCGGGTCCCGCCGCCGGCGTGCTGCAGCTCAGCCACGAGGGACGCCACGGCTGGATCGTGTTCGACGGCGCGGCGCGCCAGGCCGTCGTGATCGACCCGCCGGCGGCGCTGGCGACGCGCACGGCCGCGCTGCTGCGCGCGCGCGCGCTGGACGTCGTCGCCGTGCTGGGCACGGACGACGGCGCCGACGGCGCGCGGGCGCGCGGCCTGTTGCGCGCGGCGCTGGGACTGGAAGCGAGGGAGCCCGGCGTTTTCGGCTGGCCGCAGGGCGGGGCCGAGGTCGTACTGGAAGACGGCAGCCGCGTGCCGGCGCTGGCCATCGGCGCCGACGTGCTGGCGCGCGCCGGCACGGCCTGCCTGCTGGGCAGCGCGGCCGGCGGCGTGCTGCGCGCCGCCGCGGTGCGCCTGGCCTTCGTCGGCGTGGACGGCGCGGCGGGAGACAATGTCCATCCCGGCACGCTGCTGTGCCGCGCCCAGGACGCCGGCGGCGTGCCGTTCGGCGCGGCCTCCGGCGCCGTGGCAGGCGCGCCGGGCCAGCTGCGGCCGGAAGCGCTGGCGCCGTTCCTGGATAGCGGCGAGGAGGCCGTGCTGGTCGACGTGCGCGAGGTGGAGGAAACCGCGGTCTGCACGGCGGCGCTGCCGGGCCGCGCGCCCGGCCTGGTGCGGCGCATCCCGATGTCGCGCCTGGCGGAGCATGCCGCCGGCCTGCTGGCCGACCCGCGCCCGCTGGTCTTCGTCTGCCGCAGCGGCAACCGCAGCGCGCGGGCGGCGCTGTGCCTGCACCGGATGGGACACCCGCGCGCGCTGACGGTGGTCGGCGGGCTGGCGCTGGCCGGCGATCGCTGAGCCGCCGGTCCTGGTGGGCACGGGGCGCCCATCCTGCGGCATCGATACACGTATTGGCCAGCACACGTCGGGTGGGCATGTGAGGCTGGGGCCGCAAATGAAACGTGCCCACCCGGTATGACGAACCCCTACGTTCGCTAGCGCACAGTCATCCCATCCGCAATCTTCTAGCATGGCAATTGCCGTGCGCCCCTGCCTCGTTCCCTTCCCGCCGACTGGCTGCATCCGCGCGCACGCCATCACCGAGGTTCCTGTTGAAACAAGAAAAAGATCTCCAGCCCGCCGCGCCAGGCGCGGGGCAGCCTGCCATGTCCGCGCCGACGCTCGCCAACGACGATGCGCCGCTGCGCGCGGAAGTGTTTTCCGCCGCCCAGATGGCGGTGCACGGACGCCGCCTCGCGGCGCGCCACCAGATCGCCGCCTCGCCGGGCAGCGCCGGCCTGCTCGACCGCCTGGCCGACAACGCCGCCGTCATCGCCGCCGCCTGCACCGGCCTGACCCGCGCGGCGAATGCCGGCGTGCGCCTGGCGCCGGCCGCCGAATGGCTGCTCGATAACTACTACCTGGTCGAGGAGCAGGTGCGCATCGCGCAGCATCACCTGCCCAAGGACTACAGCCGCGAGTTGCCGCGCCTGGCCGATCCCGATGCCGGCGGCGTCCCGCGCGTCTACCAGCTCGCGCTGGAGGTGATCGCCCACGGCGACGGCCACCTGGAGCCGGAAAGCCTGGCGCGCTTCGTCGCCGCCTACCAGGAAGGCGCCCCGCTGGCGCTGGGCGAACTGTGGGCGATCCCGATCATGCTGCGCCTGGCGCTGATCGAGAACCTGCGCCGCATCGCCGCGCGCCAGAGCGACAACCGCGCCCAGCGCGAACAGGCCAACCGCTGGGCCGACCGCATGGCGGAAAAGGCCGACGAGCGTCCCGGCGACCTGATCCTGCTGGTGGCCGACATGGCGCGCGAGGTCGAACCGATGGGCTCCGGCTTCGTCGCCGAGCTGACCCGGCGCCTGCAGGGCCGCAACGGGCCGCTGACCCAGGCGCTGCAATGGATCGCCACGCGCCTGGCCGACGAGGGCCGCACGATCGAGCAGGCGGTGCAGGCCGACATCGGCCAGCAGGCCGCCGACCAGGTCTCGGTCGCCAACAGCATCGGCAGCCTGCGCCTGCTGGACGTCACCGACTGGCGCGAATTCGTCGAGACGATGAGCACCGTCGAGCACGCGCTGCGCGGCGATCCGGCCGGCGTCTACGGCAGGATGGATTTCACCACGCGCGACCATTACCGCCACGTCGTCGAGCGCCTGGCGCGCGCCAGCGGCCGCGCCGAGATCGAGGTCGCGGCCGAAGCCGTGGCGCTGGCCGCCGACGGCCTCGCCGCGGCGGAGCAGGGCGGCAAGGCCGACCCGCGCCTGCGCCACGTCGGCTACTGGCTGACCGGCAAGGGCCTGCCGCAGCTGGAGCAGCGCCTGAACATGCGGCCGGGCTTCGGCGCCGCGCTGCGCCGCACGGGCCGCGCGCGCCCGCTGCTGTCCTACCTGGGCGCGATCGGCGCCTTCACCGCGCTGTTCACCGGCGCCATCGTCGTGCATGCGGCGCAGGCCGGGGGCGCGCACTGGCTGCTGGTCGTCATCGCCGTGCTGGGCGCGGTCGGCGCGAGCCAGCTGGCGCTGGCCCTGGTCAACCTGCTGGCCACGCGCCTGGTGCTGCCGGCGCCGCTGCCGCGCATGGATTTCAGCGCGGGCATCCCGGGCGACGCGCGCACGGTCGTCGTCGTGCCGTCGCTGCTGTACAGCCGCGCCAACGTGGCGGCGCTGTGCGAGGCGCTGGAAGTGCGCTACCTGGCCAACCGCGACCCGAACCTGCGTTTCTGCCTGCTGACCGACCTGGCCGACGCGCCGCAGCAGGAGATGTACGGCGATGCCGAGCTGGTCGAGCAGGCGCGCGCCGCCATTGCCGCCCTCAACGAGAAGTACGGCAGCGCCGCCGGCATGCCGTTCCTGCTGCTGCACCGTCCGCGCACCTGGAACGAGAGCGAGCAGGCCTGGATCGGCCGCGAACGCAAGCGCGGCAAGCTGGAAGACCTGAATGCCTTCCTGCGCGGCGGCGCGCGCGAGCGCTTCGCCGTCGTCGAGGGCGACACCGACGCGCTGGTGGAAACCCGCTACGTGATCACGCTGGACGCCGACACCCAGCTGCCGCGCGACGCCGCGCGCCAGTTCGTGGCGACGATGGCGCATCCGCTCAACCACCCGGTGCTCAGCGCCGACGGCAGCCACGTCGTCGACGGCTACGGCCTGCTGCAGCCGCGCGTGACGACCTCGCTGCCGCTGGAAAACGCCTCGCGCTACGAGCGCCTGTGCAGCGGCGAGCCGGGCATCGACCCGTACACGCGCACCGTGTCCGACGTCTACCAGGACCTGTTCGGCGAAGGCTCGTTCACCGGCAAGGGCATCTACGACCTCGACGCCTTCGAGCGCGTGCTCGGCGACCGCCTGCCGGACAACCGCGTGCTGTCGCACGACCTGCTGGAAGGCTGCTACATCCGTTCCGGCCTGCTCAGCGACGCCCAGGTGGTGGAAGCCTATCCGCCGCGCTACAGCGACGACGTCAGCCGGCGCCACCGCTGGATCCGCGGCGACTGGCAGCTGGCCGGCTGGCTGCGCAACAAGGTGCCGCTCCCGGGCGGCAAGCGCGGCCCCAATCCGCTGGCGCCGCTGGCGCGCTGGAAGCTGTTCGACAACCTGCGCCGCAGCCTGGTGGCGCCGGCCCTGACCGTGCTGCTGCTGGCCTGCTGGGCGCTGCTGCCGGCGCCGGCGTTCTGGAGCGCGGCGATCCTGTCGGTGTTCTTCCTGCCGTTCTTCCTGGGCGCGCTGATCGGCCTGGCCGACAAGGCGCACGACATCCCGCTGCGCCAGCACCTGCTGAACTGGGCGCAGGGCGCGCGCATCGGGCTGGGCCACGCCGTGCTGAACATGGCCTTCCTGCCGCACGAGGCCTGGTACACCCTGGACGCCATCGCGCGCACCGCCTGGCGCATGCTGGTGTCGCGCCGGCGCCTGCTGGAGTGGCGCGCCTCGAGCCTGTCGCGTTCGAGCACCGACATGGAGAGCAACTGGCGCAACATGTGGTTCGCCCCGGCCTTCGCCGTCGGCAGCGCCATGCTGCTGACCTTCGTGAACCCGCCCGCGCTGTTCGCCGCCGCGCCGCTGCTGCTGCTGTGGTTCCTGTCGCCCGTGCTGGCCTGGTGGGTCAGCCTGCCGCTCGAGCGCCCCGCGCACCAGCTGCGCGACGAGCAGCGCACGTTCCTGCACACGGTGGCGCGCCGCACCTGGGCCTTCTTCGAGGACCACGTGGTCGCCGAAGAGAACTGGCTCCCGCCCGACAACATGCAGGAGCATCCGTCGCCGGTGATCGCGCACCGCACCTCGCCGACGAACATCGGCCTGGCGCTGCTGGCCAACTTCACGGCCTGGGACTTCGGCTACGTGGCCGGCGGCGAACTGCTGCAGCGCACCCGCGCCACGCTCGGCACGATGGGGCGCATGGAGCGCCACCGCGGCCACTTCTACAACTGGTACGACACCCAGACGCTGGCGCCGCTGCTGCCCATGTACGTGTCGGCCGTCGACAGCGGCAACCTGGCTGGCCACCTGCTGACCCTGGCCGCCGGCCTCGAGCAACTGGCCGACCGGCCGGTCGCGTCGCGGCGCGTGCTGGACGGCATCCGCGATGCGCTGCGCGTCGCCGAGGAGCACGCCGCCGGCATGGCCGACGCGCCGGGCGTGCCGGACGTGCGCGCGGCCCTGGCGGCGCTGTGGGACCGCCTGACGCCGGAGCAGTGCCGCAATGCCGACACCCTGCCGGGCCTGGCCGAGTGCCTGGGCGGCCTGGCGCGCGCCACGGCCGAGCTGCACGCCGCGCTGGCGCCCGAGATCGATCCGGTGCTGCGCGCCTGGACCGGCAAGCTGGCCGCGCAGGCCGCGGCGGCCCATGCGGACCTGCTGGCGATGGCGCCGTGGATGCGCGCGGTGCACCAGTTCGTCATCGATTCGACGCTGACGCGGATCCCGACGCTGCGCGAGCTGGCCGCGTTCGACATGCGCGCGCCGGGCGAGGACCTGGACGACGACGAGCGCGCGCGCCAGCAGCAGCTGGCGCGGCTGGTGGCGGAAGGCCGCGCCAACGCGCGTGCGCGGCTGGACGAGATCGCGCTGCTGGCGCGCCAGGCGCGCGAGTTCGGCGTGATGGACTTCGGCTTCCTGTACAACGCCGACATCGACCTGATGGCGATCGGCTACAACGTCAGCGAGCGCCGCCTGGACGGCAACAGCTACGACCTGCTGGCCTCGGAAGCGCGCCTGGGTTCCTTCGTCGCCATCGCCCAGGGCCAGTTCCCGCAGGAGCACTGGTTCGCGCTGGGGCGCCAGCTGTGCCTCGTCGGCGGCCAGCAACTGCTGCTGTCGTGGAGCGGCTCGATGTTCGAGTACCTGATGCCGCTGCTGGTGATGCCGACCTACCGCGACACGCTGCTCGACCAGACCTACCACGGCATCATCCATGCCCAGATCGACTACGCGCGCCGCCGCAATATCCCGTGGGGCATCTCGGAGTCCGGCTACAACACCGTCGACGCGGCCATGAACTACCAGTACCGCGCCTTCGGCGTGCCGGGCACGGGCCTGAAGCGCGGCCTGGGCGGGGACCTGGTGATCGCGCCCTATGCGTCGATGATGGGCCTGATGGTCGAGCCGGAACTGGCCTGCGAGAACCTGGAACGCATGGCAAAGCTCGGCTTCACGGGCAACTACGGCTTCTACGAGGCGGTCGACTACACCGCGTCGCGCCTGCCGCGCGGCCAGGACCATGCGATCGTGCGCTCGTTCATGGTGCACCACCAGGGCATGGGCTTCCTGGCCCTGTCCTACCTGTTGCACGACCGCCCGATGCAGCGTCGCTTCGAGGGCGACCCGCAATTCCAGGCCACGCTGCTGCTGCTGCAGGAGCGCGTGCCCAAGTCGGGCGCCTTCGAGTCGGCCAGCGCCGAGGCCGAGGCCATGCGCACGCCGGCGCCGGAAGCGACCATGCCGACGCGCATCGTCGTGCAGCCGGATGGCGCCCCGCCCGAAGTCCAGCTGCTGTCCAACGGCCGCTACCACGTGATGGTGACCGGCAGCGGTTCCGGCTACAGCCGCTGGAAGGACCTGTCCGTCACGCGCTGGCGCGAGGACGCGACCGTCGACGACTGGGGCCAGTTCTGCTACGTGCGCGACCTGGACGACGGCCGCCTGTGGTCGACCGCCTGGCAGCCCACGCTGGACCGCCCGGAACACTACGAGGTCAGCTTCTCCGAGGGGCGCGCCGAATTCCGCCGGCGCGACCACGGCATCGAGCTGCATACCGAGATCGTGGTGTCGCCCGAGGACGACATCGAGCTGCGCCGCACGCGCATCGCCAACAAGTCGCCGGTGCGCCGCACGATCGAGGTGACCAGCTATACCGAAGTGGTGATGGCGGCGGCGGCCGCCGACGCGTCGCATCCGGCGTTCTCGAAACTGTTCGTGCAGACCGAGATCCTGCAGGACCGCGGCGCGATCCTGGCCACGCGCCGCCCGCGTACCAAGGACGAGCAGTCGCCCTACCTGCTGAACCTGATGACGGCTTACCGCGCGAATGGAGACAGCCCCCTGGCGGCGCCGGAATTCGAGACCAGCCGTTCCCAGTTTCTCGGCCGCGGCGGTCGCATCGCGCTGCCGCAGGTGCTGGCGCCGGACAACCGCGCGCCGCTGGAAGGCCAGCACGGTTCGGTGCTCGACCCGGTGGCGGCGATCCGCCGCACCTTCGTGCTCGAGCCGGACGAGGAGGTCGTGTTCGACGTCGTGCTGGGCGCGGCCGAGACCCGCGAGCAGGCGCTGCACCTGGTCGACAAGTACCAGGACCGCCACCTGGCCGACCGCGTGTTCGAACTGGCCTGGACCCACAGCCAGGTGGTGCTGCGCCAGCTCAACGCCAGCGAGACCGATGCCCAGCTGTACGGCCGCCTGGCCGGCAGCGTGATCTACCCGCACGCCGGCCTGCGCGCCGATCCGGCCGTCATCGCGCGCAACGGGCGCGGCCAGTCCGGCCTGTGGGCGTACGCGATCTCGGGCGACTTCCCGATCGTGCTGCTGCAGGTGCGCGACTCGTCCAACGTCGACCTGGCGCGCCAGCTGGTGCAGGCGCACGCCTACTGGCGCCTGAAGGGGCTGGTGGTCGACCTGGTGATCTGGTGCGAGGACGCCAGCGGCTACCGCCAGGCGCTGCACGACCAGATCATGAGCCTGATCGCTTCCGGCAGCGATGCCCAGTCGATCGACCGTCCGGGCGGCGTGTTCGTGCGCCTGCTCGACCAGATCTCGAACGAGGACCGGGTGCTGATGCAGTCGGTCGCGCGCGTGGTGCTGTCCGACGAGCGCGGCAGCCTGGCCGACCAGCTGCGCCGCGCCGGCCTGCCGCGGCCCGGCCTGCCGGCCCTGCCGCCGGTGCTGGCGGCGCCCGTCCCGGCGGCGGCGGCGCCGCTGCCGGCCGCGCTGGCGCTGCCCGAACTGGTGCTGGACAACGGCATCGGCGGCTTCAGCCGCGACGGCCGCGAATACCTGGTGCGCACCGGTCCGGGCCTGCACACGCCGGCGCCGTGGGTCAACGTGCTGGCCAGCCCGATGTTCGGCAGCGTGGTCTCGGAAAGCGGCCAGGCCTACAGCTGGAACCAGAACGCCCATGAATTCCGCCTGACGCCGTGGGAAAACGATCCCGTGCTGGACCGCGGCGGCGAAGCCTTCTACCTGCGCGACGAGCACACCGGCGTGTTCTGGTCGCCCACGGCGTTGCCGGCGCCGTCCGGCGCCCACTACCTGGCGCGCCACGGCTTCGGCTACAGCGCCTTCGAGCACAGCGCGCACGGCATCCGCAGCGAGCTGCTGACCTACGTGGCGCTGGATGCGCCGCTGAAGTACGTGGTCATCAAGCTGCGCAACGAGGGACCGGTCGCGCGCCGCCTGTCCGTCACCGGCTACGTCGAGTGGGTGCTGGGCGACCTGCGCGGCAAGTCGGCGATGCACGTGGTGACCGAGCAGGATCCGGTCAGCGGCGCGCTGTTCGCGCGCAATGCCTACAACACTGACTTCTCGGGCCGCGTGGCGTTCTTCCACCTGGACGCCGAGCACGTGTCGTACACCTGCGACCGCGCCGAATTCATCGGCCGCAACCGCAGCCTGGCCAATCCGGCGGCGCTCGAGCGCGCCGGCCTGTCGGGCCGCACCGGCGCGGCGCTCGACCCGTGCGCCGCGCTGCAGGCCATCGTCGACCTGCAGCCGGGCGAGGAACACGAACTGGTGTTCATGCTGGGCGTGGGCGGCCGGCGCAACCTGGACGCTTCCGGCATGGTCCAGCGCCACAGCGGCGGCGCCGTCGCCGCGGCCGACCTGGCCAAGGTGCGCGAGTACTGGGAAGAGACGCTCGGCGCGGTGCGCATCGAGACGCCGGAACCGTCGCTCGACGCACTGGCCAACGGCTGGCTGATGTACCAGACCATCGCCTGCCGCATGTGGGCGCGCAGCGGCTTCTACCAGTCGGGCGGCGCCTACGGCTTCCGCGACCAGCTGCAGGACGCGATGGCGACCGTGCACGCGCGGCCGGAACTGCTGCGCGACCACATCCTGCTGTTCGCCGGCCACCAGTTCGTCGAGGGCGACGTCCAGCACTGGTGGCATCCGCCCACCGGGCGCGGCGTGCGCACGCATTGCTCGGACGACTACCTGTGGCTGCCGCTGGCCGTGCACCGCTACGTCACCGTGACCGGCGACGCGACGCTGCTGGACGAGGTCGCGCCCTTCATCGAGGGCCGTCCGCTCAAGCAGGAAGAGGAGTCCTGGTACGACCTGCCGGCCCAGTCGCGCGAGCAGGCCAGCATCTACGAGCACTGCGTGCGCGCGATCCGGCGCGCGCTGGCGTTCGGCCAGCACGGCCTGCCGCTGATCGGCACCTGCGACTGGAACGACGGCATGGACCGGGTCGGCAACGAGGGCCGCGGCGAGAGCGTCTGGCTGGGCTTCTTCCTGGTCGAGGTATTGCAGCGCTTCGCCGAACTGGCCGAGCGCCGCGCCGACTACGGCTTCGCCACCACCTGCCGCAGCGCGGCCCAGGTGCTGTCGCACAACATCGAGGAGAACGCCTGGGACGGCAAGTGGTATCGCCGCGCCTACTTCGACGACGGCACGCCGCTCGGCTCGCAGCAGAACGACGAGTGCCGCATCGACTCGATCTCGCAGAGCTGGAGCGTGCTGTCCGGCGCGGCCGACCCGCAGCGCGCGCACGCCGCGATGCTCGAAGTCGACGCCCACCTGGTGCGGCGCGACGCGGGCCTGATCCAGCTGCTCGATCCGCCGTTCGACAAGGGCAAGCTCAATCCCGGCTACATCCGCGGCTATGCGCCGGGCGTGCGCGAGAACGGCGGCCAGTACACGCATGCGGCGATCTGGACCGCGATGGCCTTCGCGCGCCTGGGCGACACCGCGCGCGCCTGGGAGCTGGCGCGGATGATCAATCCGGCCAACCATTCCGCCAGCGCGCAGGCCTGCGCCGTGTACAAGGCCGAGCCCTACGTGATGACCGCCGACGTGTACGCGGTGGCGCCGCATGTGGGCCGCGGCGGCTGGAGCTGGTACACCGGTTCGGCGGGCTGGATGTACCGCCTGATCCTCGAATCGCTGCTGGGCGTCGAGCGCAGCGCCGACCGCCTGGCGCTGGCGCCGCAGCTGCCGCCGGAGTGGGACGGTTTCCGCCTGCACTACCGCTTCGGCGCGACGCCCTACACCATCGACGTGCGGCGCGGCGACGCGACCGTGCTGACGGTGGACGGCGTCGTGCAGGAAGAGGGCGCGATCGCGCTGGTCGACGACGGCCTGCCGCATGCGGTGACGCTGAGCGTGGGGCCGGCCGGCGCCGCGAACGCGCGGCGGGTCGGGGACGGCGAACTGGGAGATGGATAGCGCCGCGTCGTCCCGGCGCAGGCCGGGACCCGATGTGCTGGCAGCCGACGCGCCTGCACGATCGGAACCCCGGCCTGCGCCGGGGTAGCGTTCGATACTATTTTTATATTTATCAATCGAATAACAATTAGTTAATCGGGGTATGAGCCACGAATCAATGTGGCAATCGATGCAATTGCAAAAATTGCATCATGAAAACCCTGCACATTCCCCCCTTCCTGGTGCTGGCCGCGGCCGGCTTGTTCCACCCTGGCGTGGCGATTGCCGCGCAATCGGCATCCGCCCCGCTGGCGGCGGTCCGGCACGAACACCGCGAGTTCGATGCCACGCTGGCTGCCCCGTACCGCGGCGACGGCCGCGGCCAGCCGGAGGCGCGCACGTTCACCCTGTCCTTCGACTACCCCGGCCTGGAACGGCCGGCCGCCGTCGCCTGGCGCCTCGAGCTGCTGGCGCCGTCCGGGCGCCGCGTCCTGCAGTGGCGGGGCAGCGCGGCGCTCGCGGGCGAGCCGGTCGAGGTGGCGGTGCGCTGGCGGGGCCTGCTGGGTGGCGCCCGGCCGGCGCCCGGCATCTACCGCGTGCGCCTGCGCGCGCAGGTCGGCGGCGAGGCGCTCGCGCAGTCCTGGGACATCGCCGTCGGGCGCCTCGCCGCGCCGCGCATGCCGGCATTCGCCCCGCTGCCGACGCGCCGCGCGCCGCTGGCGGCCGCGCCGGCGCCGGACGGCCTGCCGTACACGGTCTACTACGGCAACCTGCACAGCCAGACCAGCCACAGCGACGGCGGCGCGCCGGTCGACGATTGCAAGGGCGCCCAGGCGCCGCAGAGCGCCCCGTACGGCCCCGACGCCGCCTGGCCGTACGCGCGCGGGCACGGGCTGGACATGCTGATGGTCTCGGAACACAACCACATGTACGACGGCTCGGAAGGCACGAACCCGGATGCCGACCCGGCCGCCGCCAGGTCGCTGTACCGCACGGGCCTGGACAGCGCGCGCGTCTTCAGCGCCACCCATCCGGACTTCCTGGCGCTGTACGGCCTCGAATGGGGCGTGATCAACAACGGCGGCCACCTGAACATCTTCAACGCCGACGAGCTGCTGGGCTGGGAAAGGACGGCGCACGGCGCGCTGCTGGCCGACACCGAGACCGCGCGCGGCGACTACCGCGCGCTGTACGCGCTGATGCGGGCGCGCGGCTGGATCGGCCAGTTCAACCATCCGGCCGTGGCCGGCCAGTTCGCGGTGGACGGCAGGCCGCTGGCCTACACGGCGGACGGCGACGCGGCGATGGTCCTGTGCGAGGTGCTCAACAGCTCGGCCTTCTCGACCCGCGAGGACGAAGGCGAGACGCGCCGCAGCAGCTTCGAGGCGGCCTGCAACACGCTGCTGGAAGCGGGCTACCACGTGGCGTTCAGCAGCAACCAGGACAACCACTGCGCCAACTGGGGCGCGTCCGCGGCCAACCGCACGGCGGTGCTGGTGCCGAACGGCGTGCCGCTCACGCGCGCCAGCTTCGTCGAGGCGCTGCGCGCGCGCCGGGTGTTCGCCACGATGGACAAGGACGCGCAACTGGTGCTGCGCGCCAACGACCGCCTGATGGGCGAGCGCTTCGAGAACAGCGGCCCCTTGCGCCTGCGCGTGCATTTCGCCGGCGGCGCCGGACGGCAGGCGGCGTCGGTGGCACTCATGGAGGGCGTCCCGGGCCGCAACGGCGCAGTGGGGCGCCTGTCCGACCGCGCCGACGTCGAGGTCGTGCCGGCGCCCGGCCCGCATTTCTATTATGCGAAGGTGACCCAGGACGACGGCCGCATCCTGTGGTCGGCGCCGGTGTGGGTCGACCAGCTGCCGTAGGCCGCTTAGACCGGGGAGGACGAAAATGCTATCCTGCTCGCGCCCACGGCCCGCCGTGCCGCCCTGACGACCCATACCGAGGAAACCGAGAGTGCAATCCCTGAACCGTATCGCCGCAGCCCTGCTGCTCGCCTTTTCCGGCGCCGCCCTGGCGCAGACCGCCCCCGCGCCGGCGGCGCCGCTTGCGCCATCCGCCACCGCGCCCGCCTTGCCCGCCGCCGACACCGCCGCCATCGGCGCCTGGCTCGACCAGGACGTCGAACGGACCATGAAGCTGTTCGACGTGCCCGGCATCGCGATCGCCATCGTCAAGGACGGCAAGGTGCTGGCGACGCGCGGCTACGGCGTGCGCAAGCTGGGCGCGCCGGACAAGGTCGACGCCAGGACGCTGTTCGAGGTGGCGTCGAACTCCAAGGCCTTCACCGCCGCCGCGCTGGCGATGCTGGTCGACGAGGGCAAGCTGGCCTGGGACGACCCGGTCACCAAGCACCTGCCGGACTTCCAGATGTACGACGCCTACGTCACCCACGAGATGACGGTGCGCGACCTGCTGGTCCACCGCAGCGGCCTGGGCCTGGGCGCCGGCGACCTGCTGTGGTGGCCGACCACGAATTTCTCGACCGACGAGATCATCCACAAGCTGCGCTTCATCGCGCCGAGCACGAGCTTTCGCAGCAGCTATGCCTACGACAACCTGTTGTACATCGTGGCCGGCAAGATCATCGCGGCGAAGTCCGGCAAGACCTGGGGCGAGACGATCCGCGAGCGCATCCTGGTCCCGGCCGGCATGACGACCACGACCACCAGCCTGGCGGACAATGCCGGCAACCCGGACGTCGCCAATGCCCACAGCAAGATCGACGGCAGGATCGCGGCGGTGAAGGCGATGCCGGTGCCGAACGCGGTGGGCGCGGTCGGCATCAACACGAACGCCGAGGACATCGCGCGCTGGATGAACGTGCTGCTGGCGCAGGGCAGCCTGGGCAAGGGCGCGGACGGCAAGGAGCGGCGCCTGTACAGCGCGAAGCAGGCGCGCGAGATGTGGACGGCGCAGACGCCGATGCGCATCTCGGAGCCGAACCCGAAGCTGGCCGGCACGCGCGCGAACTTCGCGGCCTACGGCCTCGGCTTCCAGCTGCGCGACTGGCAGGGCAAGCTGCTGGCCCTGCACAGCGGCGCGCTGCAGGGCTTCTATTCGAAGGTGGTGCTGGTGCCGGAAGCGAAGCTGGGCGTCGCCATCCTGACCAACGCCGAAAGCGGCGGCTCGCTCAACGCCCTGCAGTACCAGCTGGTCGACCGGCTGCTCAACCCGGGCGCGCAGCCCGACTGGATCGGCGCCGTCAAGGCTGTCGACGACGAGATGCATGCGAAGGAGCAGGCGCGCCTGGCCAAGGCCGACGGCGCCAAGGCGGCGGCATCGCAGCCCTCGCTGGCGCGCAGCGCCTACGACGGCGACTACCAGGATCCGTGGTACGGCATCGCGACGATCCGGCACGTGGGGGGCAAGCAGGTGTTCAGCTTCTCGCGCACGCCCGACCTGACCGGGGAGATGGTGCACTTCCAGCACGACACCTTCATCGTGCGCTGGAAGGAGCGCAACTTCAACGCCGACGCCTACGTGACCTTCGCGCTGAATCCGGACGGCAGCATCGAGCGCATGAAGATGCAGCCGATCTCCACCGAGACCGACTTCAGCTACGACTTCCAGGACCTGAACTTCACGCCGGTGAAGAAGAAGTAAAACGTCCGGCACGTCGCAGGCCGTCGTCCCGGCGCAGGCCGGGACCCAATTTCGTGGCGCAACCGCAGCGCATGCAAGATTGGACCCCGGCCTGCGCCGGGGCGACGTGCCGGCGCCGGCGCTCAGATCGGCGGCACCGGGTTGAAGCCGGAAATGGCCCGGTACTTGCCGCTGCCGTAGCGCAGCACCTGGCGCTGGTCGATCGCGACCGGCGGCGACAGCCGCGTTTCCGAGCGGCTGATCGCGCCCTGGTAGTGGATGCTCAGGTCGCCCGGGTGCGCGCCGCCCGGCTCGATCGTCCAGGTGCTGTCGATCGCGTAGCAATCGTGTTCGGCGCCGCCCACCGCCTCGGCGCGCGCGCCCGGTTCCGCGTCGCGCGACCGCACCAGCGGCTGCAGGCGATGCGCGCAATCGCCGGCGCCCGCCATGTTGGTGCCGGACAGCGCCAGTTCCACCGCCGGCTCGCGCCGGATGCCGCCCTTGTCCACTTCGTACAGCGCCAGCCAGGTGCCGCAATAGCCCTGCCAGCAACCGCCGTATTCCACGCCCAGGCCCTGGCGCCGTTCCGACAGCGCGACCGCGTGCAGCGTCGCCGTGCCGGCGAAGCCGCGCCAGGCGAAGATGCCCTGGCGGCTGCTGACGCGCCAGCCGCCCCTGGCGCGCTCGAACTGGTAGGCCGCCAGCGCCATCGGCGTCTGGGGCGTAGCGGCGGGACGGCCGTCGTCGGCCGCCGGCACCAGGCCGGCGATCAGGGTCAGGCGCTCGCCGTCGCCGCGCAGCACCAGCTTCGGCGCGACCACGACGCGCGCCGCGCCGCTGGCCCAGCCGCCCGCGCCGTTGGCGCCACCGCCGCCGGGCGGCACCTGCACGGTGTGCACGCGGCCGCCGGCGCTATCGCTCCAGCCGGGGAAGACCAGCGCCGCCAGCTGGCCCGGTGCCGGCAGGGCGGGTTCGGTGGCGGCGCCGGCGGCGCCCGTGCCGGTGCCGAGGAAACAGGCCAGCGCCACGGCAGCGGCGGTGCGAACGGTCTTCATGACAACCCTTGAACGTGAAATGTTAATTTTTGTGTTCCGAAATATACACGTTGCCCTCCCCGAAAAAATGCACGAATTGTCACCGTGGTGCATGGCGCGGTCGTGACGCACCGGGGCGGACGGTGGCGCGCGCGGGACATGCATACGCGATGTGTCCGCGAAAACGCGCGCGGACACAGGCCGGACGCCTGGCGGACACGCTTGCGGACAGTCCGGCGCCCGAAGCATGTCCATGCTTCGCACGCCTACGTCGGTGGCATAAAGATTGCCTATTCAAAACGTCAACTTGCTGCTATGGTTTAACAGTTTTCCCATGCGATTCCGTCGCATGTTCATGACGCACCGCAGTAAAACAAGAACGAGCGGCCGTCTTCCCGGCCGTTGTCCGAGATGTAGCGTGATTCAGGAGACTTAATGGAACGCCGTACCTTCCTCAACATCAGCGGCCTGGCTTTCGGGTCGATGCTGGTCCCCGTGTTCGGCCGCGCGATCGCCGCCGAAGAACTGCTCAACCCGATGGCGGTCGCCGCCAAGAAGGCCCTGGCCGACACGGCGATGAACGCCGCCACCCAGGCCGGCGCGTCGTACTGCGACGTGCGGATCGGGCGCTATCTGAACCAGTACATCGTCACGCGCGACCTGAACGTCGAGAACGTGACGAATACCGAATCGGCCGGCGTGGGCGTGCGCGTGATCGCTTCCGGCGCCTACGGCTTCGCCGCCACCAACGACATGAGCAGCGACGGCGTGGCCAACGCCGCGCGCCAGGCGGTGGCGATCGCCAAGGCCAATGCCCGGCTGCAGGGCGAGCCGGTGCAGCTGGCGCCGGTGAAGGGCGTGGGCGAAGTCTCGTGGGCGACGCCGGTCAAGAAGGACTGGCGCACGGTGCCCATCAAGGAAAAGGCCGAGCTGCTGATCGCCGCCAACAAGGCCGGCATGGACGGCGGCGCCAACTTCATGCAGTCGATGCTGTTCCAGGTGAACCAGCAGAAGTATTTCGCGTCCACCGACGGCTCCTACATCGACCAGGACGTCCAGCGCCTGTGGGCGCCGGTCTCGGCCACCGCCGTCGACAAGGCGAGCGGCAAGTTCCGCTCGCGCAGCGGCCTGTCGACCCCGGTCGGCATGGGCTACGAATACCTGGACGGCCGTCCCGCGGACAAGATCAAGGCCGCGGGCGGCGTCGCCACGCTGTACACGAACTCCTACGACATCGTCGAGGACGCGCGCGCGGCCGGCCGCGACGCCAAGCGCAAGCTGACCGCCAAGTCGGTCGTGCCGGGCAAGTACGACCTGGTGCTCTCGCCCGAGCACCTGTGGCTGACCATCCACGAGTCGGTCGGCCACCCGACCGAGCTCGATCGCGTGCTGGGCTACGAGGCCAACTACGCCGGCACCAGCTTCGCCACGCTGGACAAGTGGGAATCGAAGAACTTCAAGTACGGTTCGCCGCTGGTGAACATCGTGGCCGACAAGACCACCCCGGGTTCGCTGGGCGCGGTGGGCTACGACGACGAAGGCGTCAAGTGCAAGCGCTGGGACATCATCAAGGACGGCGTGCTGGTGAGCTACCAGGCCACGCGCGACCAGGCCCACATCATCGGCGAGAAGGAATCGCAGGGCTGCTCGTACGCGGACAGCTGGAGCAACGTGCAGTTCCAGCGCATGCCCAACGTCTCGCTGCAGGCGGGCACCAGGAAGATGACGCCGGACGAGATGGTCAAGGGCGTCAAGAAGGGCATCTACATCGTCGGCGACGGCTCGTTCTCGATCGACCAGCAGCGCTACAACTTCCAGTTCGGCGGCCAGCTGTTCTACGAGATCAAGGACGGCAAGATCGGCGAGATGCTGGAAGACGTGGCCTACCAGTCGAACACCCAGGACTTCTGGAACGCCTGCACGGCGCTGTGCGACGAGCGCGACTGGCGCATGGGCGGGTCCTTCTTCGACGGCAAGGGCCAGCCGCCGCAGATCAGCATCGTCTCGCACGGTTCCCCGACCGCGCGCTTCAACGGCATCAACGTCATCAACACCGCCCGCAAGATCGGCTAAGGCAGGAGCACACACACCATGACCATCCTGAACCAGGAACAAACCAAGCGCATCTGCGACCGCGTGCTGTCCTACTCCAAGGCCGACGAGTGCGTCGTCACCGTCGGCGGCAGCCGCGAGGGCAATATCCGCTTCGCCCGCAACGCCGTGTCGACCGCCGGCCTGGCCGACGACACCAACGTGACCGTGCAGGTCGCCTTCGGCAAGCGCCAGGGCACCGCCAGCATCAACGAATTCGACGACAAGTCGCTGGAAAAGGTCGTGCGCCGCGCCGAGGACCTGGCGCGCCTGGCGCCGGAAAACCCGGAGTTCATGCCGACCGTCGACAAGCAGGCCTACAAGGCCTCGAAGACCTTCGATGCGAAGACCGCCGCCATCGATCCGGAATTCCGCGCCCAGGCCGCCGCCTATGCGATCGAGGCCTGCCGCAAGAACAAGCTGGTCGCGGCCGGCTTCTTCAACGACAGCACCGCCTTTTCCGCCGTCGCCAACTCGAAAGGCGTGTGGGGCCACCAGGACGCCACCGGCCTGGACTTCACCTGCACCGTGCGCACCGAGGACGGCCGCGGTTCCGGCTGGGTCAAGCGCTCGGCCACCGAGGCCGCCCGCTTCGACCCGCGCGAGGCCGCCGACGTGGCGATCGAAAAGGCGCTGCGCTCGGTCGATGCGAAAGCGCTGGAGCCGGGCCGCTACACCGTGATCCTGGAGCCGGCCGCCACCTCCGAGCTGCTGGGCGCCATGCTGTCCGGCTTCGACGCGCGCCGCACCGACGAGGGCCGCAGCTTCTTGTCGAAGAAGGGCGGCGCCTCGCGCCTGGGCGACAAGCTGTTCGACGAGAAGGTCAACATCTGGGCCGACCCGTGGAACCCGGACGTGCCGGTGCTGCCCTGGGACGGCGGCAGCCTGGTCGCGCGCCAGCGCATGGAGCTGATCAAGGACGGCAAGGTCAATGCGCTGCAGTACTCGCGCTACTGGGCCCAGAAGAAGGGCGTGGCGCCGACGGCGCGGCCGGGCAACATCATCATGGCCGGCACCGACAAGTCGACGCTCGACCTGATCGCCAGCACCAAGAAGGGCATCCTGGTCACGCGCACCTGGTACATCCGCATGGTCGATCCGCAATCGGTGCTGCTGACGGGCCTGACGCGCGACGGCACCTTCTACATCGAGAACGGCAAGATCAAGTACCCGATCAAGAACTTCCGCTTCAACGAGAGCCCGGTGACCATGCTGAACAACATCGAGGAGATCGGCAAGCCGGTGATCATCGGCGGCGACGAGGTGCCGTACCAGATGTCGATCCCGCCGATGAAGGTACGCGACTTCAACTTCACGTCGCTGTCCGACGCGGTCTGATACGCATGCGGGCGGTGCGCACGTACACCGCGACGCCGTAGGGTGGGCACCCTGTGCCCACCATCGCATCCCAACGGAGCATCCATGGAACGCCGTACCTTCCTCAAGATCGGCGCCGGCACCGCCGGCGCCATGCTGGTCCCCATCCACGGCAGCGTCATCGCCGCCGAACAGCTGCTCGATCCGCTCGCCGCGAGCGTCAAGAAGGCGCTGGCCGACGCCGCCATGGACGCCGCGAAAAAGGCCGGCGCCTCGTACTGCGACGTGCGCATCGGCCGCTACCTGAACCAGTACGTCACCACGCGCGACCTGAACGTCGAGAGCGTGACCAATACCGAATCGACCGGCGTCGGCGTGCGCGTGATCGCATCCGGCGCCTACGGCTTCGCCGCCACCAATTCGCTGCACCCGGACGCCGTCGCCAGCGCGGCGCGCCAGGCCGTGGCCATCGCCAGGGCCAATGCGAAGCTGCAGGCCGAGCCGGTGCAGCTGGCGCCCGTGCAGGGCGTGGGCGAAGTCGCGTGGGCCACGCCGTTCAAGCGCGACTGGCGCACGGTGCCCATCAAGGACAAGGCCGAGATGCTGATCGCCGCCAACAAGGCGGGCCTGGATGCCGGCGCCAGTTTCATGACGGCGAACCTGTTCCAGGTGAACCAGCAGAAGTACTTCGCGTCCACCGACGGCTCCTACATCGACCAGGACATCCATCGCCTGTGGGCGCCCCTGACCGCCACCGCCGTCGACAAGGCGACCGGCAAGTTCCGCTCGCGCGCCGGCCTGGCGCCGCCGGTGGGCATGGGCTACGAGTACTTCGACGCCAGGCCCGAGCACAGGATCCGCGCCGCCGGCGGCGTCGCCACGCTGTACGACGGCGGCTACGACATCGTCGAGGAAGCCAGGAGCGCCGGCCGCCAGGCGCGCGAGAAGCTGACCGCGAAGAGCGTCGATCCGGGCAAGTACGACCTCGTGATCGCGCCGGAAAACCTGTTCCTCACCATCCACGAGTCGGTCGGCCACCCGACCGAGCTGGATCGCGTGCTGGGCTACGAGGCCAACTACGCCGGCACCAGCTTCTGCACGCTGGACAAGTGGGAGTCGAAGCGCTTCAACTTCGGTTCGAAGATCGTCAACTTCGTCGGCGAGAAGACCACCCCCGGCTCGCTGGGCGCCGTCGGGTACGACGACGAGGGCGTGCCGGCCAGGCGCTGGGACATCGTCCGCGACGGCATCCTGGTCAACTACCAGGCCACGCGCGACCAGGCCCACATCATCGGCGAGAAGGCGTCGCACGGCTGCTCGTACGCGGACAGCTGGAGCAACGTGCAGTTCCAGCGCATGCCCAACGTCTCGCTGGTCGCCGGCAGCAAGAAGCTCACGCCCGACGAGATGGTCAAGGACGTCAAGCGCGGCATCTACGTGCTGGGGCGCGGATCGTATTCGATCGACCAGCAGCGCTACAACTTCCAGTTCGGCGGCCAGCTGTACTACGAGATCAAGGACGGCAGGATCGGCCAGATGCTGGAAGACGTGGCCTACCAGTCGAACACGCAGGACTTCTGGAACGCCTGCACCGCGATCTGCGACGAGCGCGACTGGCGCATGAGCGGCTCCTTCTTCGACGGCAAGGGCCAGCCGAGCCAGGTCAGCGCCGTCTCGCACGGGTCGGCGACCACGCGCTTTGACGGCATCAACGTGATCAATACCGGACGCAAGATCGGGTGAGGGGCAGGGCATGGCCGTCTACGATTTCTATTTCACGCGCCTGACCTACGAGTCGGGCGACTGGGACGTGGACCAGCGCATGCCCAGCAACGTGCTCAATTCCCTGGTCGAGTACACCACGCTGCGCGTGGACCCGGCCGAGCGCGTGATCGCCCTGTCCGACCCGAAGATGCTGGAAGCGCCGTTCTGCTACCTGGCCGGGCACAAGCTGGTGCAGTTCACGCCGGCCGAGCGCAGGAACTTCGAGCGCTACGTGAAGGGCGGCGGCTTCGTCTTCGTGGACGACTGCAACCACGACATCGACGGCCTGTTCGCCAAGTCCTTCGAGGCCGAGATGGCGCGCATCTTCGGCGCGCGTGCATTGAAGAAGATCCCCAACGACCACCGCCTGTATTCGAGCTTCTTCCATTTCGACGGGCCGCCCAACACGGCGGTGGAGCTGAACGGCTGGGGCGACGACCTGGTGCACGAGTACCTGCGCGCCATCGAGGTGAACGGCCGCATCGGCGTGCTGTACTCGAACAAGGACTACGGCTGCGAGTGGGACTACGACTTCCGCAACAAGCGCTGGCTGGCGGTCGACAACACCCGCTTCGCGGTCAACATCATTCAATACGCATTGGGAGCATAGGCAGTGGCACAGCAAGTGGCGTGGACGGAGAACGAGATCGCCGACCTGGTCGGCAGGGTCGAGGCGCTGAAGGCCAGCATGGGCCGGGTGATCATCGGCCAGAAGGACGTGATCGACCTGCTGGTCACCTGCCTGCTGGGCGGCGGCCACGCGCTGGTGGAGGGCGTGCCGGGGCTGGGCAAGACGCTGCTGGTGAAGTCGCTGGCCCAGGCCACCGACATGCAGTTCCGGCGCGTGCAGTTCACGCCCGACCTGATGCCGTCCGATATCGTCGGCACCGAGATCCTGGAAGAGGACGCCGCCACGCGCCAGCGCGTGTTCCGCTTCCAGCCCGGCCCGGTGTTCACCCAGGTGCTGCTGGCCGACGAGATCAACCGCGCGCCGCCCAAGACCCAGTCGGCCCTGCTGGAAGCGATGCAGGAGCGCTCGGTCACCTTCGCCGGCCAGACGCACGCGCTGCCGAAACCGTTCTTCGTGCTGGCCACGCAGAACCCGATCGAGCAGGCCGGCACCTATCCGCTGCCCGAGGCCCAGCTCGACCGCTTCCTGCTGCGCATCGACGTCGGCTACCCGACCGAGGACGAGGAGATCGCGATGGTCGGCGCCACCACGCACGCCGGCCTGGCCGATGCCGAGCCGGCGCTGGATGTCGCCGCGCTGCTGCGCCTGCAGCAGCTGGTGCGCGACATCGAGATCTCCGACACCATGCTGCGCCATGCCACCCGCCTGGTGCGCGCCACGCGCCCGGCCGACTCCCCGGTGGAAGCGATCCGCAAGCACATCGGCTGGGGCGCCGGACCGCGCGCCGGCCAGGCGCTGGTGCTGGCGGCCAAGGCGCGCGCGCTGATGCACGGCCGCCTGGCCGTCACCCGCGACGACATCGCCGCCATGCTGCTGCCGGTGCTGGCGCACCGCGTGCTGCGCAACTTCGAGGCGGAGGCCGACGGCGTCGCCATCGCCGACATCCTGGCCGCGCTCGCCGCCGGCGTGCGCGCAGAGTAGGGCGCCGTGCCGGCCACTGCGGCGCTGGCCGCGCACACGGGCAAGCTCGCGCTGGCCATCCGCCACGTGCTGGCGGGACTCGGCCATGGCATCCACGTCGGGCGCGAGCGCGGCGCCGGCGTCGAGTTCTCGGAATACCGCGCCTACGTGCCGGGCGACGAGTGGCGCCGCGTCGACTGGAAGCTGATGGCGCGCGCCGACCGCTACTTCGTGCGCGAGGCCGAGCGCGACAGCCACGTGGCCGTGTGGCTGGTGCTGGACGCCAGCGCGTCGATGCGCGAGCCGAGCCGCGCGGTCGAGGGTTTGAGCAAGCTGGGCTACGCCAGGCTGCTGCTGGGCTGCGTCGCGGCGATCGCCCAGCGCCAGGGCGACGCCTTCGGCCTGGTCGTGTGCGGCGGAGAACGCGCGCACTTGATCCCGGCCCTGCGCGGACCGCGCCAGCTGCAGCGCGTGCTGGCGCGGCTGGAGGCCGCCGACGCCGGCGGCGGCCTGCCCGACGGCGAGACGCTGCGCGCCAGCCTGCACTTCGCGCGCGCGCCGGCCGTCGTGTGCGCCGCCGGCGACTTCCTCGACTGGCCGTCGCCGCTGTCGGCGGCGCTGCTGCGCCTGCGCGGCATGCGCCACGACGTGCGCGTCCTGTGCCTGCACACGCAGGCCGAGGCGGACGGCGGCTTCGATCCGCAACTGGCCTACCGCGATCCGGAAGGCGCCGAGGGGACGATGCGCTTCGGGCGCGACCTGCGCGCCGGCTACCTGCATCACCGCGCCGCGCATTTCGACGAGGTGGCCCGGCAATGCCGCCGCCACGACCTGCCGCTGGTGCAGGCCTGCATCGAGCAGGCGCCGGCCGAGGTCTTGCGCAGCCTGCTGCGCCGCGGAGGCGGGCGATGAACGCGAGCCTGTGGTGGTGGGCGCTGCCGGTCCTGTTGCTGCCGATCCTGTGGCACCGCAGGAAGCGCCAGCAGGCGGACAGCGTGCCGCTGGCGACCGCGCGCTTCCTGCCCCGGGCCGAGCCGCTGCAGCGGCGCACGTGGTCCTGGGACGACCCGCTGCTCCTGCTGCTGCGCTGCCTGCTGCTGCTGGCGGCGCTCGCCCTGCTGGCCGATCCGGTGTGGCCCTGGCGCGGTTCCGCCGTGCTGGTCGTGCCGGGCAGCGACCCGGCCCTGGTCGAACGGGAGGCGCGCGCGGCGGGCCTGCAGGAGGCGCCGCGGCTGGCGCTGCCGGATCGCGACGCCGTCCGCTGGATCCATGCGCACGAGCGCGAATTCGCCCTGGACGCGCGCCTGCTGGCGGTGGGCGACGTGACGATGCCGGCCGGGCTGCCGCGCTTTCGCCATGCCGTGACCCTGCGTAGTACGCCGGCGCCGGCGCCGGCGCCGCTCGCTGCGGTCGAGCGTCATGTCGCCGTGTTCAGCGCGCGCGCGGACGCGTGGCGGCGCCTGTTCGGCGCCGTCGACGGGCCGCTGCGCGTGGTCGTCGATGCGCAGGCCGGCGCGGGCACGCACCTGGTCGTCTGGGACCGCGCCGAGGCGCCGCCGGCCGGCCTGCGCGCGCCGCTGTGGTGGATCGCCGACGCGACCGCCTTCCCCGAACTGGCGCGCGCGCCGCAGGTGCACGGCATGCGCTACCTGGATACGCCGCGCGGCCGCCTGTGGAGCGCGGACGGCTGGCCGCCCCTGGATGCGCAAGAGGCGCGCGTGCTGCTGTCCGACTGGCAGCGCCTGCACGACGGCCCGCGGCCCTTCACCGCGCCCCCTCTCGCGCTGGCGCCGGATGCGGCGGCGCCGGCCTCGGACGACCATGAGGAGAGCGCATTGCGCGAGCGCCTGGCATGGCTGCTGGTGGTCCTGTTTGCCCTGGAAAGGATGCTGACCCATGTCCGCCGACGCTGACATCGTCGCACGCGTCGCCGAACGCCTGTGGCGCGCCGCGCTGCTGCGCCGCGCGGGCATGTGGACGGCCGGCGCGCTGCCCTGGCTGGCGCTGCGCTCCGGTCCCGGCCTGCTGGCCTGGACGGCGTTCTGCGCCTGGGACGGCCTGCGCCTGCAGCGCCGGGTGGCGCAAGGCTGGACCGGCTGGCTCGACGCCGCCGTGCCCGAGATGGAGGACAGCGCGCCCCTGCTGGTGCAGGCCACGACGCCGCTGGCGCAACTGCAGCGCCAGCGCCTGCTGGGGCGCGTCGACGCCGTGCTGGAACCGCGCCGCCTGCGCGCCATCGTCGCGGCCCGCGTGCCCTTCGGCCTGCCGTGGCTGGCCGGCAGCCTGGCGCTGGCGGGCCTGGCCTGGAGCGCGGCGGCCTGGCAGCATCCCGTGGCTGCGCCGGCGACGGCGGCATCCGGCAAGGCGGGCGCGGCGCCGGTGGCCCCGGCCGGCTTGCGCGTAAGGCTGGCGCCGCCGCGCTATACCGGCATCGCGCCCTCCGTGCAGGCGCCGCGCGACCTGCAGGCGCCGCAGCAGACCGTGGTCGAGTGGTGCCTGGACGACCCGGCGGCCGCGCCCGAGACGATCGAGCTGAGCGACGGCACGCGCCTGCAGGCCGGCCGCGCCTGCGCGCGCTGGAGCGCCGTCGAATCGGTGTTCTGGCGCTGGCGCGGCGCGCGCTACACGCTGAAGGTGGTGCCCGACCTGCCGCCGGACATCGTGGTGACGCAGCCCAACGAGATGGTCAAGGACCTGGCGCGCGATGCCGGGAGCGCGGCCATCGCCGTGAGCGTGAGCGACGACTACCGCATCGTGCAGGCGACCATGCACCTGACGCTGGCGCGCGGCAGCGGCGAGAACATCCGCTTCAGCGACCGCGAGCTGCCGCTGCCGGCCTCGAGCGACCCGCGCCGGCGCGCTTGGCGCCGCACATGGGCGCTGGCCGATCTCGGCATGGCGCCGGGCGATGAGCTGTATGTCTTTGTCCGCGCCGCCGACAACGCGACGCCGCCGCACACGGTGCAGTCGCCGACCTACACGCTGCGCCTGCCGGCGCCGCCGTCCGAGCAGGACGAGGACACGGCGGCGCTGCCGGTGCTGGTCAAGCCGGAAAGCCTGCGCAGCCAGCGCCAGGTGATCATCGATACCGAACAACTGGTGGCTGACATGCGCAACAGGAAGATGGACCAGGCCGCGGTGCGCGAGCGCAGCGAGGCGATCGCCTCCGACCAGGCCGCGCTGCGGCGCCGCTACGGCCAGTTCCTGGGAGAAGAGTCGACGCTGTTCGGCGCGCAAGACCATGACGACCACGACGACCATGGAAGCGAGGACGGGCACGGCAAGCAGGACGTGCTGCACGCCTTCGGCCACGCCCACGACCAGGCCGAGAACGCCACGCTGTTCGACGATGCGACCAAGGTCCTGCTGCGGCGCGCGCTGGCGGCCATGTGGGATGCCGAGAAGTCGCTGCGCGCCATCCAGCCGGGAACGGCGCTGCCGCCCGAGCACAAGGCGCTGGAAGCGATCAAGCAGTTGCAGCAGTCCGAGCGCATCTACCTGCACAAGACGGCATTTACCCCGCCCGCGATCAAGGAAGACAAGCGCATGAGCGGCGACCTGACGGATGCGGCCAGCTACCAGCGCAAGCAGGACGATGCTCCGGAGGCGGTGCCGGCGAACCTGCGCGAACTGGTGCGCGCGCTCGGCGGCGACGGTCCGCTGCCCGCGCTGTGGACGCGCACGGCGCACGACTGGGTGCGCGAGCGCATCGGCGACGACGAGCGCCGCCTGGCCGCCCAGCGCGCGATCCAGGACGTGGCCGACGGCCGGCTGGCGGCCCGTCCCGTGCTGCGCGCCTGGCTACGCGGCGCCGTGGCCGATGCGCCGGTGCTGCTGCAGGCCCTGCCTGTGGTCGAGACGCCGTTCGCGAAGGCGCTGCGCGGAGGCGGACGATGAACTGGCTCGCCATCGCCGCCGGCGCCATCGGCATGTCGAGCGCCGCGTTCTACCTGGCGCGCCGCCGCTGGACGGATGCCGCGCTGGTGCTGGCGGCGGGCGCCGCGCTGGCCGGCGCCGTCGGCGCCTTCGACGGTGTCGACCTGCCGGGCGCCGCCGGCACGACACTGGACGTGTCGACGCAGGCGCCACCGACGGCGCTGGACGGCGTGCGCACGCTGCGCCTGGACGGCGACGGCTTGCGCGGCGCGCAATGGGACGACCTGCCGGCGCGGCCGCTGGCGTGGACGGCGCCGGCGACGCCGTCCATCCGTCTCGATTTCCCGCGCACGCTGGCGCTGGGCCGCATGTTCGCCTTGAGGCTGGAACGCTCCTGGCGCGCGCCCGGCCGGCTGCAACTGCTGGCCGAGAACGGCCAGGTGCTGGCCGAGGCGAAAGGCGAGGGCGCGCTCGCCGTGCAGTGGCTGCCGCCGCTGGCGGAAAGCCTGGTGCTGCGCGCGCGCCTGTTCGACGCGGCCGGCAAGGTCGTCGACGAGGGGCCGGTGCCGTTCGTGGTGGAGGAGCCGCTGCCGCTGCGGGTGCGTGGCCGCTTCGGCGCGCCCTCGTTCGACCTGCGCGTGCTGGACGACCTGCTGGCCGCCAGCGCTGCCCTGATCGACTGGCAGGTCGCGCTGGGGCGCCAGCTGCGGCGCGCCGAGACGGCGCGCGAGGAGATCGCGCAGCCGGACCTGGAGATCGTCGACGCGGCCTGGTTCGAGCGCGCCGGCGAGCCCGCGCGCAAGGCCCTGCTGGAGCGCGTGGCGCAGGGCGCCGCGCTGCTGGTGCTGGGCGCGAACGCGGGCGACGCCGGCCCGTGGTCGCGCAGCCTGGGCCTGCATCTCGCGCCGCAGCCGGCCGGCAAGACGGTCGGCACGGTGCTGCCGATGAGCTCCGGGGCGCTGGCGCCGAACGACCGGGACGCGGGTGCATGGCGCGGCGCCGACGGCCTGTGGACGCGCGACTGGCAGCGCGGGCGCATCGGCTGGCTGGGCGTGGGCGACTGGCACCGCCACGCGATCGCCCAGCCGCGCCAGCTGGCGCTGTGGTGGCAAGGGATGCTCGACCGCCTGCGCGTGCGCCGCGAGCGCGACGTCGCCTGGCTCGACCCGCAGGACATGCCGCTGCCGCGCGAGCGCCTGGCCGTGTGCGCGCGCGGCGTGCGCCTGCCGGGACAGGTGGCGTTTCCCGGCCTGGCGCAGATGCCGGCGCTGGCCTGGCAGCGCCGGCCCGGCGACGTGGACGCCGCCTGCGTCGCGGTGTGGCCGGAGACGGCCGGCTGGCTGCGCATGCGCGCCAGCGCCGGTGCGGCGGCCAGGGAGGTCGAGGGCCGCGTCTACGTGTATGCGCCGGGCGACTGGCCGCTGTGGCAGCGCAGCGGGCGGCGCGACGCCAGCGCGCGCTACGCGGCGCGCACGCCGGCGCCGGCCGCGCCCCTGCGGCGTGCGCTGCCGGCCTGGCCGTTCGGCCTTGCGTTCGTCCTGGCCATGCTGGCGCTGTGGTGGCGCGAGCGGCGCTGAGCGCTTCCTGGCCGAATTCGGCCCGCGTCAGCCGGCGTGGTCGCGCATCCACTCCTTCAGGCCGTTGACCCAGTCCTTGGCCGGCAGGTTGTAGCGCCGCTTGATCTCGCCGGCGCGCTCGTACAGCGCCGAGAAATCGATCCGGGGCGCCTCCTTGAAGGCGATGACGACAATGTTGGCGTCGTGGACCTCGGGCAGCCAGACGACGGCGTCGAACGCGCCTTCCATCGCCAGGAAGTTCTTGTCGTAGCTGGAAAAGTCGCCGAACACATTGGCCGTCATGATGCCGTCCGGGCCCAGGCAGTCGGCGCAGGCCCGGTAGAACTCGGGCGTGTCGAGCACCGGGCCGCGCGCCTCCTCGTCGTACAGGTCGACCTGCAGCACGTCGACGGCGCCGTGGTTGGCCGGGTCCATGACGAAGTCCAGCGCATCCATCTCGCGCACGTCCAGCCGCGCGTCGTTGGGCGGCAGGCCGAAGTACGCATGGCAGATCGCGATCACGTTCGGATTCAGCTCGGCGGCGGCGACGCGCGCCTCGGGAAAGCGCTGGTAGCAGAACTTGGTCAGCGCCGCGCTGCCCAGCCCCAGCTGCACGATGCGGCGCACGTCGCGCCGGAACAGCAGCCACGCCATCATCATCTGCACGTATTCGAGCTCGATCGCATCCGGCCGCGCCAGGCGCATCGCGCCCTGTTCCCACGAGGTGCCCAGGTGCAGCGAACGCACGCCCTCGAATTCGGTGATGGTGGCCGGCGGATGGCCGGGGCGGGAAAAGCGGGGATCGTGGCGGGCGGACATGGCGGAAGGCGAAGGGGACACCGCCCCATCTTACCAAACCCGGATCGTCAGGCGGGCAGGATCAGCGTCACCGCCAGGCCGCCGCCCTCGCGGTTGGCCAGCGTGATGCGGCCGCCGTGCGCTTCGGCGATCTCGCGCGCCAGCGCCAGGCCCAGGCCGGTGCCGCTGCGCTTGGTGGAGTAGAAGGGGACCAGGGCGTTGGTGAGCACGGCGTCGTTCATGCCGCTGCCGCGGTCCAGCACCTCGATGCGCACGGCGTCCTGCACGCGCCGCACCAGCAGCGCGACGTCTTCAGGACGCGAGCCGGATTCGTGGGCATTCTTCAGTAGGTTGAGCAGGGCCTGCTCCATCTGGGCGGCGTCGATGCGCGCCGGCTCCTCGGGCAGGCCGTCGGCCAGCGCGAACGGCACCTGCGCGACCAGGCGCGCGACGAAGTCCGCCCAGGCCACCGGTTCCAGGCGCGGTGCCGGCAGCTTGGCGAAGCGCGCGTAGCCGAGGATGAAGCTTTCCAGGTGGCGCGTGCGCTCGCCGATGGTCTGCAGGATCTGCGGCAGGCGCTCGACCTGGCCACGCCGCACCAGCTCCGCGCCCGAATGCGCCAGCGAGGCCAGCGGCGCCAGCGAGTTGTTCAATTCGTGGCTGATCACGCGGATCACCTTCTTCCAGGTCTGCACTTCCTGGCGCCGCAGCTCGGCGGTGAGCTGGCGCAGCAGCAGCAGTTCGTGGCGCCGGCCGTTCAGGCTGAAGTGGCGCCGCGCCAGGTGATAGACCTCCTCCTCCTCGCCGGCGCCGGCCGTGAACAGGCCGTCGCCGCCGCGCTCGAGCGCCTCCACGAGGGCCGGCGTCGCCTGCGCCAGCACCTCGCCCAGCGCATGGCCCTCGAGCTTGCGCCCGCCCGACAGCAGCTGGCGCGCGGCCAGGTTGGCGTAGACGATGGCGCGGCCGGCCGGCGCATGGGCGCTCGGCGCGTCCGCCACCAGCAGCATGGCCACCGGCGTGTTCTGCACCATGGTGTCGAGCAGCAGCTCGCGCTGGACCAGGCCCAGGCGCTGTTCGCGCAGCACTTCGCCGAGCGTGTTGTGGGCCCGCACCAGGTCGGCCAGTTCGTCGTTGTGCTCCCAGTGCAGGCTGAAGGAAAAGTCGCCGTCGCGGTAGCTCGTCACCGTGCCCTCCAGGGCGCGGAACAGCGACAGGATCGGCTGGATCTGGCTGCGGATGGTGATGACGGCGATCGGCACCACGCACAGCAGGCAGATCGCCAGCACCGCCAGCGGCCGGCCCGGCATCAGGTGGTCGAGGCCGAGCGCGATCAGGATGCCGACGGCCAGCAGCGTGCCGACCAGCGCCGACCAGCGCGTGACCAGCGAGAAGCGGCGCCGGCGCGGCGCGGCCCGGACATGGTCCATGGCGTTCAGGGACTGCGTTCGATGCCGAGCCGCTCCATGCGCCGGTACAGCGCCTGGCGCGACAGCCCGAGGTCGGCCGCCGCCTGGGCGATGACGCCGTTGGCGCGCGCCAGCGCGCGGGCGATGGCGTCGCGGTCCGGTTCGGCGTCGGCGGCGGCGCCGGCCGGCAGCGGCAGGCCGAGGTCGGCCGGCTGGATCGTGCTGCCCTGGGCCAGCAGGCCGGCGCGCGCCATCACGTTCTTCAGCTCGCGCACGTTGCCGGGCCAGGCGTGGGCCAGCAGCGCGCTCTCCGCGGCCGGTGCCAGGACCTTGCCGGCGGGGAGGAAGGCCTGCGCCAGCGGCAGGATGTCGCCGGGGCGCGCGGCCAGCGCCGGCAGCTTCAGCTCGATCACGTTGAGGCGGTAGAACAGGTCTTCGCGGAAGGTCCCCTGGCGGATCATCGCGGCCAGGTCGGCGTTGGTGGCGCTGATCACGCGCACCCTGACCTGGCGCTCGCGGTTCGAGCCGAGGCGCTCGAAGCGGCCCGTCTCCAGCACGCGCAGCAGCTTCATCTGGCCGGCCAGCGGCAGGTTGCCGATCTCGTCGAGGAACAGGGTGCCGCCGTCGGCCGCTTCGAACTTGCCCTCGCGCGCCTTCGAGGCGCCGGTGTAGGCGCCGGCGTCGGCACCGAACAGCTCGGCCTCGATCAGTTCGGAGGGCAGGGCGCCGCAATTGAGCACGACGAAGGGGCCGTCGCGGACCTGCGAATTGGCCTGGATGATCTCGGCGATGCGCTCCTTGCCGGTGCCGTTCGGGCCGGTGATCAGGATCGGCACGTCGGCGCGCGCCACCTGGCACGCGAGGCTCAGCACGCGCTCGGTGGCGGGGTCGGCCCAGACCAGGCCGCGCAGGTCGTGGTGCTGTTCCAGCTCGCGGCGCGCGCGCCGCTCGCGCTGCAGGCGCTGGTTGAGGGCGCGGTTGGCCTGGCCCAGTTCGATCAGGTTGGTCACCGTGGCCAGCAGGCGGTCGTCGTCCCAGGGCTTGGACAGGTAGTCGGCCGCGCCGGCCTTGACCAGGTCGACGGCCGCGTCCAGGTGGGTCCAGGCCGTCAGCAGGATCACCGGCAGGTCGGGATGGCGCTTGCGGATCGCGCGGAACAAGGTGACGCCTTCCGCGCCGGACGTGGTGTCGGCGGTGAAGTTCATGTCCTGGATGACCAGGTCGACCGGCTGGCGCTCGAGGATGGCCAGGCCCTCCTCGGGCGAGGCCGCGCGCAGCGCGGCGATGTCGTGCAGCGAGAACAGCACGTCCAGCGCCATGCCGACGGCGGCGTTGTCATCGATGATCAGTACGGTGGGCATGGGTGCCAGCATATCACTGTTGCACGGCCGGTCATACGCTGCGGGTGGCCGTGGCCGGCGAGATGCTGGCCGCGCGCCACGCCGGGCCGTAGGCGGCGAGCACGCCCAGCACCCAGAACACCGCCGCCCCGGCCAGCAGGTAGCCGGCCGGCAGGCGCGCCAGCTCCAGCTGGCTGACCAGCAGGTGGTTCAGCGCCAGCCCGAGCACGACGCCGCCGAACACGCCGGCGCTGGTGATCATGAAGTTCTCGGTGATGAAATGGCGCAGGATGTCGACCTTGCGCGCCCCCAGGGCGCGGCGCACGCCGATCTGCTTGCGCCGCTGCGTGACCCACAGGCTGGCCATGCCGACGATGCCGGAGCAGGTGATCAGGAGGAGCAGGACGCTGACCGTGACCAGCATCCATTGCAGGGCGACGTCGTTGCGGTAGCGGCGCTGGCGGTCTCCATCGACGGTGCTCTGGTTCATGATCAGCGGCAGGGCCGAGGACTTGCGCAGCGCGGCTTCCGCTTCCTTCATGACGCGGTCGCGCTGGCCCGCTTCGGCGCGCACCGCGAACAGCGCGCCGCTGTCCCCGTAGCTGCGATGCGGGACGATGACGGTCTGCAGGCCACGCTCGGACGTTTCGCCATGGGCGCTCATCAGGCGTTCGACGACGCCGACCACGCGCGATCCGCTCGCGCCCGGCCCATCGCCCATGTACAGGGTCTTGCCAACCGCCGATTCGCCGGGCCACAGCCGTTCGGCCAGCGGCTTGCTGATGATGACGACTTGGGCTGGGACGTTCTCGACATTGTCGTTCACGTCGACGAATTCCGATGACAGGAAGTCGCGGCCGTCGACCACGCGCAAGCCGAAGGTCTTGACCAGCGAATCGCCCGACTGGTAGATCGAGGCCTCGGCGCTCGACTTCTCCTGGCTCGGATTGAGGAACACACTGGAGATCCAGCCACTTTGCGACAGCGGCATCTGGCTGACCTGGGCGACCGCGGCGACGCCGCCGACGGCGCGCAACAGGTCGGCCTGGCGCTTGATGTCGGCCAGTCGCTTCTCGGGCGTCTCGGCGCCGAGCGGCCGCACCGTGAAATAGAAGGTCGCGCTCTCGTCCGACAGCCCGGACGGGCGCGACACCACGTCGCGCCGCTCTTCGACGATATGGGCGGTATTGGCCAGGATGGCCAGGCTGATGGCGACCTGCAGGGCCACCAGGATAGGGCCGGTCTTGTTGCGCAACAGCGCGGACAGGATGGGACGGATTTCCATGACGGGTTCTCCTTACTGCGATTTGAGCTGGATGGCGGGCGTCACCTGGCAGGCACGCCAGGTCGGCAGCAGACCGGCGAGGATCGAGGCGCCGACCGACAGCACGAAGGTCAGGGCCAGCATCGGCAGGTCCATGGTGGCGACGGCCGCCATCTGCTTGTTGCTCATGCCGATCAGCGCCAGCGCGCCGAAGGCCAGCAGCAGCCCGAGGGTGCCGCCGACCAGGCCGACGACGCCGGTCTCGATCAGGAACTGGCGGAAGATTTCCTTGCGCGAGGCGCCGAGCGCGCGGCGCACGCCGATCTCGGAGGCCCGTGCGGAGAACTTGGCGAGCAGCAGGCCGACCGTATTCACGAGGCACAGCAGCAGGAAGCCGAACGCCAGCCAGGCCTGCAGCTTGCTGTCCTTGGCGACCACCTTGCCGTACTCCAGCCATTCGCCCACGTTGTACAGCATGTTCGGCGCATGGCGCTTCATGCGCCCCAGCTTGCGCTGCTCGGCCGCATAGTTGTCCAGCCAGGTTTGCAGGTCGCGCCGCTCGCCACTCGATGCCAGCTCGAACCAGGCGGTGATCCAGGTGCATTCGGAGGCCAGGGTGGCCGCGAAACCGGGGCCGACGTTCTCGCTGCAGTTGATGCCTCCGTTCAGCCCGGTTTCATGGCGGATCGCGTTGGACAGCGGAATGAAGAATTCCTCGCTGTTGCCGAAGCGCGGACCGCCGGCCAGCTGGTAGAAGCGCGGCAGCGGCTGCCACGTGTCGATCACGCCGGCCACCGTATAGGGAAAGCCCTGCATCATGAGGCGCTGGCCGACGGGATTCGCTTCGCCGAACAGCTTTTCCGCCAGCTTGCGGCCGAGGACGACGACGTCGGCGCCCCGCGCCTCGTCGCCTTCGCTCCAGGCCTGGCCGCGCAGGAAAGGCACGTCGAACATCGCAAAGAAGTCGCGCGTGGGCGCCAGGCCGGCGGCGGTAAACGGCTGCATGTCGCGGCGCGCCGGCTCGACCGGCAGGGCGACGCCGTACAGGGCGGTGCGGCGCACGCCCTGGCCGCTCTTGACGAAGTTCATTGCATCCTGGTAGCTGATCTGCTGGTCCTGGTTCGGCTCGGACGGCGAATAGCCCTCGGCCGGCTTGCCATCGACGATCGGCACGAACAGCCGGTCGCTTTTCTGCGGGATCGGATCGTTCGACATCATGTGCAGGATCGTCAGCGTGGAGACGCTGGCGGCCACGCCGACCGCCAGCGTCAGCACCATCAGGGTCGTCAGGAACGGGTTGCGCCGCAGGCTGCGCACGCCGAGCTTGAAGTAGTAGGCGAACATGGCGCTTCCCTCAGGCGGTGGCGTGGGCGTCGACCAGGGTCGGGCCCTTGCGCACCAGGTCCGACACCTGGCCGTCGATGATGTGCACGTTGCGGTGGGTGCGCACGGCCAGTTCCGGGTCGTGCGTGACCATCAGGATCGTGGTGCCGGCCGCGTTGATCTCTTCCAGCAGCTCCATCACGCCGCGCGCCATCTGGGTGTCCAGGTTGCCGGTCGGTTCGTCGGCCAGCAGCAGCTTGGGCGAGCCGGCCAGCGCCCGCGCGATCGCCACGCGTTGCTGCTGGCCGCCGGACAGCTCGGCCGGGTAATGCTTCATGCGCGAGGCGAGGCCGACCTTGGCCAGCGCCTCCTCGATGCGCTTCTTGCGCTCGGCCCCGTTGAAGCCGCGGTAGCGCAGCGGGACGTCGACGTTGTCGAACAGGTTCAGGTCGGGGATCAGGTTGAAGCCCTGGAAGATGAAGCCGAGCTTCTCGTTGCGCAGGCGCGAGCGGGCGTTGTCGTCCAGTCCCTTGACGTTGACGCCGTCGAGGACGTATTCGCCCGAGGTGAATTCCTCGAGCAGGCCGGCGATGTTCAGGAAGCTGGTCTTGCCGGAGCCGGACGGACCGGTGACGGTGACGAATTCGCCTTCGCGGACGTCGATCTCGAAGCCGCGCAGGGCGTGCGTCTCGATCATGTGGGTGCGGTATACCTTGGAGAGGTTGGTCATGCGCAGCATGGCAGTGTCCTTTCGGGGTCAGTGTTCGGTTTACTGGTTGATCGAGACGCGGCTGGCGCCGTCGAAGGTATCGGTGCCGGCGACGACGACCTTGTCGCCCTGCTTCAGGCCGGAGACGATTTCGACGGCGGAGATGCTGGTGGCGCCCATCTTGATCGGCGTGCGTTCGGCGATGCCGTCGCGCACCACGTAGGCGTAGCGCCCGCCCTCGTTCTCGACGAAGGGGCCGCGCGCCACCATCAGCACGTTCGGCTTTTCCTCGATCAGCAGGCGCGCCGTCACGCGCTGGCTCTGGCGCAGGCCCCTGGGCTGCTCGCCATCGAAGCGCACGCGCGCCAGCACCATGTTCTTGACCACCTCTGGCGACAGCGCCGACAGCTTGCCGGTGGCGCTGCCGGAGGGCAGCGTGACTTCGGCGTTCATGCCGATACCCAGGTCGTTGACATAGGTTTCCGGCACCTCGATCTCGACTTCGAGCTTGGACAGGTCGACCAGCGTCATCAGGGGCGCATTGGCGGCGACCACCATGCGGTCCTGCACGTTCAGCGTGCCGATGAAGCCGTCGACCGGGGCGCGCACGGTCAGCTCGTCGACGCGGCGCTGCGCTTCGCCCAGCGCCAGCCTGGCGCGTTCGAGCTCGTTGGTCTTGGTCTTGAGCGCCAGCTGGACGTCGTCGCCTTCCAGCACGGCCGCCTGGGCCGCGTGCCTGGCGCGGATCTCGGCCGACTGCAGCGCATCCTTGGCCTTCTGGTAGTCGATCTTGGCGATCACGCCGACCTGCGCCACGCTCTCGTAGCGCTCCAGCGTGCGCTGGGCCGACAGGCGGTCGATCTCGGCGGTGTCGGCATCCTTCTGCGCCAGCAGCTTCTGCTTGCGCGCCAGGATCTGCTGGCGCGCCACCTCGGCCTTCAACTGCTCGTAGGTCGACTGTTCGCGCTTGAGGGCATCGGACAGGTCGGGCGATTCGAGCACGGCCAGCGCCTGGCCCTTCTTGACGGTGTCGCCGGCGGCGACCTTCAGGTTGACGGTGGATGCCGCCTTGGCGTACAGCGTCGGGCTGACGGCGGCGACCACGCGGCCGTTGACGGACGCGTCGCGCACCAGCGTGCCGCGCGTGACTTCGGCGATGCGCAGGCGCGCCGCGCTCACCGAGGCTTCGCTGCTGCGCCAGGTGGAGAACAGGCCGACGCAGACGGCGACGACGGCGGCGGCGGCGCCGATCAGGACGGCGCGGCGCTTGAGCGCCTGCCCGGCCGGCGCGGCGATGACGGCATCCTGGTGTGAGGTATCGCGGATCATGGAGGACTCTTGCAGTAATGGACAGTCCAGGCTTTGCAGGATCCGTGCCAGGCGCCAAGTCCTTGATTCGACAGGGATCGGCGCGGACGGACGAGGCGTCCGCCAGTGTCCGGGCGGCGCGCCGGCGGACAGTCCGGACACCGCGGGCATTGATTTTCTGGAAACTGGCCACATTTCTATCTAACAACAACTTGCCTGCCGAGGTTCCCGCATGACCCTTGCCGCATTGCGCCAGCCCTTCACGTCCATGCCGGGCTGGCTCGCCCGCCTGGCGCCACCGGGCGAGCCGGAGCCGGTCGACTATCCGTTCGCGCCCGGCGACGTCGCGCGCCTGCATGCGCTGGCGGGCCACGACGGGCACGCGGACCTCGACGCGCAGACCTGGCGCGACCTGCTGCTGGAACGCTATGGCGCCGTGCTGGCGCCGCAGGCCAGCATCTTCGGGCGCCAGGTGCTGTACCGGCGCCTGCGCGCGGGCATGCCGGATGCCGGCGTCGCGACGCAGCGCGAGCGCGTGCGGCGCCTGCTGGACGCCCCGGACCGGCTCGACGCGCTGCGGCGCAGCCTGCGCGCGCTGCGCAGCGCCGAGGCCGAGGTGGCCGGCGTGCTGTTCGACGACGCGGCGCCGGCGGCGCCGCCGCCGCCGCGCCTGGTCGCGCGGGCGCCGCTGCTGGCCGTGCTGCTGCTGGCATCGGTCGCGCTGGCCCTGCTGGTGTCGCCGCTGGGGTGGATCGGCGTGGGGGGGGCGCTGTACCTGCTGGTCGCGATGCAGATGCGCTGGCGCGAGCGCGCCGTCGAATGGCACAAGTCGACGCATGCGCTGCAGATGCTGCTGCGCACGTGCGTGCTGCTGGACGGCAGCGACCTGCCGCTGGCGGAGGCATTCTCCGGGCTGCGCCAGCCGGCGGGCCGCCTGGGCCGGGCGCTGGCGCGCTCGCCGCTGGCGACCGCGGTGCCGGGCGCGGGCGAGTACGGCGACTGGTTCCTGGCCGCGAACATCCGCCATTACTTCGCGACGCTGCGGCTGGTGGACCGGGAAAAACCGTTCCTGCGCCGCTGCTTTTCGCTGTGCGCCGAACTGGACGCCGACGCCGCCCTGGCGCACCACCTGCGCGGCCGCGCCGACTGGTGCTGGGCTGGCCGCACCGGACCGCGCGCGCTGGCGCTGGAAGGCGGCGTGCATCCGCTGCTCGACGGTGGCGCCGCGCTGTCGCTGGCGCTGGACGGCGAGGGCGTGTTCCTGTCGGGGCAGAACGGCGTCGGCAAGAGCACCTTCCTGCGCATGCTGGGCCTGAACCTCGTCGTCGCGCGCGCCTTCGGCTTCTGCTACGCGCGCCGCGCCGAACTGCCGGCGCTGCCGGTGGTGGCCAGCATGCAGAACGAGGATTCGCTGCTGGACGGGCACAGCCTGTACGTCGCCGAGCTGGCGCGGGCGCGCGACCTGCTGGCGGCAGCGGCGCGCGGGCCGGTCGTCTGCCTGGTCGACGAAGTCTTCCGCGGCACCAACCACGAGGAATCGGTGTCGGCCGCGGTGGCGGTGCTGGACGGGCTGGCGCGGGATGCGCTGGTGGTCGTCTCCTCGCACAACCTGGTGCTGGGACCGCTGCTGGCGCACCGGCTGGCGCCGTGGCGCATCGTGCGCGCCGAAGACGGCGCGCTGCGCATGGAGCCCGGCGTGCTGGGAACGACCAACGGCGTGGCCCTGCTGGCGCAGCGCGGCTTCGATGCGGAGGTCCAGCGCAAGGCGCGGCAGGTGGCGGGGTGGCTGGCGGGGCAGAGGAAGGGCGAGGCCGGCGCCGACCTGCTGGCGCCGGGGGCTTGACGCCGCCGCGTCGGCGGCGGCTTGCAGGGCTGCTCCTGCGGATTATTTCTGCGGCTTCTGCTTCTGCGCGTAGGTCCCGACCAGCTCGCCCTTGGCCAGCACGTGGCCCTGCATCGCCTGCAGCAGCGTATCGCGGTCGGCACCCCAGGGCACGTCGAGCATGCGGTCCAGCGCATACACCTGGAAGTGGTAGTGGTGCGGCGGATCGCCGACCGGCGGCTGCGGACCGCGCCAGCCGGTCGAGCCGTGCGTCGTGCGCCCCTGCAGCACGCCGTCCGGCTCGGTCAGGCGCGGCTGCTCCTGCAGTCCTTCGGGCAGGCGCGTGACCGCGGCCGGGATGTTCCAGGCCAGCCAGTGCACCACCGGCGTGACGGGTTTCGCGTCCGGGTCTTCCATGATCACCACATAGGATTCCGCATTCGGCACCGCGCTCCAGGACAGCGCCGGCGCGACGCCGTCCGCGTATTCGCTGTACTTCGCCGGCATCGCGCCGTTCGCGGGGAAGCTGGACGAGTTCACGGCCAGCTTGCCCTGCGCCTGCGTCTGCGGGCGGGCAAAGGCGATCGGCACGCCGCTGCCTTTGCCGGCTTGCTCGCGCATCGGACCGGCCGGCGCCTTCAGCGCGGTGGCGGCGCGCTGCGCATTGCCCGTGTAGGCGATGCGGTAGATCGTGCCGTTGGCGTCGTCCGCCATCAGCAGCGCGCCGTCCTTCGCCAGCGCCAGGCCGACGGGGCGCGCGATGTGGGTGCGGCCGCCGTCGGTCAGGAAGCCGGTGACGAAGGGTTCGATCGACTTGGCCTGGCCGTCCTGGAAGCGCACGCGCACGATCTCGTAGCCGGACGCCGTCTTGCGGTTCCAGGAGCCGCGCATGGTGGCGAAGGCGTCGCCCTGGTACTCGGCGGGGAAGCCGGTGCCGGTGTAGAACAGGAACTGCATCGGCGCCGCATGGGCCGTGTAGCCCAGCACCATCGGCGTGCTGTGCGCCTTCCAGTCCTCCTTCTTGATCTCGCCCACCGGCGTGCTCTGCGGGTAGATGGCGCCGCCGGCGTAGACGTGCGGCCAGCCGTACTGCTTGCCGGTCTCGATCTTGTTGAGTTCTTCCGGCTGCTCGTCGTCGCCGAGGAAGTCGATGCCGTGGTCGAAGCCCCACAGCTCGCCGGTGCGCGGCTGCCAGTCGAAGCCGATGGTGTTGCGCAGGCCGCTGGCGACGATGTTGCGGTTCGAGAAATCCTGGTTGAAGCGCAGGATCGTGGCGTTTTCCTGGTTGGTCTCGTTGCAGTCGTTGCAGGTGCTGCCGACGCTCAGGTAGAGCATGCCGTCGGGGCCGAAGGCGATGGTGCGGTTGGCGTGCTGGCCGGCATCGGGCAGGTCGCCCGCCAGCATCTTGAGCGCGCCCAGGCGGCCGTCCGGCTGGATGTCGGCCACGAACAATTCCTTCACGGTGACCAGGTAGAGCTTGTTGTCCCGGATGGCCAGGCCGTGGGCGCCGGCGCGGCTGGCGACGATCTCCGGCTGGCCATCGGCACGGCCGTCGCCGTTGGCGTCGCGCAGCAGCAGCACGTCACCCTGGTCGCGCCGGCTGGCGTAGACGTTGCCGTTGGGCGCCACCGCGAGGATGCGGACGTTCTTCAGGCCGGTGGCGAACGGCGTCACCGCGAAGCCGGCCGGCGCCTTGATGCCGGCCATGCGCTGGGGCGTGGGTGCGACCTTGTCGGGTTTGAAGATGTGGACCTGGGCGCCGACGTTCGTGCCGTCGCCCTGCTGGGCCCAGGCGCCGGCGGCGACCAGGGACAGCACTGCCATGCTGATAGGACGTTTCATCGCATTCGCTTTCGGAAAATGAATCGATCGGAAAAGGCGATCCATCATTCCTCGGACAACCACCATTGTCTGTTTGCGAACTCACCAAGTACACCTTTGCGCCACATCAAACCGGGGTCAGAGCCCGGCTCTGACCCCGGTTTGATGGATCGCATTAGTTGCGTGGGAGGGGCTTGCCTTTGGCGATGACTTCGCGGCAGTCGCCTTTCAAGGTGGCGTTGTCGTAGTCGGTCCAGCCGTAGCTGTCGACGTAGCGCTTGTGCGGGCGGAAGGCGGCGTTGGCGAAGCTCCAGTCCAGGTGCTCGTCCGGGTAGCGCACGCCGCCCAGGTCGAGCAGGGTGTGGAACATGTTTTCGGTGGCCAGCCTGGCCTTGCGGTGGCGGCGCAGCAGGTCGACCTTGTCGGGGTGCTGCTGCGCGTATTCGTCCGAGTACCAGGCGAACGCCGGGACGTGGAATTCGTATTGCGTGTTGTGGCCGTGGAAGACCAGCTTGCAGGCGTTGTCGTACAGCGTCTGGCCGTGGTCGGCGACGTACAGCAGCGAGGCCGGCGCGTGCGTGCCCTTGAGCGTCTCGATCACGCGGTCGAGGAACCAGTCGGTGTACAGGATCGAGCTGTCGTAGCTGTTGTTCAGCTTTTCCTTGATGTCGATGTCGGTGAACACCGGCTTGTCGACGCCGTACAGCGAGGGCTGCCACTTGTCGAACTGCTTCGGATAGCGGTGGCTGTAGTTCCAGTGGCTGCCCAGCGTGTGCAGGACGATCAGTTTCTTCGGCGCCGCGTCGGCCAGCGCGTGGGCCAGCGGGTCGAACAGGATCTCGTCGTAGTTCGACGCTTCGGTGAAGCCGCCCAGGTTGAGGAAGTCGACCACGTCGGCTTCCTTGGCGAACACGGACACCGGCGTGTCGAACTTGCCGAACGAGATCTGGTTGGACAGCCAGAAGGTCTTGTAACCCGCTTCCTTGAATGCGGTCAGGAAGGATTTTTCCGAGAAGCCGTCCTTGAGGCTCTGCATGGCCGGCTTGCGCGAGATGATGACCGGCACCGACAGCCGCGTGGCCGAGACCGACGTGATGACGTCCGCCAGCGGCACCAGGTTGGCCTGCTGCGACAGCAGCGGATTGGTGTCGCGCGCATAGCCGTTGAGGCTCCAGCGGTCGTAGCGCGAGGATTCGCCGATCACCATCACGACCACCTGCGGCCCGGCGCCGTCGGCCGGCCGGGCATGGAAGCGGAAGGCGGCGCTGCGCCGGTCCAGTTCGGCGAGGTAGACGCGTTCCTTGTAGAAATCGACGCCGCGCGCCACCACGCCGAAGGGCCAGGCGTGCGCAAAGGCGTCCAGGTCGAACGGCACCTGCGCCCAGTGCGCCAGCGGCGCAAGGCCGGCGCGCGACTTCGCGGCGGCGGCGGCCGGCGCGCCCGCAGCCGCCGGCGCTGGCGGCGCGACGCCGAATTCCAGCCCGTAGGCGAACACGCCGGCCACCGCGGCCAGCGCCGCCAGCACGATCCAGCGCGAGACGTCGTTCCAGTCCAGGTCGCGCGTGTGCCAGGCCGCCACCCAGCTGCTGATGAACCAGGCGACGACGCCGACGGCGACGGCGAGCAGCAGCCAGACCTTGCTGCCCAGGAATTCCAGCGCTTCCGACGGGCTGGTCTCGGCGATGATGCCCAGGTGGTGGGTCGAGATGCCCTGGCCGTAGAACACATATAAATAGAGCTCGACCGGCAGCGCCAGGAAGGCCGGCAGCAGCAGCCAGTGGAAGCGGGCGGGGCGCTTGAACAGGGCCCACACGGCCAGCCAGGTCATCAGCGCGATGCCGGCGACCATCCCCGGATGCGCCAGCGGCTGGCCGGCCAGCACGCCGACGCAGGGAACGCAGGACAGCAGCAGGTAGGTGAGCGCGACATACAGGTTGCGCGGGCGCAGCAGGAATGACATCGGCACGGCGGGTGAAAAGAACGCGGAGCCGGCTATTATCCAGGGTTTGCAGTATTTGCCCTGAGAAATCCCGGCGCGCCGCACGCCGGATGACATCCCGATGACACGAGATGTATCTCAAGCGCGACACTCCATGAACGTTTACGCATCGTTCGGTCATCGTCGCGGCGGCACGCCAGCGGTCCTGTTGACCATCTTCCGCTTCGGGTCTATACTCGCGAGTTCTCGTTTTATTCTGCACATCGTATACGCATTCGAAAGCCACTCCTTCCGGTGAGTGGCTGTTCTCGCCTGTACGGCAGGATACGAGCTAGGTTTCAGTCCCCGGGCAGGCAACAGGCCCGGGTCGTCAACGCAGTAATTTGTTGGATTAAGAACGATGCCAACCATCAATCAACTGATTCGCAAGCCGCGTGAAGCCGCGGTTGTGAAGAGCAAGTCGCCGGCACTGGAAAACTGCCCGCAGAAACGCGGTGTCTGCACCCGTGTCTATACCACCACTCCGAAGAAGCCGAACTCGGCACTGCGTAAAGTGGCCAAGGTTCGCCTGACCAACGGTTTCGAAGTCATTTCGTACATCGGCGGTGAAGGCCACAACCTGCAAGAGCACAGCGTCGTCCTGATCCGCGGCGGCCGTGTGAAAGACTTGCCGGGTGTGCGTTACCACATGGTCCGCGGCGCGCTGGATACCCAGGGCGTGAAAGACCGTAAGCAGGCCCGTTCGAAGTACGGTGCCAAGCGTGCCAAGGCTGCCAAGAAGTAATCTTCTTGCAACCCCGGTAAATTAATATTGAGTTGAGCCGGCCGGAAGGCCGAGTAAGTGAATGGTCATGATGGCCGTTCGCGAGTGCGGAAAGAGCACTCAACTGAAGACAGGAAGGAATTGAAATGCCACGTCGTCGTGAAGTACCCAAGCGCGAGATTCTGCCGGATCCGAAATTCGGCAACACCGATGTCGCCAAGTTCGTCAACGTTCTGATGCTGTCCGGCAAGAAGTCGGTCGCAGAACAGATCATCTACGGCGCCTTCGAATACATCCAGACCAAATCGGGCAAGGACCCGCTGGAAGTCTTCGTCGCCGCGATCAACAACGCCAAGCCGATGGTCGAGGTCAAGTCCCGCCGCGTCGGTGGCGCCAACTACCAGGTCCCGGTCGAAGTGCGTCCGGTGCGCCGTATGGCCCTGTCTATGCGTTGGTTGCGCGAAGCCGCAAACAAGCGTAGCGAGAAGTCCATGCCGCAGCGTCTGGGTGGCGAGCTGATGGAAGCAGCGGAAGGCCGCGGCGGCGCGATGAAGCGTCGTGACGAAGTGCACCGCATGGCTGAAGCGAACAAGGCGTTCTCGCACTTCCGCTTCTAAGCAAACAAGAAGGACAAAACCGGCGCGGGCTCGATCCCGCGCGGGGGTACGTCCCAGCAGTACCCGTTGTTCAGGCCGAGCTCATTTTGATCACCAGAATGCTGCTCGGTTTTGTCCATTCAAAAGTTAGGAAAATTTATGGCACGCACTACCCCTATTGAGCGCTACCGTAACATCGGTATCTCCGCTCACATCGACGCCGGTAAGACCACCACCACCGAGCGCATCCTGTTCTACACCGGCGTGAACCACAAGATCGGTGAAGTGCACGACGGTGCCGCTACCATGGACTGGATGGAGCAGGAACAAGAGCGCGGCATCACCATTACCTCGGCAGCGACGACCTGCTTCTGGAAGGGCATGGCGAACAACTTCGAGCCGCACCGCTTCAACATCATCGATACCCCGGGCCACGTCGACTTCACCATCGAGGTGGAGCGTTCGATGCGCGTCCTGGACGGCGCCTGCATGGTCTACTGTGCAGTCGGCGGCGTGCAGCCGCAGTCGGAAACCGTGTGGCGTCAGGCCAACAAGTACAAGGTTCCGCGTCTGGCATTCGTCAACAAGATGGACCGTACCGGCGCGAACTTCTTCAAGGTGTACGAGCAGATGCGCGCTCGCCTGAAGGCCAACCCGATCCCGCTGCAGATCCCCATCGGCGCCGAAGACAACTTCAAGGGCGTGGTCGACCTGGTCAAGATGAAAGCCATCTACTGGGACGACGCTTCGCAGGGCATGAAGTTCGACTACCGCGACGTGCCGGCCGAGCTGGTGGACCAGGCCAACGAATGGCGCGAGAAGCTGGTCGAGACCGCTGCTGAAGCGAACGAAGACCTGATGAACAAGTATCTCGAAGAGGGCGAACTGTCCGAAGAAGAGATCAAGGTCGCACTGCGCGCGCGCACCATCAACGGCGAAATCGTGCCGATGATGTGCGGCACCGCCTTCAAGAACAAGGGCGTGCAGGCCATGCTGGACGCGGTCATCGAATACCTGCCGTCGCCGGTCGACATCCCGCCGGTCGGCGGCACCGACGAAGACGACCAGCCGGTCACCCGCAAGGCCGACGACAGCGAGAAGTTCGCTGCGCTGGCATTCAAGATCATGACCGACCCGTTCGTCGGCCAGCTGATCTTCTTCCGCGTGTACTCGGGCGTCATCAATTCGGGCGATACCGTCTACAACCCGATCAAGGGCAAGAAGGAACGCGTCGGCCGTATTCTGCAGATGCACGCGAACCAGCGCGAAGAGATCAAGGAAGTCCGCGCGGGCGACATCGCCGCGGCCGTGGGCCTGAAGGAAGCGACCACCGGCGAAACCCTGTGCGACCCGTCCGCCCCGATCATCCTGGAAAAGATGGTGTTCCCGGAGCCGGTGATCCAGCAGGCCGTCGAGCCGAAGACCAAGGCCGACCAGGAAAAAATGGGCCTGGCGCTGAACCGCCTGGCACAGGAAGACCCGTCGTTCCGCGTGCGCACCGACGAAGAGTCGGGCCAGACCATCATCGGTGGTATGGGCGAGCTGCACCTGGAGATCATCGTCGACCGCATGAAGCGTGAATTCAACGTCGAAGCGACCGTCGGCAAGCCGCAGGTTGCCTACCGCGAGACCATCCGCAAGGCCGTCAGCGACGTCGAAGGCAAGTTCGTCAAGCAGTCGGGCGGTCGCGGCCAGTACGGCCACGCCGTCGTGTCGGTCGAGCCGCAGGAACCGGGCAAGGGCTTCGAGTTCATCGACGCCATCAAGGGCGGCGTGATCCCGCGCGAATTCATCCCGGCAGTCGAGAAGGGTGTGCGCGAAACGCTGACCAGCGGCGTGATGGCCGGCTACCCGGTCGTCGACGTCAAGGTCACCCTGACCTTCGGTTCGTACCACGACGTGGACTCGAACGAAAACGCGTTCCGCATGGCCGGTTCGATGGCCTTCAAGGAAGCGTGCAAGCGCGCGAGCCCGGTCATCCTCGAGCCGATGATGGCCGTGGAAGTCGAGACGCCGGAAGACTACGCCGGTACCGTGATGGGCGACCTGTCGTCCCGCCGCGGCATGGTGCAGGGCATGGACGAAATCCCGGGCGGCGGCGGCAAGATCATCAAGGCCGAAGTCCCGCTGTCGGAAATGTTCGGTTACTCGACCGTGCTGCGTTCGGCAACCCAGGGCCGCGCGACCTACACGATGGAATTCAAGCACTACGCTGAAGCGCCGAAGCACGTGATGGACGCGATCGTCACCGCCAAGTCGAAATAAATTGAAACCGGAGGCAGGGTCTTGATTCTGCCTCCTGCTGAACATATATAACCAAGCTATTCTTTAAAGGAAGAAAAAAATGGCAAAGGAAAAATTCGAACGGACCAAGCCGCACGTCAACGTCGGCACCATCGGTCACGTTGACCACGGCAAGACCACCCTGACGGCGGCAATCGCGACCGTCCTGTCGAAGAAATTCGGCGGCGAAGCCAAGGCCTACGACCAGATCGACGCGGCTCCGGAAGAAAAAGCACGCGGCATCACCATCAACACCGCACACG
>NZ_CAJYEB010000005.1 GCF_913773735.1 uncultured Massilia sp.
GCCGTTCTTGCAGCGGTTCTTCACCATGCCGCTCCATGGCCGGCCGCTGCCGATGGTCGCCCACAGGTCGGCGAACGCCTCGGGCGGCATGTCGGGGTGGCGTACGATGTTCTGCGGTGCGCCGATCACTTCATCGAGAGCGAAGCCGCTGACCTCGAGGAAATACGGGTTGGCATAGGTGATGCGGCCCTTGAGGTCGGTCGTCGACACGATGGTGCGGCGCTCCGCGAGCATGACCTCGTGCTGGGTGATCGGAAAGTTCTTTCTCACGCGTGGACTCCTGGATGACGATGAAGGGGATGATCGTCCTCATGGCCTGGCCGCGCCGTCGACGCGGGGAGCAGGCGCCGGCCGCGGGCATGCCGTCGCGCACCCGCGGCCTGGGCGGGCCGGCTTGCTGGTTCGGAAAGCGATGGCAATCATACGGTTACCCTGTCCGGCAACGATCATGCAAGGATGCAGTTCATGACGACAACGGCGGAGTGGGGCCGTGGGGGGCCGGGCGGTCCGGAATGGGGCCGGCAGGCGGTGGAAGTCGCTCGGGCTGCCGCAGCAAAAGGGGCTGGGCGACCGGAAGAGCTGGTGCGATGACATCAAGGCTAGCATCACACTTGGTTGCATGCAATATCAGACCGAGGGGCAGGCCCCATTGCGTTCAAAATGATGTCATTAAGCAACACGGCAGGCGCTGGCGTGCACGTCGCCGCGGCCGGGGCGTCCCGCGCCTTCGCTGCCCGCGCCCGCCGTCTGGACCGGCGCCTACGCCTGTGCTAGGCTCGATCCCACCATCGCCGCGGCAGGGGCTGCCGTCCCGTCGTCCGTGGCGCGATGGCAGCCATGTCGCAGGAGACGTACCGATGTCAGCATCCATTCTGTTGGTCGACGACGACCCCCTCCTGGTGCGCATGATGGGGGTGATGCTGGGCGACCTCGGCCGGGTGCGTTTCGCCACCAGCGGCGAGGCCGCGCTGCGGCAGATGGCGAGCGAGCTTCCCGACGTGGTGCTGCTCGACGCGGAAATGCCCGGCATGGGCGGCCTCGAGGTATGCCGGGCGATTCGCGCCTGCGCCGAGTACGACGCGGTGCCGGTCATCTTCGTCACCGCCCACCGCGACGAGGAATTCGAGGCGCGCGGGTTCGACGCGGGCGCCGCCGATATCGTCAACAAGCCGGTCAGCGCGGCGCTCCTGCGCGCGCGGGTGCGCACGCACGTGCGCCTGAAACAGGCGCTGGAGACGATCCGGCGCCTGGCGCCGGCGGATCCGCCCGCCGGCCTGGAGGATGCGCAGCGCAGCGGGACCGCCGCTGCCGCTGCTGCTGCCGCTACGTGCGCGCGCGCCGGGGACGCGCTGTCGCCGTGAGCGCGGGACCGGCGCCGGCGCTGGCGGGCAGCCTGTGCTTCGTGCTCGGGGTGGCGCTTGCCGTGGTCGCGGGCAGCGCCCGCCAGCAGGCCAACGACGAACTCCTGGCGCGGCGCTTCGATGCGCTGGCCCGCCAGGTCACGGGCAGCGTGACCGCACGCATGCACAGCTTCGAATACGGCCTGCGCGGGATGCGCGGGGTGGTGGTGGCCCAGGCCGGCCTGCCGTCGCCCGAGCAGGTGCGCCGCTATGGCGCCAGCCGGGACATCGCGAAGGAATTCCCCGGCGCGCGCGCGTTCGGCCTGATCTGGCGCGTGCCCGAGGACGAGACGGCGGCGTTCGTCGCGCGCATGCGCGCCGCCGGCCGTCCCGGCTTCACCCTGCGCCAGCTCGCGCCGCACGCGGGAGAGCGCTTCATCATCGCCCACGTCGAGCCGCAGGCGCCCAACAGCACCGCCGTCGGCCTCGACATCGCCTCCGAGGGCCGCCGGCGCAGCGCCGCGCTGGCGGCCCAGGCCAGCGGCAGCACGGCGATCACCGAACCGATCACGCTGGTGCAGGAGACGGGGCGCAGGCTGCGCTCCTTCCTGATGCTGCTGCCGATCACGCATCGCTCCTTCCAGCCGGGAACGGCGAACCCGGACGTGGCGGGCTGGAGCTATGCGCCGATCGTCATCGACGACGTGCTCGCGACCCTCGAACTGCCCGAGGATATGGTGTGGCTGGAACTGCGCGATGCCGGCAGCGCCAGCGACGCGACGTTCTATGTGTCGGAAGGGGCCGAGCCGACGGCCGATGCGTTGCCGGCCACCGTCATCCGGTTCCCGATGTTCAACCGCGAATGGGTGGCGCGCGTCCGGGCGCGGCCGGCCCTGGCCGAGGAACTGCGCCTGACCTCGCCGGCGCTGGTGGTCGCCGTCGGCACGCTGCTGGCCGCCCTGGCCGGCGGCGTCAGCTTCCTGCTGGCGCAGCGCCAGCGCCGCGCGCGCAGCCTGCGCCTGGAACGGGCGCAGCGCGCCGCCATCGTCGAGGCCTCCGACGACGGCATCGTCGGCGTGCGGCTGGACGGCACCATCACGGAGTGGAACGGCGGCGCCGAGCGCCTGTTCGGCTTCGCCGCCGGGGAGGTGCTCGACCGGCCCATCAAGGACGTGCTGCCGGCGCCCGCCTGGCTCGACGAGGATGCGGCGGTATTCGCCAGCGTCGGCGCCGGCACCCGGGTCGCGCCGTTCGAGACCCAGCGCCGCCACCGCGACGGCAGCGTGGTCGAGGTGTCGGTGAGCGCGGCCCCGATCCACGGCCCCGGCGGCAACCTGGCCGGCCTGGCCATGACGTTCCGCGACATGCGCGCCGCCAAGGCCGCCCGCCTGGCGCTCGAAGCGCTGAACGCGTCGCTGGACCGCCAGGTGCGCGAGCGCACGGCCGCGCTCGACCGCACCCTGCACGACCTGCGCAACATCGTCGATGCGCTGCCGTCGATGATCGGCTACTGGGACCGGGACCTGCGCAACCGGATGGCCAACCGCGCCTATGCCGGCTGGTTCGGCATGGAACCCGAGCAGCTCAAGGGCCGCTCCATGGCCGAGCTGCTTTCCGGCGAGCGCTACGAACTGAATCGGCCGTTGTTCGAGGCCGCGCTGCGCGGCGAGTCGCGCACCGTGCACCGCAGCCTGCCGCGTCCCGACGGCGGCACCCCGTTCCACGGCCTGGTCCACTTCCTGCCCGACGTGACCGGCGGCGTGGTGCGGGGCTTCTACGTGCTGGTCCACGACGTGACCGAACTGCAACTGCAGCGCGCCGCGCTCGAGGCCGAGAAGCGCGAGAAGGCGGGCTTGCTGGCGACCATCGATGCCCATGCGATCGTGTCCACGACCGACCGCAGCGGCATCATCCTGTCGGTCAACGAGCGGTTCTGCCAGGTGTCCGGCCATCCCGCCGCGGCGCTGGTCGGGCGCACGCACCGGATCGTCAATGCGGGCGTGCACCCGCCGCAGTTCTGGCAAGCCGTATGGCGCACGCTCGCCGCCGGCGACAGCTGGCAGGGAGAGATCTGCAACCGCGCCCGCGACGGCTCCCTGTACTGGATCGACAGCATCATCGCGCCATTCCTCGACGAGCGCGGCCGCATCGAGAAGATCATCGCCTTCAGCACCGACATCACGGCGCGCAAGGCGGCCGAGCTCGCGTCGCGCCAGGCGCTGGCGACGCTCGAGTCGGTGCTGGAGTCGGCCACGCAGATCGCGATCGTCGCCACCGACCTGGCGGGAACGGTGACGCTGTTCAACGGCGGCGCCGCGCGCATGCTCGGCCATGCGGCGGCGGAGGTCGTCGGGCATGCCGGCGCGATGCGCTGGTACCGGCGCGAAGACCTCGCGGCCCACGCCGCCGACCTCGGCGCCCGCCTCGGGCGCAGCATCGCGCCCGAGGCGGTGCTGACCGACGGCGCGGCCGCCGGCCTGCCGTTCGACTGCCACTACGTGCGGGCGGACGGCAGCCTGGTGCCGGTGACGGTCTCGGTCGCGCCGATCCTGGATGCGGACGGCACCCTGCTCGGCCACATCCACGTGGCCTACGACATCCGCTACCGCCTGGCGCAGGAAGCCCTGCTGAAGGAGGCCGCCGCCGCCGCCGAGCGCGCGAACGAGGCCAAGAGCCGGTTCCTGGCCAACATGAGCCACGAGATCCGCACGCCGCTCAACGCGGTGCTGGGGCTGGCCTGGCTGCTCGAGCGCACCGCGCTCGACGGCGAACAGGCGGTCCACGTCGCCAACATCCGCGCCGCCGGCAGCGCGCTGCTGGCGATCGTCAACGACGTGCTCGACCTGTCCAAGATCGAGGCCGGTGAAATGCCGATCGAGCACGTCGCGTTCAGCCTGCGCGACGTGTGCTCCGACCTGCAGGCCCTGTTCGGCGCGCAGGCGCGGGCCAGGCACCTGGCGCTGCGCCTCGTGCCCGACGAGGCCCTCCCCGACGCGCTGGTCGGCGATCCCACGCGCTTGCGCCAGGTGCTGGTGAACCTGCTGGCCAATGCCCTCAAGTTCACGGAACGCGGCAGCGTCGAACTCGCGATCCGCAGGCTGGAGGCACCGGCCGACGCCTGCCGCCTGTGCTTCACGGTGCGCGACACCGGCATCGGCATCGCGCCGGAGGCGCTGGAGCGCCTGTTCCAGCCGTTCGCGCAGGCCGACGCCTCGACCACGCGCCGCTTCGGCGGCACCGGACTGGGCCTGTCGATCGTCAGGAACCTGGTGCAGATGATGGGCGGGCGCCTGGTCGCCGACAGCACGCCCGGCCACGGCAGCAGCTTCGAGGTCGAATTGACGTTCGGACTCGGCGATCCGGCCGCGCTGGGCGAGCGGATCGCCCGCGGGACGGAGGGCCAGCGCCTGCCGGGGGTGCGCGTGCTGCTGGTCGACGACAGCGAGATCAACCTGACGGTGGCCGGGCGGCTGCTGGAGATCGAAGGCGCGCTCGTCACGCTGGCGCGCAACGGCGCCGAAGCGGTGGACATCGCCGCCGCACGGGGCGACCTGCAGCTGGTCCTGATGGATATCCAGATGCCGGTCATGGACGGACTCGACGCCGCCCGCGCGATCCTGCGCCAGGCCGGGACGGCCCCGGCCGGCTCGTGCGTGCCGGTGCTGGTGGCACTCACTGCGGGCAATACCATCAGCGAGCGGCAACGGGCGCGCGAGGCCGGCTTCGTCGACATCTTTTCCAAGCCGATCGATCCCGAACGGCTCGTGCAGGACATCCGCCGCCTGCTGGCGCTCGCGCCGGCGCCGGCGGCCGCGCCGGCCGCGCCGACGCAGGACGGGGACTGGCCGGTCATCGAGGGCATCGACGCCGTCCAGGCGCGGCGCCGCTTCATGGGCGACACCGGGATGTTCGGCAACATGCTGGCCCGCCTGTTCGAACTCTGCGACGACGCCACCGGCCTCGGCGCGCGCATGCCGCGCGACCCGGCGGCGCTGGCGCGCCTGATGCACACGCTGAAGGGGAATGCGGCCACGCTGGGAGCATCCGGCCTGGCCGAAGCGGCCGCGCGCGTCGAGACGGCCTGCCTGCAGGGACTGGACGAGGCGCTCGGCCCCGCGCTGGCGGATCTCGAGCGCCTGGCCCATCGCCTCGACGAGGCGGCGACGGGGTTCGCGGCGCGTGCGGCGCCGGCATGGCCGCGCGCGGCGGCCGTGCCGCCCGACCGCGCGCGCCTGGCGGAACTGCTGGACGCCTTGCGCAGCCACGACCTGGGCGCGCTGGACCTGTTCCAGCAGCTGGCGCCGGGACTCCACGCGCTCCTCGGCGCGGCGGCGATGGCGCGCCTGGCGGACGAGGTCCACGGACTGCGTTTCAGCGAGGCGGCGGCGACCCTGCAGACCGCCTATGCGGATGGGGCACTGGATTAGCGGCATTCGATTTTTCCGGAATCGCGCAACACTTTCCGATAAAACTTTCGATTTTACGGTTTGAGACGTGCCGGTCATGATATTCTTGCAAGCAAGAAAATCAAGAAACGGCGAAATCGGAAATCATGAAAGCGGGTATTTTCCGTGCAATGTACGTGCTGAAGGTCATGGCGACCTGGTGCTGCCTGTCGCTGGCACTGCTCGCGGTGCCGGCCCGGGCGCTGCCCGCCACGCTGCGGGTCGTGGCCGACAATAACTATCCTCCCTACCTGTTCGTCGACCGCAACGGCCGCACCGAAGGCTATCTCGTCGACCTGTGGCGCCTGTGGGAAAACAAGACCGGCGTGCGGGTCGACATCCGGCCCATGCAATGGGCCGCCGCGCAGCGCGCCGTGCGCGAAGGCGACGCGGATGTCATCGACATGATCTTTCGTACGCCGGAGCGCGAGCCGCTCTACGATTTCTCGCAGCCCTACGCGACGCTCGACGTCAACATCTACGCCGACCGTTCGCTCGCCGGGCTGCACGACGTGCGTTCGCTGGCCGGCATGGCCGTGGGCGTGCAGGCGGGGGATGCCTGCGCCGATTACCTGGTAGGCAAGGGTATTTCCTTGCTGAAGAGCTATCCGGACTACGATGCCATCCTCGCAGCCGCCCGCACGCAGGACATCCAGGTCTTTTGCATGGACGAGACGCCGGCCCATTACTACCTCTACCTGCACCAGGACCAGCAACGCTTCGTCAAGGCATTCACCGTGTATTCCGGCCGCTTCCACCGCGCCGTCCGCAAGGGCGACGCGGCGACCCTGGCCCTGGTGGAAAGGGGCATGGCGGCCATCGGCCAGGACGAGCTGGAGGCGCTGCGGCGCAAGTGGTTCAGCGAGCCCGTGGGACTGGGCCCCTACCTGCGCATCCTGGCGTTCGCCGCGCTGGCCGCGCTGGCGGTGCTGGCCGCGACGCTGGCCTGGATCCGCGCGCTGCGCCGCGCCGTGCATGCGCGCACCGCCGAGATCGACCGCAAGACCGAGCAGCTCGAGCAGGCGGCGCGGGCCCTGCTGGCCGACCAGGCCCAGTTGCGCGCCGTGTTCGACGGCAGCCCGGACGCCATGGCGCTGAAGGACGCCAACCGGGTCTACGTGCATTGCAACCGCGAGTTCGAGGCGCTGGTCGGCCTGCCGCGCGAGCGCATCCTGGGCCATGGCGACGCCGACGTCTTCGCCGATGCGGCGTTCGTGGCGCTGCTCAAGGAGCGCGACGAGGAAGTCCTGCGCGACGGCCGCACCTACCGCAGCGACGAAGCGATCCTGACGCGGGACGGCGTCGAACACCACCTCGAAGTCATCAAGGTGCCCATCCGCGGCCTGGAGGGACGGGTCACCGGGGTGCTGGCGGTATCGCGCGACATCACCGCGCGCCGCAACGCCGAGCGCGAGCTGCGCATCGCCTCGGTCGCCTTCGAAAGCCAGGACGGCATGATGATTACCGATGGCACGGGCACGATCGAACGGGTCAACGCGGCGTTCCAGCGCATCACCGGCTATCCGGCCGACGAAGCCGTGGGCCGCGCGCCGCGCCTGCTCGCCTCGGGAACGCACGACCGCGCCTTCTACGAGGAGATGTGGCAATCGCTGCTGCGCACCGGCTACTGGATCGGCGAAGTCGTCAACCGGCACAAGAGCGGTCGGCTGTACACGGCGCGCCTGTCGATCACCGCCGTCGCGGACCCGCGCGGCCGGACGATGCACTACGTCGGGAACTTCCAGGACATTTCCGAGGAACGGCAGGCGCGCGCGCTGGCCGAGCGCCTGACGCAGTTCGACCACCTGACCGAGCTGCCGAACCGCTCCCAGTGCGCCGACCGGATCGCCGCGGCCGTGGCCGAGCGCGCCCAGCTCAGCGAATTCGGCGCCGTCATGATGCTGGACCTCGACCACTTCCAGAAGGTCAACGACTCGCTGGGCCACGCGGTCGGCGACCAGCTGCTGGTCAGGGTGGTGCAGCGGCTCCAGGCGGTGCGCCGTCCCGGCGACATGCTGGCCCGCTTCAGCGGCGACAATTTCGTCCTGCTGTGCGATGCGCTGGGGCCGGACCGGGTGGTCGCCGCCGCGCGCGCGATGGCGGTCGCCGAGGCGGCCCGGCTCGCCATGACGGACCACGTCGTCCTGGAAGGGCAACCGTTCGCCTGCAGCGGCTCGGTCGGCGTGACGCTGTTCCACGACGACAGCGCCGGCGCCGACGCCCTGTTGCAGCAGGCCGAACTGGCCATGTACAAGAGCAAGCAGGGCGGGCGCGACACGGTGCGTTTCTTCGAGGGGGCGATGCAGGTCGACCTCGACGAGCGCAACCGGCTGGAGGGTGCGCTGCGCGAAGCCATCGAGCGGGACCAGCTGGTGCTGCACTACCAGGTCCAGGTGGACCGGAACGGCAATCCGGTCGGCGCCGAGGCGCTGGCGCGCTGGCGCCATCCCGAACGCGGCATGATCGCGCCCGGCGCCTTCATTCCCCTGGCCGAGCAGACCGGCCTGATCCTGCCCATCGGGCGCTGGGCGCTGGCGACGGCCTGCCGGCAACTGGCCGCGTGGAAGGGGCGGCCCGTGCTGGAAAACCTGACGCTCGCGGTCAACATCAGTCCGCTCCAGTTCAAGGTCGAGGACTTCGTCGACGACGTCCTCGACGAACTGCGCGCCGCCGGCGCGCCGGCCTCCAGGCTCAAGCTGGAAGTCACCGAGAGCCTGGCCATCGACGATTTCACGTCGTCGATCTCCAAGCTGAACAAGCTGAAGTCGCACGGCTTCAGCATCTCCCTCGACGATTTCGGCACCGGCAACTCATCGCTGAATTACCTGACCAAGCTCCCCCTGACCCAGCTGAAGATCGACAAGTCCTTCGTCGACGAACTGCCGTCGAGCCAGCGCGACGCCACGGTCGCGCAGACCATCATCGCGATGGGGCAGGGCCTGGGCCTGGAGGTCATCGCCGAAGGCGTGGAAACCGCCGCCCAGCGGGATTTCCTCGTCGCCCACGGCTGCCACGCCTTCCAGGGCTACCTGTTCGGCAGACCGCTTCCCGCGGCCGAGTTCGAGGCCGCGGTGCTGGCGGCGGTGCCGCACTGACGGGGCGGGCGCGCCGCGCGGGCACGCCCGCTCATTTGCGCCGCTCGCTCGCGGGCGCGGACGCGCGGGCCGCGGGCAGGTCGGTCCGCGGCGGGGCGAGGGCATTCAGGGCCTCGGCCGCCTGCAGCAGCTCGGTCGCGACCTCGTTGAGCTTGCGGTGGTTCGAGCGCGCATGGTTGCGCAGCAGGCGCAGCGCGTCGTGGCGGTCGATGCGGTAGCGTTCCATCAGCACGCCCACGGCCATGCCGGTCTCGCGTCCTTCGCGCAGGGCCAGCGTCAGGCGCTGCTCGGCGGCGCGCAGCTCGTGGATGTCGGCCGCCCGCGCCAGGGCGGCGCGCACGGCGGGAAGCAGCTGGGCCGGATCGATCGGCTTGAGCAGGAAGCCGACGGCGCCCGCGGCGGCGGCCTGCTCGGCGACTTCCGTGCCGCTGCTGGCGGACAGGAACATGTAGGGAATGCCGTCCAGCTGCGCGGCAAGGTCCAGTCCCGACATGTCGGGCATCGCGATGTCGAGCACGGCCAGTTGCGGCCGGGCGTGGTCGGCCTGCAGCAGCGCCAGCGCCTGCCGGGCATCGCCGGCCGCGCACACGCGAAAACCGTCCGCCTCCAGCGCCCGCGCCAGCACCGCGAGCAGCAGCGCGTCGTCGTCCACCAGCAGGATCAGCGGGGCGCCGGCGGGCACGGGCGTGGCGGACGCCGCGCCGGTGTCGGCGGGACACGAACCCGGCGCGTCCGCCTGCGCGGCGGCGCACAGGGCATCGAACGCCGCGCGGCTGCCGGCCAGGTCGGCGGCCCGGCACGCGGCGTCGAGCGCGGCGGCGGCGCTGCCGACGCGGCGGCAGCCGAACGTGGCGGCCGAGCCGGACAGGGTATGCGCGATCGCCCGCACCGCGGCGAAGTCGCCTTGCCGCAGCGCGCCGCGCACGCGCGCCAGTTGGTCCGGCAGGCCATCGGCAAACGCCGCGCGCAGGTCGGCGAGGCCGGGCGGGTGCGCTTGGGTCGTATCGTTCATCACGCGTCCAGAGTGGATGATGTGTCAATATAGCACGAGATATCGCGCGAAAGTTGCCCCGGCGGTTACGCCGCCCGCAGACGGGCCGGGCACCGGAAACGCCGCCGCCGCGCTCTCCTGATTGACACAGGAATTGTTTGAGCGCAATATTTTAACCGTCCGAACACGGTGCGCGCGGCCACTCCCGCCCGGGCACGCCGGACCCTTTCCACGCCCGCCAGTCCCGCGCCGGACGGCGCGGCCCGCACGGCCTCCGATCGCCGTTGCCGTCATCTGCCGCGCCGCGTGCGCGGCGTGTCGCCGAACGGAAGCGCCGATGCCGACGTCGTTCCACAGCCACTCCCGTCCATCGTGCGTCCCGCCGCGGCGTGCGGCGCCGTGCCGTCGTGCACGCGACCGTCTTTGCCAGGGGTGAAACCATGCTGAGAAAAATCGATATCGCGCAACTGCGCACCGGGATGTTCATCCATGAACTCGATTGCGGATGGATGGCGCATCCGTTCGTGCGCAGCCGCTTTCGCGTCGACAGTCCCGACCAGATCGCCCGCCTGCGGGCGTCGGGCATCCGCGCCATCACGATCGACTGCGCGCGCGGCCAGGCCGTGGACGACGCGCCCAGCGTGGAAGAGGCCAGGGCGGCCACCGAGGCGGCGGTGACGGCGATCGCCGCGGCCCCGGCCCCGGCCCCGCTGGCGGCGCCGCGCCTGGCGCTGGCCGAAGAGCTCGACCGGGCCGCGGCGATCCGGCGCCGGGCGGCGAACGTGGTCAGGACGGTGATGCGGGATGCGCGGCTGGGCAAGGCGGTCTCCCTGGATACGGTGGCGCCCGTCGTCGAAAGCGTGACCGCATCGATCCTGCGCAATGCCGGCGCGCTGGTCGGCCTGTCGGTGATCAAGGACAAGGACGACTACACGTTCCTGCATTCGGTCAGCGTCTGCACGCTGCTGGTGGCATTCTGCCGCGCGCGCGGCCTGGATGCCGCCACCACCTACGAGGCCGGCATCGGCGGACTGCTGCACGACACGGGCAAGGCGCTGGTGCCCGACGCCATCCTGAACAAGGCGGGCAGCCTGACCGACGCGGAGTTCGAGATCGTCCGGCGCCATCCGCGCGACGGCTACGACATCCTGCGCCGCACCCCCGGGATCGGCGCGATTCCCCTCGATATCACGCTGCACCACCACGAGCGCCGCGACGGCACCGGGTATCCGGACCGCTTGCCGCTGGACGGCATCGGCGAACTGGCGCGGATGGCGGCCATCGTCGACGTCTACGACGCGATCACGGCCGATCGCTGCTACCGCAAGGGCATGCCGCCGGCGCAGGCCCTGCGCAAGATGTACGAATGGAGCGCGTTCCACCTCGATGCCGAGCTGGTGCGGGAATTCATCCGCTGCGTGGGCATCTATCCGGTCGGCACGCTCGTGCTGCTCGAATCCGGGCTGCTGGGCGTGGTGATCGCGCTACACGACAGCAATCTCCTGACGCCGAAGGTGAACGTGTTCTACAGCACCAGGCGCCGGGTGCACGTCAAGCCCTATACGGTGGACCTGGCCAGGCCGGCAGGGCATGGCGGCGCGGACAGGATCGTCTCGCACGAGCCGGCCGAGAAGTGGCAGGTCGATCCGTTGCGCTTCATGACGATCGCCTGAGGCGGGCGCCGAGGCGGACGCCGGGTTGCGCACACCGCGCACGCCGCTCAGGACGGATGCGCGAGCGCGGTGCGCGCCGCCGCGCGCTTGGACGCGTACATGGCCCCGTCGGCAGCGGCGAGCAGCGCCGCCGGATGGGACGTATCGTCGGGGTAGACGGCGATGCCCAGGCTGAGCGAGACATCGAGGCTGGCGCCGGGCACCGCGACCGGCGCGGCCATGGCGGCGGCGATGTGGTCCGCGATCGTGCGCGCGTCGCCGGGCGTCGCGAGTTCCTCGACGAGGATGACGAATTCGTCGCCGCTCAGGCGCGCCACCGTGTCCGACTCCCTGGCGCAGCGCTGCAGGCGCGCGGCGATTTCCCGCAGCAGGAGGTCGCCGGTCGCATGGCCGTAGCGGTCGTTGACCTGCTTGAACCGGTCGACGTCCGCGAACAGGAGCGCCAGGCGGCTGCCCTTGCGCGTGGCGCGCGCGACGGCCGTCGCCAGGCGGTCGTGGAACAGCCGGCGGTTCGGTAGTCCGGTCAGTTCGTCGTACTGGGCCGCGCGCGCCAGGCCGGCGAGCAGGCGCCGGCGCTCCAGCGCCAGCGCGGCGCACCCGGCGAGGAAGCGCAAGGTGTCGTGCAGCGCCGGCATGCGCCCGTGTTCTTCCGGATAGCGCAGGTAGAGCGCCCCGGCCAGGCCGTGCTCGTGCGGAAAGCGCAGGCACACGGGCGGCGCGGCCGCCGCCGCCGTGCCGTCGCGGTACCAGTCGCAGGGGGACTCGCCCGGCGCCAGGCGCCCATCCACGTGGATGGCGTCGATGCCGCCGTCGCCGGTGTCGAGGACGATGGCCAGCAGCGTGACCGGGACGATGCCTTCGAAGGCGCGCTGGATCTGCCGGCACAGGGTCGCCATGTCGGGCGCGGTATGCGAGGCTTCCAGGATCGCGTGGGCGGCCGCTTCGCGCAGCTCGACCAGCCTGCGCCGGCCGATGTCGCGCGCCACGCCGATCCGCAAGCGTTGCGCGGGGAGGCAGCGGGCCGACCACATCAGGTGCACCAGGTGGCCGTCGCGGTGCCGGTAGCAGTTCTCGAAACCGACGTGCCTGGCGCCGGCCAGGATGTCGGCGGCCTCCCTGGCGGTGCGCTCGCGGTCCTGCGGCGCCTGGAAATCGGCGAGCGGTCGTCCGATCATGTCGTCCGGACGATAGCCGAGCACGCCGTTGCAGGCATCGTTGACGTGCACGATGATGCCCTCCCGGTCGACCACGAAGACCATGTCGAGCATGAAATCCAATACCGTTGGGAGCAGCGTGTCAATATCGAATGTCATGATCCTGGTCAAAGGATGTCAATACATTCCGTGATGTTAGCACTTGCTTGAATTAACGCAAATTACAACGTTGTCATCTCCGTGTCGGCCTCGGCTGCCGCTGCCGCTGTGGCTGCGGCCGCGGCAAGCCAGTCGACCAGGCCGGCGAGCGGCATGGGCCGGTGGAACAGGTAACCCTGCATGTGCGCGCCGCCCTGCCGGTCCAGGAACGCGGCCTGTTCGGCCGTTTCGATCCCCTCGGCCACGACGCGCAAGCCCAGGTGGTGCGCCATCGCCAGGATCGATTGCACGATGGCCGTGCCGTTGGCGTCGTGCGGCGTGTCGCGCATGAAACTCTTGTCGATCTTCAGTTCGTACAGCGGCATCTTCTTCAGGTAGGCCAGGTTGGAGTAGCCGGTGCCGAAGTCGTCGATCGAGAAGCGGATGCCGAGTCCGGCCAGGTCGTCCATGCGGGCGATCGTCTCGGCGATGTTCTCGACCAGCAGTCCCTCGGTCACTTCGAAGATGAGCTGGTCCGCCGGCGCGCCCGTCTCGCGCAGGATGGCGCGCACCTGCGCGGGGAATTCCGGCTGGCGGAACTGCAGCGGACTGACGTTCACCGACAGCGGCAGCCGGTGGCCGGCCCGCGCCAGCGCCAGCCAGCCCAGGCAGGCCTGGCGCAGCGCCCAGTTGCCCAGCGCCACGATGATGCCGCTCGCCTCGGCAACGGGGATGAAGACGTCGGGCGGCACGAACGTGCCGTCGGCGCGGCGCCAGCGCATCAGGAGTTCGGCGCCCGCCGGCTTGCCGGCGCGGTCGACCTGGAGCTGCGCGTGCATCGACAGCTCGTCGTTCTCGATCGCCTGGGCGAGGCCATGCTCGAGGCTCAGCGTCCGCTCGGCCTGCGCCAGCATGCGCTTCTCGAACACGGCGATGCCGTTGCGGCCCTCGCGCTTGGCGTGGTACATCGCCGTGTCCGCTTCGCGCAGCAGGTCGTGGCCGGTGCCGCACGCGCGCTGCAGCAGGGCGATGCCGATGCTGGCGGAGGCGTGGTAGTGCCGCTCGCCCAGCGGGATGGCCTGCTTGAGCGCATGGCGAATGTCCTGGGCCAGCCCGAGCGCCGTGGCGGCGGCGGCGGCCGGTTCGTCGTCCAGGTCGGCGAGCAGCACGACGAATTCGTCGCCGCCGATGCGCGCGACGGTATCCTGCGGACGCACCGAGCGGGCGATGCGCGCGGCCACGTGGCCGAGCAGGGTGTCGCCGACGACATGGCCGAGCGCGTCGTTGACGCCCTTGAAGTTGTCCAGGTCGAGGTACAGCACCGCGCCGGCCGCGCGGCCGGCCGCCGCGCGCGCCACCTGCTCGTCGAGGCGTTCCATCAGCAGGCGCCGGTTCGGCAGGCCGGTGAGCACGTCGTAGAACGCGAGCCGGTGGATCGCGTCGGCCGCGGCGCGGCGCTCGGTGATGTCGCGCCCGACCACGACCCAGTGGCTGGGCGGCTCGCCCGGACGGCCGAACGGCAGCGCTTCGATCTCGACCCAGAATCCCTCGCCGTCGCGGGTGAAGGTCATCAGCTCGGCGGCGCAGGGCTGGCCGGTCGCCATCGACGCGGCCAGGCGCGCGCCGACGTCCGGCGCCACTTCCAGGCGCGACAGGGTGCGCAGGCCGCGGCCGATGACGTCGCCGCGCGCATGGCCGGTGCGCCGCAGGAAGGCGTCGTTGGCGAAGCGGATCGGGTAGGGGACGGCGCCGTCGCCGGCGGTCCTGGCGATCAGCACCATGTCGTTGAGGTGCGACACCGCGGCCGACGTCAGCGCCAGCTCGTCGTTCAGTTCCTCCAGCGCCCCCTGGTTGGCCGCGAGCGTGCGCGCGGCCGTGCGCGCCCCGTCCAGCGTGAGCGACAGGCCGGCGAGCAGCTTGTGGCAGGTGAGGGACAGCATCGCGCCCACGCCGAGGTAATTCAGCGCGGCGATCAGCGCGGCTTTCAGCGGGTCGTGTTCCCACCCCGGCACGCCCAGGTCGATCTGTCCGCCGGCGCCGAGCGCGACGATCGTCAGGGCGCCCAGCGCCAGCGCGAGCAGGGCGGGCCGCAGGTTCAGCAGGATGGCGGCGATCACGGGTGGCCCCAGCAGGTAGCTCAGGCTCGCGACGCCGACGGACAGCAGCAGGGCGAGCGCCAGCCCGTAGCCTGCCAGCAGGAACGCCATCACGCGCAGCGTGTACGGCAGCCGCCGGAAGCGCCAGATCGCGAAGATCCAGGCGAGGGCGACGGTATCGGCCAGGACCACGGCCGCCATGCCGTGGCGCAGCAGGAATGGCACGACCGGCACGGTGGCGATGCCGCCGACGATCAGCACGACCGTCAATAGCGAGGAAAAGATCCGTTCGCGCCACGCGGCGATGTCGTCGGCGATACCCATGTGGCGACTCCAGTCAGCAGCGGCAACGTTTCGGCCGCTTTATTTGTTTCGGCAGGGCATCTTAGATTTCATTGCGGAAATTGTCATCAGATTTCGCAAATTTTTTGCAATCGGCGTCGCCGCTGTCGCGCGGGGGCACGGCGTCTCGCGGGGGGCGTTCAAACGAACCGGGGGATTGGTAAAGTTTCTATAAAATCCCACCATGCTTTGTATGACGAGGGGCATCATTACCCATTCTTATTGGAAACAGCAATGGATTCACGATCGACCCGGATGGCCACCGGCGTACCCGAACTGGATGCCGTCCTGCGCGGAGGCCTGCTGCGGCACCGCATTCACCTGATCGAAGGCCGCCCGGGCACGGGCAAGACCACGCTCGGATTGCGCTACCTGATGCACGGGATCGAAGACGGCGATTCCTGCCTGTACGTCACCTTGTCCGAGACGGTGCAGGAACTGCAGGCGACGGCGACCAACCATGGCTGGTCGCTGTCCGGCATCCGCATCGAGGAGCTGATGCCGCTGCCGCCGGACGAGCAGCCGGCCCAGACCGTCCTGCTGCCCACGGATACCGAGCTGTCGGCGCTGGTCGACCGCATCGCGGACCTCGTGGCGAGCGTCGGCGCCGACCGCGTCGTGATCGACTCGATGGTCGAGATCCGCCTGCTGGCGCGCGACAGCGCGCACTACCGGCGCCAGGTCATCGACCTGCGCCGCCGCCTGTCGGCGGTCGGCGCGACGGTCATGCTGCTCGACGACCTGACCTCGGACGGGCGCGAGTTCGAACTGCAGAGCGCCGCGCACGGGGTCATCACGCTGGAGCAGATCGAGCGCAGCTTCGGCGCCGCGCGGCGCCGCCTGCGCGTGGTGAAGTTGCGCGGCGGCGACTTCCAGAGCGGCTGGCACGACTTCGCCATCCTGACCGGCGAGATCCTGGTGTTCCCCAGCCTGATCGCGCAGGAGCACCGGCGCGACGATCCGGAAATCCGCATCGTCAGCGGCGTCGACGGCTTCGACGCCATGTTCGGCGGACCGATGGCGACCGGCAGCTCCACCATGCTCATCGGCCCGTCCGGCGTCGGCAAGACGACGCTGGCGCTGCAGTACGCGCTGTCGATGGTGCGGGCCGGGCAGCACGTCGGCTACTTCGCCTTCGACGAGTCCACGGCGACCCTGCGCTCGCGCCTGGTGGACCACATGGGCACGGACGAGCGCACGCGCCAGCCGCGCAACTTCCACCTGAGCCGGGTGAACCCGTCGCGCATCTCGCCCGGCGAATTCGTCTGGAAGGTGCGGCGCCTGGTGGAGGACGAGAACGTCCGCCTGATCATCATCGACAGCATCAACTCCTACCTCGACGTCATCCGCGAGGAGAAGTCGCTGCTGATGCAGATGAACGAGCTGTTCTCCTACCTCGGCAACATGAACGTGATGTCGATCGTCATCGGCGCCCATTCGGCCAGCCTGGACACGTCCAAGGAGCCGGACGCGCTGAGCATCATCACCGACAACATCATTTCGCTGCGCTACCTCGAACGCGACCACTGCGTCGACAAGGCGGTGTGCGTGCTGAAGAAGCGCCATGGCGCGCATTCCCACGACATCCGGCTGCTGCACCTGACCGACGACGGCATGCGGGTCGGGGCGGCGGTCGCGCCGGCCGGCGCGCCGGGAGCGCTGCCGCTTGCGTCCTGAATCCATGCCCGCGCAGCCGGTCCTGCTGTTCGCGCCGATCCCCGGCGACGCCCATGCGCTGGAAGCGGTGCTGCGCGAGCTCGGCCTGACCGTGCGGGCGTGCGCCACGCCGGAGGCGCTGTACGCGGGACTGGCCGGCGACGCGCTGCTCGCCGTCGTCACCGAGGAGGCGCTGGTCTGCTGCCGGATCGAGGACCTGGCCGCCGTGCTGCAGCGCCAGCCGCCATGGTCGGACATCCCGCTGCTGGCGCTGGCCGACAGCGCGTCGGGAAAGGTCGACAGCGGCCGCTTCGCGCAACTCGCGGGACTCGGCAATTTCACGTTGCTGGAGCGGCCGACCTCGCGCCAGGTGCTGCTGATGTCCCTGCGCTCGGCGCTGCGCGCGCGCCGGCTGCAGTACGCGGTGCGCGAGCACTGGCGCGAGCTCGAGTCGCACTCCGCGCGCCTGGAATACGCGGTGCAGGAGCGCACGCGCGAACTGGAGCACGAGGTCAGGGAGCGCGGCCGCGCCGAGGCCGCGCTGGAAGATGCGCGCCGGCTCGAATCGCTGGGCCGCCTGACGGGCAACGTCGCCCATGATTTCAACAACGTGCTGCAGATCGTCTCGGGCAGCGAAACCCTGGTGCGGCTGGCGCTCAAGAAAGGGGCCGACGCGGAGCTCGACCCGCGCATCGCGCGCGCGCTCGACAGCATCCACCGCGCCGCCGAGCGCGGCGCCGCGCTGACCCAGCGCCTGCTGGCCTATGCGCGGCGCCAGCCGCTGGTGAACGTCACGCTGGACCTGGCGGCCCACCTGCGCGTCACCGCCAACCTGCTGCTGCGCTCGGTGGGGCAGGCGGTCGCGCTGCGCCTCGACGTGGCGCCCGGCCTGTGGCGGGTCCAGGCCGACCCGTCCCAGCTGGATGCGGCCATCCTGAACATCGTCGGCAACGCGCGCGACGCGATGCCCGACGGCGGGCACCTGGTGCTGGCGGCGCGCAACGTCGTGCTGCCCGATCCCGGCCTCGCCGAGGCCGCGCAGCTCGCCGGCGACTACGTCTGCCTGACGTTCTCGGACGACGGCACGGGCATGTCCGACGAGGTCGCCCGCCAGGCGTTCGAGCCGTTCTTCACGACCAAGGCCGTCGGCGTCGGGACCGGGCTCGGGCTGTCCCAGGTCTATGGCTTCGCCCTCCAGAGCGGCGGCCAGGCCTTCATCCGCCGCGAACGTCCGGGCACGACGATCGGCCTGCTGCTGCCCCGCAGCGCCGCGCCGGAATCGCTGCCGGAGCCGGAACGCCCCGTCGCCGGCGACCTGGCGGGCCTGCGCCTGCTGTGCGTGGAAGACGACCGCGACGTCGCCGAGCCCACGCTGGACATCCTGCGCGGACTCGGCGCCGACGTCGCCTCGGCCGACAGCGCCGACGCGGCCATCCGGATGGACCTGGCGCGCTTCGACCTGGTGCTGTCGGACGTGATGATGGCCGGCAGCATGGACGGCATCGGCCTGGCCAACTGGCTGGCGGTCCACCATCCCGGCCTGCCGGTCGTCCTGTGCAGCGGCTACATGCTCGCGCCGCAGCGCCTGCAGTCGCTGCGCGTCGCGTTCCTGCGCAAGCCGTACCGGATGGCGGAGCTGGTCGACACGATACGGCAAGCGTTGCAGCGCCCCGATGCCGATGGTTGAGCGCCGCCCCGGCCGGCGCCGGCATGCGGGTGGCGCCGGCGTTTTTCGGGTACGATAATATTTATCTCGATAATGATGCCATTCCCACGATGAGCAATAGCGACAAGCGGCGCGAGGACGTCGCCATGCTGGGCGACTTCATGTGCTTCGCGGTCTACTCGACCAACCTGGCGTACTCGCGCGTCTACAAGCCGGTGCTCGATGCGCTCGGCCTGACCTACCCGCAGTACGTCACGATCATCTGCCTGTGGGAGCAGGACGACCAGACGGTCAAGGGTCTGAGCGAGAAGCTGTTCCTGGAGCCGAGCACCATGACGCCCATGCTCAAGCGCCTGGAGGCGATGGGCTACGTGCGCCGCGAGCGCGACAGGCAGGACGAGCGCAGCGTGCGCGTCTCGCTGACCGATGCGGGGCGCCGGCTGCGCGAGCAGGCGTTCGACTACCGCGCCGTCACGGCCAGCGCGGCCGGCCTGGCGCCGGACGAATTCCGCGCGCTGCAACGCGCCATCGTCCGGCTGCGCACCAACCTGGTGGAGGCGGCCGGGCGCGCGCCCGGGGCGGACCCGGCGCCATGATGCCGCCGGCGATGTCGTCCGGCGACCCGCTCGCATTGCGCAAAGCCGCCGGGCGCGTGCCAGGATGTGTATACTCGGCATATTTCCGATGTAGTCCCATGGCAGCCGATCGACAAGATACCACTTCTCCCCTGGCCCCTCGCGTGCGGCGCACATCCGCCCGCGGCGCGGCGGCGGCGCTGCTCGCGCTGGCCGCCCTGTGCGCCGCCGGCCCCGTGCTGGCGCAAGCCGGCGGGCCGGCCACGGCCGCGGCGCCCGCCGTCGCCGTCAAGCTCGACACCGTCACCGTGCAGCGCGGCGACATCCGGCAGACGGTCGACGCGGCCGGCAAGCTCCAGCTGCGCAACTGGGCCGATATCTACGCCCAGGTCGCCGGGCAGGTGAAGGAGGTGCCGGTGGCGCTCGGCGATACCGTCCATGCCGGCCAGCCGCTGCTCGACATCGCCCCGACCCAGCAGCCGGCCAAGGCCGAGAACCTGCGCGCCCAGATGGCGCGGCTGCAGGCCGAACTGGCCGACCAGCGCGCGCAGCTCGATTTCGCCCAGCTCCAGCTCAAGCGCCAGACCCAGCTCAAGGCGCAGAACGCGACGCGCGAGGAAGCCGTCGAATCGGCGCGGATGAACGCCTCCACGGCCAGCGCGCGCGTCGACGCGATCACGGCGCAGATCCACGAACTCGAAGCGACTTCCAGGCTCGACGAGGAGGCGCGCCAGAAGACGCTGGTCAAGTCGCCGATCGCCGGCACCGTGGTGGCGCTGGCCGCGCGCCCGGGACAGATGGTGGCCGCCGCGCAGGCGGCCACGCCGCTGTTGCGGATCGCCGACCTGGGCGAGATGACGGTGGCCGCGCGCGTCGCGGAAACCGACGTGACGCGCCTGCGGCCCGGCATGGCGGCCAGCTTCACGACCCCCGGCTATCCCGGCCGGCGCTGGTCGGGCAAGGTGAGCCAGGTCGTGCCGACTCCGGTCGACGGCACCGGCGAGCAGGGCAAGCAGGCCTTCTATATCGTCCTGTTCGAGGTGGCCAACAAGGACCGCGAATTGATGAGCGGCATGAGCGCGCAGGTGCAGTTCGTCGTCGCCCAGGCGCGCGACGCGCTGCTGCTGCCGGTGGGCGGCCTGGGCGAGCAGGACGAGGACGGCCTGTACGACGTCAACGTGCTCGACGCCGGCCGCCATGTCGGCGCCCGCAAGGTCAAGGTCGGATTGCGCACGGCCCAGCAGGCGCAGGTGCTGTCCGGATTGAGCGCGGGGGAGACGGTGCTGGTCGGCCCGGTCCCGCGCGCGCTGCTGGCGCCGCCGGCGCCGGCGGTGCCTGCCGTACCGGAAGGCGCGGCCCGGCCGCCGGTGGCGTCCGCGGCCGAGGCGCGCCGATGACGGCGCGCGCCCCGGCCGCATCGGCGCCCGCGCGGCGGCGCGCCCCGGCCGCATCTGCGCTCCTGCTCGCCCTGGCCTGCGCCGTGCTGGCGGGATGCGCGGGACGTGGCCCGGTCAAGGAGCCGCCGCCCCGGGTCGACCTGCCGGCCGCCTGGTCGGAAGGCGCGCCGGCCCACCCGGAATGGCCCGACAGGAACTGGTGGCAGGGCTTCGGCAGTCCGGAGCTGGCGCACCTGGTCGACGAAGGCCAGGCCGGCAATCTCGAACTCGCGGGGGCGCTCGCGCGCGTGCGCCAGGCCGAGGCCGGGGCGCGCATCGCCGGCGTGGCGCTGCTGCCCACCGCGAGCTTCTACGGCGGCGCCAGCCGCACCGTGCCGCTCAGGAGCGGCAGCGCCGGCACGTCCGCCGACAGCGGCGTGCAGGTCTCGTACGAAGTCGATTTCTGGGGCAAGAACAAGGCGGGCGCGGCGTCCGCGCAGGCGGCGCTCGCGGCCAACCGGTTCGACCGCCAGACCGTGGCATTGACGGTCACCAGCGGCATCGTCTCGACCTACCTGCAGGTGCTGTCGCTGCACGACCGGCTGGCCGTCGCGCGCGAGAATGTCGCGAACGCGGAGCATGTGCTGGCGCTGGTGGAGGCGCAGAAGAGCGTGGGCGCCGCCTCGTCGCTGGACCTGGCGCGCCAGCGCTCCGCCGTCGCGCAGCAGAAGGCCGACATCCCGGACCTGCAGCAGCAGGAGCGCGAGGCCCAGGCGGCGCTGGCGATCCTGCTCGGCAAGGCGCCGCAGACGTTTTCGATCGGCCGCAAGGGCCTGGACACGATCACCTTGCCCGAGGTGTCCCCGGGCCTGCCGTCCGAGCTCCTGGCGCGCCGGCCCGATATCCGCCGCGCCGAGGCCAGCCTCGCCGCGGCGAATGCCGACGTGGCCGTTGCCCGGGCCAACCTGTTCCCCAGCATCCAGCTCACCGGCTCGATGGGCACGCAGAGCAGCGCCCTGCTGTCGCTGCTGAACGCGCCTAACCTGCTCGCCAACGTCAGCGCCTCGCTGGTCGCGCCGATCTTCGATGGCGGCCGGCTCAAGCGCGAGCGCGACCTCGCCATCGCCCGCAAGGAGGAGCTGGTCGAGGCGTACCGCGCGACCGTGATCGCCGCGCTGTCGGAAGTGGATACGGCGCTGGGCCAGATCCGCAGCCTGGACGAGCAGCGGCGCCTGAAGGCGACCGAACTGGAACAGGCGCGCCGCGCCTACGACCTGTCGGAAATCCGCTACAAGGCGGGCGCCGAGGATTTCATGACGGTGCTCGATACGCAGCGCGCGCTGTCGGATGTGCAGAACGACGTCGGGATCCTGAAGCTCAAGCGCCTGCAGGCGACGGTCGCGCTGTTCAAGGCGCTCGGCGGCGGCTGGCAGGATGGCCAGGACGTGAGCGCCGCCGGCGCGCCCGCGCACGTCAGGGCGCCGCCGGCGCGTCCGGCGCCGCCAGGAACGCCTGCAGCAGCCGGTTGAACGCGGCCGGATGGGTGACGGTCATCCCGTGCGATGCCCCCGCGACGACGCGCCGCTGCGCCCGCGGCATCCAGGCTTCCAGCTGCGCCACGTTGTCGCGGTACATGCGCGGACTCCGTTCGCCGGCGACCAGCAGGGTCGGGCAGTGCACGCCGCGCGCCAATGCCTGCGTGTAGGGCGGCAGCGGATCGCGGAACTGCTTCGGCAGCGTGGTCGCATTGGCGAGCGCCATCGTGCGGAACGACGCGGGACTGCGTTGCCAGGTGCCGGGCAGGCTGACCGAATCGACGAAGCGCTCGACGCCGGCGGCGATGGCGCCGCCGTCGATCAGCGCGGCCACCTGCGCGCGCACCGCCTCGGTGGCCGCCGGCAGGGCCGCCGGCGCCGTCCCGTCGACCTGCAGCGGGCCGCCCGGGTCGGCGAGCGTCAGCGTACGTACCAGGTGCGGGTGGGCCTGCGCCAGCCGGAACGCGACGCAGCCGCCGCGCGAGTGGCCGACCAGGTGGACCGGCCCGAGGCGCAGCGCGGCGATGAACGCGGCGAGTTCGGCGACGTGCGTCTGCCAGGAGAACGCGTGGGCGGCGCCGGGATCCTCGCCCGGCCAGTAGTGGCTCAGGCTGACTGAAATGCACAGGAAGTGCCGCGACAGGACGCTGGCCTGGGCCTGCCAGTAGCGGTAGTCGCACAGCGAGCCGTGCACGAACAGCAGCGGCGCGCCGCCGCCGCACGCCGTGTAGGGAAGGCGCACGCCGGAGGGCAGGGCGGCGAAGCGGGTGTCGGGAAGGGCGTGGACGGCCGGGTCGTGTCGTGCATTCATGGTGGAACTCCTTTCCGACACTATGCCGGATCGACTCGCCCAAGAAAATCGCATAATATTGATCATTCCTATCTGGTTTTCTGATACTGACTCCCTATACGCATGAAGGCACTCGACCTGGACGTCCTGGCGATGATCGTGGCGGTGGCCGACACCGGGAACATCAGCCGCGCGGCGGAGGTGGTCCACCGTTCGCAATCGGCCGTCAGCATGCAGATCAAGACGCTGGAGACGGCGCTCGGCAAACCGCTGTTCGTGCGCCGGCCCAGGAGCGTGACGCCGACGCAGGACGGCGAAGTGCTGCTGGCGTACGCGCGGCGCATGCTGGCGCTGCGCGACGAGGCCTGGGCCGCGGTGGTGCGGCCCGACGTGACGGGCCGCGTCGTGATCGGCGTGCCCGACGACTACGCGTCGTCGCTGCTGCCGCCCATCCTCAAGAAGTTTTCCGCCTCCTACCCGAAGGTCGAGATCCAGGTGGTGGGACTGCCGAGCATCGCGCTGGCCCCGCTGGTCAAGGACGGTTCGGTCGACCTGGCCTGCGCGACGCGCGTGAAGGGCCTGTCCGGCGAATTCGTCCGCTTCGAACCGATGGTCTGGGCCGCCTCGCCCGGCGCGCAGGAGATCTGGCGCGAGCGGCCCTTGCCGATCGCGGTGTTCCTGCCCGGCAGCGTGGCGCGCGAAAACGCGGTCCGCAGCCTGGAGCGCGCCGGCATCGGCTACCGCACGTCGTACGAAAGCCCGAGCCTGCTTGGCCTGCTGAGCATGGTGGAGGCGGGCCTGGCCGTGGCGCCGCTCGCGCGCTGCGCCGTCCCCGCCCACCTCAGCCTGCTCGGCCAGGCGCAGGGCCTGCCGGAAATCGACGCGCTGGAAATGGTGCTGGCGCGCAGCAGCAAGTCGAGGCGCCCGCCGTGCGACTTCCTGGCCGAAAAGATCATGGCGGAACTGCGCCGCTGAGCGCGCGCCTGCCGACGGGCGCGTGGCGGCGCCGATGTGGCGCCACCGCAACGTGAAAAGTGCGGGCGGGAAAATCTGCTAGAATCGCCCGTGCCGTCCCGCTCCCGACGTCCCGCCCCCGACATACCGGTATCGCACGATATCGCCCCCCCCGGCCCAGACCACGCCGATACCTCAAGCAAGCGTTTCCACGCGCACTCTTCGGTTATCGATTCCCATGGCCTTCCATCCCGACACCCGCGTACTCATCGTCGACGACAACCGCGACGCCGCCGAACTGCTGAGCGACCTGCTGGCCGCGCAGGGCTTCGTCACCGCCACCGCCTACGACGGCTTCATGGCCCTCGACGTGGCGCTGGCGTTCCAGCCGCACATCATCGTGCTCGACCTGGGCATGCCCAGGTTCTCGGGCGACGAGGTGGCGCCGATGCTGCGCCAGCTGAAGACGTTCGAGGACGTCTACATCATCGCCCTGACGTCGTGGGACGACAGCGAGGCCCGCGCGCTGACCCGCCGCACCGGCTTCGACCTGCACCTGTCCAAGCCGGTCGACCTGTCCGAGCTGTTCGCCGCGCTCGAACTGGGGGAGTGCCGCACGCGCGCCTTCGGCGAGCACGGGCAGGCCGCCGCCGCGGCCTGAGGCCGGCGCGCCGGCGCGCATCGTCCGAAGCGTGGCGCCGGCCGGCGCGCGCCGGGTGACAGGCGGCGGATAAAGGCGTTATACTTAAAAGGTCATAAGTATAGCCTTTAGTTTTTTAGGCCGTCATCGCCCCGCCGTCATCGGCACCACCAGGAGACCCCATGCCCGACGCCTTCATCTGCGACGCCCAACGTACCCCTTTCGGCCGCTACGGCGGCAGCCTGGCCGGCATCCGCGCCGACGACCTGGCGGCCGTGCCGCTGCGCGCGCTCGTCGCCCGCCATCCCGGCGTCGACTGGGAGGCGGTGGACGACGTGATCCTCGGCTGCGCCAACCAGGCCGGCGAGGACAACCGCAACGTCGCGCGCATGGCGCTGCTGCTGGCGGGCCTGCCGCAGGGCGTGCCCGGGACCACCGTCAACCGCCTGTGCGGCTCCGGCCTGGACGCGCTCGGCACGGCCGCGCGCGCGATCCGGGCGGGCGAGGCCGGGCTGCTGGTGGCCGGCGGCGTCGAGAGCATGAGCCGCGCGCCGTTCGTCGTGGGCAAGGCCGACAGCGCGTTTTCGCGCGCGCCCACGATGGAAGACACGACCATGGGATGGCGCTTCGTCAACCCGCGCATGCGCGCGCTGTACGGCGTCGACACCATGCCCGAGACGGCCGAGAACGTGGCCGCGCAATTCGGCATCGGCCGCGCGGACCAGGACCGGATGGCCTGCGCCAGCCAGGCGAAGGCGCTGGCGGCCCAGGCGGCCGGGCTGTTCGATGCCGAGATCGCGCCGGTCGCCGTGCCGCAGAAGAAGGGCGAGGCCATCGTGGTGGCGCGCGACGAGCATCCGCGCGCCACCACCATGGAAGCGCTGGCCAGGCTCAAGCCGGTCGTGCGGCCGGACGGCACCGTCACGGCCGGCAACGCGTCCGGCATCAACGACGGCGCCGCGGCGCTGCTGCTGGCCGGGGAAGCCGCCGCCGCCAGGCACGGCCTGGCGCCGCGCGCCCGCGTGGTGGCCATGGCCACGGCCGGCGTGGCGCCGCGGCTCATGGGCATCGGCCCGGTGCCGGCCACGCGCAAGGTGCTGGCCCTGGCGGGCCTGCGCCTGGCCGACATGGACGTGATCGAGCTGAACGAGGCGTTCGCCGCCCAGGGGCTGGCCGTGCTGCGCCAGCTCGGCCTGGCGGACGACGACCCGCGCGTCAATCCGAACGGCGGCGCGATCGCGCTCGGGCACCCGCTCGGCGCTTCCGGCGCGCGCCTGGCCATGGCGGCGGTGAACCAGTTGCACCGCCAGGGCGGGCGCTATGCCCTGTGCACCATGTGCATCGGCGTGGGGCAGGGGATCGCGCTGGTGCTGGAACGCGTGTAGTCCACCGGGCCGGCCCGCCTGGCGCCGGCCTGTTCTTCGATCCATAAAAGCCAATAGGTCAATTGATTGACCATAGGAGACAGCATTGAACACACCGTATCTCGCGGCGGCCGTCCTGGCCGCCCTGGCCGCCCTTGCCAATCCCGCCCGGGCGCAATCGTCCGTGTCGATCTCCGGCATGCTCGACGTGGGCCTCGTGCATGAATCCGGCGGCGTGGCCGGCGCTGCCACCAAGGTCACCAGCGGCGTCGAGAAGGGCTCGCGCCTGCTGTTTCGCGGCAGCGAGGACCTGGGCGGCGGCACCAGCGCGATCTTCCTGCTGGAGTCCGGCTTCCAGGCCGACAGCGGCACGCTCGGCCAGGGCGGCCTGCTGTTCGGCCGCCAGGCCTACGTGGGGCTGGCCAGCCGCAACCGGGGCACGCTGCTGCTGGGGCGCCAGTACACGCCGAACTACGTCACCATGGCGACCGTCGGCGATCCCTTCGCCGCCGGCCTGGCGGGCGTGTTTTCCAGCGTGTTCGCCAATTCCGGCGGGCGCATGAACAACACGGTCAAGTACCTGACGCCGCGCGTGCGGGGCTGGGGCGCGGAATTCGCCTACGGCGCCGGCGAGGTGGCCGGCAGCACCCGCACCGGCAGTTCGGCCGGCGCCGCGCTGGGCTATTCCGCCGGCCGCCTGAACGCGCGCCTGGGCTACCACTACCGCAACAACGACACCGCGACGGCGCAGGGCCGCAGCCCGGCGCGCAACGTCCTGCTGGCGGCGAACTACGACTTCACGCGGATCAAGGCCTACTTCGCCTACGGCATCAACCGCGGATTGAACAGCGCCCAGCTGCCCGCCGCCAACGCCTACCGCGCCGCGGTGGCGCCCGTCGCCAGCACCGACAGCCGCGACCTGCTGCTCGGCGCCACCGTGCCGCTGGGCGCGGGCAAGCTGATCGCGTCGACCATCCACAAGGACGACCGCGGCCGCGCCGACCAGGACGCGTCCCTGTACGCGCTCGGCTACGTCTACTACCTGTCCAAGCGCACCGACCTGTACGTCGCCTACGGCTACATCGACAACCGCAACGGCGCCGGCTACGTCGTCAATTCGGCGATCGACGTGGGCACCGGCAACCGCGCCTTCAACCTGGGGATGCGCCATGTCTTCTGACGCAAGCGCCGCGCGCATCGTGTCGGCCACCCTGCGCCCGTGCAGCCAGGCGCTGAGCGACCCGGACTGGAAATTCGCGCGCGCCACCGTGCCGCGCCTGGACGGCTGGGTCGTCGTGCTGGAAGACGGCGCCGGCGTGCGCGGGCTGGGCTATGCGCACGCGATACCGGCCATCACCGACGTGGGCGACGGCGTCGCGGCGGCGCTCGCCTTCCTGCTGCCGCTGCTGCCGGGCCGGGCGCCGGCCGCGCTGAACGGGATCATGCGCGACGTCGATGCGCGCCTGGCCTTCGCCAACTCGGCCAAGGCCGCGATCGACATGGCGCTGCACGACCTGCTGGCGCGCCAGCTGGGCGTGCCGCTGCACGTGCTGCTGGGCGGCGCCGTGCGCGCCGCCGTGGCGCAGGCGCGCATCGTGCCGATCAAGGCGCCGGCCGCCATGGCCGCCCATGCCGCGCAGCTGGCGCAGCAGGGCTACCGGCAACTCAAGCTCAAGCTGGCCGGCGACGCGCTGGACGTGGCGCGCGTGGCCGAGGTGCGCGCCGCCGCCGGGGCGGACGTGGTGCTGACGCTGGATCCGAACCAGTCCTACGACGCCAAGCGGATGATGCGCGCCTTCGCGCGGATGGAGCGGCACGACATCGCGCTGATCGAGCAGCCGCTGCCGGCGGCCGACTGGGCCGGCATGAAGCTGCTCGCCGGCGCCCTGCCTCCGGCGATCGAGGCCGACGAGAGCGCGGCCACGCTGGACGACGTGCTCGGCCTGGTGAACGGGCGCGTGGTCGATGCGATCAACCTGAAGGTGACCAAGCTGGGCGGCCTGCGCAAGTTCGCGGCGGCGGCGGCCATCTGCGAGGCCGGCGGCGTGACCTGCCGGGTCGGCGCCACCTTCGGGCCGGCGCTGCTGCAGGCGGCCGCGCTGCACGCCGCGGCCTGCGTCGGCAGCCTGCCGCTCGGCTGCGAGCTGGCCGAGCACCTGCACCTGCGCGACGATCCGTTCACGCCGCTGCCGGTGGCGCAGGGCGAGATCGCCGTGCCGGACGGCGCCGGCTGCGGGGTCGCGTATGCGGACTGACGACGATGGCGCGGCGCGCCGGCGCGTGCTGCTGCCCACGGGCGACGCGCTGATCGACACGATCGTCGAGGGGCAGGGCGGGGCGGTCGTGCTGCTGCCGTCGTCGCAGCGCGGCAGCGAGGACTTCGACGAGGTCGCCGCGCGCATCGCGCGCGCCGGCCATCGCGTGCTGCGTCCGCAGCCGCGCGGCATCGGCGCCAGCAGCGGCGCGCTGGAAGGCCTGACGCTGCACGCGCTGGCGGCCGACGTCGCCGCCGTCATCCGCGCCTTCGGCGCCGGCCCGGCGATCGTGGTGGGCCATGCCTACGGCCATTACGTGGCGCGCGTGACGGCGCGCGATCATCCGCGCCTGGTGCGCGGCGTGGTCATGGCGGCCGCGGCCAGCGCGCACGCCGATCCGGGCCTGGCCGCCGCGCTCGACCTGGCCGCCGATGCCGGCCAGCCCGAGGCGCTGCGCCTGGCCGCCCTGCGCCGCGCTTTCTTCGCGCCGGGCAGCGATCCGCGGCCATGGCTGGCGGGCTGGCATCCGCACCTGGCGCCGGCCTACCGGGCCGCGGCCGCGACGCCGGCGCGCGCGCTGTGGACGGCAACGTGCCCTGCGCCGGTGCTCGACCTGCAGGCGGCCGGCGACCCGTGGCGCCCGCGCGCGAGCCTGCGCGAGGTGCAGGATGCGCTGGGCGCGCGCGCCAGCGTGGCGGTGATCGAGGGGGCCAGCCATTCGCTGTTCCCGGAACGGCCCGCGCGGGTGGCGCGGGCCATCGTCGACTGGGCCGCCGGCCTGGCGCGCTGAGCGAGGCCGGCGCGCGCCGCTCAGCGGCCCACGAAGACCGGCGCGCGCTTTTCCCGGAACGCCAGCTGCGCCTCGCGCGCATCCTCGGTCAGGCCGATCGCCGCCGTCATGTCCTGCTCGTAGCGGTAGCCGTCGCGCAGGCTCATGTCCTCGATCACGTTGAGCGTATGCTTGCCCATGCGCGTGGACACCGGGCTCTTGGCCGCAATGGCCGCCGCCAGCTCCAGCGCCGCCGGCATCAGTTCCTCCGGCGCCGTGCAGGCCTCGACGATGCCGAGGCGGTACAGTTCCTCGGCGCCGACGCGGTGGCCGGTCAGCGCCATGCGCCGCAGGCGCGAATGGCCGAACAGGCGCATCGCGTGGCTGCAGCCGCCCAGCAGGCCGACGTCGACCTCGGGCAGGCCGAGCACGGCGCGCTCCGAGGCGACCAGGATGTCGGCCGACGCCACCATCGCCAGGCCGGAACCGAGCGCGGCGCCGTTGATGGCGGCGACCACCGGCTTGGCGCATTCGCGGATGGCGTGGAAGCATTCGCGCGTGCGGCGCGCGTGCGCGCCCATGTCGCCCGGATGGCGGATGGTCTCGGCGCGGCCCTTCAGGTCGGCGCCGGCGCAGAACACCTTGCCGGCGCCGGTCAGCACCACGGCGCGGATGTCGGGCGTCTCGCCGATGATGTCGAGGGCCTGGGTCAGTTCGTCGTTCAGGGTGCGCGTCAGCGCGTTGACCGGCGGGCTGTCGAGGGTCAGGACGGCGACGTGGCCGTCCTGCCGGAAACGGAGTTGGGTGAATGCGATCATGCTGGTTCCTCGGTGGCGGGAAAGCCGTACAGCGCGGCGGGATTGTCGACCAGGATGCGCCGGCGCAGCGCCGCGTCGGGGACCCAGTCGTGGAACAGGTCGAGCAGGGCGCCGGCGTCGGGGGACCGCTCGCCCATGCGCACGTAGGGCCAGTCGGACCCCCACAGCAGGCGCGCCGGATTGGCCTGCAGCAGCGCGTCGTGGAACGGGCGCAGGTCCGGGTAGGCGGGCGCCTGCTGCGACACGCGGCACAGGGTCAGCTTGACCCAGGCGTCGCCCGCGCGCAGCGCCGCCAGCACGGCCTGGAAGGCCGGGTCGGCGAGTCCGCGCTCCGGCTTCAGGCAGGCCATGTGGTCGAGCACCACCGCCACCCCGGCCGCGCGCAGCTGCGGCAGCAGGCGCGGATAGTCGTCGACCGGCGCCCACAGCTGGGCGTGCAGGCCGACGCGGCGCAGCGCGGGCGCCATGGCCAGCAACTGGTCGATGCCGACGCTGCCGGCGTAGGGCGTGCCGTCCGGGGCGCGCATCTCCACGAAGCGCAGGCCGCGCACGCCGCCGTCGAACAGCGCGCGCAGCTGCGCCTCGCTCGCCGTGGCGTCGGCCACGGCCACGCCGCGCAGGCGGCCGCCGGACTGCACCAGCGCGTCCAGCAGCGCGGACGCGTCGTGGCCGTACGGCGCCGGCTGCACCAGCACGCCGCGCGCCGCGCCGAGGATGTCGAGCATCCCGCGGTGCAGCGCGGCGGGCGCCAGCGGCGGCGCGTAGCTGGGCGCGTGCGCCAGCGGGAAGCGCGCGTAGGGGCCGAACACGTGGGCATGGCTGTCGCAGGCGCCCGCCGGCGGCGCGTGGCGCGGCGCCTGCGGCATGCGCGGGGTCTCGGTCGCGGTCGGGACGTTCATGCCGCCACCGCCGGCAGTACCGTCAGCGCCGCGGCGCCGTCGGCGCCGGCGCACGCCAGCGGCGGCTGCGCGCCTTCGTCCGGCAGCGGGATCCGGTGCGCGTTCAGGGTCAGCGCCACCATCGAGTAGTAGCCGACGATGGCGGTCAGCTCGACGGTGCCGGCTTCGCCGAAGCGTTCCAGCACGGCCCGGTAGGCGGCGTCGCCGACGCTGCCGTGCTGCAGCAGCTGGCGCGTGTATTCGTAGACGGCGGCGTCGCCGGCCTCGTCGAACGCGGGCGCGCGCGCGACCTGCACGGCGTCGATGACGGCCTGCGGCAGGCCGGCGGCGCGCGCGTCGGCGGCATGGATGTACCATTCGAGCTGGCTGTTCCAGCGCCGCGCCGTGACCAGGATCGCCAGTTCGCTGCTGCGCGCCGGGATGCTGGTGCCGAAGCGCAGCAGCGCGCCCAGCTTCTGCCAGCGGTCGGCGAGGGCGGGGTTGTGCAGCGCCGCGCGCAGCGGCCCGACGAGGCGCGCGCGCGGGCCGCTGACGATGGCGTCGTAGACCGCGCGCTGTTCCGGGTTCATGCTGTCCGGATCGGGCAGCGAAATGCGCGGCATGGTGGATGGTGGGGACATGTGTTGCTCCGCCTTGTATCGATGGTGTATGGGAAAACGGATGGGTCAGATGATGCCGTCGCGCGCCAGCCGCGCGATGCGCGCCTCGTCGAAGCCCAGCTGGGCCAGCACCTCGGCGGTATGCTGCCCCAGCAGCGGCGGGGCGCGGTCGAATGCCAGCTGCGCCTCGGCGAAGCGCATCGGGCTGCGGATCTGCGGCACCGCGCCCGCGCTCGGGTGCGGCAGCGACATCAGCATGCCGCGGTGCCTGACCTGCGCATCCTCGAACACTTGCGGGATGGTGTTGATCGGGCTGCACGGCACGCCGGCCTCGTCCAGCAGCGCCGCCCATTCCTGCATGGGCCGTTCGCGGAACAGCGCGGTCATCAGCGGCAGCAGCGCGTCGCGGTTGCGCACGCGCGCGCCGTTGCTGGCAAAGCGCGCGTCGGCGACCCATTCCGGCCGGCCCGCCACGTCGCAGAAGCGGGCGAACTGGCCGTCGTTGCCGACGACCAGCACCACGTGGCCGTCGGCGCACGCGAACACGTCCTGCGGCTGGATGTTCGGGTGCTTGTTGCCGGCGCGCCGGGGCGTCTTGCCCGACACCAGGTAGTTCATGCCCTGGTTCGCGACCGAGCCGACCATCACGTCGAGCATGCCGATGTCGATGTAGTCGCCCTGGCCGGTCTCGGCCCGGCGCGCCAGCGCCGCCAGCACCGCCACCGACGTGTACATGCCGGTCATCAGGTCGACGATCGGCACGCCGACCTTCTGCGGGCCGCCGCCGGGCAGGTCGTCGCGCTCGCCCGTCACGCTCATCAATCCGCCCATGGCCTGGATCATGAAGTCGTAGGCGGCGTGGTCGGCCTTCGGGCCGTCCTGGCCGAAGCCGGTCACCGAGCAGTAGATCAGGCCCGGATTGATCTCCTTGAGGCTGGCGTAGTCCAGGCCGAAGCGGGCCAGCGTGCCGACCTTGTAGTTCTCCAGCAGGATGTCGGAGCGCGCCGCGAGCGCGCGCACGATCTCCTGGCCCTCGGCCGTGTTCAGGTCGACCGTCACGGACCGCTTGCCGCGGTTGGCCGACAGGTAGTAGCCGGATTCGCGGGTTTCGTTGCCGTCGGCGTCCTTCAGGAACGGCGGACCCCAGCTGCGGGTGTCGTCGCCGACGCCGGGACGCTCGACCTTGACGACGTCGGCGCCCAGGTCGGCCAGTACCTGCCCCGACCACGGGCCGGCCAGGATGCGGCTCAGATCGAGCACCTTGATGTGGGAAAGAGGACCTGCCATGTCGTACTCCTGTATGCGATGGGATGCGGCGGGCGCGGCCCGCCGTGGATGGGCGGCGCTCAGGCCTGGGCGTCGTCCGGGACGGTGGCCAGCACCGACGGCCGCTGCGCGAAGCCGGCATGCCAGCCGGCCAGCGCGGGATGCGCGGCGCGCCAGTCGAGGTCGGGGAAGCGGTAGTCGAGATAGGAGAGCATGCAGCCCACGCTGACGTGGCCGATGTCGAAGCCGTCCCGCGCCAGCGCCGCGGCTTCGTCCTCCAGCCGGGCGAGGCAGGCGTCGATCTTGGTGGCGAAGGCGGCCAGCCATTCGGGAAGCCGGCGCCCGGCGTCCTTCATGCGTTCCTGGCGCCACAGCAGCAGGATCGCCAGCATGCCGTCGGCCAGCGCCTGGCGCCGCAGCGCGGTCCAGCGCGCCGCGCCGGCCGGCGGGAAGAAGCCCGCGCCGCCGTGCAGGCCGTCGAGGTATTCGCAGATGACGGGCGAGTCGTACAGGACCTGGCCGTCGTCCAGCACCAGGGCGGGGATCTGGCTGAGCGGGTTGTCCCGCATCAGCGCGGGGTTCGGGACCGCGATCGCGGCCACCGAGCGGACCCGTTCGACCTGCGCATCCAGGCCGGTTTCCAGCAGCAGGATCGCGACCTTGCGGACGAAGGGCGACCGCGGGGACCAGTGTAGTTTCATGCCATTCCTTCTCGTTCGGGAAGCAACGGCATGGGCCGTCACTTCAGTTTGATGTCGAGGCGCACCACGTCGCCCCGGTAAATGCCTTGTCCAACGAATACCAGGCAGCCCTCGCTGTCCACGGCCGAGCGCGCGACGTGCGCGACCGGCGCGTTCAGCGGCAGCTCCAGCAGCTCGGCCAGCGCCGGGTCGGCCGACCCCAGCGTCAGCGTCTGGTGCGCGGCCGCGATCTCCAGGCCCGGCAGCTCGCGCAGGATGCGCATCGACGTCTTGGTCTCGAACGACTCCGGCGCGATGCGCGCGCACACCCGTTCGTCGATGTAGACGTCGCCCAGGTAGTAGGGCTTGCCGTTGCGCCAGTGGCGCCGCCGCCAGTGCTGGTAGAACGGCGCCATCGCGCCGATCTGCGGATCCGGCGGCGCCGGCGCGCGCCGCTCGCCGCGCGTCAGGATCTCGATCGTCACGCCTTCCGGCGCGATCAGCTGGCCCGACCAGTCCGACGCCACCTCGCACCAGAACTGTTCCTGCGGCTTGCCGGTCACGAACGTGCCCTTGGCGCGGTAGCGCGCGATCAGCTTTTCGTCCTCCAGCAGGTCGAGCGCCTGGCGTACCGTCGCGCGCGCCACCTGGCATTCGACGGCCAGTTCGTCCACCGTCGGGATCTGCTGCCCCACCCGCCATTCGCCCGCCTCGACGCGGCGCCGGAACAGGCTGGCCAGCTGCACGTAGCGGGGCACCGCGCTGCGGCTGAAATCGATGGCCGTCGCGCCTGGAATATGTGCTGTCTTCATCAACGTTCTCTCTTGGTTGGCATAACACCCGATACGGTATTATCGCCTAATCAGTTGATGAACCAGCTTTTTGACTTATTCGCTCGTCAACTCCCCTTGTAGCGTGGCGGCCGCTTGTCCAGGAAGGCACGCATGCCCTCGCGCTGGTCGGCGCTGTCGAACAGCAGCTGGAACGCCTTGCGCTCGAGCAGCAGGGCCGTCTCCAGCGGCGCGTCCTGGCCCTGCTGCACCACTTCGCGGATCGCGCGCACCGCCAGCGGCGGCATGGCGGCGACGGTGCGCGCCAGCGCGCGGGCCCGCTCCAGCGCGGCGCCGTCCGGGCACAGTTCGGACACCAGGCCGAACGCCCAGGCGTCGCGCGCCGCGATCGGTTCGCCCGTCAGCATCATGCGCAGCGCCTGGTACTTGCCGATCGTGCGCAGCAGGCGCTGGGTGCCGCCGGCGCCGGGCATGATGCCGACCCGGATTTCCGGCTGGCCGAAGCGCGCGCCCTCGGCCGCCACGATCATGTCGCAGGCCAGCGCCAGCTCGCAGCCGCCGCCCAGCGCATAGCCCTCGACCGCGGCGATCACCGGCTTGGCGCTGTGGCGCAGGGTCGTGAACACCCGGTCGGTGGCCTGCAGCGTGTGGCTGGTCGGCGTCATGCCGGCCATCTCGTCGATGTCGGTGCCGGCCACGAAGTAGCCGCCGGCGCCGGTCAGCACGATGACCCGCGCCCGTTCGTCGGCGCCCAGCGCCAGCACGGCGTCGGTCAGGCGCTGCTTGACGTCCAGGTTGAGCGCATTGCGCCGGCGCGTACGATCGATCGTGACGACGGCCACGCCGTCGTCGTCCACGCTCCAGCCGACCGGCGCCGTGGCCTGCGGCGCGCTCATGCCGCACGCTCCGGCGCGGCGGCGGGCGCGTGGAAGGGCTGGCCGGCCAGCGCGCGCCGCAGCAGCAGCGGGCTGGTGCGGTAGCGGTCCTCGCCGTACGCGGCGGCCAGGTTGGCCAGCACGCGCTGCAGCGGCGCCGGGCCGACCAGGTCGGCCCAGGCCAGCGGCCCGCGCGGGTAGTTGACGCCGCCGGTCATCGCCAGGTCGGTGTCGGCCGCGCTGGCGATGCCTTGCTGGACCACGTCGGCGGCCTCGTTGGCGAGCATCGCCACCGTGCGCATGACCACGAGCCCGGGCGCGTCGTCGACGACGGCCACCTGCTTGCCCAGGGCCTGGAAGAAGCCGACCGCGGCGTCCAGCGCGCCGGCCGGCGCCTGGTCGGCCACGGCGACGGCGATGACGGCGGCGCCGGCATAATCGAAGGCCAGGTCGAACACGACGGCGGCGTCCTGTGGGTCCGCGGCCAGGCGCCGGGTCGCGCCGCGGCCGTCGGTCAGCGCCAGCGCCACGCCGTCCACCCGCAGCAGGGCGCGCGCGCCGGGAACGTGGCGCACGGCCAGGCCGGCGTCGGCCGCCAGCCGGGCCAGCGGCGCGGCCACGCCGAGGTCGCCCTCGACGACGACGGCGGACGGCCGGGGCGCCGGCGCCGCCAGCACCGGCGCGGGGCGCGCCGCGTCGTCGCCGTAGCGGTGGAAGCCCCGTCCGCTCTTGCGGCCGAGCCAGCCCGCGTCGACCAGTTCCCGCTGCAGCAGCGACGGCTTGTAGCGCGGATCCTGGTACAGCGCGTCGTAGACGGACCTGGTGACGGCGTAGTTGACGTCGTGCCCGATCATGTCCATCAGCTCGAAGGCGCCCATGCGGAAGCCGCCGCAGTCGCGCAGGATGGCGTCCAGCGTCGCGGCGTCGGCGGCGCGCTCGGCCAGCAGGCGCAGCGCTTCGCCGTAGAAGGGACGCGCCACGCGGTTGACGATGAAGCCGGGCGTGGACGCGCAGCGCACCGGCACCTTGTTCCAGGCGCGCGCGGTGGCGAACAGGGTGTCGGCCACGGCCGGATCGGTGGCCTTGCCGCTGACGATCTCCACCAGCGGCAGCACTGGCGCCGGGTTGAAGAAGTGCAGCCCGGCCACCCGCGCCGGACGGCGCAGGCGCGCGCCGAGCGCGGTCACCGACAGCGACGAGGTGTTGGTGGCGACGATGGCGTCGTCGTCCAGCACGGCCTCGACCTCGGCCAGCACGCGCGCCTTGACGTCGATGTCCTCGACGATCGCCTCGATCACGAGGGCGGCGCCGGCCAGGTCGGCGACGCCGCCGGCCCGCACCAGCCGCGCCATGCGGGCGGCGTGGGTGGCGGCGTCGATCCGGCCCTTGTCGCGCAGGCGCCGGTAGGCGGCGTCGATCGCGCCGATGCCGCGCTCGAGCGCGGCGGGCGCGGCGTCGTACAGGGCGACCCGGTGGCCGGCGTCGAGGGCGACCTGGGCGATGCCGCTGCCCATGGCGCCGGCGCCGATGACGGCGATGAAGTCTTGTGGTGTCAGTGCGTTCATGGAAATGCCTGGTGGATCGTTGGTTTCGGTCGATGGGTCAAGCGGCGGCGCGCCGTTCGCCCAGCGCGTCCGGCTTGACGCCGACGAGCAGGGTCACCGCGCCGAACAGCATCAGGGCGGCGAAGTAGTACTGCCCCATGGCCAGGCTGCCGGTGGTGGCGGACAGCCAGCCCACCAGCATCGGGCTGAACACGCTGCCCACGCCGGCGAAGGTGCTCAGCAGGGCGATGCCGCCGGCCGCGGCCTTGCCGGTCAGGAAGGACGAGGGCAGGGTCCAGAACGGCCCGGTCAGGCCCAGGGTGCCGGCCGTCGCCAGCGTCAGCGCCAGCATCGACAGCGGCACGCTGCCCTGCACCGACGGCAGCGCGGCCCAGCCGAGCGCCGCCAGCAGGGCGGGGATGGCCACGTGCCAGCGGCGTTCGCCGGTGCGGTCGGAGTGGCGCGCATTCAGGAACTGGACCACCAGGGCGATCAGGAAGGGGATCACCGACAGCGCGCCGATGCTCATCACGTTCTCGATGCCGGACTTGCGGATCACGGTCGGCAGCCAGAAGAACACGCCGCCGGTGCTGACCAGCACCGCCACGCCCATCCCCGCCAGCCAGTACAGGCGCGGATTGGCCAGCGCGGCCAGGAACGAGTGTTCGCCGCCCTCGCGCCGCGCCGTGTGGCGCGCCAGGTCCTCGGCGATGATCTGCTTCTGGCGCGCGCTCAGCCAGCGGCTGTCGGCCGGGCCGTCCTGCAGGTAGTACCAGGCGACCACGCCCAGCAGGCAGGCCGGCGCGCCCTCGATGATGAACATCCACTGCCAGCCCTTCATGCCGGCCACGCCTTCGAAGGCGTGCATGATGGCGCCCGAGAGCGGGCCGCCGATCATGCCGGCGAGCGGGATCGACGCCGTGAACAGCGCGTTGAAGCGGGCGCGCCGGTTCAGCGGCACCCAGTAGGTGAGGTACAGCAGCATGCCCGGGAACATGCCGGCTTCGGCCGCGCCCAGGAAGAAGCGCATCAGGTAGAAATGGGTCGAGGTCTGCATGAAGGCCATGGCGGTCGAGAACAGGCCCCACAGCAGCATGATGCGCAGCAGGGTGCGGCGCACGCCCGACTTGTGCAGCACCATGTTGCTGGGCACTTCGAACAGGATGTAGCCGACGTAGAAGATGCCGGCGCCGATGCCGTAGATGGCATCGTTGAAGCCCAGGTCGGCGATGAAGTGCAGCTTGGCGAACCCGATGTTGGCGCGGTCGATGAACGACACCACGTAACACAGCATCAGGAATGGCATGATGCGCCACAGTACCTTGCGGTAGGTGGCGTCGGCCTCCCGCTCGCGCAGGACCTGGTCGGCGGTGCGCGCCGGCGCGCCGGCGGTTGAATCGGCTACTGACATGTTGTCTCCAGAATGGTCGTTATTGTCTTGGTCGTTCCCGGCCCGGCGGACCGGATGCAGCAGTGATGAAAGTATTATAGGTCAGGTTTATGGCCTATACAAGCGCATCGAGTCGTGTCCGTGGATGCGACAGTACCTGCGAGGGCCGGCATCGGCGTCGCGGGCCGGCCCGTCGCAGTCAATCGGCGAGGAAGTGCTCGATTTCGTCGCCGTCGAACGACGCGATGACGGTGCGCTGTGCCAAGGCTTCCGCTTCCAGCTTGGCGACCAGGGCATCGATGCGCTTGTTCTCGTCGTCGAGGAGCGACAGTTCCAGCTTCCGCTTGTCCGTCAGCGTGCCTTGCTTGATCGCCTTTTTGTGTTTTTCCAGGTAGTCGCGCAGCTTCTTTTTCGCGGTAGTGATGCCCCATGTGAGCGCGGGTTCCGGTTGGTAGGCATGCGCTACCGAAGGGGCTTGGTGGAAGGAGGGATCTTCGGCTGTCGGATCCGGATGGATGATGACGTGCTTCTCGTCGACGAGAACGGCCGCGGTCTTGATGCGCGCATCATGGACGTCATGGAGGATGTTGGATAGCGAATACAGCGTGCGCATGCGCCAGGAGCCGGTCTCGAAATCCGCGTTCCTGTAGTGCGTGATCAGGCTATCGATATCGTCGCGCAAGGCCCTGGTCTTCTGGAACGCCGACAGGAGATTTTCCTTGTGCGGCAGGTACAACTGCAGCAATCCGGCAAGCTGCTCTCCCAGGTCCGCATTGTCGTTCGCGAAGACTTGAAACGCCTGCCGGCCCTGCTCGGCAGTCAGCGGCTGCGCGAGCCAGGCCGCGTAGCTATCCTTTATGGCGGCGATGCCCTGTTCGAAGCCGGACGACAACGAGGTGAAGTCGGTCGCGGCTTCGCAGAAGGCGTCGAAGACTGGGATCCTGGGCGCTTCGGACACCATGACGGCGTCGTCGGCATCCTGCGCGGGGAGGGTCGCGCCTTGCAGCTTGTTCGCCAGTTCCATGCCCGACGTCATGACCTTGCCAGCGGTCTTCCAGTGCTCTTCCAGGAGTCCCACACTGTTGTACCATTGTTCGAAGCGCAGGCATAGCGCAACCAGCGCCCTGTCGCTGTCGGGCAATCCCGCCTTGCCGGCCTCGACCATTTTATCGCCGAGAAACGCCAGCAAGTTTTCCCGTTCCTTCCGGCGCGCGCTCGCTTCCAGCAGCTCCAGTTCGTCGTTGATCACTTCCAGGTCCTCGCACCATCCCATGTAGCGGTCTTCCGCCTCGTCGGCATCGAATTCTTCCAGGTGGAAGGTGTTAATCGACTCCACCAAGTCGTTCAACTGGTTGTAATACATCTGGCGCGCCGCCTCGCGCATGTCGTTGCTGATCTTGATCTTGGCTTTCATGTAGTCCTGCAGCGAAGCCTGCAAGGCGAGGTAGTGCGCCCCCACCGGTGCCACGGACAGCGGCGGCCACGACTGGACGTTGGCGGACGAGGTATAGCCGGTGGTCGGCGGCGTGCCCATGGTCGTGCCGCTCACCCTTTGAAAACTGCCTACGAGTTCTTGCGACCATGCCAGGATGCAGTCTTGCGACAGCGCAGAAAATTCCGCCAGCGGCGACGCGCTGAATGCCAGCCAGCGCATCGCCTCGGTCGAGTTTTCGAACGGGGAGGGCGCCTGCCACAGATTGCGCCTGGGACTGTCGTCGTACGCGGCCTGGCAATACTCCGCCAGGTCTTTCTGGGTGGTCTCGCCGCTGTGCTGGTCCGCCTTCAACGCCTTTATCCTGTCGACGATCCCGGACAGCACCTGCTGCAGTTTCTCGCTGCCGACGATGTCATGGCAGGCCAGGATGAACATGGAGCGCAGGAACGCGATATGCCGGTGGCGCGCGGTGACCAGATCGACCCGGTTCAGGCCCAGCGCCCTGATCATCATGCCGACCCGCGCCCCGACGACGCTGACCCTTTCGTCGACGACGCTGACCGCTTCGCCGGTCACGACGTCGAAGGCAAGGTAGGCGCGCGGATTCTCGACCGCCGGATCGATCAGGACGGCATTTTCTTCGAGGTTCGTTTCCACGTCCTCGCCGACCTGCAGGCGGTTGGATGGCGCGATCAGGCCTTCCACCGCGGGCATCAGCGCGAAATAGGTGCCCTTGTAGGTCTCGTTGCACATGTCGCAGGCCAGGAACAGGTTGCGCCAGTCGTAGGCCAGCCAGAAGTAGCCCAGGCCGGCCTGGGACTCGCCGGAGTACTTGGCCTTGGGACGGAAGTGCTCCACGTCGCCGTGGCTGACGCTCAGGATGCGGGTTTCGCAGTAGGCGCATTTGCCGAAGTGGGTTTGCACCAGCTGGTTCTTGACTTCGGCGGACCGGTAGGCCGCGGTGATGTAGATCGTGTCGCTCGCGGCCTTGTCTGTCTTGTGCGCCGACGAAACCTTGGTCTTGTCCTTATGCTTGCCGTGGATGGCCAGATTCTCTTGCGTCAACGTCGCGTTCAACGCGTCGAGTTCGTCCGGTGCCGGACCCTTGTCGATCCTGATCATGGTGCGGTGCTCCTGTGCTGGTTGCCGTGCACCGCCAGCAGGCGCGTGCGCGTGGATTCATCGTGTTCGCCGGTCTGCCCCGGGCCCTCGTGCGCCTGGAGCGCGCGCAGCGCTTGCTGCGTCGGAGCATCGATCGTGCCGCTGATCTCGGGGATCGCATCGCTTCCGTCAGCGGATCGATCGTGCGCAGGCTGACACCGAATGTCCGCTGCAACGGCGCGTCGGGACGCACGAAGCCGTCGAGCATGCCGTCGGCGTCGAGGAAGCCGGGCATCCGGGTGCCGGGTGGATAAGCATGCAAAGTCAAGGGTGAGCGGTAGCGCAGGCGCGCGCGGGCAAGATTGTTGCATTTCCAGCAGATTTTGCAAGCCGCCGGCCCGGGCAGCGCCGTGCCATCGTTGGTTGACCGGATGTTGCACTTCCGCCCAAAAACTGTTGACCTCCCCACCAACTCCGTTTAGCATTCCGTGATACCGGTATCATAGCGTGCGCGAGCCCAGCCATCCGACCGGCCCGGCAACCGTATCCATCCACGTTTCATCCAAGACGACGAGGAAATCATGAGCATGAGGAGCAGTCCGCGCCTGGTGGCGGCCATCGCCCGCACGACCCTGGCTTGCGCACTGGCGGCCGCCGGAGGCGCGCACGCCGCCGCCATCGAGGCGAGTCCGGCGAACGCGGCGAACAAGCACATCTACGTGGGGCAGTACGACATCTACACCAACCTGTGGGGGATCGGCGGCGCGGGTTCGGGCTGGTACGAGTACATGTACACGAATTCGACGACGGCGCCCTCGAATGCGGGCTGGAAGTGGTCCGGCTTCGCGGGCGACACCACGACCGTCAAGTCCTACCCGAGCATCCGCAAGGGCGGCAGCAATGCGCAGAACGATCCGGCCGTCTCGGGCCTGCCGTACCAGTTCGGCGACAATACCAGGGACGTCGACGTGCTGTGGTCGTTCGCGCCCAGCGGCTACGACGGCACCGGCAACGTCTCGGGCACCTACAACCATGCGATCGACGTGTTCTTCCACGCGGGCACCGTGTTCGACCGCGCTTACCTGAAGGCGGAGATCATGGTCATTCCCGAGTCCTCGTCGGCGTCGCAGACGCAGGGCTGGGGCATCCGGGACGCGACGCCCTTCGTCATCGACGGCGAGACCTGGGACGTCTGGCACGCCACGATGAGTTCCCACGGCTACAGCTGGCCGGTGATGCAGTTCCGCAAGCGCGTGATGGCCCGCTACTTCAACAAGAACCTGCGGCATTTCTTCGCCGAGGCGGCCCGGCGCCGGCCCGACGTGTTCCTGCCGGCCTACTACGTCTCGATGGTCGAGGCGGGAACGGAAGTGAAGTCGGGGTCCGGCAAGGTCCACGTCAACAGTTATGAAGTGAACGTCCATTGAGACGGGACGCCGGTCCTGATACCGGTATCAAAATCAATCACCAGGAGACCACATGTTCGTCCTTTCCCGCATGCTCGGCGCGGCCGCATGCGCCCTCGCCCTGAGCTGGCAAGCGCCGGCCGCCGCCCAGGCGCCCGCCCAGCCCGCCGCAACGCCGGCACCGGCGCCGCTGCTGCAGAACGCCTACGGCCGCCAGCACCTCAGCCTGAACGGGCGCTGGAACTACATCATCGACCCGTACGAGATGGGCTACTACGACTACCGGCGCCAGCCCTTCGACGCCTCGCCGAGCGGCAAGGGCGGGTTCTACGAGGACCTCAAGCCGAAGAACAAGGGCGAATGGGTCGAGTACGACTTCGACCTGGCGCCGACGCTGAACGTGCCGGGCGACTGGAATTCCCAGGCCGAGAAGCTGTCGCTGTACGAAGGCACGGTGTGGATGCGCCAGGTGTTCCAGGCCGAGCCGAAAGCGGATAAACGGTATGTGCTGTACTTCGGCGCCGTCAACTACGAGGCGCACGTCTACCTGAACGGCAAGAAGCTGGGCACGCACAAGGGCGGCTTCACGCCGTTCCAGTTCGACGTCGGCGGCAAGTTGAACAAGGGCCGCAACGTCGTCATCGTCAAGGCCGACAACACGCGCCACCAGGACGAGATCCCGACCGTGAACACGGACTGGTGGAACTACGGCGGCATCACGCGCGACGTCATGCTGGTCGAGCTGCCGGCCACCTATATCGCCGACTACAAGGTGCAGCTGGCCAAGGGCGACCCGAAGCGCATCGACGTGGCCGTGCGCGTCGACGGCGCGCAGCCGGCGCAGGACGTCGTCGTCGAGATTCCCGAGGCCGGCATCAAGGCCAGTGCCCGTACCGACGCGGGCGGGCGCGCCGCCTTCAGCATCCCGGCACGCGCGCTGCGCTACTGGTCGCCGGAAGACCCGAAGCTGTACCGGGTGCGCATCGCGGCCGGGCCGGACAGCGTCGAGGACCGCATCGGCTTCCGCACCATCGAGACGCGCGGCAAGGACATCCTGCTGAACGGGAAGTCGATCTTCCTGCGCGGGATCTCGCTGCACGACGAGAACCCGCTGATCCCGGGCCGCCTGCGCGGCGAAGGCGACATGCGCATGATGCTGCAGTGGGCCAAGGAACTGAACGCCAACTACGTGCGCCTGGCGCATTATCCGCACAGCGAGCGCATGGTGCGCCTGGCCGACGAGATGGGCCTGCTGGTGTGGGCCGAGGTGCCGGTGTACTGGACCATCTCGTGGAACAACCCGGACACCTACCGCAACGCCAGCAGCCAGCTCACCGACCTCGTGGTACGCGACAAGAACCGCGCCAGCGTGATCGTCTGGTCGATCGGCAACGAGACGCCGGTCAGCGCGCCGCGCAACGCCTTCATGGGCCGCCTGGCCGACACGGTGCGCGGCCTGGACGACACCCGCCTGGTGGCGGCCGCGCTGGAAGTGCACCGCGAGGGCAAGAACGTGGTGGTGCAGGATCCGCTGGCCGACAAGCTGGACCTGGCCAGCTTCAACGAGTACGCCGGCTGGTACTGGAGCAGCACCAAGGACATGCTGAACTACCGCTTCGACATCAAGTACGACAAACCGGTCGTGATCACCGAGTTCGGCGCCGACGCGCTGGGCGGCTACCACGCCGACGACGAGACCCGCTGGAGCGAGGAATACCAGGCGCTCATCTACCGCAACCAGTTCAGGATGCTGACGGCGATTCCCGGCCTGCGCGGCATGACGCCCTGGGTGCTGGCCGATTTCCGCTCGCCGCGGCGCCAGCATCCGTACTTCCAGGACTTCTGGAACCGCAAGGGCCTGGTCTCGGAGACCGGGCAGAAGAAGAAGGCCTTCCAGGTGCTCAAGGACTTCTACGACGAGATGCAGAAGACGTACAAGTGAAGCGGACCATGACGACGAACGTGAACAAGGCGCTGCTGCTGGCGGCGCTGGCATCGGTGGCCGCCGGCGCCATGGCGCAGGACGGCGACGTCGCGCGCCGGGTCGAGGACCTGATGCGGCGCATGACGCTGGAAGAGAAGGTCGGCCAGCTGCACCAGCTGTCGGGACGCCAGATGACGGGACCCGGCAGCGAGAAATTCGCCGACAAGCTGGCCGACATCCGCGCCGGCAGGGTCGGCTCGATGTTGAACGTCAAGGGCGTGGCCGAGACGCGCGAGATCCAGGCGCTGGCGCTGCAGTCGCGCCTGAAGATCCCGCTGCTGTTCAGCCTCGACGTGATCCACGGCTACCGCACCGTGTTCCCGGTCCCGCTGGGCGAGGCGGCGTCGTGGGACCTGGACGCGATCCGCGAATCGGCGCGCGTCGCCGCCAGGGAAGCCGCCGCCAGCGGCATCCACTGGACCTTCGCGCCGATGGTCGACATCGGCCGCGATCCGCGCTGGGGCCGGGTGATGGAGGGCGCCGGCGAGGATACCTACCTCGGGTCGCAGATCGCGGTGGCGCGGGTCCAGGGTTTCCAGGGACCGAAGCTGGGCGCGCTCGACCGCGTGATGGCCACCGCCAAGCACTTCGCCGGCTATGGCGCGGCGATCGCCGGGCGCGACTACAACGCGGTCGACATGAGCGAGCAGCAGCTGCACGAGGTCTACCTGCCGCCGTTCAAGGCGGCGGCGGACGCGGGCGTCGCCACCTTCATGAACGCGTTCAACACACTCAACGGCGTGCCGGCCACCGCCAGCGCCGTCCTGCAGCGCGACATCCTGAAAGGGCAGTGGGGCTACCGCGGCTTCGTCGTCAGCGACTGGGCGTCGATCAAGGAGCTGGTCGAGCACGGGCATGCGGCCGACCTGTCCGAGGCGGCGCGCCAGGCGATCGAGGCCGGCAGCGACATGGACATGGAGGGCTATGCCTACAGCCGCCACCTGGCCGCGCTGGTCGCGGGCGGCAAGGTCAAGCAGTCGGTGCTGGACGACGCCGTGCGGCGCGTGCTGACCAAGAAGTTCGAGATGGGCCTGTTCGACGATCCCTACCGCTTTTCCGACGCGGCCCGCGAGCGCGCCGTGCTGGCGGATCCTTCGCATGCGCGCATCGCGCGCGACGTGGCGCGCAAGTCGCTGGTGCTGCTCAAGAACGAGGGCCAGGCGCTGCCCTTCGCCAAGGACGTCGGGTCGCTGGCCGTGATCGGGCCGCTGGCCGATGCGCGGCGCGACCTGGAGGGCGGCTGGATCGTCCAGTCCGATCCGCAGCGGGTGGTGAGCATCCTCGACGGCATCCGCGGCCAGGTGGCGCCGGGCATGCGCCTGGTCGTGGCCAAGGGCTGCGACGTGGCGTGCACCGACACGTCGGGCTTCGCCGAGGCCGTCGCCGCGGCGGGCCGGGCCGACGCGGTGCTGCTGGTGGTGGGCGAATCCTGGGACATGAGCGGCGAGGCCAAGTCGCGCGCCGACCTCGGGCTGCCGGGACGGCAGGCGGCCCTGTTCGACGCGCTGGCCGCCACCGGCAAGCCGGTCGTCGTGGTGATCCTGGCGGGCCGGCCGCTGGTCTTCAATGGCGTGGCCGACCGGGCCGCCGCGATCCTGTACGCCTGGTTCCCCGGCGCCCAGGGCGGCAATGCGGTCGCCGACGTGCTGTTCGGCGACTACAACCCGTCCGGCAAGCTCCCCATGACCTTCCCGCGCAGCGTGGGCCAGGTGCCGATCTCCTACCAGCAGTACCGCACCGGACGGCCGGTGGTGAACGCCGCGAACGTCGTCTACCGCTCGGCCTACATCGATTCGCCCAACACGCCGCGCTACGCCTTCGGCCACGGCCTGAGCTACACCACCTTCGCCTACAGCGACCTGGTGCTGAGCGAGCCGGTCATGGGGCAGGGCGACAAGGTCGAGGTCAGCTTCACGCTGGCCAACACTGGCCGGCGCGCCGGCGAGGAGGTGGCGCAGCTGTACATCCGCGACCGCGTCTCCTCGATCGTGCGGCCGCTGATGGAGCTGAAGGGCTTTCGCAAGCTCAAGCTGGAGCCGGGCGAGCGGCGCACGGTGCGCTTCGTGATCGACCGCGACACGCTCGCCTTCACCGACGGCAAGTTGCGCCGGGTCGCGGAGCCGGGCGAATTCGACCTGATGATCGGCTCGGCGTCGGACGCGATCCGGCTGCGCGGCACCCTGACGCTGCGGGACTGAAGCGGTCGGCTGCACGCGACGTTCGCGCCGTGCCGGCCGCTTCGTTGCCGGCCGCCGGGCATGCACGCGTCACGCGTGGGCAGCGCATGGGCAGCGTGGTCATTGGCCGGACGGGTGGCGCTGCCCACCCTACGGCTGCGCGATTGAACCGGGGACTGCGGGTGGCGTGTGGCGCAGCCGCCCACCAGAGGCGCGCCCCCGCCAGGTTACCGCAACCATGGGGCCGGTGCTAAAATCGTCGCCATGGACAATCCGGAAACGAAATCGGCGGAAAAAGCGGCCGCACCGCGCAAGAGCCGCAAGGGCGCCACGCCCACGGTGCGCGACGTGGCGCGCCTGGCCGGCGTGGCGCCGATGAGCGTGTCGCGCGCGATGAACAATCCGGATGCGGTCTCGCCCGACATCCTGCAGCGCGTGCGCGACGCCGTCGAGCAGCTCGGCTACGTGCCCAACCTGCTGGCCGGCGGCCTCGCTTCCAAGAAGAGCCGCATGGTCGCCGCCGTCGTGCCCACGATCAGCGGCTCGGTGTTCCTCGAGATGGTGCAGGCCCTCACCGATGCGCTGGCCGCGCGCGGCTACCAGCTGATGCTGGGCCAGGCCGGCTACGAGAACTCGCGCGAGGACGCGCTGCTCGAGGCCATCATCGGCCGCCGCCCGGACGGCGTGGTCCTCACCGGCATCATGCGCTCCGAGCAGGGGCGCCGCCGCCTGCTCGCCAGCGGCATCCCCGTGGTCGAGACCTGGGACCTGACCGCCGACCCGATCGACATGCTGGTCGGCTTCTCGCACGAGAAGATCGGCAAGGCCGTGGCCGAGTACCTGCACCGCCTGGGGCGGCGCCGGATCGCCGCCATCAGCGCCGACGACGAGCGCGCGGTGCGGCGCAACCGGCATTTCGCCGAGACCGTGCTGGCGCTGCAGCCGGCGCTGGGCCAGGATCCCGCCGCCGTCCCCACCTGCATCGTGCCGGCCCCGACCTCGCTGGGCAGCGGCCGCGCCGGCCTGCGCGCGCTGCTCGCGCGCGATCCCGGCATCGACGCCGTGTTCTGCAGCTCCGACATGATGGCCCAGGGCGTGCTGCTCGAGGCGCTGGCCAGCGGCATCAAGGTGCCGCAGCAGCTGGCCGTCGTCGGCCTGGGCGACCAGTCCTTCTCGCGCGACCTGTATCCGCCGCTGACCACGGTGCGCATCGACGGCACCGCCATCGGCGCGACGGCCGCGCAACTGCTGATCGACCGCGCCGAAGGCAAGCCGGTCGACGAGCGCATCCGCGACGTGGGCTTCGTCATCGTCGAGCGCGGCAGTACCTGATTCCTGCGCCGCCCCGCGCCTGCGCATTCCTCGTCCGACCGTGCCGGCCTACCGGTCGCGGCGCATTCCCCTTGCAAAAAAATGGCGCTGTTCGCGTTAATTGTGTTCCCTGTCCAGCCGCTTGCCGAACTGGACCGCTGCCCGCAAGAGCAGCGCCGGCGTCGTCAGCCGCTTGTCGTCCAGCACTCGCTGCCAGCCCGAGTAGTCGATCAGGTAGCGGCTGGCCACGCCGCGAAAGCGCAGCAGCCAGGTCTTGAAACGGCTGTGCCAGCCGTTCACGTTCTGCAGGTGGATCGCGCCGCGCGTGCGGATGC
>NZ_CAJYEB010000006.1 GCF_913773735.1 uncultured Massilia sp.
ATCGATTGAAGGACTTCCGGGCCATAGCAACGCGCTATGACAAGCGCGGCCATAATTTTTTTACAGCCGTGCTTGTAGCGACAATTATCCTATGGCTCCTCTGAACTCAGTCAGACACGCCCTAGCCAGCGCGGCGCTGGCCGCCGCCGGGCAAGATGGCCTATTATCCGTCTTTCACGTTCATCGGGAGTGCCGCCATGCTTGTCAATGCGGATTTTTCGCCGATGGAGATGCCAAAGGAGGCAGAACGCAGCGCAGGAGGGCTAATGTACCGAGATCGACGATCCCGCCCTTGTCGAGACCTTACAGAGGGTTTCCGCAACCGCGACTTTGGCGGTGGCTACGCACGCACGCCCGTACGTCGATGTGCTTCGAGGCAAGGCAATTTTTGACATGTAGGCTGCATTGGTGTCTAATCAGGTACTTATTACCTCTGGGCCATGGGAGGCCATTGTGAGCAAGCAGTCCCGCAAGCCGGAAGTCTTCAACCGAGATGAATATCTTTCTTCCATGAAGCAAAATATTCAGGAGCAAAGTCGACAGGAAGTCGCACGTGGGAATTTGGTCCAGTCCGATCTTTTCCTCATTCGACCTGAGGTTGCCAAGAAAGCAATTGTTGCATTGAAGGCTTGAGTTGGCCAACAGGCAACTTCGCCCGCTTTCTGCCGAAGTGGGCGAAAAAATCTATTCTGTCGTACAAGAGAATGCAGTCCTCGTAGGCGGGCAATCTCTTGCATTCTGGGTTTCCAAATACCAGATTCCCGTGAATGAACAGATGGGCGCCATCAGTATGGATGTCGACTATCTCGGTGACAAGGCCGTTGCATCCACGATTGCCGATCATTTTTTGATGTCGACTGTGACATTCCCCGAGCCGTATGCGATTACCGCGTTGGTTGGCAATGTGCACATTATCCCCGATGATTTTTCTTATATGAATGTTGACGTCATCCATAAGATCGTGGGCTTACGTGCCGATGCTGTTCGGGAACGCGCCGTACAGGTCATATTATCTGGGGAAGTATTGGCCTACATTAGAGTTATGCATCCGATGCATGTGCTCAAGAGCCGTATGCTGAATTTCTATTGGCTTCCCGAAAAGCGAACGCCGAACGGCGTGATGCAAATGCGGCTCGCTATCAAGGCCGCATATCATTACATACTTGATGTCGCTCAAAATATGCCAAGTGGCGGGCAGCGGGCAGCGCGACGGATGATAGAGGAAGTTATTGATTTGGCAAAGAGTGCACCTGGACGGGTAGCGAAGCTGAACGGTATCGACTTTCGCGATGCTATTCCGTTCAACGCTATCACCTCGCCACTTTTTCATTCGGAGCGGATGCATCGCATCCACGCCGAGCTTGACAAGGCAAAGCCTCCAGCGAACTGGATACCAATTTCGCCGACATAGAGGCAGTCTGTCTGGCAGCCCAGAGTACCAGCGTTACGCCTGACTCATCGGGAAGCCGATCGACTTCTAAGCGCTTCACGCCGCGGCAAAATCCACCACCACGCGCAAGCCGCCCCCGTCGCCCTGGTTCTCCAGCCGGATCGCGCCGCCATTGCGTTCGGCCGCCCGCTCGGCGATCGCCAGCCCCAGGCCGCTGCCCGGCTGGTCCTGCCCAGGAATCCGGTAGAAGCGCTCGAACACCTTCTTCTGCAGCGCCGGCGCGATGCCCGGCCCCTGGTCGGCCACGCTCAGGCGGCAGCCGCCGGCGCAGGGCTGCAGGGCCACCTCGATCGTGCCGCCTTCGGGCGAATACTTGATGGCGTTGCTGACCAGGTTGTCGACCAGGGCGCCCACGCTTTCCACGTGCAGCGGCAGCAGGCATTCGGCGTCGGCCTGGAACTCGATCTCGATGGCGCGCTGCAGCGCCAGCGGGACGGCTGCGGCCAGGCGGTCGCGCACCAGCGCGCCCAGGTCCAGCGGCGGCGGCAGTGTCGTCGGCGGTTCCGCCTGGGTGCGCTCCAGCGCCAGCAGCTGGTGTACCATGCGCGTGGCGCGCTCGACGCCGTCGCGCAGGCCGGCCTCGGCGTCGGCGCAGCGCGCGCGCGTCTCGGGATCGCAGCGGCTGAGCAGCACGTGGGCGTTGATCTGCACCGCCACCAGCGGGGTCTTGAGCTCGTGCGCGGCGTCGGTCAGGAACTGGTGCTCGCGCTCGATGCGCTCGCTCAGGCGCTTCATCAGGCGGTTGATGGCGTCGACCAGCGGCGACAGCTCGCGGTAGGGCGACGCCGGCAGGGCGGTGAGGTCGGACACCGCGCGCTGCTCGATGGCGTCGGCGATCGAGCGCAGCGGACGCAGGCCGATGCCCACGATCAGCCAGGCCGGCAACAGCAGCAGCGGCAGGCTGAACACCGTGGACGAGGCCAGGAAGCTGATGCCCGACATCGACAGCATCCAGAGGTCGTCGACCTCGTGGCTGCGCGCGACCACCAGGCCACTCGCGGCGTCGCGCGCGACCGAGGTGACCCAGCCGTTCTCGCGCAGCAGGCGCACCTGGTCCGGCGTCGGCAGCGCGTCCGCCAGGCCGGGGCGCGAATCGTACAGCAGCCGGCCGTGGCGCCACACGCGCAGCCGCACCTGGGAGTGGTAGTCGAGCGTGGCGAACATGTGCGCGCGCACCCGTTCCAGTTCCTGCGCCGCGGCGACCAGCGCGGCGGGACGGTCGGCCAGCAGCGCCAGGTGCAGCAGCGCCTCGCGCGCGTGCGCCTCGTTCTCCGCGGCGGTGCGGGTGCGCTGGGTGATGCGGGCGTCCTGCAGCACGTAGGCCAGGCCGAGCAGGAACACGATCACGATCACGCCGGAAAAGCCCAGCACCAGGCGCCGGAACAGGGAGGACGGACGGGCCGGCCGCGTCGCTTCCATCAGGCCGCCTCGCGCTGGATCACGTAGCCGACGCCGCGCACCGTGCGGATCATGCCTTCGCCGATCTTGCGGCGCAGGTTGTAGATGTGCACGTCGAGCGTCTGGCCCTCGCTGTGCGGCAGTACCCGGCGCTCCAGGTCGGCGCGCGTGAGCACGCGGCCGGCCTGCTTGACCAGCGTGAGCAGCAGCGCGTACTCGGTCGGCGACAGCGCCACCGGACTGCCGGCGCGGGTGACGCGCATGCTGCCTTCGTCCAGCACCAGCTCGCCCACCTGCCACAGCTGTTCGCCGCTGTCCACGGTGCCGCTGGCGCGGCGCACGATGGCGCGCAGGCGCACCAGCAGTTCCGGGATGTCGAAGGGCTTGATCAGGTAGTCGTCGGCGCCGAGGTCGAAGCCCTTCAGGCGGTCTTCCAGGCTGTCGCGCGCCGTGATGATCAGCACCGGCAGCTTGTTGCGGCGCGCCCGCATCTCGCGCAGCAGGTCGGTGCCGTCGCCGTCGGGCAGGCCGAGGTCGAGCAGCATCGCATCGAAATGCTCGGCCAGCGTCTTTTCCATCGCGTGCGCGGCCAGCCGGCACCAGACCACGCCGTGGCCATGGTCCTGGAACACGGACAGCAGCGCCCGGCCGATCGACAGGTCGTCTTCCACCATCAGGATTTTCATCGCGCAAGTGTAACAGCCGGGCCGGCGCGGCGGCGATGGCGGGCGCCGGGCAATCTTTACGTTGTCTTCAGGCGCCGCGGGCGCGCGACGGCGTCTTGACGGAATGAACAAGATTTGCATCTCCGGCTAAACATGCGAATCTTGTATCGCCCCGTGGTGTCAACGGCAAATCTGCGCCGGCGCCGGCCGAGCCGCTGCAAATCTTCCCCACAAGGATGGCGAATCGCCGCGGGCCAATCTTCACGCCAGATTCATGACGCGACGATATCGCTTTTGACGCACCGGAAGCCCGTCCGCATCATTGCCTCGCAGCCGGGAAGCTGGTCCGGCTTCACTTCCATAATAACGAGAGACACCATGAAGACTACGACCTCCGGGCGCCGCGTGGCCATGCCGCGCTTTGCCCTGCATCCCCTCGCCGCCGCCTGCGCCATCCTCCTGTGCGGCATCGCCTCCGCCCAGGAGACCACCCAGGCCACCGACCCGACCGCGCCGGCACGGCAGGCCGACGCCGCCGCGCAGGACGAGCCGGCGATCCGGCCCGGCGGCGCGGCGCCGGCGCAGCCGGACATCGCGCGCGTCACCGTGTCGGGCATCCGCACCGGCATCGAGGCGGCGATCTCGCTGAAGAAGAACGCGACGTCGATCGTCGAAGCCGTGTCGGCCGAGGACATCGGCAAGCTGCCCGACACCAGCGTGGCCGAATCGGTGTCGCGCCTGCCGGGCGTGACCACGCAGCGCAACAAGACCAACGGCAAGGCCACCGACGTCAGCGTGCGCGGCCTGTCGCCCAGCTTCAACGGCGCGCTGCTCAACGGCCGCGAACAGGCCTCGACCAGCGACGCACGCAGCCCCGAGTTCGACCTGTTCCCGTCCGAGCTGACGGGCGCGGTCCTGATCTACAAGACGCCGGACGCCAGCCTGATGGGCCAGGGCCTGGCATCGACCATCGACCTGCGCACGCTGCGTCCGCTGGACTTCGGCAAGCGCGTGCTGGCCGGCAGCGCGCGCAAGGAGCGCATCGGCTTCGATTCCGGCGCCGAGATCGGCGCCGGGCACCGCGCCACGCTGACCTACGTCGACCAGTTCTTCGACCGCACGGTGGGCCTGTCCATCGGCCTCACGCGCCTGAAGGAAGACAATGGCGGCGAGCTGAAATTCGACAGCTGGGGCGCCATGACCGCCGACAAGGCTTACCTCGGCCAGACCGTCAAGGTGCCGGGCGGCTTCCTGGCCGAGACCTCGCGCCGCAAGAACGAGCGCGACGCCGTGTCGCTGGGCCTGCAGTTCAAGCCGAACGCCAGCTTCAAGACCATGGTCGACGTGTTCTACTCGCGCGGCTCCGAGGCCACCAAGAAGACCGGCATCGAGGGCGCCGTGGCCGGCAGCACCGGCCCGTACGACCCGGACGGCGTGCTGACCGATGCGACCGTCGCGAACGGCATCGCCACCAGCGGCACGCTGTCGGGCTACAAGGCCGACGTGCGCAACCACATGTTCTCGAACAAGGACCGGCTGCTGTCGATCGGCGCGAACGCCGAGTGGAAGAGCGGCGACTGGCGCCTGGAGGGCGACCTGTCGCACTCGCGCGGCGTGAAGAACATGAGCAACTACGAGACCACGGCCGGCCAGGCCGGCAACGTGCCCGCGGACCGGGTGGGCAGCATCTCGTATACCAACTTCGACGGCACCCACTTCGACCAGGTGGTGTACAAGCCGAGCCTCGACTACAGCGACCGCAACGTGGTGGCGCTGACCGACGTGGCCGGCTGGGGCGGCGGTCCGCTCACGCCGCAGGCCGGCTACGTCTCGCTGCCGACGATCGAGGACCAGGTCGACAGCATCCGCCTGGGCGCGCGCCGCGAGATGGAATGGGGGCCGGTGGCCGCGCTGCGCTTCGGCGCCAACTTCACCAAGCGCGACAAGTCGCGCGCCGGCGACGAAGGCCGCCTGTCGGTCCTGGGCGGCGACGGCTATGCCACCGCGGCGGTGCCCGGCACCGGGATCGCCTACGCCGGCGCGTCCGGCATCCCGGTGGTGTCGTTCGACCCGACCGGCACGCTCGGCACCGTGTACGCGCTGAACCGCTGGGTCGACGCGACGGTGCTGTCGCGCGCCTGGTCGGTCGGCGAGCGCGTGACGACGCTGTACGCGATGGCGGACCTGGACGGCAACGTCAAGGGGCTGCCGTACACCGGCAACGTCGGCGTGCAGGTGGTGCGCACGAAGCAGAGCGCCAGCGGCAACCAGGTCGACCTCGCCAACTGCACCGGCATCACGGTCGACACCTGCCCGTACGCCGTGCGCACGGACGGCACCAGCTACACCAACGTCCTGCCCAGCCTGAACCTGGCGTTCGACTTGTCGCGCGACCAGTACCTGCGCGTGGGCGCCGGCAAGCAGATCTCGCGCGCCAACCTGGACAACATGAAGGCCAGCATGGACTTCGGCCTGCAGAGCGCCACCGCCACCGCTCCCGCGCTGACGGGCTACGCCGGCAATCCGCAACTCAAGCCCTACGAGGCGACGTCGTTCGACCTCTCGTACGAAAAGTACTTCGGCAAGAAGGCCTACGTCAGCGCCGCCGCGTTCTTCAAGCGCCTGGACAGCTACGTGATCAACGCGCCGCGCGAGTACGACTTCGGCCCCTACACCAGCGCCAACACGCCGCTGCCGCAGACCGGACCGTACCAGAACTCGACGGTCGGCTTCCTGACCAAGCCGGAGAACGGGCAGGGCGGTCGCATGCACGGCATCGAGCTGGCGGTGAACATGCCGTTCTCGCTGTTCACGCAATCGCCCTGGCTGGACGGCTTCGGCGTGCAGATGAGCCATTCGTACACCGACAGTTCGGTGCAACTGCCGACGTCGGCCTTCGTCACCCGCAACAACGCGCCCGTGTTCAACAATGCGGTGACCAATATCGGCCTGCCGGGCCTGTCGAAGCAGGTGTCGAACCTGCGCCTGTACTACGAAAAGCACGGCGTGCAGCTGGCCGCGGCGGCGTACAAGCGCTCCGACTTCATCGGCCAGATCCTGGACTACCGCAGCGACTCGCAGTTCACCTTCATCAAGGGCGAGACGATCGTCGACCTGCAGGCGGCCTACGAGTTCCAGCAGGGCTTCCTGAAGGGCTGGACCGTGCTGCTGCAGGGGCATAACATGACCAACCAGCCGTTCCGCGAGTACACCAACGATGCCAACCAGATCACCAACGAAGTGCGCTACGGGCGGACGTATTATGCGGGGTTGAACGTCAAGTTCTGAATGTCTCGCGATGCGAACGGCTGGTGGGCACGGGGTGCCCACCCTACGTCCTTGATCCGGGCAGTTTCAAGTACGCTGTCCCCTTTGCCGGCCGGGCGCGGCCGGCGCTTTTTTTGACGGATGCCCATGAAACGATTCACCTCGGCGCTGCTGTTGGCGCTGGCCGCCCTCGGCGCCGGCGCCCATGCCGGCGCGCCGATTCCGAACACGCCTTACGTAAAATTCGCGCACGCCGACTGGACGCGCGACGCCACGCTGTACCAGATCAACCTGCGCCAGTTCACGCCCGAGGGCACGCTGCGCGCGGCGCAGCAGCAATTGCCGCGGCTGCAGCAGCTGGGCGTGAAGATCCTGTGGCTGATGCCGGTCCACCCGATCGGCGAGGTCAAGCGCAAGGGTTCGCTCGGCAGCCCCTACGCCGTGCGCGACTACCGCGCCGTCAATCCGGAATTCGGCAGCGTCGACGACCTGCGCCGCTTCGTCGACGCCGCCCACGCGCTGGGCATGCGCGTGATCCTGGACTGGGTCGCCAACCACACGTCCTGGGACAATGTGCTGATGAAGCGGCATCCGGAATGGTATGCGCGCGACCGCCAGGGCCGCCCCGCGCCGACGCCGTGGTTCGACTGGGACGACATCGTCGACCTCGACTACGCGCAGCCGGGCCTGCGCCGCTACATGGCCGACGCCATGCTCTACTGGGTGCGCGACGTCGGCGTCGACGGCTTCCGGGCCGATGCCGCGGGCCTCGTCCCGCTCGACTTCTGGGACGCGGTGGCGGCCGAGCTGCGCGCCGTCAAGCCGGTGTTCCTGCTGGCCGAATGGGAGAGCCGCGACCTGCATGCGCGCGCCTTCGACGCCACCTATGCCTGGACCTGGTGGGACACGCTGGAAGCCATCGCCCACGGCAAGAAGGATGCCACCGCGCTGTATCCCTACTACGCCTGGAACGAGAAATTCTATCCGCGCGAGGCCTACCGCCTGCTCTACACGACCAACCACGACAAGAACGCCTGGGACGGCACCGAGTTCGAGATCTTCGGCCAGGCCGTGGAAGCGGCCGCCGTGCTGTCCTTCGTCAGCAGCGGCATGCCGATGCTGTACAACGGCCAGGAGGCGGGCAACCGCAAGCGCCTGGCCTTTTTCGAGCGCGACCCCATCGCATGGCGGGCGTCGCCGTGGAACGACCTGTACCGGCGCCTGATCGCGCTGAAGAAGGACACCCCGGCGCTGTGGAACGGCGCCGCCGGCGGCGTCATGCGCCAGGTGAAGAACAACGACGGCAAGCGCGTCTTCAGCTTCGTGCGCCAGCAGGGCGCCAGCCAGGTGCTGGCCGTGTTCAACCTGTCGGCCGAGGCGGTCGAGGCGCGCCTGGACGACGCGCTGGCGGCAGGCAGCTACCGCGATTTCGCCGGCGGCGCCGCCGTGCAGGTGGACCGGGGCACGACGTTCGCGATGGCGCCGTGGAGCTGGCGCGTGCTGGTGCGGGGCAAGCCGTGAACGGGGCGCCGGTGCGCGACATCGTGGTCGTCGGCGGCGGCAGCGCCGGCTGGATGAGCGCCGCCGCGTTGGCCACGGCGCTGGCCTCGGGCGACGGCCGCTACCGCATCCGGCTGGTGGAATCCGACGCGATCGGCAGCGTCGGCGTCGGCGAGGCCACCATCCCGATGATCCAGCGCTTCAACCGCTTCCTCGGCATCGACGAGGACGCTTTTCTTCGCGCCACCCACGCGACCTTCAAGCTCGGCATCGAGTTCGAAGGCTGGGGTGCACCAGGCGGGCGTTACATCCACGGCTTCGGTCGTGTCGGCCAGAACCTGGCGAGCGTGCCGTTCCACCAGTACTGGTCCGCCATGCGCCGGCAGGGACGGGCGGCGCCGCTGGGCGACTACACGCTGTCCTGCGCGGCGGCGCGCGCGGGCAAGTTCCGCCACCCGGATCCGGCGCTGGGCGATTCGCCGCTGGCCGATGTCGCCTATGCCTACCACTTCGATGCGACGGCGTACGCGGCCTATTTGCGCGAACTGGCGACAAGCCGCGGCGTGGTGCGCACCGAGGGCCGCATCGTCGGCGTGCAGCAGGGGCCGGACGGCGGCGTGGCCGCGCTGCGCCTGGAGAGCGGCGAGCGCGTGGGCGGCGACCTGTTCGTCGACTGCTCGGGTTTCCGCTCGCTGCTGCTGGGCGAGACGCTGGGCGTGCCGTTCGAGGACTGGTCGCACTGGCTGCCGTGCGACCGCGCGCTGGCGGTGCCGTGCGCGCCGGCCGGTTCCTTGCTGCCGCTGACCCGCGCGAGCGCGCGCCGCGCCGGCTGGCAGTGGCGCATCCCGCTGCGCCACCGCACCGGCAACGGCCACGTGTTCTGCAGCGCCCACATGAGCGAGGACGAGGCGGCGGCGACGCTGCTGTCCCACCTCGACGGCCGGCCGCTGGCCGAGCCGCGCCTGATCCGCTTCAGGACGGGCCGCCGCCGGGTGGCCTGGGAGCGCAACGTGGTGGCTGTGGGCCTGGCGGGCGGCTTCCTGGAGCCGCTGGAATCGACCAGCCTGCACATGATCCAGACGGGCATCGCGCGCCTGATCGCGTTCTTCCCGGATGCCGGCTTCGCGCAAGCGGACATCGACGAATTCAACCGCCAGGCGGCGTTCGAGGCCGAGCGCATCCGCGACTTCATCATCCTGCACTACCACCTGAACACGCGCGCCGAGCCGTTCTGGCGCGCCTGCGCGGAGATGGACGTGCCGGACACGCTGCGCCGCAAGATCGACCTGTATCGCAGCCACGGTCGCCTGGTGCGGGTGGGCGACGAACTGTTCGCGGAGAACGGCTGGCTGCAGGTCTTCGAGGGCCAGGGACTGCGGCCGGAGCGCGATCATCCGCTGGCCGGCCTGCGCGCGGACGAGGACGTAGCGGCGTACCTGGAGGGCGTGCGCGAGGTGGTGGGCAACTGCGTGCGGGCGATGCCGGCGCACGCGGACTACCTGCGCGGCTAGCCGCCCTTCACCGGCCTGGGATACTTGCGCACCACGTCGATCGGCGCGGCATACGGCGAGTCCCAGGTCTGGCGGTGCAATGCGCGCAGGCGCCGCGCGAACGCGGCGTCGCGCAGCACCAGCTCGAGGTTGCGCGAGCGGTCCAGGTAGCCGCCAGCCCAGTTGCTGGTGCCGACCCAGCCGGTCTCGCCGTCGATGACCATCAGCTTGCTGTGGATGACGCGCGCGAACGGGATGACGCCCTCGGCGGCGCGCGGCAGCGTGACGATGCGCACCTCGACGTTGGGCAGCACGGCCAGGCTTTGCAGGTAGTGGATCGCGGGCTCGTCGGTGTTCCAGTTGGACACCATCAGGCGCACCGTGACGCCGCGCGCGGCGGCCGCGCGCAGGGCGTCGTCGATGACGGCGTAGTAGGGCCGCGTGCCGTTCGGGCCATAGGACAGCGGCGCGTAGTCGAGCAGCTGGACGTCGATCTCGCGCCGGGCCTGGCCCAGCAGGCTCACCAGTTCGGCCTCCGAGTCGCGCACGGCGCCGGGCGTCCGGGCCGCCGGGCTGGCGACCAGGTACACGTCGGGCCGCGTCGGCGGCAGCGCCGGCCGGGCGATGTCTGGTACCGGCTTGCCGTCGGCCAGCAGGGCCTGGGCCTGCCAGTCGGCGTCGAAGATCGCCTGCATCTGCGCGGCGACGGCCGGCTCGCTCACGCGCACGCCGGTCTCGTGGATGTGCTCGAAGGCGCGCCAGTCGAAGTTCTGGCTGCCGAGGTAGCCCGTGTTGCCGTCGACGACCAGGTACTTGGCGTGGATGATGCCGTTGGCCGACAGCTTGCCGTACTCCAAGAAGCGCAGTTCCAGGTTGGGGATGGCGCGCAGGCGCGCGATGGTGGCCGCGTCGGACAGCGCCTTGCCGCGCTCCTCCATCAGGAAGCGGATGCGCACGCCGCGGCGGCCGGCCGCTTCCAGACGCTCGATCACGCCGTCGAAGCGGCTGCCGGCGCGGTTGGCGACGTAGAACTGGGCGACGACGATCTCGCGCTGCGCCTGGTCGAACAGCGCGCGCCAGACGGCGGCCGGTTCGCGCAGGTCGGGCGTGGCGAGGGTGGTCTCGGCCGGCACGGTGTGCACCAGTTCGAAGCCGCGGATGGCGAAGTCGGCGCTGGCGTGGGGAGCGGCGGCGAGGCCGAGGAGGAACAGCAGGGCGGGGAGGCGCATGGAGATCGCGAAAAGTCGAAGGGCGCGGCGATGCTAACCCGGCTGCGCCGCAAACGCAATATGGTTGCATTATTTGGGGGCGATGCCCGCTGCGCGGTATAATCACGCCATCGGCGCGGTCCCACGGCGCCAGGGAAACCATGGCTGTCATGCACACGAATCACCCACAGGAATCGTCCACGGAATCGTCCACGGAAGCGAAGGCGGAGACGCTGATCCGCGCCACCGGCGCGCGCCTGACGCAGCCGCGCATCCGCGTGCTGAGCTTCCTGCTCGCGCAGCAGCGCGCGCTGACCCACCACGACGTGCTGGCCGCGCTGCCGGGCGACAAGCTCGACGCCGTCACGCTCTACCGCGTGCTCGAATGGCTGGTCGAGCAGGGCATCGCGCACCGCATCGAGGGCGCCGACCACGTCTGGCGCTTCAGCGCCAACCCGGCCGAGGGCGCGCACGGCAGCCACGGCCACGCCCACTTCCACTGCACGCGCTGCGCGGCCGTCACCTGCATGTCGGGCATGCCGCTGCCGGCGCGCATGAAGCTGCCCGAGGGTTTCATCAGCGAGGAAGTCAGCCTGCTGATCAAGGGGACGTGTCCGCAGTGCGCGGACGACGGCGCGCCGCGCTGACGGCTACTTGTGCACGGTGGCGCGGACCGTGTCGTACTTGTCGCAGATGATCTTCACGTACTCGCGCAGCAGCGCGAGCTCGCTGAACTGCAGCGCACCGCGCTCGACGCGCTGCTGTTCGTCGTCGGGGGCGGGCAGCTCTTCTGCCGTCGGGGCCAGCTTCCTGAGCAGGCGTGCGCGGAACGTGGCCAGGTTCTCCCTCGTGCGGGCCTGGTTCAGTCCAACCAGGTGGTTCGTGACCAGCCGGAAGAACAGGGGGAATCCGCCGCACGCCGGGTCGGGTTCCGGCGGCACGGCGCTGCTGGCGGCGGGTTCCTTGTCGCCCAGCGCGTTGCCGATGCCTTCCAGTAACTGTTCGGGTACGACGCATTCCCCGACGAGTGTCTCGTACATGGAATGCGCAGCGATCCAATTCTGCACCGCTTCCGGGTCCTTGCCGACGAGCACGCTGTCGCAAGCTTCCCGGAACGCCAGCAATGCGGCCAGTTCGCCCTTGGCGACGACCAGCTTCTGCGCGCGCACATCGGCCTCCTCCTCGAGCGACAGGGACGGCGCATCGCCCGATTTGGCCTTGGCCGATTTTGCGGACACGTCCTTGGGCTCGGCGCTGGCGCTGGCGATGTCGCCGGCGATCCGGTCCTGGATCTTGCGCAGCGCCTGGTCCAGCACGGCCCGCCCCGGCCCCTCGCGGGTCAGGCTGGCCATGCGGTCGCCGGTCGAGCACATGTGTTCCTCGATGTAAATCGACGGGACGAGCTGGTACATGCCCTGTTCGATGGCGCCGCTGCGGATGCCGATCTGCATCAGGTCGAAGCGCCCGTCCATGAACAGCTCGCGCATCATGGCCACCTGCCGGTAGCGCCAGTGCGGGCCGCCGATGGCGGTCTTCAGGCCGGGCAGGTTTTCGCGGTTCCACAGGTTGATCATATTGTCCGCGTCTTCCCCGAACACCAGCTCCGACGCATGGTCGTACTGGTCGATGTAAACCGGATCGCCGATCGGGATCGGGACGAAATAGCGCTTCGGGTCGGGACTCGGAATGACCGCGCCACCCTGGTTGAAGTTGTCGAACAAAACCTGGAGCTGGGTGCACAGCTGCGCGGTCATGACGTGGTGCGGGTTGCGCTTGAGCGAGTCGAGCGCGCGCAGGCTGCCGTCGCCGATGGTGGCCTGGAAGCCGGCCTTCAGCCCCGCCGCCAGCTTGCCCATTTCCGCGCCGTTGACGCCGCGGACCCAGATCAGCACGAACACCAGGCGTTTGATGCCGGCTTTTTCCGTCATGTCCGTCACGAACTTTTTGAAATGGGCCTGCAGCGCCGGCTGCACGATCTCGCATCCGGGCGCTAGGCGTTCCGCGATCCGTCGCGTCAGTTCGCGTGCGCCCTGGCGCTGCAGCACCGCCAGGATGTGGCGCGATGTATCGCCGATCGGATAGTACTGGTGGTCGGGAATGCGCATCAGCGTCTGGAATCCGGACGCCTTGTCGGCCGGCACCGTGATCTGCGCGTCGCGCAGGCGGATCGCCAGCGCGGTCAGCCCCTGGTACAACTGGTTGCCGGCGAGCTCTTCGAAGTAGTTCCAGGGCAGGACGTGTCCGGCCAGCTTGCTTACCTTGGACATGACGTCGGCCGGCACACTGTCGATCCTGGCGAAGCGCTTGGCTTTTTCGTCGCGCCTGGAAAGTTTCAACAGCAGCAGTTCGCGCGCGGCATTGAAGCGGTTGCGGCTCTTCTCCACCGGCGCCTTGATGCGCGCCTTCTCGCGCAGGTCGACCCAGGTGCCGTCTGCAGGCAGTTCCAGGGCCGCGTGCGCCTGCTTGAGGTCGCGTTCGGTGCGGGCGAGCACCAGGAGCTGGCGCTTCTTGTCGGGGCTCTCGTAGCAGAATAATTTGTAGACCTGCGCCACACGCAGTTGCCCGAGCAACTCCGGGAGACGGACGCCGCTGCGCTCGGTGCCGGCATGCAGGGCGCTAAGCAGTTCGGGTTGCCGCAATGCCTCGCGCTGCTCGGCGATCCGGCCGGGTGCCTTGCGCAGCATGGCGCGGATGCGTTCCAGCTCTTCCCGTCCAATCTCTTGCGCCAGCCGCGGCACGAGCGGGTCCGGCGACAGCGCCTTCTCGTCCAGCCAGCCTGGCAGGACCGCCAGTGTCACCTCGGCATCGTGGAATTCCTGGTCCAGGTCGGCGATTTCGCTGTCGATGGTATCGAGTGCGGTACTGGGGTCCACGCACAGCCACTTGGGTACCTTGTCCACGTTCAGGCGAGACGGTATCAGGATGGACGGCGCGTACAGGGGCAGGACGGGCCAGCCGGCCCAGCGCAGCAGGCGCACCAGCATGTCGATGGACATGTCGGCCAGTGCGATATCCTTCCAGTCCAGGGCTGGCGGCGCCTCGGACACGACGACGTCCTGCGCCGCACCATCCTCCACCGCGCCATCCTCTGCCGCGCCATCGTCCGCCTGCACCGGCGTCTTTCCGTCCTTCTCGTCCTTCTCGTCCTTCTCGTCCTGGCTGGCCGCCTTCTCCACGACAACCTCGCCCTTCACGGACTCGATGGTGAAATCCTTGAGCGATTCGTCGACCTTGTTCGCCGCCACCGTTTCGTTGCCGGGATTTTCTGCCGCTTCCTGCAGGGCGAGTTGGTCCAGGCTGCGCGCGGCCTTGCGGCGGTTCGCGCGCAGCTCGATCAGCAGCTTCGCATTGGCCCCGTCCGGCGTCTCGTTTTTGGCAATGGTGGCCAGCGTCGTTGGCGATGGCGGATAATCGGCAAACCCGAGCGCAGTCAGCAGCGGCGTTTCCTGGCGCCGCCATTCCGCCACCTGCGCGTTCAGTCCCTTGCGCTGTTGCGCGATGTCGGCGAGCGCCTTCCTCTTGCGTTCTTTTTCTTCCTTTTGCTCCTTGTCGGTGGGTTTGGGTTGTGGCACGACCTCGGTATCGCCGACCAGCAGCAGCACGCGCTTCGGAACCGCCCCCATGTCCTGGTAATACGTGAGAAAGGCGGCCGCCTGTCCCGGCGCATTCACGCTGGCGAAGAACAGTAGGTTCATGTCGGGAAAAATCGCCAGCGCCATGCCGACGCCTGTCGTGTCGCCGCTCTGGTTCGGATTCTGGCAGTAGAAGCGCGCCGGCGCCGACCGGTCGACCGGCTGCATGGCGGGAATCCGTCTGCCTCCCGCGCTTGCCGCCGACTGGAAGCGCTGGGCCGCCAGCGGTACCGCGGGCCGGCTGTGGCGCCGTTTCCCGCAGGCGCCGCAGGCGCCGTGGCCGAGGCACAGCGTGGCGCAGTTCCTGGCACAGTCGGCACCCTCGACGTCCTTGTCGACCAGTGCCTCGTCGATCTTGACGAGGTCGATCCAGGCCGGCATGTCGAACTCGGCGCATTGGTCGTTGTGGCAGTAGCAGAATGGCATCCGGCGTCTCCTATGAACCGAAGACCTGATGCAGCTTGTCGACGGTGGCGTCGTCCGCGGTCCCCGTGATCGGCAGGCCGAAGTCTTCCTGGAAGGCGGCGATGGCCTCGGCCGTCATCGGTCCCGCCTCGTCGTCCAGCGCGCCGACGTAATAGCCCAGGGCGCCCAGGCGGGTCTGGATGCCGCGCGCGCGGTCGGGCGGTTCGTAGGCGCCCAGGTGCAGCCGGTAGACTTCCTGGTCCGCGCCGGCGCCGATCGTGACTTCGATCTCGGTCGCATCGGTGGCGAGCAGCGTTTCCAGTACCCCGTCGGCATCGGTCCTCCCTTCCGCGAGGCCGGCCGTGTCGCCATTGGCGAGCAGGACCAATGCGATCCAGCGCTCCTCGGCGCGCGGCCGGCCATCCTCATAGACGAAGCGCAGCCGGAACGCCGACGGCGTGGTGAGGACGCGCAGGTAATGGAACCGGCCCGTGCCGGTCTCGATCACGTCCGGCGCGCGTGGCGGGAACCGGAGCGTGTCGCCGGCGCGGACGTACATGCCGCCTCGGCCTTCCTTCAGGCTGGCGTTACCGGCGAAATCCCACAGCGCCGCGGGCGCATAGCCGAAGCGCAGGGCCAGCGCCTCCAGGCGTTCGCCGTCCGCGACCAAGTGATCGGCGGGCGCGGCGGCCGTGGCGACGGGCTGCCATGGAGGCGGCGGGCGCGTGCTCTCCAGGCGCGCCGATGGCAGCGCCCGCGTGCCGCCGGCAGCGCAGGCCGACGCATCCCATTCCGGCGCCAGCAGGGTGTAGCTGCCGTCTTCCAGTCCTTCGAAGCGCACCAGGCCGCGGCTGTCGGTGCGGGCGGTCGTCTCTTGCCCGTCCTTGCGCAAGGCCAGCAGGACGTCGGCCACGGGCTGGTCGGCCGCGTCGATCACCAGCGCCTCGAGGCAACGCAGGTCGGCCAGCGGGCAGGGCATGACGACCGAGGGGCCGTCACCCATGGCGTGCGCCGCTGCGGACGGCATCGACGAAGCTGGCCTGGGCTGCGGCCAGGCGGTGCCGGTGTGCGAGCGCGTCCTCGGCGCGCACCAGGCGCTGGCGCGGATCCGCGACACCGGCGTCGTCCAGGATGCGCTGCATGGCGCCGGATTCGGCTTCGCTCAATGGCGTGGCATGGAGCAGCCGGTACAGCCGGTCCAGTTCCTCGAACTCGTGCAGTCCGACCCGGGCGCCTGCCCGCTCGGTCGCCAGCGCGGCAACCTCGGCATCGGCGGCACTGCAGTCCCGGACGGCGGCGACGATGGCGGCGGCGAGGCGGCTGCGGATCTGCTCCTGCCGGGATTGCGCCAGCGACGCCATCTGTTCGTTACGGATCACGAGCATGGCCGCGTCATATTGATTAAAGGAAGTGAAATACTAGCGGAAAACGCGCGCCGGCGCGACGGGATCGTGCGTCTGTTCAATGGGCTGCGGCGCAGTGCCGGCAGCACACCCGGTTGCGCCAGTGCGCCGCGCACAGCAGCAGGGCGCCCGTCACGCTGAGCGCCGTCTCCGCCGCGTGGCCCCAGCGCGGTCCGACCGCGAACACGGCCAGCGCCAGGCAGGCCAGGCCGGCGCCGCCCAGCAGCGGCACGGCCCTGCGCCGGTGCGCCAGGAAACCCGGACCCAGGCCGATGGCGGCCGCCAGCAGCGCGACGCCGACCATGGCTTCGTGGAAGCCGTGGTGGTGGCCGCCTGTCCAGCCCAGCGCGGGGAACAGCGCCAGCAGCAAGGGCAGGGCGAGGCAGTGCAGCAGGCACAGCGTGGAGGCCAGCAGGCCGGCGGCATCCCCGACACCGGGCAGCTTGTTCATGGTGGTCCTTGTTATTGCAAGTGGATTGCAATAATAGTCCGACTCGGCCGCGCTGGCAAGCGTCCGCGCCGCAGGACGCGGCGGTTTCGCTATAATGGCGCCATGGGCAAATCGTCAAGACACCGGGTACTGCACGCCTGGATCGCCATGCTGGCGGTCCTGTTCGGCGCGTTCGCCCCTGGCGTCTCGCAGGCCTTCGCCGCCCGCGCCTCCGGCCCCGACACCATCGAGATCTGTACCGCGCACGGCGTGCAGGTGCTGCTGGTCGACGGCGCGCCGCAGTCCGACGACAGCGACACGCGCGCCAAAAGCGCCGGCCACTGCGCCTGGTGCCTGTCGCACCTGAACCCGGTGGCGCTGCCGCCGTCCGCCGAATGGGTCGTCGCCGTGCTGGACGGCCACGACGCCTATCCTCCGCTCTACTATCGCGCGCCGCGCCCGCTGCAGGCCTGGATCGCCGCGAACCCGCGCGCCCCGCCGGCCCTCGCTTCCTGATCTTCCGTCATCCGAACCGATCAACCGGCGCGTGAGCGACCGTGCGGCGGCGCAGCGCGCCTGTCCGCCGTCCTTGCGCGGCCAAGCCCGTCCGGCGCGTCCGTGCGCGCCCGCATGGGACATCCCAGAACAAGAATCACCATGACAGCCTCCTGCGTTTACCCGTATCCGTTCGCCCGCAAGGCGATCCACCTCTCCTGCCTGCTCGCCTGGGGCATTGCCGTTCCCGCCGTCCATGCCGCCGACGCGCCGGACGACGCGCCCGCCGAGGTCCCGCGCGTCGTCGTCACCGGCGCGGCCACCGAGGGCACGCTGGCCGACCGCACGTCGACCGGCTCCTACCTCGACCTGAGCCGCCTCGACACGCCGGCCAGCCTCGACGTCCTCACCCGCAAGCAGCTCGACGAGCGCGGCGACGTCGACCTGACCGCCGCGATCGTGCGCGCCCCCGGCCTGTCGAGCCTGCCGCATCCGGGCAATAGCGGCTCGTCGCTGGCGGCGCGGGGCTTCACCGACACGACGTCCGTGATGCGCCTGTACGACGGCCTGCGCCAGTACGGCGGCGCCGGCCTGTCGTTCCCGTTCGACACCTGGGCCGTCGAGCGCATCGAAGTGCTGCGCGGTCCGGCCTCGGTGCTGTACGGCGAAGGCGCGATCGGCGGCGTCGTCAACGTGGTGCCGAAGCAGCCCACGCGCGGCGCCGTCCAGAACGCGGTGCAGGCGATGCTGGGCACGGAGGGCACGCGCCGCGTGGCCTTCGGCAGCGGCGGCGCGATCGACGGGCGCTGGGCCTACCGCGTCGACGCCAGCGCCGACCGCTCGGACGGCTGGGTCGACCGCGGCGACAGCCGCAACCGCGCGTTTTCCGGCGCGCTGCGCTTCGACGTCTCGCCCGACCTGTACCTCAAGCTGGCGCTGGCCTGGGGCCACCAGCAGCCGATGCGCTACTTCGGCACGCCGCTGGTCGACGGCAGCCAGCTGGAAGCGCTGCGCGACAAGAACTACAACGTGGCCGACGCCGTCATCGACTACCGCGACCGCTGGATCGGCCTGGACGCCAACTGGCGCGCCAGCGACGCCGTCACCGTGCGCACGCGCTTCTACCGCATCGACAGCAACCGCCACTGGCGCAATGCCGAGTCCTACGTCTACGACCCGGCCACGCGCCTGGTCGAGCGCGCGGACGACACCGAGATCCTGCACGACCAGGCCCAGAACGGCAACACGACCAGCGCCACATACCAGGGCAGCCTGTTCGGCCTGAAGCACCAGGTGGCCGCCGGCTTCGACGTGAGTTCCAGCTCCTTCACCCACACCAACAACACCTACGTCGGCTCGCCCGGGCCGGTCGACCTGTTCGACCCGGTGCCGGGCCTGTTCGCCAGCAGCGTGCCGACCATCCCGCGCTACCGCACCCGCGCGCGCCAGTACGCGCTGTTCGCGGAAGACCGCCTCGAACTCGCGCCGCGCTGGTCGGTGCTGGGCGGCGTGCGCTACGACCATGCGACGCTGGCGCGCACCGACCTGGTGGCCGGCCGCCAGGCCTACGACCGCACCTTCGCCGACACCGGCTGGCGCGTCGGCACCGTGTGGGAGGCGCGCCCGGGCCTGGCGCTGTACGCGCAATACGCGCGCGCCGCCGATCCGGTGGGCGCGCTGCTGTTCCTGTCGCCGGCCAACAGCCGCTTCCAGAACGCCACCGGCCGCCAGGTCGAGGCGGGCGTCAAGCAGGAACTGCCGGGCCGGCGCGGCGAATGGACCGTGGCCGTCTACGACATCGCCAAGGACAACCTCCTGACGCGCGACCCGGCCAACCCGGCGCAGAGCATCCAGGTGGGCCGCCGTTCCTCGCGCGGCATCGAGGGGACGCTGAACCTGGCGCTGGCGCCCGGCTGGAGCCTGGACGCGAACGCCGCGCTGCTGCGCGCCCGCTTCGACGACTTCGTCGAGTCGGTGGCCGGGGTGCCCGTCTCGCGCGCCGGCAACGTGCCGACCGACGTGCCGCGCCGCCTGGCCAACCTGTGGCTGCACTGGCAGCCGCTCCCCGCGTGGAGCGCCAGCGCCGGCCTGCGCCACGTGGGCGAGCGCTTCGCCGACAACGCCAACCGGCTGCGCATGCCGGCCTACACGACGGCCGACCTGTCGCTGCGCTGGAAGCTGGCGGCGCAGACCAGCCTGACGCTGCACGGCGCCAACCTGTTCGACAAGCGCTACTACGCGACGGCCTACTACACGCCGACGCAGTGGCTGGTCGGCCCGGACCGCCGCGTCGAGCTGGTGCTCGACCACCGCTTCTGAGGCCGCCATGTCGATGGCGAGCCAAGGCAAGCGCGCGGTGATCCTGGCGCACCGCTGGACCGGCGTGGCGATGTGCGTGCTGATGGCGCTGTGGTTCGCCAGCGGCATGGTGATGCTGTTCGTCGGCTATCCCAGGCTGCTGCCGGCCGAGCGCCTGGCCGGGCTGCCGCCGCTGCCCGTGCAGGGGTGTTGCGTCGATCCCGGCACGCTGCCCGGCGTGGGGGACGCCACGCGCCTGGTGCTGACGTCGATCCGCGGGCGGCCCCACTACGTGACGACGACGCCGGCCGGCGTCGCGGCCTTCGACGCCGCGACCGGACGGCGCGCCGGACCCGTCGACGGCGCGGGCGCGCTGGCGGCGGCGCGCACCTTCCTGCCGGGCGCCGGCGCGCGCCTGGCCGGGCAGGTCGCGGAAGACCGCTGGACCCATGCGCGCGCGCTCGACGCGCACCGGCCGCTGCACGTGGTCGAGCTGGACGATGCGGCGGCGACCCGATTGTACGTGTCGTCCACGACCGGGCAGGTCATGCTGGACGCGCCGCGTGCGCAGCGCGCCTGGAACTACGTGGGCGCCTGGCTGCACTGGCTGTACATGCTGCGCAGCCAGCCGAAGGACCCGGTGTGGAGCTGGACGGTGATCGCGCTGTCGGCCGTCGGCACGCTGGCCGCGCTGGCGGGCGCATTGAACGGCATCTGGCGCTGGCGCTTCGCGGGGCGCTACAAAAGCGGCGCCCGCACGCCGTTCCGCGAGGCGGCCATGCGCTGGCACCATGTGCTGGGCATGGCGTTCGGGGCGGTGCTGCTGGCCTGGATCTTCAGCGGGCTGATGTCGATGAATCCGCTGGGCGTGTTCGATGCGCGCCTGCGGCCCGACCTCGGCGCCTACGCGGGCGCCACGCCGGGCGCGCGGCGCGCGCCGGTGGCGGTGCCGCAGGCGCTGGCGCTGCTGCGCGCGCAGGGTTTCGCGGCGCGCGAACTGGAATGGCGCGTGCTGGGCGGCGAACCCTACCTGCTGGCGCGCGACGGCGCCGACCGCACGCGGCTGGTGGTGGCGGGCGGCGCCGGCGCGGCCGTGCTGGCCCGCTGGTCCGACGCGCGCCTGCTGGCCGCCGCGCGCGCGCTGCTGCCGGCCGCGCCGGTGGGCCAGGCCCGCGTCACGGATTACGATGCCTATTACTACAAGCGCGGCGCGCAATCGATGTACGGCGACGACGACCGCCGCCTGCCGGCCCTGCGCGTGGACTTCGGCGACGCCGGCGCCACCAGCGCCTGGATCGACCCGTACACCGGCGACGTGGCGGCCAGCATGGACCGCGCCCAGCGCGCCGGGCGCTGGCTGTTCAACCTGCTGCACAGCTGGGACTTGCCGGCCATGCTGGCGGCGGGCTGGGTGCGCGAGGCCGTGCTGCTGGTGCTGGGCGCGGGCGGCCTGCTCCTGAGCGGGACGGCGGTCGTGATCGGCATGCGCCGCTTGCGCAAGCGTTTCGGTGCGGCGCGCACGTAATCTGCGTACACCCTGTCCACGCGTCCGTCAGCGTCACGCCGGCATTTGGTGCGCACGGGGTGCGCACCCTACGGCGGATGCGTTCATGGGGAGGGCGCACCCCGTGCGCACCAGCCGCCGCGTAGGGCGGGCACCCCGTGCCCACCAGCCCCAGCCCGCATCCCGTCAGCGCGGCCGCTGCAAGCGCAACAGCAGCCACGCGATGGCCCCCGTCACCGTGGCCGTGAACGCCAGCACGATCCAGAACCCGTGCTCGTGCTGCGACAGCGGCACCCCGCCCACGTTCATGCCCAGCAGGCCGGCGATCAGGTTGATCGGCAGCGCCATCACGGTGACGATGGTCAGCAGGAACAGGCTGCGGTTGTTGTCCTCGTTGACCTGGGCCGCGATCTCTTCCTGCAGCAGCTTGATGCGCTCCTGCAGCGAGGCCAGGTCGCGCAGCACGACGGCGAATTCCTCGGTGGAGGCGCGCAGGTCCTGGCGGTCGTCCTGTGAGACCCAGGCCGGCGGGCGCTGCAGCAGGCGGAACAGGGCCGCCGGCTCCGGCGCCAGCAGGCGTTGCAGGCGCACCAGCACGCGCCGCAGCGCGCCCAGGTCCTCGCGCTTGCGCATCAGGCGCCCGGCCAGCAGCTGGTCCTCGGTGGCGTCGACGCGCGCCACGGCGTCGCGCACGATGCCGACCAGCACGTCGGCCTGGTCGCGCAGCAGGTGCACCAGCAGCTCGGCCGGCGAGCGGATCGGCGCGCCTTGCAGCACGTCCTGGCGCAGGCGCTCGATCGATTCCAGCGGGGCGCGGCGGGCGCTGATCACGCCGCGCGGCGTGACGTGCACCCACAGCGTCGAGATCTCGGCGCTGTCGAAGGAAAAATTGTGCTGGACGTCGTTGACGACGGCGATCAGGGCGTCGTCGGCGATTTCCAGCCGGGTCGAGCGCGAGCCCTGGTGCAGTATCTCGTAGAACTCGTCGGGCAGGCCGGCATGGGCGCGCAGCCAGCGTTCGCTGGCGGCGTTCGACAGGTTGAAGTGCAGCCAGGTGAAGCGCTCCGGGTCGGGCCGGGCCATCCAGGCCGCCGCGGCCGCGGCGTCCACCTGCGCCGCCGCGGCGCCGCCGCCCATCAGGAAGCCCCAGACCAGTCCCGAGACGTCGGAGCCGTAGCTGAACGCCGCTGTCGCCATTTCCATTCCCATGCTGTGCGAGATGGGTGGCATTGTAGTGCAAGCCCGCCGGATGGTGCATTACAGCAATCGCGGCGGCGCCGGCGCGGCGCGCGGCCGGCCGCCGCTCAGCCGGTCGACTGTGCGCCGCGGCCGGGTTGTACCGGCAAGCCGTCCAGCCAGGCGAAGATCGCCGGCCACAGCGTGGCGTCGGCCTGGCGACCGACCAGCACCCCCACGTGCTGCAGGTTGACGCCGACGTCGCCGCCGTAGCGCAGCAGCAGCTGGGCGGCGGCGCCGGCGGCCTCGTGGAAAGGGACGACGGCCTCCTGCGGGATCACCTTGCTGCGCGGGTCCATCACGCTGGCCAGCGGCGCGCGCAGGTCGGCCGGACCGACCGCGCGCCCGCCCACCCGCAGCCGGCCCTGCATCAGTTCGTCGCCGCGGTACAGCGCCTCGACGATCTGCGTGAACAGGCGGCCGGGCAGGGGGAATTCGTCGTGGGTCCAGCGCTCCACGCGCAGGTAGGTCGCGATGGCCTCGCGGTCGGGGTCGGCCAGCGCCATCCAGCGGTCCTGCAGCCGTTCCCAGCCGAAGGCTTGCGGCTCGGCCAGCGCACTCATCATGTTCAGGAAGGCGCCGGGCACCTGGCCGAACGCGTCGGCGATGGCGCGCGCGTCGGGCACGGCGCGCACCAGCGGATGGAAGCAGCAGGTGGCGGGCGCGAAATGCAGCGGGGCTTCCAGCAGCACGGTGGCGCGCAGGGCGTCCGGATACAGCGCGCTGTGGATCGCGGCCAGGATGCCGCCCAGCGAGTGGCCGGCGATCACGGGGCGCCCGGCCGCGTGATCGCCGTCGGCCGCGATGGCGCGGCGGCAGGCGGCCAGCAGGCGGTCGGCGTAGTCGTCGAAGCCGAAGTCGCGGCCGGCTTCGCCCTCGGGCAGCGGCGTCCATTCGGCCAGGTAGACGCGCCAGCCGCGCTCCAGCCAGCGCCGCACGACGCTGGTGGCGGGCGCCAGGTCCCAGATGTAGGAGCGCTTGATCGGGGCCGGCACCAGCAGCACCGGCGGGGCGTCGGCGGCGCCGCCGTAGCGGCGCAGGTTCAGGCCGGGCTCGGCGTGCAGTACCGTGGACGGCGTTTCCTGCGGCCCGTGGCCGGCCTGTTCCATCATCCGGCCGCGCGCCTGGCGGCTGCGGTCCATGCTCTTGAGTGCCTGCACCCCGAGCGGGGACAGGGTGGTCCATTGGCTTGCGTACATGGCGGTCTCGTGTGGGTCGGCAGATACGGGACTCTACGCCAGGTGGGCGTCGCTTCCAAGGGTGTTCCGCCGCGTTCACGGCATTGTTTGCGAGCGGTTAAACGCGCAGGCGCGTGGCATGGATGCATGGGCCTCACGATGCGCCGGCGGCGGGCGTGGCGCCCCCGCGGACTCCCTGCGCCGCGGCAAGGCAGGGCGGTTTGCTGCGCCGCGCAACGTGGCGCGCTGGCGCGTGCGGCCGCACTGGACTATATTGACGCCATGGCCGCGCCGTCCGCCTGCGGGCGCAGCGAACGCGCGTGCCCCCTGCGAAAGGAGCCATCATGCCCAATCTCTTCCACGGCTTCGAGTCCGACGTCGCCCTGCAGGCGACGCTGCTCCTGATCGGCTGCGCCACGTTCTTCGGCGCCCTCCTGTGCAGCCGCTGTCCGCGCTGCGGCTGGCTGGAATGGGTGAGCGAGACGCGCCAGGAAGGCGACGGCGACGACGATTGAGGCGGGGCGGGCGGCCATGTCCGTGCGGACGCTGGCGCGATGCCCGGGATGCGGACGTCACGCGTGGGCACCCCGTGCCCACGCGCAAGCAGGCGCGCCGCGACCGCCACGCCTGCCGGTTGGCGGGACGGGGGTTACTCGAACCAGCCGAACCCGTCGCGCGCCAGCAGCGCGAACGATTCCGCCGGGCCCCAGGAGCCGGCCGCGTAGGCGTGCGGCTTCTCGTCCAGCGTCTTCCAGCCCTCGATGATCGGGTCGGCCCATTCCCAGGCCGCTTCGAGCTCGTCGCGGCGCATGAAGTGGGTCAGGCGGCCGCGCACCACGTCCACCAGCAGGCGCTCGTAGGCTTCGGCGCGGCGCTGCTGGAAGGCCGATTGCAGGTCCAGGTTCAGCGCCACCTGCTGCATCTGCATGCCGCTGCCCGGCTGCTTGGCCATGATCTGCAGCTTGATCGCTTCTTCCGGCTGCAGTTCGATGACGAGGCGGTTGGCGATGCCGCCCGGGGTGTCGGCGAACAGCGGGAACGGCGGGTTGGCGAATTCCACCACGATCTTCGACGAACGGCGCTGCATGCGCTTGCCGGTGCGCAGGTAGAACGGCACCTTGGACCAGCGCCAGGTGTCGATGAAGGCGCGCAGGGCGACGAAGGTCTCGGTCTTGCTGCCTTCCGGCACGTTCTTTTCCTCGAGGTAGCCCGGCACCTCGTGGTTGCCGCTGGCGCCGTGGCGGTACTGGCCGCGCACGGTGTCGCGCGCGATGTCGGCGAGCGTCATGCGGCGCAGCGAGCGCAGCACCTTCAGTTTTTCGTCACGCACGGCGTCCGGCGCCAGCGAGGTCGGAGGCTCCATCGCCACGATGCACAGCAGTTGCAGCAGGTGGTTCTGGACCATGTCGCGCATCGCGCCGGTGCCGTCGTAGAAGCCGGCGCGGCTGCCCACGCCCACTTCCTCGGCCACCGTGATCTGCACGCTGGAGATGTTCGGCGCGCGCCACAGCGGTTCCAGGATCGAGTTGCCGAAGCGCAGCACCATCAGGTTCTGCACGGTTTCCTTGCCCAGGTAGTGGTCGATGCGGTAGATCTGCGACTCGGCGAAGTGCTTGCCGACCGCCTCGTTGATCTCGATGGCCGAGGCCAGGTCGTGGCCGAGCGGCTTTTCCAGCACCACGCGCGCCTGGGCGTCGACCAGGCCGGCGGCGGCGAGCTTCTCGCAGATCGTGGTGAACAGCGACGGCGCGGTCGACAGGTAGAACACGCGCTGGGCGCCCTCGCGCGAGGCGGCGGCCAGCGGGCCGAAGTCGGGCGCCTGCTGGACGTCCAGGCGCACGTACTCGAGCAGGCGCAGGAAGCCGTCCCAGGATTTCTCGTCGAAGTTGCTGCTCGGGATGAAGCCGCGCGAGTGTTCCACCACGTGGGCAAGATAGGCGTTGCGGTCGAAGTCCTGGCGGCCGGTCGAGATGATGCGGGTCGAACCCGGCAGGCTGCCGTGCTGGAAGGCCGAATACAGCGCGGGAAGCAGCTTGCGCATGGCGAGGTCGCCCATGCCGCCGAAGATGACCATGTCGAGGGGTTGGCCGTGTTCTTGCTCAGTCGAGGAATTCATTCTGTGTGCTGGCTAAAAAGGTTGAGGAGGCCGTCCGGCGGGCGGACGGCGGGCTGCTGCTTCCGGGGCAGCCGGGCGCCGCCGCTCTCGGCCGGCGCCGCCGTAAAAGGGTAGCAGAGTTGCGCCGCGCGCGTGCGGCGGCCCGTTCGTGGCGGCCCATGCGTGGCGGCCCGCTTGTGGCGGGCTGGTGGCCGGCGGTGCTGGCGGGCGCGGTGGCGCCCCGGTCGTCCGTCCCCATCGTGTCAATCTCCGCGGTGCCCGGTCGGCCGCATAGCTTACAGCCTTCTCCGCGATCAGGGAATGCCCCCGCGGGCCGCGCCCCGCCTTTCGCCCGGGGAAGGGCGCGTTCTTGCCGTGTAGAATGAAGTCGCGCCGCCGCCATGCCGGTCCGCGGCGCATCCCGACGACAGCCCGATACGCACGACCATGACCACCGTTCCCGCTTCCTCCCCTGCCGCACTGAGCCACGCCCAGCGCATCCCGCTCGCCGCCGAGATCCATTCGCGGCCCTTCCTGCGCCTGGAGGCGCCCGAAGCGATCACCCACCTGGCCGTCTACCGCGCCAGCGAATCGGGCTCGCGCAGCAGCCATGGACCGGGCCAGCACGCGCTGCTGGTACAGCTGTGCGAACACTTCGGCGTGGCCGCGCCGCATGCCAGCGCCAACCACTTCTACCACGACTTCGGGCGCTTCCGCCTGAAGTGGGAATGCCATACCGAGTTCGCCACCTATACCGTCGCCGCGAAGATCGACGCCGGCCTGGCGCTGCCCGAGGCGTTCGCGCGGGTGCCGCTGGCGCACCTGCCGCAGTCCTGGATGCAGGCGCTGCAGGGACGCCTGATGGCCGCCGTGCACGTGGTGCTGGAGCGCGGCCCGGCCGATCCGGCCGCGCTGCGCGACGCCTTCAGCGGCAAGACCGTGGTCGGCGCGCGCGTGATGCAGGGCGGGGAATTGTGGACCGACTTCGCGATCCAGGCCGACGGCTTCTCGCGCTTCGTGCTGCGCGACGTCGACATGCGCGGCGAGCAGGCCGCGCGCCTGGTCCAGCGCGTGCTGGAGATCGAGACCTACCGCATGATGGCGCTGCTCGGCCTGCCCGCCGCGCGCGCGGTGGGGGCCAGCCTGGACGACATCGAGGCCGAGCTGGCGACGCTTGCCGAGCGCATGATCGGCGCCGACGGCATTGCGCCGGACCAGCGCGGTGCGCACGACACCGACGACGACCAGCGCCTGCTGGCGCAGATCACCGGCCTGGCCGCGCGCCTGGAGCGCCTGGCGCTGGCGAACGACTACCGCTTCTCGGCATCGAAGGCCTACCAGCGCATCGTGGCGGCGCGCATCGACGAACTGCGCGAGGCGCGCATCGAGGGCATGCCGACGGTGGGCGAATTCATGGACCGGCGCCTGTCGCCGGCGATGAGCACCTGCGAATCGACCGCCGCGCGCAAGGAAGCGCTGGTGCGCCGCGTGGCCAACGTCAACGACCTGCTGCGCACGCGCGTGTCGATCGTGCAGGAAGACCAGAACCGCCGCATCCTGCAGTCGATGGACCGGCGCGCGGCCCAGCAGCTGCGCTTGCAGCAGGCCGTCGAGGGCCTGTCGGTGGCCGCCATCTCCTACTACGTGATCGGCCTGCTGGGCTATGCGGGCAAGGCGCTCAAGGGGCTCGGCCTGCCGCTGAATCCGGAAGTGGCCACCGGCGTGCTGGTGCCGGTGGTGTGCGGCGCGGTCTGGCTGGGGTTGCGGCGCATGCACCGCCGGATGCACTGACCGGCGGGCGCCCGGGCGCGCGCATGCGATGCTATGATGGCCACATGGCGAACGAACCCTCCGACGAAGACCTGGCCCTGCGCTACCGCGACGGCGACCTGGCCGCGTTCGAGGAACTGTACCGGCGCCACCGCCAGGGCCTGTACCGCTTCATCGCCTGGCGCTCGCCGCGCCGCGAGTGGGTGGACGAAGTGATGCAGGACAGCTGGGCCGCGCTGCACCAGGCGCGCGGGCGCTACGTCGCCAGCGCCTCGTTCCGCACTTTTCTTTACCAGATCGCACGCAACCGCCTGATCGACCTGATGCGGCGCGATCCCGGCGCCGTGCCGGCCGGCGAGGCCGACGGCGGCATGGACCACGGCGCCACGCCGGAACAGGCGCTGGACGCACGCCAGCAGGCGGCGCGCCTGCACGCGGCGATCCGCGCGCTGCCCGAGGAACAGAGGGAGGCGCTGGTGCTGCAGCAGTTCAGCGGCCTCGCGCTGGACGAGATCGCCGTCCTGTGCGACACCTCGGCCGAGACGGTCAAGAGCCGGCTGCGCTATGCGATGCGCAAGCTGCGCGCGCAACTGGCGCTCGATACCACCAGGGAGGCCGGAGCATGACCCGCCACGATGCCGATCACGACGCGCACGACCCGCATGACCCGCATGACGACGACCTCGACCTCGACGCCTTCCTGACGGGCGAGGACGACCTGTCGGCGCAGTTGCGCGACATCCACCAGCCCGCGCCGCCGCCCGCGCTCGATGCGCGCATCCGTGCGCACGCCCGGGAGGCGCTGCGCGCCAGCGCGGCCGCCGCCAACGACGCCATCGATGCCGAGGAAAGGGCCCTGGTCGCCTCGCCGCTGGGCCGCTGGCGCGCGCCGCTGGCGCTGGCCGCGACCGTCGTCATCGGCGTGTCGCTGGGCCTGCAGTGGGACGGCTGGCGCGCGCCGGCGCCGGCGTCGCTGTCGGACGTGCCGCAACCGGTGGCGGCAGTGCCGCCCGCGGAGCCGGCCCCGGCCCCGGCCCCGGCTCCGCAAGCGCCGCCTGCGGTGGAACCCGTGCCGGTCGCGCCGGCCCGGGAGGACGTCGGGGCGGCGCCTGCCGCGACGCGCGCACAGGAACGGGCCCGCTCCCGTGCCGCCGCGCAAGCGCGGGAGCGGGAGCGGGAGGCGGCCGCGGCCCACCAGGCGCGCGTCCTGGCCGAACAGGCGAGGGCGCTGGCGGCGCCACCGCCACCAGCGCCGGCACCGCCCGCACCGCCGGCACCGAAGGGGGCGCCCACCATGGCGGCCTCGGCGTACTCGCCGGTGGCCGACGGCACCGCGCCGCAGGCCCTCGTGGCCGACGGCCTGGCGGCGCCGCAGGCGCGCTACCGCGCCGCCAGGCCGGAAACCGGTACGCCGGTGGAGGTGGCCGGCAGCAGCATCCGGCGCCCCGGCGCCGAGGACGCCGCCGCCGAGCGGCGTGCGCGCCGCTGGCTGCAACTGCTGGACGAACTGCTCGACCTGCGCCTCGACGACGAGGCGCGCACGTCGTGGCGCCATTTCCGCGCCGAGTATCCGGCGTATCCGGTGCCGCCGGCGCTGCAGAAACGGATCGATGCGCTGCCGGCCGGCGGCGACTGACGCATCAGCGCCCCGCCGGTACCTCGAACTCCCCGACGAACACCGTGTCGCCGCGCCCGCGCAGCCGCAGCGTGACCAGCCGTTCGCGGGCGCGCGCCGTGCCGAAACCGGTGCTCAAGCGGACCTGCAGCGTGGTCGCGCCCGTCACCAGCTGCTGGCGGCTGCCGAAGAAGTTCGCCTCCACCTTGTACTTGCCCGGCTTGGCGCGGCGCAGCGAGAATTCTTCCGGACCGTAGCCGCCGGTGGCGTCGCGCGACAGCCGGCCGCCCAGGCGCGTGCGTGGATTCGAATACAGGCAGCGCTCGCCGTCGGGATCGGTCACCCACAGGTCCATGTCGCTGTTGTCGGCATCCCAGGCCAGCACCACGCGCAGGTCCAGCGGCATGTTGCGCAGCAGGCGCGGGTCCATGCGGCTGGTATCGAGCTTGCCGCGATGCGTGGCGAGGATCGCGTTCAGCTCGGCCAGCGCGATCAGTTCCACCTCGGCGAAGCGGCCATTCCACGGGCGCACGGCGACCTGGTACAGCGCGTCGATCGCCTGCTGTGGACGGTCGGCCGCCGCGTAGGCCAGGCCCAGGTCGCGCCAGGATTGCGGTTCGTCGTCGGCCAGGCGCAGCACGGCCTCGAACACCGGCGCGGCCAGCTCCGGCGCGCCCGCCTGCAGCAGCCGGTAGCCCAGCACGCGCAGCACGTGGCGGTTTTCCAGGTCCATCTCGGCCAGGTTCGACAGCACGCGCAGCGCCAGCGCGCGGTCGCCCTTGTCGAGCAGCGTGCCGGCCACGTCCAGGTAGAACGCGGTGCTGCCGGCGTGATCCGGTTTCTCGTCGAGGTAGATGGCGTAGGCGGTGCGCGCGTCGGCGTGCGCCATGCGGTCGACGTGGCGCCGGTCCGGCGTCCACGGGCGCAGGGCGATGCCGATCGGGGGCGGCGCGGCGCCGTCCCGCGGCGCGGGCGCGGGCCGCGCGGCGCGCTGGAACATGGCTGGTTCGGCCGGCCCGTCGATCGCGCGCGCGAACGTGTTGCGGGTCATGGCCGGCGCGGGCGCGGGCGCGGGTGCCGGTGCCGGTGCCGGTGCGGGCGGCGGCGGGGCGGATGGCGGGGGCGGCGGCGCGAATCTTCCCAGCGGCGGCGTGCCGACCAGGCTGCCGGTGACCGTCACCCACTGCGGCGACGCCGTGTCCTTCGGCTGCGCGACCGGAAAGCGCGTGCCCCACCAGTCCAGTTTCTCGTCCAGGTCGCGCACGACGCGCTCCAGCTTGTCGCCGCGGGCGCGCGCCAGGCCGTCGCTGCGCAGCACGCGCATCCGTTCGTAAGCCTGGCGCAGCGCCGGCGGCGGCGCGATGTCGTAGCGGACGTAGTCGGCCACTTGCTCCAGCACGATCAGCGAGGTATCCGGCGTGGCGATGCCGAAGCGCTTGCCCAGCCGCGCGATCTCGGCGCGGTGGCGCGCGCGGTCGGCCTGCAGCGCGTCGACGCGCCAGCCGGCCCACAGTTGCGGCGCCAGCGGCTGGCGCGGGCTGGCGGCATCGACCTTCACCTCGACCGTGCGGCCGTCGGCCAGGGCGACGCGCAGCAGGCCGTCGGCCTGCTGCCGGCGTCCCGCCACGCGCACGACGCCGTCGCGCGCGTCCGGCGATTCGGCCTGCAGGTCGGCCAGCCCGGTGCCGGACAGGGCGGCGATGCGCACGCCGTCGCCCAGCAGTGCGCGCGCGGCCGCCTCGACGTCGCCGTCGGCCCCGTCGATGGCG
>NZ_CAJYEB010000007.1 GCF_913773735.1 uncultured Massilia sp.
TGGCCGCCACGGCGGTCTGGGGCACCCAGCAGACCAACCTGTTCGAGGGCGCGAAGTACGACGGCGTGTTCGCCATGTGGTACGGCAAGGGCCCGGGCGTGGACCGCTGCGGCGACGTCTTCAAGCACGGCAACAATGCCGGCTCCGCGAAGCATGGTGGCGTGGTGGTGCTGGCCGGCGACGACCATGCCGCCAAGTCCTCGTCGACGGCGCACCAGTCCGACCACATCCTGCACCACTGCGGCATCCCGGTGCTGTACCCGTCGTCGGTGCAGGAATACATCGACTACGGCCTGCACGCCTGGGCCATGAGCCGCTACAGCGGCCTGTGGGTGTCGCTCAAGTGCGTGACCGACATCATCGAGTCGGGCGCCGTCGTCGACCTCGACCCGGACCGCGTCCAGACCGTCATCCCGACCGACTTCGAGCTGCCCCCGGGCGGCCTGAACATCCGCTGGCCGGACGCCGTGCTGGACCAGGAAGTCCGCATGAACAACCACAAGTGGTATGCGGCCCTGGCGTATGCGCGCGCCAATAAGCTGAACAACATCGTCTGGGACAGCCCGGCGCCGAAGATCGGCATCATCACCGCGGGCAAGAGCTACCTCGACACGCGCCAGGCGCTGGCCGACCTCGGCATCGACGAGCAGGCCGCCAGCGAGATCGGCCTGCGCCTGTACAAGGTCGGCATGACCTGGCCGCTCGATGCGATGGGCGTGCAGGAATTCGCGCGCGGCCTGGACGAGATCATCGTCGTCGAGGAAAAGCGCCAGGTGCTCGAATACGCGCTCAAGGAAGAGCTGTACAACCTGCCGGACGGCGAGCGCCCGCGCGTGGTCGGCAAGTTCGACGACACCGGCGAATGGAGCGAGAAAAGCCGTTCCGGCCGCGGCGACTGGCTGCTGCCGGGCACCTACGAGCTGAACCCGGCGCAGATCGCGCGCGCCATCGCCTCGCGCATCTCGCACTACTGCGCCGGCCACCCGGTGGCGCAGCGCGTCCAGGAACGCATCGCCTTCCTGGAAGCGAAGGAGCTGGTGCTCAGGAACATCCCGGCCAAGGCCAACCCGGAAACCGACCGCATCCCGTACTTCTGCTCGGGCTGCCCGCACAACAGCTCGACCAAGGTGCCGGACGGCTCGCGCGCGATGGCCGGCATCGGCTGCCACTACATGGTGCTATGGATGGACCGCGAGACGTCCACCTTCACGCACATGGGCGCCGAGGGCACCACCTGGATCGGCCAGGCCCCGTTCACCGATGAAAAGCACGTGTTCGCCAACCTCGGCGACGGCACCTATTTCCACTCGGGCGTGCTGGCGATCCGCGCCTCGGTCGCGGCCAGGGTCAACATCACCTACAAGATCCTGTACAACGACGCCGTCGCCATGACGGGCGGCCAGGTCGTCGACGGTCCGCTCGATCCGGCCAGGATCAGCCGCCAGCTCGCGGCCGAGGGCGTCAAGCCGATCATCGTCGTCACCGACGAGCCGGACAAGTATCCGGCCGACTACCCGTGGGCCGAGGGCGTCACCGTGCGCCACCGCGCCGAGCTGATGGACGTGCAGCGCGAGCTGCGCGAGATGCCGGGCGTGTCGGCCATGATCTACGACCAGACCTGCGCGTCGGAAAAGCGCCGCCGCCGCAAGAAGGGCGCCTACCCGGATCCGGCCAAGCGCGCCGTCATCAACGAGGCCGTGTGCGAAGGCTGCGGCGACTGCTCGAAGCAGTCGAACTGCCTGTCGGTGGAGCCGCTGGAAACGGAACTGGGCCGCAAGCGCCAGATCAACCAGTCCTCGTGCAACAAGGACTTTTCGTGCGTGACCGGTTTCTGCCCCAGCTTCGTCACCGTCGAGGGCGGCGGCCTGAAGAAGCCGAAGAAGGCCGCCGCGGCGACGGCGCCCGACGCCGCCGCCCCCGCGCTGCCGATGCCGGCGATCCCGTCGACCGAGCAGCCGTTCGGGATCCTCGTCACCGGCATCGGCGGCACCGGCGTCGTCACCGTCGGCCAGATCCTGGCGATGGCGGCCCACGTCGAGAACAAGGGCGCGCTGGTGCTGGACATGAGCGGCCTGGCGCAGAAGGGCGGCCCGGTGATGTCGCACGTGCGCCTGGCGGACCGCCAGTCGGACCTGCACTCGACCCGCGTGGGCACCGGCAACGCCGACCTCGTGATCGGCTGCGACCAGATCGTCACCGCCAGCCGCGACGCGCTGTCGCGCATGGGAGAAGGCCGCACCTGGGCCGCGGTGAACGGCAGCGGCGCGACCACGGCCGCCTTCATCAAGAACCCGGACTGGCAGTTCCCGGCCGAAGGTTCGCGCGGCGCCATCGTGCAGGCTTGCGGCGCCGGCAACGTCGACTTCATCGACGCCGGCCAGATCGCCACCAGCCTGATGGGCGACGCCATCGCGACCAATATGTTCATGCTCGGCTACGCCTTCCAGAAGGGCCACGTGCCGCTGCGCGAAGCGTCGATCATGAAGGCGATCGAACTGAACGGCGTGTCGGTCGGCTTCAACAAGTCCGCCTTCGAGTGGGGCCGCAAGGCCGCGCACGACCTGGCCGCCGTGGTCAAGCTGACCACGCCCGCCAAGGTCATCGAATTCAAGCGCAGCGAGACGCTGGACGACCTGGTCGAGCGCCGCGTCGCGCTGTTGACGGCCTACCAGGATGCGGCCTATGCGCGCGACTACCGCGACTTCGTCGGCCGGGTGCGCGCCGCCGAGGACAAGCTGGGCAAGGGCACGCGCCTGTCCCAGGCCGTGGCGCGCAACCTGCACAAGCTGATGGCCTACAAGGACGAGTACGAGGTCGCGCGCCTGTACACCGATCCGGCCTTCATGGCCAAGATCGACGGCATGTTCGAAGGCGACGTCAAGCTGAAGTTCCACCTGGCGCCGCCGCTGTTCGCGAAGAAGGACAAGGACGGCCACCTGGTCAAGCAGGAGTTCGGCCCGTGGATGATGAAGGCCTTCGGCGTGCTGGCCAAATTCAAGGGACTGCGCGGCACGGCGTTCGACCCGTTCGGCCGCACCGAGGAACGCCGCACCGAGCGCGCCCTGATCCAGGAATACCGCCGCACGGTCGAGGCGCTGCTGCCGAAACTGACGGCCGACAACCTGGCCCAGGCCGTGGCGATCGCCAGCGTGCCGGAAGACATCCGCGGCTTCGGCCACGTCAAGGAGCGCCACCTGGCGGCGGCCAAGCGCAAGGAAGCGGACCTGGTCGCCGCCTTCCACGCGGGCGGCGCCGCCTCGCGCGCCGCCTGACACGGCGTTCCTGCCGGCGCCCGGACAGCGCCGCCGCGACGGGCGATCCGGCCCGGCCCGGCGGCGTTGTCGCATCTTCCCAACTGTTACAGTTGGATGCAATTACGCCGGTTCCGGGGGCTATAATCGGACGCATGACTTCGCCTCTCGCTCTCCTTCGCCGTCCGGCCTGTGTCGCAGTTTCCACCCTCGTCGCCGCATTGGCGCTGACCGCCTGCGGCGGCGGCGGTGGCGGCGGCAGTCCCGCCATCGCGCCGGGCGCCGGGAGTACCGGCAACGGTGGTAACAACGGCGGCACGACGCAACCGGGCACGCCGGCCGCCACGCCGGACCCGATCCCGACCGACTTCATGCGCTACCAGAACCTGTGCGCCAAGCCGCGCACGGGCGTCGACGCCGTCGGCATGTCCTTCCCGGACCGCCAGGGCACGCTTGCCGACGAGATGACATTCCTGCGCGGCTGGGCCGACCGCTACTACCTCTGGTACAACGAGATCCCGTCCACCGTGCGCATGGCCGACTATACCGACGCCATCAGCTATTTCGGCGCGCTCAAGACGCCCGGCCTGACCCCGTCGGGCAAGGCCAAGGACCGTTTCCATTTCACCTACACGACGGCCGAATGGGATGCGCTGAACCGGGCCGGCGAGGAAGTCGGCTACGGCCTGACCTGGTCGCGCAATGCCACGACGCCGCCGCGCACCTGGCTCGCCGCGATCGTCGAGCCGGGTTCGCCGGCCGCGCTGGCCGGCGTGCGGCGCGGCGACATGCTGGTGGCCGTCGACGGCATCGACTTCGTGAACACCGCCACGACCGACGGCGTCGCCAGGCTCAATGCGGGCCTGTTCCCGAAAGGCGCCGGCGAAGCGCACCGCCTCACCATCCGGCGCGGCAGCGACACCTTCGACGTCGGCCTGAACGCGGCCGTGGTCGCGAGCGCGTCGGTGAAGAACGCCAAGGTGATCGACACGCCCACGGGCCGGGTCGGCTACCTGATCTTCGACGACTTCAACGCGGTGGCCGAGAAGCAGCTGATCGACGCCTTCGTCATGTTCAAGGCGCAGGCCGTGAGCGACCTGGTGATCGACATGCGCTACAACGGCGGCGGCCTGCTGTACATCGCCAGCGAACTGGCCTACATGGTGTCGGGACCGACCACGGCCGGCAAGACCTTCGAGCGCCTGCAGTACAACGACAAGACGGCGCCGGAAGCGCCGATCCCGTTCCGCAACACCGCCTACGGCTTCGCCTCGCCGAACCCGGCGCCGGCCGGCCAGGCGCTGCCGTCGCTGGGCTTGAAGCGCGTCACCGTGCTGGCCACGTCCGGCACCTGCTCGGCCAGCGAGGCCGTGATCAACGGCCTGCGCGGCGTCGACGTCCAGGTCGACATCATCGGCGGCCAGACCTGCGGCAAGCCCTACGGCTTCACGCCGGTGGACAACTGCGGCACGACCTATTTCTCGATCGAGTTCCAGGGCGTGAACGCGAAGGGCTTCGGCGACTTCGCCGACGGCTTCGCCCCGACCTGCACGGTGGCCGACGACCTGTCGCGCGCCCAGGGCGACACGGCCGAGGGCCTGCTGGCCGCGGCGCTGAACTACCGCGCCAGCGGCACCTGCCCGGTCTCGCGCGCGAAGGCGGTGCCGATGGAACTGGTGCGGCCGCAGGCGAAGGAGATCGCGATCCTGCCGCGCAGGTGATCCGGCACCGGCGCGACGCCATGGCGTTGCCGCCCACGCGGGGGCGACGCCGGGACTTCGCCCGTCTATAATTTCCAGCATAAAATTTTCTCAACCCTGCTGGAGTCCTGGATGATTCGTTCTGCGTTGCTGGCCGCCCTGATGGCCGCCATTCCCCTGTCGCATGCCGCACCCGACCTCGTTACCATGTCGGAGCGCTCGGGCTTTACCGCCACCGGCCGCTACGACGAAGTCGTCAGGCTGTGCGCCGCCTTCCAGCAGGCCTATCCGAAACAGGTGAAGTGCTTCCAGTTCGGCACCACGCCGGAAGGCCGGCCGATGCTGGCGCTGGCCGCGAACGCCGACGGCGTGTTCACCGCCGATGCCGCCAACAAGCGCGGCCTGCCCGTCACCCTGATCCAGGGCGGCATCCACGCCGGCGAGATCGACGGCAAGGACGCCGGTTTCCTGGCGCTGCGCGAAATGCTGGAGAAAAAGCTGGCCCCGGACGCGCTGGGCAGGCAGGTGCTGCTGTTCGTCCCCGTGTTCAACGTCGACGGCCATGAGCGCTTCGCGAAGTGGAACCGCCCGAACCAGCGCGGCCCGGTCGAGATGGGCTGGCGCACCACCGCCCAGAACTTCAACCTGAACCGCGACTACGTGAAGGCCGACGCGCCCGAGATGCAGGCCATGCTGGCGCTGGTGAACGCCTGGGATCCGCTGACCTACGTCGACCTGCACGTCACCGACGGCGCCATGTTCCAGCACGACGTTTCGATCCAGGTCGAGCCGGTGTATTCGGGCGACCCGGAATTCCGCAAGGCCGGCCTGGCGCTGCGCACCGGCGTCATCGAGGACATCACGAAGGAGGGCTCGGCGCCGCAGTCCTACTACATGTCGTTCAAGGAGACCGACGACCCGGCCTCGGGCTTCGTCGACAGCGTGTCCGACCCGCGCTTCTCGACCGGCTACTTCCAGCTGCGCAACCGGATGGCGATGCTGGTCGAGACCCATTCGTGGAAGGACTACCCGACCCGCGTGCGCGTGACGCACAACGCCTTCGTCTCGGTGCTGCAGCAGGTGGCGCGCCACGGCAAGGAATGGCAGCAGGCGGCGCGCGAGGCCGATGCGCGCGCCCTGCGCATCGGCGGCCAGCCGGTGGCGCTGACCTACCGGACCACCGACAGGACGACGATGGTCGACTTCCAGGGCTATGCCTACACGCGCACGATGTCCGACGTGTCGGGCATGCTGATGACGCGCTACGACGAAAGCAAGCCGCAGGTCTGGCACGTGCCGCTGCGCGACGAGGTGGTGGAGGACCTGCGCGTGAACGCGCCGCGCGCCGGCTACGTCGTGCCGGCCGCGTTCGCGCAGGCCGTGGCGGCCAAGCTGGACCAGCACGGCATCGCCTACCGCAAGCTGGACAAGGCGGTCGCCGCGGCGCCGGTCGAGACCTTCCGCGCCGACAAGGCGACGTTCGCCAACGTCTCGTTCGAGTCGCACCAGCGCCTGAAGGTCGAGGGCAGCTGGAAGCAGGAACCGCGCGCGCTGGGCAAGGGCGCGCTGTTCGTCCCGGTCGCCCAGCCCAAGGCGCGCCTGGTGGTGGCGATGTTCGAGCCGCAGGCGCCGGACTCGCTGCTGGCCTGGGGCCTCTTCAACAATGCCTTCGAACGCAAGGAATACATGGAGGAGTATGTCGCCGAGGATGTCGCGCGCGCGCAGATGGCGCAGGACCCGGCGCTGGCCGCGGCATTCCGCCAGCGCGTCGAGACCGATGCCGCCTTCGCCAAGAACCCGCACGCGCGCCTGGAATTCTTCGCGCGCCGCCATGCGTCCTGGGACGAGCGCCTGAATCTGTATCCGGTGATGCGCACCGATACGGCGCTGTGACGCCACCGCGGTAACGCCCTCCCTGCCTTCCTTCCGGCGGCGCCCGCGGGCGTCGCCGGCATCCCCGATTATCCTTCCCGCATGCGCGTTCCCCATTTGAGGAATTGCTGCGCATTGTCAATTCACTTAGTCTCGCCACAAAAGCGCTGTCGCTAAAACAATGACAAGTGGCGGCTGGGGAGAGAGGACCCGAAAGAGCGGCGCGCCGCCCGCGCGGGCGGCGCCGTGGCGTCGCGCGCGCAGCCGTCGCGCATGACGGCGCGCTCGCGTGCACTCCTTTTCCCGGCCATCGCCGGTCCGGCGGCGCATTCCCGTTTTGCCCTGTGCCCAAGGACGACCATGACCACCACCCGCTTGCCCCGCAAATCCACCGTCGCATTGACTGTCGCCCTCGCGCTCGCCGGCTGCGGCGGCGGCGGCGACGGCCCCTCCGGTCCCGGCCCCGTCGCCGAGCCGCCGGCCCCGAGCACCCTGCTCAGCGGCGTCGTCGTCGACGGCTACCTGAGCGGTGCCACCGTCTACCTGGACCAGAACAACAATGGCCAGCGCGACGCCGGCGAGCCCGGCGCCGTCACCGATGCGGGCGGCAAGTTCAGCTTCGCGGTCGCGGCCACGGTCGCCCAGGTCAACGGCCTGCGCCTGCGCGCCGGCGGCGGCACCGACACCTCGACCGGCCAGCCGTTCACGCATGCGCTGAGCGCCATCGTCGAGGATGCGGCCAGCAAGCCGTCGGTGCCGGTCACGCCCCTGAGCACGATCGTCGAGGCCATGGTCGCGGCGGGCGCCGCCCCGACGGTCGCGCAGGCGCGCGACAACGTGGCGCGCGTGTTCGGACTGTCCTCGGTGGCGGTGCTCGACCGCGATCCGCTGACGCTGGCCGCCGGCGAGCGCAACCTGCTGCAGAAGATGGTGGCGCTGCAGAAGGCGATGGAAGTGCTGGCCACGACCGACAAGGCCGCCGCGGAGACCGGCACCGGCGCGGCCTCCAGCCGCGTGGCCCAGGCGGTGGCGGCCGAGGTGGCGCGCCTGGTATCGGTGGGCACCGTGCAATCGGTGGGCGCGGTGATCGGCGGCGCCGTCGCCAACCAGGACCGGTTGCTGATGAACCGTCCGGCCGCGCGCGGCGTGGCGGCGCTGGCCGTCGACGTCGCCAACCTCGTCGAGGCGAGCGTGGCGATCGCCGTCGGGCGCCTGCTGCAGGCGGCGCCCGACGCCACCGGGGCCGCGCTGCAGGCGGCGCTGGTCGGCAACGTCGATCCGGTCGTCAAGCGGGTGAACGAGGTGCAGTTGCTGGCCCAGCGCCGCGCCGCCGGCATCACCGGTGCGCCGGCTGGCGAGCCGCTGCGCCTGCTGGCCGCGGTGAACGAGGCCGGCATGGGCCAGGAGGTGGCCGCGCTGGTCGCCGCGACCAGCGTGCTCGCCGCGGTGCCGCCGGCGTCGAGCCAGCCGCCGCAGTCGCTCGAGGGCGTGGGCGAGGCGGTGCTGGTGCTGATCGGCGCCCAGCAACCGACCCAGGCGCCGACGCCGGCGCCGACGGCCGCCCCGACGCAGGCGCCGACCCAGGCGCCGACGCAGGCACCGACCCAGGCACCGACGCAGGCACCGACCCAGGCGCCGACGCAGGCGCCGACGCAGGCACCGACGCAGGCCCCGACGCAGTCCCCGACGCAGGCCCCGACCCAGGCACCGACCCAGGCGCCGACCCAGGCCCCGACCCAGGCCCCGACCCAGGCACCTACGCAGGCCCCGACGCAGGCACCGACGCAGGCACCGACGCAGGCACCGACGCCGGCGCCAACCCCGGCCCCGACGCAGGCGCCGACCCCGGCACCCACGCCGGCGCCGACCGCCGCACCGACCCCGGCGCCCACGCCCGCGCCCACGCCGGCGCCCACGCCCGCGCCCACGCCGGCCCCGACGCAGGCGCCGACCCCGGCGCCCACGCCGGCGCCCACGCTGCCGCCGGAAACCTTTCCGGGCACCTGAACCGCGCCGCCATCCGATCACGCTCGCCGCATAGGACACCGCAATGACCATCTCGAATACCGTCAACGTTTCCGCCATCCCCGTCTCGCAGGACGACCCGACGCAGACCGCCTGGGGCGTCCCGCTCGCATCGCAATACGTGTTCGTGCTCGCCCACGGCACCGCGGCCGCCGAGACCTTCGACGCCGCCGACTTGCCGGAGGCGGTCCGCACGCTGATGGCCACCTACGGACGCGGCGTGTCGGTCGCGCTGGGTGGCGGCGGCGATACCGCCGTCGGGTCGGCCTGGGGCGACGTGTTCCGCGCCGGGGACGGGGTCAACTACATCGACGGCGGCGCCAACGGCGGCACGGGACCGGACGGCAACCCGGCGCGCGACGTGCTGAACGTGTTCGCCGCCTCGGCCGCCGCGGTGGATGCGCTGCAGGTGACGGCGCTCGGCGCCGACGCCGGCGGGGCCGACGGCGCGGCCTGGGCGGCCGGCTACCGGGTCAAGGTGAGCAACGGCAGCGAGACCGACTACCTGAAGGATGTCGAGCAGGTCAACGTGTTCCGCATCGATGCCGGCAATGCCTACGTGAAGACGATCCGCCTCGCGCCCGAGGTGTACGTCATCGGCGCCGCCGATCCGGGACTTGCCGCCAGCATGCACCATGCCTGGGTCCAGGGCACGGACGGGGGCGACGCCTTCGACGCGTCCACGCTCCCGACTGCCGCGCAGGCGCTGATGGCGCAGCACGGGCGCGGCGTCTACGTCGAGCTGGGCGGCGGCGACGACACTGCCGTCGGCTCCGGCTACGGCGACGATTTCACGATGGGCGCCGGCACCAACTACGCCGACGGCGGCGCCAACGGCGGCAGCACGCCCTGGGGCGGCAAACCGCAGGACGTGCTGCACGTGGTGGTGGCCGACCAGGCGGCGGCCGCCGCCGTGCAGGTGGTGCAGCTGGTGGCGGGGATGAACGGCGCCGATGCGCAGGCGTTCGCCAACGGCTACACGCACAAGGTCGGCGCCGGGGCGGAGACCGACTACGTCAAGGGCATCGAGCGCATCACCGTGCAGGTGGCGCAGCCGGGCGGCGGCAGCACGTTCGCGCGCG
>NZ_CAJYEB010000008.1 GCF_913773735.1 uncultured Massilia sp.
AAGGCTCCCGATGGGAGCCTGTTTTTATTACTTGGCGGAGAGGGTGGGATTCGAACCCACGGTACGGTCACCCGTACGCCTGATTTCGAGTCAGGTACATTCGACCACTCTGCCACCTCTCCGTGTCGCTGGTCGTTTCGTGCGAGGCCGAATTATAGACGGCCTCGCGGAAAAACGGAAGAGCTGATTTATATCAAATCGATACTCTTCCTTTTCTGTTTCAAACAGCCGGGACCAGGCGCTCCAGCCCGCCCATGTACGGACGCAGCACGTCCGGCACGATCACGCTGCCATCAAGCTGCTGGTAGTTCTCCAGCACGGCGACCAGGGTGCGACCCACGGCCAGGCCCGAGCCGTTCAGCGTGTGCAGCAGTTCCGGCTTGCCCTGGGCGTTGCGGAAGCGCGCCTGCATGCGGCGGGCCTGGAAGGCTTCCATGTTCGACAGCGACGAGATCTCGCGGTAAGTGTTCTGCGCCGGCAGCCACACTTCCAGGTCGAAGGTCTTGGCGGCGCCGAACCCCATGTCGCCCGTGCACAGCGCCATCACGCGGTATGGCAGGCCCAGGTTCTTGAGGATCGTCTCGGCCTGGCCGACCATCTCGTCCAGCGCGGCATACGACTGGTCCGGCTGCACGATCTGCACGAGCTCGACCTTGTCGAACTGGTGCTGGCGGATCATCCCGCGGGTGTCGCGGCCGTAGCTGCCCGCTTCCGAGCGGAAGCACGGGGTGTGGGCCGTGATCTTGATCGGCAGGCTGTCCAGCGGCACGATCTCGTCGCGCACCGTGTTGGTCAGCGTCACTTCCGACGTCGGGATCAGGTAGAAGTTCTCGCCCTCGCCTTCGATGCCGCCCTTCTTGACGGCGAACAGGTCTTCGCCGAACTTCGGCAGCTGGCCGGTGCCGTACAGCGAATCGGCATTGACCATGTACGGGGTGTAGCACTCCGTGTAGCCGTGCTGGTCGGTGTGGGTGTCCAGCATGTACTGGGCCAGCGCGCGGTGCAGGCGGGCGATGGGCCCCTTCATGACGGAGAAGCGCGAACCGGTCAGCTTGGTGGCCGTGTCGAAGTCCAGGCCCAGCGGGGCGCCGACGTCAACGTGGTCCTTGACCTCGAAGTCGAACTGGCGCGGCGTGCCGACCTTGCGCACCTCGACGTTGCCCGACTCGTCGGTGCCGACGGGAACCGACTCGTGCGGCAGGTTCGGGATCACCTGCATGAACGCGGCCATCTTGTCCTGGACGGCCGCCAGCGCGGCCTCGTTGGCCTTGAGCTCGTCGCCGATGCCGGCCACTTCCGCCATCACGGCGCTCGTGTCTTCACCCTTGCCCTTGAGCATGCCGATCTGCTTGGACAGCGAATTGCGCTTGCCCTGCAGCTCCTCGGTGCGGGTCTGGATCTGCTTGCGCTCGGCTTCGAGGGCGTTGAAACCGGCCACGTCGAGCTGGTACTTGCGGCCGGCGAGGCGCGCTGCGACGGTGTCGATGTCCTTGCGGAGGAGTTGGATGTCTATCATTGTCGGGCCAGTGCCATGTTATGGATATCGAAAGCGCAATTGTACCAAGCCGACAGCGGTTTTCGGGCATTCGCCCCGCCCGTCGCTTCACTCCCCGGCGCCGCCTTCGCCCGCCTCCGCATCCAGGCTGCGCAGCCATGCCAGCTTCTCGGCGATCTTGCTTTCCACGCCGCGCGGCACCGGCTGGTACCAGCGCGGCTCCGGCATCCCGTCCGGCAGGTAGGTCTCGCCGGCCGCATACGCGTTCGGCTCGTCGTGCGCATAGCGGTAGGCGTGGCCGTAGCCCAGTTCCTTCATCAGCTTGGTCGGCGCATTGCGCAGGTGGACCGGCACCTCGCGCGACTTGTCCTTGCGCACGAAGGCCATGGCCGCGTTGAAGGCGTTGTAGCCCGCATTGCTCTTGGCCGCGATGGCCAGGTAGATGACGGCCTGGCCCAGCGCCAGCTCGCCTTCCGGCGAACCGAGACGCTCGTAGGTCGCGACGGCGTCGTTCGCCACCGTCAGCGCGCGCGGGTCGGCCAGGCCGATGTCTTCCCAGGCCATGCGCACGATGCGCCGGCCCAGGTACTTCGGATCGGCGCCGCCGTCGAGCATGCGGCAGAACCAGTACAGCGCGGCGTCCGGATGCGAGCCGCGCACCGACTTGTGCAGGGCCGAGATCTGGTCGTAGAAATTGTCGCCGCCCTTGTCGAAGCGGCGCGCGTTCAGCGTCAGCGCGTTCTCGACGAATTCGCCGGTGATGCGCGTCACGCCCGCGGTATCGGCCGAGGTCTTGGTCTGTTCCAGCAGGTTGAGGAAGCGGCGCGCGTCGCCGTCGGCATAGCCGACCAGCGTCTGCACCGCGACCTCGTCGAACTGCAGGTGCTGCAGCACGCGCCCGCGCGCGCGCTCGAGCAGCTGGCGCATCTCGTCGTCGTCCAGCGCCTTGAGCACGTAGACCTGGGAACGCGACAGCAGCGCCGAATTGACCTCGAACGACGGGTTCTCGGTGGTCGCGCCGATCAGCGTGACGAGGCCCGACTCGACGAAGGGCAGCAGGGCGTCCTGCTGCGACTTGTTGAAGCGGTGGATCTCGTCGATGAACAGGATCGTGTGCTTGCCGCCGGCCAGGTAGTGCTCGGCCTGCTCGATGGCGGCGCGGATGTCCTTCACGCCGGACAGCACGGCGGACAGCGCGATGAACTCGCAGTCGAAGGCGTTCGCCGTCAGGCGCGCCAGCGTGGTCTTGCCCACGCCCGGCGGGCCCCACAGGATCATCGAATGGGGCCGCCCGGACTTGAAGACCAGGTTCAGCGGCTTGCCCTCGCCCAGCAGGTGGCTCTGGCCGATCACCTCGCCGATGGTCTTCGGGCGCAGCGCCTCGGCCAGCGGGGCGGCGGGTTCGGTCTTGAACAGGTCATCCACGGGCGGCTCCGTGATCGCGGGGGATCGTGTCGTTCTTCATCTGGCTCATATGGCGCCCTTGCGTCGAAAGCGCAAGTGTAGCCGATGAGCGCGCGCCGCCGCGTGGCTTACTGCGCGACGACCTCGGCGCCCTTGGGCACCTCGAACCTGAACTGCTGCGCGCCCAGCGACGGATTGCGCTGGAAGCTGGTGAACTTCAGCACCGTGGTCTGGCCGAAGTTGTCCTTCAGCTCCATCGCCTGCGGCACGCCGTCCTTCAGGCCGATGGCGATCTGCTCGAAGGTCGTGTCCTTCGCCTTCGGCGTGGCGTTCAGCCATTCGAGGCCGTCGCGCGCGCCCGCCTCGGACAGCGTGAAGTTCTTTTCCAGGTCGTTGGAGCCGAACAGGATCGCGGCCGGCGAGCTGCCCAGCGCATTGCCCAGCTTGCGCGAGGTGACCTGGTTCAGGTCCTTGTCGTAGATGTACATCGTCTCGCCGTCGGCCTGGAGCAGCTGCTCGAACGGTTTCTGGTAGGTCCAGATGAACTTGCCCGGACGAGCGAACACGAAGGTGCCGCTCGAGATCGCGGTGGCCTTGGCCGTGTTGGACTTGCGGATCTGCGTCTGGGTGAATTCGCCGCGGGCGGACTTGGTGCCGGCGACGAAGGCCTTGAACTGGTCGAGGGCGGCGGCGGACGCGCTGCCGCACAGGGCCAGGGTGGATGCGGCGATCAGGGTGGCGAATGCAAACTTCATCTTCATCGATCATTTCCTTGTAGGGTGGACGGCTTTGCCGTCCACGCGTTCAACACACGGCGCCGTTCGCGTGCGCGACGGATCCACCGGCGCGTATCGCCTGCCGTGCGGGCGTCACTCGGCGCTCGCGGTCGGCACGAGGATGTCGCGGTTGCCGTTCGACTGCATCGGCGACACCAGGCCACTCTGTTCCATCTGCTCGATCAGGCGCGCCGCGCGGTTGTAGCCGATGCGCAGGTGGCGCTGCACCAGCGAGATCGAGGCCTTGCGGTTCTTGAGCACGACCTGCACCGCCTGGTCGTACATGGCGTCGGACTCGCCGCCGCCCTCGCCCGCCGCGGCCGCGCCGTCGGCGCCGCCCTCCTCGGCCACGCCGCCTTCGAGGATGCCCTCAATATAATTCGGCTCGCCGGTTTCCTGCAGGTGTTTTACAACCCGATGCACTTCGTCGTCCGACACGAACGCGCCGTGCACGCGCACCGGCAGGCCGGTGCCCGGCGGCATGTACAGCATGTCGCCCATGCCCAGCAGGGTTTCCGCGCCCATCTGGTCGAGGATGGTGCGCGAGTCGATCTTGCTCGACACCTGGAACGCGATGCGGGTCGGGATGTTGGCCTTGATCAGGCCCGTGATCACGTCCACGGACGGGCGCTGCGTCGCCAGGATCAGGTGGATGCCGGCCGCGCGCGCCTTCTGCGCGATGCGGGCGATCAGTTCCTCGACCTTCTTGCCGACCACCATCATCAGGTCGGCCAGCTCGTCGATGATGATGACGATCGTCGGCAGCTTTTCCAGCGGCTCGGGGTTGTCCGGCACGATCGAGAAGGGATTCGGGATGTGCTCCTCGCGCTTGGCCGCCTCCGCGATCTTGCCGTTGTAGCCGGCCAGGTTGCGCACGCCCAGCTTCGACATCAGCTTGTAGCGGCGCTCCATCTCGTTCACCGCCCAGTTCAGCGCGTGGCCGGCCTGGCGCATGTCGGTGACCACCGGCGCCAGCAGGTGCGGGATGCCCTCGTACACCGACATCTCCAGCATCTTCGGGTCGATCAGGATCAGGCGCACGTCGGCCGGGTCGGCCTTGTACAGCAGCGACAGGATGGTGGCGTTGATGCCCACCGATTTACCGGAACCGGTGGTGCCCGCGACCAGCAGGTGCGGCATCTTGGCCAGGTCGGCCACCACCGGCTTGCCGGCGATGTCCTTGCCCAGCGCGACCGTCAGGCTCGACGCGCTGTCGGCATACACCTTCGAGCCGACGATCTCGGTCAGGCGCACGATCTGGCGCTTCGGGTTGGGCAGCTCCAGCGCCATGTAGTTCTTGCCCGGGATGGTCTCGACCACCCGGATCGACGTCAGCGACAGCGAACGGGCCAGGTCGCGCGCCAGGTTGACGATCTGGCTGCCCTTCACGCCCGTCGCCGGCTCGATCTCGTAGCGGGTGACCACCGGGCCCGGGTACGCGGCCACGACCTTGGCTTCGACGCCGAAGTCGGACAGCTTCTTCTCGATCAGGCGGCTGGTGAATTCGAGCGTGTCGATGGCCACCGACTCCTGGACCGGCGGCGCGTCGTCCAGCAGCCCCAGCGGCGGCAGCGTGGAATCGCCGTGCACCTCGAACAGGTGCGACTGGCGCTCCTTCTCGGCGCGCTCGGAGCGCGGCACGCTGACCATCTGCGGTTCGATCTTGATCGCGGGCGGCGCCGTGGCGGCCGCGGACGCCGGCGGCCTGGCCGCGGGTGCCGTCTGCGCCATCGTGGCGACGCCGGCCGGCAGGTCGTCGTCCTCGTCCGGCACCGGGGCCGACGCGAACGCCGGCGCGTCGGCGCCGGACGCCGGCTCCAGGCGCGGCGCCTCGTCCTTCGGCTCGGCCTTGCCCTTGACCCTGGCCTTCACCTTGGCCAGGAAACCGGCCCGGGCGGGTTGCGGTTCCGCGAAGGCGTCGCCGCCGTCCTCGTCCCCGGCCATGCGCGGCTCGTGCTTGAGGATCGGGGCCGTGCCGTGCTTTTCCACGTACTTGGCGCGCTCGTGCACGACCACCTCGTCGCGCTGGTGCGCGGCAGCCTCGCCCTGGCGGCGGTCCTCGCGGTCCTCGTAGCGCAGGCGGAACCAGCCGGCGGTCGTCTCGACCGATTCGCCGATGCGCTCGGCCACGGCCAGCCAGGACACCTGGAAGTACCAGGAAAAGCCCAGGCCGAACAGCAGCAGCAGCAACAGGGTGGCGCCGGTGAAGCCGAAGGCGGTGTGGGCCGAATGGCCGATCAGCTGGCCCAGCACCCCGCCGGCCGAGCGCGGCAACTCGACCTTCAGCGACCACATGCGCAGGAATTCGAGGCCGACGCTACCGGCCAGCATCAGGGCGAAGCCGATCCAGCGGATCACGATCTCTCCCTCGTGCTCCGGTTCCTGGACGGGCTCCTCGCCCTTCATGAAGCGGCTGTGCAGGCGCCGGTACCCCTTCCAGACGGCGCGCGAGAAGCACACGCACAGCCACCAGGCGGAAAAGCCGAAGATGAACAGCAGCAGGTCGGCCAGCCAGGCGCCGGCGCGGCCGCCCAGGTTGGCGACGTGCGCCACGGCGTTCTCGTGCGACCAGCCCGGATCGGCCTTGTTATAGCTGAGCAGGATGAGGACGAAATACAACAATGCGACGGCCGTGACCAGCCAGCGCGCCTCCGACAACAGGCGCACGAGCCGGTTCGGCATCGGCTGGCGCGGCGGACGCGGCTTGTGGGTATAGGTCGAACCGGTCGTTGAACTATTCTTGCTCATTGCGGATTGAAACACGTACTGCCGGGGTGGGATCCCCCAAAGATGCCCATTCTAAGCGATATACGGCCGGGGCGGCCCACGATTCATGCTTGGCTGCATCATCGACTATAATCCTCCGTTCGTCTCCCCTTGATTCCCGTGCTGCCCGGCCCCACTTTCCGGGCATCATTCCATAGAAGAAGTGCATACATGACTACTCGCAAACACGCCAAAGTCCTGATCCTCGGCTCGGGCCCCGCCGGCTACAGCGCCGCCGTCTACGCCGCGCGCGCCAATCTCCAGCCGATGCTGGTGACCGGCGTCGAACAGGGCGGCCAGCTGATGACCACGACCGACGTCGAGAACTGGCCGGGCGACCCGCTGGGCGTCCAGGGTCCGGAGCTGATGCAGCGCCTGCTGCAGCACGCCGAGCGTTTCAATACCGAGATCGTGTTCGACCACATCCACACCACCTACCTGAACGAAAAGCCGATCCGCCTGGTGGGCGATTCGCACGAATTCACCTGCGACGCCCTGATCATCGCCACCGGCGCCTCGGCCCAGTACCTGGGCCTGCCGACCGAGCAGGAGTTCATGGGCCGTGGCGTGTCGGCCTGCGCGACCTGCGACGGCTTCTTCTACCGCAACCAGGAAGTGGCGGTCATCGGCGGCGGCAATACCGCGGTCGAGGAAGCGCTGTACCTGTCCAACATCGCCACCAAGGTGACGCTGATCCACCGCCGCGACAAGTTCCGCGCCGAGCCGATCCTGGTCGACCGCCTGATGGGCAAGGTCGCCGAAGGCAAGATCGTGCTGGAGCTGAACCGCACGCTGGACGAGGTCGTCGGCGACCAGAGCGGCGTGACCGGCCTGCGCCTGAAGGCGACCGAAGGCGACGACGTCAAGGAGATCAAGGTGCACGGCCTGTTCGTGGCGATCGGCCACAAGCCGAACACCGGCATCTTCGAGGGCCAGCTGGAAATGCACAACGGCTACATCAAGACCCGCAGCGGCACCGAAGGCATGGCCACGGCCACCAGCGTGGCGGGCGTGTTCGCGGCCGGCGACGTGCAGGACCACGTGTATCGCCAGGCGATCACGTCCTCGGGCTCGGGCTGCATGGCGGCGCTGGATGCGCAGCGCTATCTCGAGGCGCTGGAGTAATCCCGGCATCCGGTGCGCACGGGGTGCGCACCCTACCGAATCGACGACCGCGATGGCGATGAAAGAGTTTTCGGATCTGAAGTCCTTGCGCGACCGGCTCAAGGAAGAGGAACGGCTGCGCGCCATCGAGAAGGCCGAGCGCGAGCAGCGCGAGCGCATCGCGCGCGAGCACGCGGTCGAGTTCCGCGGCGCCGTCAAGGACGTCGTCAAGATGAAGGAGTCGGACCGCTACGTCTGGCGTCCGGCGCAGGAAGCCGAACTGCGCGCGGCGAAGGCCGCGCCGGCGCGGCCGCGCACGGCCGCGGAGGAAACCGCGGCGGTGCTGCGCGAATCGATGCTGTCCGACCAGTTCGACGTCGACGGCCTGCTCGACGAGGAGCCGACGCTGAGCTGGTCGGCGCCGGGCGTGGGCCCGGACGTCGTCAAGCGCCTGCGCAAGCGCTACTGGCCGGTCGAGGACGAACTCGACCTGCACGGCCTCAAGCGCGACGATGCGCGCCGCCACGTCGACGCCTACCTGCGCAAGTCGAGCAAGCGCGGCGTGCGCTGCGTGCGCATCATCCACGGCGTCGGCCATGGCTCGGCGGGCGGCGAGCCGGTGCTGCGCGGCATGCTGCACAGCTGGCTGGTGCAGACGGCGGACGTGATCGCGTTTTGCGTGGCCGGCCGGACCGATGGCGGGCATGGCGCGCTGATCGTTCTCCTGCGTCCCGCGCTGGAGGATTGAATTCATCATTTCATCGCTGGCGTGAGAAGGGCTGTACCAAATCAACACAGCAATTCATGCATAGTTGACAAAATATTTCCCATGATTTGACGAAAGCGGTAAGATGCGAACATCATGGTGCCAGGGACACGTGTCAAATAGGGGAACGATCGAGTGAAGTCCAGCATGCCAGTGCAAATGGCGAAGCCGCCACAGGTTGACCTCGACAATTGCGCGGATGAACCGATCCACATTCCGGGCGCCGTGCAGCCGCATGGCGCGCTCGTGTTCCTGGGCGCCGACGGCCGCACCCAGGGCTGGAGCGCCAACATCGCGCGCATCCTCGAACGCCCGCCGCAGCTGGGCGTGCCCTTCGCCGAACTCGGCCTGCCCGACGGCGTCAACGACCTGGTGACCGAATGCATCGACGCCATCGAAGGCGGCGAGGCGCCGGCCATGTTCGGCGCGATCGACCTGCTCGGCGCCGAATACGATTGCGTCGTGCATGCCCACCTGGGCCGCGTGCTGGTCGAGTTCGAGGCACGCGACGTCAGCACCGACGAGGTCGCCCTGTTCGCCATCAAGGCCCACAATTCCATCGACCGCCTGCGCCGCCAGAAAGGCATCGAGGCGCTGCTCGACGCCGCCGTGCGCCAGGTGCGCGAATTCACCGGCTTCGACCGCGTGATGGCCTACCGCTTCCGCAGCGACGACAGCGGCGACGTGGTAGCGGAAGCGGTGCGCGAGGACCTGGTGCCCTACCGCGGCCAGCGCTACCCGGCCGGCGACATCCCGGCGCAGGCGCGCCGCCTGTACACGATCAACACGCTGCGCATGATCGTCGACATGACCTACGACGCCGTGCCGCTGCTGGGCGCACCGGACGCCGCGCCGCTCGACATGAGCTTCGCCGTGCTGCGCAGCGTCTCGCCGATCCACGTCGAATACCTGCAGAACATGGGCGTGGCCGCCTCGATGAGCGTGTCCATCGTCATCAACGGCCGCCTGTGGGGCCTGATCGCCTGCCACCACATGACGCCCAAGCGGGTGCCCTACTCGGTGCGCCTGGCGGCCGACGTGCTGGCCCAGGTGCTGGCCTCGACCGTGCAGAGCATCGAGTCGCGCAACGAGGCGCGCCTGGTCGAACGCGCCGCCAAGATGCGCACCAGCCTGGTCGAATCGCTGCTGCTGGAAGAGGATCCGCTCGAAGCGCTGGTCGAGCACGGCGACGCCCTGCTCGACTCGACCAATGCCCAGGGCCTGATCGTGACCCAGTTCGGGCGCGTGGTGTGCCGCGGCGTCGACCAGGCGACGGGCGAAGCCATCGTGGCGGCGCTGCCGCAGGCCGCCAGCGACCTGCTGGAATACGATTGCGTGCGCGCCTGGCCGCAGGACGTCCAGCCCTCGCTGGGCAAGTGGGCCGGCATGCTCGGCCTGCCGTTCGACATGCCCAGCAGCGGCTGGTGCCTGCTGCTGCGCACCGAGCAGATCGAGCACGTGGCCTGGGGCGGCAAGCCCGACAAGCTCGAGCGGGTCGGCCCGCTGGGCGAGCGCCTGACCCCGCGCGGCTCCTTCGAGGCCTGGCACGAGACCGTGCGCGGCTGCAGCCATCCGTGGGAAGACGGCATCCTGACCCATGCCCGCATGCTGCTGGGCGAACTGGCGCGCGTGTCGAACGCGCGCCGCGCCCAGACCGAGACCATGCGCGCCCAGCTGCTGGCGATGCTGGGCCACGACCTGCGCGATCCGCTCCATTCGATCAACATGGCGGGCATGGTGCTGGAAAAGACGTCCGGCACCGACAACAAGGGCACGCTGGGCCGGCGCATCCAGTCGTCCAGCAACCGCATGCAGCGCATGATCGGCCAGGTGCTCGACATGAGCCGCATCGAGCGCGGCCTGCACCTGGGCGTCGGCGCCGAGCGCGTCGACCTGGCCGCGCTGACCGAGGACATGGTCGAGGAAGCGCGCCTGGCCTACCCCACCATCGTGTACGACCTGCACACGATCGGCCCGGCCTTCGTGATGGGCGACGGCGGCCGCCTGGGCCAGGTGGTCTCGAACCTGCTGTCGAACGCGCGCCACCACGGCCAGCCCAACCAGCCGATCCTGATCCGCGTGATGCTGGCCCCGGACCAGGCGGTGCTGGAAATCGCGAACGCCGGCGCGCCGATCCCGCCCGACACCGAGGCCGCGCTGTTCAACCCGTTCAAGCGCAGTTCGATGAACAACCCGCGCAACCGCACCGGCATGGGCCTGGGCCTGTACATCGCGCAGCAGATCGTGCGCGAACACAGCGGCGAGATCGCCTACCGCCACGTGCCCGATCCGGACCAGGAATGCGGACGCGTGGTGTTCGCCGTGCACCTGCCGCTGGCGGACGCCCAGCCGGCGCTGCCGCCGCAATCCTGACCGTTCGGCCGGGGCGCCCCCAGGCCCCCTTACGCTGCCGGGTCCGCCATGTTAGGCTTATGGCATCGCGACAACCGGCAGCCGCATGCATCTCATCACCTTCATCGAAGTCATGGCGATCCTGGTGGGCGCGTTCTCGGGATTCATCGAAGCGCGGCGCAAGCGCATGGACCTGGTGGGCGTGTTCACCGTCGCCTTCATCGCGGCCTTCGGCGGCGGCACGCTGCGCGACATCCTGCTCGACAAGCGGCCGCTGTTCTGGGTGATCCACCAGGAGTACGCGATCCTGATCTTCGTGCTGGCCCTGGTGGCCGCGCCCCTGATCCGCACGCTGCGCCACGTGGTGTCGGAGCGCCTGATCGTGATCGCCGACGCCGTCGGCCTGGGGCTGTTCTCGGTGGCCGGCGTGTCGTCGGCGCTGGATGCGCACATGCCCCTGTTCATCGCCTCGATGATGGGCGTCATCACCGGCATCTTCGGCGGCGTGCTGCGCGACATCGTCTGCAACGAGGTGCCGATGGTGTTCAGGGACGGCAAGCCGTACGCGATCTGCGCGTTCGTCGGCAACTGGATCTTCCTGCTGCTGGGGATCTACGGCGCCCCGCACGATTTCGCGCTGTGGTCGAGCGCGCTGTTCATCACGGTGTCGCGCCTGCTGGCGTGGAAGTTCGACTTGCGGATGGGGCGCTGACGGCGCCCCGGAAATGCCCTCGTCGCCCCGGCGCAGGCCGGGGCCCGAGTTGCACGCACATCGACTGCGCCGGCAAGAATTGGGTCCCGGCCTGCGCCGGGACGACGCAGGGGTACGCTCAGACCGCGTCCGGTCCCGTCTCCCCGGTGCGGATGCGGATCACCTGCTCCACGTCCTGCACGAAGATCTTGCCGTCGCCGATCTTGCCGGTGCGCGCCGCCTTGATGATGGCGTCCACCACCTGCTCGGCCATGCCGTCGTCGACCACCACCTCGATCTTCACCTTGGGCAGGAAGTCGACCACGTACTCGGCGCCGCGGTACAGCTCCGTATGGCCCTTCTGGCGGCCGAAGCCCTTGACTTCGGTGACCGTCAGGCCGGTCACGTTGACTTCGGCGAGCGCCTCGCGCACTTCGTCCAGCTTGAACGGCTTGATCACGCAGGTAATCTGTTTCATGTCGTTTCTCCTTCAGGTTGTTGTCGTGTTCAGTCGGGGATCCGGGCCAGCGCGTCCATCCAGACCACGGCTTCCGAATCGCTCGGCGCGCGCCAGTCGCCGCGCGGCGACAGCGAGCCGCCGTTGCCGACCTTCGGGCCGTTCGGCACGCAGGAGCGCTTGAACTGGCTGGTCTTGAAGAAGCGCCACAGGAAGGTGCCCAGGTGCTTCTTGATCGTGGCCAGGTCGTATTCGTTGCGCGCCGGGCTGCCGCCTTCCGGCCAGGGCCCCACGGCGCGGTCGCGCCAGGCCGAATACGCCAGGAAGGCGATCTTCGGCGGCGCGAAGCCGTAGCGCAGCGTGTAATACAGGTTGAAGTCCTGCAGCTCGTAGGGACCGATGAAATGCTCGGTCACCTGGGCCGGCTTGCCCTCCTCCTTGCCGGTGCCGGTCTTGCCCGGCACCAGTTCCGGGCTGATCTCGGTTTCCAGCACCGCGATCAGGACGCTCGACCCGCCGTCGTCGCCCAGCTGCTTCGTGTCCGCGACCCAGCGCACCAGGTGCGAGATCAGCGTCTTGGGCACGCTGGCGTTGACGTTGTAGTGCGACATGTGGTCGCCCACGCCATAGGTGCACCAGCCGAGCGCCAGTTCCGAGAGATCCCCGGTGCCGATCACGATGGCATGGTGGTGGTTGGCCAGGCGGAACAGGTGGCTGGTGCGCTCGCCCGCCTGCACGTTCTCGAACGTGACGTCGTACTGTTCCTGCCCGTCGGCGTACGGGTGGCCGAGGTCCTTGAGCATCTGGATGCAGCTCGGGCGGATGTCGATCTCGTGGGCCGTGCAGCCGACCACCCGCATCAGCTGGCGCGCCTGTTCCAGCGTGCGCTCGCTGGTGGCGAAGCCGGGCATCGTGTAGGCCAGGATGTTCGTGCGCGGCAGGCCCAGGCGGTCCATCGCCTTGGCGCAGACCAGCAGCGCGTGCGTGGAATCGAGGCCGCCCGAGATACCGATCACGACCTTCTGGTGGCCCGACGCCTGCAGGCGCTGCAGCAGCGCCTGCACCTGGATGTTGTAGACCTCGGTGCAGCGCTCGTCGCGGCGGCGGCCGTCGGCGGGCACGTAGGGGAAGCGCTCGACGGTGCGCGCGAGCGGCAGGTCGCGCGCCAAGGGCAGCGGCACGGCGCAGCGCTGGACCCGGAACCGCGCCACCTCGTCGGCATGGCGGCGCACCGACTGCGCGAACGTGGTCGCGTGCATGCGCTCGGTGGACAGGCGCTCCAGGTCGACGTCGCCGTAGATGATGTGGGAATCGTCGCGGAAGCGTTCCGACTGCGCCAGCAGGTCGCCCTTCTCGTAGATCAGCGACTGGCCGTCCCAGGCCATGTCGGTGGTCGACTCGCCCAGGCCGGCCGACGTGTACAGGTAGGCCGCCAGGCAGCGCGCCGACTGCTGGCCGACGAGCTGGTGGCGGTAGCCGCTCTTGCCCACCACGACGTTCGAGGCCGACAGGTTCACCAGCACGGTGGCGCCGGCCAGCGCGGCGAACGAGGACGGCGGCACCGGCACCCAGACGTCCTCGCAGATCTCGACGTGGAAGCGCAGCAGCGGCTGGTCTTCCAGCTCGAACAGCTGGTCCGGGCCGAACGGGACGCGCTGGCCCAGCAGGTCGATTTCCGTCGCGGCCGTGTTCTCGGACGGGTTGAACTGCCGCATTTCGTAAAATTCGCCATAATTGGGCAGGAAGCTCTTCGGCACGGCGCCGAGGATGCGTCCGCCCGCGACCACGACGGCGCAGTTGAACAGCACATGGTTCACGCGCAGCGGCAGGCCGACGACGAGCGCCAGCGGCAGCGTGCGCGACGCCTCGACCACCTCGCCCAGCGCGGCCACGACGGCGTCGAGCAGGGCGCGCTGGTGGAACAGGTCGTCGCAGGTGTAGGCCGACAGCCCCAGTTCCGGGAAGGCGGCCAGCACGGCGCCGGCGTCGGCGGCCTGGCGCGCCAGGCGGATCGTCTCGCGCGCGTTGAAGGCCGGGTCGGCCACGCGGCAGCGCGGGCTGGCCACGGCCACGCGGGCGAAATCGTGAGAATAGAGGTTGAAGAATTGCTTATCCATCGTGGCTCTTTCGCCGGCAAGCGCAGCATGTCCGTCCGGAACCGCCCCGCTCACCAAGTCATTGTACGGAAGTCATCTTGAATTATCGCACGCATATCGCTTCTTCCTTGTCCGATATCGGGCCGGAAGCCTGGGACGGCCTGGTCGCGCTGCAGGACGATCCGACCCCCTTCCTGTCGTACGCCTTCCTGCACGCGCTGCACGCCTCCGGCAGCGCCGCGCCCGAGACCGGCTGGCAGCCGCAATTCATCGTCCTGTACGAGGACGATGGCGGCGGCGAGCGGCTGGCCGCCGCCCTGCCCCTGTACGTCAAGGGGCACTCCTACGGCGAATACGTGTTCGACTGGGCCTGGGCCGACGCCTATGCGCGCAACGGGCTGGCGTACTACCCCAAGCTGCTCTGCGCGATCCCGTTCACGCCCGTCAGCGGCGCGCGCCTGCTGGCCCGCGACGACGCGGCGCGCGCCGCGCTGCTGGACGTGCTGCTGTCGGTGCAGCAGGCCAGCGAGGTCTCGTCGACCCACGTGCTGTTCCCGCCCGAGGCCGAGGCGCGCCGGCTGGCCGGCGCCGGCTTCCTGCTGCGCAGCGGCGTGCAGTTCCACTGGGAGAATCCCGGCTACGCCAGCTTCGAGGACTTCCTCGCCACGCTGGAGCAGAAAAAACGCAAGAACATCCGCGCCGAGCGGCGCAAGGTGCGCGAGGCCGGCGTGGCGCTGCGCCGGGTGCGCGGTCGCGATGCGACCGACGACGACTGGCGCTTCTTCACGCGCTGCTACCGCCGCACCTATGCCGAGCACCATTCCAGCCCCTACCTGAACCTGGACTTCTTCCGCCGCATCGGGCGCGCCATGCCGGACAACCTGCTGCTGGTGCTGGCCGAGCGCGACGGCGCGCCGATCGCGGCCGCGCTGGTCGTGTACGACGCCACGACGCTGTACGGCCGCTACTGGGGCGCGCTGGAACACGTCCCCTGCCTGCACTTCGAGACCGCCTACTACCAGCCGCTCGAGTTCTGCATCGAGCAGGGCATCCGGACCTTCGAGGGCGGCGCCCAGGGCGAGCACAAGATGGCGCGCGGCTTCCTGCCGACGCGCACGTGGTCGGCGCACTGGCTCAGGCACCCGTCGTTCGCCGACGCGGTCGAGCGCTTCCTCGAACGCGAGGCGGGCGGGATCGACGACTACATCGACGAGTTGAACGACCGCAGCCCGTTCAAGTCGGCGTAGGCGGCGACCGCCGGATGCCGCGCCATCCCGGGTCGCGTAACCGGCGAAGCCGTCCGCCCTACGGCGCCTCGCCGGCGTGCCACCACAGCCGCGGATTGTTGTCCGCCAGCTCGCGCAGCAGGTTCCACACCAGCTTCACGCGCCGCAGGCGGTACAGGTCGGTCGGCGCCGCCAGCCAGAACGAGCGCTCGGCATAAAAGCCCGGCAGCACCGGCACCAGGCGGCCGTCGTCCGGCACCGCGTACGGCGGCGCCATCATCAGGCCCATGCCCAGCGCCGCCGCCTCGATCTGGCCGGTCATGCCGGAACAGCACAGGCGGCGCCGCGGCGTGAAGCCGAGTTCCTTCATGTAGGACAGCTCGCGGCTGGCCAGCCGGTCCTGCACGTAGTCGACGAAGTCGTGTCCCTCGAGGTCGGCCTGGCTGCGGATCGGCGCATGCCTGGCCAGGTACGTCGGGGAGGCGTACAGGTAGAAGCGGAACGAGGCCAGGCGCGTGACCATGTAGCGCCCGGTCGACGGCGGGTCCAGCATCACGCCGAGGTCGGCCTCGCGGTTGGCCAGGTTGGCGAAACTGGGCAGCGCCAGCAGGTCGATCGACAGGTCCGGGTGGTCCTCGAACAGCCGGACCAGCAGCGGCGCCACCACGCGCACCCCGAACACTTCGGGCACGCCCAGCCGCACCACCCCGTGCGCGGCCACCTCGGCGCCGCCCAGCTGCTCGGCGGCGGCCAGCGCCGCGCCTTCCATCGCCTCGGCATGGGGCAGCAGGGCCTGGCCCATTTCCGTCAGTTCGTAGCCTTCGCGCGAGCGGTCGAACAGGGTGGCGCCGAGCTGCTGCTCGAGGCGGTCGATGCGGCGCGCCACCGTGGTGTGCTCGACGTCCAGGCGGCGCGAGGCGCCGGACAGCGTGCCGGCGCGCGCCAGCTCCAGGAAGAAACGCAGGTCGGTCCATTCGGGCAGGCTGTTCATCCGGTATCCCGTTGTTCGATATCAAGATGACATATTGTGCACTAGTGCACAGTGCGGCTGCAACGTTTTCGGGACGACGCGCGCCGGTCCGCGGCACATGCACCGCGGATGCACCACGGACGCACGCAGGCACTGCGCCGCCCCGTCAGGTCACCCCGTCCGCAGCGCCGCCGCCGGCACCGTCGCGGTGCGTATTGATGTGCATTTTTGCACACCGTGTGGGCGCGGTGTTGTCTATTCAGTCAAATTCATCCGAGGCACACTGCGATGCGTGCGAAAAAAACACCCCAACGCATAACACCACAACAATATCTGGAGACACCCATGCGCGTTAGCAAGAACAAACTTGCGCTGCTGAACCATTCCGCAGTCGCCCTCCTCGCCCTGTCCGGCGCCGCCCCCGCAGTGCACGCCCAGGAAGTCGCCGGCGCGCCGGCCGCGCCGGCCGCCACGACGGCGACGGCGGCCGACGACAACCTCGAGCGCGTCGTCGTGACGGCGCGCCGGCGCCAGGAGTCGCTGCAGGACGTGCCGGTGTCGGTGACGGCGTTCAGCGCCGACCAGCTCTCCAAGCAGGGCATCCCGGACGTGGTGGCGCTCACCAACACGCTGCCGAACACCACGCTGAAGGCGTCGCGCGCCACCAACACCACGCTGACCGCCTTCATCCGCGGCGTCGGCCAGGCCGACCCGCTGGCCGGCTTCGAGTCCGGCGTCGGCATCTACCTCGACGACATCTACCTGGCCCGCCCGCAGGGCGCGGTGGCCGACATCTACGACGTCGAGCGCATCGAGGTATTGCGCGGGCCGCAAGGCACGCTGTACGGCCGCAACACCATCGGCGGCGCCGTCAAGTACGTGACCCGCAAGCTGGCCCCGCAGACCGACGTGCGCCTCAAGGGCACGCTGGGCAACTACAAGGAACGCAACGGCGTCATCACCGCCAGCACCCCGGTCAACGACCAGCTGCGCGTCGGCGCCACGCTGGCCCGCTTCAAGCACGACGGCTACGGCCGCAACCTGTTCAACGGCGCCCCCAACTACGACAAGGACCTGAGCGCCGCGCGCGTCTCGGCCGAATGGCAGCCCACGCCCGACCTGTGGGTGCGCGTGGCCGGCGACATCACCCAGGACGACTCGCATCCCAAGAACGGCCACCGCCTGATCGTCGGCCGCACCAGCGGCGCGCCGATCCTCGACAACGTCTACGACACCCAGGCCGAGATGATGACGGCCCTCGGCCACGAGCAGGACGTGCGCCAGCACGGCGTCTCGGCCACGGTCGAGTGGACCATCGACCCGACGCTGACCTTCAAGTCGATCACCGCCCAGCGCCGCGACCGCTCGTGGGCGCCGATCGACTTCGACGCGCTGCCGGTGGTCGACATGGAGGTGCCCGCGCTGTACACCAACAAGCAGTTCAGCCAGGAATTCAACCTCACCTACACCGGGCCGAAGATCCAGGGCGTGGCCGGCGTCTACTACATCGACGCCAACGCCTACAACAAGTTCGACACCATCCTGGCCGGTGCCGTCGCCACCAGCACCTTCACCAGCGGCGACATCGACACGAAAGCCTGGGCCGTGTACGCCGACGGCAGCTACAACCTGACCGACGCCTGGCAGCTCTCGGTGGGCGGCCGCTACACCTCGGACGAACGCAAGGCCGACATCTACCGCCAGATCTACCTGGGCGCGGCCGGCTCGCCCGAGATGGGCAATCCGGGCGCGATCCTGTTCCGCACCGACACCGACCTGCGCGACCTGGAACGCACCGACAAGAAATTCACCCCGCGCATCGCCCTCAACTGGAAGGCCAGCGCCGACCAGAACGTGTACGCGTCGTGGTCCAAGGGCTTCAAGGGCGGCGGCTTCGACCCGCGCCTGAACGTGGTCGGCACCAGGATCTCGCAGGCCCAGGCGCGCGCCGGCTACAAGCCCGAGACCATCGCCACCACCGAGCTGGGCCTGAAGTCCTCGTTCAACGGCGGCCGCATCACCACCAATACCGCGATCTTCCACAGCGACTACAAGGACGTGCAGATCCCGGGCTCGGTGGCGATCGACACCAACGGCGACGGCCGCGACGACAGCTTCGCCGGCCTGACCACCAACGCCGGCAAGGCCACCATCAAGGGCTTCGAGTTCGAGGCCGTGGCCCACGTCACCAGCAACTTCAGCCTGGCCGGCATGTACAGCTACATCGACGCCAAGTACGACGAATACATCGTCGCCGGCGTCAACGTGGCGAGCCAGCGCGTGTTCCAGAACACCCCGCGCAACTCGGGCAACCTGCGCGCCACCTACGAATGGCCGCTGCCGCTGGGCGGCTACAACGGCCGCCTGGCGCTGATCGGCTCGGCCACCTACCGCGGCGCCACCAACCAGTTCGAGACGGTGTCGGTGCTGGACCAGGAATCGTACAAGCTGTACGACGCCAGCGTCGTCTGGACCCGCGCCGACGGCAGGATCCGCGCCGGCATCCACGGCAAGAACCTCTCGGACAAGCACTACAAGACCGCCGGCTACCTGTTCCCGACCCTCGGCAACGAGGGCACGCTGACCGCCTTCTACGGCGCGCCGCGCACGGTGCAGGCGACGGTGGAATACCGCTTCTGACGCCCGGCGCGTCATCGCACGGCGGACCGCGCGGCGTTCACGCACCGCGCCGGTCCGCCCTACCCCAGCCCCCAGATCGACAGGATATCGCCAGCGTGTCCCCATTCACCTCCATCCGTTATACCGGCAGCGACGGCCTGGCGCTGCAGGCGCGCGACTACGCGCCCACCGCGGCCGCGCCTGCCGGCATGGCCGCCGCCCCCGGGCGCCTGCCGGTCGTCTGTATCCACGGCCTGACCCGCAACGCGGCCGACTTCGACGAGTTCGCGCCGATCGTCGCCGGCCTCGGACGGCGCGTGCTGGCCCCGGACGTGCGCGGCCGCGGCGACTCGGCGCGCGACGCCAACCCGGACAACTACAACACGCAGGTCTACGCCGACGACGTCGAGCGCCTGCTGGCGCAGCTCGGCATCGGCCGCGCCATCTTCGTCGGCACCTCGATGGGCGGCCTGATCACGATGACGCTGGCCGGCCGCAACCTCGACCTGATCGCCGCCGCCGTCCTGAACGACATCGGCCCCGTGATCTCGCACAAGGGCCTGGCGCGCATCGCCGGCTACGTGGGCCGCCAGGCCGCGCCCGCGTCCTGGGACGAGGCGGCCGCCCACATGCAGGCCCTGAACGCATGCGCGTTTCCGGACAACGATCCGGCCGAGTGGGCCAAGTGGGCGCGCCGCGCCTTCGCCCCGGACGCGGCCGGCCGGCTGGCGCCGCGCTACGACCCGGGCATTGCCAAGGCCATGCAAACCGGTAAACTCAGGACCACCTCGCCGGCCCTGCGCAAGGCGTTTCGCCGCCTGGCGCACGAACGCCCCGTGCTGCTGGTGCGCGGCGCGCTGTCCGACCTGGTCGAACCGCGCCAGGCCGCCTGGATGCGGCGCGCGGCGCCCGCCATGCAGTACGCCGAGGTACCGGGCGTCGGCCACGCGCCGATGCTGACCGAGCCGGCCGCGCTGGAGGCGGTCGTCCGCTTCCTGGCCGAACAACCCTGACGCCAGCAGTACAGCGCAGGACACAGAACACAGCGTAAAGGAGACACCATGCACACCATCAAACCCATCGCCGCGGTCCTGCTGGCCGCCTTCGCCGCCGGCGCCGGCGGCAGCGCCTTCGCCGCGCCCGACATCAAGGTCGCCCTCATCGCCGGCAAGACCGGCCAGCTCGAAGCCTATGCCAAGGAGACCGAGGTCGGCTTCATGATGGGCCTGGAATACCTCACCGGCGGCAAGATGGAAATCAACGGCCGCAAGATCAAGGTGATCGTCAAGGACGACCAGGGCAAGCCGGACCTGGGCCGCACGCTGCTGGCCGAGGCCTACGGCGACGACAAGGTCGACCTGGCGGTCGGCACGACGTCGTCCGGCTCGGCGCTGGCGATGCTGCCGGTCGCCAAGGAATACAAGAAGGTGCTGATCGTCGAGCCGGCCGTGGCCGACGAGATCACCGGCGCCAAGTGGAACAAGTACATCTTCCGCACCGCGCGCAGCTCGATGCAGGACGCGCTGGCCGCGGCGTCCACGCTCAAGAGCGGCAGCGTGGCCTTCCTGGCGCAGGACTACGCCTTCGGGCGCGACGCCATCAAGGCCGGCAAGGAAGCGCTGGCCGCCACCGGCAGCAAGGTCAAGGTCGTGCACGAGGAATACGCGCCGGCCGCGTCGACCGACTTCACCGCCCCGACCCAGCGCCTGTTCGACGCCCTGAAGGACAAGCCGCAGCCGCGCATCCTGTCGATCGTCTGGGCCGGCCCGAACCCGATGAACAAGATCGCCGACATGCAGCCGGGCCGCTACGGCATCGCGCTGGCGCCGGGCGGCAACCTGCTGCCGGTCATGAAGACCTGGAAGGCCTACGCCGGCACCGAGGGCACCATCTTCTATTACTACGGCTTCCCGAAGAACAAGATGAACGACTGGTTCGTGGCCGAGCACATGAAGCGCTACAAGGCCCCGCCCGACATGTTCACGGCCGGCGGCATGGCGGCCGCGGGCGCCGTCGTGGCGGCGCTGACCAAGGTCCCGTCGGCCAACAGCGAGCAGCTGGTCGCGGCGATGGAAGGCATGAACTTCGAGACGCCCAAGGGAGTGATGACGTTCCGCAAGGAAGACCACCAGGCGCTGCAGCCGATGTACCACTTCCGCATCAAGAAGGACCAGAAGAACGAATGGGACCTGCTGGAACTGGTGCGCGAGATTCCGGCGTCGGAACTGCCGCTGCCGGTGAAGAACAAGCGCTGACCGCACGATGCACGCATCTTCGCATCGCACCCCGGCGCAGCCGTCGCTGTCCACCCGCGACCTGACGATCCGCTTCGGCGGCCACGTCGCGGTGAACGCGGTGACGGCCGACTTCTACCCGGGCACGCTGACGGTCATCGTCGGCCCGAACGGCGCCGGCAAGACCACCTACTTCAACCTGGTGTCGGGCCAGCTCGCGGCCACGTCCGGCCAGGTGTTCCTGGACGGCCGCGACGTGACCCGCCACGGCCCGGCGCGCCGCACCCGCATGGGCGTCGGCCGCGCCTTCCAGCTCACCAACCTGTTCCCGCACCTGAGCGTGATGGAAAACGTGCGCCTGGCCGTGCAGAGCCGCGCCGGCATCGGCATGCGCATGCTGTCGGTCTGGTCGGCGCACCGCGACGTCATCGCGCGCGCCGAGCACTACCTGGAGCGCGTGGCCATGATGGACAAGCGCGACGCCTGGGTCGGCACCCTGTCGCACGGCGACCAGCGCAAGCTGGAAGTGGCGATCCTGCTGGCGCTCGAACCCGCGATCCTGATGTTCGACGAACCCACCGCCGGCATGAGCGTGGACGAGGTGCCGGTGGTGCTCGACCTGATCCACCAGGTCAAGGCCGAGCGCCAGCGCACGGTGCTGCTGGTCGAGCACAAGACGGACGTGGTGCGCGCGCTGGCCGACCGCATCGTCGTGCTGCACAACGGCACGCTGGTGGCCGACGGCGAGCCGGCCGCGGTCATGCAGTCGAAGATCGTGCAGGAAGCCTATCTCGGGGTACCGGAACATGCATGAACCCATCCTGACCCTGTCCGGCGTGCACACGCACATCGGCCAGTACCACATCCTGCAGGGCGTCGACCTGGCCGTGCCGCGCGGCGGCCTGGCCGTCCTGCTGGGCCGCAACGGCGCCGGCAAGACCACCACGCTGCGCACCATCATGGGCCTGTGGAAGGCCAGCGCCGGCAGCATCGTGTTCGACGGCCGCGACATCACCAACCTGTCCACGCCCGACATCGCGCGCGCCGGCATCGCCTACGTCCCGGAGAGCATGGCCGTGTTCTCGGAACTGACGGTGCGCGAGAACCTGTATCTCGCGGCGCGCGACGGCCCGCTCGACCAGGCGCGCGTCGACTGGATCTGCGGCTTCTTCCCCGCCCTGAAGAAATTCTGGAACACCCCGGCGGGGAACCTGTCCGGCGGCCAGAAGCAGATGGTGGCGATCGCCCGCGCGATCGTCGCGCCGCGCAAGCTGCTGCTGGTGGACGAGCCGACCAAGGGCCTGGCCCCGGCCATCGTGCAGAGCCTGATGATGGCGTTCCGCGAACTCAAGGACACCAGCACGACGATCCTGCTGGTCGAGCAGAACTTCAACTTCGTGCGCACGCTGGGCGACGGCGTGGCGGTGATGGACGACGGCCGCGTCGTGCACGCGGGTACGATGCGCGACCTGGCCGACGACGCCGCGCTGCAGCAGCGCCTGCTGGGGCTGTCGCTCGATGCGCACCAATGACGAGGACGTCCGCGTCATGCCGGCATGCGATGCGCACCCCACGGGCTCCGGCAAACACCGGGGTCAGAGCCCTCGGAAATCAACACCGGGCTCCGACCCCTACGCAGGAACCCAGCGGACCCTAGATACAAGGAATGAAAGAATGAGTGCCACTTTACCCATCACCCAGGCCGACGCGCCCCTGCCGGCGGCCCGGCGCGACGTCGCGCCGCTGCTGCTGGTGCCGGCGGTCGCGCTGGCCGTACTGCCCTTCGTCAGCCTGCCCACCTGGGTCACGCTGACCGTCGCCGGCCTGGCCATGGGCATGATGATCTTCATCATGGCCAGCGGCCTGACCCTCGTGTTCGGCCTGATGAGCGTGCTGAACTTCGGCCACGGCGCCTTCATCTCGGTCGGGGCCTTTTCCGCCACCCTGGTGCTGCTGCCGATGCGCGGCTGGCTCGAGATGGATTCGCTGGCCGCCAACCTCGGCGTGCTGGGCCTGGCCATGACGGTCGCGATGGTCGTCACCGCGCTGCTCGGCTGGGCGTTCGAGCGCATCGTCATCATGCCGGTCTACGGCCAGCACCTCAAGCAGATCCTGATCACGATGGGCGGCATGATCGTGTCGGAACAGCTGATCAACGTGATCTGGGGCGCCGAGCAGATCGCGCTGCCGATGCCGACGGCGCTGCGCGGCGCCATCTTCCTGGGCGACGCCGCCGTCGAGAAATACCGGCTGCTCGCCGTCGTCGTCGGGCTGGTGGTGTTCGCCGCCATGTTCCTCACGCTGAACCGCACCCGCATCGGCCTCCTGATCCGCGCCGGCGTCGAGAACGGCGAGATGGTCGAGGCGATGGGCTACCGCATCCGCCGCCTGTTCGTCGGCGTGTTCGCGGCCGGCTCGGCGCTGGCCGGCCTGGGCGGCGCCATGTGGGGCCTGTACAAGGAAAACCTGGTGGCGCACATGGGCAGCGAGGTGACGGTGATGGTGTTCATCGTCATCATCATCGGCGGCCTGGGGTCGGTCGGCGGCTGCTTCATCGGCGCGCTGCTGATGGCGCTGATCGCCAACTACGCCGGCTTCCTGGCGCCGAAGTTCGCGCTGGTGTCGAACATCGTGCTGATGATCGCCATCCTGCTGTGGCGCCCGGCCGGCCTGTACGTGAAAGGACGCAACTAGCATGCTGATCAAGTTCCTGTCCGGCGACCTGCCGCGCAGCCGCATCCTGGCGGCGCTGCTCGCCGTCATCGTGCTGGGCCTGCTGCTGGCGCCCTTCCTGTTTTCCGGCGCGCGGCCGCTCAACACGGCGGCTACCATCTGCATCTACATCGTGCTGGTGGCGTCCTACGACCTGCTGCTGGGCTATACCGGCATCGTCTCCTTCGCCCACACCATGTTCTACGGCATCGGCGCCTACGGCATCGGCATCGGGCTGGCCAGCGTCGACGAACCCACCTGGGGCGTCATGCTGGCCGGCCTGGCGATCGCGCTGGCGCTGACGGTGGCGCTGGCCCTCGTCATCGGCCTGTTCGCGCTGCGCGTGCGCGCCATCTTCTACTCGATGATCACGCTGGCCGTGTCGGCCTCGTTCGCGGTGCTGGCCTCGCAGCTGTCCGACTTCACCGGCGGCGAGGACGGGCGCACGTTCGGCGTGCCGGAAGTGCTGACGCCCGGCTTCACGCTGCTCGACGGCGAGGTGTTCGGACGCGCGCTCGACGGCCGCCTGGTCACGTACTACGTGGTGTTCCTCGGCTGCGCGCTGCTGTTCCTGTTCCTGCTGCGCCTCGTGAACTCGCCGTTCGGCCGCGTGCTGCAGGCGATCCGCGAGAACGAGTTCCGCGCCGAGGCGCTGGGCTACCGCACGGTGGTCTACCGCATCTGGGCCAACGTGCTGGCGGCCGTGGTGGCGGCGCTGGCCGGCGCGCTGATGGCGCTGTGGCTGCGCTACGTCGGCCCCAAGACGATGCTCGGCTTCGAGGTCATGACCGACATCCTGCTGATCGTCGTGATCGGCGGCATGGGGACGATGTACGGCGCGGTGGTGGGCGCCACGCTGTTCATCCTGGCGCAGAACTACCTGAAGGCGCTGATGGGGCACGCTTCCGACGCCCTGGCCGGCGTGCCGCTGCTGGCGGCCGCCCTGCACCCCGACCGCTGGCTGCTGTGGCTGGGCGTGCTGTTCATCCTGTCGGTCTACTTCTTCCCGGTCGGGATCGTGGGCAAGCTGCGCCTGCGGCGGTTCCGCCGGCCTTGATGCGTCGCGTGGACGGGTTCCCCGTCCACGCGTCCAACCGGCATTCGAACCTTCGCGCGCCGTGCATGCCCGCGCCTCCGTACGGTGCGCACCCCGTGCGCACCGTACGCCACCGCAAGTACTACCTCACACGACTTCCTTCATCCAGCCCATCCATTAGCCAAAGATCAAGCCGCTCGCCCACGCGATTCCTATGATGGGCGGGTAGGGCTCGGCGACCGGCCAGCGCGAGCGCCCCACCCGCGTCCCCCTCTTTACTGGCTCCAATGAAAGGGCTCCCATGAAACCCGTGAAAACCTTAGGTGCGGCAGCGGCGCTTTCGCTGTCCGTGCTGGGCGCCACGGCCGCGCAGGCGGCCGGGGTCGAGATACTCAACGAAGGCTTCGCCAGCGTCGCCGGCCTGGACGGATGGGTACAGGTCAATGCCAGCGTGCCGCCGGGCAGCGGATGGTTCCAGGGCAACGCGCAACTGTTCCCGGCCCAGGCCGGCCCAAGCGATTCCTACGCCGCCGCCAACTTCCTCGGCGCCGGCAACGGCATCGGCACCGTCGACAACTGGCTGATCACCCCCGCGCTGGACCTCTCCGGCACCACCCTGCTGAGCTTCTACACGCGCCACGACGCCACGCCCGGCTTCAACGACGTGCTGGAGGTGCGCTTCTCGTCCGGCGCGGGCACCGACCCGAGCGGCTTCGACACCGTGCTGGCCACGCTCGGCGGCACGGCCGGCTATCCCGAAGACTGGCAGCAATTTACCGCCAGCATCACCGAAAACGGCAGCGGCCGCTTCGCCTTCCGCTACCTGGGACCGGCCGACACCCTGAACTATGTGGGCCTGGACACGGTCAGCGTCGTGACGGCCGTCCCCGAGCCGTCCGCCTGGCTGATGCTGGCGCTGGGCGCGGGCCTGCTGCCGGCGCTGCGCCGCCGCGCATCCTGACGATCACGGAGGAAACCATGTCCAAGCCAATGATGTTGCGCGCCGGCGCCCTCGCCGCGCTGTGCCTGCTGGCCACCTGCGCGCTGCAGGCCCGGGCCGCCGGCCTGCAGGACGGCCAAGTCGGTGGAGACGATCCCGGCCAGGATCGCGGCCAGGAAGGGATGGTGGTCGTGCGCGACCCGCAGACCGGCAAGCTGCGCGCGCCCACGGCCGAGGAGGCGCGCGCCCTGCGGGCGAAGACGCCGCGCGATGCCGCCATCGGCGCGGCGCGCGCGCCGCAGGTGGTGGCCGGCCGCGCCGGCGCGCGCGGCGTGCGCCTCGGCGAGAAGTCGATGGTCTACGACGTCGTCACGCGCGACGCCGACGGCAAGCTCTCCAGCCAGTGCGTGCACGGCGCACAGGCCGCGCAGGACGCCCTGCACCGCCCCTCCCCCGACGCCAAGGAGCACGACCATGCAACCCGCTGAACGCCTGCCGTCCCTGCAGTCCCTGCGCCGGCCGCTCGCCGCCCTGGCCGCCGCGCTGGCGCTGGCCTGCTGCGCCGGCGCCGCCCGCGCCGCGGCCACCATCGTCATCGTCAACCTGAACGAGGCGGGCGTCGGCTTCAACGACCCGACGCCGGTCGCCCCGGTGGGCGGCAATCCCGGCACCACGCTGGGCCAGCAGCGCCTGAACGCCTTCCAGCGCGCCGCCGACCTCTGGGGCGCCACGCTCACGAGCGACGTCACGATCCGCATCGGCGCCTCCTTCGAACCGCTGTCGTGCACGGCCACCAGCGCCGTGCTGGGCGCGGCCGGCGCCAACGAGATCTGGTCCGACTTCCCCAACGCCCCGCGCGCCGAGACCTGGTATCCGGCCGCGCTGGCCAGCAAGCTGGCGGGCGAGGACGTCGCCACGCCGGGCCAGCCGCACATCATCGCGCGCTTCAATTCGCGCCTGGGCCTGTCCGCCGACTGCCTGCCTGGCGAAGGCTTCTACCTGGGCCTGGACCGCAACTTCGGCAACGGCATCGACCTCGTCACCGTCCTGCTGCACGAGTTCGCCCACGGCCTCGGCTTCCAGACCTTCACCGACGACGAGACGGGCGAGGAAATCCTCGGCATCCCATCGATCTGGGACTACTACCTGCTCGACAACCGCAACAACCGCACCTGGGTCGAGAGCACGCCGGCCCAGCGCGCCGCCTCCGCGGTCACCTGGCGCGGCCTGTCCTGGAACGGCCCCATCGTCACGGCGGCCGTGCCGCAGGTGCTGGGACCGGCCTCGAACCTGGGCATCGCGGGTCCGGCGGCGGGCACGGCGGCCGGCAACTACGGCGTGGGCGACGCCACGTTCGGCCCGGCGTTGTCGAATCCGCCCGTGCGCGGCCAGCTGATGCCGGTGGTCGACCAGCCGGACGGCAACGGGTATGCCTGCCAGCCGCTGGGCACGCTGAACGCGCTGGCGGTGCGCGGCAACATCGCCCTGGTCGACCGCGGCGGCGGCTGCGACTTCACGGTCAAGGCGCGTAACGTGCAGGCGGCCGGCGCGCTCGGCATGGTGGTGGCCGACAACCAGCCCGGCGACGTCGCCGGCCTGGGCGGCAGCGACCCGACCATCGCCATCCCGTCGGTGCGCGTCACCCAGGCCGACGGCGCCACCATCAAGGCGGCGCTGCAGCGGCGCGCGCGCACGCAGTCGGGCGTGGTCGCCAGCCTGGGCCTGGACAGCGCGCGCCTGGCCGGGACCGATGCCGCCGGACGCATCCTGCTGTACACGCCGGGCGCCTATTCGCCGGGCTCGTCGGTATCGCACTACACGACGGAAGCGCGCCCGAACCAGCTGATGGAGCCGGCCATCAACACCGACCTGACGCACGACGTCACGCCGCCGCGCGACCTGACGTTCCCGCTGCTGCGCGACATCGGCTGGTGAACGTGGCGATCGCGGGTGGGCGGCGGCGCGCTGCCGACGTGCTGCCCATGCGCTGCCCACCCGCTACCTACCCGTTGCCCAAGCGCGGTGCCCACCCGGATGCCAACACGGGATGCCAACGCGGGAGGTCCACGCGGGAGGGCCACGCGGAATGCCTGCATCATGCCGGCCCCGCGGACCACCGACAAAAAAGGCCGGTCACCCGAAGGTGCCGGCCTTGTTCCTGCCGCCGCGGCGCCCCGTCCCGGACGCCGCGCCGCGCGAGGCTGCGCTTACTGCTGCTTGGCTTCGAATGCCTTCACGCCGTTCACGATTTCTTCCTTGGCGGCGTCCGGGCCTTCCCAGCCGTCGACCTTGACCCACTTGCCCTTCTCGAGGTCCTTGTAGTGCTCGAAGAAGTGCTGGATCTGGCGCAGGGTCAGTTCGGGCACGTCGTCCACCGTCTTCAGGTTGGCGTACAGCGGCAGCAGCTTCTCGACCGGAACGGCCAGGATCTTGGCGTCGCCGCCGGCTTCGTCGGTCATCTTCAGCACGCCCAGCACGCGGCAGCGCACCACCACGCCCGGCAGCAGCGGGAACGGGGTGATGACCAGCACGTCGCACGGGTCGCCGTCGTCGGCGATGGTGTTCGGGATGTAGCCGTAGTTGCACGGGTAGTGCATGGCGGTGCCCATGAAGCGGTCGACGAAGATCGCGCCGGATTCCTTGTCCACTTCGTACTTGATCGGATCGCCGTTCATCGGGATCTCGATGACGACGTTGAAATCGTTCGGCACATCGCGGCCGGCGTTGACGTTGTTCAGGCTCATGGGTTTTCCTTGATTACGGGCTTGGTTTCGAATCCGTCGTTTCTTCGCTTGATGAAGAAACAATAAAGGGAGCCATTATAACGAATCGCTTCATCCTTGTGCGGTGCGCAAGATCCTAATGGAACCCGGAAAGAACGGCCTTCCGGTGCGCCGCCGGATGGACGCGACGTCCCTACAACGACATGCCGAACGTCTTGATCATGACGTAGGCGAGCAGTGCCACGCCCAGGAGCGCCAGCACGAAGAGCGCGGCCACCTTGCCGCTCGCGCGCAGCACCGCGCGCCGCTCGATCGCCTTGTCCGGGGACTTCTTCCCCTGGTCGTAGTGCCACTTGACGGCGAAGAACATCCCCGTGCCCAGCACGAGAAACTTGAACGTAACGAAAACTACCGGGATCCATTCCATTTTGCGTATTCCAGTCATGACTCGACACCATCCAGCGCGTGGAGCGCGACCGCGACGGCCCGCCCCCGGCAGCCATCCACGTCGTCGCTGCCCCTCGCGCTAAGGCATACTACGTGAAAGCAATTTCCATACATCGAGACAAAATGTCCCAGTTGAGAACCCGACAAGACGACGACCTGCCCGCCTGGCTGCCGCGCCTGGCCGCGCACGGCGGACCGCGCTTCCTGCAGATTGCGGATGCGTTGCAGGCGGCGGTGGCGGGCGGCGCGCTGAAGCCGGGCGACCGCCTGCCTCCGCAGCGCGCGCTGGCGGCACGGCTCGACGTCGACCTGACGACCGTCACGCGCGCCTACGACGAAGCCAGGCGCCGCAACCTGCTGGAGGGCCGTGGCGCCCGCGGCACCTATGTCGCGGCGCCGAAGGTCGAACTGACCGCGGTCCTCGACCTGAGCATGAACACCCCGCCGCCGCCGGACGGCGTGGACTTCGACGACATGCTGAAACAGGGCCTGTCCCAGGTCCTGATGGGGGCGGATAACCAGGCGCTGATGAATTACCACCTGGGCGGGGGAAGCGACCCCGACCGCAAGGCCGGCGCCCGCTGGCTCGCACCGATGTTCGGCCAGGTGGATGCGCAATGCGTCGTCGTCTGTCCGGGTGCGCAGGCGGCGCTCGCCGCGCTGGTCCTCGCGCTGACGGCGCCCGGCGACGTCATCCTGGCGGAGCCGACCGGGTATCCCGGCCTGGGCGCCGTGGCCACGCAGTGCGGCCGGCGCATCGTCGCGGTGCAAGCCGACGCGCACGGGATGGCGCCCGCCATGCTCGAGGAAGCCTGCCGCCGGCACCGGCCCGCGCTGGTCTACCTCAATCCGACGTTGCAGAACCCGACCACCGTCACCATGCCGGCGCAGCGCCGCCGCGAGCTGGCCGCCATCGCGCAGCGCCACGACGTGCGCATCGTCGAGGACGACCCCTACTGGCTCCTGGCCACCGCCCCGCCCCCGCCCATCGCCACGTTCGCGCCGGAACGGGTGGTGTACATCTCGACGCTGTCGAAATGCCTGACGCCCGGCCTGCGTGTCGCCTTCGCGCTCGTGCCCGACCCGCACGAACGCGAACGCTTCCTGGCCGCGCTGCGGGCCTTCGCCCCGATGTCCACGCCGCTGACCGCCGCGCTGGCCACCCAGTGGATCCTGGACGGTTCGGCCGCGCGCTTGATGGAAGGGGTGCGCCGGGAGGCGCGCCTGCGCCACCGGATGGCGCGCGACATCCTGGCGGGACGGTACGACGGCGTCGGCGACGGCCTGCATGTCTGGCTTCCCCTGCCGGCGTATTGGCGGTCCGCCCAGCTTGCGCGTGCCGCCGCCAGCGAGGGCATCGCCGTCACGCCGGCGGAGGCGTTCGCCACCGGCAGCGGCGCCGAGCATGCGATCCGGATCTCGCTGGGCAGCATCCAGGACCGTGGACGCCTGCGGGCCGGCCTGCAGCGGCTGTCCCAGCTGCTGGCGCGGCGGCCCGCGCCGTCCGACGCCGTGGCCTGACCGGCCGGTGCGGCGACCGGCCGCCGCCGTGGCCGGCGCGAAGGCGGCGCCGACGGCCTGGCGGGCCCGGTGCCCGGGCCACGCCGGACCTGCTGGCGGGCACGACCGCATTGCGCGCCGTCCGCCCGGGCCGCCATCGCCGGTCAGTTCGCGCCACGACGCGCCAGGCCGGCATCACGCTGCCGCCGCAGCCTGTCCAGCGCCACCTCGAGCGCCTCGGCCGGGGCCACCGCGACGTCGGGCGCGACGCCCGTGCCTTCCCAGTTCGTGTGCGTGATCGGGCTGATGCTGCGGCTGTTCGGGATGGCGGCATAAAAATGGTCGCCCAGGCGATACGGGGCGACCGGATGGGCGCCGCCCCAGGTCCGCGCGCCGACCACGGTGGCGCGTTGCAGTGCTTGCATCGTGTAGGTGAAATCCTCGCCGGCCGAGGCGGTGCGGGGGCCTGCCAGGATCATCACGGGTTTCTTGCCGCCATAGCGTTTGCCGTCGAGCCGGTCTTCGGTCCAGAACTGCAGCGTCTGGCCGGAGTCGCGCGACCAGATGTCGTTCAGACGGGTACGCCGGTCGACGAAGTAGCTGATCAAGAGCGCCACCGACTGGGGGGAGCCCCCGCGGTTGTCGCGCACGTCGATGACGAGCGCATCGGTGTCGGCCAATGCGTTCAGCGCGGACGCGTACCTGGCCGCGACAAGGGACGGCGGTGGAAATGCCGAGATCCGCAGATAGCCGATGGCAGGCCCCAGGCGGCGGACCTCCTCGACGCCGCCGTTGCGGACCGGCGCCGCATTCGCCGCCGCATTCGCCGCCACATTCGGCTCGCGCCCGGGGCGCAGCACCTCGGGACTGAACCGCACCTTCATGTGCAGATCGTGGGCCACGGCAGCCATGTCGGCGCTGAGCTGCGCGGCGAATTGCATGCCGTTGGCGATCGCATCGTACTTGCCGTCCCGCAGCCGCTGGCGCAGCAGCGTTTCGATCTGCCTTGCCTTGTCGGGGAACACGTAATGCCGGTGCAGTTCCACAGCCAGCGCATCGATCGTCTGCTGGCGCATGGCGCCGTCGAGCACGACGTCGGCGGGAGGCTTGAGGGCAAACGCGCCGGCCAGCGCCAGCGACGACATGACGAGCAGGACGGCGAGCCTGGTTGTCGCGCCGGCCAGTGCGAATTCGCGGGAAGTGGTCATCGGTTTCGTCGGCGGCCGCTTGTTGTCGAATCAATGGCGCACGGCCACGTGCGCGGACACGTCGATGCGCCGCTGCAACAGTTCCCTTGCCGCCGCCAGCGCCTTGTCCTGCGTTGCCGGAATGTCCGGGATGACGCCTGTCCCCTCCCAGTTGGCATGGGTGATCGGACTGATCGTCCGGCGATCCGGTATCCAGGCAGCAAAATGGTCACCGAGGCGATAGGGCCGGCTGGGGTGGGCGCCGCCCCAGGTCGGTTCGCCCAGCACCGTGGCGCGTTTCATTGCCTGCATCGTGTAGGCGAAGTCTTCGCCCGCCGATTTGGTATCGGGGCCGACGAGGACGACGACGGGTCTGCTGCCGCCATAACGCTTGCCGTCGAGCCGGTCGGTTGTCCACTGCGCCGTGGTGACGCCGGACGTACGATCCCAGAGGTCGTTGAGGCGGGTGCGCTGGTCGACGAAATAGCTGACCAGCAAGGCGACGGTTGCCGGTCCGCCGCCGCGATTGTCGCGCAGGTCCACGATCAGGCCGTCGGTGTCGGCCAGCTCGTCCATCGCCGCGGCGTAGCGTTCGGCCATGAGGAAAGGGGGAGGAAAGTCGGGCAGCTTCAGGTAGCCGATGTTGTGCCCGATGTGATCGACTTTTGCCACGCCAACTTTCCCCAGGCTCAGGCCGACGCCCAGAAGGAAGCGCATGGCGAGCGGGGTGCGTCGTTCCCATTGCGCCTTCGACACCGGCTGGGGCGGGTCTGCACCGTCGTACGGCACTTCCTCGGCACGGGCTTCCACCATCATGTGCTTGTCGTCGGCCACCTTGTGCAGATCGTCCGTCAGCTGCGCCGCGAACCGTTCGCCATCGGTGATCGACGCGTACCGGCCCTCGCGCAGGTGCTGGCGCAAGACCGCTTCCAGCTGCCTGGCTTTTTCGAGAAAGACATAGTGCGCATTCAGTTGCGCGATCAAGCTGTCGATCGCTTCCTTGCGCGTTCCCTTGTCGATCACGATCTCCGTCTTCGGCTTGAGTTCCGCCAACCATGGGAACCAGACATCGATGGTGGCAATCGCCCCGAACAGCGTCAGGACCAGCAATAACGGTACGACGATCCATTGTCTTGTCATGGTTTCCCCTGATGGCGGCACATGCGTGGTAATGCCGGGAAGAGCGGAGGCTTCATTGCCCAGGCAATGAAGTGGATCGATATTAGCACGACAATTACCATTGATTGGCAATATTTCATGCCAACCCTAAACCATGGACATTCAGTGCCATGCCAGCGCGCATTGCGCGCGCATCAACGCACTGGAAGCGCGCCAGTACGATGACATATTCTTTCAATAAAAAAGCCTGGAAGAAATAATCTTCCAGGCTGTCGACGATGACACGGCGCTGCTTACAACACCGTCGCCAACGCACACTGCCGGAAATGGTAATCGGCCTGCTCCCGCTGCCCCAGCGCCTCGTGCAGCTGGGCCAGCTTGAGGTGCGCCTCGCGCACGGCGTCCGGCCCGGTGGCGTCGGACAGCGCCTGCTCCAGGTAACGCTGCGCCTTGCCCCACAGTTTCTGGCGCAGGCACAGCGAACCGAGCGTCAATGCCAGTTCCGCGTCGCCCGGATGCTCGCGCAGCCAGGCTTCGCAGCGCTCGATCTGGGCCAGCAGCGTGGGCGAGCCTTCCGGGCCGGCGGCGTCGCGGTAGGCGCGCACGACACGCTCGTCCCAGCCGGCCTTGAGCGCATCCTCGACGATCACGCGCGCCTCGTCGTGCAGGCCGCGCGCATTGAAGGCGGCGGCGGCGCGCGCCGCGATGGCGGGCTGCAGGCGGTCGGCGGCGGGCACGCCGGCCCAGACGCCGCGGATCGATTCGGCATCGTGGCCGCCCTCGCCCAGCAGCGCCTCGTAGGCCAGTTCGCGCAGGCGGCTGGACAAGGCCGGATGCAGGGCGTTGCGCTTGTCCAGCGTGCGCACCAGGCGCAGCACCTCGGGCCAGTTGCGCGCCTGCTGGTTGGCCTTCATCGCCCACTGCAGCGCGTGGATGTGGCGCTGGCCGCTGGCGTTCAGTTCCGCCACCGCCTCCAGCGCCCCTTCCGGCTTGTGGTCGTCGACCAGCAGTTCGGTCACCGTCATCAGGCGCGCCGTCTTCATGGCGTTGTCGGAGGCGATGCCGGCCAGCCAGGCGTCGCGCCGCGCCGGCTCGCGCATGCGATGCGCGGCGCGGGCGCCGATCAGGGCGGCCAGGCCGGCGTTTTCGGGCAGGTCGGCGGCGCGCATGGCGGCCTTCTCGGCGTGGCCGAAGCGGCCTTCGAACAGCGCCTTGAGCGCGTCGCGCAAGCCCTTGTTCGCTTCGCGCTCGCGCTTGCGCTGGCGGTACGCGGCCACGCGCTCGGGCATGCGCAGCGTGGAGCGCACGGCGCGCGCCAGGCCGTAGAGCAGCAGGAACAGCAGCGCCGCCAGCACCACGAACAGGTTCAGCGACAGGTCGATCCGGTGCGGCGGGTAGAAGAACACCACGTTGCCGGGGTTGAAGCGGGCGGTCACGGCGATCCCGATCGCCGTGGCCATCAGGGCGACTAACCAGAGAAGTAAACGCATGGGCCTAGGGCTTCGATTTGTAGTTGCGCACGGCGTTCAGGCTTTCGGACAGGTCCGGCACGTCGATCGAGACATTGTTGGCCTGGACTTGGCGCAGCAGGCCCTGCACGGTCTGGGTCGAACGCGCCTTGGTGTCGAAATACTTGAGCACCATCTGCTGCGCGGTGGCGAGGTCGTCGCGGAACGTGCCTTCGTTGCGCGACAGCAGCGCCAGGCGCGCGTTCAGCAGGCGCAGTTTCAGGTTCTCGCGCACGAAATACGATTCGCTCGGCGACAGCATCAGCGCTTCCGGCGTGTCCACCGTGCGCACGCGGATCAGCTGGCGCATGTCGTCCCACATCTCCTGGCTCCAGTTGCGCCAGGTCGCGGTGACGCGCTGGCCCAGCGTCAGTGCCGGCGCCGGCGCGGCCGCGACGGCGGGAGCGGCGGCCTTGCCCGCGCCGGCGCGGGCCGGCGGATTCACGCGCGTCGGCGCGATCGGCTCGGCCGGTTTTTCGTCGGACAGCAGCGGTAGCGCATCGATCTGCGAGATGACGTTGTCCAGGCGCAGGGCGATGCCGGCCTGGTCGACGGCCGGCAGCGCCTTCAGCTTGTCGATGTCGCGCGCGATGGCGCGGCGGATCGTGATGAACTGCGGCTTGTCGGAGCGCGACAGCGAGCGGTCGGCGTTCTGCAGGGCGATCAGCGCGCCCTGCACGTTGCCCGCCAGCTGCAGCTGCTGGCTGGCGGTGGACAGCACCTGCTCGATCTCGGACAGCGCCCATTCGTCGCGGTTCTTCGACACGTCCTGGTACATCTGCTCGAGCGCGGCCTGCTGGCTCTGCGACTCGGCCTGGCGGTTTTCCAGCACGCCGACCTTGACCTGCAGTTCCTTGGCCGTCTCCTGGGTGTCGCGCACCAGCTGCGCCGTCTCGGCGTTGGACGCGCTGTCCTTCTGCAGCGTGCGCGCGACGTCCTCGCGCAGCTTGTTGAAGCGGCTGTGGGTCGACCAGGTCTGCAGCGCCAGCAGCACCGCCAGCGCGAGGATGGCGATGTTCTGCGGCTTCTGGAACAGGCCGGGCGCGTCGGGCACGCGCGGCTCGGCGGCCGGCGCGGCCGGGGCCGCGGGTGCCGCGGGTGCCGGCGCGGCCACGTTCGCGTGTTCGGGGTTGTTGGGCAATTCGTTCATGCTCGTGATTGTAACGCGGCAAGCAGGCGCTCGTCGCCGGACCCGGTCAGGGTAATCCGCCCGAAACCCAGCGCCCGTGCGGTTTCCGCGATCCTGGCGTGGGGCACGACCAGGTGGTGTTGTTGCAATATCGCCACACTTGATGGACCGTCAAGCCGTTCCACCATCCCGACCAGGCCGCGCAGCGCCTCGGAGCTGGTGACGATCCAGTCGCAGCGCCGTCCCAGCAGGTCGCGCAGCGCGTCCGCCAGCTCCGGCGTCAGGGCCGGCACGGCGCGGCGGTAGGCGGCCACCGTCTCGACCTCGGCGCCGGCCGCGCGCAACGCGTCCGGCAACAGCTCGCGCCCGCTCTCGCCGCGCACCACCAGCACGCGGCGCCCGCGCAGCCGCGCCAGGTCGAGCGCCTGCAGCAGGTGTTCGGAATCGCTGTGCGCGGGATCGCGCGGGCAGTGGATGGCGACGTCGGCCTCGGTGATGCCGTGGCGCGCCAGCGCGGCGCGGCTGCCCTCGCCCACCACGGCGATCGGGACGCCGGCCGGCCAGCGGCGCACGTGCGCCAGCGCGGCGTCGACCGCGTTGGGCGACACGAAGGCGACCAGCGCATACCCGTCCAGCCCGTCCAGCACCGCCTTCAGGCCGGCCTGGTCGGCGATCGGCGCAATGTCCAGCAGCGGCAGCAGCACCGGCGTGCGGCCGAGGGCGGCCACCGCGCGGGCCAGCGGCTCGGCCTGCTGGCGGGGACGGGTGATGACGACCGCGTCAGGCATTCCCGGCATCGCCGGCGGGGTCAGCCACGGAGTCGGCCACTGCCTCGGCCTTGCATTCGGCCAGGATCCCGGCCGCATCCTGCCGCTCGAGCAGCTGCGAGACCTGGTCGCCCAGCGCTTCCGGCAGCGCTGCCGGGCCGGAGGCGCTGGCGAGCGCGTGGCGGCGGCCGTCCGGCGTGCCGACCATGGCGCGCAGTGCCATCGTGGCGCCGTCGACGGTGGCGTGCGCCGCCAGCGGGATCTGGCAGCTGGCGCCGAAGAAGCGCGACACCTGGCGCTCGGCGCGCACCGCGTGCGCCGTGGGTTCGTGGTTCAGCGGCGACAGCAGCGCCACCAGGTCGACGCCGTCGGCGCGCGGCCCGGCCACGATCTCGATCGCCATCGCGCCCTGGCCGGCGGCCGGCAGGCTGTCGTCGGTCGACAGGTAGGCGCGGATGCGGCGTTCCAGGCCCAGGCGCTTGAGGCCGGCGGCGGCCAGGATGATGGCGGCGTAGTCGCCACGATCGAGCTTGCCGAGGCGGGTGTCGAGGTTGCCGCGCAGCGGCTTGACGACCAGTTGCGGATACCTGGCGGCGATCAGGGCCTGGCGGCGCAGGCTGCTGGTGCCGACGATGCTGCCGGCGGGCAGGCCGGCGAGGCTGTCGAAGTCGTTCGACACGAAGGCGTCGCGCGGGTCCTCGCGCTCGAGCACGGCGGCCAGCGCGAAGCCCTCCGGCAGCTCCATCGGCACGTCCTTGAGCGAGTGCACGGCCAGGTCGGCGCGCCCGTCGGCCATGGCGACCTCGAGTTCCTTGACGAACAGGCCCTTGCCGCCGACCTTGGACAGGGTCTTGTCGAGGATCTGGTCGCCACGCGTCGTCATGCCGAGGATGTCGATCTGGCACTGCGGATATAATGCCGCGAGCCGGTCGCGCACGTGCGTGGCCTGCCACATGGCCAGGCGGCTCTCGCGCGATGCGATGGTCAGTGTCGCGGGGAGCTTCTGGGTCGTGTCGTTGGAGTTCAAAACGGATTCTTTCACTGTCGTTGTGCCTGGATCGGCCGACGTTGGTGGGCGCCTGCCGCTGATCATAAATTCTAGCATGCGCCAACACGAACCCGTCCCGTAGGGTGGACGGGTTCCCCCGTCCACGCGTCCGACACACGCCGCCTGGACGCGTGGACGGGAAACCCGTCCACCCTCAGTACTGCCGATTAGTTGTTCCGAACAATTCAACCAGTGGTCACCATGGACAAACCTGCTGCACAAGATCTCCAGGCGCAAGCCCAAGCCCCGATTGCCCCAGCCGCCGACGCCGACAAGGACGCGCCGCTCAAGGAAGACATCCGCCTGCTCGGCCGCCTGCTCGGCGACGTCGTGCGCGACCAGGAAGGCGAGGAGGTCTTCGACGTCGTCGAAACCATCCGCCAGACCGCCGTGCGCTTCCGCCGCGAGGACGACCCGCAGGCCGGCGTCGAACTCACCACCCTGCTGCACAAGCTCACGCGCGAGCAGACCAATTCGGTCGTGCGCGCCTTCTCCTACTTCTCGCACCTGGCCAACATCGCCGAGGACCGCCACCACATCCGCCGCCGCCGCGCCCACCTGCTGGCCGGCGCGAAGCCGAACCGCTCGTCGGTGGCCTACGCGCTGGAGCAGCTCAAGGGCGCCGGCGTCGCCAAGGACACGGTGGAATCCTTTCTCCACGACGCCCTGGTATCGCCGGTGCTGACCGCGCACCCGACCGAAGTCCAGCGCAAGAGCATCCTGGACGCCGAGCACGACATCGCGCGCCTGCTGGCCGAGCGCGACATGCCGCTCACGCCCAAGGAGCGGGCGCGCAACCTGCAACTGCTGCAGGCGCGCATCGCCACGCTGTGGCAGACCCGCATGCTGCGCTACGAAAAGCTGACGGTGGCCGACGAGATCGAGAACGCCCTGTCCTACTACCGCATCACCTTCCTGCGCGAGCTGCCCGCGCTGTACGACGACATCGAGGAAGAGATCGCCGTGCACTACGGCGGCACGCCCGCCGACGCCGCGGCCGCGCTGGGCGACGCCGCCTACGTGCAGATGGGCAGCTGGATCGGCGGCGACCGCGACGGTAACCCGAACGTCAACGCCGACACGATGCAGCGCGCGCTGGTGCGCCACGCCACCACGATCTTCGACTTCTACCTCGACGAAGTGCACGCGCTGGGCGCCGAGCTGTCGACCTCCACGCTGCTGGTGCCGGCCAGCCCCGCGCTGCTGGCGCTGGCCGACGCCTCGCCTGACCACTCGCCGCACCGCAAGGACGAGCCGTACCGGCGCGCCCTGATCGGCATCTACGCGCGCCTGGCCTCGACCGCGCGCGAACTGGGCGCGACGAATATCCTGCGCAAGGAAGTCGGCCACGGCGAACCCTACGGCGACCCGGCCGAATTCCAGGCCGAGCTGCAGATCGTCGACGATTCGCTGGCCGACAACCACGGCGCCATCCTGGCCCTGCCGCGCCTGCACGGCCTGGTGCGCGCCGCGCGCGTGTTCGGCTTCCACCTGGCCTCGCTCGACATGCGTCAGAGCTCGGACGTGCACGAGCGCGTGCTGGCCGAGCTGTTCGCGCGCGCCGGCGTGGAAGACGACTACGCCGGGCTGGACGAGGAGGCCAAGGTCAGGCTGCTGCTGGCCGAACTGGACCAGCCGCGCCTCCTGTACACGCCCTACGCCAGCTACGGCGAGGAGACGGAATCCGAGCTGCAGGTGCTGCGCTGCGCGCGCGAGGTGCGCCGGCGCTACGGCACGCGCGCGATCCGCAACTACATCATCTCGCATACCGAGACCGTGTCCGACCTGCTCGAAGTCCTGCTGCTGCAGAAGGAAACCGGCCTGCTGCGGCCGGCCGCGCAACAGAGCGAGGTGATGGTGATCCCGCTGTTCGAGACCATTCCCGACCTGCAGCGCGCCGCCGGCATCATGGCCGAGTGGATGGCGCTGCCGATCGTCGCCAAGGTCATCGAGCAGCAGGGCCGCCTGCAGGAAGTCATGCTGGGCTACTCGGACTCGAACAAGGACGGCGGCTTCCTGACCTCGAACTGGGAGCTGTACCAGGCCGAGCTCAAGCTGGTGCAGGTGTTCGCCGACGCCAGCGTCAAGCTGCGCCTGTTCCACGGCCGCGGCGGCACGGTCGGCCGCGGCGGCGGCCCGAGCTACGACGCCATCCTGGCCCAGCCGCCGGGCACGGTGAACGGCCAGATCCGCCTGACCGAACAGGGCGAGATCATTTCCTCGAAGTTCAGCAATCCCGAGATCGGCCGGCGCAACCTGGAACTGCTGGTGGCGGCGACGCTCGAAGCGGGCCTGATGCCGCACGGCGCCGACGCCGCCCGCGTCGAGCGCCTGCAGCGCTTCGAGGCCGTGATGGCGGACCTGTCGCAGCGCGCCTACACGGCCTACCGCGACCTGGTGTACGAAACCCCCGGCTTCACCGACTACTTCTTCGCCGCCACGCCGATCGCCGAGATCGCCGAGCTGAACCTCGGTTCGCGCCCGGCCTCGCGCAAGTCGACGCGCCGCATCGAGGACCTGCGCGCCATTCCCTGGGGCTTTTCCTGGGGCCAGTGCCGCCTGCTGCTGACGGGCTGGTACGGCGTCGGCACGGCCCTCGCCGGCTGGCTGGACGACGGCGGCGAGCTGTCCCTGCTGCAGGAAATGGGCCGGGAATGGCCGTTCTTCGCCACGCTGCTGTCGAACATGGACATGGTGATGGCCAAGACCGACCTGCCGATCGCCTCGCGCTATGCCGAGCTGGTGCCGGACGCCGAACTGCGCGAGCGCATCTTCAAGCGCATCGCGGCCGAGCACGCGCAGACGCTGCGCTGCCTGGAGCAGATCACGGGCCACACCGAGCGCCTGGTGAACAACCCGCTGCTGGCGCGCTCGATCCAGAACCGCGTGGCGTACATCGACCCGCTGAACCACCTGCAGGTGGAACTGATCCAGCGCCACCGCGCGCTGTCCGGCGACCCCGACAAGGTCGACGAACGGGTACACCGCGGGATCCACCTGTCGATCAACGGGGTGGCGGCAGGCTTGCGCAATACCGGCTGAAACGCTTCCATAAAGCCGTCGTCCCGGCGCAGGCCGGGACCCAATGCTTCAAGCGCAGCCGCGCAGCATGCAAGCTTGGGCCCCGGCCTGCGCCGGGGCGACGGTGAGGCTGCGCCGGGGCGACGGCGGGCGGCGCTCAACGGCGGATCGACACGCCGAATGCGACGCTCAGGTCCGGCGTCCGCTTGTTCAGTCCATGCGCGACCGACGCGTCGAGCTGGCAATCCTTCGACAACCGGTAGGTGACGCCGCCGTCGACCGCCGCCTGCGTCCCGCCATGTTCCGCGCGCGCCACCTGCGGCGCCGCGACTTCCACGAACCCCTGCCAGCGTTGCGACAATTCCTTGCCGAGCGACAGCGCCAAAAAGCCGTAGCGGTAGCGCGCCCCGCGCTCGTCGTTGTCGGTGCCCACGCCGGGCATCGCCTGCAGGCTCCAGCCGGCGTCGAGGTCCCAGCTCGCCGGCAGGTAGACGGCCGGACGCGCGCCGCGCCCGCGCAGTTCCCGGGTGCCGCTGGGCAGGTCGACCTCGCCCAGCAGCGCCAGCGCCGGCCGCAGGCCCTGCTGCTGCGCCAGGCGCCACTTGACGCCCAGCGCCGTGTCGGCGTAGCCGGTCGTGGTCGTGCGCGCGCCGCTGGCCGGGTCGACGTCGTGGATCACGTCGCGGCCGTCGGTCTCCAGGCGCAGTTCGAGCGCGTCGCCCACGCCGATGCGCAGCAGCGTGGGCGTGGAGACGGCGCGTTCGTGGAGGTCGTCGGCGCGCCGGCGGTCCCATTGCACGCTGGCTTCGAGCTGCAGGCGGCCCTTGCCGACGACGTCGGGCGGATTGGCGAAACCCGGGCGGTCCGGGCTGATGGCGTCGTCGTCAGGCGCCGCCTGGACGGGGGCCGCCGCGCACAGGTGCAGGGCGGCGGCAAGGGAAAGGATCGGGATGCGCATGGCGCCAGTATGCCAAAGGACGGGCATGCCGGTCCACGCGCGCCGCAGCTCAGCGCACGCCGTCCTCGAGGCGGAACGCCGACACCACGTGCGCCAGGCGCGCCGACTGTTCCTGCAGCGCGGTGGCGGCGGCGGCGGCCTGCTCGACCAGCGCGGCGTTCTGGCGCGTGCTGTCGTCCATGTCGCCGACGGCGCGGTTGACGCGCGCGATGCCTTCGCTCTGCGCGCTGCTCGCGGCGGCGATCTCCCCCATCAGGTCGGCCACGCGGCGCACCGAGGCGACGATGTCGGCCATGGTGGCGCCGGCGCCGCCGACCAGGCGGCTGCCCGCCTCGACCTGGCCGACCGAGTCCGAGATCAGTTCCTTGATTTCCTTGGCCGCGGCGGCCGAGCGCTGCGCCAGGTTGCGCACCTCGCTCGCCACCACCGCGAAGCCGCGTCCCTGCTCGCCGGCGCGCGCCGCCTCGACGGCGGCGTTCAGCGCCAGGATATTGGTCTGGAAGGCGATGCCGTCGATCACGCCGATGATGTCGGCGATGCGGTGCGCGGAGGCGTCGATCGCGCCCATCGTCGCCACCACCTCGGCCACCACCTCGCCGCCCTTCTCCGCCTGGCCGCGCGCCGCCAGCGCGAACTGGTTGGCGGTGCGCGCATTGTCGGCGTTCTGGCGCACGGTGCCGGTGAGCTGGGCGATGGTGCCGACGGTCTGCTCCAGGCTGATCGACTGCTGCTCGGTGCGCATCGACAGGTCGTTGTTGCCGGCCGCGATTTCGCCGGACGCGCCGGCGATGGCTTCGGTGCTGCCGCGCACCTCGTGCATGGTACGGTTCAGCGACGACACGAAGCGGTTGAAGGCGTCGGCCAGCGCGCCGACCTCGTCGCGGGTCTCGACCGGCATGCGGCGCGTCAGGTCGCCCTTGCCGTTGGCGATCTCGCCGAGCAGCGCGGCGGCGCGCGCCACCGGGGCGGCGACCGCGCCGCCGACCACCCAGACGATGGCCAGGCCGACGGCGCCGCCGATCAGGGCGGCGACCAGCGCGGCCAGCGTGGCGTCGCGCGCGACGCCGCCCAGGGCCTCGGCCTCCGGCACCTCGGCCACCACGTACAGGTTCAGTTCGGGCACGAAGGACGAGGCCACCAGGCGCTTGCCGTCCGGCGCGGCGTAGCTGGCGTGCACGAAGCGTTCGCCGCCGGACAGCAGCTGCTGCGCCAGCGCCGGCGAAAAGCCCGGCAGGTCCTTGATGAAGTGCTTGCCGTCCGCCAGCGCGGCGTCGCGGTGCACGACGATGCCGCCGTCGCTGCCCACCAGGTAGACATAGCCGGACTGGCCGATCTTGTAGGCGCGCACGCGCTGCGCCATCGACTCGACCGACAGGCCGATGCCGGCCACGCCCGCCTTGCCGGCGGCCGTGTCGAAGCGGGCGTTAATGTAGAGCATGGTGGCGTCGTGGGCGATGTTGTTGGCCACGCGCATGCTGTACGGCTTGCCGCTGGCGAGGAAGCCCCAGAACCAGCCATGGTCGGGCACGTCCTTCTTCATCTCGAGGTTGAAGCCCTTGTCGGTGTAGTACTTGCCGGTGGCGGCCGAGATCCAGAACACGGCGTCGGCCTTGTTCTTGGCCTTGACCTGGTTCGCATAGGTCAGCCAGGCCGGCACGCCGTCGTCCTGGATGCCGGCGTCTTCCCAGGCGTGCAGGAAGGTGTTGTCGGCCACGCCGAGCGAGGCGGCCAGCGGCGCGGCGATCTGGTAGCGGATCTCGTTGCGGATCTCGCCGACGATGGACGGCAGTTCCTGGTCGACGACGCGCTGGCGCAGGCCGCGCCCGGCCAGCACGATGCTGAGCACGACGGACACGGCGAGGAATACCAGCAGGCAGGCGGCCATGCCGGCCATCAGTTTGGTCTTGATCGACGAGTGGCGGAAGGTCTGGAGGAGCACGGTGGAAATCCCGGATAGAGGGCACGGATGACCCGCTCATCATGGATTGATGGTTGCCGGCAGTCAAGCAAATAACAGCTATAACTGCACGCATATAGTCGCTAAAATGCGATTACTGCCGTCATGTAACGGACTTGAAACAAACTTTGTTTTTGAACTGACAAGTTGGATGGGAGGGTGGGCACGGGGTGCCCACCCTACGGACGCCGATGCGCGTTCTGACACGCAGGATGGGGCGGTAGCGCCCGGGCGGGCAGGCGAGGCCGGGGCCGACATGCAGCCGCAGGGTGGGCACCCCGTGCCCACCGTGCGTGCCCGCGCGGTCAGTGCGTGCTCGCCTGGTCCAGCTCCTTGCCGCCGTCCTTCCCGATGGCCTTGCGCACCCTGGCCACGTCTGCCGCACTGGCGCCCCTGGCATGGTTGCCCCAGCTGTTGCGCACGAAGGTCACCAGCTCGGCCGTCTCGTCATCCGACAGGCGCCAGCCGAAGCCCGGCATCGCCAGGTCGGACGGGCGTTCCTGCGTCGACGGCAGGCGGCTGCCGGCCAGGATCAGGCGGATCAGCGAGGTCGGGTCGTCGGCCAGCACCGTCGGGTTGCCGGGCAGCGCCGGGAACGTGATGGCGTTCGACTTGCCGTCGCTGCGGTGGCAGGCGTTGCAGTTGTCCAGGTAGAGCTGGGCGCCGCGGTTGTCGCGGTCGTTGCCGGCCTTGAGCAGGCGCGCCGTGTCGTCGCTGGCCGCGAACGTGGCCTTGCCGCCGCCGTGGGCCGGCAGCCACTTCAGGTAGGTCGCGATCGCCTTCAGGTCGCCGTCGTTCATCCACTGGGTGCTGTGCGCGACGACGTCGTTCATCGGCGCGCCGACCACCGCGTTGCTGCGGTTGCGGCCCGTCCTGAGCGTGTCGACGATGTCCTGCTCGGTCCAGTTGCCCAGGCCGTCGACCTGGTCGCCGCGCAGGTTCGCCGCGCGCCAGCCGTCGATCAGCGGGCCGCCGGCCAGGAATTCCTTGCCGGACTCGTCCAGCGCCAGCTCCTGCTGCGTCGCCGCGCGCGGCGTGTGGCAGGTGCCGCAGTGGCCGGGACCCTGCACCAGGTAGGCGCCGCGCGCCAGCAGTTCTCCCTGGTACTTCGAGACCTGGAACGGCGCCGCGTCGCCTGGCGCGAACTGCTTGCGCCAGATCGCCACCGGCCAGCGGATCGACAGCGGCCAGGCGATCGCGTTGCCGCGGTTGGCCTGATGCACCGGCGCGACGCCGTGCATGAAGTAGGCGTACAGGGCGCGCACGTCCTGGTCGCGCATCTTCGCGTACGACGGGTACGGCATGGCCGGGTACAGCGTGGCGCCATCCTGGCGGATGCCGTGGCGGATCGCGCGGTCGAAGGCGTCGAGCGTGTAGTTGCCGATGCCGGTCGCCTTGTCCGGCGTGATGTTCGTGCTGAACATATTGCCGATCGGGGACTGGATCGCGCGGCCGCCGGCGAAGGACTTGCCGCCCGGCGCCGTGTGGCAGGCCACGCAATCGGCGGTGATCGCGACGTAGCGGCCGGCCTCGACCAGCTGCGCCCGGTCGACGGCGGCGTCGGCCGGGGCGATGGCGCGGGTGGCGGTCGGGGTCAGCGCATAGGCCAGCGCACCGGCGAACACGACGGCGCCGATGGCGACGACGGCGGCGATGGCTTTCTTGGTTGGGGTCATCGTCATGCCGTCCTCATGCTTGCACCAGCGGGCCCGGGGCCTTCAGGTAGCGCTCGCGGATGGCCTTGGCGCACCAGTACGCGAGGCCGCCGACGAGGCCGGTGGGGTTGTAGCCATTGTTCTGCGGGAAGGCGTTGGCGCCCGGCGCGAACACGTTCGACACGTCCCACGACTGCAGGTACTTGTTCAGGGCCGAGGTCTTCGGGTCGGTCCCCATGATCGCGCCGCCGCAGGTGTGGGTCGACTGGTACTGGGTGATGTTGTAGTGCGAGCCGTCCTTCTTGGCATCGCCCTTCATCGCCAGCGGATTCAGGACCCGGGACATCTGCTGGGCCTTGTCGACCAGGTATTGCGAGGCCTTGATCTCGTTGTCATGCCAGTCGAAGGTCATGCGCAGCAGCGGACGGCCGAACGCATCCTTGTAGTTCGGGTCCAGGCTCAGGTAGGCATCGTCGTAGGACATGCACGAACCCTGCACCTCGTAGTAGAACGAGTGGCGGAACGCTTCCTTGACGCCCTTCTTCCAGGCGCTGCCCCAGTTCGGGACGCCCGGCGCGGTGGCGATGCCGCGCACCGGCCCCGCGCCCGGCTGGCGCGCCCAGACGATGCCGCCGCCGATGAAGCCGGACCTGGTCGGGTCGTTCTGCTTGCCGTTCAGGTCGTCGAAGGTGGCGCCGGCGCCGCCGATGCCGATGAACTGGTTGGCCTGCACCGATTCGTCGAAGAACAGGTTGACGCGGTTCAGGTTCTGGTACGAGTAGTTCTTGCCGATGGTGCCGGTCTTGGTCACCGGATCGTACGGGGTGCCGATGCCCGACAGCAGCATCAGGTGCACGTTGATGTACGAGAAGGCGCACAGCAGCACCAGGTCGGCCGGCTGCTCGCACTCGCGGCCCTGGGCGTCCAGGTAGGTGACGCCGGTGGCGGTCTTCTTGTCCTCGGCCAGGTCGACCTTCAGTACCTGCGCATGGGTGCGCATCTCGAAGTTCTTGCGGCCGCGCACGACCGGCCAGACGTTGGCGTTCGGGCTGGCCTTCGAGTAGTTCAGGCAGCCGTAGTCGGAGCAGAAGCCGCAGGCATTGCACGGCCCCATCTGGCAGCCGTAGGGATTGATGTAGGCACGCGAGGCGTTCGAGGCCGGGATCGGATAGGCGTGGTAGCCCATCTCCCGCGCGGCCTTGTAGAACAGTTCCGCGCCCAGGTAGTTCGGGTTGGGCGGCAGCGGGTAGTCGCGCTTGCGCACGCCCTCGAACGGATTGCCGCCCTCGACGATGGTGCCGTTCAGGTTGCCGGCCTTGCCAGAGGTGCCGCACACGTACTCGAAGTGGTCGAGCGACGCTTCCAGCTCGTCGTAGGTGATCGGGAAATCCTGGATCGTCATGTTGGCCGGGATGAACTTCTTGCCGAAGCGCTGCTCCAGGCTGCTGCGCGCCGTGAAGTCTTCCGGCAGCGGACGGAAGTGCGCGCCCGACCAGTGGCTGCCGGCGCCGCCCACGCCGGTACCCGGCTTGAACGATCCCAGCTGGCGATACGGCACCGCGGTGTCGTTCACGCCGTGGCGGATGGTGATCGTTTCCTGCGCCAGCGATTGCAGGTACTTGCGGTGCACCGAGCCCTCGAGCTCGTCGACCACGCGCGGATACGCGAAATCGGGCACGGTGTCGCGGTCCGGGCCGCGTTCCAGGCAGACCACGTTCAGCCCCTGGTCCGTGAGTTCCTTGGCCAGGATCGCGCCGGTCCATCCGGCGCCGACGATCACGGCGTCGACCTTGTTCTTCACGATTGCCATCGTCGTCAGCCCCTTCGTCCTGCGAGATCCACCGGTCCGATCGGATACGGCCTGTCGCGCACCTCGACCCAGTCGAGGTAGTCCCCGCGCATGCCCGGATAGCCGATCATCTTCCATGCGCCCATGCCCTTGTTGCCGCCGTGCTTGGGATCGGAGAAGTAGCCGTTGCGGGTTTCCGTCAGCAGGTTGGCGAAGAAGATCTTCGACGAGATGTCGTCGAACTTCAGCTTGCCGCCTTCGCAATCCTTCAGCAGGGCTTCCTGCCGGGCCTTGTCCAGGTCGGCGAACTTCTTGCCGCCGAAATTCGCCGCGCAGTAGTTGTCGAAAGCCTTGATACCCACCCGCAAGATGTCCTTCAGTGCCAGCTTGCCCTGGTAGCCGAACTCGGCCGGCGCCTCCATGAACGGCCCCTGCAGGTACCAGATGCTGCCGGCCGCGTACGGCGTCTGCATGTGGCGGTCGAGGAATTCCAGGACGCCCAGCTCGACCGCGCCAGGGCCATGCTCGTCGTGCGGGATCAGGCGATCCACCGCATTGGTCAGGAAGCGCCATTCGTCGGCGGTGAAATAACCGGGGGTATAGGCGTCGGGCTTGCCTTCGGGCGCCGCGGTGGCGGCCGCGTCCGCGGACTTCAGGCCGCCGTGCAGGGCGCCGGCGGCGCCGACGCCCATCGGCACGAACATCAGGCTCTTGATGAGACGCCGGCGCTGCGGGGATTGCTGGTCGTCAGACATGGTATGCGCTTTATGTCAATAAAGAAGGCCCGCAGGAAACGCTGGGCAGCGAACGGGAATTGTAACGTGCAGGGCCGGATGCCTCCGGGGGGTGTCCGGCAGGGATACAAAACCGTAACAAATATGTTTTTCAATTCAGCAACAAATGCGTAGCACGACGCATTGCCGATTCTCGCCGATCCGCACGAACGACAGCACACGCGAAAAAAGGGCGCTATTCGCGTTAATTCGGTTTCCTGTCCAGCTGCTTGCCGAACTGGACCGCTGCCCGCAAGAGCAGCGCCGGCGTCGTCAGCCGTTTGTCGTCCAGCACCCGCTGCCACCCCGAGTAGTCGATCAGGTAGCGGCTGGCCACGCCGCGAAAGCGCAGCAGCCAGGTCTTGAAGCGGCTGTGCCAGCCGTTCACGTTCTGCAGGTGGATCGCGCCGCGCGTGCGGATGCCCGCCCGCAGGTTGACCGCTTCGTGCGTGATGCCCGCCCTGGCGGCAAAGGTCTTGTAGGCTTGCGCCGCATCGCTGACCAGCAGGACGTCGGGCGCCAGCACGGGCCGCAGGCAATGCTCCAGCTGCGCCGCCGTCACGGGCCCGCGCCCGGTATGGAAATCGAGCGTTTGTCCGCTGCGGTCGCGCGCTACCAGCAGGCATGCATGGTCGCGGTTGATGCCGCGGCGCCTGGCGACGCCGCCGCGCTTGCGCGCTGGGCGGTCCAGCGTGCGCGATCCCTTTTGCGATTCGAGCAGGTAGGTTTCGTCCGCCTCGAACAGCGCCTTTTTATACCGCTTTTACGCGCGATGCCTTACCATCGCGCCATGCCCAAGAGAGTCGCGCGTCATCCATGAACATCGAGCCCGCCCCGGTCGCCCTCATCGTCGAGGACGAGCCGCAGATCCGCCGTTTCGTGCGCATGGCGCTGGAAGGCGAGGGCTGGCAGGTGCACCAGTCCGAAAACCTCAGGCGCGGCCTGATCGACGCCGGCACGCGCACGCCCGACCTGATCGTGCTCGACCTCGGCCTGCCGGACGGCGACGGCGTCGACCTGATCCGCCAGGTGCGCACCTGGAGCCAGGTGCCCATCATCGTGCTGTCGGCGCGCGTCGACGAGGGCGACAAGATCCAGGCGCTGGACGCCGGCGCCGACGACTACCTGACCAAGCCCTTCGGCATCGGCGAACTGCTGGCGCGCGTGCGCGCGGCGCTGCGGCGGCGCCACCAGGCGGTCGGGCAGCCGTCGGCACGGATCGCGTTCGGCGACGTCGCCGTCGACCTGCAGCTGCGCCGGGTCGAGCGCGGCGGCAAGCCGGTGCGCCTGACGCCCACCGAATACCGGCTGCTGGCCGTGCTGGCGGCGAACCTGGGGCGCGTGGTGACGGCGCCGCAGCTGCTGCGCGAGGTGTGGGGACCGGCCAACCGCGACAACGGCCACTACGTGCGCATCTACATGGGGCATCTGCGCCAGAAGCTCGAGGACGACCCGGCGCAGCCCCGCCACCTGCTGACCGAGACGGCGGTGGGATACCGCCTGCAGCCGTGAGCCGGCCGGCACGCAAGGGCGGTGTTGTTATATGACCAGCATACGCCCGTCGATGGCGTGCACGAATGAAACATTTCGCCACATGCCGCCCGGTTTATAGGACAATCCACGTCATATTTTCTGTTTGACACTAAATTCGGCCCGGTGCTATAGTCCGGCCAAAAGTCATGGTAACGTTTCCACCGACGTTGCCGCAAATGACGGCCGAAGGACCGCCATCGATGGCGGCCGAATGGAGACACGATGTACGGGATCCGCAAGATTGCGTCCGGCATGCTGCTGGGCGTGGGGCTGTGGGCGTCCGCGATGCCGGGCGCGCACGTCGTGCCCCGAACCGCCAGCGCCCAGGCCGAGGTGGTCCACTGGTGGACGTCGGGCGGGGAGTCGGCCGCCATCAAGCAGGTGGCGCAGGCCTACCGCGACGCCGGCGGCGCCTGGATCGACAGCGCCATCGCGGGCGGCGACCAGTCGCGCGCCGTCACCGTCAACCGCATCATCGGCGGCAAGCCGCCCACCGCCGCCCAGTTCAACACTTCCAAGCAGTTCCTCGACATCATCGAGGAAGACATGCTCAATCCCGTCGACGAGATCGCGCGCCGCGACGACTGGGACCGCGTGCTGCCGCAGCCGATCATCGAGGCCATCAAGGTCGACGGCCATTACTACGCGGTGCCGATGAACATCCACATGCAGACGTGGATCTGGTATTCGCGCGCCGCCTTCGCCCGCGCCGGCATCGAGCGCGAGCCGGCCACGATGGACGAGCTGTTCGCGGCGCTGGATCGCCTGAAGGCCGCCGGCATCGTGCCGCTGGCCCACGGCGGCCAGGCCTGGCAGGAAACCATCCTGTTCTCGATGGTGCTGGCGAACATGGGCGGGCGCGACCTCTACCTGCGGGTGCTGCGCGACCGCGACCAGCGCGCGATCCGTTCGCCCGCGTTCCTTGACGTGCTGCAGGCCTACAAGCGCCTGCGCGGCTACGTCGACGCGGCCGCGCCGGGCCGCAACTGGAACGACGCCACCGCGATGGTGATCGCCGGGCGCGCCGGCATCCAGATCATGGGCGACTGGGCCAAGGGCGAGTTCACGGCCGCCGGCCAGCGCCCGGGGCACGAGTTCGGCTGCCTGCCGGGCCTGGGCCCGGACAGTCCCTACCTGATCCAGGGCGACGTGTTCGTGTTCCCCAAGACCGACCGGCCGGAGGCGCTGCGCGCCCAGAAGCTGATGGCCGACGTGGTCGAGCGCCCGGCCGTGCAGGTGGCCTTCAACCGGCTGAAAGGCTCGATCCCGGTGCGCGTGGATGCCGACGAAAGCGCGTTCGACGCCTGCGCGCGAAAGGGCATGGCGATCCTGCGCGACCGCGCGCGCCCGGTGGGCGTGGCCGAGGTCTACCTGACGCCGGACCAGAACGGCGCCCTGCAGGACGTGCTGACCGCCTACTGGAACACGGCCATGCCCGTGGAGCGCGCGCGCGACAGCATCGCCTCGGCGCTGAAGTACTGAACGGCCCGCCGATGACGACCCGCACCCATCCCCGGCCGGCGCCACGCTTGACGCCCGGCCTCATGCCCCGGCTTGCGCTGCTGCCGATGGCGCTGGTGGCGCTGGGCGGCTACGTCGGTGCGGCGTGCTGGACGCTGTGGATCTCGCTGACCGGTTCGCGCACCTTCCCCAGCGGCAGCTTCATCGGCCTGGCGCAGTACCAGCGCCTGTTCGACAACGAGCGCTGGATGCTCTCGCTGCACAACCTCGCCGTGTACGGCGTGCTGTTCGTGCTGGCCTGCGTGGTGCTCGGCTCCCTGCTCGCCGTCTTCATCGACCAGGACGTGCGCGGCGAGGGCGCGCTGCGCACCATCTTCCTGTATCCGTACGCGATGTCCTTCGTGGCCACGGGACTGGTCTGGCAATGGCTGCTGACGCCGGGCGACGGCATCGACGGCGTCCTGCGCGCGCTCGGCGGGGACGGCCTGCGGCTCGACTGGATCGTGTCGCAGGACTTGGCGATCGTCGCCGTCGTGCTGGCCACCGTCTGGCAGGCATCGGGCCTGGTGATGGCGCTGGTGCTGGCCGGCCTGCGCGGCATCGACACGGAGATCTGGAAGGCGGCGCGCCTGGACGGCATTCCGCCCTGGCGCGTCTACCTGCAGATCGTCGCGCCGATGCTGTGGCCCACGTTCGCGACCGTGCTGCTGCTGCTCGCCACCGCGGTGGCCAAGCTGTACGACGCCGTCGTCGCCATGACCCAGGGCGGCCCGGGCATCGCCAGCGAGGTGCCGGCCAAGTTCATCATGGACCACCTGTTCCTGCGCTCGAACGTGGGCCTGGCCTCGGCCGGCGCCGTCGTGCTGCTGCTGCCGGTGCTGGCGCTGCTGGCGCCGTATGCCTATGCGCGCGGCCGCAAGGAGGGCGCATGACCCGCCCGAGTATCGCCCGGCGCGCGTCGCCGCTGCCGCCCGTGCCGCCGCTCCAGGCCAGCCGGGGGGCGCGGCGCGCGCGCGGTAGGGGCGCCGCGCCGCGCCGGTGGAACCCGGCGCGCATCGGCATCTATGCCTTCCTGTTGTGCGCGGCGCTGTTCTTCCTGCTGCCGCTGTACGTGATGATCGTCACCTCGCTCAAGCCCATGGACGAGATCCGCCAGGGCGGGATCTTCGCGCTGCCGCTGGCGCCGACCTTCGCGCCGTGGCGCCAGGCCTGGAGCGGCGCCTGCACGGGCGCGGCCTGCGAGGGCATCCGCACCGGCTTCGCCAATTCCATCGCCATCGCGGTCCCGTCGACGATCCTGCCGATCCTGCTGGGCGCGATCAACGGCTACGCGCTCTCGTTCTGGCGCCCGCGCGGCGCCGACGCGCTGTTCGCGATCCTGCTGGCCGGCGCCTTCGTGCCGGTGCAGGTGATGATCTATCCGCTGGTGCGCGTGCTGGCGCTGGCCGGCATCTTCGGCTCGCTGCCCGCCATCGTGCTGGTGCACGTGGTGTTCGGCCTGCCGGTGATGACGCTGCTGTTCCGCAACTACTACCGCAACGTGCCGCAGGAACTGTTCCACGCCGCGCGCATCGACGGCGGCGGCTTCTGGCGCATCTTCCTGCACGTGATGTTGCCGATGTCGCTGCCGGTCGTGGTGGTCGCCGCGATCATGCAGGTGACCGGCGTGTGGAACGACTACATCCTGGGCCTGGTGTTCGCCGGGCGCGACAACCTGCCGATGACGGTCCAGTTGAACAACGTGATCAATACTACCACCGGCACGCGCCTGTACAACGTCAACATGGCGGCGACGATCCTGACCGCGCTGCTGCCGCTGGCGCTGTACTTCGCGTCGGGCCGCTGGTTCGTGCGCGGCATCGCCGCCGGCGCCGTGAAAGGATGAGCCGGATGGCCAACGTGACCCTGCGCGGACTGCACATCGCCCTGGGCGGCAGGTCGATCATCCGCGACCTCGACCTGCACGTCGAGCCGGGCGAGTTCCTGGTGCTGCTGGGGCCTTCGGGCTGCGGCAAGTCGACGCTGCTGCACAGCATCGCCGGCCTGGTCGAGACCAGCGCCGGCAGCGTCGAGATCGGCGGGCGCGACATGACCGGGGCCGACCCCAGCGAACGCGGGATCGGCATGGTGTTCCAGTCGTACGCGCTGTATCCGACCATGACGGTGGAGGCGAACATGTCGTTCGGCCTGCGCATCGCCGGCATGCCGAAGGACGAGATCCGCCGGCGCGTGCGCGCGACCGCCGACATGCTGCAGCTCGATGCGCTGCTGGGGCGCAAGCCCGGCCAGCTGTCCGGCGGCCAGCGCCAGCGCGTGGCGATCGGCCGCGCCCTGGTGCGCGAGGCCGACGTGCTGCTGTTCGACGAGCCGCTGTCGAACCTGGACGCCAAGCTGCGCGCCGAGCTGCGGCGCGAACTGAAGCTGCTGCACCACCGCCTGGGCGCGACCATGATCTACGTGACCCACGACCAGGTCGAGGCGATGACGCTGGCCACCCGCATCGTCGTCATGCGCGGCGGCGAGATCCAGCAGGTCGGCGCGCCGCTGGACGTGTACGAGCGGCCCGCGAACCGCTTCGTCGCCGGCTTCCTGGGCGCGCCCGCGATGAGCTTCGTCGACGGCGCGCTGGACGAGCGCGGCGGCTTCGCGGCGCACGGGCTGGCCGTGCCGCCGCCGGACGGCGCGCCGGCCCGCCGTCCGGGCGCCGCCGTGCTGGGCGTGCGCGCCGAGCACGTGCGCCTGGCGTCCATCGACGAGGAGGGCGCCCAGCGCGGCACGGTGGCGCTGGTCGAGCCGATGGGCAGCCACCAGGTGGTGTGGATACGCTGCGGCGCCGCGGCCGAAGGTGCCGCGGCAGAAGGCGCGGCAACGCTGGCGGCGCTGGTGCACGATCCGCGCGCGGCGGCAGGGCTGGCGCCGGGCGCGCCGGTCGGCTTCGCGGTCGACGCGGCGCGTGCGTCGCTGTTCGATCCGCAGTCGGGCGAACGCTTGTAAGTCGGTGCAAAGAATGGTGCGGAGGGCGGCATGCCTGCGGTATGCTTCGGTTGGGCGGCGCGGCCGCAAGGATGAAATGAGGATCGATCAGTGGCAACCATCAAGGACGTAGCGAAGCTGGCCGGCGTCGGCCTGGGAACCGCATCGCGCGTGGTCAGCGGCAAGGGCTCGGTGTCGCCGGCCACGCTGGCGCGCGTGCGCAAGGCGATCGACGAGCTGGGCTTCCGGCCGTCGCACGCCGCGCGCGCGCTGCTGTCCGGCAGCAGCCGCATGGTCGGGGTCTACATCCCGGTCCTGTCCGGCACCTTCTACACGCCGATCCTGCAGATCATCGACACCGAGCTGCGCGCCGCCGGCGTGCACATGGTGCTGGCGTTCGGCGTGGGCCTGGGTGACGAGCGGCGCCAGGCCATCGAGGGCGTCGAGTTCCTGATCGAGCGCGGCTGCGACGGCCTGGTGGTCATGACCAGCGCGCTGCTCGAGGAAGACGTGGCCGCGCTGGGCATGAAGGCCGGGCAGCTGGTCGCGCTGAACCACAGCTTCGCCTCGATCCCCGACCAGTGCTTCACGGTCGACCATGCGCTCGGCGGCCGCCTGGCGGCGCGCGCGCTGCTCGACCACAAGCACCGCAAGATCGCCGTCATCGAGGGGCCGCGCCGCCTCGCCGACAACGTCGCGCGCGTCGACGGCTTCATGGCCGAGATGGCCGAGCAGGGCATCGACACGGCCAGGGTCTGGCGCATGGAAAGCGATTTCTCGCCGGCCGGCGGCTGGGCCGCGGCCAAGCAGATGCTCGATTCGGGCCAGGGCTGCACCGCGCTGTTCTGCGCCAACGACGAGATGGCGGTGGGCGCGCTGTCGTATTTCCAGGAAGCGGGCATCCGCGTGCCGCACGACCTGTCCGTGATCGGCTACGACGACACCCCCAGCGCGGCGTTCTCGGCGCCGCGCCTGACGTCCGTGCACATGCCCTGGCGCGAGATGACGCAGAACGGCGTGAACGCGCTGCTCAACCTGTGCTACGACCTGCGCCGCACGGTCACGCGCGAATTCCCGGTGAGCGTGACGCTGCGCGCCTCGCTCGCCACCGCGACCGGAGGCCGACGCAAGGCCGCCTGAGCGCACGCGCGCCGCCGGCCGCACGGGCGTGCAGCGATGCGCGCTTTTTTTGGATTTTGAACTGGAAAGCTTTCCAATCCTGCCGATCCCTTTTTACCGATAGCGACGACAACACCATGAGCCTACCCGCCGCCATTCCGATGCCCCCGGCCGCCGACGATCCGGCGCCGCGCCGCAGCGACTTCGCCGCCGACTTCCTGTGGGGCTGCGCCACCTCGTCCTACCAGATCGAGGGCGCCGGCGCCGTCGACGGCCGGGTCGAATCGATCTGGGACCGCTTCGCCGCCACGCCGGGACGCATCCGCGACGGCTCCAGCGGCGCGGTCGCCTGCGACCATTACCACCGCTGGCCGCAGGACCTCGACCTCGGCCGGGACATGGGCCTGAACGCCTACCGCTTCTCGATCGCCTGGCCGCGCATCTTTGCCGGCGTCGGCGCCAGGCCCAACGAGAAGGGCCTGGATTTCTATTCACGCCTGGTGGATGGCATGCTGGAACGCGGCCTGCAGCCCTGGGCCACGCTGTACCACTGGGACCTGCCGCAGTACCTGCAGGACCGCGGCGGCTGGAACGAGCGCGCCACCGTCGACGCCTTCGTCGAACTGGCCGACGCCGTCACGCGCCGCCTGGGCGACCGCGTCAAGCACTGGATCACCCACAACGAGCCGTGGTGCACGGCGATCATCGGCAACTACGAGGGCTGGCACGCCCCGGGCCTGACCGACCTGAAGACCGCGCTGCAGGTATGCCACCACGTGCTGCTCTCGCACGGCCGCGCGGTGCCGGTCATCCGCGCCAACGTGCCGGACGCCCAGGTCGGCCTGGCGCTGAGCCTGCACCCGCTGCGCGCCGCCAGCGAACGCCCGGAAGACCACGCCGCCATGCAGCGCCACGACGGCCTGCGCTACCGCTGGTTCCTCGACCCGCTGTACGGCCGCGGCTACCCGCAGGCGACCTGGGACCTGGTGGGGCACAGCGCGCCGCACGTCGAGGCGGGCGACCTGGAGGCCATCGCCGCGCCGACCGACTTCCTCGGCGTGAACTACTATTTTCCCGAGGTGGTCGCCGACGACCCGGCGCACCAGCCGTTCCGCACCCGCGTGCTGGCGCCGACCTCCGGCGAGATCACGGCGATGGGCTGGCCGGTCGAGCCGCGCGGCCTGGCCGAACTGCTCGAACGGGTGCACCGCGACTACGCGCCCGGGCCGATGTACGTGACCGAGAACGGTTCCAGCTACGAGGACACGGTGGCGCCGGACGGCGCCGTCCACGACGCGGCGCGCAAGCGCTACCTGCAGCGCCACCTGGCGGCGCTGCGCGCGGCGGCCGCCGCCGGCGTGCCGCTCAAGGGCTACTTCGCCTGGAGCCTGCTCGACAACTTCGAATGGGCCGAGGGCTACCAGCGCCGCTTCGGCCTGGTCCACATCGACTATGCGACCCAGGAACGGCGCCTGAAGGACAGCGGCAGGTGGTACGGCGCCTTCCTGCACGGCGACTGAGCCGCGGTGCGCCGGCGCATGGTGACGATTGACAGCGCGGCGCTTTCCCGTCACTATGCCGGGGATGGATTGGAATCGTTTCCAATGCCGCTAAAAACAAGATTGGAGACACGCGAATGACTGATACCCGCATCGCCACGCGCCGCCGCACGCTGGCGCTGGCCGTGGCCCTGAGCCTGCCGCTGGCCGCGCAGCTCGCCGCCGCACCCGCGCTGGCGCAGGGCGCCGCCGTCGGCATCCCCGGCAGCGCGCCGAAGATCGACGCCTGGCCGCGCATCGCCAGCGCCATCGCCAGGGACCCGGCGCTGGAAGCGCGCGTCGCCGCCATCGTCCAGGGCATGACGCTGGAGCAGAAGGTCGGCCAGATGACCCAGGCCGAGATCAAGGCCGTCACGCCGGACGAGGTGCGCAAGTACTACCTGGGCTCCGTGCTCAACGGCGGCGGCAGCTGGCCGGACAACGACAAGCACGCGCCGGCGGCCGCCTGGCTGGCCGTCGCGCAGGCCTTCCACGACGCCTCGATGTCGACCGACATGAAGGTGCGCATCCCGGTGATCTGGGGCACCGACGCCGTCCACGGCCACAACAACGTGTACGGCGCCACCATGTTCCCGCACAATATCGGCCTGGGCGCAGCGCGCGACCCGCAGCTGGTCGAGGCGATCGCCGCGGCGACCGGCAAGGCCGTGCGCGCGACCGGCATCGCCTGGGCGTTCGGCCCGACGGTGGCGGTGGTGCGCGACGACCGCTGGGGCCGCACCTACGAGAGCTTCTCGGAAGACCCGCAGCTGGTGCACGACTACGCCGGCGTCTACGTGCGCGGCATGCAGGGCGCGTTCAAGGACCAGGCCAACGTGGTCGCCAGCATCAAGCACCTGATGGCCGACGGCGGCACCGAGAACGGCGTGAACACGGGCGTGTCCAAGGCCACCGAGCGCGAAATGATGAACATCCACGCGCCCGGCTACTTCAGCGGCCTGCAGGCGGGCGCGCAGACGGTCATGGTGTCCTTCAACAGCTGGGTCGACCCGGAGACCGGCCGCGACCACGGCAAGCTGCACGGCAGCCATCGCCTGATGACGGAAATCCTCAAGGAGCGGATGGGCTTCGACGGCTTCGTCGTGACCGACTACAACGGCATCGGCGAGGTCAAGGGCTGCACCAACGACCACTGCCCGCAGGCGATCAACGCCGGCGTCGACATGGTGATGGTGCCGAACGACTGGAAGGCGTTCATCGCCAACACGATCGACGACGTCAAGGCGGGCCGCATCCCGATGGCGCGCATCGACGACGCGGTGGCGCGCATCGTGCGCGTGAAGCTGCGCGCCGGCCTGTTCGAGCAGTCGCCGTCGCGCAATGCCTACGCCGGCAAGGACGAGGCGCTGCAGGCGCGCGAGCTGGGACGGCGCGCCGTGCGCGAATCGCTGGTGCTGCTGAAGAACGAGGGGCCGGCGCTGCCGCTGGCGCCGGGCAAGCGCATCCTGCTGGTGGGACGCGGCGCCGACAGCATGTCGCTGCAGACCGGCGGCTGGTCGCTGACCTGGCAGGGCACCGCCAACACCAATGCCGATTTCCCGCAGGCCGACACCATCCTGGCCGGCCTGAAGGCGGCCGGCGCCGACGTCACCTACAGCATCGACGGCAAGGGCGTGGACCCGGCGAAATTCGACGCCGTGGTCGCCGTGGTCGGCGAGGCGCCGTATGCGGAGGGCGACGGCGACATCGGCCCGTCCGGCACGCTGCGCCACTCGAGCCGCTATCCGGACGACCTGACCGTGCTGCAGGCCGTGCACGGCAAGGGCAGGCCGGTCGTCACCGTGTTCCTGTCGGGCCGTCCGCTGTGGGTCAACGACCTGATGAACCTGTCCGACACCTTCATCGCCGCCTGGCTGCCCGGCACCGAAGGCAAGGGCGTGTCCGACCTGCTGGTCGCCGGCAAGGACGGCAAGGCGTACGACTTCACCGGCAAGCTGTCGTTCTCGTGGCCGAAGGGCGTGTGCCAGACCCCGCTGAACGTCGGCGACAAGGGCTATGCGCCGCTGTTCGCCTGGGGCTACGGCCTCGGACGCGGCGAGCGCTCGCAGCTCGGCAAGCTGGACACCGCCTACCAGGCCGGCGGCTGCAGCGCGTCGAACACCTGGCCGATCTACGGCCAGGCCGACCGCGCCAGCTTCCCGCTGCGCTTGCGCAGCGGCGCCGCCGTGCGCGAGCTGGGCCAGGACCTGAACGCGACCGCCACGCTGCCGGGCATCGCGGCCGCCGTCGCCCAGGTCAACACTCAGCAGGATGCGCGCCTGGTCACCTGGACCGGCCCGGCCAGCTTCGAGGCCCACGGCGCCAGGCCGCTGGCCCTGCCGGCCGCGCTGGCCAAGGGCGGCGCGCTGCGCTTCGACACGCTGGTGCAGACGGCGCCGGCCGGCAAGGTCACCATCGCCATGGCGTGCGGACCGCGCGCCTGCGGCGCGCCGCTCGACGCCACCGCGCTGTTCGCGCGCCTGGCCGGCAAGGGCCGCCAGTCGGTGAGCATCCCGCTGGCCTGCTTCACGGCCCGGGGCGTGGACCTGGCGAAGGTGACGACGCCGTTCAGCGTGACGAGCGGCGGCGCCTTCGCCGCCGCCTTCGCCGGCATCGACGTGCAGGGCGCCGCCCCGCAGGCCGCCGCGCCGAACGCCGCGCCGGCCGTCAGCGTCGCCTGCGAGGAACTGCGATGAGCGCGACGGGCACGCAGGCCGCCGGGGCGCTGCGGCTGCTCGCCGACATCGGCGGCACCAATGCCCGCTTCGCGCTGCAGGAAGCGCCAGGCGGGCGGGGCGGACGCATCGTCGACGTCGAAGTGCTGGCCTGCCGCGCGTACGAGACCATCGGCGCGGCGATCGCCGGCTACCTGGCGCAGGCGGCCGGGCGCGGCCTGGCCAGCGGGGGCGTGCGCGCCGCCGCGCTGGCGATCGCCAATCCGGTCGAGGGCGACGTGGTCGCGATGACCAACCACCACTGGCGCTTTTCGATCGAGGCGCTGCGCCACGAGCGCGGCCTGGACACGCTGCTGGTGGTGAACGACTTCGCCGCGCTGGCGATGGCGCTGCCGCACCTGGACGACGACGGCCGCGAACGCGTGGGCGACGGCGCCTTCGCGGGCGCGCCGGGGCGTCCGCTCGGCCTGATCGGCCCTGGCACGGGCCTTGGCGTGTCCGGCGTGGTACCCTGCGACGGGCGCTGGATCGCGCTGCCGGGCGAGGGCGGGCACGCCAGCTTCGCGCCCGTCACGCGCCAGGAGATCCGCATCCTCGAAGCGCTGTGGGAAGAGCTGGGCCAGGACGAGGGCCACGTGTCGGCCGAGCGCCTGCTCTCGGGCATGGGGCTGGCGTCGATCCACCGCGCGCTGTGGGGCCAGGCCCTGGCGGCGCCGGACATCACGGCGCGCGCGCTGGACGGCAGCTGCCGCGCCTGCCGCGACACGGTGGAAGCGTTCTGCGCGGTACTGGGCAGCGTGGCCGGCAACGTCGCGCTGACGCTGGGCGCGACCGGCGGCATGTACATCGGCGGCGGCATCGTGCCGCGCCTGGGCCGCCTGCTGCACGCGTCGAGCTTCCGCCATCGCTTCGAGGACAAGGGGCGCCTGCGCGGCTACCTGGAACGGATCCCGACCTGGGTGGTCACCGAACCCTATCCGGCATTGCGCGGCGTGGCCGCGCTGCTGGACGCCCGACAATGACAATTTCTGGAGACAGCATGGCACAATCCGCACCGGCACGGCCGCTCGCCGCGACGCCGAATACCGGCAACAACACCTTTCCGCTGACCGTCGTCACGATCCTGTTCTTCATGTGGGGCCTGCTGACCTCGCTGAACGACGTCCTGATCCCGCACCTGAAGTCCGTCTACACGCTGAACTACGTGCAGGCGATGCTGGTGCAGTTCTGCTTCTTCGGCGCCTACT
>NZ_CAJYEB010000009.1 GCF_913773735.1 uncultured Massilia sp.
TTTCGTTTGCTTCGTCAACCCCCTCGTTTTCTGCACCGCAATCGAAGTCATCAACACTTCTCGTCCAACTACTTGATTTCGCTGAACTTTTACTGCGCTGCAGAAGCAGGACGCGCACTATAGCAAATGGATGAGTTTGCCGCAAGGCCATGAGAACAGCCTACAACAGCCAGTCGATCGGCAGCCACGACAGCACGCGCACGCCGGCGCGCTTCCAGGCGTTCGTCCCCGGTTCCTCGGCATGCCGTACGGCGCCACCGCCGGTCCGCTCGATCCACGCCAGTTCGCCATCCTCGCCCAGCCGCACCGCATAGGCCTGCGCCGGCATGGATTGCGCCAGCGTGTCGTCGAGCCGTCCGGCCAGCGCCGGGCTGTCGATCACCAGGCCCATCTCCGTATTCAGCGCGATCGAGCGCGGATCGAGGTTGAAGGAGCCGACGAAGATGCGCTGCCCATCCACGCCGAAGGTCTTGGCATGCAGGCTGGACGAGGAACTGCCGCCGATGCGGCGCTGCTGCGCGTCGCCATCGCCCATGCGCTTCAACTCGTACAGCGCCACGCCCCCTTCCAGCAAGGCGCGCCGCCACCTGGCGTAGCCCGCGTGGACGGCCGCGACGTCGGTGGCATGCAGCGAATTCGTCAACACCCGCACCTGCACGCCGCCGCGCGCCATGGCGACGAGCGTCCGCGTCGTTTCCTCGCCCGGCACGAAGTATGGCGACACGATGTCGAGTCGTCGCCGCGGCTCGCCCAGCAGCGCGCGCAGCCGCGGCGCCATGTGCGCCCAGGCCGGCGCCGTCCCCAGCACCTTGGCCGGATCGTCGCTGACCAGGCGCGCCACGCCCCATTCCAGCGCCAGGCGCCGCTGCGCCAGCTGGGCGACGAATGGCGCGCTGCGCAAGGCGTCGAGATAGCCGCGCGCCTCCGGCCGCGTGCGCAGGAGGGCGGCCTGGCGCGGCAACGCGTCCGGCGCGTCGGCCTGCCCGGCATCGACCAGGGCCGCCACCGGATAGGCGGAGCCGCTGTTCCAGTAGCGGTCGAAATCGCGCGAGACGTCCTGCACCACCGGGCCGACGGCCAGCACGTCCAGGTCGACGAACAGGACATCGTCGGCGGCGCCGAAGTATTCGTCGCCGACGTTGCGCCCGCCCACGATCGTCGCCTGGTTATCGGCCGTGAACGATTTATTGTGCATGCGCCGGTTCAGGCGCGCGAACTCGGTCAGGTAGCCGAGGCTGCGCCAGCTGCGCATTGCGAAGGGATTGAACAGGCGGACTTCGACGTTCGGCGCGCGGTCCAGCGCCAGCAGCGCCGGGTCCAGGCCGTCGGTATTGTTATCGTCGAGCAGCAGGCGCACGCGCACTCCGCGCGCGGCGGCGGCGCGCAGCGATTCCAGCAGCAGCGTGCCGGTGAGATCCTTGCGCCAGATGTAGTACTGGACGTCGAGGCTGCGTTCGGCGCGCGCCGCCAGCAGGGCGCGCGCCGCGAACGCATCGCGGCCGTCGATCAGCGGATGGATGCCCGCCAGCCCCGGATGCGCCGCCGCCAGCGGCGCGATGGCCGTGCCCAGTGCGGTGCCGGCCGTGTCGAGGCAGGCGCTGGACGGCGCGCGCAGCATCGCCGTCGGCGGCGGCAGCGTCGGGGGAAGCCAGGCGCAACCGAGGAAGGCCCCCGCGACGATCGCGAACGCCGCGCCTCCCTTCAGGAAAGCCGACGTCCGCATGGGATCACATCCCGTCGAAGTTCGGCTTGCGCTTTTCCAGGAAGGCGGCCATGCCCTCCTTCTGCGCCGCCGTGCCGAAGCCGGCATGGAAGAAGCGACGCTCGTAGCGCACGCCCTCGGTCAGCGTGGTCTCGAAGGCGCGGTTGACGGCGTCCTTGATCTGCATGGCGACCGACACCGGCATCGCCGCGATGCCCTCGGCCACCTCCAGCGCCACCGTCATGGCCAGGTCGGCCGGCACCACGCGCGACACCAGGCCGGTGCGCTCGGCCTCGGCCGCGTCGATCATGCGCGCGGTCAGCAGCATGTCCATGGCCTTCGATTTGCCGATGGCGCGCGGCAGGCGCTGGGTGCCGCCCGCGCCCGGGGTCACGCCGACCTTGATCTCGGGCTGGCCGAATTTCGCATTGTCGGCGGCGATCAGGAAGTCGCACATCATCGCCAGTTCGCAGCCACCGCCCAGCGCATAGCCGGCGACGACGCCGATCACGGGCTTGCGCACGTCCAGGATATGTTCCCAGTTGCGGCCGATGTAGTTGCCCGGATAGGTGTCGGCGTAGGTGTAGTTGGCCATGGCGGCGATGTCGGCGCCCGCCGCGAAGACCTTGTCGCTGCCGGTCAGGATCATCACGTTGACGGACGGGTCGGCGTCGAACGCGTGCAGCGCATGTCCCAGCTCGTTCATCATGTTGTCGTTGAGGGCGTTCATCGCCTTCGGACGGTTCAGGCGGATCACGACGACCTTGTCGTGACGTTCGATCAGCAGGTCTGCATACTCCATGGGACACCCCTTATATGAGAAGACTTCCGGATTGTAGCGCCAGAACCACGAAAAGGTGACGTATACGGCAAGCCCGTGCTGCTATCATCGCCTGTCCCGCGATTCGCCGAGCCCGCCCGTGTCCCCCATCGCCTTCTTCCGTCGCCTCGCCGGCGACCAGCAACTGCGCAATCCCGATTTCCGCCGTTTCTGGGCCAGCAGCATCCTGTTCAACTTCGGCTCCCAGATCACGCTGCTGGCCCTGCCGATCTGCGCCGCCCTGCTGCTGCATGCGACGCCCGCGCAGATGGGCACCCTGGCCGCGGCCGGCTCCCTGCCCTTCCTGCTGTTCGGCCTTCCCACCGGCGTACTGCTGGAGCGCCGCCGGCGCCTGCCGGTCAAGCTGTGCAGCGATGCGATGGTGGCCATCGGCCTGGCGACCGTGCCGCTGGCCTGGTGGCAGGGCTGGCTGACGATCCACTGGCTGTACGCGATCGAATTCCTGCTCGGCACCAGCTACGTGGTGGGCGGCGGCGCCGAGCAGGTCTTCCTGACCTTCCTGGTCGGGCGCGACGGCCTGATCGACGCCCAGGCCAAGTTCGGCGCCACCGAATCGGCCTCGCGCCTGCTCGGCCCCGGCCTGGCGGGCATCCTGGTCCAGCTGCTGGGCGCGCCTGTTGCCATCCTGTGCAACGTGGCCGGCTTCGCCGTCTCGATCCTGAACCTGCGCCGCATCCGCGCACGCGAACCGCAGCCGCAGCCGCCGCGGTCGCACGCGCTCCGGGACATGCTCGACGGCCTGTCCTTCGTCTGGAAGCACCCCACCCTGCGCCTGCTGGCCTGGACCTCGGCCTGCTGGCACCTGCTGTTCTACGGCTACACGGCCTTGTACGTGCTGTTCGCCACCCGGGTGCTCGGGCTGGCGCCGGGGACGATGGGCATGGCGCAGATGCTGGGCGGCGTCGGCGTGTTCGTCGGCTCGATGCTGCTCAAGCCACTGGGACGACGCTTCGGTACCGGCGCCACCATCGCGATCGGCCTGTGCGCGTCGAGCCTCGGCTTCGTGCTGATGCCGGCGATCCCGCGCGACCTGATGGGGAGCAGCACCGCCAGCGCCATCGCGTATGCGGTCGTCGTGTTCTGGCTGGACTGCGGCGCCATCCTGTTCTTCCTGCCCTACCTGGCGCTGCGCCAGCGCGTCACGCCCGACGCCTTCCTCGGCCGGATGACCTCGACGATGCGCTTCCTGACCGTGGCCATGGCGCCGCTGGGCGCGGCCGGCGCCGGCATGCTGGGCGAACGCTACGGCGTGCGCGGCGGCCTGGCCTTCGTGGCCCTCGGCGCGGCCGCGCTCACGCTGGGCACCCTGGCGGGTACCCGGCTGCGCCATGTGAAAGACTAGCGCGCGGCCTGCGCCGGCGCCGGTCGCGGCAGCAGCACCCAGACCTGTCCGCGCTGCTTCATGCGGCCCGCATCGTCGGCCGCCTGCGCGCCGAAGCCGAAGAAGAAGTCGGCGCGGATGGCGCCCTTGATGGCGCCGCCGGTGTCCTGGCCCATCACCAGGCGTTGCAGCGGCACGTCGCTGGCCGGCGCGGTGGTCGCCAGGAAGATCGGCGCGCCCAGCGGCAGGAAGGCCGGGTCGATCGCGACCGAACGGGCCGGCGTCAGCGGCACGCCGAGCGCGCCCTTGGGACCGACGCCCGGATCCGGCAGGCGCTCCTCGCGGAAGAAGATATAGCTGGGATTGACGTTCAGGAGTTCCTGGCGCCGCTGCGGATGCGCGGCGATCCAGGCCTTGATGCCCTGCGCCGTGGCCTGTTCCGGCGTCAGCTCGCCCTGCTCGACCAGCCAGCGCCCGATCGCCTTGTACGGATGGCCGTTCTGGTCGGCGTAGGACACGCGCACGGTGCCGCCGCCGTCTTCCAGCACCACGCGGCCCGAGCCCTGCACTTCGAGGAAAAAGGCCTCGACCGGATCGTCGACCCACAGCAGTTCCTTGCCGGGAATGCGCGCGCGCTCGATCTCGGCGCGCGTGCCGTAGGGCACCACGGTCTTGCCGGCCAGGCGGCCGCGCAGGCGCATGCCCTTCAGGCTCGGGTAGACGCTGGCCAGGTCGACGGTGACCAGGTCGTCCGGCACCTTGTACAAGGGCGTCTGGTAGGCGCCGCCACGCTTGCGGGCGCCGCGCAGCATCGCCTCGTAGTAGCCGGTGATCAGGCCGGCGTCGGCGCCGTCGGCGGCGCGCACCAGGTTGGGCACGAACCAGGCCTCGAAATGGCGGCGGATCGCCGCGCCGTCGTTCGGGTCGACCTGGCGCGCCGCCGCGCAGGCGGCCTTCCAGTCGGCCCTGGCCTGCAGCGCGCGGCAGGACGCCTGCCACGCCGGCCAGGCCTGGCGCAGGTCGTCCTGGCGCCACCCCGGCAGCGCATCGAAGGCGACCGGGGTGAACAACGGCGCCGGCGGCTGCGGCTGGGGTTGCGGCTGCGGCTGCGGCGGCACGGTCACCGGCCCGACCGGCGGCGGCATCGTCACCGGCGGCTGCGGTTGCGGCCGGGACGGCTGTTGCGGCGCGGTCGAGCAGGCGGCCAGCAGGACGACGAGGGTCGATAAAGCGGGTACACTGCGGCGTGTCGAGAGCATGGGGAAACCGTGATGTGGATACTGCTGTTGGAAGCGGGCGTGGCGCTGTTCCTGCTGGTGTTCATCGTGTGGTGGACGATGTTTGCCGGCCGCAAGCCCGAGCAGGCGCCGCGCGCGCGGGACGCCAAGCGCGGACACGACGGCGAGGACGATGCGCCGGCCCCGTGATCCGGCGATCAGTGCAGGGCGTGCGGCAGCGACAGCACGAACTCCGGGATCGGCACCTCGAAGCGGTGGCCGTCCTCGGCGACGAAGAAATACTCGCCCTTCATCGAGCCGAGCTGGGTCTCCAGCTGGGTGCCGCTGGTGTATTCGAACTGCTCGCCCGGCTGCAGCAGCGGCTGGTGGCCGACCACGCCCAGGCCGCGCACTTCCTGCACCTGGTTGTTGGCGTCGGTGATCACCCAGTGGCGCGAGATCAGCTGGGCCGGCACGGTGCCGGTGTTGCGGATCGTGATCGTGTAGGTGAACACGTGCTGCGTCCGCTCCGGGCTGGATTGTTCCGGCAGGTACTGGGTCCTGACGGCGATCGCGAAATCGTAGGCGGGCATCGGTGTTCCTTGTCGTGTTGATCGGCGTGGCCAACATGATACAACGCCTGCCGAAACCGCGGCGGCGGACAGCGGGATGGCGGCCGGGCCGGGCCCGCCGGCGCGCATGGAGGTAAAATGACGCCTCTTCGATACCAGCCGTCCCGCAGACCATGACCACCTACCGCATCGCCCCCAGCATCCTGTCCGCAGACTTCGCCCGCCTCGGCGAGGAAGTGCGCAATGTCGTCGCCGCCGGCGCCGACATCATCCACTTCGACGTGATGGACAACCACTACGTCCCCAACCTGACCATCGGCCCGCTGGTGTGCCAGGCGATCCGCCCGCACGTGCAGGTGCCGATCGACGTGCACCTGATGGTCAAGCCGGTCGACCGCATCATCCCGGACTTCGCCAAGGCCGGCGCCGACATCATCACCTTCCACCCGGAAGCCTCGGAACACATCGACCGCACGCTGCAGCTGATCCGCGACAACGGCTGCAAGGCCGGCCTGGTGTTCAACCCGGCCACCCCGATGCACTACCTGGAACACGTGATGGACAAGATCGACATGGTGCTGATCATGTCGGTGAACCCGGGCTTCGGCGGCCAGTCCTTCATTCCGGAAGCGCTCAAGAAGATCGCGATCGCGCGCCGCCTGATCGACGAATCCGGCCGCGACATCCTGCTGGAAGTGGACGGCGGCATCAAGGCCGACAACATCGCCGCCGCCGCCGCGGCGGGCGCCGACACCTTCGTGGCCGGCTCGGCCATCTTCGGCAAGCCGGACTACAAGGCCGTGATCGACGCCATGCGCGCCGAGCTGGCCACGGTCGGCAAATAAATGCGGGCCGGCGCTGCGGCGATCCGGGCCGCCATCATCGACCTGGACGGCACCATGCTGCACACGGTGCCGGATTTCGAACTGGCACTGAACGGCATGCGCGCCGGCTTCGGGCTGGCGCCGATCACCGCGGCCGTCATCGAACCGATGGTCGGCAAGGGATCGGAGCGCCTGATCCGCGACGTGCTGGGGCTGGACTACGACGCGGCGCGCATCGACGCCGTGTTCGACGACGCCATGGCGTCCTACCAGCGCCACTACCTCGCCATCAACGGCGAACGCGCCACGCTGTATCCGGGCGTGAAGGAAGGCCTGGCGGCCCTGCAGGGCCTGGGCCTGCGCCTGGCCTGCGTGACCAACAAGCCGATCGCGTTCGCCCGCCCGCTGCTGGAACAAAAGGGGCTGGCGTCCTTCTTCGAGGTGGTCTACGGCGGCGATTCGCTGGCGCGCAAGAAGCCCGACCCGCTGCCGCTGCTGCAGGTCTGCCGCGACTTCGGGCTCGATCCCGGCCAGGTGGTCGCCATCGGCGACTCCAGCAACGATGCCGAGGCCGCGCGCGCGGCCGGCTGCTTCGTGCTCGCCGTGCCATATGGTTATAACCACGGAAAGCCCGTGCAAACCATGGATTCCGATGGTATAGTGGATTCGCTGCTCGATGCGGCAACGCTGCTAACTGCGCACAACCGTACCGCAACCTAACGCATTTCCGTAAATCGTCTATACATGTTTTCCGCCAAAAAACCCACCGTCACGCACACCGGCGCCCCTGAGGCCTGGGTCTGGCGACGCTGGCAATCCTGGTCCAACTGACCGCTTGATTGCTGCCGGTGCGCGTGCGCGTGCACAGCCCCGGCAGGTTTTTTGAAGACATCGCCGCCCCTCCCTCCTTCACCGGCGGCCTGGGAGAAAACATGACCGAACTCGAATTCAAGTCGCTGGCCACGCAAGGCTACAACCGTATCCCCCTGATCGCGGAAGCCTTCGCCGATCTCGAAACCCCGCTCACGCTGTACCTGAAACTGGCCCAGAGCCAGGGCGCCGGCAAGCATACCTTCCTGCTCGAGTCGGTGGTCGGCGGCGAACGCTTCGGCCGCTACTCCTTCATCGGCCTGCCGGCGCGCACGCTGCTGCGCACCCGCGGCGACGTCACCACGATCGAGCAGGACGGCCAGGTCATCGAGACCCACGAGGGCAACCCGCTCGACTTCATCGAACAGTACCGGAGCCGCTTCACGGTCGCGCTGCGTCCGGGCCTGCCGCGCTTCTGCGGCGGCCTGGCCGGCTACTTCGGCTACGACACGGTGCGCCACATCGAGAAGAAGCTGGCGCACACGGCGCCGAAGGACGACCTCGGCCTGCCGGAAATCCAGCTGATGCTGACCGAAGAGCTGGCCGTGATCGACAACCTGTCCGGCAAGCTGTACCTGATCGTCTATGCCGACCCGGCGCAACCCGAGGCCTATGCGAAGGCGCGCCAGCGCCTGAAGGACCTGCGCATGATGCTGCGCCGTAGCGTCGATGCGCCCGTCACCTCGAGCTCGGTGCGCACCGAGGCGGTCCGCGACTTCGGCAAGGAGGACTACCTGAAGGCCGTGGCCGTGGCCAAGGAATACGTGATGGCCGGCGACCTGATGCAGGTGCAGATCGGCCAGCGCATCCGCAAGCCCTACGTGGATTCGCCGCTGTCGCTGTACCGCTCGCTGCGTTCGCTGAACCCGTCGCCGTACATGTACTACTACAACTTCGGCGACATGCAGATCGTCGGCTCCTCGCCCGAGATCCTGGTGCGCAACGAACAGGAGCCCGATGGCCAGCGCAAGGTCACGCTGCGCCCGATCGCCGGCACCCGCCCGCGCGGCGCGACGCCGGAGCGCGACGCCGAGCTGGCGCACGAGCTGCTCAACGACCCCAAGGAGATCGCCGAGCACGTGATGCTGATCGACCTGGCGCGCAACGACATCGGCCGCATCGCCACCATCGGCAGCGTCAAGGTCACCGACCGGATGGTCATCGAGAAGTACTCGCACGTGCAGCACATCGTCTCGAACGTCGAAGGCACCCTGAAAGGCGGCCTGTCCAACCTGGACGTGCTGCGCGCCACCTTCCCGGCCGGCACCCTGACCGGCGCGCCCAAGGTGCGCGCGATGGAGGTCATCGACGAGCTGGAACCCGTGAAGCGCGGCATCTACGGCGGCGCCTGCGGCTACCTGTCGTTCGGCGGCGAGATGGACGTGGCCATCGCGATCCGCACCGGCGTGATCAAGGACGGCAACCTGTACGTGCAGGCGGCGGCCGGCATCGTGGCCGACTCCGTCCCCGAGATGGAATGGCAGGAAACGGAAAACAAGGCGCGCGCCGTGCTGCGCGCGGCCGAGCAAGTGCAAGACGGACTGGATGGAGAGATCTGACATGCTGCTCATGATCGACAACTACGACTCGTTCACCTACAACATCGTGCAGTACTTCGGCGAGCTGGGCGAGGACGTGCGTACCGTGCGCAACGACGAGATCACGCTCGGGCAGATCGCGGAACTGGACCCGGACCGCATCTGCATCTCGCCGGGCCCGAAGGCGCCGGTCGACGCCGGCGTCTCGGTGGACGTGCTGAAGGAATTCGCGGGCAGGAAGCCGATCCTGGGCGTGTGCCTGGGCCACCAGGCGATCGGCGAGGCGTTCGGCGGCAGGATCGTCCGCGCCAGGCAGGTCATGCACGGCAAGACCTCGAAGATCGCGCACACGGGCGTGGGCGTGTTCGCGGGCCTGCCCAGTCCCTTCACCGTGATCCGCTACCACTCGCTGGCGATCGAGCGCGCCTCGCTGCCGTCCTGCCTGGAGGTGACGGCATGGACCGACGACGGCGAGATCATGGGCGTGCGCCACAAGGAGTTCGACATCGAGGGCGTGCAGTTCCATCCCGAGTCGATCCTGTCGGAGCACGGGCATGCGATGCTGAAGAATTTCCTCGACCGCTGACCTGCGGGCGAACAGCGTCAGTACCACCGCCCTCGAGACCGTCATCCCCGCGCAGGCGGGGATCCAGTTCCTGCGCACCGCCCGCAACCTGGACCCCGGCCTGCGCCGGGGCGACGACTCATCGGTCAACGATCACTACGATTTCTGGATTGGACCCACGCCATGATCACTCCACAAGAAGCCCTCGTCCGCTGCATCGAGCACCGCGAAATCTTCCACGACGAGATGCTGCACCTGTTCCGCAGCATCATGTCCGGCGACATGTCCCCCACCATGGTCGCGGCGCTGACCATGGGCCTGCGCGTGAAGAAGGAAACCATCGGCGAGATCACCGCCGCCGCCCAGGTCATGCGCGAGTTCTCGACCAGGGTGCCGATGGCCGACACCACGAACCTGCTCGACATCGTCGGCACCGGCGGCGACGGCGCCCATACCTTCAACATCTCGACCGCCGCGATGTTCGTGGCCGCCGCCGCCGGCGCGCGCGTGGCCAAGCACGGCGGGCGCAGCGTGTCGTCGTCGAGCGGCAGCGCCGACGTGATCGAATCGCTGGGCGCCCACATCGACCTGAAACCCGAGCAGATCGCCCAGTCGATCGCCCAGACCGGCATCGGCTTCATGTTCGCGCCCAACCACCACAGCGCGATGAAGCACGTGGCGCCGGTGCGGCGCGAACTGGGCGTGCGCAGCATCTTCAACATCCTCGGGCCGCTGACCAATCCGGCCGGCGCGCCCAACATCCTGATGGGCGTGTTCCACCCCGACCTGGTCGGCATCCAGGTGCGCGTGCTGCAGCGCCTCGGCGCCCAGCATGCGGTGGTGGTCTGGGGCCGCGACAACATGGACGAGGTGTCGCTGGGCGCCGGCACCCTGGTCGGCGAACTGGTCGACGGCAAGGTCCGCGAATACGAGATCCATCCGGAAGACTTCGGCCTGCAGATGATCGCCAGCCGCAACCTCAAGGTGGCCGACGCCGCCGAGTCGAAGGCGCGCATGCTGGAGGCGCTGCGCGGCGAGCCGGGACCGGCGCACGACATCGTGGCGCTGAACGCCGGCACCGCGCTGTACGCGGCCGGCGTGGCGCCGTCGATCGCCGACGGCCTGGACAAGGCGCGCGCCGCCATCGCCTCCGGCGCGGCGCTGGCCAAGCTGGAGCAGTTCGTCGCCGTCACGCGCCAGCTCGGCGCGGCCAACTGACATGCCGGCCCACGCCTTCGGCATCCACGACCTGGGCCTGTTCGTCGTCTCCGGACTGCTGCTGAACATCATGCCGGGACCGGACTCGCTGTTGATCATGACGCGCAGCGCCACCCAGGGCTGGCGCGCCGGCAGCGCGGCGGCGCTGGGCATCGGCGCCGGCACCCTCGTGCACATCCTGGCGGCGGCGCTCGGCCTGTCGGCCCTGCTGGCCACGTCGGCGGCGGCGTTCACGGCCGTCAAGCTGGCCGGTGCGGCCTACATCCTGTACATGGCGCTCGGCCTGCTGCGCAGCCGGCGCCGCGACGGCGCCGCCGCCGCGCCGGCCGTCCCGCCGCTGCCGTACCGGAAGATCTTCGCCCAGGGCTTCCTCACCAACGTCCTGAACCCGAAGGTCGCGCTGTTCTTCCTCGCCTTCGTGCCGCAATTCATCGATGCCGGCGCGCCCGACAAGGCGCTGGCGTTCGTCGTACTCGGCTGCATCTTCAACATCAACGGCATGCTGTGGTGCCACGGCCTGGCGGTGTTCACCGCGCAGGCCAGCCGCCGCATCAAGCTCAACCCGTCCGTCGCACTGTGGCTGAACCGCGCCACCGGCGGCCTGTTCGTCTGGCTCGGCGTCAAGCTGGCGCTGTCGAAGCCATCGTAAAGGTTCCATCATGTCCGATATCCTGAACAAGATCCTCGCGGTCAAGGCCGACGAAGTCGCCGCCGCCCGCAAGCACCGCGACCTGGCCAGCCTGCGCCGCGACGTCGACACCGACGGCGCACTGCGCGCCGGCATCCGCGGCTTCGAAGCCGGCCTGCGCCGCAGCATCGCGGCGGGCCGCGCCGGCGTCATCGCGGAAGTGAAAAAGGCCTCGCCGTCCAAGGGCGTGCTGCGCGCCGACTTCCAGCCGGCCGCCATCGCGCACAGCTATGCGCAGGGCGGCGCTTCCTGCCTGTCGGTGCTCACCGACGTGCAGTTCTTCCAGGGCAGCGCCGACTACCTGCGCGCAGCGCGCGCCGCCTGCGACCTGCCGGTGATCCGCAAGGACTTCATCGTCGACCCGTACCAGGTGTACGAGGCGCGCGCGATGGGCGCCGACGCGATCCTCCTGATCGTCGCGGCGCTGGACCACGGCCTGATGGCGGACCTGGAAGCCTGCGCGATGGAACTCGGCATGGACGTGCTGGTCGAAGTCCATGACGATGCTGAGTTGACGGCGGCGCTGCGCCTCAAGACGCAACTGCTGGGCATCAACAACCGCAACCTGCGCACCTTCGATGTCACGCTCGACACCACCCTCGGCCTGCTGCCGCGTATCCCGGCCGAGCGCCTGGTGGTCACCGAGTCCGGCATCCTGGGACCGCAGGACGTCAAGCGCATGCGCGAGGCCGACGTGCATGCCTTCCTGGTGGGCGAAGCCTTCATGCGCGCGCCCGATCCCGGCAGCGAACTGCGACGATTATTCGACTGACATGAAAAAGATCATCCGCTCGGGCCTGGTTTTCATCACATTGATTGCTGGCTTGGGCGGATGCTCGAGCACCGGGCCGATCGGCCTGATGGCCAGCTCGCCGCCCGCTCCCATCGCCTCCCCCATCACGCATGCCGCGCCGCCCGCGCAGCCTGCCAGCCCCAGCATCCCGCCGCCGGCGGGCCTGGACGACTACAAGACCCTGGTCGCCCGCCACGTCCTCCAGCACAACGCCGACCTCGCCTTCGCCGGCACGCTGCCGCCGCTGATGCCCGCCGTCGTCGTGCTGCGCATCACGGTGGACCAGGCCGGCGCGCTGGCGGGCGTGGAAGTGCAGCGCGCGCGGGATACGAATGCGGCGCAGGTCGCGCTCGATTCGATGCGGCGCAGCGCGCCCCTGCCGCCGCCGCAGCGGCTGGCGCAGGCGGACGGCAGGCTGACGTTCTCCGAAACCTTCCTGTTCGGGGAACGCTACCGCTACCAGTTGCGCAGCCTGGCGCCGGTGCAGGCGTCCGAATGACGTCACGCCTCGACGTTGCGCCGCCGCGTCCGCCGCTACGTCCGCTGCTGAGCCATATAGCGTCCCGGCGGCGCACCGAGCATGCGCCGGAACATCGTCACGAAGCTGCCGGCGCTCTCGTAGCCCAGGCGATCGGCAACCTGCTGGATCGACATCCCCTTGGCGAGCAGCTGCAATGCCAGCATGATCCTGAGCTGCTGGCGCCAACGGCCAAAACTCATGCCCGTATGGCGGCTGATGAGGCGCGCCAGCGTGCGTTCGCTCATGCCGGCACGCGCCGCCCAGGCATCCATCGTCACCCGGTCGCCGGGATCGGCCACGATCATGTCCACGAGCTTGCGCAGGCGCTCGTCGGACGGCATCGGCAGGTGCAGCTTGCCCGGCGCCGCGATCGCCATCTCGTCCAGCAGCAGGGCTACCAGGCGCTGCGCCATGCCTTCCTCCGGATACAGCAGCGGCAAATGCGCGGCGCGGACCAGGAGTTCGCGCAGCAACGGCGTCGTGGACAAGGTACAGCAACTCGCAGGCAGGTCCCCGCACACTGCCGGATCGATGAACGCGTTGTAGCCCTCGATGCTGCCAGAGAACTTCACGCTGTGCAGCACCCCGCTCGGGATCCAGATGGCGCTTTGCGGCGGCACGATCCACAGTCCACCCTCCAGTTCGCAGCTGAGGACACCGCGTAGCGTCAGCATGAACTGGCTTTTCTCGTGCCGGTGGAACGCCAGCTCCACCTTGCCCAGGCGATCCGACATGATGCCGTAGGTGACGACGGGGCGCGGCACCGTGTCCGGCTGCACCCAGTCGGAAGGGAAACTCTGGTCGTTCAGCAGGGGCATGCGGGGATCGATTGGCAGGATTTCCAAATATTCTGTCAATCTTGCCCAATGCCGTCAAATGCAAACCCTTTTACCATGCAGGCAGCGGTGCACACTTCGTCAGGCGCCGGCCCCCGTCGACCCAACAAGGAGAACATGCATGTATTCACTCGACAACGGCCCCGTCGCCGGCACGCTGCCGCGACCTTGCCATGATGCCCGGACCGCCGACCGGTCCTTGGCGGCGCCGCTCATTGACAGCGGCAACGTGTTCACAGGGGTGGTCCGATGACGGCCGCATCGCCGGCGTCCGGCGTGGAGGCGACTGGTCGGACGGGATGGTTCCAGCAGACGCTGACGGACCTGTTCATGAAACGCGCGGTCGTGATCGATCGCGAACGGGTGGCCGAGCGCTTCTACCTGCTCACGCTCGAGAGCCCGCAGTTCCGGGGCGCCGGCTGGGTGCCCGGCCAGAAAATCCAGGTACGCATGGGCACGGGACTGGCGACGCGCACCTATACCCCGCTCGACTGGGACCCGGACAATGGGCGCCTGCGCATCCTCGCCTTTGCCCACGGCCCCGGTCCGGGAAGCGAATGGGCCAGCCGCGGCGGCCATGGCGACGCTTGCCATGTATTCGGGCCGCGCACTTCCATCGATCTGCGTGGCCGCGCCCCGGGACCGGTGGTCGTGCTCGGCGACGAGACCTCGCTCGGCCTCATCCATGCGCTGTCCGGCCAGGCGCCCGGCGGCGTGCACGGCCTCGTCGAAACGGACGCCTGCCGTCCTGTCCGGCAAGTCCTCGCGCGGCTCGGGCTGAAGAGCGTCGAACCGTTCGAGAAGCGACACGACGATGCGCACGTCGCGGACATCGAGTGCCGCCTGTCCGGCCTTGCCGCCGACGGCGCGCAGTTCGTGCTCACAGGCAGGTCGTGGTTCATCCAGCGCATGCGCCGGACGCTCAAGATGCTGGGCATGCCGGCCGGCCGCCTGACGGCCAAGGCCTATTGGGTGCCGGGCAAGACCGGGCTGGACTAGACGACAAGGCGCCGCGTCGGATGGGCCCTCAGCTCGCGCTCGGCCGCTTCACCGTCACCACGCGGCGCGTCCCCGGCGCCACGGCGACCTGCACGCAGGGCACGCGGTCGCCCTGCAGCGTGACGTCGAAACGCATCAGCTCGTCGCGGCGGAAGGCGTGCACCTCCACCGTGTCGCCGACGCGGTAGCGCGCGAACAGCTGGTCCAGGTTCGACGGGTTGCCGTTCACGCGCAGGCCGTCGACGGCGATCACGACGTCGCCCGCCGACAGGCCCGCCTGGTGCGCGGCGCCGCCTTCGTGCACCTGGGTCAGCCTGGCGCCGCCGGCGTCGCGGCCGATGCCGGCGTCCAGCGACGGACGGGCGCTCTTGCGCTCCTCCACCACCTTGACGCCGAACGGCGCGTACAGCTTGGCCAGCGGGATGTCCTCGGTGCCGCGGATGTAGCGGTCGAAGATCGACTTCAGGCGCACGCCGGCGACCTCGTCGAACAGCGCCTCGACCTCCTGCTCGGTCACGCCGCGTCCGCCCCCCGCGCCGCCGCTGTAGAAATCGCGGCCGTAGCGTTCCCACAGCGCCAGCATGACGTCGTCCAGCGACTTCGCGCCGCCGGTCCTGGCGCGGATCGTCAGGTCGAACGCGAGGCCCACCAGCGAGCCCTTGGTGTAGTAGCTGATGATGGCGTTCGGCGCGTTCTCGTCCTGGCGGTAGTACTTGCTCCAGGCGTCGAAGCTGGAATCGGCGATGCTCTGCTTGGTGCGGCCGCTGCCGCGCAGCACGCTGGCGATGGTCTTGCCCAGCAACTTGAAATAGGTCGCCTCGCTGATGATGCCGCTGCGCACCAGCATCAGGTCGTCGTAGTAGCTGGTGAAGCCCTCGAACAGCCACAGCAGCGGCGTGTAGTTCTCCACCTGCAGGTCGTAGGGGGCGAACACGGCCGGCTTGATGCGCTTGACGTTCCAGGTGTGGAAGTACTCGTGGCTGCACAGGCCCAGGAACTTGGTGTAGCCCTCGTTCGGCTCGGCCGTCTTCACGGCGGCGGTGGTCGGCAGGTCGGCGCGCGAGCAGATCAGCGCCGTCGAGGCGCGGTGCTCCAGGCCGCCGTAGCCGTCGCCGACGGCCATCGTCAGGAACACGTAGCGGTCCATCGGCGCCTTTTTCGTCTTTGGCTCGAAGAACGCGATCTGGGTGTCGCAGATGGCCTTCAGGTCCTGCTCCAGGCGCGCCATGTCCAGGTTGGGCACGCGGCCGGTGATGACGATGTCGTGGCGCACGCCGTGCGCCGTGAAGCCGCCCAGCGCGAAGTCGCCCATCTCGACCGGGTGGTCGACCAGTTCGTCGTAGTCGGCGGCGACGTAGGTGCCGAAGCCGTAGCGCCTGGCGCCCAGTTCCGGCAGCGAGGTCGCCACGCGCCAGGCGCGCGCGGCGGGGTCGGACGGACGCTGGATGTCGACCTGGTGCGCCGTGGCTTCCTGCCCCAGCACGCGCAGGAACACGCTGGTGCCGTTGAAGAACCCGTGGGTCTGGTCGAGGTGGGCGGCGCGCACCGACAGGTCCCAGGCATAGACTTCGTAGTGCAGCGCCAGCGGACCGGCCACCGGCGCGGCGCGCCAGGAATGCTTGTCGAGCTTGGCCAGCGCCACCGGCTGGCCGGCGCTCTCGGCGCGGATGCGCACGATGTTGCGCGCGAACTCGCGGATCATGTAGCTGCCCGGGATCCATGCCGGCAGCGCGAACACCTGGCCCTCCGGGTCCGGCGCCGCCACCGTGACGGTGACGTTGAACAGGTGCCCGGCCAGGTCCTTCGGCACGATCGTGTACTGGACGGCGGCCTGCTTCTTCTGGGTTGTTTTTTTCATGGTTCTGGAGAATCTCTCTTGATGCGCCGTAGTGTAATCGGATTCTCCAGGCGCTGGAATTCTATAAATCGGCGGGCGTGTCGACGTCGCGGAAAATACCGGCGTCGTCGACGGGGATCTCGGTGACCGCCGCGGCCCGCAGCAGCGCGCGCGCGCCCTGGTCGCCGCGCAGCGCCAGCAGCGCGTCGAGGTGGACGCGGCCGAAGCCGACCGGATTGCCGCGCCGCCCGTCCATGACGGGGGCGGCGATCGGCGCGCCGGCCGCCAGCGCGGCGACCAGCGCGTCCAGCGTGGCGGGCGCCACGTGCGGCATGTCGCCCAGCGCCACCAGCCAGGACGGCGCCCCGGGAAGCACCTGCAGCGCATGGCGCAGCGCATGCACCAGCGACGCCGCCATGCCGCTGTCGGCCTGCGGGCAGGTGGTGACGATGCAACCGAGTCCCGCCAGCAGCGCGGCCACGCCGCCATCGTCCGGCGGCACCACCGCGACGACGCGCGGCAGCGCGGCCAGCAGCTTGCGCGCGCTGGCCGCGACCACCGGCTCATCATGAATACCGGCGCCGGCCAGCGGCTGCAACAGCTTGTTGCGCACGCCGGCCGGATCGAAACGGCGTCCCCGGCCGGCCGCCATCAGGATGCCGACGGGGAAGGAAGCCGGGGACGCCGCCGCCGTCATGCCGCCGCCAGGTCGAACGGCAGCTTGCGCAGGCGCTTGCCGGTCAGCCTGAAGACGGCGTTGGCGAAGGCCGGCGCCAGCGGCGGCAGGCCCGGCTCGCCGATGCCGGTGGGCGCGTCCTGCGAGGGCACGAGGTGCACGTCGATGTGCGGCATGTCGTTCATGCGCGCGACCACGTAGTCGCCGAAGTTCTGCTGCTCGACCACGCCGTCCTTCAGCGTGATGGCGGCGCCCGGCAGCGTCATGCCCAGGCCCATCAGCGCCGCGCCCTGCATCTGCGCCTCGATGGTGAGCGGATTGACCGCCAGGTTGCAGTGCACGCCGGCGGTGACCCTGTGCAGCTTCGGCGCACCGTCCTTGATCGAGGCTTCGACCACGTAGGCGACCACGGTGTTGAACGACTCGTGCACGGCGACGCCCCAGGCATGCCCCTTCGGCAGCACCTTCTTGCCGTAGCCCGACTTGGCCACGGCCAGGTCGAGCGCCGCGTGGTGGCGCGCATGCTTCGGATCGATCAGCTTCTTGCGGTAGGCCACCGGGTCGGCGCCGGCCGCATGCGCCGCCTCGTCGATCAGCGTCTCCATCACGAACGCCGTGTGGGTCGAGCCCACCGAACGCCACCACAGCACCGGCACGTTGGCCTTGGCGATGTGGGCCGACAGGTTCAGCGGCACGGCATACGGCTCGCCCATGCCCTCGACCATGGTCGAATCGACGCCATCCTTGATCATGAAGCCTTCGAACGGGGTACCGGCGGCGATCGACTGGCCGACGATGACGTGGTTCCAGGCCACGATATTGCCCTTGTCGTCCAGGCCCAGGTCGGCGCGGTGCACGTGCGACGGGCGGTAGTAGCCGCCCTTGATGTCGTCCTCGCGGCTCCAGATCATCTTCACGGGGCCCGTGTTGCCGGCGGCCTTGTAGGCCTTGGCGATGTTGACGGCTTCGACGATGAAGTCCGAGGTCGGCACCCCGCGCCGGCCGAAGCCGCCGCCGGCCATCATGGTGTGCAGCGTCACCTGTTCCGGCTTCAGGCCGGCGGTCGCGGCGGCGGCGGCCCGGTCGCCGGTCTGGAACTGCGAACCCACCCACAGCGTGCAGGCGTCGTCCTTCAGGTCGACCGTGCAGTTGATCGGTTCCATCGGCGCGTGCGCCAGATACGGGAACTCGTACACGGCCGAGATTTTCTTCGGCGCGTTCGCCAGTTTCGACACGTCGGCCTTGCGCGACGACGCGCCCGGCGTCTTCGAGGTTTCCGTGAACTGCGCCAGCTGCCGGGCGCTGTCGGCCTTCTCGACGGCGGCCGTGTCCCATTCGATCGCGAGCGCGTCGCGGCCCTGCTTGGCCGGCCAGTAACCGTCGGCGACGACGGCGACGGCGCGCCCGCCGCGGTCGGCCGGGATCTCCAGCACGGCGACCACGCCCTTGATTGCCCTGGCCCTGGCGGCGTCGAACGTCGCCGGCCTGGCGCCGAACACCGGCGGGTGCGCGACGACGGCGACCTTGCAGCCGTCGAGCTTGACGTCCAGGCCGAACTGCTGGCTGCCGGTGGACTTGGCGCGCGCATCCAGGCGCGCCATCGGCTTGCCGATGTAGCGGAACTGCTTCTGGTCCTTCAGCGTCACCGCCTGCGGCACCGGCAGCCTGGCGGCGGCATCGGCCAGCGCGCCATAGCGGGCCTTCTGGCCGGCCGGGCCGATCACCGTGCCCTTGTCGGTGCGGCACCTGGCAGGGTCCACGTTCCACTGCTGCGCCGCGGCCGCGACCAGCATCGCGCGGGCGCGCGCGCCGACTTCGCGGTACTGGGTGAAGGAGTGGGCGATGGTGCCCGAACCGCCGGTGATCTGCATGCCGAACACCGGGTCCTTGTAGACGTCGCCGGCCGGGGCCAGCTCGCTGCGCATCTGGCGCCAGTCGGCGTCCAGCTCGTCCGCGATCACCATCGGCAGCGCGGTGTGCACGCCCTGGCCGAATTCGAGGCGGTTGACGATCACGGTGACCGTATCGTCCGGCGCCACGCGCACGAAGGCGTTCGGCGCGTACACCACCGGTTTGGCCTCGGCCGCGCGCGCCAGGCGGCCGCCGCCCGGCAGCATGAAGCCCAGCACCAGGCCGCCGGCGGCGCCCGCGCCGGCCTTCAGGAATCCGCGGCGCGAGGCCATGCCGCCGGTTGCGCCGGCATTCTTGAACCATTCAGCTCGCATGTCGTCCTCCTCAGGCCAGGGTCTTGGCGGCATCCTTGATGGCCGCGCGGATGCGTTGATAGGTGCCGCAGCGGCAGATATTGCCGCTCATGGCGTTGTCGATGTCGCTGTCGCTGGGCGTCTTGTTGGTGCGCAGCAGCGCCGTGGCGCTCATCACCTGCCCGCTCTGGCAGTAGCCGCATTGCGGCACGTCGTGCCGGACCCAGGCGTCCTGGACGGCCTTGCCGACCTTGTCGGACGCCATCGCCTCGATGGTCGTGATCTTCTGGCCGCTGGCGGCCGAGATCGGCGTGATGCAGGAACGGATGGGCTCGCCGTTCAGGTGCACCGTGCAGGCGCCGCACAGGGCGGCGCCGCAGCCGAACTTGGTGCCCGTCATGTTCAGGTTGTCGCGCAGCGCCCACAGGATGGGCGTGGAGGGATCGGCGTCGACCTGGAGGTCGCGCCCGTTGATGTTCAAAGTGACCATTGCGGCTCCCTAGTGGATGTGGAAAAACGTGTTTTTCTATGTCTCGATACGACGACGCCGCACCCGGCCAGGCGTGCGGCGCTTGCTGCTCGGTACTGCAACCGGTTACTGCTTAACGGTGGCCAGCTTGGCTTCGAGGGCCTTCTGGTCGATCGCGCCCGGGATGCGGGTGCCGTCGGCGAAGAAGATCGCCGGCGTGCCCTGGATCTTCATCTTCTGGCCCAGCGCCAGCACCTTCTCGTTCGGCGACTCGCAGCTGGCGGCGGCGGCCGGCGCGGCCTTGCCGTTGATCATCCAGTCGTCCCAGGCCTTGGCGCGGTCCGGCGCGCACCAGATGTTCTTCGACTTCACGAACGAATCCTCGGACAGGATGTTGTACATGAAGGTGTAGATCGTGACGTTGTCGATGTTCTTCAGCGTGGTCTGGCGCAGGCGCTTGCAATAGCCGCAGTTCGGGTCCTCGAACACGGCGATCACGCGCTTGCCGTCGCCCTTGACCTGCTTGATCGCCGATTCGAACGGCAGGTCGGAGAACTTGATCTTGTTGATGTCGTCGATGCGCTCGCGCGTCAGGTCGCGCGTGGTCTTGGCGTCGTAGACGTGGCCGATGAACAGGTACTCGCCCTTTTTATCGGTGTACAGGATGTCGCCGGCGACGCGCAGTTCGTACAGGCCGCCGTACGGCGTTTCCTTGACCGACTCGATCTTGGCGCCGCCCAGGCGCGGTTCGACGGCCTTCTTGATGGTCGCCTCGACCGAATTCTGCGCCTCGACGCAGGACGCCATCAGGCCGGTCGCCAGCAGGACGGCGAGCTTCGTTTTGAGCATGACTGAAATTCCCAATTCTTTCTGTGTGGATCGTTACCTGCCCATCGCATGGGCAATCAGCCGACGCTTAACCATAGGCAACTTATCCAGCAAGTTTAATCCCAAATTGCGAACCACGCGCAGCGGTTCCAGATTTGCGCCGAACAGGCGCTCCAGGCTGTCGGTGGCGAATTGCATCAACAGCACGTCTTCCTTGCGGGCTCTCGCGTAGCGGGCCAGCACGCGCTCGTCGCCGATGCCCTGCTGCGCCTCGCGCGCGCCCAGCACCTTCAACAGGTCGACGACGTCGCCGAAGCCCAGGTTCATGCCGTGCCCGGCCAGCGGATGCACGCCGTGGGCGGCGTCGCCCGCCAGCGCCACGCGCGGCGCGACGATCGCGTGCGGGCGGATCAAGAGCAGCGGGATCGCCTGGATTGGCGGCGTCGGCAGCTGTTCCGGCTCGAGCGGGCGCAGCACGCCCAACGTGGATTCCGAATATTCGCCCAGGCGGATCGCCAGCTCGCCCAGCGATTCGTTCATGATGGTGTCGGCCAGCGCATCCGGCGCCGACCACACCAGCGACACGCGGTTGCCGGGCAGCGGCAGCAGCGCGACGATGCCGTCCTTGCCGGTGAACCACTGGCGGGCAACGTTGTGGTGCGGCTTTTCGCAATAAAAATTGGTGACGACGCCGCGCTGGTGGTAGGAACGGTAGTCGATGCCGATGTCGCACTGGCCGCGCACCCAGGACTGGCGCCCGTCGGCGCCGACGACCAGCTGGGCCTCGATGCGGGCGCCGTCTTCCAGCTCGACCGTCGCGTGCTCGGCATCCGTGGCCAGGCGCACGGCGCGGCCGCTGACCACGTGCACGTTCCGGGCGAAGCGCAGGGCGGCGTCGAGCGCCTGGCCCAGGTTGCCGTCCTCGACGATCCAGGCCAGCGTGCCCGCATGCGCGCCGAAGGCGTCGAAGCCGAGGTGGCCCGCCTGCGGGCCGTCGCCCTGCACGTCCATCGCGTCGACGGTGGCCACGCGCGCCATGTCGAGCGCGCCCCATACCTTCAGCGACGACAGCAGCGTGTGCGCCGTGTGGTTCAGCGCGTACACGCGCGTATCCCACGGCGCCGCGCCCGCCGCCCCGTCCTGCGTCGCCGCTCGCGCGGGCGGCACCAGCAGGGTCACGCTGTGGCCGGCCTGGGACAGGCCGAGCGCGGCGGTCTTGGCGATCGCACCGTTGCCGACGATGCAGACATCGCTACTGTGGACGATCCCCTGGCGGGCATCGGCATGCCGGGCGTCGGGGCGGGAAGTGGCGGAGGAAGAGGTCTGTGTGGTCATGGAGACATTATAGACCCTTCGCCGTGTCCGGTTTTCGTCGTTCGGGCCCCCTGTCCCCTGCGCCGGCCCAAAAAATCGCTCGGCAGGACTTGCGATCCCGCAAAGCGCTGGCTATAATCATGCCTCTCTTGGCCTGGTAGCTCAGTTGGTAGAGCAGAGGATTGAAAATCCTTGTGTCGGTGGTTCGATTCCGCCCCGGGCCACCAAGAATTCAGCAGCATGTCGATGACGCCACCTCCGGGTGGCGTTGTCGTTTCAAGTCCCTCCTCCCGACGACGGCCCCCGCAGCTTGACGAAATCCACGAAAGCGCGCAGCGCGGCCGGCATGCGCGTACTGCCCGGGTAATACAGGTAGAAACCGGCGAACGGCCGGCACCACGGTTCCAGCACGCGCACCAGTTCGCCGCGCTGCAGGTGCGGCGCCACCAGGCTCTCGACCAGGTAGGCCAGGCCGGCGCCGCGCAGCGCCCCGTCCAGCAGGACGTTGGTGTCGTTCACGGTCAGCACGCTCTCGACATCGACGTCGATCGATCCCTCCGGACCGTCGAAGCGCCAGCGCTGCAGCACGCCCGTTTCGCGCCAGCGGTAGCCGAGGCAGGCGTGCCCGTGCAGGTCGCGCGGCTCCCGCGGCGGCGGCCGTTGCGCGAGATACGCGGGCGCGCCGACGACGGCCATGCGCAGGTCCGGCGTGAGCCTGACGGCGACCATGTCCTGGTGCACCAGTTCGCCCGACCGGATGCCGGCATCGAAGCCGCCGGCGACGACGTCGGTGATGCTGTCGTCGATCACCAGGTCGAGCCGGACGCCCGGATAGGCGGCCAGGAAGTCGGCCAGCAAGGGCGCCACCACGAGCTGGGCGGCGCTGCGCGGCAGGTTGATGCGCACGACGCCCGTGGGACGGTCGGGGCGGGTGCCCGCATCGCGCACGGCCTCCTCCACCTCCGCCAGCGCCGGCCGCAGGCGCGCGAACAGGGCTTGCCCGGCTTCGGTCGGGGCGACGCTGCGCGTGGTGCGGTTGAGCAGGCGCGTCTCCAGCCTTTCCTCCAGCGCGCGGATCGTGTGGCTCAACGCGGACGGCGACACGCCGAGCCGCTGGGCGGCGCGGCGGAAGCTGCGCTCGGACGCCACGGTCACGAACGCGAACAGTTCGGAAAAATCGCCACCTTTCATATTGATGCACCATGCTCAACAACACGTGCCGATTATAGGGTATTCATTTCATCAATCGCCCATGCCAGACTACGTCCCATCATCGACGAGACAGGACGACATCATGGCAAGGACAATGCGGCGTTGGGAGATCGACGCCATCGGACGCGACCGGCTCACCCTGCGCGAGGTGCCCGTGCCGGCCCCGGGACCGGGACAGGTACTGGTGAAGGTGGCGGCGGTCGCCCTGAATCACCGCGACAAGATGGTCGTCGAGACCGGACGCGGCCTGCCGCTCGCGTTTCCGTTCACGCCCGGTTCCGACCTGGCCGGCGAAGTGGTCGCGGCCGGCCCCGGCGCCAGCCGCTTCGCCGTCGGCGAGCGCGTGATCTCGACCTTCATGCCGGACTGGATCGACGGCCTGCGCCCCGGCGATGCGCGCACGCCGGCCTACCGCACGCTCGGCGGCCACTATCCCGGCGTGCTGGCGGACTACGTGGCGATGCCCGAAGCGTGGTTCGTCCATGCCCCGGCCACGCTGGCGGATACCGAGGCCTGCACCCTGCCCTGCGCCGGCGTCACGGCCTGGTTCGCCCTCGTGGAACGCGCCCGCGTGCGCGCCGGCGACACGGTGCTGATTCCCAGCACCGGCGGGGTCGCGCTGTTCGGCCTGCAGATCGCCAAGGCGCACGGCGCCGAGGTCATCGTGTCCGGCCGCGCGCGCAAAGAGGCGCGCGCCCGCGCGCTGGGCGCGGACCACTACATCGACAGCAGCCGCGCCGACTGGCTCGACGCGGTGTACGCGCTCACCGCCGACCGCGGCGCCGATCACGTCCTGGACGTCGTCGGCGGCGCCCACCTCGGCAAGTCGGTGCAGGCCGCGGCCGTCGGCGGCCACGTCTGCCAGATCGGCGCGCTCGACGGCTTCGACCTGGCCGCCCCGGCGATGCCCCTGATGCTGAAGGACGTGACGATCCACGGCATCGGCACCGGCAGCCGCCGGGCGCTGGAAAACCTGGTGCGCGCCGTCGACCGCATCGGCTTGAAACCCGCGATCGATGCGCGCTACCCGCTGGCCGGCCTGCCGGCCGCCTTCGATCACCTGGACCGCGGGGCGTTCGGCAAGATCGTCATCGAGACGGCCTGAAGCCGGCTGGCGCCGCGCGCCGCGCTGCGCTACCCTTGCCCCATGCACATCAGCCAACTCCCCACCCACACGCTGGAATTGCGCGTGCGCGAGCTGCAGCAGCTGTTCAACTCGCTCGATCCGGCGCCCTTCCTGAACAAGGACCTCGACCGCGCCTGCGAGGAATACATCGAGAACTGGGCGATGGCGCTGCCGCGCCAGAGCCGCCTGCACCTGTCGATCTGCGTGGAGCGGCTGGACGCGCCCGAGCAGGCCGGCGACCTGGTCGCCGACGCCATCCACAACTACTACGGCTACAAGATCGGGCTGGTGCGCGGCCAGCTGCGCCAGCTGTTGCGCGAGGGGCGCACCAGCCTGCTGATCGGCTTCTCCTTCGTCGCGGCCTGCCTGTCGCTGGCGGAAGTCGTCGCCAGCTTCGGCGCCGGTCCCACCGCGAAGATCGCGCGCGAGAGCCTGACCATCATCGGCTGGGTGGCGATGTGGCGGCCGGTGCAGATCTTCCTGTACGACTGGTGGCCGCTGACGGGGCGCATCAAGGTGTTCGAGAACCTGCGCTTCGCGCGGGTCAGCGTGGCGCAGGGCTGATCAGGCGAAGTGCGCCGCGTCGCGCGCCAGGGCCGGCGGCAGCGCGTGCTTGAGCAGGTCGATCCAGGCGCGCGTCTTGGCATCGACGAAGCGGCCCGACGGCAACAGCGCGAAGATCCCGATCTCGGGCGAGCGCCAGCCCGGCAGTACCCGCGCCAGCCGGCCGTTCTCGATGTCCTCGACGATGCTGTAGAACGGCAGCATCGCGATGCCCAGGCCGCGCAGCGCGCCGTCGAGCACGACCTCGGCGGCGTTGCCGACCAGCGGGCCTTGCGGGTCGAGCCTGACGTGGTCGGTGCCGTTGTCCAGCTCCCAATGCGACGTCACCGAGGAATTCACCAGGCGCAGGCAGGTATGGCGGGCCAGGTCGTCCGGATGGCGCGGGGCGCCGCAGCGCGCCAGGTAGTCCGGCGCCGCGCACAGCACCGAGAACATCCGGCCCAGCTTGAGCGCCACCAGGGCGGAATCGGGCAGGGACTGGGCCAGGTAGACGCTGACGTCGATGCCCTCGGCCAGCAGGTCGGGCGGATCCTGCGAGGCGCTGTAGTCGAGGGTCACGCGCGGATTGGCCGCGCAGTAGCGCGCCACCAGCGGCGTCACGTAGCGGTTGCCGAAGGCCGTCATGCACATCACGCGCAGCCGTCCGGCGGACTGGCCGGTGCCGGCCACCTCCCCTTCCGCCTGCGCCACCATGTCGAGGATGGCCTTGCACTGGCCGGCATAGCGCGCGCCGGCATCGGTGGCGGCGATGCGCCGCGTGGTACGGTGCAGCAGCTTGGCCTGCAGGCGGTTTTCCAGCAGCGTCACCAGGCGCGACACCTGGGCCTTGGTGATGCCCATGTGGCCGGCGGCGGCGGTGAAGCTGCCGCCGTCCAGCACGTGCACGAAGGCCGTCATCGCGTGCAGCAGTCCATGGTCGAGATCCTTGCGCATAGCCCGCCATCTTACCGCAGGCGGGCGATGCGCGTTCCCGCGTCAGTTGTTCTGGTACAGCGGGTTGTCGGACACGTAGGTCGTGACGCGATGGTCGACCAGGCCCGGCGGCGCGATCCGCGCCAGGTCGAACGGCACGACGTGGGCCACGCCGTTCTGGAAGTTCCAGGTGAAGGAACGGTCGCCGACGACGAAGCGCACGACCGAGCCGCCGGTGACGTTGACGTGGCGCGTGGCCGCGGTGATGACGATGACCTGGTCGGCCCGCGTCTCCCGCGGCACGGCGTTGCCGGCGAAGTCGAGCGGCTGTTCGGCGGCGCCGGCGGCCAGGGTGGTGGCGAGCAATACGGGGAGCATTACGGGGAAGAGCAGCGTGGTTTTCATGTTCATGTCGGTTTCCGGTACGGGCAAAGGTCTGGGCATGGCGCCGCCCGGGATGCGGGCGGCGCCGTCGATCGCCTGGTCGGCGATGTCTTGCGGGACCCATGATAGTGACCCGGTCCGTGCCGAAAAATACCGGCAACGGGGATTGTTCGTTACGGATCGGGTAACAATCCCGCCCGCGCTCCCGCCTTGCCGGGCGGCGTAGCGTGCCGCCGGCGATGTTCGGTATATTGGCCATCGTCCAATATCTCAACCATCGCCACGCATGAAACCCACGCCCGCCACGCTCGCCACGCTGCTGCTCCCGCTGTTTCCGCTGCTCCCGCTGGCGGCCTCCGCCAACGACGGCATCGGCGCCGTCGGCGCCGGCGGCATCGTGTTCCACAAGACCGATGCCATCGCCATGAAGAAGGAAGTCCTCGACGTCAGCCACCGCCGCATCAGCGTCGACTACGAATTCGTCAACGAATCCGCCGCGGACGTGGAGGAAACCATCGTCTTCCCCCTGCCCGCCTATCCGGCCTTCGAACAGGTCAGCGACAGCTACTACGGCCAGCCGGACGGCTTTTCCATCGCCGTCGACGGCAAGCCGGTGCGCTTCGACACCGTCGTGCAGGCCTTGCTCGACGGCGTCGACGTCACCGCCCGGCTGCGCAAGCTGGGCCTGAGCGATGCCCAGATCGCCTACCACCCCAGCTTCGGCAAGCAGGCCGGCGTGGCGCCGCTGAGCGCCCGGCAGCGCCAGCAACTGGCCGGATCGAAGCTGTACGGCGCGGGGCAGACGGGCGACACCGGTCCGCTCTGGGAAGTGCAAATCAACTATGTGTGGAAGCAAAAGTTCCCGAGCAACAAGGTGGTGCGCGTGCACCATGCCTATCGCCCCTTCGTGGCGGCGGGCCCGGGCGAGTCGGGCATGGATGCGGACACGGCGAAGCGGTATTGCGCCGACGCGGCGTTCCTGACAAGCTGGAACAGGCTGGCGGCGCGCCATGGCGACCCGGGCGGGTACTGGCTGAATGCGGCCAAGGTGGCCTACATCCTCAAGACCGGCAATACCTGGAAGCGCGGCATCGAGGATTTCACGCTCAACGTGCGCAAGGACGATCCGGCCGAACTGGTCAGCCTGTGCTTCCCCGGGACGTTCCGGAAGATCGATGCGAAGACTTACCAGGTGCGCCTGCGCAATTTCAAGCCGGCGCAGGACCTGGACGTCTACTTCGGCAACGTCGGCGCGGAGGACGGGGCCAACGTGGGCCGCATGCCGGTCCTGCGCAAATAGCGCCGCCCGGATGCGACGACGCCACCCGAGGGTGGCGCCGGCATCGTTCGGCCATCGTGCCGATCAGTGGAAGAAGAAGTACAGGATGACCAGGACGACGGCGGGCACGCCCATCAGCCATGCGAGAAAATATTTACCCATGATTGCGCTCCTTGTGCGTTGGTTCGGATGACGCTTTCAGGATGCCGCGCACGCCTGGGACCGTCCGTGCGCTGAACCACAATGGATAACTATTTACGCGGAATCAACCTGGGGGCCGATTCACACCTTCCTCAGCGCGCTCGCCTTGTGCGCCGCCTCGGCACCGGTCTTGTCGCTGACGACCAGGTATTCCGGATGGTCGGCCGAGGCTGCCACCTCGTGCCCCTTGATCGCCGTGTGCGCCGTCAGTTTCTTCTTGACCGTGCCGCGCACGGTGCCCTGCGACGCCTGCCATTGCACCTTGTCGCCGGCCTTGAATTCGTCCGTCATACGTCCTCCTGGCTGTGATGAGAGGCGATTTGACCACAGCCGGCGCAACGCGTCCGCACGGTACTGCCAGGCACGGTCCCTGTCATACGCCTGTCACGACCGCCCTTGTATGATGGTCGGAAACAGGTATCGCCCGGCAAACATATGTACAAGAGCAATAAACGATTGTTGATCCTCGACGCGGACGGCACCACGATCGACGCGTTTTCCGCCATCGAGGCGGCCTTCGCGCGCCACGGCCTCGTCATCGGCGACGAGGCGCGCTTCCAGAAGCGCCACAACCTGCTGAAATACCTGGGCGGCCTGAAGGAATTCCCGACGATCCTGCGCAAGAACCTGCGCAAGAACAGCCGCGCCAGGCTGGTCGACAGCCTCACCACCGTGTACCGCGAGGAAGCCGCGCTGTACGACGGCATCGCCGACCTGGTGCGCGAACTCATCGCCGCGCCGGACGTCGTCGTCGGCGTGGTCACCCGCAACATCACCAACGACCCGCTGGAAACGCTGCGCCAGCTGTTCCTGCGCCACGACATCGACATCAACGACCTGGACTTCCTCGTCCACGTGCCGCTGGGCGAAAAAAAGACCGCGCAGTTCCGCGCCATCCGCGAACAGTTCGGCATCAATCCGGCGCGCGCCTACGTCTGCGGCGACGAGCACAAGGATTTCGCCGCGGCCATCCACACCGGCATGCACCCGTTCATGGTGTCCTACGGTTTCGAGGACCACGATCGCCTGACGGCCAAGTTCGCCATCCCGGACGAACTGATCGCGCGGACCTCGGACGAACTGTGCCGGCGGGTGCGCCACGCGCTCGATCTGGCGTCGTCCCGCTGACGTCAAAACCGTCGTCCCGGCGCAGGCCGGGACCGGATGTGCCCGCAGCCCGGCTGCTCGCGAAAATTGGGTCCCGGCCTGCGCCGGGACGACGTGCCGCGTCAAGCACCGTAGCCGTACCAGAACAGCACCACGCTGATCGCGCCGAAGAGCCAGTAGTCGATCGGCGCCCCGCACGCCCAGCGCTTGTGCCACGTGACGTGCTCCTTCTTGAAGCGGCGCCAGCCGAAGGCCGGATTGATCACGAACCACAGGTAGTCCTCGACGATCCAGAACAGCATGATCGACGCGGCCACGCGCGCCTCCAGCTGCCACGACCACTGGCCCATGAAGCACAGCGGGAAGTGGAAGAACACGCCGATGAAGGAAAACATCCACAGGTGGTAGCCGGTCATCGCGCGCCCGCCCCAGAAGAGGTCCAGCAGCGGGTGTTCCTCGATGCGCCAGGTGGGCAGGTTGGCGGCCCAGCCGGCGTCGCCCTCGATCTCGACTTCCACGCGCGCGAACAGGTAGGCGGCGGCCAGCACGCAGGCCAGGGTCGCGGCGAGCTGGCCCGGGTGCGGCAGTTCAAATGACGGCATCTTGGTTTTCGGTGTGCTTGAGGATGGTTTCCAGTACCTGCGTGGCGGCGTGCGGGCGGCCCAGGGCCAGTGCGCGCTCGCGCATCTCGGCCAGCTTCGCCGGATGCGCCAGCAGGTAGCGGACGCGGTAGTCGAGGGCCTGCGGGTCGCCGGCCTCCAGGGCCGCGCCGTGTTCGAGCAGGAAGGTGGCGTTGCGTTCTTCCTGCCCGGGGATCGGCGCGTTGACGATCATCGGCAGGCCCAGCGCCAGGCATTCGGCCGTGGTGGCGCCGCCCGGCTTGGTGACGACCAGGTCGGCGCACGCCATCAGGCGCTCGACCCGGTCGGTGAAGCCCAGCGGCGCCAGCCGGCCCGGATGCTGCGCGGCCAGGTCGCGCAGCGCCGCCAGTTCGGTCGCGTTGCGCCCTGCCAGCACGATGAGCTGGAAGTTGCCGGGGATGGCGAGCAGGCGCCGCGCCATCGCGCCCAGGCCGCCCAGGCCGGCGCCGCCGCCCATCAGCAGCAACGTGGTGATGGCGGGATCGAGGCCGAGTTCGCGCGCGCATTCGGCGCGCTCCGGCGGACGGGAAAACGCCGGCATGATCGGGATGCCGGTCACGTGGATCGCCGCGGCCGGCACGCCCAGCGCGCGCAGGCGGAACGCCACCTCGTCGCTGGCGACGAAATAGCCGGCGACGTGCGGATGGACCCACATGCGGTGCAGGTCGAAGTCGGTCACCTGCACCCACACCGGGCAAGCGAGCGCGCCGGCGGCCAGCTGCTGCGACAGGATCTCGGCCGGCTGGAAATGCGTGCAGACCACGGCGTCGGGCGCGAGCGCGGCGATGCGCCGCACCAGCGCGCGGCTGTCGCGCCGCTCGATCCGGCGGCGCAGGCGGTTCCAGCGCCCGTCCGGCGCGGCGGCGTCGGTCAGGCGGTACACGTGGCGCCACAGGCCCGGCGCGCGCCTCACCAGCCACAGGTAGAGGTCCGTGTACACCTTGCGCAGGCGCGGCGCCGCGTAGTCCATCGCATCGAGGTGGATGGCGTCGGCATCGAAAGGGGCCCCCGCCGCGCGGCAGCGGATCGCCTCGGCGGCGCGGACATGCCCGGCGCCGGCCGGAACGCTGAGCACGACGATGCGCTTGCCGGCCATGCCGAACCGGAAATCGTCGCCGCTCAAGGCTGCCGCCCCGCGCCGTGCTTCGCTACGCCGTGCATTTCCATCGCCGCTCCCGTCCATGCTGGAGCGTCCGACTGTAATGCGCGAATGTGACCCGCCGATGACGGCGGTGGCGGTGGCGGGAACGGCTACGACGGCGCGAACAGCGCGCGCAGGTCGTCCGGCCGGATGGCCTCGGCCAGGCCGCCTTCCGGCGCCAGCAGGGCGTCGGCCAGCGCGGCCTTGCGGCGCTGCATGTCCTGGATCATCTCTTCCAGCGTGCCTCTCGCGATCAGCTTGTACACGAACACCGGCTGGCCCTGGCCGATGCGCCAGGCGCGGTCGGTGGCCTGGTTCTCGGCCGCCGGGTTCCACCACGGGTCGTAGTGGATCACGGTGTCGGCCGCCGTCAGGTTCAGGCCGACGCCGCCGGCCTTCAGGCTGACCAGGAACACCGGCACCTCACCCTGCTGGAACGCCGCCACGGTCGCGGCGCGGTCTTCGGTGTCGCCGGTCAGCAGGGCATAGGCGACGCCGCGCGCGCGCAGCGCCTGCTCGACCAGGGCCAGCATGCTGGTGAACTGCGAGAACACCAGCACCTTGCGGCCTTCGCTGAGCAGGGTGTCGAGCAGTTCGAGCAGGGCGTCCAGCTTGGCCGAGCCGGCCGTGCTGGCGGGCTGGAACAGGCGCGGGTCGCAGCACACCTGGCGCAGCTTGAGCAGCGCGTCGAGGATCACGATCTGGCTGCGCGCCACGCCCCTGCGGTCGATCTCGTCGCGCACGCGCTCGTCCATCGCCACCCGCACCGATTCGTACAGGTCGCGCTGGGCCGAGCCGAAGTCGACGTGCAGCACGATTTCCGTCTTGGGCGGCAGCTCGGTGGCCACCTTGTCCTTGGTCCGGCGCAGGAGGAAGGGCTTCAGGCGCCGCGCCAGCAGGTCCTTGCGCAGCACGTCGCCGTCCTGCTCGATGGGCTTGCGGTAGCGCGCGCGGAAGGTCTTGTCGTCGCCCAGCAGGCCCGGCATCAGGAAGTTGAATTGCGACCACAGCTCGCCCAGGTGGTTCTGCACCGGCGTGCCGGTCAGGCACAGGCGGTGGCGCGCGTCGAGCAGGCAGGCCGTCTGCGCCGCCTTGGAGCGGTGGTTCTTGATGTACTGCGCCTCGTCCAGGATCAGCAGGTGGTAGCGGTGGCGGCGCAGCGCGTCCTCGTCGCGGCCCAGCAGCGGATACGTCGTGAGCACGAGGTCGGCATCGGCGACCTGGTCGAACGCGTCCTTCCTGTCCTTGCCGTGCAGGAGCAGCACGCGCAGGCCGGGGGCGAAGCGCGCCGCCTCGGCCTGCCAGTTGCCCATCAGGCTGGTCGGCGCGACCACCAGCGCGGGCGCGTCGAGGCGGCCCGCCTCCTTTTCGGCCAGGACGTGGGCCAGCGTCTGGATGGTCTTGCCCAGGCCCATGTCGTCGGCCAGGATGCCCCCGAAGCCGTATTCGCGCAGGAACTGCATCCACGCCAGGCCGGTCAGCTGGTAGGGACGCAGCTGCGCCCGCAGGCCGGCCGGCGCCGCGACCTCGCGCATGCCGCCGAATGCGTGCAGCTTGCGGCCCAGGTCGCGCAGGCGCTCGCCGCCCATCCAGCGCAGCTGGGCCGCCTGTTCCAGCTCGGCCAGGCGCGCGGCGTCGAGCCAGGGCAGGCGCAGGGCGGCGCCCAGGCGTTCGGTGAAATACAGCTCGCCCAGCGTGGCGAGGATCGGCTTGATGCGCTGCGCCGGCAGCACGACGCGCACGCCGGCGGGCAGTTCCACGATGAGGTCGTGGTCGTCCTCCCAGCCCGCCAGCGCGGCGGCGTCGTAGTCGTGCGGCGCGGAGCGGATCATCTGCACCAGCAGCGGCAGCAGCGCATGACGCTCGCCGTCGACCAGGATGCCCAGTTCCAGGGCGAACCAGCCGTCGCCGCCCTCGCCTTCCTCGGCCAGCTCGGCGTACCAGTCCTGCGGCGCCAGGATTTCGTAGCGATAGCCGGGGCCGGTATCCACCTGCCAGCCGGCGGCGACGAGGCGCGGCACCTCCGTGCGCGCAAAGGCCAGCCACCGTTCCGGCGTCGGCAGTTGCAGCAGCCAGGGCATGTCGTCGAGTGGCGAGCCGGGCGCCGGCAGGGTGAACCCCAGCCCGGCCAGCGTCTCGAAGGCCGCGCGTTCGGCGGCCGGCTGGCGCTCGACCAGTTCGACGTCCTCGCCGGCGCGGCGCCGCAGCACGGGCGCGTCGACGGCGTCGACGACCAGGCCGTCGTAGGAGAAATTCACCTGCGCATAGTCGTGCCAGCGCCCGCCGCCGCGCAGCTTTTCCAGTTTGCCGTCCAACAGCAGGCAGGGCACCGGCACGATGTCCGCGCGGCGGCGCGTCTGCAACGCCTGCGGCAGCGGCAGGATGCGGTCCAGGCCGTTTTCGGCCAGGCGCGCCGCCACCGCCGCGCGCTCGTGCGGCGCCACGTCGGGCGCCTGCAGCGTCATCGCCAGCAAGGCCTCGGGAGGAATGGCCGCCAGGTGCGCCGGCAGGGACAGCGCCCCCAGCACCATCGCGTCCTCGCCGCCGTCCAGGTAGCACATCGGCTCGGTCGACAGCAGGTAGTCGATCGCTTCGTTGTCCGCGAAGCACCAGGACAGGCCGATGACGTCGGGATCGTCGGCGGACGGGCGCCAGGCGGGGTGCGCCTCGTACTGCGGTCCCGGCACCACCTCGTGCAGGCGGGCGTGCTGGAAACGCGCCGTGTCGGCGACGAAATACAGCCGGCCCTGCGCGCACAAGTCCGTCAAGAGGCGGAATCCGAGCGGCCCGGCCGGCCGCATGTCCCTGAACCTGCCGGCGCGCAGGGCGGCCGTCATGCGCACCAGCGGCTGGTCTTCGCGCGGCACCCACGGCGCCTGCAGCAGTTGCCCGACGTCGTCCTGGAGCGAGACGCCCACGAGGTCGCCCCGCTTGTCCAGGCGCGCCTTGCACATGTGCAGTTCCAGCTGGTCGCCGGATTCGTCCGGCACGAGCACGAAGGCGAGCCGGAACGCGGGCGCGTCCGGCGCGCCCGGCGCGGCCGCGGCGCCGCGCAGGACCTCGTTCAGCAGTGCCACCTGGCGCAGCCACAGCTCGGTGGCGGCGGACAGGCCGTTCGCGGCGCCGGCCTGCGGCCGGGGCGGGGGCGGCACCGGGGCATCCTGCAAGGCGATGGCGGTCAGCAGGACCGCGACCACGTGCTTGCAGTTGGCCGCCACGGGACAGCTGCAACGGCCCTCGATGCGCACACCGCCGCGGCCGTCTCGGCGCCGGATCGATTGCTGGTAGACGGCGCCGCCGCTGCCGCCGACTTCGGCGAGCAGCTTGTCGCCCTGCACGCGCAGGCCGAGCACCTTGCCCTTGCGGGCATAGTCCTGGCCGCGGGCGAATGTGCCGGCATCGAACTGGCTGCGGATGGCGTCGAGCGTGATGTACATGGGCGAACTGGCTGGATTCGTGAACCGTCAGGTGCCATTATCGCCTGCGACGCGCGCCTGCGTTCAAGCCGGATCATGGTGGTCGTTGCGATGGCCCAGGCCGAGGCCCATGGCCATGCCGCCGCCACCGCCGCCGCCGTCTGCGCCGCCACCGCCACCGCCACCACCGCCGCCGCCGCCCTTGGCGCCACCCTCGTTCCGGCGCCCGCCGCCATTGCCCTGCACCCGCGTCGGCCCCTGCAGCGGGATCGTCGTGCCGGCCGGGACCGGGCCCAGGTCGAGCGCGTCGCGGATGAAGTCGCGCAGCGCGATCACCAGTTCGGCCGTGTGGATCGGGCGCCCGGCCGCCATGTCGCTGGCGGCCTGCGCCGCCATCCGGCATTGTTCCTCGGTGCCGAGCAGCAGGATGTCGGCCAGCGCCGCCTCGACGGCGTCGCGGATGCGGCGCGCGCGGTCCGAGCTCTCCTGCGCCGGCCGGGCGCTCAGATCCTCGGCCGCCTGCTGGCTGTCCGCGCGCACGTCGCGCAGGTGGGTCGGATCGACCGTCAGCTGGCCGGTGAAGGAACCGCCCAGCGTGCGGTAGGCCGCGATCAGCGTGCGCAGGCGTTCGTTGATCTGGCGGTTCATGCGCTCGCGCCGCTGCTGGATGGTCTGCATCATCAGCACGCGAATGCCGACGCCGATCAGGGTCACCAGCGCCAGCCCCACCAGCGTGGTCATGATGCCCTGCCAGGAGCTGAAGTCCATGTAGCGCATCAGCGCACGACCTTCAATTTCACCTGCTGGCCCTTGCGGTAGGTGTACAGCGTGAGGGCGGCGTCGCGCAGGTCGCCGTTGGCGTCGAAGGCGATCGTGCCCGTGACGCCCTGGTATCGGATGGCGGCCAGCGCCGGCAGGAACCTGGCCGGGTCGACCGAATTCGCCTTCTGCATCGCCGTCGCGAACACCATCACGGCGTCGTACGCGTACGGCGCATAGGTCTGCAGCGGGATGCCGAAGCGCTGGCGGTAGCGCCGGACGAAGGCGTCCATGCCGGCCTCCTCGGCGCCGGTCACGCCGCCGGCCACCACGCAGGTGACCTTGTCGTCGCCGAGCGCGTCGCCGGCCAGCTGCGGCAGCTTTTCCGAGCACACGCCGTCGCCGGAGACGAATTTCGCCTGGATGCCGAGCGCCTTCATCTGCTTGAGCATCGGGCCCGCCACGGCATCCATGCCGCCGTAGAAGATCACGTCGGGCCTGGTGGCGCGGATCTGCGTGAGGATGGCGTTGAAGTCGGTCGCCTTGTCGTTGGTGAACTGGCGGCTGACGAGCTGCGCGCCGCCGACGGCCTTGACGCTCCTGGCGAATTCGTCGGCCAGGCCCTGGCCGAAGGCGGTGCGGTCGTCGATCACCGCGATCTTCTTCGCCTTCAGCTCACGGATCGCGTAGTTCGCCAGCGTGCGCCCGACCATGTTGTCGTTGGCGACGACGCGAAACGCCGTCTCGTAGCCCTGGTGGGTGTACAGCGGCGTGGTGGCGGCCGGCGAGATCTGCGGGATGCCGGCGCTGTGGTAGATCTTCGAGGCCGGCACCGTCGGTCCGGAGTTCAGGTGGCCGACCACGGCCGCGACCCTGGCGTCGACCAGCTTCTGGGCCACCGCGGTGCCCTGCTTCGGGTCGCTGGCATCGTCCTCGGCCTGCAGCACCCACTTGACCGTCTTGCCGCCGATGGCGATGTGCTTCGCGTTCAGGTCGTCGATCGCCATCCGCGCGCCGTTCTCGATGTCCTTGCCCTGGTGCGCGCCGGGGCCGGACAGCGGCGAGGCGCTGCCGATGGTCACGACGGACTGGGCGCGCGCGGCCGGCGCGAACCCCAGGGCGAGCAGGCAAGACAACGTGGCAGGCAAGAGGCGCATGGCATTCCTTTTCGATCCGATGGGCGGATTGTACCGCCGGGCCGCGTCGTGCCGGCGGACGCATGCGCCTGCCCGACAGCGTATGCCAGCGTACCGACGCGGCGCGCGGACCGTGCCATCGTGGCCCGACGACGACTTCCGAAGACCGAACGATGCGAGACCAACTGCGCTACCTGTTCAGCCGCCTGCGCGAACGCCTGTGGATCAAGCCGCTGCTGGCCTGCCTGCTGTCGGTGGCGGGCGTGCTGCTGGCGCGCCTGGCGGACGGGATGATCGTCGATGGCGACGTTCCGGAAGTCACGCAGGAATCCGTCATCGCCCTGCTGAAGATCATCGCCGCCAGCATGCTGGCGATCGCCACCTTCGCGGTGGCCTCGATGGTATCGGCCTACGCATCGACCGGCCAGGTGGCGACGGCGCGCGCCTTTCCGCTGATCGTCGCCGACGACGTCTCCCAGAACGCGCTGTCCACCTACATGGGCGCGTTCATCTTCAGCATCGTCGCGCTGAGCGCGGCGATGAACGGCTACTACGGCCGTGCCGGCAGATTCACGCTGTTCGTGCTGATGATGGTGGTGCTGGTCGTCGTGGTGCTGACCTTCGTGCGCTGGGTGGACCGGATTGCGCGCCTGGGACGGATCGGGGCGATCGTCGCCAAGGTCGAGCGCGCTGCCGGCGCCGCGCTGGTGCGGCGCCGGCGCGCACCGCACATGGGCGGCGTTGCGCCCGACGGGATGCCGGATGGGGTGCCGTTCCACGCGGCGCAGGTCGGCTACGTGCAACGCATCGACGTTGCCGCGCTGCAGCGTGAAGCGGCCAAGCGCGGCGCGCGCATCGCCGTGGCCGCCCTGCCCGGCACGTTCGTGCACGCCGGCCGGCCACTCGGCAGGATCGTGTTCGCTCCCGGCCGCGACGACACGGAAGGCGCCACGGCGGCCTGTGCCAAGGCGTTCGTGGTCGGCACGCAACGCCAGTTCGACGACGACCCGCGCTTCGGGATGCTGGTGCTGGCCGAAATCGCCTGTCGCGCGCTGTCGGCCGGCATCAACGACGCCGGCACGGCCATCGGTGTACTCGGCTCGCTGCAGCGCCTGCTGTTCGAGGCCGAAAGGCAGGAGCCGGACGACAGCGACGCGCGCTGCGACCGCGTGGCCGTACCCGCGGTGTCGATGGACACGCTGTTCGACGACGCCTTCACCGCCATCGCGCGCGATGGCGCCGGCACCGTCGAGGTGGGGCTGCGCCTGCAGCGCGTGCTGGGAGAGCTGGGGCACAATTGCCCCTCGATGCGTGCCGCCGCGCGCCGCCATGCGGCGCTGGCGCTGGCGCGCGCGCAAGCCGCCCTGGATTTCGCGCCCGACCTCGCGCAGGTGCGGACGCGCCACGCCGGCTACTGGCCGGTCGACGGCCCGTGAATCCTCACTTCGCGGCCATCTCGCGCAGGCGCTTGCGCATCTCGCGCTCGCGCCGGCTTTCCGCGATCCAGTCTTCGCGCAGGGCGCGCCACAGGGCCACCACCATCAGCACGATCACCAGGGCGAACGGCAGCGCGAACAGGATCGTCGCCGTCTGCACCGCCTTCAGTCCGCCGGCCAGCAACAGGCTGATCGCGATGCCGGCCACCAGCGTGCCCCAGACCAGCTTGACGCGCGCCGACGGGTTGGGATTGCCGCCGGTACTCATCATGCCCAGCACCAGTACGGCGGAATCGCCCGATGTCACGAAAAATACCAGTACCAGCAAGGTGGCGACGACCGACATCGCCAGCCCGAACGGCATGGCCCCGAACATCGTGAACAATGCCGTCGCCATGTCGGCCTTGACCGCCTCGGCGATCGGCACGTGCTGCCAGATCTGCATGTACAGTGCGCTGCCGCCGAAGATCGAGAACCACAGGAATGCCGCGATCGACGGCGCCAGCACGGTGCCGACGATGAATTCGCGCACCGTGCGGCCGCGCGAGACGCGCGCGATGAACAGGCCGACGAACGGCGACCACGAGATCCACCATGCCCAGTAGAAAACCGTCCAGCTGCCGACCCAGGTACTGTCGCGGAATGGCGTGGCGCGCAGGCTCATGCGCACGAACTCGCTCAGGTAGCTGCCCATGGAATTGCTGAACGTCTCGATGATCGCCACCGTCGGCCCGACCAGGAACACGACCAGCGCCAGCAGGGCCGCTACCACCATGTTCAGGTTCGACAGCAGCTTGACGCCCTTGTCGACGCCGCTCACGGCGGAAGCCATGAAGATGGCGGCCGTGACGACGATGATGCCGACCTGCCACGCCTCGTCGACGGCGACGCCGAACACGGCCTGCAGGCCGCTGTTGATCTGCAATGCGCCCACGCCCAGCGAGGCGGCGACGCCGAACGCGGTCGCGACCACCGCAAGGCCATTGAACAGGCCGCCCAGCGCGCGCACCGGCCGCCATGGCAGCGTATCGGTCACCGTACTGATCAACGCAATGCCGTTGCGCCGGTACTGGAAGAAGGCCATCGCCAGCGCCACCACGCTGTACACGGCCCAGGGATGCAATCCCCAGTGGAAGAACACGTAGCGCATCGCGGCATTCGCGGCTTCCGGCGTGTGCGGCGCGATACCGGGCGGCGGCGTGCCGTAGTGCGACAGCGGCTCGGCCACGCCCCAGAACACCAGGCCGATGCCCATGCCGGCGGCGAACAGCATCGCGAACCAGCTGCCGATCGAGAATTCGGGTTCGTCATCCTCGCCGCCGAGCTTCAGTTCGCCATAGCGGCTGAAGGCGACGAAGGCGGCGAACAGCACCAGCCCGAGCACTACCCAGAGGTAGAACCAGCCGAAGTTGCGGGTCAACGCGACCAGCGCGCTGTCGAAGACGGTCGCCATGCTGTCCGGGGCGACGATGCCCCACAGCACGACCAGCAGGATGAAGCCTGCCGAAAGCAACATTTGCATATACACTCCTTAAAACTGCACCGTGCCAGGCGTGGCCGCGCGGCACGGTGGTATTGCGACGGCATGCGGAGGCTGCCTGCGCCGCCATGCTTGGCGGCGCGTCCGGAACGGGCTGCGTTCGCCCGTCATGCCGTGGTTTGAAGATGGCCTGCCACCGGGAATCCAGGGGACCGACCGTGAAGATGCGCAAGAAAGCCGACTTGCCGAGCAAGCCCTGTGCCCGCTGCGGGCTGCCGTTTCTATGGCGCAAAAAGTGGGAGCGCGACTGGGAGAACGTGAAGTTCTGCTCCGAGCGCTGCCGGCGCGCGGCCAAGGGAGCCGGCGCCGTGTGATACCGCTGCCGACCTGGCAACGGCGATAATACTTTATTAACGCTTTACCAGCGAGAGGAATTCGCGACGCAGCGCCGCATCCTCGCGGAACACGCCGCGCATGACGCTGTTGGCCATCGACGCGTCCATGTCCTTCACGCCGCGCCACTGCATGCAGAAGTGGTCCGCTTCCATCAGCAGCGCCAGGCCGTCCGGCGCCATGATCGCTTCCAGCGCGTCGGCCAGCTGGATCACCGCCTCTTCCTGGATCTGCGGGCGGCTCATGATCCAGTTGGCGATGCGCGCATACTTCGACAGGCCGATCAGCTCCGACTGGGCGTTCGGCACCACGCCGATCCAGACCTTGCCGATGACCGGGCACAGGTGGTGCGAGCAGGCGCTGCGCACGGTGATCGGGCCCACCACCATCAGTTCGTCGATGTTCGACACGTTGGGGAATTCCGTCACCGACGGCATCGGCTCGTAGCGGCCGCCGAAGACTTCCTTGACGAACATCTTGGCCACGCGGCGGCCGGTGTCACGCGAATTGTGGTCGGCGGCCGTGTCGATGACCAGGCTCGCCAGCACGTCCTGCATCTTGCCCGCCACTTCGTCGACCAGCTCGTCGACCTCGCCGGGCGCCATGTGCGCCGAGATATTGTCGTTGGCGAAGAAGCGGGCGCCGCTGGCCTGCAGGCGCGCGCGGATGCGGCTTGACACCGGGCGGGCGCCGGACGGTGCGTCCAGCGCGTCGGCAAGCGTGTCCGCCTCGAAAGGAGGAATGAGATCGTTCGGCATGCAATTCCTGAAATCAATGGGCGGACTAACTCCGCGGGGCGCGAGCGGCGGGCCGGCATCGCGGCGGGGCGCTCCGGCGCCGGTGGCGCGGAACGGCCTGGTACCCGGGTACATATCCGGCACCCCGGCGTGGCCGGCGGCGCCCGGACGGCCCGTCAGTGAAGTACCGGATTATAGCCCGGTATTGCAAATCGCAAATGGCGGGACGCTTTTTTCAGTCCGGGACAACCCCGGTTCACTCGCGCAGGCCGGGCGGCAACGGCAAGCCGTCGGCGCGGGCCAGGCGCTCCATCGCGCCTTCCAGCACGACGCGGGCCTGGGCCGCGGCCAGGCCGAGGTCGTGGTGCAGCCGGGCGTCGTCCTCGTTGCGCGAGGCGCACTGGGCGCTGTAGCGCTCGAAGCTGCCGACCATCATCAGGAGTTCGGCCAGGTGGCGCGGGCATTCGCAGGTGATGCTGTTGCCCGCGGCCGTGATGGCGGCCAGCGCCTCGTCGTCGAAACGGCGCGGCGGCGGCGCGGATGCCGTCGCCGCCGCCCCCGCGGCGGGCAGGCGCGGCGCCAGGCGCTGGCCGGCCAGGGCCTGGCGGCACAGCGGCACCAGTTCGCCCATCTCGGTCGGCACCCGCGCCGCCAGCCAGCCGCGGGCACGCAGCGCGCGGATGGTGGCGCTGGAACAGAAGCGGTACAGCACCACCACCGCCGCCGCCTGAACGGCCTCGCGCGCCGCGGCGATGGCCGGCACCGCGCCTTCGTCCAGTTCCGGCAGCTCGACCAGCAGCACGTCGGCATCCGCCCCGCGCGGCAGCACGCAGGGCTGGTCGAAGCGCGAAAAGCTGGCCAGCACGTCCAGCGGCAACGTCGAGCGCGCTCCGGCGGCGATGCGGCGCGCCAGCGCCAGCCCGAACACCACCACCCCGATCGGCCCGGCCGGGACCTCCCGCTCGCCCGCGGCGGCGCCGGCCAGCTCGCGCAGGCGCGCTTCCGGCAGCGCGGCGATCTGCCCGATCGGGTGGCCCTGGTCGACCAGTTGCTTGAGCAGGCCCAGGCGCTGCACCTGCGCGGCCGAGTACAGGCGCTGGCCATGCGCCGAGCGGCGCGTGTCGGACAGGCCATAGCGGCGCTCCCATACGCGCAGCGTCTCGACCGACAGGCCGGCCAGGCGCGCGGCGGCGCCGCTGCGGTAGGTGAGTTCGGAGGAAGAATCGGCGTCCGGTGGATTGCGCATGTCTGAACCATTCTTGAACCATGAATGGCGACAGTATAGCGGTTCAGCACAGGAACAGCACGATGCCGCCGTCGCGCCGGCGACGGCGGCAGAGCCGGGGCTTACCAGAAGATCACGCGCTCTTCCGGCTTCAGGTACATCTTGTCGCCCGGCTTGACGTCGAACGCCTCGTAGTAGCCCGGGTGGTTGCGCAGGCTGCCGTTGACGCGGAATTCGGACGGCGAGTGCGGATCGGACTTCACCTGCGCGACCAGGGCGGCGTCGCGCGCCTTGCCGCGGCGCGCCTGGGCCAGGCCCATGAAGATGCGCTGCTCGGCCGTGAAGCCGTCGATCACCGGCGCCGGCTTGCCCTTCAGCGAAATTTTATAGGCGCGGCTGGCCATGATGGCGCCGGCGTTGTCGGCGATGTTCTCGCCCAGCGTCAGCTCGCCGTTCAGGTGGTAGCCCGGCACCGGGCTGTAGGCGCCGTACTGCGCCACCAGCACCTTGCCCTTGGCCGCGAATTTCTCGCCGTCTTCCCTGGTCCACCAGTTGCGCAGGTTGCCGTCGCCGTCGTACTGTGCGCCCTGGTCGTCGAAGGCGTGGCTGATCTCGTGGCCGATCGAGATGCCGACCGCGCCGTAGTTGATCGCCGGCTCGGCGTCGGCGTCGTACAGCGGCGCCTGCAGGCGCGCGGCCGGGAACACGACTTCGTTCATTTCCGGGCTGTAGTAGGCGTTCACCGTCTGCGGCGTCATGTGCCATTCGGCGCGGTCGACCGGCTTGCCCAGCTTGTTCACGCCGTATTGGTGGGCGAAGCCGCGCGCGCGCATCACGTTGCCCACCAGGTCGTCGCGCCGGATCTGCAGCGCGGCATAGTCGCGCCACTTGTCCGGATAGCCGACCTTCACGGAAATCTTGGCCAGCTTGGCGTGCGCCGCCTTCTTGGTGTCCGGCGTCATCCAGTCGAGCGTGTCGATGCGCTCCTTGAAGGCCAGCAGGAAGTTGTTGACCATGTCCTGGACCTGCGCCTTGCGTTCGGCCGGGAAGTAGTTCTGCACGTAGACCTTGCCCACCACTTCGCCGAGGTCGCGGTTGATCTGGGCGATCGCCAGCTTCTCGGTGGCGCGGTTGACCTTGGCGCCGGTCAGCACGGTGCCGCGGAAGGCGAAGCTCTCGTCCACGAAGTCCTGCGACAGGTAGGGCGCGTAGGCGCTCAGCAGGCGCAAGGTGAAGTAGGACTTCCAGGTGTCGACCGGCGTGGCCGCGACGATCCCGTCCAGCGCCTGGACATAGGTCGGCTGGCTCACGTTGACCTCGGCGGCCTTGCCGGCGATGCCCTGCTCCTTCATCCAGCCGTCCCAGTCGAAGCCCGGCGCCAGCGCCTTCAGTTGCGCGACCGGCATCTTGTTGTAGGTCTTGACCGGGTCGCGGTTCTGCACGGCGCTCCACTGCGCCTTCGCGATGGCGGTTTCCAGCGCGACGATGCGCGCGGCCTGGCCGGCGGCATCCGGCTGGCCGGCCAGCGCCAGCAGCTTTTCCACGTGCGCCTGGTACTTGGCGCGGGTGTCCATCAGCTTGGCGTCGCCGTCCTGCAGGTAGTAGTCGCGGTTCGGCATGCCCAGGCCCGATTGCGAGATCTCGACCAGGTAGCGGGTCGACTGCTTGCTGTCCTGGCCGACGCCCATGCGCAGCGGGCTGCCGGCGCCGATGCGCTCGAGGTGGGCGGCCAGCGCGCCCAGGCCCCGCTTGTCCTTCAGCGCGGCGATGCGCGCCAGTTCCCCCTGCAGCGGCCTGGCGCCGAGCGCGTCGCGCCGCGCCTTGTCGACGTAGCTGGCGTAGTAGTCGCCCATCTTCTGCGCATCCGATCCCGGCTTGGCCGCCTGGTCCTGCGCGGCCTGCTCGATCAGCGTGCGGATCTGGCCCTCGACGTTTTCCTGGGCGACGTTGAAGGCGCCCCAGCTGGAACGGTCGTTCGGGATCTCGGTGCCCTTCAGCCAGGCGCCCTGCGAATAGCGAAAGAAGTCGTCCTGCGGGCGGACGGCGGCGTCGACGGCCGCCTTGTCCACGCCGGAGGCGGACAGGGCGGCGGCGGTGGCGCTCGGGGTGGTCGAAGGCGCGGTGGCGGCCGCGGTATCGGCCGATGGTGCGGCGGCATGGGCCTGGCTGGCGAACAGGCCCGCGATCAGGGCGCTGCACAGGGTGCGTTTCATGAAGGGTGTCTCCGTGGTTGAATCCAGGGGACGATGCTAAGTCAAACCGTTTACGATTGCCAAGCAAAGATGCATGCATATATCCATGATGCCAGGACGGGTATTATAATGGACGGATTTGCGAGAATCTCCCATGAGCACCCTGCCCGCCTGCCCGCAATGCGCGTCGACCTACACCTATGACAACGGCGCCGGCCTGCTGGCCTGCCCGGAATGCGGCAACGAATGGCCGCCGCAGGCCGAGGGCGCGGCCGCCGAAGCCGCCAGGGTCTGGCGCGACGCGTCCGGCAACGTGCTGCAGGACGGCGACACCGTCACCGTCATCAAGGACCTGAAGCTCAAGGGCGGCGGCGGCACCGTCAAGCAGGGCACCAAGGTCAAGAACATCCGCCTCGTCGACGGCGACCACGACATCGATTGCAAGATCGACGGCTTCGGCCAGATGGGCCTGAAGACGGAGTTCGTGCGCAAGGCCTGAACCATCGCCTGGATTTCGCGGCGGCCGTCCCCATCTGCGGCGGGACGACACTTTCCACCACCATGGCGCCGCTTCGCATCCTTCTTCCCCTGCTGCTGCTCGCCGCGACGGTTCCCGCGCGCGCGGACGAACTGGCGGACCTGATCAACGCCTGGCGCGCCGCGCCCGGCACCTGCGCCGGCGCCGCCGCGCTGCCAGCGCCGCCCCTCGCGGTCGAGCCGGCGCTGGCCGGCGTGCGCATCGGGCCGGGCACCCTCCTCGAGCCGGCGCTGCGCCGCCAGGGCTACCGCGCCGACCGGGCCGAGTCGATCACCGTCACCGGGCCGCAAGACGCCCGGGGCGCCATGGACGTGCTGCAAAAGACCTACTGCGGCCGGCTGCTGGCCCCGGCGTTCACGGCCGTCGGCACGGCGCGGCGCGGCCGGGAATGGCAGGTGGTGCTCGCGCATCCGCTCGTCATTCCCGCATTGCCCGGCTGGGAAGAGGCCGGCCGGCAGCTCCTGGCCCTGGTGAACGCGACCCGCGCCAGCGCGCGCCGCTGCGGCGACGGCACCTTCGCCGCGGCCGCCCCGCTGCGCTGGAACGCGCAGCTCGCGCAGGCCGCGCTGTCGCACAGCGGCGACATGGCCGAACGCCATTACTTCGAGCACCGCCAGCCGGACGGCAGCGAACCGGCCGACCGCGCCACGCGCGCCGGCTACCGCTGGCGCCTGGTCGGGGAAAACATCGCTTCGGGCCAGCGCACGCCGCAGGAGGCAATGGCGGCCTGGCTCGACAGTCCGGGACACTGCGCCAACATCATGAACCCGCGCTTTGCCGAGATGGGTGCGGCCTATGCCATCAATCCGGACAACGACAACCGCACAGCCTTCTGGACCCAGGTGTTCGGCGCGCCACGCTGATGAACCCGTCGATAGATTCTGCCTATGTAGCCGATTGAAACGCACATATTGCGCGCAATTGAATTGCGCACTATTATTCAACCCATGGAAACGAACACTGCAAACGACGCCCTGCTGCTCGACAACCAGTTGTGTTTTGCGCTCCACTCGGCATCGCTGGCGATGACGAAGGTGTACAAGCCGCACCTGGACAGGCTGGGACTGACGTACCCGCAATACCTGGCGCTGCTGGTGCTGTGGGAGCGCGACGGCATCACCGTGTCGGAGATCGGGGAACGCCTGTTCCTGGACTCGGGTACGCTGACGCCGCTGCTCAAGCGCCTCGAAGCGCAGGGCCTGGTCGACCGGACCAGGGATCCGCAGGACGAGCGCCGTGTCGTGATCCGCCTGACCGCGCAGGGCCGCGCGCTGCGGCAACAGGCCGCCGGCATTCCCGGCTGCATCCTGGGCGCCAGCGGCTGCGACGTGGACGAGATCGTGGCCCTGGCCGAGCGCATCAAGCTGCTGCGGCGGCAACTGGCCAGTGCGATCTGAAGCACGATTCGACGTATTTTTTTTTGACCGACAACTCACTGAAAGGGTAATGCCATGACCACCAAACTCGACAAAGTCCTGTACACCGCCAAAGCCCACACCACCGGCGGCCGCGAAGGCCGTTCCGTCACCGACGACGGCATCCTGGACGTGACCCTGCAGCCGCCGAAGGAAATGGGCGGCAAGGGCGGCGCGACCAACCCTGAACAGCTGTTCGCCGCCGGCTACTCGGCCTGCTTCATCGGCGCCATGAAATTCGTGGCCGGCCAGAAGAAGATCGCCGTCCCGGCCGAGACCGCCGTCGACGCCAGCGTCTCGATCGGCCCGATCCCCAACGGTTTCGGCCTGGCCGTGGAACTGAAGGTGAGCCTGCCGGGCATGGACCGCGCAGCGGCGCAGGAACTGATCGACGCCGCCCACGTCGTGTGCCCGTACTCGAACGCCACCCGCGGCAACATCGACGTCACGCTGACCCTGGCCTGATCGCCTCCGGCCGGGCCGCGGGCCCGGCAAGCTGCACGGCAAGGCGCCGCCCGTCATGGGCGGCGCCTTTTTTCATGGCGCCGCTCCCCTCCGTCGTCCCCGCCGCGCCTGCTGCGCCGGCGAATTAATTATCGCGATAATGATTGTTGCGCTTGAAAAGTGCCGCGACCTCGTATAAATTTACGATCATAATATTTGTCGTCATAATTAACTTCTGGAAATTGGAGCGACATCATGCGCCTACGCCACAAGCCTTCCTTCCTGCGCGCCGCCGGCGCCATCCTGGCCGCCACCTGCTGCTGCCTGCCGGCGCAGGCGCAGCCCACCGCCCCGTCCTTCGGCCCGGTCAGGCAGGTCGCTGCCGGCGACCTCGACGTCGGCTACGTCGATGCGGGTCCGGCCGGCGGCCCGGTGGTGATCCTCCTGCACGGCTGGCCCTACGACATCCACAGCTACGCCGACGTCGTCCCCCTGCTGACGCAGGCCGGCTACCGCGTGGTCGTGCCCTACCTGCGCGGCTACGGCAGCACGCGCTTTCGCGACGCGCACGCGGTGCGCAACGGCGAACCGGCGGCGCTCGCGGCCGACGTGGTCGCGCTGATGGACGCGCTGAAGATCGACCGCGCCATCCTGGCCGGCTACGACTGGGGTGCGCGCACGGCGGACATCGTCGCGGCCCTGTGGCCGCAACGGGTGAAGGGCCTGGTGTCGGTGAGCGGCTACCTGATCGGCAGCCAGGAGGCCGGCAGGCAGCCGCTGCCGCCCGGCGCCGAACGGCAATGGTGGTACCAGTTCTACTTCGCCACCGAGCGCGGCCAGGCCGGCTACGCGCGGCACTACCGCGATTTCGCCCGCCTGATCTGGCAGACCGCCTCCCCGCAATGGCGCTTCGACGACGCCACGTTCGCGCGCAGCGCCGCCGCGCTGGACAACCCGGACCACGTCGCCGTCACCATCCACAACTACCGCTGGCGGCTCGGCCTGGCGGACGGCGAGGCGAAGTACGCGGACCTGGAAGCGCGCCTCGCGCGCCTGCCCCCGATCACGGTGCCGACCATCACGATGGAAGGCGATGCCAACGAGGCGCCGCACCCCGATCCGGCCACCTATGCGCAGCGCTTCACCGGGAAGTACGCGCACCGGCTCGTCACGGGCGGCATCGGCCATGACCTGCCGCAGGAAGCGCCGCGCGCCTTCGCCGACGCGGTGATCGCCGTCGACCGTCTCTGATCCGCCCCGCCTGCGAGGAGTCACCGCCATGTCCGCTTCCACCTCCACGCCGCGCCATGTCCTGCGCTGGTTCGCCGTCGCCGCGCTCGCCATCGCCGCCGGCGTCGCCGGTATTGCCGGCGCTGCCGGCGCCGGGCAGCGCAGCGCCCTGCCCGTACTCGGCGCACTGCCGCCGCTGGACGGCGCCGTCACCTGGCTCAATGCCGCCCCGCTCGGCGCCAGCGCCCTGCGGGGCAAGGTGGTGCTGGTCGATTTCTGGACCTATTCCTGCATCAACTGCATCCGCACCCTGCCCTACCTGCGCGCCTGGGCGCAGCGATACCGCGACCAGGGCCTCGTCGTGGTCGGCGTGCACACGCCCGAGTTCGCGTTCGAGGAAGACCTCGCCAACGTCAACAAGGCGGTCGCGCGCTTCGGCATCGACTATCCGGTCGCGGTGGATAGCGACCGGCGCATCTGGAACGCCTTCCGCAACGACGCCTGGCCGGTGTTCTACATCGCCGACGCGCGCGGACGGGTGCGCGCGCGCCTCGCCGGCGAAGGCAACTACGCCGAGGCCGAGCGCATCATCCAGGCGCTGCTGGCCGAAGCGGGCAAGGCAGGAGCGTCGCAGCCGCTGGCCGCGCCGCTCCCCGCGCCGGGCGGCGCCGGCGAGCAGGCCGCGCCCGATCCCGCCAACCTGCGCTCCGGCGAAACCTACGTCGGCTACGCCCAGGCCGCGGGCTTTGCCGGCGGCCGGCTGCGGCGCGACGTCGCGTTCGACTATGCGCGCGCGGACGTCGGCCTGAACGCCTGGAGCCTCGCCGGCAACTGGACCGTCGGCCCCGAGCGGGCGCGCCTGAACGGCGCGGGCGGCGGCATCGCGTACCGCTTCAGCGCACGCGACCTGCACCTCGTGCTGGGGCCGGGGAGCGGCGGCAAGCCGGTGCGCTTCCAGGTGAGCATCGACGGCCGCCCGCCCGGGCCGGACGCCGGGTCCGACATCGACGCCGCCGGCAACGGCGTCATCGGCGCGACGCGGCTGTACCAGCTCGTCCGGCAGTCCGGCGCCGTGCGCCCGCGCCTGTTCGAGATCCGCTTCCTCGACGCCGGCGCGCAGGCCTTCGCATTCACGTTCGGCTGACGCCGCGCGCCCGGCGGTACCCGCCCGATCGGCCGCGCATGCCGGTTCACGGTTCGCGTCGATCGTCCGGCCTGCCGGGCGCATGCGCCGGCTTGCGCGCCATGCCGCCACCGAACATGCGGACCACGCCGGCCGGCGCGTCCGGACCGAACAGCGTTTCCTGCATCGCCATGGCCTGCGCGGCAATCGCGGCGCTGCGAACGAACATGGCCTCTTCGTAGGCGCCCAGGGCGGCCTGCGGGTCGCCGGGGTTGGCCGCGATCGCGCGGCCAAGCTCGGCGCCGTCGAGCAGCGCCTGGTTGGCGCCGTCGCCCGACGGGGGCATCAGGTGCGCCGCATCGCCCAGCAGCGTCACGCCGGGCACGCGTTCCCAACGGTGCCCGACGGGCAGCGTGTGGATCGCGCGCGGCACCGGGTCGGTGTCGCTGCCCAGGACCAGCGCGCGCAGCGCCGGCGCCCAGCCGTCGAACTCGGCCGCGATGCGCGCCAGCGCCGCCGGCCGGTCCGCGAAGTCGATGGCGGCGACCCAGTCCTGCGGCTTTTTCAGCACCAGGTAGGCATGCAGCACGTCGCCGGGTTCGCGGTGCGCGAACATCGCGCGTCCCGGCGCGGGGACCATCAGCATGCCGGCGCCCACTGCCCGCGCCGCCGCGGCGTGGCGCGCGTCGGCGTCGCGCAGCCACGTCTCGACGAACACGTAGCCGGTATAGACGGGCCGCGCCTTCGACACCAGCGGCCGGACGCGCGACCAGGCGCCGTCCGCACCCACCAGCAGGTCGACCGTCACGGCGCTGCCATCGGCGCAGGACAGGGTGTGGCGGCCGCCGCCGATCGCCGTCACGCCCGCGACCTTGCAGCCCCAGCGCACCGTGCCGGCAGGCAGCGAATCGATCAGCATGCGGCGCAATGCCCCGCGCGGCACTTCGGGGCGCAGGAAGCGGCCGTCGTCGGGCTGGTCGACGAGGACTGCGCCGTCCCGGCCGAGCACACGCGTCGCCTCGGCGCCGGCGTGGACGATGCGCGCGAACGCGGCCGTGAGCCCGGCCGCCGCCAGCGCCACCTGGCCGTCCTCGGCATGGATGTCCAGCAGGCCGCCCTGGGCGCGCGCATCCGGCGCGCGCTCCGCTTCGTAGACCGTGGCGGCGATGCCGTGCACGTGCAGGACGCGGGCCAGCAGCAGGCCGCCGAGGCCGGCGCCGACGATCGCAATGGAAGGTGTCATCGTGTTTTCCTTTTGTGGAACAGTGTTCCAACGTATACTGGAACGACATTCCACTCATGTCAAGCCCCCATGGCCACCACTACCCGCCGTACCCGGCGCGGCGAATCTTCGCTGTCGCGTGCCGCCATCATCGACGCGGCCATCGCACTGCTGGACGCGGGCGGGGAAGCGGGACTGACGTTCCGTGCGCTGGCGCAGAAGCTCGCCACCGGCGCCGGCGCCATCTATTGGCACGTCGCCGACAAGGACGACCTGCTGGACGCCGCGTGCGACGCCATCGTGGCGGCCGCCATCGCCACCGCGGCCGAGGGCGCGACGGCGCGCGCGCGCATCCGCGCCGTCGGCCTGGGGCTGTTCGATGCGATCGACGCGCATCCCTGGGTGGGGGCGGAACTGGCGCGCAGTCCGGCGCGGATGCCGATGCTGCGCATCTTCGAAAGCCTCGGACGGCCGGTGCGCGAACTCGGCGTGCCCGCGCCGGCGCTGTGGCTGGCGACGTCGACGCTGCTGAACACCATCCTCGGCGTGGCGGGACAGAACGCGGCCAACCGGCGCCTGGCGCGGGAACGCGGCCTCGCCAGCCGCGCCGCCTACCTGGACAGCGTCGCCGCCGCGTGGGCCCGGCTCGACGCCGAAGCCTTCCCCTTCACCCGCGGCATGGGCGAGCAGTTGCGCACGCACGACGACCGCGAGGACTTCGCGGCCGGCATCGACCTGATCCTGGACGGGATCGGCATGCTGGGTCGGGCGGACGCCGGGACGGCGCCGGTACCCGGCGGGCACGGGGTGCCCGCCCTGCGCGAGGACGCTACGCCGCCTGCGGGAACGGCACCTCGGCGACCGCCCGCTTGAGCGCGTCGAAGCACGCCGGATCGAGCGCGCTGCCGACCGTCTTGGCCATCATCTCGAGCGCCTGCGGGATCGGGATCGCGCCGCGGTAGGGGCGCGCCGCCGTGATCGCGTCGAAGATGTCGGCCGTGGTGATGATGCGCGTCTCGATGCGGATGTCGGCGGCGTCCAGGCCGCGCGGATAGCCGGAACCGTCGAGGCGCTCGTGGTGGGCGCCGGCGATCGCCGCCAGCTCGCGGAAGGCGGCGATGCGGCCCAGGATCGTCTCGGTGAACTCGGCATGCAGCTTGACGGCATCCCATTCGGCGCGATCGAGCGCGCCGGCCTTGTCGAGCACGCTGTTGCTCACGCCCAGCTTGCCGACGTCGTGCAGCAGCGCGCCACGCTTGAGCCAGCGGCGCCGCTGCGCGTCCAGGCCCAGCGCCTCGGCGATCATGTCGGTGTACAGCGCCACGCGCTCGCTGTGGCCGCTCGTGTACGGGCTCTTGGCGTCGACCACCTGGCCGAAGGCGACGGCGATGTCGTCCAGGTAGTCGTCGTCGAGCGGATGCTGCGCGCGGCCCGCCGGCTGCAGGTCGGCCACCGCCTGGTCGATGCCGGGCGCGGCCAGCACGCTCCAGAAATCGTCCGCCCGCGCCACGTCCTCGAAGGCGGCGACGAGCGCGGGATCGAACCACTGGCCGGCACGCGCGCGCGCCTCGCGCAGCGCGGCGTCGCGGCCGCCGGCCGCATGGAACACGTCGATCACCTGCGCCAGCAGGGCGATGCGCGAATACACGGGAATCGCTTCCCCTGCCAGGCGGGCCGGCTTGCCCTGGCCGTTCCAGTGCTCGTCCAGCGAATAGATCCCGTCCGACACCCCCTGCGGGAAGCGCAGCAGGCCGGCGATCTCGGCGCCGCGCTGGCAGCGCGTGGCGACCAGGTCGCGCGCGATTTCCGGACCGTCGCGCAGGATCGTCATCACGCTGCGGAAGCGCTCGGCCAGGCCCGCCTTCAGGCCGGTGTGCTTGAGCACGAAGCCCAGCACCTGCGGCAGGCTGTCGCCCACCTTCTTGTAGTCGTGCTTGAAGTGCAGGTCGTCGGTGAGGTACAGCGCGCAGATGCGCGCCGCATTGCTGCTGCAGCCCAGGTCCTTCAGCAGGAGCGTGTAGTACAGCTCCCACAATTGTTCCTCGGGAAGTCCGACGCGGCGGCCGATGTGCGTACCAATCCAGCAACAGCGCACGCAGTGGCCGGCGGGCTGTCCCTCGGTGATGTCCAGCGCATAGCTCAGGGAGCCGATCAATTCCGACAGTTTCAGGGATTTCATGGACATGACGAGGTAATCCGCCACGTATTTGTGACAGAAATATAAAAAGTGATGATTATTGGCAATAGACTACATCTACGGGACGAGAATTGCAGATTTATTTTAACTATCGATTCTATACAAAGAGATAGTTTGATCAAATGGGATAAAACCTCTACCATGAAATTCATAGAACACACCTATCGAAAGAACCATGTCGATAGGATGAAGATCAACCTGTCCTGAAAGCGCCCACCATGACCCAGCTGACCACCGCCTCCGGCATCCCCGTCGTCGACAACCAGAACTCGATCACCGCCGGCCCGCGCGGCCCGGTGTTGCTGCAGGACTTCCACCTGATCGAGAAGCTGCAGCACTTCAACCGCGAGCGCATCCCCGAGCGCGTCGTGCACGCCAAGGGCTCGGGCGCCTACGGCACCTTCACGGTCACCGAGGACATCAGCAAGTACACGAAGGCGAAGCTGTTCGGCGCGATCGGCAAGCAGACCGAGACCTTCCTGCGCTTCTCGACCGTCGGCGGCGAGAAGGGCTCGGCCGACACCGAACGCGACCCGCGCGGCTTCGCCCTGCGCTTCTACACCGAGGAAGGCAACTGGGACCTGGTCGGCAACAACACGCCGGTGTTCTTCCTGAAGGACGGCATCAAGTTCCCGGACTTCATCCACACCCAGAAACGCGACCCGCAGACGAACCTGAAGTCGGCCCAGATGATGTGGGACTTCTGGAGCAATGCGCCGGAAAGCCTGCACCAGGTCACCACGCTGTTCTCGAGCCGCGGTACGCCGGACGGCTACCGCCACATGCACGGCTTCGGCAGCCATACCTACAGCCTGATCAACGACGCCGGCGAGCGCGTCTGGGTCAAGTGGCACATCAAGACCCTGCAGGGCGTGAAGAACCTGAGCGCGGCGGAAGCGACGCGCCTGGCCGGTGCCGATCCGGACTACGCCCAGCGCGACCTGTTCAACGCCATCGCCCGCGGCGACTTCCCGCGCTGGAGCGTCGAGATGCAGGTGATGACCGACGCGCAGCGCGCCGCCTGGGAAGCGAAGACCGGCTGGGACGCGTTCGACCTGACCAAGGTCTGGCCGCATGGCGACTTCCCGCGCATCAAGGTCGGCATCCTGGAGCTGAACCGCAACCCGGACAACTACCACGCCGACGTCGAGCAGGCCGCCCTGTCGCCGGCCAACATCGTCCCGGGCATGGGCTACAGCCCGGACAAGATGCTGCAGGCGCGCCTGTTCGCCTACCACGACGCCCAGCTGTACCGCGTCGGCACCAACCACCAGCACCTGCCGGTGAACCGCCCGCGCTGCCCCTTCCACAACCAGCAGCGCGACGGCGCGATGGCGCTGGCCAACGGCGGCGCCGCGCAGAACTACGACACGGTGCATGGCGGCGGCCCGGCGGCCGCCGGCTTCGGCCACGGCGACGCCGGCTGGCAGGTGGAAGGCACGGCGGGCCGCTACGATACCCGCGCCACGGACGACCACTTCACCCAGGCCGGCAACCTGTTCCGCCTGCTGGGCGAGGAAGAGCAGCGCAACCTGGTCGAGAACATCGCCGGCGCGCTGAGCCAGGCCGACGCCACGATCCAGGACCGCCAGATCGGGCACTTCACGAAGGCCGATCCGGCCTACGGCAAGGGCGTGGCCGACGCGATCGCGCGGCTGCAGAACAGGGCCTGAACCTGGGCTGAACGCTTCCCGGCACACGCCCCTGTCGTAGGGTGCCCACCCTACGGCAGGTTCAGATGGCGGGGCCGGGATCCGGCCGGCCGGGCGGGTCCCGGTCCGCCTGCGCCGCCAGCCACGGCACCATCACCTCCAGCAGGCGCTGCGGCGCCTCGATCGGGATCATGTGGCCGCTGTCCTCGATGACCTCGAGGCGCGCGCCGCGGATGCCCTCTGCCATCTCGCGCGCTTCTTCCAGGCTGCGCAGGCGGTCCTGCGCGGCCGCCACCACCAGCGTCGGACAGCGGATCTCGCCCAGGCGGTCGATGTCGCCCGGGCGCTCGAGCATCGACTGCCGCCGGAACACCTCCCCGCCCAGGCGCACGCCCATCTCACGCACGCGCTCGATCAGCGCGGCGTTGTCGCGCTCCTTCGGGTGCAGCGAGGTCGCCACCGCCGTGCGGCTCAAGCCGCTGAAGGCGATCGACGGCGCCGCCTTGCCGATCGCGCCCTTGCGCTGTTGCAGCGCCGGCGAATCGGGACGGGTCGAGGTGGCGACCAGCACCAGCGCGCGCACCCGGTCGGGCGCCTGGCGCGCGATCGCGCGGGCGACGTAGCCGCCCATCGAGAAGCCGACCAGCAGGAAGCCGGCGGGCGCCACCGCGAGCGCGCGGCGCGCCATCGCCTCGACCGAGGTGTCGTGGCGCAGGTCGGCATGCACGATCGGGCCGAAGCGCTCCAGCGCCGCCGTCATGTCGTTCCACAGGGTTGCGTCGGCCATGAAGCCGGGGACGAGCAGGATAGCCATGGCGGCATGCTAGCAGATCCGTGCCTGCCCGCGCCCGCCGACTCATACCAAAGGATGACTGGACAGTCGATGCGCCAAGGCGGATATTGCTTTCCAATAAAATTCTCACCGGAACGACAGGAGCCGAACGTGATCCCATCCGCCACATCGAGCGTCCGCACCCAGCTGCGGTTCGCCTTCGCCGTCATCATCATGCTGTCCTTCCTGTCCACCGCGATCGCCATCTGGCGCCTGCACGTGCTGGCGGACGACACGCAGGCGCTGACCGGGCGACCGCTGGCGAAGGAAAGGCTGATCTCGAACTGGGCCAAGGACATCGCGCTGGCCGGCAAGCGCACCGAAGCGGTGGCGCGCACCGCCGACCCCGACCTGGCGAGCTATTTCGACGCCGAGGCGCGCGCCTCGTCCGAGCGCGTGGGCGGCCTGCAGCGACAGGTCGGCGCATTGCTCGACACGCCCGAGGAAAAGGCGGCGTACGACCGGGTCGGCCAGGCGCGCCAGGCATACATGGACCAGCGCGCGCGCGTCACGACGCTGAAGGCGCAGGGCCGCGGCGAGGAAGCGCGCACCGTGTTCGAGCGCGACTTCACGCCGGCGCTGCAGGCCTACGTCGGCGCGGTCGACGCCCTGCTCGCCCTGCAGCGCCAGGCCATCGACGCGCGCGCCGCCCACGTGGTCGGCAATACCCGCTACAGCTCCGACGTGCTGCTGGCCCTGTGCCTGGCCACGCTGGCGTTCAGCATCGGCGCCGGCATCCTGTTCGCCCGCGCCCTGTTCCGCCGCCTGGGCGGCGAACCGGCGCTGGCCGCCGCCGTCGCCGCCGAGATCGCCGGCGGCAACCTGGCGGTCGCCGTGCCGCTGCGCGCCGGCGACGACACCAGCCTGATGGCGGCCCTGGAGCGCATGCGCGCCGGCCTGGCCGACATCGTCGGCCGCGTGCGCCAGGGCACCGGCGTCATCGGCAGCTCGGTCGCCGCCATGGCGAGCGAATCGCAGGAACTGTCGCGCCGCACCGAAAGCCAGGCGCAGGCGCTGGAAGAAACGGCCGCCTCGATGGAAGAGCTGACCCAGTCGGTGGCCCAGAGCGCCGCGCATGCCGTCCAGGCCACGACCATGGCGGCCGACGCGGCCCAGGTGGCGCGGCGTGGCGGCGCCATGGTCGGTCAGCTGGTCGAGACCATGGACGCGATCGACGCCTCCTCGGCGCGCATCGGCGACATCATCGGCGTGATCGACGGCATCGCCTTCCAGACCAACCTGCTGGCGCTGAACGCGGCGGTGGAGGCGGCGCGCGCCGGAGAGCAAGGCCGCGGCTTCGCGGTCGTGGCGGGCGAGGTGCGCGCGCTGGCCCAGCGCTCGGCCGCGGCGGCGAAGGAGATCAAGGACCTGATCGACGTCTCGACCGGGCGCGTGGCGCACGGCACGGAACTGGCGGGCCAGGCCGGCCAGACCATGCACGACATCGTCGCCAGCGTCGGCCGCGTCACCGCCATCATGGACGAGATCGCGACGTCCAGCCGCGAACAGGCCGCCGGCATCGGCCAGGTCAACGAAGCCATCGTCCAGATGGACGGCGTGACGCAGAAGAACGCGGCGCTGGTCGAGGAATCGGCCGCGGCCGCCGGCGACATGCACGAGCAGGCCGGCGCGCTGGCGGAGCTGGTGGCGCTGTTCCGCATCGAGGCGCAGTCCGCCCCGGCTCCGGCAGCGGCGCCGGCGCGCGCGGTCGCGTCGCGCCGGCCGGCCGCACGCCCCGGCCCGGGCGCCGGTCCGGCCCTGCTGCCGGCACCGGTGCCGGTCGCTGCGCGCCTGCTGGGGACGGCGGGGCGCAAGTCCGGAGGGCGCACGCTGCGCACCCCGGCCACCGCCGGCGCCTGAACCGGGCGGCAACCGGTCTCCCGGCCGGTTGCCGCCGGTGGGTTTCTGAGGCAACATCGCGCTATTCTTCGACTCACGGACAGCCCCCATGAACCTGCCAGCCCACCAACTCACCATGACGGTCCTGATGACGCCGGACACTGCCAATTTTTCCGGCAACGTCCACGGCGGCACCATCCTGAAGCTGCTCGACCAGGTCGCCTACGCCTGCGCCAGCCGCTATGCCGGCACCTACGTGGTCACCATGAGCGTCGACCAGGTCACGTTCCGCCAGCCGATCCACGTCGGCGAACTGGTCACCTTCCTGGCGTCCGTCAACTACACCGGGCGCACCTCGATGGAAATCGGGATCAAGGTGGTGGCCGAGGACATCCGCAGCCAGGTGGTGCGCCACGTGAACAGCTGCTTCTTCACCATGGTCGCCGTGGGCGAGGACAAGCAGCCGGTCGCGGTGCCGCCGCTGCGACCGTTCACCCCGGACGAGCAGCGCCGCTACGAGGAAGCCAAGGGCCGCAAGGAATTGCGCCTGGCCCTCGACCGCCAGCACGCCGAACGCATCGCTGCGCGCGGCTGATTCCTGCCGGCGCCGCCTGCCGCGCCGGCGCCATCCCCTCTCCTTGCTGGCCGCCTGCCCCGGGCAGGTGCGCCGCGTTCCAGCATCCCTGTTTTTGCGCCATCGACGGGCAGCGTCGCCGCCTGCTGTCGGCAGGCTTTCCATCATCCCATGCAGGGCGGATTGCAAGTGTTGGTCGTTGTCCGTTAGGCCGCGCACATGGCATCCAGTTTTTTCCGCTGTAACTTTCGATTACAAAATTTCCTCAAAAATAGCAATTTTTCTTTAAAGAAACCGGATTGATTGCACGTATCTGGTGCAAACGGGCGGATTTCGACATTTTCGTCGAGATTTTTTACAGATTTATTACAATTTTTCTCAATTTCAAACTTTCAGTTTAGAAATCAGATAGTTAGCGCAAGTGGCACGGTATATGCAATGAGCCTGACCACTGGCTGCCTGGTCCGACCAAGAGTCCGCAGGCGAGCCACCGTCCAGGGGTCGCACCAACCGTCGGCTCCGCCATTCAATCTTGGAGGCGCATTACAAATGATTAAGAAAGCGTTCGCAGCAATGGCACTCGCAGGGATGACGATGTCGGCGCATGCCGCCCTCGTGATCAACGAAGGTTTCGACACCATCTATGGCGCCAATGGCCTTGCCGCCAAGGGCTGGCTCGGCGTGAACACCAGCACCTCGGGCAATCCGAACGGCTGGTTCGGCGGCACCGCCGACGTGTTCGAAGCGCAGGGCGGCGAAGCCTCCTCGTACGCGGCCGCCAACTACAACCTGGACAACGGTAGTTCGCGCGCCATCAGCGCCTGGCTGTACTCGCCGGTGTTCGACGCCACCGGCGGCGCCACCGTCACCTTCTGGCTGCGCGGCGCGCAAGACGATACCTATTTCGACAAGGTCAACTACGGCTTCCTGCTGAACGGCGCCCTCGTCAGCATGACCGCCCTGAATCCCGTGTCGCAGGACGGCTGGACCCAGTACAGCGCGACCCTGGGCGCCGACACGGTCGGCATGGCGCGCTTCGCGATCCAGTACGCCAGCAACGCCGTCGACGCCAACTACGTCGGCCTGGACAGCGTGAACATCACCAGCGTGCCGGAGCCGGCCAGCCTGGCGCTGCTGGGCTTCGGCGCCCTGGGCCTGGGCATCGCACGCCGCCGCCGCGCCTGATCGACCTTACCGGAGAGAGAACCATGTCCAAATCGAACACCATCCTGCGCCTGCTGGGCGCCGCCGGCGCCCTGGCCCTGTGCGCCAGCACCCTGCCCGCCGCGGCGCAGGAAATCGGCGGCCAGTCCGTCTCCAGCGCCGACGCCCAGGTCGTCACCCGCGACGCCGACACCGGCAAGCTGCGCGCGGCGACGCCGCAGGAACAGCAGAAGCTGGCCAACCTGAAGGCGAAGAACGCCATGCGCATGGCCGCGCCGAGCACGCGCCAGAAGACGCACGCCAGCGGCGGACGCGGCGTGCGCCTGACCGACGAGTTCATGACGTCGTCGATCGCGGTGCGCCAGCCCGACGGCTCGCTGCGGATCGAACACGGTACCGCCGACACCCTGCATGACGCAACGCATGCTCCCCAACATGCCAACACCACCCCCGTCACGGAGTAAGCCCATGCGCAGCCCACACATCAAGCGTACCGCAACCCGCTCGCTGCTCGCCGCCGCCGTCCTGCTGGCCTGCGCCGGCGCCCAGGCCGCCGCCACCATCAAGATCACCAGCCGCGACCCGGCCGGTGTCGGCTTCAACGATCCGACGCCCGTCGCCCCGGTCGGCGGCAATCCCGGCACCACGCTGGGCGAACAGCGGATGAACGTCTACAAGTACGTCGCCGGTATCTGGGAACAGAACCTGGACAGCAGCGTCACCATCACCGTCAACGCCGGCTGGGAAGCCCTCACCTGCGACGCCAGCTCGGCCGTGCTGGGCAGCGCGGGCGCCTGGAACATCTGGTACAACACGCCGGGCGCCAAGCGCAACACCTGGTATCCGCAGGCGCTGGCCAACAAGCTGGCCGGCGTCAACCTGAGCGAAGGCTACCAGGACGAAACCGGCTACGGCGACGTCGACATCAAGACCCAGTTCAACGTCAACCTGGGCAAGTCGAACTGCCTGGCCGGCTCGCCGTTCTACCTGGGCCTGGACGGCAACGCCGGCAACCAGGTGAACTTCGTCGAGACCCTGCTGCACGAGCTGGGCCACGGCCTGGGCTTCTCGGTCATCAGCGTCAACACGGCGACCGGCAACCGTATCAACGCGGCCGGCACCGCCTATACCGCCGACGGCCTGCCCAGCATCTGGGAAGGCTTCATGTACGACAACACGCTCAAGAAGACGTGGCTGGAAATGACCTCGGCGCAGCGCAAGGCATCGGCGGTCAACCCGCTGCAACTGGCCTGGACCGGACCGAACGCGGTGGCCGGCGCCGCCATGCTGGCGCGCATCCCGGTGATCAAGACCACCTCGCCGGGCGCGAACGGCAACCTGAACATCGACTTCAACACGTCGACCTTCGGCCCGCTGCCGCCCGCCAGCGGCACCCTGGGCACGCTGGCCGTGGTCGCCACCCAGGCCGGCGAGCTCGGCTCGGGCTGCAGCGCGTTCAATACCGCCAACACCATGGCCGTGAAGAACAAGGTCGCACTGATGAGCCGCGGCGGCTGCAACTTCGCGCAGAAGGTCAAGAATGCCCAGGATGCCGGCGCGGTCGGCGCGGTGCTGGCCAACAACACCACCGGCGCGCTGATCCCCGGCGGCACCGACGGCAGCATCACGATCCCGGCGGTCGGCATCACCCAGGCCGACGGCGAGAACCTGAAGGCCGCCGTCGCCAGCGCGGCGACGCTGGGCAGCCGCAGCAAGCCGGGCACGGTCACCGTGGCGCTGGGGGTCGACCCGACCCGCATCGCCGGCGCCGATGCCATGGGCCGCCCGCTGCTGTACACGCCGGCCGTGCTGGCCTCGGGTTCGTCGGTATCGCACTGGGACGTGACCGCCAGCCCGAACCTGCTGATGGAACCGAACATCAATCCGGACCTCGGCATCATCCTGACCGCGCCGAAGGACCTGACGGTGCCGCTGCTGAAGGACATCGGCTGGTAATCGCGTCGGTGCATGCACGGGGTTATGGACTTTGCGTAAGCCCGTGCTATAATGCGCCGCCTTGGCCTGGTAGCTCAGTTGGTAGAGCAGAGGATTGAAAATCCTTGTGTCGGTGGTTCGATTCCGCCCCGGGCCACCAAGAATTCCTCGAAACGCCGACCCTTCCGGGCCGGCGTTTTTCATTTCAGGCGCGCTGCGTGCCCGTCTCCTTCGGCGCCGCCAGCGACACCGTGTCCCCTGCCGGAATACCCTCCTTCTTCCAGCGATCGAACTCGGCCTGGATCGTCGACCGGGTCTTCTGGCTGATCTCCGGCAAGCTTCCGCCAAGGATGTCCTGCGCGTCCTGGAATCCCTTTTCCACCGCGGCGCGAATGCTGTCGAGCTTGGAGGGGTCGGCGCCGATGACCGACTTGGCAAAGCTCAGGATGCGTTCGGCAGTCTTTTGCACCCCGAACTCGCCGTCCTCCGCGATGGCCGCCTTGGCGGCCTCGATCGTTTCGGGATCGGCGCTCAGCTTCTGTTCGCCGCTGGCCACCTTGGCCATGTTCAGGCCCTGCTGCTCCACCAGCGGCCGGATCAGGTCGATGACGGCCTGCGCCTTGCGGTCGGATTCCTCGAGCATGCGGGCAAGATCGGATCGATCGACCGCGCCATCGGACTGGACGGCCGTGCCGTCGGCCCTGGCGGCCGGGTTGCGGGATGGGGCCGCATACGTCAGCGACTGCGACGGCGGCCCGCCCAGCGTCACCTTGTCCCGGGCCGGGGCATCCGTTTTTTCCGACGCGCCGGACGCCGCCGGCTGCGTCCTGGCGGCAGGGAGCGTCGCTCCCTGCCGGGTAATGCTCGAGACATTCAGGGTCATGACCGCTCCTCATGTGATAACAATACCGGCACCATGCGGGCCATCCATCGCCCGCTTTCACTTCCCGACATTGTCAATATCGGATGGCCAGCCGAAAACTGAAGGGGTGGCACATGATGCGCAGCTACAGGACCAGCACCTCGTCGCTGAAGGCATCCTCCACCCTGCTCCCCGCGCACAGCACCGAGTGGATCGTGCAACCCAGCGCCCGCTTGCGCGCGCACAGGGTGTCGAGGAAGGCGGGCGACAGGCTGCAGTCGCCGTCGGAGACCATCAACACGTCGGCCTTGCGGTAGGTCTCTTCCGCAGCGACCAGGTCGAGCGCGCGCCGCAACGGCGTCTCGAAGTCGGTGCCGCCGCCGAAGCCGCCGCGCAGGAAGCGCAGCAGCGCAGGCACCTCGCCCGGCCCCGCCAGCGACAACTCGCGCAGTTCGCCGCCCGCGCCGAACAGCAGGACGTGCAGCGCACGGCCCTCCTTGTCCAGGATCGCGGCGATCGCCAGCAGCAGGGCCCGTGCCTTGCGCAGCGGTTCGCCCTGCATGCTGGCGGACGTGTCGAGGCAGGCGACCACCGGCCCGGTACGTTGTCGGGACGCCGCCGCCATCTCGCCGTCGACGAACTCGCGTCCCCGCAAGGCATAGGACAACAGGTTGTTCTCGAGCAGGCGCGCATAGAACAGGACGTCCAGCGTCTCGTCCTTGAGGTTCAGCAACTCGCCGGGCAGGATGCGCATGACGTCGCCGCTGCGGTGCGTGCCGTACGTCTCGTTGCGGCTGGCCTGCGGGATCCTGGTGCGCAGCCTGCTTGTCTCGTCGACGACGTCACGTCCCAGCCGGCGCACCAGGTCGCGGATGCGCGTATTGTCCTGCAGCGTATGCGCCAGCGCGGCGTAGTCGTCGTCGGCATGCCGCAGGTCGGCGTACGAGAACCGGGCGCCCGGGAACAAGGCAAGGAAGTCCTTGACCTCGTCGTACTTGCGCACGATATCGGCAAGGGTCGTGCGCAGGGAGGCGAGTTCCCGCCCGATCGCCTCGGGCAGGCGTTCGTCGGCGATTTCCGCTTCGTAGGCCAGCGTCTCGGCGAGTTGATCGCGCAATTGCGCGGCGCTGCCGGCGTCGAGCGGCTGTCTGCACAAGGCGTCGCGATGCGCCTGCCAGTCGGGTGCCGGCGGTGGCGCCTCGTCGCCAGCGCCGGCTTCCCAGTCCCACAGGCGCCACTTGGTGGCGCCGAGCCGCCTGCGCGCGGCCGTCTTGAGCATGCCCAGCGTCGGCTCCCATGTGTCCGGCACGCCGGCCGGCAGCAGGTCCGCCAGCGCCGGTTCGCCAGCGCGCGCGACGTAGTGCACGCATTTCGTCGAGAACTGGTGGCAGTTCTTGAAAACCAGGCCATAGAAGGCCCGCTCGCCGACGTGCGTCGCGGCGCCGTCCGCCACGTCCCGGTGCCCGACGGCGCCGTGCGCATCGCAGGAGACATAGATCTTGCGTCCCACGAGGCTCTTGGACGTGAACGAGGCCGGACCGCTGCGCTCCACCGTACTTTCGGCAACGCCATCGACGACGATGTTCACGATGGCGCCGTCGCCGACGTAGATGCCGGAATGCTCGACGGCCATCCACAGGTCGCAATACAGCACGCTGCCCGGCACCGGCGTCGCCTTGTCGCGCAACACGCTGTCGATGAAGTACCGGAACGGCTTGATGCCGATCGACGCCAGCACATTCGTGGCCAGGCCCATCGGGTTCCAGGCCGCACGGATCGCGTCGAACGGGGACAGCATCGTCACCGCCTCATGCCCAGAGATTGGCGCGCAATTGCCGGGCCAGCAGGTCGCCTGCCGGGGCGGACCGGCTCGCCGCGGGCCCTGCGGCACGTCCGCCGGCAGGCGACGCGCGCAGCACCGGCGTACCGCTGGCGGCGTCCCACTGCCAGACGGCGGCAAAATCCCATCCGAGGGTATGTTCGAAATAGCGCTGCGTGAACAGGGCCGCGGCGACCGTCTTGCCGTTGCTGCCATTGATGCTGTCGGTCCCCGGGTTGGCATCGATCGACGCATTGTTGTCGAGCCCGCCCTTGTTCTCGGCAATGCGGTAGTTCAGCCTCACATCGTCGTCTTGCACGTCGAGCCTGCCCACCGCACAGTACCGGATCGCGCTGTCTTCGCATGCGTAGGCGATACCGGCCAGTACCGCTTTGCCAGGCAAGCCGGCGTACATGAAGCTCAGCATGGCCAACGCAGACAATTTCTTGAGCGTGCCGGCCACGAAGCAGCGTTCGACCACGCTGCCTTTCACTAACTTGGAAGCGATGCCACCCAGGACCTTGCAATCGCGCAGCGTACCGTCCCGGTAGACATCGAGCATCACCCGGCAATCCGCGATCGTGCAGGCCTGCGCCGTGTCGCGGACCAGGAATCGTCGCGCCGTGCAGGCGCTGATCCTGCTATCGAGCGCGACACCATCCACGAGCGACCCGCCCGTCTCGCATCCCACGAACGCACACCCGCTGATCCGCGACTTGACCAGGTCGACCGTCGACGTGCAGCGGCCGACATGGCTTTCCTCGACCGTGACGGCAAGCCGCAGGTTCTCGAGCTTCAGGTCGACGACGCTGGAACCGGCACGGATATCGGTGAACAGCGCATGGCCGAGATCGTCCTTGTGCCGGACGACGCGTCCGCCACCGTCGTAATGCCCCTGGAAAGGAATCGTCATCCAGGTGCTCAGGCCGCTGCAATCGATGTCCGCGGTCTGGCGGAACCAGTATCCCTTCTGGCCGACTTCCGGGCGCTCCATCCCCATGAGGTCGTGGATGTCTTCCACCAGCAGCGGATCGCGTTCGGTGCCGCTGCCGCGCAGTCCCTTGACGACGGCGCCCAGGACGCCCAACGCCGAGGCAGGCGCCGCAACGGCCGGCACATCGTCGTCCGGCGCGCCGTCGTCGCCCGGCGCGGCGCGGCTGCATTCCTTCAATACGTCCAGGATCATGTCCCGCACCTTGACGGCGTTGTCCGGGTGGTTCCACAGGCAATCCTTGAGCAGGAACACGTCGGACAAGTCCACGGCGCCGCGCCCGTTCGTCGCGGCCGCCACGCGCAGCAGGTGGATCGCCTTCTTCAGGCGGCGGTCGGACAGGCGCTCGCGCGCGTCTTCCTTGAACAGTTCCCGGTGGCGCTGCCAGATCTGCTGGACCGCGCGCACGATGTGGGCCGGAATGGCCACCGCGTCAGCCTCCCGGCGGATGCCGTCCAGTTCGGCCACGCCGATGCGCACGGGCGCAGGCGGCTGCGCCGGCGCCTCGAACAGGCGCGGCAAGGCGTCGTTGCCGACATAGTCCACGAAGCGACGCACCATGAAGCGGTCGTACAGCGCCGCCAGCTCTTCCTGGTCGGCGGGCAACTCGTTGGAGGCGGCGATCAAGGCCTGCATGGGCACGTCCAGCGCCTGCGTGCCGTTATGGTATTTGCGCTCGTTCAGGATGGTCAGCAGGGCATTCAGGATCGACGAGCTGGCCTTGAAGATCTCGTCCAGGAACGCGACGCGCACGGCCGGCAGGTAGCCCGCCGTCTTGCGCTGGAACCGGTCTTGCTTCAGGGCGCTGATCGACAAGGGACCGAAGATCTCGTCCGGCGTCGAGAACTTGGTCAGCAGGTATTCGAAGTAATCCTGCATTTCGCCATCGCCTTCCGGTGCGGCCAGGCTCGTGGCGAGCTGGCGTGCGATCATGCTCTTGCCGGTGCCCGGCGGCCCGATGAGCAACAGGTTCTCGCGCGCCAGCATGGCCAGCAGCGCGGCCTTGACGGTGTCTTCGCGCGCCACCAATCCGTGGTTGAGTTGCAGCAGCAGGGTCTGGATCTTCTGTTTCATCTTGCGCAGCGACGGCGGCCGTCGTGTAACACCATGGTGTTACACTATAGCAATATTAATGCCGTCGAAGAAGAAAAAAGAAACAGCATGCCGGGAGCGGCGGCCCGTGGCGCGTGCCTCGTCCCGCGCACGGGGCCGGCAACCTTATTGCGCCACCACCTTCAACTGCTTGACGTCCAGCGTCGACTCGCCGAAGGTTTCCTTGTCGAATTCCCCGGTCAGCTCCACCAGCGTGGTCTGGTCGACCTTCACCCCTTGCGGGAAGTACTTGTCGTCGATTTCCACCGTCATCCTGCCGCTCTGGTCGGCGAACTCGTACTCGTCGCCGCCCTTGTGGCTGAGCAGCTTGCCCTTGAGCTTCACGTACTGGTCGTCCTTGCCCTTGTCCAGCAAGTCCTTGGCCGTCATCAGCGGCACGTTCGAAGGGCCGGCATAACCCGATGCTGCCGGTGCGGCCGCCTTGGCGGACGGCCCGGTATAGCCGCCGGTCTGGGCGATGGCGAAGGCCGAGGCGGCGAGCACGGCGGCGGCGGCGGCGAAGCGGATGGTCTTGTTCATGGTCACTCCTTTTCACGTCAATGGTTGGTACGGGGCCATTACACGATCCGGACATTAACCCTGTCTTAAGGTGCGCCGGGTTCCGCGACCGGCAAATCCAGCGTCACGGCCAGCCCGCGTCCCTCCAGGCCCGGCCCGAAGGCGAGCGCGGCGCCATGCAGGTCGGCGATCCGCTTGACGATCGACAGGCCAAGCCCGCTGCCGCCGGCCTCGTTGCCGAGCACGCGGAAAAAACGCTCGGCCAGCCGGCGCCGGCTGGCCGCGTCGACGCCGGGGCCGTCGTCGCGCACGGCGATGCGCTCGCATCCGCCGTGCCGGCAGGCGACGATCTCGACACGGCTGCCGTCCGGGCAGTAGCGCAAGGCATTGTCGACGAGGTTGCGCAGCGCCATCTCCAGCATCTGCGGGTCGGCGTGGACGGTGTCCAGCTCGCACCGCACGGCCAGGCGGATACCACGCCGCTGCGCTTGCTGGCCGTACGCGGCCAGCAGGCGCTCCAGCAGTGGGGCCAGCGCCACCGGCTGGCGCACCAGCTGTTCACGCGCCAGCGGATCCAGGCGGGCCAGCGCCAGCAGGCTGTCGACCAGCGCGGTGACGCGGCCGATGTCCTGGCGCAGCTTGCGAAACGGCGCGGCCAGTTCCGGATGCTGGCGCTGCAGGAGTTGCGCATGCATGTCCAGCCCCGCCAGCGGCGTGCGCAGCTCGTGCGCGGCGTCGGCCGTGAAGCGGCGCTCGGCCTGCAGCGCCGTGTCCAGGCGCGCCAGCACGCCGTTCAACGCCGCGACCAGCGGCAGCAGTTCGCGCGGCTGGCCGCCGGCATCGACCTGCGCCAGGTCGTCCGGCGTCTTGGCCGCGATGGCCGCCGCCGTGCGCCGCAGCGGCGCCAGCACGCGGCCGGTCACGAGCCAGCAGGCCAGCGCCAGCAGGACCAGCACGCCGAGCGCGGGCGCCCACAGCGATTCGGCCAGTTCCTCCAGGATGTCGAAGCGCTTGTCCTGGCGCTGCCCGACCTGCACGGCGACATGGCGCCGGTCGTCGCGGACGACGAACACGCGCCAGCGCTGGCCGGCGGCGACGGCGTCCACGAAGCCGTCGTCGTCGGCGCCGGCCGCGCCGGCGACGAAGGGCGCCGCGGGCGCGCCGGCGGTGCGCTGGATCACCCGCCCGCCGGCGACGATCTGGTACTGCATGTCGACCTTGCGCGCCGGCCCGGCGCCGCCGTCCAGCCGGGCCAGCAGGCCGCGCTCGTTCCAGTCGGTGGTGGCGGCCATGATCATGTAGCCCGATTCTTCCAGCGCGTCGTCGAACACGTCGTTGGTCTCGTGCCAGGCGACCGCGGCGAAGATGCCCAGGCCCGCCAGCCACAGCACGGCGCTGGCGGACAGGATGGCGGCCAGCAGGCGCCGCCGCAGCGACCATGGGCGGGCATCGGCCGCGTGGGTCGCCACGTCAGCCATCGTCCTTGAGCCGGTAGCCGAGGCCGCGCACGGTAACGATGCTGTCGCTGCCAAGCTTCCTGCGCAGGTTGTGGATGTGGACCTCGATGGCATTGCTTTCCACCTCCTCGCCCCAGCCGTACAGCGTTTCCTCGATCTGGGCGCGGGTCACGATGCCGTTGCGGCGCAGCAGCAGCGCGTACAGCACGTGGTATTCGCGCGCCGTCAGCGCCACCGGCCGACCGTCGATGCCGGCCTGGCGCGTGTCGAGGTTGAGGACGATGCCGGCATGGGCCAGCTCGTTGCCGGCGCGGCTGGCGCTGCGCCGCACGGCGGCGCGGATGCGCGCCGACAGTTCTTCCAGCTCGAACGGTTTCACCAGGTAGTCGTCGGCGCCCAGGTCCAGGCCCTCGACGCGGTCGGCCAGCGCGTTGAAGGCGGTGATCAGGATCACGGGCACCTGCTCTCCCCCGGCGCGCAGCGCGGCCAGCAGGGCGTCGCCGGACAGCCCCGGCAGGCCGCGGTCGAGCAGCACGCAGTCGTAGCGGTGGGTCGCCAGCGCGGTCTGGGCGGAATCGCCGCGCCGCACCCAGTCGACGGCGTGCTGGTCCAGGCGCAGCCAGGCCTGGATGGTGTCGCCGAGGGAGGCGTCGTCTTCGGCAAGCAGGATGCGCATGGATCACTCGCGGTATGGTCGACGCCGCGAGTATGACAAAAAACGGCGCCCGAGGGCGCCGTTCGCTGTGCGGTACGCGGGCCAGGCGCCCGTCAGGCCGCCTTGTCCAGCGCCGGATAATCGGTATAGCCCTCTTCCCCGAAGGTATAGAAGGTCTGCGGATTCGGCGCGTTCAGCGGCGCGTCCAGCTTGAGGCGCTGCACCAGGTCCGGGTTGGCGATGTAGGCGCGGCCGAAGGCGACCGCGTCGGCCGCGCCGGAGGCCACGGCGTCCAGCGCCATCTGGCGGGTGTAGCCGTTGTTGGCGATGTAGGTGCCCTTGAAGGCCTTGCGCGCCCAGGCGAAGTCGAAGCCCGGCAGGTCGCGCGCGCCGCCGGTCGCGCCTTCGACGAAGTGGATGAAGGCGATGCCGCGCTCGTTCAGCCGTTCGACCAGGTAGCCGAAGATGGCTTGCGGATCGCTGTCGCTGGCGTCGTTCGACGGCGTCACCGGCGACAGGCGGATGCCGACGCGGCCGGCGCCGATCTCGGCGGCCACGGCATCCACGACTTCCAGCGCGAAGCGGGCGCGGTTCTCGATCGAGCCGCCGTAGCGGTCGGTACGCTGGTTCGCGCCGTCGCGCAGGAACTGGTCGACCAGGTAGCCGTTGGCGCCGTGGATCTCGACGCCGTCGAAACCGGCACGGATCGCGTTGGCGGCGCCCCGGCGGTATTCGTCGACGACCAGGCGGATCTCGTCCTCGCTCAGCGCGTGCGGGACCGGCGCGTCGACCTTGCCCGCGCGGGTGTAGGCGGTGGTCTTCGGCTGCACGGCGGACGGCGCCAGCGGCTGCGCGCCGCCGGTCAGCGCCGGGTGCGTGATACGGCCGACGTGCCAGATCTGCGCCACGATCTTCGAACCGGCGGCGTGCACGGCCGCGGTGATCGGCTTCCAGCCTTCGACCTGGGCGTCCGAATAGATGCCCGGGGTCGCCATGTAGCCCTTGCCCACCGGCGAGACCTGGGTGCCCTCGCTGATGATCAGGCCGGCGTTGCTGCGCTGGCGGTAGTACTCGACGTTCATCGGGCTGCCCGGCACGTCGCCGGCAGCCTCGTCCGCGCGGCTGCGCGTCAGCGGCGCCATGACGATGCGGTTGGCGACCTCGATGTCGCCGATGCGGGTGGGCTGGAACAGCGGATGGGAATCTGGTGCGGTCATCTCGTGCATCCTTTCGGCAAAGACAATGAAAGGGCCGCGTTCGCCGATCCTGCGGCGTAGCGGCCCCGTGCATGCGAGCATTATGCCCATTCCCGGGCGGATGAAATAGTGGTGTACGGTGATATGATTTATTCCCGACCGGAATGGGTGATGCGATGGACCGACTACGCCTGATGGAAACCTTTTGCCGCGTGGTGGAAAGCGGCAGCTTTTCGGCGGTGGCGCGCGAGGGGATGACGACGCAGTCGGCCATCAGCAAGCAGGTGCAGGCGCTGGAAACCCTGCTCGGCGCGCGCCTGCTGGTGCGCTCGACGCGCAGCCATTCGCTGACCGAGGCCGGCCAGCTCTACTACGAACGCTGCCGCCAGGTGCTCGACACGCTGGACGAGGCGCGCATCGAGGTGCAGCGCGCCGAGCAGGACATTTCCGGCCTGCTGCGGGTGTCGGCGCCGTCCGCCTTCGGTCGCCTGCACATCGTGCCGCGCCTGCCGGCGTTCTACGAGCGCTACCCGCACATCCGCCTCGACCTGGTGCTCGACGACGCCTTCGTCGACCTGGTGGCGGCCGGGGTCGACGTGGCCTTCCGCGTCGGCGAACTGAAGGACAGCCGCCTGGTGGCGCGCCGCATCGGCAACGCCCACCGCGCCGTGCTGGCGTCGCCCGCCTACCTGGCGCGCCATGGCGAGCCGCGCCATCCGCGCGAACTGGCCGACCACCACTGCGTGCTGTACACGGGCCTGGCCAATGCCAACGAATGGACGTTCCTGGACGACGCCGGCAAGCCGCTGGCGGTGCGCGTCAACGGGCGCTTCCAGTCGAACACCTCGGAAGCGACGCGCCAGGCCGTGTGCGAGGGCCTGGGCATCAGCTACTCGACCCTGTGGATCTACGGCGCCGACATCCGCGCCGGCCGCGTGAAACCGATCCTGACGGACTTCCGCCTGCCGTCGCTGCCGCTGAACGTGGTGTACCAGCCGGCGCGCCGGCCCTCGCTCAAGGTCAACCGCTTCGTGTCCTGGTTCGCCGAGGCCTTCGCCCAGGACCCGGACATCGCCCAGATGCTCGACAATCCGGCGCCGCCCGCGCCCGCGCCGGGATAACATACAATCATGACCACGCCGAGCCGCCGTACGATGCCCCTGTCCACGATGTCACTGCCCACGATGTCCCTGTCCACGATGATCCGCTTCCTGCTGCCGGCGCTGTTCTGCTGCGCAGCCACCGCCGCCGCCGCGGCCGAACCGGCGCCGCCGGTGGCCGCGATCCCGTCGCTGGACGTGCCGCGCTACATGGGCACCTGGTACGAGATCGCCAAGTACCCCAACCGCTTCCAGAAGCAATGCGCGTCCTCGACGACCGCCACCTACACGCTGGAACCGGACAAGACCGTGCGGGTGGTGAACCGCTGCCTGCGCGCCGACGGCCGGCCGGATACCGCGGTCGGCAGCGCGCGCCAGGTGGGCGCGCCCACGTCCGCCGTGCTGCAGGTGCGCTTCGCGCCCGCCTGGCTGTCGTTCCTGCCGATGGTGTGGGGAGACTACTGGGTGGTCGACCTCGACCCGGACTACACGCTTGCAGCGGTCAGCGAGCCGAAGCGCGAATACCTGTGGATCCTGGCGCGCACGCCGGCGGTGCCGCGCGCGGCCTACGACGCCCTGCTGGCGCGCCTGCGCAGCCGGGGTTTCGACCTGGAGAAACTGGAGGCGACGCGGCAGGCGGAGTAGGCCTGCTACGCCCGCACGTCGCCCCGGCGCAGGCCGGGGCCCAATTCGCATGCGCTGCCGAAACGCGTAGAGATCGGGTCCCGGCCGGGACGACTTATCAAGCCGTCTTCAAGGGCTGCTTCGAGAACGCGACCGCATAACCGCCGTTGCGCGCCACGTAGCCCTGCGCCTTCAGGTAAGGCACCAGCTGCGCGAACTTGCCGGCGGCGTCGCCGTCCTCGATCCCGTCGAGCACGACCACGGCCTCGTCGGCCAGCTGCGGCTCGACGGCCTGGAAGGCTTCCAGCGCGGCCTGGCGGCAGCGGGCGCGGTCGGCGTCGTCCCCCAGGTAGTCGACGCTGTTCACGACCAGCAGGTCGATCCCGGCCGGCAGCGCGTCGCCCGGCGCGGCCACGGCGACGTTCAGGCCCAGGCCGCGCCCGGCCAGGCTGTGGGCGACGTGGCGGCGCAGCAGCGGGTCGGCCTCGACGCTCGTGAAGCTGCCGGCATAGCCGTGGACGTACCAGGCCAGCAGCTCGGTCGAGCCGCTGTCGCCGCCGCGGCCGAAGCCCGGCGCCGCGCCCAGTTCCACGACGACGGCGTTCTCGTCGAGCATGAACAGGTGCTGCAGCACGGCGTCGAACACGGGGCGCTGCAGGGCCGGGCGCTGGCGCGGCGCCACCACGTCGGACGCCCCGGCGAACCAGCGGTTGTAGTCGGCGCGCGGCATGGCCGCGTTCAGCTGGTAGTGGAAGCCGGCATTGGTTTCCTTGTTCCAGTCGCTCAGGCGCGCCGCCGAGCGACGCGACTTTTCCACGATGATCTCGTGCGACAGCATCGAGTAATGCAGGTTCTTGAAGACGAAGGTGCTGCTGCGCTTGACCGGGCCGGTCGGGTTGCAGTTGTGGCAGCCCAGCGAGTAGTTGATGTCGATCTTCGGATCGAAGATCAGGTTCTTGTTCGAGTACTGCGGGTTCGCCAGGCCGGTGTGGACCAGCTCGAACAGGTAGCGGCCCGGCTGGTAGCGCGGGTATTCCTTCGAGCGCATCTCGAAGCCCTCGACCATCGGCAGCGTCACGCCGTCGCGCTTGAACTCGGCCAGCTTGTCGCGCATGCGCGGGTGGTACAGGAATTCGTCGACGTCGCCGACGATCATCCAGTCGCACTCGTCGCGGTAGGTCTTCCATGCCTCGTTGCGGATCGCCATCAGTTCGCGGTCGTCGAGCTTCTCGCTGACCTTGACGATGAGTTCCACCTCCGGATAGCGCGCCGCGATCTCCGCGGTGCCGTCGGTGCTGCCGCCGTCGTGCAGGATGACTTTCTTCGCGCCCAGGAACTTGATGTAGTGGTCGAGGAAGAACGGCAGGATCTTGGCTTCGTTGAAGCACACGGCCAGCACGTAGATGACGGCATCGTCCGCTCCCGGCACGGGGCCGGCGCCGCGCAGCGCGGCCAGTTCCTCGCCCACCTGCGGCTGTTCCGGCTGCAGCGCCAGGCTCAGTTCCAGCAGGCCCTGCAGGCGCGCCGGCTGGCCCAGGCGGCGCGCCACGCCGATCGATGCCGACAACGCCTGCAGGCCGAGCTGGTCGGGCGCCGTCCCGGGCGACTGCGCCGCCGCCGGCAGCAGGGCCTGCCATTCGCCCAGCGCTTCGTATGGGCGGCCGCCCTGCTCCATCAGCAGTCCCAGGTTGAACCGCGCCGCCGGCAGGTCGACCAGGCGCAACGCGGCCCGGTACTGTTCCTCGGCCTCGGCCAGGCGGCCGCCGTTCTGGTACAGCGCCCCCAGGTTGTAGTGCGCGGCGTAGGCATCGCCGTGCGGGCCGGCGGCGAGCCAGTCGAGGTACAGCTTCGCCTGCTGCTGCGCGTCCCATTCGGGATGCGCCTCGATCTCCTGCATCGCGCGGATCACGCTCCACTGGGCCAGGGTATTGGCGTCGATCATTGTTACTAGCTCCTCATTGTTCGTCGAAACACCGGCGTTCCGACGGGAAATTCGCATGCGGTGTCTTCATGAATTGGCGCGCAGGTGCCGGTCCGCCTACGGTACCATGCGGATGATCCTGCTGCCGGGTCGATCGTGCTGGGCGGACGCGCATGTCGGATTGCAAACGTCGCGTGTGGGGATGGATGAAGCCGGCCAAGGATAGCACAGCCGAATCATGCCAAACAACAAACTGCATGCTGCAATAACGGCAAAATCGTGACAAAACCGCCTTGTGACGCAGCGCGTTTTGGTTGCCCACAAGCCACAAACCTTCGCTTGGCCAACATCTACGGAGTATGATTACGCTTCCTTGAATCCGACCCGAGAGACGACCCCAGGATGAGCCTTCCCGCGCCCCACGATGCATTGATGCGCCAGGCCGAACGCGGCGCGTTGCCGCTGGCCGAACTGTTCCAGGGAGCGCAGGCGCTGCTCGACGGTGGCGCGGCGCAGGCGGCGGTCGGCCTGTACGAAGCCTGGCTGGCGCACACCCGCTCGCCGCTGGCCTACGCGGCCTGGTTCAACCTCGCCGTCACGCGCGGCGCGCTCGCCGACCACGACGGCGCGGTGCGCGACTACCGGCAGGCCATCGCCCTGCATCCCGGCTTCGTCGAGGCGCGCCTGAACCTCGGCTCGCAATACGAACGCATGGGCCGCCCGGACGATGCGCTGGCCGCGTGGCGGGACATCCTCACCGACGTGCCGGACCTGCCGGCGCGGCCCGCGCTGCACCTGCAGGCACTGAACAACCTGGGCCGCCTGAGCGAGGTACGCAAGCTGCTGCCGGAAGCGCTGGACTACCTGACGCGCAGCCTCGAACTCGACCCGGACCAGCCGAAGGTGATCACGCACTGGGTGCACCTGCGCCAGAAGCTGTGCCTGTGGCCGCTGTACCAGCCGGTCGGCCGGGTGACGGTCGAGCAGCTGCAGCGCCATACCTCGGCGCTGGCCATGCTGGGCGCCTCGCACGATCCCGCCGCGCAGCTGGCCGCCTCGCGCCATTTCATCGAAGAGAAGGCCCATGCCGGCGCCACCCCGCTGGCCGCGCCCGAGGGCTATGCGCACCAGCGCATGCGTGTCGGTTACCTGTCCTCGGACCTGTGCTCGCACGCGGTGTCGATCCTGACGGCCGAGCTGTACGAGCTGCACGACCGCGAGCGCGTCGAGGTCTATGCCTTCTCCTGGAGCCGCGAGGACAATTCGCCGCTGCGCGCGCGCGTGGTCGGCGCGATGGACCACTACATCCGCATCGACCACATGAGCGACGAGGAAGCGGCGCGCTGCATCCGCGCGCACGAGATCGACGTGCTGGTCGACCTGCACGGCCTGACGCTGGGTTCGCGCGTCGACATCCTGGGCTGGAAGCCCGCGCCGGTGCAGCTGACCTGGCTGGGCTTCCCCGGCCCGACGGCGATCCCGGGCGTCGACTACGTCGTGTCCGACGCCTTCGTGCTGCCGCCCGAACTGGAGCCGCACTTCGTCGAGAAGCCGCTGCGCATGCCGCACACCTTCCAGATCAACGACCGCCAGCGCGCGATCGGCCCCGTGCCCACGCGCGCGGCCTGCGGCCTGCCGGAAGACAAGCTGGTGTTCTGCTCCTTCAACAGCAGCTTCAAGGTCACGCCGGAGGTGTTCGACGCCTGGATGCGCATCCTGGCGCGCGTGCCGGACAGCGTGCTGTGGATCGTGGCCGACTCCGAGGCCACGCGCGCCAACCTCGTGCGCGAGGCCGGGGCGCGCGGCATCGACGGCGCCCGCCTGGTGTTCGCGGCGCGCGTGGCGCCGGCCGACTACCTGGCGCGCTTTTGCGTGGCCGACCTGTTCCTGGACACCAATCCGTTCAACGGCGGCACCACCGCCAGCGACGCCCTGTGGGCCGGCCTGCCGGTGCTGACCTGGGCCGGCCAGACCTTCTGCTCGCGCATGGCGGGCAGCCTGCTGCACGCGGTCGGCCTGCCGGAACTGGTGACGCACACGCTGCAGGACTACGAGGACCTGGCGGTCGCGCTGGCCGGCGACCGGGAGCGCCTGGCGCGGCTGCGCGCGCGCCTGGCCGCCAACCGCGACGCCAGCCCGCTGTTCGACACGCCGCGCTTCGTGCGCGACTACGAGGACCTGCTGGCGTCGGTGGTCAAGCGCCCGGCCGGGGTGCCGGCCAGCGACGGCGCGGACGCGCCGCGCGAACGCATCGTGCCGCGGCCGGACGACCTCGGCGTGCAGCAGGCCGGCATGCTGGCGCTGATGCGCCCCGGCATGCACAGCGTCGTCGAGGTGGGTGGCGACACGCTGGCCCAGGCCTGGCGCGCGCAGGCGCCGCGCAGCCACTTCACGGCGATCGCGCCGCAACCCGCCGCCGGCTGGAGCACGGCCGTCATCGCCGCCGATCCGGAGCAGCTCGGCGCCGCCGCCTGGCAGCAGGTGGCGCCGGCCCAGTGCTGGCTGTTCCCCGCCACGCTGGAACGCCTGCGCGATCCCGCCGCCTTCCTGCGCCGGCTGCGCCAGCAGGCGCTGGGGCGCGTGGAACTGGTGCTGTGCGTGGACAATGCCCAGCACTGGCTGGCGCAGGCCCTGCTCGCTTCCGGCACGCCGGACCAGCGCGCGCGCGACCGCCATCCGTTCACCCGCGCCACGCTCGCGGCCCTGCTGCAGGAATGCGGCTTCGGCGTGCTCGAGATGCGCGCCGTGAACGCGCAGGAGCCGCCGCAAGCCGTGCTGGCCGCGATCCGCCAGCTGGCCCAGGCGGCCGGCGCCGATCCCGCGCTGGCCGAGCAGGACGCGCTTCCCTATCAATACCTGGTGCGCGCGATCGCCACCTGAGCGCCACCCGAGCGCCGCCCAACCCGGATCCATCATGTCCCTGCCCAAAGTCAGCATCGTCATCCCCTCGTACAAGCCGGAACACTTCGAGCAATGCCTGCGCTCGGCCATCGGCCAGACGTATCCGAACACCGAGATCCTCGTCAGCGACAACTGTCCGACCGAGGCGATCCGCGAGATCTGCGCGCGCTTTCCCGGCGTGATCTACCAGCGCAACACCGCCATCCGCGAACAGAACGTGATCTCCACCCTGTTCTCCGGCAAGGGCGACCTGATCAAGCCGCTGTTCGACGACGACCTCCTGCACCCCTTCTGCGTCGAGCGCATGGTGTCGGTGGCGCTGGAGCATCCGGACGTCCAGCTGGTGTTCTCGGCCAGCCAGGTGATCGACGCGCGCAACCTGCGCGTGGAGACGCGCCGGCCGTTCCAGGTGTCGGGCAGCATGAGCGGCCTGGCCATGCAGCGCGACGTCACGCTGGGCATGCGCAACTTCATCGGCGAATTCACCTCGATCATGTTCCGCCGCGCCAAGCTGTGGGAGATCGGCCCGCACCGCCTGTTCGCCGTCGGCCCGCACGACTGCAGCCCCGGCCTGGCCGACCTGGCCGCCTACATCAACCTGGCCGCCGGCGGCTCGGCGTTCTACATCGACGAGGAGCTCAGCTACTTCCGGCGCGACCCGGTGCTGCAGTCGAACTCGAATCCGAACGCCAACCCCAACTTCGGCTATTGCTTCTCCGACTACATCGACCTGCTGCCGGCGGCCCATGCGACCGGCGTCGTCAGCACGCAGGAACTGCTGGCGGTGCAGGACCAGGTGCATGGCGTCTACCTGAGGCTGCGCGAGGTGTTCCCGCAGATTCCGCAGTCGTACGAGCGCTACCTGGCGTACATCCAACCCTTGAAGGACTGAGCACCATGGCTATGATGGACCAGTGCAGGATCATCGACCTTCCCAAGCACGCGGACCCGCGCGGCAACCTGTCGGTCGTCGAAGGCGGCATCCACGTCCCGTTCGACATCGAGCGCGTGTACTACCTGTACGACGTGCCGGGCGGCTCGGCGCGCGCCGGCCACGGCCACGTCGAGCTGCAGCAGCTGATGATCGCGATGTCGGGCAGCTTCGACGTGATCGTCGACGACGGCTACCAGCGCCGGAAATTCCACCTGAACCGCTCGTACTACGGGCTGTACATCCCGAAGATGATGTGGCGCGAGGTCGAGAACTTCTCGTCCGGCGGCGTCTGCCTCGTGATGGCGTCCACCAAGTTCGACAAGTCCGACTACTACTACGACTACGACGAGTTCGCCGCCATGGTGCGCCGTCACGATGCAGACAAGGCCCAGCCATGACCATTCCCTTCCTCGACCTGAAGGCGATCAACCTCGCCCACGCCGACGACCTGCAGGCCGCGTTCCGGCGCGTGCTGGAGTCCGGCTGGTACATCCTCGGCAAGGAAGTCGAGCGCTTCGAACAGGACTTCGCCGCCTACTGCGGGGCGCGCCACGGCATCGGCGTGGCCAACGGCCTGGACGCGATCATGCTGACCCTGAAGGGCTACGGCATCCAGGCGGGCGACGAGGTGATCGTGCCGTCGAATACCTTCATCGCGACCTGGCTCGCGGTCAGCCAGTGCGGCGCGACGCCGGTGCCGGTGGAACCGATCGAGGCCACGTTCAACCTCGACCCGGCGCTGGTCGAAGCGGCGCTCACGCCGCGCACGCGCGCGATCGTCGCGGTGCACCTGTACGGCCAGCCGGCCGACATGGACCCGCTGCGCGCGCTGGCCGACCAGCACGGCCTGAAACTCATCGAGGACGCCGCGCAGGCGCACGGCGCGCGCTACAAGGGCCGCCGCGCCGGCAGCCTGGGCCACGCGGCCGCGTTCAGCTTCTACCCGGGCAAGAACCTGGGCGCGCTGGGCGACGGCGGCGGGGTGACGACCGACGACGACGCGCTGGACGGCATCGTGCGCACCTACCGCAACTACGGTTCGCAGAAGAAGTACCACAACCTGGTGCAGGGTTTCAATTCGCGCCTGGACGAGCTGCAGGCGGCCTTCCTGTCGGCCAAGCTGGCCACGCTGGACGCCGGCAACGATGCGCGCCGCGCCATCGCCGCCGTGTACGACCGCGAACTGGCCGGCATCGACGGCCTGGGCCTGCCGCACGTGCCCGACTGGGCCGAACCGGTGTGGCACCTGTACGTGGTGCGCCACGCGCGCCGCGACGCCCTGGCCGCAAGACTGGCCGAACAGGGCATCGGCACCATCGTCCACTACCCGATCGCGCCGCACCTGCAGCAGGCCTATGCGGACCTTGGCTTCAAGGAAGGCGATTTCCCGATCGCCGAGGCGATCCATCGCGAGGTATTGAGCCTGCCGATCGGGCCGACCATGACGCCGGAGCAGGCGCAGCAGGTGGCGGCGGCGGTGCGCGCTGCCTGCGCGGGACTGTAGCCGCGCGTCGCCCCGGCGCAGGCCGGGCGACGGCCTAGCCGTGCTTCCGTTCGACCAGCTCGATCAACTGCATGTTCGGCATCATCAGGAAGCACACGCGCGCCCCGCCGAAGGCGATCGCCGGCAGCGGCGCGCGCATCATCTTCCAGCCCGCGCGCAGCGCGACCTCGACTTCGGCATCGAAGTCGTCGGCCAGGTAGGCCATGTGGTAGACGCGCACGCCCTTGGCCAGCCATGGCGCCAGCGTGGTGCTGTCGGGCAGGTTTTCCAGCAGCTCGATGCGCGGGCCGTCGCCGGTCATGAAGCTGCCGCGCACGCCCTGCAGCGGATCGACGAAACGCTCGCCTTCGCGCACGTAGCCCAGGCTCGCGTACACGGCTTCCTCGCGCTCGATCGACTTGCAGGCGATGCCCAGGTGGTGGAAGGTGCGCATCAGCCCAGCTTCCTTTCGATGAAGGAGGCATGCATGGCCAGCTTCTTCGCCACCGCCGGCCAGGTGGCCGCCGTGACTTCCTGCTCGACCGCGTCGTAGTCGACGCCGTTCAGGCGGAACAGCTTTTCCATGCGCGGCTGCGAGGTCGCCAGCCCGGTCGAGGCGTGGAAGGACACGACCGGCTTGTTGTCCGCCACCGTGCGGCAGTACAGGCGCCGCAGGCCCAGCGTCTCGAAGGCGTAGCGGTAGGCCAGCGCCACGCTGGCCGGCGCCGCCAGCGAGTTGCGGCGCAGGATCCAGCGCCCCCACTCGGCCTGCCCGTCCTGTTCGTCGTAGATGCCGATCGTGCCTTCCGGGTAACCGTCCTTCTCGCGCTCGACGATGAAGTAATAGTCGCCCTCGCGCGCTTCGTAGCCGGCGATCCACTGGCGTTGCGGTTCGACGTCGGGGGAAATCGGGTGCAGGTAGCGCGCATCGGCCAGCGCCGTGCGCAGCTCGACGACGAAGGCGGCGTCGTCCTGGGTGATCGGGCGCAGGCGGAAGCCGTAGCCGGCGACGGGTTCAAGCAGCTTGGGCATGGCGTACGTAGTCGACGATCGCTTGCTGGGACACGAGGTTGCCGAATGCTTCCTGCGGCACCGAGATGCCGCATTCGGATTCGATCATGAAGATGATCTCGACGTGCTTGAGCGAGTCCCAGCTGGGCGTGTTCTCGCGCACCAGGCCGGCGTCGGGCGCGACGCTGGTTTCGAGGGCTGCGGACAGGATGGATGCGACGGTGTCTTCGATGTTCATGGTTGGGTTCCAAAGTAGTCAATGCGGACGTTGAGCGCCTCGGCGTTGTCCAGCGCGAGCAGCGTGTCCAGCGGGATCGCCAGGCTACCCTGCTCGTCCAGCGCGGCGCCCGCCAGGTCTTCCAGCCACTTCCTGGCCGGCCCGTTGCGCGGTCCGGTCGCGTACCGGAAGCGCACCTGCGTGAAGGCGCGCGCGCCGGCCACGGCGCGCAGCGCCGCGATCAGCATCAGGTTTTCCAGGCCGCGGCCCAGGGCGCGGCAGCTGATGCAGGCTTCGTCCAGCACCACCGCGTCGTCCTCGAAGGAAAACAGCAGGGACGCGATCATGCCGCTGTCCGAGATATTGTCGGCCATGCCGACCGACACGGTCGCGCCCCGCTCCTGGTAGCGCTGCACGTCGGCCGCGCCCAGGCGCAGCAGGTTCAGGTTGAACTGGTTGGTCTTGACCGACAGCTCGGCCAGGCGCGCCACGTCCGCGGGACGGTTCAGGGCGACGCGCAGCACGGTATTCAGGGAACGGACGTAGCTGCCGTGGTCGGCGCCCGCCGCGGCGCCCAGCGCCGCGCGCTGGCCGGCCGCCTTCAGGTCCTGCACGCGCAGGCGGTCCTCGTCCGACACGTTCCAGCGGAACAGGCCGGGATACCAGTCCAGCGCCGCCGCGGTGTCGGCGCCGTCGTTGCCGGCGTGGATCGCGCGCAGCTGCGGATGGCGCGTGCAGACCTCGGCCAGTTCGCCCGGGTTGTCGTCGACGAAGACGATGCTGTCCAGGCCGATGCGCAGCTGCGCGGCGATCAGCGCCAGGTTGTCCGACTTGGGCTGCCAGTTGACGACCCGGGCCGAGATGTGGGCGGCCTGCAGCGGGAAGTCGGCGCGTCCGGCGAACAGCTGGGTCACGTCCTCGGCCTCGTTGCGGCTGGCCATGCCGACGAAGATGCCGTCGGCGCTCAGCGCCGCCAGGCGCTGCTGCAGGCGCGCGTGGCCGGGCGTCAGCGCCACGCCCTGCACGCCGTCCTCGCCCAGCACGCCCTGGTACAGGGTGTTGTCGAGGTCGACGACGACGGCCTTGACCAGCGGCGCCGCGCTGGCCGCGAGCCAGCGCAGGCCGAACCAGCGCGCCGCCTCCAGGCCGCCCTGGGCGCTGATGTGGGTGCCGGTCAGGTCCTGCTTGCGCTCGACGTAGCCGTCGCCCACCGCCGCGGCGACCGCCTGCAGGTCGCACAGGTGCACGCCGGGCATGGCGGCCACGTGGGCGGCCAGCGCGCGGTTGAAGGCGGCGGCGGCGCCGTCGTGGGCATCCCAGTTGTGCACCTGGACGACCGGCTGGCCAAGGTCGCGCAGCGCCTGCAGGCGCCCCGCCAGCCAGGCGGCCAGCGCCTCGGGCGCGAAGCGCGCGCGGAAGCGCTCGAAGTTGAGCGCCACCACGGCCACGTCGGCCGGTGCGAAGTCGGCGAACGACAGGCTGTCGTCGTAGTCGGAATAGGAAAAGACCGGACGGCGCTCGTAGTAGGCCATGAACGGGCCGATGCTGCCGGCCACCAGCTCGAACGCATAGTTGCGGTACACGCGCACCGACACGTTCGCGCACGGCCAGCGCGGCTTCAGCGACAGCAGGGCCAGCCTGCTGAGCTTCTGCGCGAACAGCACCGGCTGCCAGCGGATCTTTTCGAAACAGATGTCTGCCGGATTCTCCAGCATCGCGACGGAATTCATCAATCTACCCTTTCTTCATGCCGGGTACGGCCCCGGCATTCTACCGTACCGGGCGGCGTCAAGGCTCGCGGATGGCCTCGTCCAGCCCCTTGGTCAGCGGCCACAGCAGGTAGGACAGCACGGTGCGCTTGCCGACCACGATCTCGGCCGTGAGCGTCATGCCCGGCAGCAGGCGCGCCTGCGGCTCCATGTTTTTCAAACCGGCCTTGCCCAGGTCGATGCGGCTGACGTAGTAGGCGTCGGTGCCCGCGGCCGCGTTCGGGGTCTCGCGCTTGAACGCGTCCTCGCTGAGCGTGCGCACACGCGCGTCGAGCGTGCCGTGCTTCTGGAACGGGAAGGCGTCGAGCTTGATGTGCACCTCGTCGCCCGGCTTGACGTGGCCGACGTCGAGCGAATCGATCTGCACCTCGGCGTCCAGCGCGGCGCCGATCGGCACCAGCGTGAACATGCGCTCGGCCGCCTGCGCCACCGACCCCTGCGACAGCTTGGCGATGTCCTGCACCATGGCGTCCACCGGCGCGGTCAACACCACCATGTTGTGGCGCAGCGTGCCCTTCTTGAGCTGCTCGGCGGTGGCGTCGCGGTCGCGCGTCAGCGCCAGCATGTCCTCGATGATCTTCTGGCGCCAGCCATTGACGAAGGCGCGCTTCTCCGCTTCCAGGCCGGCCAGCTCGCGCCGCACCTCCGGTTCCTGGTTCTTGCTCAGGATGTAGTCGCGCTCGACCTCCATGCGCTTGTTGCGCGCGTCCAGCAGGCTGGCCTTGGCGCCGAACTTCTGCGCCACCAGGCTTTCCTGCATCGACTCGACCTCGCGCAACGACCTGGTGCGGTCGCCCAGCGCCTGCTGGTCGCGCAGATTGGTTTCCAGCGCGGCGCGCGCGCGCGCGATGTTCTGGTCCAGGCGCGCCATCTGCGCCTCGAAGTTGGCACGGCGCTCGCCGGCCAGCTTGTCCTGCAGCAGCGTGTCGGCCGTGGCGCCGGCCGTCTCCGCCGGCGCCCGCCTGCCGGCCAGCTCGGCTTCCAGGCGCTTGACCTGGGTGTCGAGGCTGTCGAACTTCAGGCGCAGCTGGGCCTGGTCGGCGTCGGCGTCGGTCGGGTCGAGCGTGGCCAGGCGTTCGCCCTTCTTGACCACCTGGCCGATGCGCACGTCGATCGAGCGGATGATCGAGGTCTCGATCGGCTGCACGACGATGTTGGCGGACGGCGTAGTCAGGCGCCCCTGGGCCTTGACCACTTCGTCGACCTGGGCCACGGCCGCCCACACCAGGAAGCACAGCATCATCGCGGCCAGCGCGTGGATGGTGATGCGGGCATAGGGCGGCAGCGGACGGCGCTCGATCTCGTCGGCGTCCGGCAGGAACTCGACCTCGGTCGGGTCGAGCGCTTTTACAGATGACTTGTTTGCTGGTTCCATAATTGAATGTAGGTTGAGCAGCGCGTCAGGAGTTCTTCGTGGCGGCCCGCGTCCATCAGCGAGCCGCGTTGCATGACCAGGATCGCATCGGCGTTCACCAGCGTCGACAGGCGGTGCGACACCATGATCACGGTGCGGCCGACGGCGATGCGCGACAGGTTCTGCATGAAGATCGCCTCGCTTTCCGGATCGAGCGCGCTGGCCGCTTCGTCGAGCACGAGGATGCGCGGCTTGGCCAGCAGGGCGCGCGCGATCGACAGGCGCTGCTTCTGCCCGCCCGACAGGTTCGAGGCATTCTCTTCGAGCATCGTGTCGTAGCCCTGCGGCATGCGTTCGATGAATTCGTCGGCGCCGGCGGCGCGCGCCGCTTCGACGATCGCCTCGAAGTCGGCTTCGGGCATGGTGGCGGCGATGTTCTCGCGCACCGTGCCGTGGAACAGGAAGTTTTCCTGCAATACCACGCCGACCTGGCGCCGCAGGTGCGCCAGGTCGATCTCGCGCGCGTCGACGCCGTCGAAGCGCACGATGCCTTCCTGGATCTTGTACAGGCCGTGGATGACCTTGGTGATCGTGGTCTTGCCCGAGCCGCTGCGGCCGACGATGCCGATCACGCTGCCCTCCCTGATCTCGAAGGTGGCGCGGTCGAGCGCATTGTTCTGCGCGTTCGGATAGCGGAACACGACGTTGTCGAAGGCGATGTTGCCGCGCAGTTCGGGGCGCAGGCCGCCGCCGCTACGCCCTTCCGGCGCGCGGTTCATGACTTCGCCCAGCATGCGCACCGACAGCGCCGTCTCCTGGTATTCGTTGACCAGGCCGACCAGCGCGATCAGCGGGCCGCTGACGCGGCCGGACAGCATCTGGAAGGCGATCAGGGCGCCGACCGACAGGGTCTGGTCGAACACGTCCTGGGCGCCGATCACGATGATCGCCACCGGCAGCAGCTTGCCCAGCAGGTCGGTGATGGCATTGCCGGCGATCGAGATCTGGCCGACGCGGAACTGCATGTTCATCGAGTGCGCCGAGCGCTGGTCCCAGGTGCGCCGCTGCATCGGCTCGATCGCCAGCGCCTTCACGGTGCGCATGCCGTGGATGGTCTCGACCATCAGCGCCTGGCGCTGGCCCTCGGCCGTATACAGGTCGCTCAGGCGGCGCTGGAACGGCGGCACCATGACGGCGACGATCACGCTGATGAGCAGCGTGAACAGCATCACGATCAGCGCCAGCTTCATCGAGTAGCTGAACAGGATCGGCAGCAGTACCAGCAGCGCCGTCAGGTCGAGCGCGGTAAAGAACATGCGCCCGGTGAGGAAGTGGCGGATCTTTTCCATCTGCTGCATGTGGCGCACGATCACGCCGGCCGACGTGGTCTCGAAATAATCGATCGGCAGCGACAGCAGATGGGCGAAGGTGCGCCGCGTGAGGCGGATGTCGATCTTGTTGGTCGCCCACAAGGTCAGGATCTGGCGCATGAAGCCGAAGGTGGCCTCGAACGCCAGCGCGATGCAGATGCCGGCGGCCAGCACCCACAGCGTGGAGATGCTGCGGTGGACCAGCACCTTGTCGATCACGAGCTGGAAGAAGATCGGCGACGCCAGCGCGAGCAGGTTCATCGCCATCGCGGCGATGGCGATGTCGCGGAACGCGGCCTTCTGCAGCAGGATTTCCGGAATGAACCAGCGCAGGCCGAACGGCACGCGCGCGTCGGCCCCCTTGTGGGTGCGCTTGAGGAACACGACCTCGCCGCTCCACAGGGCGTTGAACGACGGCGCGTCGATCATTTTCACGACGCCCAGGTCGCCCAGCGGATCGAGGATGGCCAGCATGGCGCCGTCGTCGACGCGGGCGCCGACGACGATCACGCTGTTGCCGTCCTTCATGCGCGCAAGCAGCGGGAACACGCCCTTCTGCCCCAGCAGCTTCTCGACCGTCAGGCGCGTCGCCTTGGCCTTCAGGCCGATGCCTGCGGCCATGGTCAGCAGCATCGCGGACGACGGCTCCTCCGCGCGCAGCGCGTAGTCATGGATCAGTCGTTCGGGATTGACCTGCAGGCCATGGTGCTGCGCGATGGCGGTCAGGCATTGCAATGTGGTGTGAGGATAGTTGTCGGCCATTCCGAGTACGAATAGAAGCGATGTGCAGCAAACCGAGAGAGTACTCCGTTGTCAGCGGGGACTGTTGCCGAGCAGCACCGCATTCACCCCTTTATTCTTCGTTTGTCGCAATTTAGATGCAAAAAAAGGCAAGACCGATAACGGTCTTGCCTTTTCGTCAGGCGCCGGACCGGCGAACCGGTCCGGCGCGTCCCGCCTTACTTGTTGCCGCCGGTGGTCAGGAAACCGGTGTCCTTCGGCTGCACGACCGACTTGGCCAGCGACTCGGCGGTCGAGGTCATCGCCGCGTTCGCGCCGCCGAACTTGTTGCCGTTGGCGTCGAACTGCTTCATCGCGTCGACCATGCTGCCGACCGAGGCCAGCATGCCGGTCTTGGCGCCGCCCGACAGGTCCGGCAGGTTCAAGCCGCCCGCCGTGGTGCCGGCGGCGGTGGCGTTGAACGCCGCCATCGCCTGCACCATGTTGCCGACCTTGCCGCGCAGGGTCTCGGCGGCTGCCGGGGCCTGGGTGGCGGCCGCCTTGTCGGCGACGAACCAGACGTCGGCGCTGGCGCCGGTGCTGCCGTCGGTCTTCGTGTAGGTCGACTGCATGCCGATCCAGTTGCCCGCGTCCTTGGCCGAGGTCTTGTCGGCATTGACGTCGATGCTCGCGATCTTCAGCGATGCCAGGCTCTTCAGCTCGTCCGACTGGCTGACGCCGTCGCCGTTCGCATCGACCCAGACCTTCAGCTGGCCGTAGGCCGCGTCCTTGGCATCGATCACGCCGTCGCCATTGACGTCCAGCTCCTTCAGCGCGTCGTAGCCGTTGGAAGCCTTCTGGCCGTTGGCCAGCACGGTCGAGGAACCGAACAGCTCGCTACCGCTGTCGATCGCGCCGTTGCCGTTGCGATCCAGGGCCAGCAGTCCGTCGGTGCCATCGGCCCAGCCGGTCGCGACCTTGCTGCCGGTGTCGAACAGGTCGAACTGCACGCCCGCGTCGATGCTGCGGGTGTGGACGCCGTCGCCGTTCAGGTCGAGCACGATCGGCGTGCCGAACTTCAGGTGCGCGACCTGCTCGGTCGACATCGCGGCCACCTGGGACGAGGTCAGCGCCTTGATCTGGCCGGTGGTCAGCGCATCGATCTGGCTGGTGCCCAGGCCGGAGATCTGGCTGGTGGTCAGCGCGGCGATCTGCGTGGTGCGCAGGGCCACGATGTCCACCGTCTCGATCGCCGCGACCTGCGCCGTCGTGAACGCGGTCAGCTGCGCCGTCGACAGGGCGGCCACCTGGCCGGTGGTCAGGCCGACCACCTGGCTGGTGGTCAGCGCGGCCACCTGGGCCGTGGTCAGCGCACCGACCTGGCTGGTCTTCAGCGCCACCAGGTCGGCGGTCTCGATCGCCGCGACCTGGGCGGTGCCCAGCGCGCCGATCTGCACCGACGTCAGGGCCGCGACCTGGTTGGTCTTCAGCGCCACGACCTGCTCGGTCGTCAGGCCGGCCAGCTGGCTGGTGGCCAGCGCAGCGATCTCGGCCGTGGTCAGCGCGCTCGCCTGGCTCGAGGTCAGTGCGGCGATCTGGGCCGTGGTCAGGCCGGCGACCTGGGCCGTCTTCAGCGCGGCCAGGTCGTTGGTTTCCATCGCCGCGACCTGGGCCGTGCTCAGGGCGCCGATCTGGGCCGTGGTCAGGCTACCGACCTGGCCGGTGGTCAGGCCGGCGATCTGCGTCGTGCTCAGGCCGGCCACCTGGGCGGTGGTCAGCGCGGCGATCTGGACGGTCTTCAGCGCCACCAGGTCGGCGGTCTCGATCGCCGCGACCTGGGCGGTGCTCAGGGCGCCGATCTGGGTCGACGTCAGGGCCGCGACCTGGCCGGTCTTCAGGGCCACGATCTGGTCGGTCGTCAGGCCGGCCAGCTGGCTGGTCGCCAGGGCCGCGATCTCGGCCGTGGTCAGCGCGCTCGCCTGGGCGGTGCTCAGGGCGGCGATCTGGGCGGTGGTCAGGCCGGCGATCTGGGCCGTCTTCAGCGCGGCCAGGTCGTTGGTTTCCATCGCCGCGACCTGGGCCGTGGTCAGGCCGGCGATCTGCGCGGTGGTCAGTCCACCGACCTGGCCGGTGGTCAGGCCGGCAACCTGCGCGGTCGTCAGGCCGGCCACCTGGGCGGTGGTCAGCGCGCCGATCTGGCTGGTCTTCAGGCCGGCCAGGCCGGCGGTCTCGATCGCGGCGACCTGGGCGGTACCCAGGGCAGCGATCTGGGCGCTGGTCAGCGCGCCGATCTGGCTGGTCTTCAGGCCGACGATCTGGTCGGTCGTCAGGCCGGCCACCTGGGCGGTGGTCAGCGCGGCGACCTGGGCGCTGCTCAGCGCACCGGTCTGCGCCGAGCTCAGCGCGGCGATCTGGGCGGTCGTCAGGCCGACGATCTGGGCCGTCTTCAGCGCGGCCAGGTCGTTGGTCTCGATCGCGGCCACCTGGGCGGTGCTCAGCGCACCGACCTGGGCGCTGGTCAGCGCACCGACTTGCGCGGTCGACAGGCCGGCGACTTGCGACGTCGACAGGCCGGCCACCTGGGCGGTGGTCAGGGCGCCGATCTGGCTGGTCTTCAGCACGGCCAGGTCGGCGCTTTCGAACGCCGCCACCTGGGCGGTGCTCAGCGCGGCGATCTGGGCCGAGGTGAGCGCACCCACCTGGCTGGTCTTCAGGCCGACGATCTGGTCGGTCGTCAGGCCGGCCACCTGGGCGGTGGTCAGCGCGGCCACCTGGGCGCTGCTCAGCGCGCCCGCCTGGGTCGAGGACAGGGCGGCCAGCTGCGCCGTGGTCAGGCCGACGATCTGGGCCGTCTTCAGCGCGGCCAGGTCGTTGGTCTCGATCGCCGCGACCTGGGCGGTGCCCAGGGCGCCAAGCTGGGCGCTGGTCAGCGCGCCGACCTGGGCGGTCGACAGGCCGGCGATCTGGTCGGTCGACATGGCGGCCACCTGGGCCGTCGTCAGGGCACCGATCTGGCTCGACTTCAGCGCAGCCAGGTCGCTCGATGCGAAGGCGGCCACCTGGGCGGTCGTCAGCGCGGCGATCTGGACCGAGCTGAGCGCACCCACCTGGCTGGTCTTCAGGCCGGCGATCTGGGCCGTGGTCAGGCCGGCGATCTGGGCCGTGGTGAACGCGGCGATGTCGGCCGTGGTCAGCGCGCCCGCCTGCTCCGAGGTCAGGGCGGCCAGTTGCGCCGTGGTCAGGCCGACGATCTGGGCCGTCTTCATGGCGGCCAGGTCGCGGGTCTCGATCGCGGCCACCTGGGCGGTGCTCAGCGCGCCGATCTGGGCACTGGTCAGGCCGCCCACCTGCGCGGTCGACAGGCCGGCGATCTGGTCGGTCGACAGGCCGGCGATCTGCGCCGTGGTCAGCGCGCCGATCTGGTTCGACTTCAGCACGGCCAGGTCGGCGCTTTCGAACGCGGCCACCTGGGCGGTGCTCAGCGCGGCCAGCTGGGCCGAGGTCAGCGCCCCCACCTGGCTGGTCTTCAGGCCGGCGATCTGCGCCGTGGTCAGGCCGGCCACCTGGGCGGTGGTCAGCGCGGCGATGTCGGCGGTGGTCAGCGCGCCCGCCTGGTCGGAGGTCAGGGCCGCCAGCTGCGCGGTGGTCAGGCCGACGATCTGGCTGGTCTTCATCGCGGCCAGGTCATTGGTCTCGATGGCGGCGACCTGGGCGGTGCTCAGCGCGCCGATCTGGGCGCTGGTCAGGCCGCCCACTTGCGCGGTGCTCAGGCCGGCGATCTGCGCCGTGGTCAGGCCGGCCACCTGGGCGGTGGTCAAGGCGCCGATCTGGTTCGACTTCAGCACGGCCAGGTCGGCGCTTTCGATGGCGGCGACTTGCGCGGTGCTCAGCGCGGCGATCTGGGCCGAGGTCAGCGCGCCCATCTGGTTGGTCTTCAGGCCGACGATCTGGTCGGTCGTCAGGCCGGCGACTTGCGAGGTGGTCAGTGCGGCGATCTCGGCGGTGGTCAGCGCGCCTGCCTGGTCGGAGGTCAGCGCCGCCAGCTGCGCGGTGGTCAGGCCGACGATCTGGGCGGTCTTCATCGCGGCCAGGTCGTTGGTTTCGATCGCGGCGACCTGGGCGGTGCCCAGCGCGCCGATCTGCGCGCTGCTCAAACCGCCGATCTGGGCGGTCGACAGGCCGGCGATCTGCGACGTGGTCAGGCCGGCCACCTGGGCGGTGGTCAGCGCGCCGATCTGGTTCGACTTCAGCACGGCCAGGTCGGCGCTTTCGATGGCGGCCACCTGGGCCGTCGTGAACGCGGCGATCTGGGCCGAGGTCAGCGCGCCCATCTGGTTGGTCTTCAGGCCGGCGA
>NZ_CAJYEB010000010.1 GCF_913773735.1 uncultured Massilia sp.
AATAGCACTACGCCGCAATTCACCGGCACCGGCACCAGCGGCGACACCGTCACGCTGTACGACACCGACGGCACGACCGTGCTCGGCAGCGCCGTGGTGAACGGCGGCAAGTGGAGCATCACCAGCAGCACGCTGGACGACGGCGCGCATACCTTGACCGTCAAGCAGGCCAACGTGGCCGGTACGAGTTCGGCCGCCAGCACTGCCGTGACCTTCACCATCGACACCAGCGTGCCGGCTGCGCCGTCCACGCCGGCGATGACGGCCGGGACGGACACGGGTCTTTCCAGTTCGGATGGCGTCACCAGCAATACGACGCCGGTGTTCACCGGCACCGGCGAAATCGGCGCCACGGTCACGCTGTACGACACCAATGGCAGCACGGTGTTGGGCAATGCCACCGTCGACGGCAGCGGCAAGTGGAGCATTACCAGCAGCACGCTGTCGCAGGGCATGCACCAGGTGACGGCCAAGCAGGTCGATGCCGCCGGTAACGCGTCGGCCGCCGGCGGCGCGCTGTTCGTGGAAATCGACACCACGGCGCCGGACGCACCGGATGCGCCGGCACTGAGCGCGGGCAGCGACAGCGGCGTCGCCGGCGACCTGCTCACCAACGTCGCCACGCCGGTCGTCACCGGCATGGCCGAGGGCAATGCCAAGGTCAGGCTGTACGACACCGATGGCACCACGCTGCTGGGCACCACCACGGCCGACGGCACCGGCAAGTGGAGCATCACGAGTTCCACGCTGAGCAGCGGCAGCCACACCCTGACGGTCAAGCAGACGGACTTGGCGGGCAATGTCTCCAAGGCCAGCACGGGACTGACGCTCGAGATCGACACGTCGACGCCGGCGGCGCCGGGCGCGCCCGTGCTGGCGGCCGCCAGTGACAGCGGCGCCGCGGGCGACGACCGCACCAATGTCTCGACGCCGCAATTCACCGGTACCGGCACCAGCGGCGACACCGTCAAACTGTACGACACCGACGGCACGACCGTGCTCGGCAGCGCCGTGGTGGACGGCGGCGGCAAGTGGAGCATCACCAGCACGGCGCTGGCGGACGGCCCGCACACCTTGACCGTCAAGCAGTCGAACGCGGCCGGCACCAGTTCGGCCGCCAGCACGGGCCTTGCCGTCACCATCGATACCAGCGTGCCGGCCACCCTGTCCGCGCCGGTCCTGGCGCCTGCCAGCGACAGCGGCGCCGCCGGCGACGGCATCACCAACGCCACCAAGCCGGTCTTCACCGGTACCGGCGTGTCCGGCAACCTGGTCACCGTGTACGATACCGACGGCGTCACCGTGCTGGGCAGCGGCACGGTCGACGGCGACGGCAACTGGCGCGTCACCAGCAGCGCGCTGGCCGAGGGCATGCACGCGATCAGCGCCACGCAGACCAATGCGGCCGGCACGGTCTCCCTGGCGAGCAGCGCCTACAGCGTGACGGTAGACGCCACCGCGCCCGCCAACCTCAAGCTGTCCAACGGCTCGGTATTCAACACCGGCGCCGCCAACGCGCTCGTCGGCAGCCTCAGTGCGACCGATGCGGTCACGCTCGGCTACGCGCTGGTGGCCGGCAGCGGCGATACCGGGAATGCCTCCTTCAACATCGACGGCGGCAACCTGCGCCTGAGCAATCCGGCGCAGACCCCGGCCGGCAGCTACAGCGTGCGGGTGCAGGTGACGGATGCCGCCGGCAACAGCTACCAGCAAGTGCTGAGCGTGGTCGTGGTCGAACCCACGTCGACGCAAGTCTCCACGGTGGATGGCGTGCAGGTCCAGGTCACGCCGGTCGCGCTGCCGGGCGGCGGCACCGGCACGGCGGTGGTGGTGCCGGTGATCGGGGCCGACCGCACGGACACCGACGCCGCCTCTTCGAACGCCGACATTCCGCTGGTGGGTGCCGGCACCGGTGCCGCCCTGGTGGCGCACGTGCCGGTCGGTGTGGGCCTGCAGTCCAGCGGCGGTGCCGGCCAGCAGGCCGGCACGGCGCAGGACGTGCTGGTCGGCGCCATCCTGGCGCGCACGGCGGACAACACGGCGCAAGACCAGGCCCACCTGACCGGCAACGGCAAGGGTTTCCTGGCGCAGTTGCCGGCCAGCCAGCAGTTGCTGGTGAATACCGTGGTGGTGGAAGGCGGCGGCGCCGCGCCGCTGGTCCTGTCCGGCGCCGGCGGCACGCAGCAGACCGCGCTGGTGATCGATACCACCGGCGCCGCCAACGGCCAGGTCACGCTGGAAAACGTGTCGTTCGCGGCCCTGGTGGGCAAGGGCACCCTGAGCGGCGCGACCGACGGCCAGGTGCTGTCCGGCGACGCGGCGGCCCAGCATTTCGTGGTCGGCGGCGTCACCACGTCCACCGTGCACAGCGGCGGCGGCGACGACGTGCTGGAACTGACCGCCGCGGCGGCGTCGACCGGCACGGCGATCCCGGGCGGGCGGGCCGACACCGCGTCGCCGCGCGCCCTGCTGCTCGACGGCGGCACCGGCGCCGACACCGTCCAGCTGGGCCGCAACCAGGCCGACTACACGGTGGCGCGCAGCGACGGCCACGTGGTGGTGACGGACAAGGTCAGCGGCGTGGTCGCCACGCTCGTGAACGTCGAAGCGATCCACTTCGCCGATGCGACCCTGCAGCTGGACAGCCGCGCCGAACTCGGCACGTTGGCGGCGCTGTACCAGCACGTGCTGGGCCGCCAGGCCGACGTGGCGGGCTTCGAGTTCTGGGGCGCCAACCAGGGCGGGCACGCCGCCAGCCTGGGCGAGATCGCGGTCGGCATCCTGGGTTCGGCCGAAAGCGTGGCACGTGGAAATGTGCTGGATGGCAATGCGGGACATGACGTCGGCCTGTTGTACCAGGCCCTGTTCGGCCGCGCGGCCGACGCGGCCGGCGCCGCGTTCTGGACCGACGCCATGGCGCATGGCGCCACGCTGGCCCAGGTGGCGGACGGCATGCTGGCCTCGGCCGAGACGGCGGCGCATACGCTGGACGCGACGAACTGGAACCTGTTCTTCTGATGCCGCGCTGATCCGCTTCGGGATCGCTTGCAAACCCCGGTCCTCCTAGAAGACCGGGGTTTTTTTCATGGTCGGGCGCCGCCGCGCATCCGGCCATGGTTGAAAAGCAAGCACTCAGCCATCATCTGGCGTGCATCCATACCATCCAACCACCATCCAGGAGCAAGCTCGTGGAATACAAGGATTATTACCAGACACTTGGCGTCGACAAGGCCGCATCGCAAGCCGACATCAAGAAGGCCTACCGCAAACTGGTGCGGCAATACCACCCGGACGTCAGCAAGCACAAGGATGCCGACGCCAAGACCAAGGAACTCAACGAAGCCTACGACGTGCTGGGCGACGCGGAAAAGCGCGCCGCCTACGACGAGCTCGGCAAGGCGCCGCGTGGCGGACAGGGCGGTTTCCAGCCGCCGCCGGACTGGGGCACCCAGTTCGACTTTGCCGGCGCCGGCAGCGACGACTTCTTCAACGACCTGTTCGCCCACGTTGGCCGCCGCACGCGCGCCGGCGGGGCGGGCGCCGGCGCCGGTGGAGGATTCCGCATGCCCGGCGAGGACGTCCACGCGACGATCACCATCGACCTGCGCGACGCCTACCAGGGGGCCACGCGCACGATCGCCCTGCGCGTGCCACGGCACGACGAGCAGGGCCGCACGACCATGCAGGAGAAGACGCTCAGCGTGAACATCCCGAAAGGGGTAACGCCGGGCCAGCAGCTGCGCCTGTCCGGCCAGGGCCATCCCGGCGCCGGCGGCGGCGCCAGCGGCGACTTGTACCTGGAGATCCAGTTCGCACCCGATGCGCGCTACCGCGTCGAGGGGACGCACGTCTACCAGAACGTGCCGGTGACGCCCTGGGAGGCGGCGCTGGGCGCGTCGATCCCGGTGCAGACGCCGTCCGGCACGGTCGAGGTGACGGTGCCGCCCGGCTCGCAGGGCGGGCGCAAGCTGCGCCTGAAGGGACGCGGCATCCCGGCGGCGCAGCCGGGCGACCTGTACCTGATCCTGGAGGTCGTGCTGCCGCCGGCCAGCAGCGAGCGTGCGCGCGCGCTGTACGAGCAGATGGCGCGCGACCTGGCCTTCAATCCCCGTGAACGAGTAGGAGCATAAGCGATGGAACAGACGACGAGCCTGAGCGGCGTCCTGCTGGAGGACGCCGCGCTGACCCTGGAAGAACTGGCGCGCGCCTGCGACGTCGAACCCGACTGGGTGGTGCGCCACGTGCACGCCGGCGTGCTGGGCGGCGAGCCGGTGGTCGCCACCGTGCAGGTGACGAGCTGGCGCTTTCGCAGCAACGACCTGGCGCGCGCGCGCCGCCTGCTGCGGGTCGAGCGCGATTTCGACGCCAACGAAGACCTGGCGGCGCTGGTGGTCGACATGACGGACGAGATCCGGCGCCTGCGGGCGCGCCTGCGGGTGCTCGGGATCGAGTGAGCCGCCGGTAGTGCGGACGGTGATGGTGGGCTCGGGGAGTCCACCCTACGGCATCTCGGCGGACCGTAGGGTGGGCACCCCGTGCCCACCATCCACGCAGGCGCTACGCGATCACCGGAACGGACCGTCCACACGGCCAGTCCAGCCAACCCCGGCCTTGCGATAGAATCGACCCAACTATCGCAAGCGCCCATGTTCAAGCTCCCCACCACCGCCACCGCCCCGTTCTGCCCGTCCGAAGTCTCCGGTACCGTCGCCGTCCCGGACGGCATCCCGTTCTGGAAGAAAGTCCTGCGCTACGCCGGCCCCGGCCTGCTCGTCTCGGTCGGCTACATGGATCCCGGCAACTGGGCCACCGCCATCCAGGGCGGCTCCCAGTTCGGCTACGACCTGCTGTTCGTCGTGGTCCTGTCCAGCCTGGCCGCCATCGTGCTGCAATGCCTGAGCGCGCGCCTGGGCCTGGTCACCGGCAAGGACCTGGCCGTGCATTGCCGCGAGCAATACCACCCGCACGCGGCCAAGGGATTGTGGGTGTTCGCCGAACTGTCGATCGTCGCCTGCGACCTGGCCGAGGTGCTCGGCTGCGCGCTCGCCTTCCACCTGCTGCTGGGCGTCTCGCTGCCCGCGGGCGTGGCGCTGACCGCGCTCGACACGCTGATCGTGCTCGGCCTGAAGGGCAAGGGCTTCCGCCAGCTGGAAGCGATCGTGCTGGGCCTGATCGCCACCATCGGCATCTGCCTGTTCGCCGAGCTGGCGCTGGTCAAGCCCGACCTGCACGCGGTGCTGGCGGGCGTCGTGCCCTCGCTGCAGAAGATCGCCGACCGCGACGCCCTGTACCTCGCCATCGGCATCCTCGGCGCCACCGTGATGCCGCACAACCTCTACCTGCACTCCTCGGTGGTGCAGACGCGCGTCGTGCGCCGCGGCGCCGGTTCCGGTCCCGGCGCCGCTCCCGGCGCAACGGCGCGCCTGCAGGAAGCGATCGGCATGTCGCGCATCGACACCATCGTCTCGCTGGGCCTGGCGCTGTTCATCAACGGCGCCATCCTGGTGCTGGCCGCGGCCGCGTTCCACAAGCCGGGCGGCGGCAACGTGATGGAGATCGACCAGGCCTACTACCTGCTGGCGCCGGTGGCCGGCACCGCGCTGGCGGCGGTCCTGTTCGGCCTGGCGCTGCTGGCGTCCGGCCAGAGCTCGACCTTCACCGGCACCATCGCCGGCCAGGTCATCATGGAAGGCTTCCTGCAGCTCAGGATTCCCTGCTGGCAACGACGCCTGATCACGCGCGGCCTGGCGCTGGCCCCGGCCATGGTCGGCGTGCTGACGCTGGGCGACCATGCGGTCGGCACGATGCTGGTCGGCAGCCAGGTCGTGCTGAGCCTGCAATTGCCGTTCGCGATGTATCCGCTGATCCGGCTGACCGGACGGCGCGACCTGATGGGCGGGTTCGCGAATGCCTGGTGGACGGCGGCGCTGTCCTGGTGCCTGTTCGTCGTGATTTCCTGCGCGAACATGTGGATGGTGTGGCAGGCCGTCGGCGGCTGAGCGCCACGCATGCGCGCGCCGCCGCCAGGCGCACGCATCTACAATCGGATCTCCCGCTAGCCCATTCACCAACGCTAACAAGGAGTTCACATGGCACAAGCACAAGCACAGGCCCTGCAGGGCAAACGCGTCGCGATCCTGATGACCGACGGCGTCGAACAGGTCGAATACACCGAACCGCGCAGCTTCCTCGAGCAGCAGGGCGCCCAGGTCACGCTGGTCTCGCCCAAGTCCACCGGCGACGAGATCCAGGGCTTCGACCACCTCACCCCGGACAAGAAGTTCAAGGTCGAGCTCGACGTGCGCGATGCCCGTCCGGCCGATTTCGACGCGCTGGTGCTGCCGGGTGGCGTCGCCAACCCGGACCAGCTGCGCCTGTCGATGGAAGCGATCACCTTCATCCGCGAGTTCGGGCGCGAGAACAAGCCGATCGCCGCGATCTGCCATGGTCCGTGGACGCTGATCGACGCCGACCTCGTCAACGGCAAGAAGGTCACCAGCTGGCCGACGCTGCAGCTCGACCTGCAGAACGCCGGCGCCGAGTGGTCGGACGAGCAGGTGGTCGTCGACGGCAAGCTCGTCACCAGCCGCAAGCCGGACGACATCCCGGCCTTCAACCAGGCCATCCTCGACGAGCTGAAGGGCCAGACGAAGCATTGACCCCGGCGCGCCGTGCGCCGCCATCGCCGCGTCGTGCCTAGAATGGATGGTCATGGATGACCGTCCGCGGTCGAGGAGGTGTGATGGAACAACTGTCCAGCAAGCCCCTGGAGGGCAAGCGCGTCGCCATGCTGATGACGGATGGCGTCGAACAGATCGAGTACACGAGCCCGCGCGCCTATCTCGAGGAGCGCGGCGCCACCGTCGTGCTGCTGGCGCCCAAGCCGGCGGGCGCCACCGTCCAGGGCTTCCACCACCTGCAGCCGGCCGATACGTTCCGCGTCGAGCTGGACGTGGCCGATGCCCGGCCCATGGATTTCGACGCCCTGGTGCTGCCGGGCGGCGTCGCCAACCCGGACCAGTTGCGCATGAGCCGCGCCGCCATCGATTTCATCCGCGACTTCGACGTCGAGGACAAGATGGTGGCGGCCATCTGCCACGGCCCCTGGACGCTGATCGACGCCGGCATCGCCCAGGCCAAGCACCTGACCAGCTGGCCCAGCCTGAAGCGCGACCTCCTCAACGCGGGCGCCGAATGGACCGACGAGGCGGTGGTGATCGACGCCCGGCTCGTCACCAGCCGCAAGCCGGACGACTTGCCGGCGTTTAACGATGCGATCTTCAAGGAGCTGATGGTGGCGGCGGGGACGGATCCGGGGCCGACGTCCTGAACGATACGGTCCAGCCCCGCTGGCTGCAGGCTGGCTGCCGAGATATCCCTGCCGGCTCGTACGCCCGTTCAGGCAGGATCGTTGCCCATGCTTCGCCACGGCGCATGGCCTGGAAGCCTCCCGGGCTCCGGCGCAACGGCCGGAGCGACGCCGCTACCGCTCAGGCATCCATCGCCAGGCCGATCACCAGGCTGCTCCTGAAGCTGGCATTGACCAGTTTGTAGTCGGCCAGCCCCGGCCAGACCGACGCGCCGATGCAGTTCGCGGCGAACGTGTCGAACGCCGGGATCTTGTCGTAGTCCATGGCCGTGATCGCCTTCGCGATGCCGATAGCGCCCGAGCCGGCGCCCGCGATCGCGCCCGTCAGGCCGACGGCCAGGCGGAACTTGGACGAGGTGAAGATGCCGGACTTCTGCACCTGGGCCGCGTCTTCCGGGTCTTCGGCGCCTTCGTCGGCATTGTCGGCGCCGGCGTCGTTCTCTTCCGCCAGCGCTTCCGGGTTCTCGGCCGCGGCCGTTTCGACTTCCTCGGCGTCCAGCACGATGTTCGCGGTGTTTTCGCCCGCGTCCACCGCCACGTCGGCCGCCGCCGACAAGGCCGAACCGATCGCGCTGGCGGCGCACAGCACGCCGGCGACGGCCGCCACGGCGCCCATCACGATCTCGGCGATCTGCAGTCCTTCCGAGAGGCTGACGTTGGACGTCACGGTCGGATTGCCGAAGCCCTTGATGTCCGGGATGAAGACGTAATTGCCGTTCTTGGCCTGCACCGTGCTGTAGGTGAATTTCTGCGTCAGGTTCATGTGCACGGTGACGCCGGGCGACGTCTCGTAGTTGGCGTTGGTGATTTCCAGGTAGATGTAGGTGTCGTCGGCGCGCAGCGTGAAGTTGTTCTTGGCGATCCGCGGGCTGATCACGCCATGCTCGGTCTGGAAATTGCCCCAGACCAGGTCGTTGACGTTGGTGACCGACAGGCCGTCCGTGCTGAAGCCGAAGTCGCTCGCCCTGGAACCCTGGATGGTGGCGACGGCGCCGCCCAGCAGCATGTTCTGCGCCACCATCGATTCGCTGATGACGAAGGCGGAGTTGGCGTTGCCCGGCAGGTTGAGCAGGGCGCGCACGTCGACCGCCTGCTGCATGGTCGGCTGGATCGGGTTGTTCTGCACCATCGCGATCAGCCCGAAGGCGCTGTTCTCGATGCTGCCGTCCTCGGGCGAGGCGACGGCGTACTGGAACGCCGTCGGCTTGATCCACTGGAACCCGTCCTTGTCGGCGACTTCGTTCAGGTTCATCACCGCGAACACGTGGTTGAACTGGCCGATGCTGGCGTTGAAATAGTTCTTGAAGACGGTGTCCAGCACGTCCTGCAGGAGCTGGCTGATCACGTCCGGGTAGTGCGACGAGATGATCGACACGGCCGGATCCAGGCCCTTGCCGCTGGTGGCCACCACCAGCGACTGGGCCGTGCCGGACGACTTCGCGGTCGGGTCGTTGACGGGATCCTTGGCGGCTACCGTCTGCAGGTTGACCTGGATGACGACCGAGGCGGTGTCCAGGACGCCGCTCTGGCCGTCGCCGCTCGCCGTGCCGGTCTCGACGATGCACTGCATCTGCACGTCCGGTCCCGAGCCGCCCGGGCACAGCTGCCAGGACTTCCATTTGCCCTGGATGGTGATGCCGGTGACGTCCTTGAATTCGAAGCTGTCCGGGTAGCTCTTCTGGGCCAGGATGGCCTTGTTCACCACCGGGAACGAAGCGATGTACGCGGTGTCCCAGCCGAACGTGCTGACGGACGTGTCCGCGGTGTCGAGCGTGCTCGTTTCGGAATAATTCCCCATCTTGTTCTCCTGTCGGTATGCGGATGACGTAGTTGGATGATGTGTGCGGATGCGGTGCGGCCGCGCTCAGGCGAGGCTGCCCTGCATGTACACGTTGTCGGCGAGCCCGCCGGCGTCCACGGTGATGCCGCCCTGGCCGTTCCAGCTGACCAGGCCGGGCGCCACCATGCCGAGCGCACGCGCGGTCTTGGCGTCGGTCACGTTGCCGGCCGAGTTTTCGATGGCCAGGCTGACCGCCTCGATCACCACGTTCATGATGCCCAGCGTTAAACCGCCGATCACTTTTTCCCAGCATGGGATGTGCGAGTCCTGCGTGGTCGCCATGTGCGGATCGTTCTGGAACGTCAGCGTGCGGGTGCCCGGATCGAAGACCGCGGGATTGTTCGACGTGACGGAGTTCGTGACGTAGGCCTGGCTCAGGCCGGTGATGTCGGTGGTGGTCGCCACATAGCAGCGCATGGACGCGTCGTCGATCTCGTAGCGCAGGTCGGTGACTTGCGGCGTGTAGTCGATCAGGCCGACCCGTACCGCATCCAGGCTGAAGCCTTCCGCCAGGCCGATCGTATTGTCCTGGTTCAGGCGCAGGTCGACTGGCTGGCAATTGCCCCGGAACGCCGCCGGCAAGGACGGCAGGATCACGTTGCGCATGAAGGACCTGGCCGACAGCACGAAGCCGAAATCCTTGCCTTGCAGCAGGCGCGTGTCGAAGTCGCGCGGCAGCGCGTCCGTCGGGCTATTGTCGAGCACGCCCAGGATGGCGATGCCGCCCAGCGTGTCGTCGTCGTGTTCCTGGTACGCATAGGCGCACGAGACGGGCGTCAGCCAGTCGGCGTTCTGGCCGGTAGGCACCGGCAGCACGTCGGCGAACACGAAGCCGAGCTGCGCCGCATTCGCGACGAATACCCGGCCCAGGCCGGTCGCCAGCAGCGCGGCGCCCAGGGCGGCTTCTTCCCGTTGCGCTTCGGGCAGCTTGTTCAGCGTTCCCGAGATGTCGGGGCTGACGACCGTCACGGCGCCCGGCGTCGTGTCGCCTTTCTGCTTGCCTGCAGTCGTGCAGTTGAAGACCAGCGAGCGCATGATCGCCTGGCTCTTGCCTTTCGGCAGGGCCAACTGCATCTGCACCAGCGGCACCGCGCCGTCGAGCGGGATGGTCGCGTTGTCGATGGTCTTGAACAGCGCCGTGCCGTGCACGATCGGCGTCACGAACTGGAGCAGGGCGCCGCCACCGCCCGGCACGATCTGCCAGGGACCGAAGGTGCCCGTCAGCCTGACGACGGCATCCTCGTAGTCGAATGAGGTGATGAGCTTGTCAGCTTCCTGCACCAGTCGCTTGTTGATGTAGTTCCCGGAACTGGCGTAGACCACGTCCCAGCCATAATTGTCCATGTCGCGCCCTTCGATGTGTGGGTTGGGACCTCGCTGCCGTCGATGCCGGCGTGCGGATGCGGACGTGCCGGCGGCGCGCCCGCATCGCGCCACCGCCTTACTGGCTGATCATCTTGAGCGGCACGTGGTCGACGTGGACGTTGGCATAGCTGAAGCCGCCGGTGCCGGTCCAGTCCTTGGTGATGGCGAGGTGGGCCTCGAACGGGATCTCGATGGGCATCGGGCCGTCCGCATGGATCATGCCGGTCAGCGCGGCCACCTGCGTGACCTCGCCCAGGCCGGTCGAAAACATGGTGCCCTGCACCGGACCGCTGTAGTTGCCGCCCTGCGTGGCCTGGGTGATCTCGACGTAGCCGGTGATCTTGCGGCTGGCCGGCGTGACGACCAGCGCGAGGCTGGCCACCGGCGCGCCGGGCAGGCCGACGTTGCCGAGCACGCATTTCACCAGATAGGCACTTGCAATCGCATTTTGGTTGGACATGGTGTTCCCCAGTGTGGATGAATGATCCCTACTCGTATGGCTTTTCGGGTGACCGCCCCGGGCTTGCCGTCGATGGATGCCGACCGGCAACCGGCGGAAGCCACTGTAGGGGAACGGCCGGCCGAAAGCCTTCCGCTTTCCTTTCGGACGCCAAGTCGATGTTTTTATGGGGAAAGTCTTCCGGACGGGAAGGTTGCGGGAAGGTCGTGGACGACAAAAAAGGCCGCAAGTTTGCGGCCTGTCAAAGCGGGCGCCGGGGCGCCGTGCTTGGAGTTCAGGGGATATTGCCTTCCTGCGGATCGAAGCGGACCGTCGCGCCCGTGATCATGTTCTTGTAGACGATGTAGAAGTTGAAGCGCTCCGGCGTCACCGGCGTGCGGAACAGCGTCATGATCGACAGGTCGTCCGGGCCGGCGATCGTGTCCAGCGCCGGCGCGCCGGCCGGGTTCGGCTCGGTGCCGACGATCGTCCAGCCGTTGCGGGTCGCCGCGTAATCGAGGAGGAACAGCGTATTGGTGTCTTCTTTCTGGTACAGGTCGCACGTGGCGCTGGCGCTGCGGGTCAGGCCGTCGTTCGGCGACCAGTAGCTGTAGGCGACCTGCGCATCGTTCTCGTGGCGGCCGGAGAGCGAAATCGTCACGGTACGTTGTGCAATTGCATATTCCATGATGTTCCCTTCGTAATGGTGGTGGGTGACAGGGACTGCATGAACGCCGAGTCCCGGTAGCCGGCGTGCTGCAGGCGTGCGATCGCGGTGCCGGCGGCCGCGTCGGTTCCCAGGCAACGGTGGATGCGTACCCAGGGCGCCAGGATGTGGAAATCGTGCGAAGCCGCCGCGATGTCTTCGAGCAGGCCGGCGGCACGGGCGCAGGCGCTGCGCTGCGCGGCGGCATCGTGGGCCGCCGCGCCGGCCTGCGCCGCGACCAGCAGGGCCTCGGCCGTGGCCAGGCGCAGCGTGCGGTTGTCCGGATCGCGCCGGTACAGGGCGTCCAGCGCTTGCAGCGCCGCGTCCGCCCGGCGCCGCGCGTCGTCGACCCGGCCGTCGCGCAGCAGCGCCGCCGCCAGGCGCAGGCCGGCCAGGCCAGCGCGCCGCGCCCAGGTGGCATTGTGCGGATCCGCCTGCACCAGGGCGGCCAGGCGCGCGTGGATGCCGGCCAGGCGCGCGGCGGGACCGGCCGTCCCGCCCACCGGTGCGCCGCTCGTTTCGTTATCCGGGCCGCCGGCGCGGGCCAGCACCGACTGCTCTTCCATCTCGATGGACGCGAGTTCACCCTGCCATGCGAGGTTGAGCCTGTCCTGCTCGACCAGCGTCGCCGCCAGCCGCCGCGCCTGCCGGTAGTCGTCCAGCGCCTGCCCGTCCTCGCCCTGGGCCAGGCGGATGGCGCCGCGATGCTGCAGCGCCCGGACCTCGCGGTTGACCCACAGCGCATCGCCCGGCGCGGCCGCGCGCAGGCGCCGTACGATCGCCATCTCCTGGGCATAATGGCCGGCGGCGGCGCCCAGTTCGCCCAGGGCTTCCTTGGCCGAGCCCAGCCAGGAATAGCTGTCGGCCAGCTCCGCCGCCAGCATGCGCGAGTCCGGCTGCCGGGCCAGCGCGCGGCGCTTGAGGGCGATCGATTCCGCGAACTCGGCGGCGGCGCGGGCGGGATCGCCGCGCGTCGCCGCCAGCGAACCCAGGTTGTTGCGCGCATAGGATTGCTCGATCCAGCACTCGACGTCGTCCGGCCGCAGCCGCTGCAGGGCGTCGCTGTACTGCTTGTACTGGCGCCACCACGCTTCGGCCCGGGCGAGGTCGTTCTGGTCCTTGCCCAGCTGTCCCAGCCAGTAGACGGCGGCGCCCAGCGGTTTCAGCACGTCGGCGTCCCGCGGCGCGGCGGCGTACCGGCGCGCCAGGATCGCGTGGGCGGCGCCGAAGGCCTCGGCCGCGGCGCGCGAGTCGCCGCGCGCGCGCCGCACCTCGCCGATGACCAGCAGGGCGCGCGCGCGCTGGGTCGGCCCGGCGCCGCCGGCCTCGCCGGCACCGGGCGAGCCCAGGTAGTCCAGGGCCCTGGCGCTGACGCCGTCCAGCAGGTCGAGCCGGCCCAGCGGCCGCAGCCGGTCGGCGAAATCGCCCAGCATATATCCCACCAGGCCCTCCGCTTCGACGCGCCGTCGTTCGGCCAGCCGGCGCGCGTCGTTGGCGCTGATGCCCAGCGCGGCCGCCAGCAGCGCCAGCAGCACGATGGCCGCCATGGCCAGCATGCGCAGGCGCTCGCGCCGGCGCGCGCGGCGCGCCGACAGGTCGATGAACTGCGCCTCGTCGTCGGACAGCGTGAAGGCAACGTCGTCGCGCAGCGCCCGGGCGGCCTCGAGCTGCCTGCCGCTGGGCAGCAGCAGGTCGGGGGAGCGCCCTTCGCCTGCCCAGCGCTGCGCGAGCTGGGCCAGGCGGGCGCGCTCGAGCAGGGCGCCCTTGTGCTCGTCGATCCAGGCGCGCATGCGCGGCCAGCGCCGCAGCAGCGCCTCGTGGGCGATGCCGAAGCCGGCCACGCCGCCCACCAGGTCGCTGACGAACAGCCGCGCCGCGACCAGCGCTTCGACCACCCGGCGCTCGGCCTCGTCGCGCAGCGAGGACCAGGGCGCGCGCCGGCCGGTCGCGGTCTCCTCGTTGGGGGCCAGCACGACCACCAGCGACATCACGCGGGCCAGCGCCGCCTTCTCGGCCGCGCCGAACTGCGCCACGGTCTGCTCGGCGCGCTGGGCGATGGCGCCCTCGACCCCGCCGAGCTGGACGTAGGCGTCAAAGCCGAGTTCGCCGTCCGCGCTGCGCATCCGGTACAGCTCCTGCAGGCAGTACTGCAGCAGCGGCAGCACGTCGGGACGCGCGGCGGCGCTGTCGCACAGGACGTCGTCCAGGCGCGCATGCGTGTGCGGATCGGTGCCGAAGCGCAGCCCGGCGGCGGCGGCCGGCAGGCGTATGATCCGGGCGATGTCGGCGAAGCCGGGCGGCCCAAGGTCGAAATGCGCCCCGGCGGGTTTGCCGCGCATCAGTACGGGATGCCGGGCGATGTGCGGGTAGAAGTCGTTGCGGCAACCGATGACGACCAGCATCGCCCGGCTGGCGGCGAGGTGCTCGACCAGCACCAGCAGCGCATCGCGCTCCGCGGCCGACATCCGTCCGGCGGCGAACACGGCCTCGAAGTGGTCGATGAACAGCCCGAAGCGCCGCGGGGCCGCGTCCGGCGGCGCGCCATCCCGCGGCGGCGCGGGCAGGCAGGCTTCGAGCTGGCGTACGACCTCGTGCGGCCGGTGCTCCAGCCATTCCCCGAGGGCGACCGCGCTGGCGCCGGGGAAGACGCAGGCATCGTCGTGTTCGAGGTCGAGCAGGGCGCTGGCGAGCGCGGTGAACACGCCCTGCTCGCCGTGTTCGGCGATGTCGAAGGTCGTCGCCGACAGCAGCGCCAGGCCCGCGCCGGCATGGGCGCCCAGGGCCGGGAGCAGGCCGGCGCGCACCAGCGAGCTCTTGCCCGATCCGCTGGGGCCGAGCACGAGCGCCAGCGCGAACCCGGCCCGCACCTGGGCCTCGACCGCGGCGACCAGGCGCCGGCGCGCCTCGTCGCGGCCGAAGAACACCCGGGCATGTTCCTCGTCGAAGGCATGCAGGCCGCGAAACGGCGAACCGTCACCCCACGAGGGCAGGGCGGGCGCCGCGTCGCGATCGAAGTCGACGGCGGCCAGCGTGCGGTAGCCGCGCTTGCGCACCGTCTCGATGTAGACCGGGGCCGTCGGCGTGTCGCCGAGGATGCGGCGCAGCTGGGTCAGCGTCTTGTGCAGCGGGTTGTCGCCATAGACGTGGGTGCGCCAGCACTTGCTCAGCAATTCTTCCGCGCTGACGATGTTCCCGGCCGCCTGGCACAGCACGACCAGCACATCCATCGCCCGCGGCTCCATCTGGCGGCGCTCGCCCGCCCGCTCCACGCTGTTCGTCGGCGGATCGACCTGCCAGGCGCCGAAACGGAATCGTCCTGTCTTCATGCGGAGCGGGCTCGCGGTGGTTGGATGTCAGAAGGATAACGTCTTTATATGATATATTGCATATAAACAATTGTGGAAAAAATATTGAGTTGCGCCAGTTTTCGGCTTCCGCGGCGCATGCGTGCCGTCGTACAGGAATGATACCCCTTGGAAATTGGCAAAATCCTATCCAATGTTCACCGCGTGCGGTGGCGGGGCCGGAAATGAAAAAACCCGCGCGATGGCGGGTTTTTTGGGGCCGTGTGTCCGGCCCGGAGAATCTTGGTGGAGGCGGAGGCTATTGAACAATGGGCGGAAAGGCGCTGTTCATGCGGCTCTTAGAATTTTTCGGTCCGCATATACCGTCATAAGTACCGCCAAAAATGTGAGCCGTTTGATCGGATCTATCGATCTGAAGAGCTACTGCTCCCTCAAGTCAGCAGTGCCATATTCTCATACGGTCGATTCGCTCGAGGGATGAAATGTTGTCGATGCGCAACTCCGACACTTGCTTTTCCTCGATTCTCGAATGACTGATTCCTCTCCAATTATTGCTTTAATTCCAATAATAAATTAACTAACAACCCCCTTAGACGGAGGCCGTGACTAGAGAATTTGCCGGGTCCGAACTACCCTTGACTGGATAAGTCGCGGGAAGTACCTAATCCGGGGAGGGAGGGACGTCCCTTTTTTTATGGTGGCACCGGTGGCAAATTAAAATTTTCTCGTAAGTATTTGATTAAAAGAGGGAAATCCGCCACCACAATTTGCCACCGATTGTCTCCAAAACTTGGTGGCACCGGTGGCAAACATCTTTTTCGGTTATTTTCTTGGTAAATTTGCAATCGAATAGCTGATTTTGCGCGCGCTTTGGGCTCTCTCCGCGCCGCCCTCCGCGCCCCCGCCTCAAACGTCCAACGATACAATTTTGGGACTGAATCGATAACCACGCTTGTTGCCGATCCCGGGCAAGCGCCCGCTTCGATCCGGCTGCACAATTGCTTTCTCTTGGCCAGGAATGAGCAGCCCTCATTTCAGCAGCAGCTCTGCCACGGCATTAGGGGCGAAGCTCTTGCAAATCTCGGTGAGGAAGACCTCAGGCAGGACAAAGTATCCTAGGTTGGTGTCGTCGGCCTCCTCTAGGTGCATTACGTCGCCATACTCGCGGTGATGGTCGCTGTTGGACTTGATCGGCTCGCTGTCCTTGATGAGCATGCGCTTGAAGCTCGCGCGGTTGATGTGTTCGGGCGGCGATCATCCATGGACCGGCGCCAGCACACGAAACGCGAATCGCCGTGCATCTGAAGAAGCCGCTGACCTGCAGAAGGATGATGGTGTGCTCGGTGTTACCGGCACCACCGCGCCCTTCAAGCCATGCGCCAAAGCACACGCGAGCAGCCCGCAACACTTCGCTCGTCTCCCATCCCGTGATGCCGGCGACGGTGGCCAGCTCGCCGGCCACGCCGACTAGGGAGAGCCGCTAGGCGACCCGTGGCACTTGGCCATACGCGCTATCGGGGGACATTTCCAAGACGATCTCGCTAACGAGGCTGCGTAGCATCTCGCCTAACTCGGCCACGTTATCGACAGCCCATTCGATAAAGGAGATACCTGCCACGCCGTAAAACCGGTGAGCCTTGGTCATCAGGTGATTCAACGACGCTGCACCAGCAGGGGTGCTGTGCAAGGTGTCACAAACGCCAAGGCCTCAGCCGGCATCGGCCATGATGTGGGCCATGGGGACATCATGGCCATCGCGTGTTTTCTCTGCCGCCCTCCGCCATGTGGTTAGTCAGGCTGACCTCAGCATCGGACAAGAACAGGACGCGCAAGGTATGGGTATGCCGTGCTATCGCGGTCTGCCCGTTCCGGACTTTGCCGGTCTCGTTGGCCAGCATATACACGGTGTCGCCTGCTACCTTGGGGCAACTTGGGCAATCTCGTCCATAGCCGCGCGCCCGCATGTTGCATGGCTTCGGTCTCTAAAAATCATTAGATATGGAAAGAATACAAAGGTGAGAGAAGGACAGATTTGTTGCCCCTTACATCGGAATAGGATCGACAGCCGTTATCCAATCAGGAGGGATTTCCATTTTTTTTCCGCCCTCATCATTACCATCCATAAAAGATTTTAAGTGCCTTTTGTGCTGCTTTATTGCCCATGTTAAGCTCTGGAATTCAAATGCAATTCGTAGGAATGATTGCACTGAAACTCTAAAGCCCCCCCTCTAAAATATTCCCTGAGGCTGTGATTTGAGCATACCAATTATTGTCTTGTAAAAAGATGATGTGGAGACCGTTTTTTTTAAATCTCCTCTTTATTATTTGCAAATCAAGCAAAATGAAAATGGTAAAATGTCCTGCGATAAAATTAAAGAGATGTTCAGGGTTTAGTGAAAGCTGAAAAGGCGTGTACGGGTGCCAATTCATTGCTCTCTTATGCTCATTTAAATTGATAATATGTACATGCTTCGCCTTAAACTGGTCAAAAACTTCTCTCTTAAATTTTGTGGCGGCTATGTAGTGAATTCCACTTTCCGGCGATATATGACTAGTGCCTTCTTCATACGATTTACTTATGCAATAATTAATAGCCTCCAAGTGGCAGCGTTCTTTTCCAAAGTATTCGCTTCTGAACACTGGCCCTATGCCCCGGAAGTCTTCAGCCTTATCTTCGAAAAAAAATTTATTTAATTCATTTATATTTCTAAGTTGTTTCTCGCCTCGTTTATCAAAATTGTTTGATGTTTTCACTTCAATCGGATAAGGATCATTGTGGCCGAGGAGAAATACATCGCCATGTCTTAGCGTATTCGTAAGGTCGCAAAGAATTGCAGGCACATTGTTTTGGCAAGCCAACTTGAGAAGCTTTATTTCCGCCCGAATTCCCTTTTTGCCAGAAATGAAGCCAGCAGTCTCTTTTACACGATAGTTATGATCGTAAAGGAAATGCTTGATTGCGTATTTGTCACAGAAATGGAATGCTATACTTTCGCCATACATTTTCCAAATATAAATTATATAGTTATAATATTCGATTTTATTATCAAATTTTTCAATAAGACTACTAATCTCTTTCGATCTCTCGCGAGTTGGTCGTTCGTTAGCTTTCTCAAGACGTAAAGCTTTGATTATGCTTTTGGTTCGGAAAATGGCCTTCTCTGCTTCTGTGATTTTCTTTAAAAGTAATAATTGAAAATCTACGATAGCCCCTATCGGCAAGTTCTTTTGTGTTTTAATGAGATAAAGCATCGCCGTGAATTGTTCTAAACTCGTTTTATATCTCGCAACCATAATTCACTCGCTAAAGATTATTCTTTGTAGAATTTTACAAAATTACCGCAGAAGTTTACATCCATAGAGTTTTTGGCAATCTTTCATAGTATGTTAAAAGATTGCAAGATTTTGCAAATCAAAGTCACTGTTTGAATACTAATTATGCCTTCCAATCGAAGTAAGTGGATGACATAGAAATACTATCGAATACCGGTCTATACAAACATCTTACGGCGAACTCGTCTAGATTTGTGGGAAAGGATAGAGAGGATAACGAATGCCGGCAAAGGTACTGTTCGGATCGAATATTTCGTGACCGTTGGTGATTTTTTCGGCTTGGCAACCTGTTATGCTAGATCTTGCAGCCCACTTTGGCCAGAAATCGACCGCAATGTCTGCTAAGTAGGAGGTAAGTGCCGACATGCGCCAAGCCTTTGCCGTAGTCGCAACGGCAAACTCTTCATGTATAGCATATCGATTTGGTCGCGGTGGAACTTAAAACTTAGATTGATAAGGACCGGGGAGAAGCACATGGCAACAGCCAAGCAGGACTACGTTCGCTACTTGCGATGGTTGCACGCATTGCAACCGGCTGCCCCTGAGCAAGTAAGGCAGTTCGCGAATATGGTCTACGGAGACTTCGAGGCCATCGCTGAAACGGCTTCCCAGCGTCATGCGCGAGCCACGCATTTGGCAACCCTTGGTCGCCGCGCCTTGGCCACGACTGCCTTAGGCATGCCAGCAGGCCAGGAGGAAGATTAGGGGACGGTATGGCCTTGGACGCGGCTTCGTAGCTTGGCAGTCGGGCCATTTCGGGGATTTGTTCGTGAAGAGGTCTTTGACCTGCATCGGCGGGTGGTCCTCTTCTACGGGCCGAATGGTGCAGGCAAGTCCAGCATTTGCGAGGCTATCGAGCGCGCCATGCTCGCGTCGGTCGAAGAGGCCGGATTAAAGCGCCTCGACGAAGCTGCATATCTGCGTAACATCCATGCTGGCCGCTTTGTAGAGCCTCGTCTCATGGCGACGGGAGCGGATCGCCTCGAAATACCTGTGCGCGTTAATGCTGACGTTTATCGCTTTTGTTTCATCGAGAAGAACCGAATCGATGCCTTCTCCCGGATCGCACAGCGTCCACCAGGACAAAGGGTGGAGTTAATCGCTACACTTTTTGGCATGGAAAAGTTCAACGACTTCTGCAACCGCTTCAATGAACAAATCGATCCGGTATTGGTCATCGACGCCAGCAAGCGAGGCGAATTACAACTCAAGCGGGAAGCGCTCGCACGTGATCGCGCGATAGCAAACGGCGAAGCCGAAAAGCTCGCGCTGCATGACGCGGAAAACGAGACCTACGCCTTAAAGTTCAGGGCTGAGACGACATTCGCGCGCCTGCAGGAAATTATCGGTTCGGCCGACGCGCCCAGCCGACTTGCAGAACTGGACGGCATGCTCAATGCAGTACCTGGGGCGATGATCGGAGTAGACTGCGTCAGCCTGGCTGCGGCTTTCGATCGCGCCGACGCCGCAGCGGCGGCTTTATCCGGCACCGAGTGCGAGCTGAAGCGTCGCGCAAGCCAAGTTTCGTTCCACGCGCTTTACGGTGCTATTTTGGCATTAGAGGCGCAAACCACCGACCATTGCCCGGCCTGCGAGACCCCACTGGACCGAGTAGCTTGCAATCCGTTCGAGAAGGCACGGGGAGAGCTTGACGATCTCAGGGAACTCGCGGAGATCCAAGAGCGCCAGGATCGGCAGCGAGACGAACTCACTACGGCTTCGGGAGAGCTGCGCGCTGTCTTGGCGAAGCTTTTAAGCTTCCTTGTGGCGCAAGGTGAGGTGGCCACGGTCGTGGGGCGGCACCTTGAGGCCCTTACGGCGCGGCCGGAGGGCGATGACTGGTGGAAGGGGGGGTATCTACTAGAGGCTGGGCAGGGAGACGGGCCGGTGTCTCGCGAGCAGCTTCTTGCCGTGGCCGAACGCATCTCCGCCGCTGATCGGGCCACTAAGGCGCAGCTCGAGCGCAGAGTCGAACTAGCGGTTGAGCGAGACGATTTACTCGAGCGCCAGCGCTATGTGGATCAGAGGAAGCAGACTCGCCAAAGGATCATTGACGATGCTGCCGCTGCGCGCTCGAATATCGCCGACTTCGATAAGGCCAATGCACGCCTGATTGCCGACGTTGAACAGGAGCGGCTCGACATCCAGCGCGACGCGCCCATTCGTGCCGCTTATGATGCATTTCTCCCTTATTTGCGCCGATTTAGAAACGAGTTGCCTGGCATGCTGATCGCGGGTTTAGCGGACCTGGCTCGCGATCTCTATAACGAATTTAATCGAGGTGACCGCCACGAGGACACGCTAGCCCACCTCTACTTACCGCTCACTGGCGAGCAGCGCATCCAGATAGCATTTCACAGTACCCCTAACCGGCGAGTTGACGCTCTGCAAGTGCTGAGTGAAGGCCATATCCGATGCCTTGGTCTAGCGATCCTTTTAGCTAAGGCCACAAGCATCAACTCGCCGCTATTGGTTTTCGACGATGCCGTGAACGCAATCGATCACGACCATCGTCACGGCATCAGGGAGACTATCTTCGCCGGCGACCGCTTTCTGTCAACGCAGATCCTCGTCACGTGCCATAGCCCTGAATTTATCAAGGACATCAGGAACGCCATTCCGCGCGAACGGCGCAACGACTGTCAAGAATACGCGCTGACGCACCACGAGGGAGACTACCACCCGCGTGTACATCGAGATGTACCTAGCAGCGCCTACATCGACAAGGCTCGCAACGATCTGGGCAGATTTCAATTGCGAGACGCGTTGGCGAATTCCAGACGCGCATTGGAGATGCTGTCGAACAAGGTCTGGAAGTGGCTAGGATCTTACGAATTAGGAGACCTTAGACTAACGATGCATGGCCCTACTTCGCCGTTGAACATACGAGACCTTTGTGACGCAATCCGCCTCAAGCTTCGCGACAACACCACATTCAACCATCCTAGCAGCGCTCCTCTGCGCGAGGCGTTGGAGGAAATCCTGAGCGCCTCGAACTTGACTTGGAGATACTTGAATGGAGGCACGCACGAGGAGCAGGATCGGGACGAGTTCGATCGAGTTGAGGTTGAGCTTGTAGTATCTCGTCTGGAACGGATTGATGCCTTGGATCTGCGTACTCGCAGATGATCAATCTGCGGCATCAGAGCTCAGCGCTTGCGCTTGTCGTTGTACATGGCTATGCACTCAGCCTTGCGATGGGAGCGACTTCATCCAAGCTTGGACTGATAAGGACTCCCATGCCACGATCCGTACACCAATCTTCACAGGCTTTGGAAACGTTCCTAGCTGCATGCGACGATAGATCTCAGCTCGTGAAAGTCCGGTTTGAATCTCGACCATAGGGCGGCGCCAAAGCTGCCCTGCTGCTTGTTGCTCGCTCATACGCCGCCAACCGCTTTGTAGGCTGCAATATAGTCGACGCCTGGATTTGCGGCCATGTACTGCTTTGCCAATGCATCTAGGCGCTCACGATTTCGAGTGGCCTGTAGCCGGCCGTGTTCAATCGCACGTGCCGCGCCTTCCGCGCGCAGCTGCGCCGCAGCCTCGGGGAAAGCGGCTTCAATTTGATCTTTATTCATGAGCATCTTTTTTGCTATCTAAGTGTGAAGAAGATTTTTTGACCGTTTTAATCGCAACAGCAGGGGCTGTTTTGAGCAACGCCACCATGAGCAGCGATATTAGGAGGTCGGTCGTTTTTGAACCAGGGCTAGACTGCATGCGTCCAGGCGAGTTTTGGAGTAAGCGCCGCCGGAGCAGACTGAAACTTATCTCGCCTGCTGTAGCGCTTCCTGATCATTCCTGCGTGCCAGGAATGAGGCCTGCGACAACCTTAGCGAAACGGCTGGGTTTCGATGTTTTGCTGACAGACTTCGCCTGCTCTAGGTCACGCTTTACGTCGTCGTTGGCGGTCTGATTGAAGTTCAGGCGATGGGCATCGATCAGTAGCTTGCCATGGCCGGACTGGCCGCCCCGCTTGTGCCATGCCGCATCGCACGAAACAGGCCCGATTGCAGGAATTGCTAGCTCTTCGGAGGTCGAAAAGTGAGATGCTGCAACGCCATGGCTTTTGAGCGCATTTACACAGGCCGCGATGCGCAGGTAACTTTGGTAAATCTCGTGGGCCTGTTTGGTGTATGCCTCGTCGGTAATACGCATTTCTTCGCGAAGCCACTCCACTTCTATATCCGCGAGCGCCTGTTTTGCCGCGGCTTCGGCTTGCCGTGCGACTTCCAGACGCCGGTTCAGACCAGCTACTTGAAGACGCGCAGCGTCAAACGCAGTTTGCTCTGCATTCAAGGTTTTTTCCGCGCTTTCCAGCTCTCTGCGGGCCTGAACCTCGTCTTCGGCCGTTGCCTCATTCAGCGCGCGGCTTGCAATGCAATCCTCAAGCTTGAAGCGCGCCGCTTTGACCTGCTGGGTGCTAGGTGTTTAGTTTCGTGCGATCATATTCCTCGCCGTAGCTGGCCTTTGTTTCGTGCAAAGGCTATGCTCGGCGACTTGATTGCTGGGTTCAGCAGTCCCGGCATTCAATCGCACCAGGAGCAATTGACAGCATGAGTTCACGCATTCACCCGCAAGCCCGTACCACACCGAAGATCCGTCAGGAGATCAAGGATTCTGGCCTGTCTTCTAGAGAAGCCGCCAAGGTTTTCAACATCACGCGAGCCACTGCACAGAAGTGGCTCGGGCGCGACGATGTGCAGGATCGCTCGCACCGCGCTCACACGCTGCATACGACCTTGAGCCAGGCCCAGGAAGCCATTGTCCTGGCTCTGCGCCAGTCGCTCTACCTGCCGCTCGACGACCTGCTGTTCATCACAAAACAGTACATCAACCCGGCCGTCTCGCGAGCGGGCATTGCGCGCCTGCTCAAGCGCGAAGGCATGTCGCGCCTGACGGACTTGATTGCGACGGCCGAGGGCGAGAAGATCCTGCCTAAGAAGACCTTCAAGGACTACTAGCCGGGCTTCATCCACATCGACATCAAGTACCTGCCGCAGATGCCGGACGAGACCTCGCGCCGCTATCTGTTCGTCGCCATCGACCGTGCAACGCGCTGGGTTTTCATGCACATCTACGGCGACATGCTTGATACGAGCAGTGTCGATTTCCTGCGTCGGCTCAAGCTGGCTTCGCCCATCAAAATCAGCAAGATCCTTACCGACAACGGCTCGCAATTTACCGACCGTTTCGCTACCAAAGACAAGAAGCCCAGTGGGAAGCATGCCTTCGACATCGCTTGTGCAGCCCTGCCTGCCGAGCATCGTTTGGCGCCGCCACGCCATCCGCAAACCAACGGCATGGTCGAGCGCTTCAACGGGCGCATCAATGAATTGCTTCAGCAAACCCGTTTCGATAGCCGGGCTGATCTACAGGCCACTTTGCTGAACTATCTGAAGCTGTACAACCACCACATTCCACAACGCGCCATCGGCAGCAAAACACCCATTCTCGCACTAAAGGAATGGCAGCAGAAGCGGCCGGAGTTATTCGTTAAACGCGTGTATGATCGGGCGGGACTCGACACTTAACATCTCATGTTGTCTCAATGCGACTTTTGCAGTGTAGGAGCGCGGGCAGCAGTAGGCGGCTGCGGGAAAACCCTTCGCGCTTAGTCCCAGAAAAGAGGGGCGCTTTACTCTGCCACCAGCTTGCCACCAACTTGCCACCGAAAATAGTAGGTACTTTGGTGGCAAAAATAATTAATAGAATCATATACTTATACAGGTACTTTTCTTTGCCACCGTGCCACCAGGACTTTTTCTGTCTGGCTTCGCTCGTCTAGGTCGATTTCGCGAAAAAAAACCGTGCCTGGACACGGTTTGTGAAGGGTATGAAAGGTGTGAATGAAGGGTGTGAACGATGTGAAGGCTAGGCAGCGCGCAATGGCACAACAGGCGCACCGGCCTTGAGCTCGTCCAGATAGTCAGCCCATGCCTGCATCATCTTTTTCCGTTGCGGCAGGTGAGTCGTGCGATTGTATGCGCGGCCGTTTGGGTCCCGTACAGCGTGGGCCAGCTGGTGTTCGATATGGTCGACCGGGAACTTGAGTACCTCATCAAGGATCGTACGGGCCATGGCACGGAAACCGTGGCCCGTCATCTCATCCTTGTCGATCCCCATGCGCCGCATAGCCGACAGTATCGCATTGTCGCTCATGGGCCTGTCCTTTGTCCTAGGGCTTGGGAACAGGAAGCGACCTTCACCCGTCAAGCTGTGGAGATCGCGCAGGATGGCAAGGGACTGTGTCGCCAGGGGCACAACATGAGCTGTCTTGGTTTTGCTGGCGATATACCGCCACTCGGCGTTTTCAAGATCAAAATCAGCCCATTGCGCATGGCGTAACTCACCAGGGCGAACGAAGAACAGCGGAGCCAGCTTGAGAGCGCTGCATACGGTGAAGGTCCCCTTGTAGCCGTCCAGGGCGCGGAGCAGGGCGGCAACGTGCTTCGGTTCGGTCACGGCCGCGAAATGAGTGCGGCGGCTTGCAATCGCAGGAAGCGCACCGCGTAGATCGCCTGAGGGATCACGGTCGGCCCTGCCAGTCACCACCGCATACCGGAACACCTGGCCGCAGTTGGCCAAGGCGCGATGTGCGGTTTCAAGAACGCCACGGCCCTCAATTCGGCGGATGACCCCCAGCAGCTCGGGCGCCGTTACCTCGGCAATCGGTCGAGCGCCGATCCAGGGGAACACATCGTTTTCAAGGCGAGCGATGATCTTGTCCGCGTGGCTGGCCACCCAGCCCCCTCGCTGCTTCTCGAACCACTCCCGGGCTACCACTTCAAAACTATTAGCCGCCCGGTCGGACCGGGAGGCTCTCATTGCCTTCCGCTGTTCACCAGGATCAATGCCGGCGTCGAGCAACTTGCGAGCGTCTGCACGCTTGATGCGCGCACCCGCTAGCGTTACCTCGGGATACTTGCCGAAAGCCAGAGTCTTGCGGGCCGTATCAAAACGGTAGTCCAGTCGCCAATACTTCGCGCCGTCAGGGGTTACCAGGAGATAAAGGCCGCCACCGTCAGCGAGTTTGTAGGGCTTGTCCTTAGGCTTTGCATTACGCGGCTGTAGATCAGTAAGGGGAGCGACGAGCTTAGGCATGGGCTTTGACGGTATCCGCCATCAGGTACTGTTGAGATGCCGTCAAAAGTACCGTCAAAAATCTGAGATGTCCAGAGACTTTCAGAGACAATAAAAAACAAAAAACCCGCATTCCTCATAGGAGAGATGCGGGTTTCGGGACTTCTTGAGACTTCTTGAAACAGGTAATTGGTGGAGGCGGAGGGAATCGAACCCTCGTCCGCAAGCACTCTACAGACAGTTCTACATACTTAGCACTATCTTTTGATTTAACCGGTACAACGGGGATGTGCACCCTGTGTACAAGCGAGTTACCTTAAATTTCGGAAACAACCCGGTAACCCAGTCGAGTCCTAGCCCCTGTAAATGACTCTACGAGCCTTGCGGCACACCCCAGGGGCGAGGTGGTGTAGAGCTAGCAGCAATTAAGCTGCGAGTGCGTACGAGTTATCGTTTGCAGTTATTGATTTCTGGATGTATTTACGAGGTAACCAGTCCTCGGTATGCCCTGCGCTGCTTTGCAACCCACGTCGAAACCTGGTCGCCCCCAGCTGAGGAGAGGTCATTGTACTCCAAACCGCGCGCGCGTGCAGCGCTGCGGGCAGGGAAAGATGTAAGCAAAAGTATGCCCACGGGCGAACTGTCCACGTTGAATGTGTACTATCATTTGACGCTCCAGAAGATGCACCGACGATAATAAAATGGGAGAGACCATGACGTGTATCGTGTGTGGCCATGCGCAGCGCGCCGGGCTGGCCAGCTGGCATGCCTCCTGTCGCCGTTGCGGCTACGAGAGCGCGGCGCTGGAGGGCGCCATCAATGCGGCGAGCACGGAGGTGCCGCTCGACGAGGGCAAGCGCGAGGCCGGCCTCAAGGCGCTGCGGCAGGACAATTTTCGCGACATCGTCGCGCTGGCCCGCCGCCACGCGCGGCCCGGGGCACGGCGCCTGCTCGACGTCGGATGCGCCCACGGCTGGTTCCTGGAAACGGCGCGCGACCATTTCGAGGTGCTGGGCGTGGAGCCCGACGCCGTCGTCGGCGGCCGCACGCTGGCGCGCGGCCTGCCGGTGCGCCGGGGCTTCTTTCCCGACGCGCTGGAGGCGGAGGAGCGTTTCGACGTCATCGTGTTCAACGACGTCATCGAGCACATCCCGGACATCGGCGCGGCGCTCGACGCCTGCCATGCGCGCCTGGCCGACGGCGGCCTCCTGATCCTCAACCTGCCCAACAGCGCCGGCTTCTTCTACCGCCTGGCCAAGGCGTTCGCGCGCGCCGGGTGGCGCGGACCGTTCGACCGGCTGTGGCAGAAGGGACTGCCGTCGCCCCACGTGCATTACTTCCGGCCGCACAACCTCGCGCGCCTGGTGGCCGGGCACGGCTTCGATCTCGTCCATACGCAGGAACTGCCGTCGGTGCGCGCCCGGGGATTGCGGGAGCGGATGGCGTGCACGGGCGATCTGTCGGGAGCGGCGCTGCACCTGCAGTACGCGGCCGTGCTGTGCACGATCCCGCTGCTGAAGGTATTCCCCAGCGACATCATCGTCAGCGTGTTCCGCAAAGGCGAAACAACAAGGGCCGCCATGCACTAGCATGGCGGCCCTTCGGTGCCGGTCGCGGGGCGGCGCTCAGCGATTCTGGTTGGCGATCTGGTTGCCCAGCATGCCGCCGCCGATGACGCCGGCGATGGTGGCCAGCTTGCGGCCATTGCCGCTGCCGACCTGGTTGCCCAGCAGGCCGCCGACCACGGCGCCGGTGCCGATCGCCACGTAGTTGGGTTGCGGTGCCGGACGCGGCGCCGGTTCGCGGTAGACCGGCGCATTGTCGTAAGCGTAGCTGGCCTGGTGCCGGACCGGGCGCGGCTTCGGGGCGGCCTGCTTGACCGGGACTTCCTTGATCACCGTTTCCTTGATCACGACGGGCGCCGGCTGGGCGGCCGCGACCATCGGCTGGGCGTAGGCCGCCGGTTGCGCATAGGCGGTCGCGGGCTGGGCGTAGCCTGCCGGGACGGCGGCCATGGCTTGCGGCGCCGGGGCGGCGGCCGGGGCACCCGGCGCGCCCGCCAGCGGCAGGGCGCCGGCGGGCGCGCCGGCGTAGGCCACGGGCTGCATCGCGCTGGCCGGCACCTCGGAAGCGCCGCGCGAGCTCGGCAGCAGGCCGGTGATGGCGGCCGTGCCGGCCAGGCTGACGACGATGACCGACACGGCGGCTGCCGCCATCAGCGGGTGGATACGGGTGCTCTTGATTGCTTCCATGGTCTGCGCTCCTGAAACGATGTGTTGTCCTATGCCGCTAGCGTAGTGAAAGCGGCCCGGCAGAGCTAGACGGTCCGCTGTATCAATCGTAAAGATGTGTAAGCGGACTCGGGAATACCAGAGGAAAGGGATCGCGATGTTTTCTGCAACTAACCGACGAATGCGCAGGCAAGAAAAAGGCGGCCCCCAGGAGCGGGGCCGCCGCCGCCGATCGCGCCACGCTGCTGGTGGCGCTTCGGGCAGGAGGTCAGGCCGCGGTTTCCGCCGCGCGGGCCGCCTCGACCAGGTCGTTGAGCGTACCCAGCAGGTGGCGCGGCGTGTCGAGCAGGTAGTCGGCGCCCCAGGTCGCGGGATCGACGGCGCCGCAATACCCCCAGTTGCAGGCCACCGTCACCATGCCGGCCGCGCGGCCCGCCTCGATGTCGCGCAGGTCGTCGCCGACGTACCAGCAGTGCTGCGGGTCGATGCCCAGGCGGCGCGCGCCTTCCAGCAGCGGGGCGGGGTGGGGCTTGGCGAAGCCGGTGGTGTCGCCCGAGACGACGCAGCCGGCGTGCGCCAGGCCGATCTGCGGCACCAGCGGATTGGTGAAGCGTTCCGGCTTGTTGGTGACGATGCCCCAGGCCATGCCGGCCGCGCCGATGCCCGCCAGCAGTTCGTCGATGCCGTCGAACAGCGTGCTGTGCTCGGCCATCGCCGACTGGTAGCGGTCGAACCATTGCAGGCGCAATTCCTCGTAGCCGTCGTCGCCGGGCGCCAGGCCGAAGGCGGCGCCGATCATGCCGCGCGCGCCGGCCGAGGCGGTCGGACGCAGGATCTCGTAGGGCGTCGGCGCCAGGCCGCGCTCGGTGCGCAGCCAGTTGACGGCGGCGGCCAGGTCGGGCGCCGTATCGGCCAGCGTGCCGTCGAGGTCGAACAGGATGGCGCGCGGGGCGGGCAGGCGGGAAGGAAAGGTCATGAAGCGGGGTCTCAGAGCGGCATGCGGCAGGCGACCATGTAGTTCACATCGGTATCCTGGTTGAGCGAATAGATCTTGGTCAGCGGATTGTAGGTCAGGCCCTTCAGGCCGTCGACGTGCAGGCCGGCGCTGCGCGCGAAGGTCGACAGTTCGGCCGGCGTGATGAACTTGGCGTAGTCGTGGGTGCCGCGCGGCAGCATGCGCAGCACGTATTCGGCGCCGACGACGGCGAACAGGTAGGCCTTGGCATTGCGGTTGATGGTCGAGAAGAACACGTGGCCGCCCGGCTTGACCAGGGTGGCGGCGGCGCGCACGATCGCGGCCGGATCCGGCACGTGTTCCAGCATTTCCATGCAGGTCACGACGTCGTACTGGCCCGGTTCCTGCTCGGCCATCTCTTCGGCGGCGATCAGCTTATAGCGGACCTCGACGCCCGACTCCAGGCTGTGCAGGTCGGCGACCTTCAGCGCCTTCTTCGACAAATCGATGCCCGTCACGGTGGCGCCCTTGCGCGCCATCGATTCGGCCAGGATGCCGCCGCCGCAACCGATGTCGATTACGTTCTTGCCGGCCAGCGGCACGCGCGCATTGATCCACTCGAGGCGCAGCGGATTAATCTCGTGCAGCGGACGGAACTCCGAAGTCGGGTCCCACCAGCGGTGGGCCAGTTCGCTGAATTTCTGGATCTCTACAGGATCGGCGTTGGTAGTCGTAGTCATAGGTCAAATAATAGCGGAATTGCTGCGGTACGCAGGCCCGGGCGACGAAAATCGCGCATAAAAAAACCCCGCCGCAGCGGGGTTCTCGGTCAGCTCGGCTGGGATTACTTGTTGCGGGTACCGACGACTTCGATTTCCACGCGACGGTTCTTGGCGCGGCCTTCGGCGGTCTTGTTGTCGGCGACCGGCTGGCTTTCGCCCTTGCCTTCGGTGTAGATGCGGCTCGATTCCACGCCCTTGCCCTGCAGGTAGGACTTGACGGCTTCGGCGCGGCGCACCGACAGCTTCTGGTTGTAGGCATCGGTGCCGACCGAGTCGGTGTGGCCGACGGCGATGATGACTTCCAGGTTGATGTCCTTCAGCTTCGAGACCAGGTCATCCAACGAGGCCATGCCGGCCGGCTTCAGGACTGCCTTGTCGAAGTCGAAGAAGGCGTCGGCCGAGTAGCTCACCTTTTCCGAGGTCGGGACCGGTGCCGGTGCCGGAGCGGGGGCCGGTGCCGGAGCCGGTGCCGGAGCGGCCGGCGGCGGCGGTGCGACGCACTTGCCGTTTTCCAGGCGTTCCGGTTCGACGCACAGCGGCGCGTCGCAGCCCGGGACCGCGTCGGCCGGGGTCCAGTAGCCGGTGCGCCAGCACAGACCGAAAGGATTGCGGGCGATCACGCCGCGGGCATCCTGGACGTAGGCGCTGTACGGGGTCTTGGCCTGGATGTCGGTCGTCAGCGGCGCGTACGGCGGCGCGCTTTGCGCGAACGCGCTGCCGGCCATCACTGCCGTGGCTGCCAGCACGAGGGTTGCCATTTTTTTCATATTTTTTCTTCCTTTCGGTAAAATCTTCGCGATGCGAACCGTTTATCGGTATGAGTTTGATAACGACAGCGTTTTCACGAGGGCATATTCTGTGAGCAGAATACTAACATCCGCGCGGGCCCGTCCGTTTCGCATTGTGAAACAAGCAATTAACTTCTCGGCCATTTTGCCACATGCGCCACGTTCACACGACCGATGGCTGCGCAATTGCGGTGCATGGGTTTTGCTACGTTGTTTCTGCGCAACAACGTGTTGTTAGCAGCGTGCAAGCTTGACGAAGGTTTATGACAGGCATGTGTCAATCGGTTAATTGTGCGCTTTTATCATCGCGGCGGCTTGCGGCGTAAATGTGCTGCTGCTATAGCGCGCGTGGTAAAATCACAGGCTTGGAATTCACAATCACAGCCTGAAAGCAGTCGACCCGCCAATGGATCAATTCGCAAAAGAAACAGTTCCAATTTCCCTGGAAGAAGAGATGCGCAAGAGCTACCTCGATTACGCGATGAGCGTGATCGTGGGCCGCGCTCTGCCGGACGTGCGCGACGGCCTCAAGCCGGTGCACCGCCGCGTGCTCTATGCGATGCACGAGATGAACAACGTGTGGAACCGTCCATACCTGAAGTGCGCGCGCGTGGTCGGCGACACCATGGGTAAATACCACCCGCACGGCGACGCGTCGATCTACGACACCCTGGTGCGCATGGCCCAGGACTTTTCGCTGCGCTACACGCTGGTCGACGGCCAGGGCAACTTCGGTTCGATCGACGGCGACTCCGCCGCCGCGATGCGTTACACCGAGTGCCGCCTCGACAAGATTTCGCAAGAACTGCTGGCCGACATCGACAAGGACACCGTCGACTTCCAGCCGAACTATGATGGCAAGGAAAAAGAGCCGACGGTCCTGCCGACCCGCATCCCGAACCTGCTGATCAACGGTTCGTCCGGCATCGCGGTCGGCATGGCGACCAACATCCCGCCGCACAACCTGTCGGAAGTGATCAACGGCGCGATGCACGTGCTCAAGAACCCGGATTGCACGATCGACGAGCTGATCGAGCTGATCCCGGCGCCCGACTTCCCGACCGCCGGCATCATCTACGGCGTCTCGGGCGTGCGCGACGGCTATCGCACCGGCCGCGGCCGCGTGGTGATGCGCGCCAAGACCCACTTCGAGGAATACGGCAAGGACGGCGGCCGCATCGCGATCATCGTCGACGAGCTGCCCTACCAGGTCAACAAGAAGTCGCTGCTCGAGCGCATCGCCGAGAACGTGCGCGACAAGAAGCTGGAAGGCATTTCCGACATCCGCGACGAGTCCGACAAGTCGGGCATGCGCGTGGTCATCGAACTCAAGCGCGGCGAAGTGCCGGAAGTCGTGCTGAACAACCTGTACAAGCAGACCCAGCTGCAGGACACGTTCGGCATGAACATGGTGGCCCTCGTCAACGGCCAGCCGAAGCTGCTGAACCTCAAGCAGATGCTGGAGTGCTTCCTGTCGCACCGCCGCGAAGTGGTCACCCGCCGCACCGTGTTCGAGCTGCGCAAGGCGCGCGAGCGCGGCCACATGCTGGAAGGCCTGGCCGTCGCGCTGGCGAACATCGACGACTTCATCGCGATCATCAAGGCCGCGCCGACCCCGCCGGTCGCCAAGACCGAGCTGATGCAGCGCGCCTGGGATTCCTCGCTGGTGCGCGAGATGCTCAACCGCACCGAGACCGGCGCGGCCGGCGGCATCGAGGCCTTCCGTCCGGAACACCTGCCGAAGCACTACGGCATGCAGCCGGACGGCCTGTACAAGCTGTCCGACGAGCAGGCCCAGGAAATCCTGCAGATGCGCCTGCAGCGCCTGACCGGCCTGGAGCAGGACAAGATCGTCAACGAGTACAAGGAAGTGATGGCGCACATCGCCGACCTGCTGGATATCCTGGCCAAGCCGGAGCGCGTCACGCAGATCATCAGCGACGAAATGCTGCAGATCAAGTCCGACTACACCGAGAACGGCAAGGATGCCCGCCGCTCGGCGATCGAGCACAACGCCAGCGACCTGGAAACCGAAGACCTGATCACCCCGCAGGACATGGTGGTCACGCTGTCGCACACCGGCTACATGAAGTCGCAGCCGATCTCCGAATACCGCGCCCAGAAGCGCGGCGGGCGCGGCAAGCAGGCCATGGCGACCAAGGACGAGGACTGGATCGACCAGCTGTTCATCGCCAACACGCACGACTACATGCTGTGCTTCAGCAACCGCGGCCGCATGTACTGGCTCAAGGTGTGGGAAGTGCCGCAGGGCTCGCGCAACTCGCGCGGCAAGCCGATCGTCAACATGTTCCCGCTGCAGGACGGCGAGAAGATCACCGTGATCCTGCCGCTGTCGGGCGAGAACTCGAGCTTCCCGGAAGACCACTACGTGTTCATGGCGACCAGCCTCGGCACGGTCAAGAAGACCCCGCTGAAGGACTTCAGCAACCCGCGCAAGGCCGGCATCATCGCCGTCGACCTGGACGACGGCGACTTCCTGATCGGCGCGGCGCTGACCGACGGCCAGCACGACGTGATGCTGTTCTCCGACGCCGGCAAGGCCGTGCGCTTCGACGAGAACGACGTGCGTCCGATGGGCCGCACGGCGCGCGGCGTGCGCGGCATGAACCTGGACGAAGGCCAGAACGTGATCGCGCTGCTGGTGGCCGAGAACGAGAAGCAGTCGGTGCTGACCGCGACCGAGAACGGCTTCGGCAAGCGCACGCCGATCGCGGAATACACCCGCCACGGCCGCGGCACCAAGGGCATGATCGCGATCCAGACCACCGAGCGCAACGGCAAGGTGGTCGCCGCCACCCTCGTCGAGGAACAGGACGAGATCATGCTGATCACGACCGGCGGCGTCTTGATCCGCACGCGGGTGGCCGAGATCCGCGAGATGGGCCGCGCCACCCAGGGCGTGACGCTGATCGCGGTGGAGGACGGCACCAGCCTGTCCGGCCTGCAGCGCGTGGTCGAGACCGACCTGGAAGACACCGAGCTGGAGCCGGCGCCGGAATAAAACGGTTGGCTCCGTAGGGGGCGCACCCCGTACGCACCCTACGACAAGCCGCGGAGCGCGCCAGCGCCCGCGGCTTTTTTCATGCCTGCCGCCGGGCGAATATTCGGTATGCATGGCCGCCGGATGCCGCAACATGCAGGCCAATGAGGATTTTTTGCAAGTTTCGTGCGAAAATCGGGTTCCCCCGCACTGCCTCCTCAAGGAATTTCGTGAAGAAACATCTCGTCGCCATCGCCTCCGCCATCCTCGTCTCGTTCGCGCCGCCTGCCGCGTTTGCCGCGCCGGCCGCCGCGCCGGCCCTCGATCCCGCCGTCGTGGCGGCGACCAGGGAGATGCTGGCGGCGATGAAGATGCGCAAGGTGATGGCGGCCTCGCTGCGCCAGGCCGAGCAGCAGATGCCGTTCCAGATGCAGGCCTCGCTGCTGGGCGCCATCGACGGCGACACCCGCATGAGCGCCGAGGAAAAGGCCGAGGCGCGCGCGCGCGTCAAGGAGTCGCTGCCGCGCCTCGTCGAAGAGATGCGCACGCTGTTTTCCGATCCGACGCTGGCCGACGACATGATGGCCGAGATGGTGCCGCTGTATGCCGGCACCTATACGTTGGGCGAGGTGCGCCAGCTGTCGACGTTCTACGCGTCGCCGCTGGGCCAGAAGATGCTGGCGAACATGCCCAAGCTGATGCAGCAGACCATGGAGATCAGCAACCGCGTCATGATGCCGCGGATCCAGAAGATCATGGCGGACGCGCAGGGCGTGGCGGGGCAGCCATGAGCCGCATCTTCAATTTCTCCGCTGGTCCCGCTGTCCTGCCCCGCGAAGTCCTGCAGCAGGCCGCGGATGAAATGCTCGACTGGCACGGCAGCGGCATGTCCGTCATGGAAATGAGCCACCGCGGTCCCGAGTTCATCGCCATCCACAGGCAGGCAGAAGCCGACCTGCGCGAACTGCTGGACGTGCCGGCTAACTACAAGGTCCTGTTCATGCAGGGCGGCGGCCTCGGGCAGAACGCCATCGTCCCGCTGAACCTGCTGGGCCGGAAACCCCGGCCGGCGACCATCGACTTCGTCCACACCGGCTCCTGGTCGGGCAAGTCGATCAAGGAAGCGCGGCGCTACGCCAATGTGAACGTGGCGGCGTCGGGCGAGGCGGGTGGCTTCACCGGCGTGCCGCCGCAGGACACGTGGAAGCTCACGCCGGACGCGGCCTACCTGCACGTGTGCACCAACGAGACCATCGACGGCGTCGAGTTCGACTTCGCGCCGACGGTGCAGGGTGACGTGCCCCTGGTCGCCGACATGTCCTCGCACATCCTGTCGCGCCGGATCGACGTGGCGCAGTACGGCGTGATCTTCGCCGGCGCGCAGAAGAACATCGGCCCGGCCGGCCTCACGCTGGCCCTGGTGCGCGACGACCTGCTCGACAGCGCGCTGCCGATCTGCCCCGGCGTGTTCAACTGGCGCGCCGTGGCCGACGCCGACTCCATGCTGAACACGCCGCCGACCTACGCGATCTATATCGCCGGCCTGGTGTTCGCGCACCTGAAAAAACTGGGCGGCGTGGCCGAGATGGAGCGCCGCAACATCGAGAAGGCGCGCCTGCTGTACGCCGCGCTGGACGCCGACGATTTCTACCGGAATCGCGTCGCGCCCGCCTACCGTTCGCGCATGAACGTACCGTTCTACCTGCGCGACGAATCCCTGAACGACCAATTCCTGGCCGGCGCCAAGGCGCGCGGGCTGCTGCAACTGAAGGGCCACAAGTCCGTCGGCGGCATGCGGGCATCGATCTACAACGCGATGCCGATCGAGGGCGTGCACGCCCTGGTCGATTATTTGAACGAATTCGCGGGCCGGTAACGCCGTCGCTCCGGTGCGCACGGGGTGCGCACCCTACGACATCGTCGAACCCGTAGGGTGGGCACCCCGTGCCCACCATTGCGTGCCGCGAACCGCATCACATGAGCAGACAATGACAGACAAACTCAAACCCCTGCGCGACAGGATCGATGCGATCGACGCGCAAATCCTGGACCTCCTGTCCCAGCGCGGCAAGGTCGCGCAGGAAGTCGGCCACGTCAAGGCCGAGACGAAGGCCCCGGTGTTCCGCCCCGAACGCGAGGCCCAGGTGCTGCGCGGCGTGGCCGAGCGCAATCCCGGTCCGCTCAAGGACCAGGACGTGCAGACCATCTTCCGCGAGATCATGTCGTCCTGCCGCGCGCTCGAAAAGCGCGTGACGGTCGCCTACCTCGGCCCCACCGGCACCTTCAGCGAACAGGCCGTGTTCCAGCAGTTCGGCAGCGCCGTCGAAGGCCTGCCCTGCGTGTCGATCGACGAAGTGTTCCGCGCCACCGAGGCCGGCACGGCCGATTTCGGCGTGGTCCCGGTCGAGAACTCGTCCGAGGGCGCGATCAACCGCACGCTCGACCTGCTGCTGGCCACCACGACCATCATCAGCGGCGAAGTCTCGATCCCCGTGCACCACAGCCTGATGACCCGCACCGGCAGCATGGACGGCGTCACCGTCGTGTGCGCGCATTCGCAGGCGCTGGCCCAGTGCCAGGTCTGGCTCAACCAGCATCACCCGGGCATCGAGCGGCGCGCCGTCGCCTCCAATGCCGAGGCGGCGGTGCTTGCCAGCCAGGATCCGACCGTCGCCGCGATCGCCAGCGAGATGGCGGGCGAGCAGTACCAGCTGGGCGTCGTGCAGGCGCACATCCAGGACGACCCGCACAACCGCACCCGCTTCGTCGTGATCGGGCGCCAGGCCACCGGCCGCTCGGGCCAGGACCGCACCTCGATCGTGCTGGCCGTGCCGAACCGCGCCGGCGCCGTCTACAGGCTGCTGGCGCCGCTGGCCACGCACGGCGTGTCGATGACGCGCTTCGAATCGCGCCCGGCCCGCATCGGCACCTGGGAATACTATTTCTACGTCGACGTCGAAGGCCACGTCGAGGATGCGCCGGTCGCGCGCGCGCTCGACGAGCTGAAGGCCAACGCCGCCTTCTTCAAGGTGCTGGGTTCCTACCCGCTCGGCCTGTAGTGGAACCTCGAAAAACCTGCTGCGCGTGGCATTTCCGGTCTGCGATGCTCGCCGTACGGCAAGTACGGCTGCGCTTCCCGACCGAAACTGCCGCTCGCCACGGTTTTTCGAGGTCCTGTTAAGCTAATTAATTGCAGTATCAAGCAGAGAGAAACTATGTCGCAATTCGGTCCCGATTACATCCGCGCCATCGCCCCCTACCAGGCCGGCAAGCCCATTTCCGAAACCGCCCGCGAGTTCGGGCTGGAGGAAGCCAGCATCGTCAAGCTGGCGTCCAACGAGAATCCGTTCGGCATCCCCGAGTCGGCGCGGGCCGCGATGGCCGCCGCCGCCGCGGAACTGGGCCGCTATCCGGACGCCAACGGTTTCGCGCTGAAGGCCGCGCTGGCCAGCCGCTACGACGTGCCGGCCGACTGGATCACCCTCGGCAACGGTTCCAACGACATCCTCGAGATCGCCGCCCACGCCTTCGTGAAGGCGGGCGAATCGGTGGTGTTCTCGCAGTACGCGTTCGCGATCTACGCCCTGGCCGCCCAGGGCGTGGGCGCGCGCGGCATCGCCGCCCCGGCGCGCGCCTACGGCCACGACCTGGACGCCATGCTGGCCGCGATCGAGGCGGATACCCGCCTGGTCTACATCGCCAACCCGAACAACCCGACCGGCACCTTCATCCCGGCCGCCGGGATCGAGGCCTTCCTGGACAAGGTGCCGGCCCACGTCGTCGTGGTGCTGGACGAGGCCTACAACGAATACCTGGACGCGCAGGACCAGTTCGAGTCGACCCAGTGGGTGCGCAGGTACCCGAACCTGATCGTCTCGCGCACCTTCTCGAAGGCCTACGGCCTGGCCGGCCTGCGCGTGGGCTTCGCCATCGCCCAGCCGGGCGCGACCGACCTGATGAACCGCGTGCGCCAGCCGTTCAACGTCAACTCGCTGGCCCAGGCGGCCGCGATCGCCGCGCTGGACGACAAGGCCTTCCTGGCGAAGGGCGCCGAGAACAACCGCGCCGGCTACCGGCAGCTCACCGCCGCCTTCGAGGAACTCGGCCTCGAGTACGTGCCGTCCCACGGCAACTTCGTGCTGGTGAGGGTGGGCGCGGACGACGGCGCGGGCGCGCGCGTGAACCTGGCGCTGCTCAAGCAGGGCGTGATCGTGCGCCCGGTCGGCGCCTACGGCCTGCCGCAGTGGCTGCGCATCTCGATCGGCCTGCCGGAAGAGAACGCGGCCTTCATCGACGCGCTCAAGAAGGCCCTGGCCTGATGTTCGACAAGGTCGTCATCGTCGGCACGGGCCTGATCGGCGGCTCGTTCGCGCTGGGACTGAAGGCGGCGCGTGCGGCCACGACCATCGTCGGCCTGGAGCGCTCGCCCGCGGCGCTCGAACGCGCGCACCGGCTCGGCATCGTCGACGCGGTGGCGAGCGAGCCGCGCGCGGCGCTGGCCGGCGCCGACCTGGTGCTGCTGGCGGCGCCGGTGGCGCAGACCGGCGCCATCCTCGCCGCGCTGCTGCCGTGGCTGGAGCCGCACACCATCGTCACCGATGCCGGCAGCACCAAGTCGGACGTGGTGGCGGCGGCGCGCGCGGCGCTCGGGGACCGCGTCGGCCAGTTCGTGCCGGGCCACCCGATCGCCGGCCGCGAGTCGAACGGCCCGGACGCGGCGATCGCCGACCTGTACCGCGGCAAGAAGGTCGTGCTGGCGCCGCTGCCGGAAAACGACGGCGCCGTCGTCGCGCGCGTGGCGGACGCCTGGCGCCGCTGCGGGGCCGTGATCCACATGCTCGCGCCCGCGGAGCACGACCGCGTGTTCGCCGCCGTCAGCCACCTGCCGCACCTGCTGGCCTATGCGCTGGTCGACGACATCGCCCGCAAGCCGCACGCCGACCTGCTGTTCCAGTACGCCGCCAGCGGTTTCCGCGATTTCACCCGCATCGCCGGCTCCTCGCCCGAGATGTGGCGCGACATCAGCCTGGCGAACCGCGCCGCGCTGCTCGGGGAACTGGATGCCTACATGGCGCAACTAAGCGATTTGCGCGCGCGCCTGGCGGCCGCCGACGGGCCCGCCCTGGAGGCGGTGTACGCCAACGCCCAGCGCGCCAGGTGCGCGTGGATCGAAGCGATCGAGGCCGCGGAACAGCCGCCGGCCCCGGACCAAGAATCAGGAAAATGAGATGACGCAGCAAAAACACTACCCTCAACACATCGACCTCGAGCCGGTCATGCGCGTGGCCGGCACGGTGCGCCTGCCGGGCTCGAAGAGCATCTCGAACCGCACGCTGCTGCTGGCCGCCCTGTGCGCGGGCACGACCACGATCCACGACCTGCTGGCCTCGGACGACACCCTGGTGATGCTGCAGGCGCTGCATGCGCTCGGCATCAAGTGGGAACAGCTGGACGAGCGCACCCACGTCGTGCACGGCGCCGGCGGCGTGCTGCCGGTGCACGCGGCCGACCTGTTCATGGGCAATGCCGGCACGGCGATCCGCCCGCTGACGGCGGCGCTGGCCGTGATCGGCGGCGACTACACGCTGCACGGCGTCGAGCGCATGCACGAGCGCCCGATCGGCGACCTGGTCGACGCGCTCAACGCCGTCGGCGCGCAGATCGCGTACACGGGCAATCCGGGCTATCCGCCGCTGCGCATCCGCCGCGGCCACATTCACGCCGACCGCATGGCGGTGCGCGGGAACGTGTCGAGCCAGTTCCTTACCGCGCTCCTGATGGCGGCGCCGCTGATGGCGAAGGACCGCGCCGTCACCATCGACGTGGTGGGGGAGCTGATCTCCAAGCCGTACATCGAGATCACGCTGAACCTGATGCGCCGCTTCGGCGTGACCGTGGAGCAGAACGGCTGGTCGGCGTTCACCGTGCAGCCCTGCCAGCAATACCGCAGCCCGGGCAGCATCCACGTCGAGGGCGACGCCTCGTCGGCCTCGTACTTCCTGGCGGCCGGCGCGATCGCCGGCGGCCCGGTGCGCGTGGAAGGCGTGGGCCGGGACAGCATCCAGGGCGACGTGCGCTTCGCCGACGCGCTCGAGCGCATGGGCGCGACCATCACGCGCGGCGACAACTGGATCGAGGCGACGTCCAACGGCCCGCTGGTCCCGATCGACGCCGACTTCAACCACATCCCGGACGCCGCCATGACCATCGCCGTGGCCGCGCTGTACGCCGAGGGCACCAGCACGCTGCGCAACATCGCCAGCTGGCGCGTGAAGGAGACCGACCGCCTGGCGGCGATGGCCACGGAGCTGCGCAAGGTCGGCGCCACCGTGGAGGAGGGCCCGGACTACCTGCGCGTGACGCCGCCCGAGGTGCTGCAGCCGGCCACCATCGACACCTACGACGACCACCGGATGGCGATGTGCTTCTCGCTGGCGTCGCTGGACGGCAAGGCGCGGCGCGGCAACGCGATGCGCATCAACGACCCGAAGTGCGTGGCCAAGACCTTCCCGGATTATTTCGAAACGTTTGCCGGTATCGCCAGGGACGAATTATTCTGACGGGATTGCGCGAAATGCGCGACTCATTCGACGGTGGTTGAACGCGTGGACGGGGGAACCCGTCCACCCTACGTAGGGTGGACGGCTCTGCCGTCCACGCGTTCACGCATCCGACGCGCTGCCGCGTCCACGCCAATTTATTGAAAAGCACATGCCTAACTCGAACATTCCCGTCATTACCATCGACGGCCCGACCGCCTCGGGCAAGGGCACGGTGGCCCACAAGGTCGCCGACCGCCTGGGCTTCCACCTGCTGGATTCCGGCGCCCTGTACCGCCTGACCGCCCTGTCCGCCATCCGCCGCGGCACCGACATGCACGACGAGCACGCGCTGTCGAAGGTGGCCGAGCACCTGCAGGTGCGCTTCCACGGCGGCCACATCTACCTGGGCACGGAAGAAGTCGGCAATGCCATCCGCGCCGAGGAAGTCGGCAATACCGCCTCGCGCATCGCCGCGCTGCCGGGCGTGCGCCAGGCCCTGTACGGGCTGCAGCTGTCGTTCCGCCGGACGCCCGGCCTGGTGGCCGACGGGCGCGACATGGGCACGGTGATCTTTCCCGGCGCCAGGCTGAAAGTGTTTCTGACGGCAAGCGTCGAGGCGCGCGCGCAACGCCGATATAAGCAATTGATTGACAAAGGGTTTTCTGCTAATATGGACGGTCTGCTGAAGGATTTGCAGTCCCGCGACGCGCGCGATACCCAGCGCGCCGTGGCGCCGCTGGTCCCCGCGGAGGGCGCGCACATCCTCGACACCTCGGCCATGACGGCCGACGCTGCCGTCGAACAGGTCCTGTCCTGGTACCGCGCCCTCGGGCACTGATGTCAAAACAATAAAGCATTCTCGCGCACCGCGCTGGCGGCGCGCGCGTTCCCTGGAGTCCGAGGGGGATGTTTGCGGCGCCGCTTCGATGGCGGCGCGCAGCTGGTGCCCGCGGCATGTGGCCGCGGGTGTGTTTCAACTTGACCCAGTTCAGGCCGCATTTCGTCGACCTGCTGGCTAACCTTTCAAAAACTCATGGCTACTGCAGCAAATCAAGATACCGGCATGGAAAGCTTCGCAGCACTCTTCGAAGAGTCGCTGTCGCGTCAAGACATGCGTTCGGGCGAAGTCATTTCGGCCGAAGTCGTGCGTCTGGATCACAACTTCGTGATCGTCAACGCCGGCCTGAAATCGGAAGCTTTCATCCCCATCGACGAATTCAAGAATGACCAGGGCGATCTGGAAGTCCAAGTGGGCGACTTCGTCTCCGTGGCCATCGAATCGCTGGAAAACGGTTTCGGCGATACCATCCTGTCGCGCGACAAGGCCAAGCGCCTGGCGTCGTGGCTGGCCCTGGAAAAAGCCATGGAATCGGGCGAGATCGTCACCGGTACCGTCAATGGCAAGGTCAAGGGCGGCCTGACCGTCCTGACCAACGGCATCCGCGCATTCCTGCCGGGTTCGCTGGTCGACACCCGTCCGGTCAAGGACACCACCCCGTTCGAGGGCAAGACCCTGGAATTCAAGGTCATCAAGCTGGACCGCAAGCGTAACAACGTCGTGCTGTCGCGTCGCGCCGTCATCGAAGCCTCGATGGGCGAAGAGCGCGCGAAGCTGATGGAAACGCTGAAGGAAGGCACCGTGGTCACCGGCGTCGTCAAGAACATCACCGACTACGGTGCGTTCGTCGACCTGGGCGGCATCGACGGCCTGCTGCACATCACCGACCTGGCATGGCGTCGCGTGCGTCACCCGTCGGAAGTGCTGACCGTCGGCCAGGAAATCACCGCCAAGGTCCTGAAGTACGACCAGGAAAAGAACCGCGTCTCGCTGGGCGTCAAGCAACTGGGCGACGATCCGTGGACCGGCCTGTCGCGTCGCTACCCGCAAGGCACCCGCCTGTTCGGCAAGGTCACCAACCTGACCGACTACGGTGCGTTCGTGGAAGTCGAGCAGGGCATCGAAGGCCTGGTGCACGTCTCGGAAATGGACTGGACCAACAAGAACGTGGCGCCGAACAAGGTTGTCCAGCTGGGCGACGAAGTCGAAGTCATGGTCCTGGAAATCGACGAAGAGCGTCGTCGTATCTCGCTGGGCATGAAGCAGTGCAAGGCGAATCCGTGGGACGACTTCGGCATGACCCACAAGAAGGGCGACAAGGTCAAGGGCCTGATCAAGTCGATCACCGACTTCGGCGTGTTCATCGGCCTGCCGGGCAACATCGACGGCCTGGTGCACCTGTCGGACCTGTCGTGGACCGAAGCCGGCGAAGAAGCCGTGCGCAAGTTCAAGAAGGGCGATGAGCTGGAAGCCGTCGTGCTGGCGATCGACGTCGAGCGCGAGCGCGTCTCGCTGGGCGTCAAGCAGCTGGAAGGCGACCCGTTCAACAACTTCGCTTCGCTGAACGACAAGGGCACCCTGGTCACCGGCACCGTGAAGTCGGTCGAGCCGAAAGGCGCCGTGATCGCGCTGAACGACGAAGTCGAAGGCTACCTGCGCGCTTCGGAAATCTCGCGCGACCGCGTGGAAGATGCCGGCACCCACCTGAAAGTGGGCGACAAGGTCGAAGCCCTGGTCATCAACATCGATCGTAAAGCGCGCAGCATCCAGCTGTCGATCAAGGCCAAGGACAATGCCGACACCCAGGAAGCCATGCAGAAGCTGGCTTCGGACAACAGCGCTGCCACCGGCACCACCTCGCTGGGCGCACTGCTGAAGGCCAAGTTCGACAACAAGAACTAATCCGCGGGTTTGACTACCTGAGAGCGAGCAGATGACCAAGTCCGAGCTGATCAACCGCCTGGCTGAACGTTATTCCCAGCTGGTGGCGAAGGATGCGGAGTACGCCGTCAAGACCATCCTCGATGCGATGACCAACGCCCTGGCGAGCGGCCAGCGCATCGAGATCCGGGGCTTCGGCAGCTTCGCGCTGAACAGCCGGCCGCCCCGCATCGGCCGCAACCCGAAGTCCGGCGACAAGGTGATGGTGCCCGAAAAACGGGTGCCCCACTTCAAGCCGGGCAAGCAGTTGCGCGAGCGGGTGGATGCGATGGTCGGGCAGCCGATCATCGAAGACTGAATCGTCTGCTTCGCGCGGACAAAAACGGCGTCCTTTCGGGGATGCCGTTTTTTTTCGTCCGCGGCCGACGTTCTCCGGACGGCGCCTCGGCGTTTTCCTCGTCACCCCGGCGTTTTCCTCGTCGCCCCGGCGAAGGCCGGGGTCCAATTCCCATGCAGACCGACACTGCACGTATAATCACGCACGGTTGACATTGGGCCCCGGCCTTCGCCGGGGTGACGGTGCAGCCGTCGTTTTGAATAATCGTGTCGAATATGCGACACTGCATCTTTGTCGTCTTACCTGACAGGTCTCGTTGATGAAACTCGTCTCCACCATCGCCGGATGCATCCTGTTCATCCTGTTCTTCGGCTTCGCCCTGAAGAACACGCACCAGGTCGACCTGCACTTCTTCCTCGGCTACGAGTTGCGCGGCCCGCTGGTGCTGATGCTGCTGGCGTTCTTCATCGCCGGCGCCTTCCTCGGCATCCTGGCCGTCACGCCGACCGTGTTCCGCCACCGCCGCGAAAGCTCGCAGCACCGCGACACGATCCAGGCGCTGCAAAGCGCCGCCGGCACCGCGGCCGGCGCCCCGCAGCCGGACGGCGTCGCGCCGCGCGGCTGAGGCAAGATCGATCAATCACAGAATAACAAGCACATGGAATTTGAAATCTGGTGGCTGCTCGGCATCCCCGTCTTCTTCGCGCTGGGCTGGATCGCCGCCCGCGTCGACATCAAGCAACTCGTCTCCGAATCGCGCAGCCTGCCGCGCGGCTATTTCAAGGGCCTGAACTTCCTGCTCAACGAGCAGCCGGACAAGGCGATCGACGCCTTCATCGAGATCGTCAAGCTCGATCCGGAAACGGCCGACATGCACTTTGCCCTGGGTAACCTGTTCCGCCGCCGCGGCGAGACCGAGCGCGCCATCCGCGTGCACCAGAACCTGCTGTCGCGTCCGGACCTGCCGGCCGAGCAGAAGGCGCACGCCCAGTACGAGCTGGGCATGGACTACCTGAAGGCCGGCCTGCTGGACCGCGCCGAGGAAACCTTCAACCTGCTGGTGGACACGCAGTACGGCGTGCAGGCGCGGCGCGCGCTGCTGGAGATCTTCCAGCGCGAAAAGGAATGGCGCCGCGCGATCGCCGCCGCCGAAGGCCTGCAGGCCTCGGGCGCGGGCGCCCAGCACAAGGAAATCGCCCAGTTCTATTGCGAGCTGGCCCAGGACGCGCTGGTGCAGCTGCAGCCGGACGAAGCCAAGGCCCTGCTCGACAAGGCGCTGCAGGCCGACCGCAAGAGCGTGCGCGCGACCATGCTGTACGGCGACGCCCAGGTGGCCCAGGACGATATCGAGGGCGCCCTCAAGACCTGGCGCCGCGTCGAGCAGCAGAGCGTGCCGCACGTGGCGCTGGTGGCGACGCGCCTGATGGACGGCTACCGCAAGGTCGGGCGGCCGCAGGAAGGCGTCAACCTGCTGCGCTCCTACCTGGAGGAAGCGTCGTCGATCGACCTGATCGAGGTGGTGTTCAAGGCGGTCATCGAACTGGACGGCGTGGAGGCGGCCAAGCACCTGGTGGTCGAGGAACTGCGCCGCAACCCCACGCTGCTGGGCCTGGACAAGCTGCTCGAGGCGCGCCTGATGGATGCCCCGGCGAACGTCTGGGAAGAACTGTCGATGGTGAAGAACCTGGTGCACGGCTACACCCAGAAGCTGGCGCGCTACCAGTGCAGCCACTGCGGTTTCAAGGCGCGCCAGTACTACTGGCACTGCCCGGGGTGCAACAAGTGGGAAACCTATCCGCCGCGCCGCACCGAAGAATTGAATGTCATGAATTGAGGACAGCACCACCATGAAGATCACGATTATCGGCACGGGCTACGTCGGCCTCGTCACCGGCGCCTGCCTGGCGGAACTCGGCAACGACGTGTTCTGCCTCGACGTCGACCAGGCCAAGATCGACCTGCTCAACGGCGGCGGCATCCCGATCCACGAGCCGGGCCTGGAAGAGCTCGTCGCGCGCAACCGCGCGGCCGGCCGCATCCGGTTCTCGACCGACGTGGCGGCCTCCGTCGCCCACGGCCAGCTGCAGTTCATCGCCGTCGGCACGCCGCCGGACGAGGACGGCTCGGCCGACCTGCAGTACGTGCTGGCCGCCGCGCGCAACATCGGCCGCCACATGGACGGCTACAAGGTCATCGTCGACAAGTCCACCGTGCCGGTGGGGACCGCCGACCGCGTCGCCGCCGCCCTGCGCGAAGAATTGCGCGCCCGCGGCGACGCCGCCGGCGTCGAGTTCGCCGTCGTCTCGAATCCGGAATTCCTCAAGGAAGGCGCGGCAGTGGACGACTTCATGCGTCCGGACCGCATCGTGATCGGCACCGAGGACAGCCCGGCCGGCCAACGCGCGCGCGACCTGATGAAGCTGCTGTACGCGCCGTTCAACCGCAACCACGAGCGCGTCTACTGGATGGACGTGCGCTCGGCCGAGTTCACCAAGTACGCGGCGAACGCCATGCTGGCCACGCGCATCTCGTTCATGAACGAACTGGCGAACCTGGCGGACCAGGTCGGCGCCGACATCGAGGCCGTGCGCCACGGCATCGGTTCCGACCCGCGCATCGGCACCAGCTTCCTGTACGCCGGCGCCGGCTACGGCGGTTCCTGCTTCCCGAAGGACGTGCAGGCGCTCGAACGCACGGCGCGCCAGTACAGCCAGGAACTGTTGATCCTGCGCGCGGTCGAAGCCGTCAACGACCGCCAGAAGCAGGTCCTGGGCCGCAAGGTGGTGCAGCGCTTCGGCGACGACCTCGCCGGCATGCGCTTCGCCGTCTGGGGCCTGGCGTTCAAGCCGAACACCGACGACATGCGCGAGGCGCCGGCGCGCGTGCTGCTCAAGGACCTCGTGGCGCGCGGCGCCACGGTGGCGGTGCACGACCCGGTCGCGATGGACGAGGCGCGCCGCGTGCTGGCGCTCGACCTGGGCGCGGACGCGCTGCAGCGCATCGTCTTCGCGGCCACGCCGATGGAGGCGCTGGACGGCGCCGAGGCGCTGGTCATCGTCACCGAATGGAAGGCGTTCCGCAGCCCCGATTTCGATCAGATCAAGGCGCGCCTGAAGCACCCGGTCATCATCGACGGCCGCAACCTGTACGAGCCGCAGCTGATGACGGGCATGGGCATCGAATACCACGGCATCGGCCGTTCGGTCCTGAGCGGCAAGTGAGGCGTCCATGAGTATCCCCGCAACTACCATCCCGAGCCGCCTGCTGCCGACCGACAGCTACCGCCAGGCCGAGGCCCCGCACCTGGAAGGCGTGCGCCTGCTGGTCGTGGGCGACGTGATGCTGGACCGCTACTGGTTCGGCGACGTCGCGCGCATCTCGCCGGAAGCGCCGGTGCCGGTCGTGCGCATCGAGCGCCGCGAAGAGCGCCTGGGCGGCGCCGCCAACGTGGCGCGCAACGCCGCCGCGCTGGGCACCCATTGCGGCCTGCTGGGCGTGGTCGGCAACGACGAGGCCGGCGACCAGGTCGAGCAGATCCTGCAGGAATCGAGCATCCACAGCTACCTCAAGCGCGACGAGGCGATTTCCACCATCATCAAGCTGCGCGTCATCGGCCGCCAGCAGCAGATGGTGCGCATCGACTTCGAGGACGCGCCCACCGAGACCGTGCTGCGCGACAAGCTCACCCAGTTCAAGGCGCTGCTGCCGGACTACGACGTGATCATCCTGTCCGACTACAACAAGGGCAGCCTGGTCAACGTGGCCGAGATGATCCAGGCCGCGCGCGCCGCCGGCAAGATCGTGATGGTCGACCCCAAGGGCGACGACTTCACGCCGTATGCCGGCGCCACCATGCTGACCCCGAACAAATCGGAGCTCAAGCGCATCGTCGGCAACTGGAAGACCGAGGAAGAGCTCACCGCCAGGGCCCAGGGCCTGCGCGAGGAACTGGGCCTGCAGGCGCTGCTGCTGACCCGTTCCGAGGAGGGCATGAGCCTGTACACCGCGGACGAGGTGCTGCACGTGCACGCCGATGCGCGCGAGGTGTTCGACGTCTCGGGCGCGGGCGACACCGTGATCGCCACGATGGCCGCCATGCTGGGTGCTGGCGCGCCGCTGCCGGAAGCGCTGGCCACCGCCAACCGCGCCGGCGGCATCGTCGTCGGCAAGCTGGGCACGGCGACCGTCACGCGCGACGAGCTGTTCGCGCAGCGCCGCCGCAGCGACGACGGCGGCACCTGAACGGCGTCAACGTCCGGCGCGCTCCTTGCGTTATCGTTGCAGGCGGCATTTGCCGCCTCAACCTTAACGGAGAAGACCAGATGATCAAGAAACTGATGCTTGCCGTCGCCGCCGCGGTCCTGTCGGCATCGACGGGGTTCGCGTTCGCCCAGGTGGACGTCAACAAGGCCGACGTTGCCGCCCTCAACGGCGTCAAGGGCATCGGCCCGAGCATGTCGAAGACGATCCTCGACGAACGGACCAAGGCGGGGCCGTTCAAGGACTGGGCCGACTTCCAGAAGCGCGTCAAGGGCGTGGGCGACAAGCGCGCCGCCAAGCTCTCCGAGGCCGGCCTGCAGGTGAACGGCCAGGCGAAGGAAGGCGCCGCCGCCAAGCCCGAGGACAAGGCCGCCAAGCCGAAGACGGCCGCCAAGCCGGAGACGGCCAAGTCCGCGACCTGATCCGCGTTTCCCCGTGTCTCGACGACCCCGCCGCGTGCGGGGTTTTTGCTTGTAAGTACTGCATGTCGTCCATCATGCGTGAGAAGATGGTTGCGCTCCACGCGAGCGCCACGACAACAACGCTATCCAGGAACGCCATGACGCACCCATCCTTCCCGTCCCTCCGCTCCCGCCGCGCCATCCTGCTCGCCTGGGCCTTCGCTGCCCCGCTGGCCCAGGCCCAGGCGCCGTCCGCGCAACCGGACCCGGCCCGCCACCAGCCGGCCGTCGACAGGATCGTCGCCGAGATCTCGCCCCAGCGCATCGAAGGCTATATCCGCAAGCTGGTGAGCTTCCAGACCCGCCACACGATGTCCGATACCACGTCCGACACCACCGGCATCGGCGCCGCGCGCCGCTGGATCAAGTCCGAGCTGGAGCGCTGCGGCGCCGGCACGCGCCTGCAGGTGGCGTTCGACAGCCACGTGGCGCCGGTGTCGGCGCGCATCTCGCGCCCGACCGAGATCGTCAACGTGGTCGCCACGCTGCCGGGCCGGCAGGCGGCGTCGAAGGACCGCATGTACGTGGTCAGCGGCCACTACGACACCCGCGTCAACGACGTGATGGATACCACCACGTTCCAGCCCGGCGCCAACGACGACGCCTCGGGCACGGCGGCGGTGATGGAGATGGCCTGCGTGATGGCCAGGCACGACTTCGACGCCACGCTGGTGTTCATGACCGTGGCGGCGGAAGAGCAGGGCCTGCTGGGCGCCGGCCACTTCGCCGAGCAGGCGAAGCAGAAGCACCTGGACATCGCCGGCATGTTCACCAACGACATCATCGGCAGCTCGCGCAGCGAGACCGGCCACGTCGACGACACCCAGGTGCGCCTGTTCGCCGAGGGCATCCCGGCCGCCAGGGAGATGAGCGAGGCCAACCGCACGCTGGTGCGCACCGGCGGCGAGAACGATTCGCTCTCGCGCCAGCTGGCGCGCCACGTGAAGGAGCAGGGCGAGCGCTACGTGCCGGGCTTCAAGGTCAGCGTGATCCAGCGCGCCGACCGCTACCTGCGCGGCGGCGACCACATGCCGTTCCTGGAGCGCGGCTACGCGGCGCTGCGCTTCACCGAGCCGGCCGAGGACTTCGACCACCAGCACCAGGTCGTGCGCAAGGAAGGCGGCAAGCAGATCGGCGACCTGCCGGAGTTCGTCGACTTCGCCTACGTCGCCAAGGTGGCGCGCGTGAACGCGGCGTCGCTGGCCACGCTGGCGCTGGGCCCGTCCGCGCCGAAGGAGGTCAGGATGCTCACGGCGAAGCTGGAAAACGATTCGACGATGCGCTGGGCGCCGAACCCGGAACCGGACGTCGCCGGGTACCGCATCGTGTGGCGCGACACCACGGCCGCGCAGTGGCAGGGCGCGCAATGGGTCGGCAACGTCACCGAGGCGACCGTCAAGCTGTCGAAGGACAATGTGTTCTTCGGCGTGCAGGCGGTGGACAAGGACGGCAACGTCAGCGTCGCGAGCTACCCGCTACCGCAACGGTAACGGGTCGCCGCGACGCGTAGGGTGGGCGGCAGCGCCGCCCACGCGGTGATACGCGCCGTTGTCGTCGTCGAGCGCGCAATCGAAGCCGGTCCGGCCGTTCGCGATCGCGCGCACGGCACCATCCGGGCCACGTATCGCCGCGTGGACGGCAGAGCCGTCCTCCCTACCGGATACGGCATGCGCGATCTCGGATTAGAATGGCGCTTTCGCATACGCAAAAGAGCAAGCAATGGCATACAAGACCATCGAAGACACGATCGGCAATACCCCGCTGGTGCAGCTGGTGCGCATCCCGGGAGCGGATGCCGCGGCCCGCAACAACATCATCCTCGGCAAGCTCGAAGGAAACAATCCGGCCGGTTCGGTGAAGGACCGCGCCGCCATGTCGATGCTGCGCGGCGCCGAGGCGCGCGGGCAGATCAAGCCGGGCGACACGCTGATCGAAGCCACCAGCGGCAATACCGGCATCGCGCTGGCGATGGCGGCGGCGATCCGCGGCTACAAGATGGTGCTGGTGATGCCCGACAACCTGTCGATCGAGCGGCGCCAGAGCATGGCCGCCTACGGCGCCCGGATCGTCCTGACGCCCAAGACCGGCGGCATGGAATACGCGCGCGACCTGGCCGAGCAGATGCAGAAGGACGGCCAGGGCATCATCCTCGACCAGTTCGCCAACGAGGACAATCCGCGCGCCCACTACGAGACCACCGGTCCCGAGATCTGGCGCGACACGAAGGGCCGCGTCACCCACTTCGTCAGCGCGATGGGCACCACCGGCACCATCATGGGCGTCTCGCACTACCTGAAGGAACGCAACGAGGCGATCCGCATCGTCGGCGCCCAGCCGGAAGACGGCTCGTCGATCCCGGGCATTCGCAAGTGGCCCGAGGCCTACCTGCCGAAGATCTTCGACAAGGCGCGCGTCGACCAGGTCGAAAGCGTGACCCAGGCGGCGGCCGAGCAGATGGCGCGCAGGCTGGCGGCGGAAGAGGGGATTTTCTGCGGTATTTCCGCGGCCGGCGCATGCGAGATCGCCTTGCGCATCTCGCAGACCGTGGAGAACGCGACGATCGTGTTCATCGTCTGCGACCGCGGCGATCGTTATCTGTCGACGGGCGTGTTTCCCGCCTGATGGGAGGGTTCCCGGCGCGACGCTTGGGCGCTGGGCGGCCTCGTCATGGGCATGGCGCCCGAGGCGGTGTCCCTGGTACGGGACGAAGGCAGGACAGGCTGGTAAAGTACCGTGCGGTACGGCGCGGCGGCATCGCCCGGACGCCGCCGACCGGCCAGGAGGCCACGATTACTGCTCGGCGCCGTTGGCGTTGTTGTCCTTGTCCTTCGGCTTGAACTGCTTGTCGCTGATGCGGAACTTGGCGCGGCGGTCGCCCATCAGGTAGCGCAGGTCGCGGATCGACAGGTCCGAGACTTCGTGCATGCGGATCAGCAGCGAAGCGCCGACCGGCAGGCGGTGGTGGCGGATCTTCGAGATGACCGGCGGGGCCACTTCCAGCGCGCGCGACAGGGCGGCATCGTTCTTCAGGCGCAGGTTCTCGATCAGAGTGTCGAGCAGGCGGTTCGGGTTGTACTGCAACAGCTCGTCGTTTTCCGAATCGCTGTTCATGTCAATGCCGACTTGGTTCGTCATGATTCACTATTCCTCGTTTGGTTGTCCAGGCTTAAGCTTTTCGACACCTAAAGGTTTCGAAAAATTCTACTAAATTATACAACTAAATGCTATTTAGTACTTAAGAGCAAGAAGGTACAAGGCGCTTGTTGCAAGACGTTGTCTCACTGCAACAATAGCCTCAATGCAATTCTCTCACAAACTCACCGAAAAAATAATTGTTTTTTATTTAAACTTAAGTCTAGAGCAATTTTCGATGCGTCGCCGCACGCTAAAGAATTGTATGATGGAATGACAACTTGAGAGGGGGTATCGGGATGCTAAGTGTATTTCCTAGGAGAACTGTTCTACGGAAAAACCTATACACCCCGGGAGTATAACGTTGTCACCACTGCATGAACTCAGCAGTATTGCCGGAAAACACGTTACAAACTGATACAAAGTTTCTGCCGGAGCAAGCTCAAATCCCGCGCGCCTGCTTCACCGCCCGGCCGAGTTCCACGACCGACATGGCATAGAAATAACTTCGATTGTATTTAGTGATAGCAAAGAAGTTAGTATTGGCGACCCAGTACTCGGTGGGCTCGGCGCCGTTCTGCAGGTCGACCAGGCCGTACAGGCGTTCCGGCGACAGCGCGGCCGCCGTCGCCACGCCGGCGCCCGCCAGCTCGGCCGGACGGTAGCGCGGGCTCAGGCCGCCCAGCAGCGGCTGCCAGGCCAGGCTCGGCGCCACCTCGGCCGGGAACGCCGGGGGCCCGCCATCGTTGCGGTCCCAGCCGTGCTCGACCAGGAAGTTGGCCACGCTGCCGATCGCGTCCTGGGCCGAGGCGCGCAGGTCGACGATGCCGTCGCCGTCGAAGTCCACGCCATATTTCAGGATATTGCCCGGCATGAACTGCGGCATGCCGACGGCGCCGGCGAACGAACCCAGCAGCGAAAACGGGTCGATGCCTTCCTTGCGCGCCAGCAGCAGAGTATGTTCCAGCTCGTCGCGGAAGAAGGCCATGCGCTCGGCGCGGTTGGGCGCTTCCGGGTAGGCAAAAGCGAGGGTGGTCAGGACGTCGACGATGCGGAAGCGCCCGGTGTCGCGGCCGTAGATCGTTTCCACGCCGATGATGCCGACGATGATTTCCGCCGGCACGCCGTACCTGGCCTCGGCGCGCGCCAGGGCGTCGGCGTTCTCGTTCCAGAAGCGCACGCCGGCGTTGATGCGGATCGGCTCGATGAAGCGGCTGCTGTAGGCTTGCCAGTTCTTCGGCTTGCCCGGCGGCGCCGGCTTGACCAGCTGGACCGCGGAATCGATGAAGCGCACCTTGCCGACCAGTTCCTGCAATGCCGCGCGGTCGAAGCCGTTGCGCGCGACCATGTCGTCCTCGAAGTCGCGCACGGCCTGCCATTCGCCGAAATTGACCTGCTCGCCGTCGTAGTCGATGCGCGGGCGCGCGGCCACGGCGGCCGCACCTGCCGCACCTGCGACCTTGGCGGCCACCTTGCCCTTGGCGGACTTGCCTTTGGCGGACGTTGCCTTCTTGCCGGCCTTGGCCGTCCTGGCGGTCGACCTGGCCTTGGCGGCGTGGGCGGAAGTGGCGTGGAGCAGCGCGGGGGCGGCGACGGCATCGACCGTCGGCGCCGCGCCGACGGCGAGGGCAAGCAGCAGCGGGAAGAAGGATTTCATCGAACTCGGGACAACAACGCTTTCAGGATCGGAACCAGGGTGGATGCGCCGCCGGCATGCGGGCCGTAGCGGAAGGCGCTGTAGCGGCGCAGGAACTCGCCGGCCGCGGCGCGTGCGCCGGCGTCGAGCTCGACACCACCGGACGCACCGGACGCACCGGACCCGGCGGGCGCCATGGCGGCGATGCGCGCCGCGTACGCCGTCGGCCCTTCGCTGGGCGCGCGCGGCAGGCCGCGCTGGCCGAGGCGCCGGCACAAGGCCGAGTATAGCGCATCGACCGGATCGACTTTGCGCCGCCGCCAGAATTTTCCTGCTATAAACAACAGCAGGCAGAGCATGGCAAGGGCCCCAATGGCTTGCCAATTGAACATTCCGTTTTGCAGGCGCCGCACGAGGTCGTGCTGGCGCTGCGGCGTGTAGTTCAGCACCCACTGGTTCCAGCCGTTGTTGGCGGCGCCGAGGGCGTAGCGGAGCTTGCCCAGCAGCGAATCCGGGTCGGGCTGCATCAGCCGGCCCAGCCCCTCGATGCCGAACGGCGCCGGCGGCAGCGCGCGCGCCAGGCTGCGCTGCACGCGCTCGGGCGCCACCATCGCGGTGGGATCGACGCGCACCCAGCCGCGCCCGGCCAGCCAGACCTCGGCCCAGGCATGGGCATCGGACTGGCGCACCGTCAGGTAGCCGTCGAGCGGATTCATCTCGCCGCCCTGGTAGCCCGTCACGACGCGTGCCGGCACGCCCGCCGCGCGCATCAGGAACACGAAGGCGCCGGCGTAGTGCTCGCAAAAGCCGGCGCGCGTGTCGTACAGGAAAGCGTCGACCGTGTTCCTGCCTTGCAGCAACGGAGGCTGCAGCGTATAGACGTAGCCGCCCTTGGCGAACCCTTCCAGCGCCGTCCTGACGCGCACGGCCGGGTCCGGCTCCAGCGCGAGCCGGCGCCCGGCGGCCAGCGTGCGCGGATTGCTGTTCCAGGGCAGCAGCAGCCAGCGCGCGCCGTCGGCCAGGCTGGGGCCGGCCTGCAATTCGTAGCGCACATAGGACACGAGGTCGTAGCGCAGGCGCTCCGTGATGGGGGCGCCGGCCTGGAGTTCCAGTTCGCCGCTCACGCTGACGGGCCGGTCCGGCAAGCGCGGCAACGCCTGCGGCACCTCGAGCGCGAACAGCCAGCGCGCGTTCGACGCTTCCTGCGTGACCTGGTAGCGCAGCGGCGCGCCGCCCACGGCGATCGACAGCGGCTGCATGGGCGGATTCGTCCCCCGCGGCAGCGGCAGCACGCGCGTCCAGGTCTTGCCGTCGAAGCTGCCCAGCACCGGGCCGCGCCAGTACAGCAGCGGCTGGGGCGGCGGCGCGTCCGCGAAGCGCACGCGGAACGCGACTTCCTCGGACTGGGCCAGGTCGGACAGCTGGCCGGGCGACATGGTGTCCGACAGGCCCGTCCTGGCGCTGCGCGACGCGTCCGGCATGCCCCACAGCGGCCCCTCGATGCGCGGGAACAGCACGAAGACGGCGGCGGCCAGCGGCAGCGCCAGGGCCAGCATGCGCGCGCTCATCAGGAGCCGCGTGCGCAGCGGCGGGACGCGGCCGGTGAGCTGGAACGACAGCTGGGCCGCCAGCAGGAACACCAGGGAGACCAGCATCAGCACGGCGGTGCCGATGCTCTGCGAATAAAAGAAATTGGTCAGCACCAGGAAGAAGCACAGGAACACGACGACGAACAGGTCGCGCCGCGCATGCATTTCCAGCATCTTGAAGGCCACCAGCATGACCAGCATGGCGACGCCGGCGTCGCGGCCCAGCAGCGTGTCGTAGCTCTGCAGCACGCCCGCCATCGCGGCGGCCGCGATCGGCACCAGCACCAGGTTGCGCGGCAGGCGCCGGCCCAGCAGCGTGAGGCCGGCGCGCCAGGCCAGCGTGGCGCCGCACAGCAGGCTCACCCACAGGGGCAGGTGGGCCGCGTGCGGCGCCAGCACCAGCACCGCGGCGGCGATCAGCAGCAGCGTGTCGCGCTTGTCGCGCGACAGCGCCTGCAGCCGGGTCCGGACCGACGGCGAGGACGGGCCGCTCATGGCGCCTCCGGGTGGCCGTACAGCGCCAGGGCGCGCAGGCAGGCCGCCTGGTGCGCCGCGCCCAGGGCGGCGTCGTACTCCAGGGGGCCGAGCCGCAGCGCGTAGGGCAGGGCGCGCAGCTCGGCTTCCAGCACCCAGCGCGCCATGCGCGACAGGCGCAGTTCCAGGTCCAGGCGCGGCGGCAGGGCGTCGAAGTCGAGCAGCAGTTCGTCGACGGAGCCGCCCTCGAACTGCTTGGTGACGAGCTGGCCGCCCAGTGCCGGGTCGAGGCGCGCGATCTGGCGCCAGGCCAGGCGGCGCAGCGGATCGCCGGCCTGGTAGCTGCGCACGCCGGCGAAATCGTCGCTGCCGGCCTGGCCGCCGCCGTCGGGACCGGGGCGGCCGCTGGATGGCAGCGGCGGCGCGTCGATCTCGGGCGCCGGGTAGACCAGCGCCCGGCTGTCCGGCTGCCACCAGCTCCAGGCGCGGAACAGGCCGAGCGGGAAGCGGGTGGCCACGCGCACGCGCGGCGCCGCCAGCCAGCCGCGCGCGCGCGCCGGCACGGCCAGCACGACGGTGGCGCCGTCGCCCGCGGCGACGTCGAGCGCATGGCGCGCCGCGCCGGCGCCGTCGACGTCGATCTGGATGGCGTAGCGTTCCAGCGCGCTGGTGTTGGCGACGTGCAGTGCGAACTGGGCCTCGGCGCCGGCGAAGGCGTCCGGCGCGCGGCCGGGACGCAGCGTCAGCCCGGCCAGGTTGCGCCAGGTGGCGACCATGTCGACGATCGCGCAGGCGCCGGCCAGGAAGGTCAGGCCGAAGCCCAGGCCGAGGCTGTAGTTGATCGAGCCCACCAGGAGCACCAGCACCAGCAGGCCGAAGCCCAGGCCGGCGCGCGTGGGCACGATGTACACGCGGCGCTGGCCGAGCACGACGTCGCCGCGGTCGTGCGCGGTGGCGCGCGTGCGCCAGGCGTCGCGCAGGCGGCGGCGCCGGCGCGCCAGCCAGCCGTCCGGTCCGCGCAGCCCGTCCGCCGCCGTTGCCGCCGTGTCCTTCATCGCTAGACCGGCACCGATTTCTGCAGCTGCAGCACGAGGTCGCGGCTGGCGCCGCCGCCGTGCACCGACTTCAGCGGGCGCAGGCGGTGCGCGCAGACGGGCACCAGCAGGGCCTGGATGTCCTCGGGGATCACGTGGTCGCGTCCCTCCAGCGCGGCCCAGGCGCGCGCCGCCTGCAGCAGCGCCAGCGTGGCGCGCGGCGACAGGCCTTCGGCGAACAGCTGGCCCGAGCGCGAGGACTGGGCCAGCGCCTGCAGGTAGTCGACCAGCGCGCCGGAAGCGTGGATGCCGCGCAGCGCGCGCTGGGCGTCGAGCAGTTGTTCCGGCCCCATCACGGGTTCCAGCGTCCTGAGCATGGCGCGCCGGTCCTCTCCCATCAGCAGGGCGCGCTCGGCGGCGGCGTCCGGATAGCCTAGCGACAGGCACATCAGGAAGCGGTCGAGCTGGGATTCCGGCAGCGGGAAGGTGCCGACCTGGTGCGACGGGTTCTGGGTGGCGATCACGAAGAACGGTTCGGGCAGCGCGCGGGTGGTGCCGTCGGCCGTGACCTGGCGTTCCTCCATCGCTTCCAGCAGGCCGGACTGGGTCTTGGGCGTGGCGCGGTTGATCTCGTCGGCCAGCAGCACCTGGGTGAAGATGGGGCCGGGGTGGAACACGAAGCCGTTCTTCTCGCGCTCGTAGACGGAGATGCCGGCCACGTCGGCCGGCAGCAGGTCGCTGGTGAACTGCACGCGGTTGAAGCGCAGGCCCAGCGTGAGCGCCAGCGCATGGGCCAGCGTGGTCTTGCCGACGCCGGGCACGTCGTCGATGAGGAGGTGGCCGCCGGCCAGCAGGCAGGTCAGCGCCAGCCGCACCTGCTGGTCCTTGCCGACCACGACCTGGCTGACCTGGCGCGCGGCGGCATGCAATTGGTTGAACATGATGGCTTCCTGTCGGGGTTCGTGATGCGATGTGCACAAGGGTGGTGCACATGGTAGATTAGCGCCATCGGCAATCTTTTTACTCCAGCATCAACACATGCTGCTCCGGCGATTTTATGCGAGATCGGCATGCGCGGGGCGATACGGATGAGCGCAGGACACCACCAGCAAGCATGAGCACAGCAATCTACAGCCACCCGGACTGTTCCCTGCACGAGATGGGCGACTGGCACCCCGAGTCCCCGGCGCGCCTGCGCGCCATCGAGGACCAGTTGATTTCCGCGCGCCTCGACGGCCTGGTCGACCACGTCAGCGCCCCGCTGGCCGACGAGTCCGCGATCCTGCGCAACCACACGCAGGGCGCGCTCGACCTGGTGCGCGACAACCTGCCCGCCGCCGCCGGCGAACACTACCCGCTCGACGGCGACACCCTGCTGTGCAAGGACAGCTACCGCGCCGCGCTGCGCGCCGCCGGCGCCGCCGTGGCCGCCACCGACGCCGTCATCGCCGGCACCATCGACAATGCCTTCTGCGCCGTGCGCCCGCCCGGCCACCACGCGCGGCCGACCGAGCCGATGGGCTTTTGCCTGTTCAACAACGTCGCCATCGCCGCGCGCCACGCGCTCGAGGTGCACGGCCTGGAGCGCGTCGCCATCATCGATTTCGACGTCCACCACGGCAACGGCACGGCGGAATCCTTCCACGACGACCCGCGCGTGCTGATGGCCAGCTTCTTCCGCCATCCGTTCTATCCGTACAGCGCGCCCGAACCCGTCACCGCCACCAGCATCAACATCCCGGTGCCGGCCTACAGCGGCGGCGACGTCGTGCGCCGCCTGGTCGAGGACCAGTGGATGCCGGCGCTGCACGCCTTCCGCCCGCAGATGGTGTTCATCTCGGCCGGCTTCGACGCCCACAAGGAAGACGACATGGGCGGCATGGCGCTGGTCGAGGCCGACTACGTGTGGATGACGCACAAGGCCATCGAGATCGCCAGGCAGTATGCCGGGGGCCGCATCGTCAGCGTGCTGGAGGGCGGCTACGCGCTGTCGGCGCTCGGGCGCAGCGTCGTGGCGCACGTGAAGGCCCTGGCCGAACTCGACTAGGGTCGCGCCGCGGCGCGCAGGGTGGGCGGCCGCGCCGCCCGTTCCGGCGCGCACCCGATCGGCACCTGGTACGGCATGCCGCCCGAACCGCCGCGTTGCGCCGTTGTCCAACCCACGGCAGCAAGGACAACCAGGCGGAGGGGACATGAACGCACTGCGCACGCTCGTCGCGACGTGGCTGGTCGCGCTGGCGCTACCGGCATCGGCCACCAATTACACGCTGTGGGTCAATGGCCGCACCGGCGGCGGCATCGTCGGCAACTACGACAGCTTCGGCTACTGGGGCCCGGCCTCGACCCCGGCCGGCATCAACAAGAAGTCCGCCAACTGGGACGGGCGCGGCAGCATCGCCTCGCAGAGCCCGCGCCTGCGCGACGCCCTCGACTGCTTCTGCACCGGCGGCAACTGGTGCTACGTGGCCGCCCACAGCGCCGGCGACCTGCTGGTCGGCTACACGCTGGCCAACTATGGCGGCACGGTACGCGCGAACAAGAACGCGGTGGCGAACGCGTCCGGCGTGTGCGGCAATGCCGGCGGCACGCAGACGGGCTGGAACATCAAGTGGGTGCGCGTCGCGGCCGGGTCCGCCGGCGGCTCGGAACTGGCCGACATCGGTTCCTGGACCACGTCGGAACCGCTGGTCCAGGACCTGCGCACCAGCACCGCGCGCGCCATGTACAACCACAACGCCACGCGCGGCATCTGGTTCCACATGTACGCCGGCGCGCGCGGCACGCTGTACTCCGGCATCCTGCCGGGCCAGGACGACGAGGTCGAGGCCTACCACAGCGCCGGCGGCGTCGCCGGCAGTGCCGGCCGCGCCCTGTGCAATCCGGGCGACTGGTTCTGCGACGACCTCACCCTGGGCACGGCGCAGAACCAGGGCGGCAGCAGCAAGTGGGCGTTCCACTCGGTGGCCTTCCGCGACGACGGCGAGGACCATCGCCACTACACGGGCGGCAACTGGGGCGGCATCGTGTCGGTGCTGCGGGCCGCGGTGGTCGACAGCGCGCGCTGAACGTGCGGTCCCGGCCATCCTCGCGCCCGCGGCGGACGGCGTCGGTGCTGGCCGCCGTACTGGCCGCCATACTGGCCGCTTTGCTGGTCGCCGCTGTCCTGGTAGGACTGGCGCCATGGGGCGCGGCCGACGCGCCGTCGTCCGCACCGGCCGCCGCGGCCACGGCCTTCGCGCCCCCGGCAACCCCGTCCACCGGGCCGGCGCCCGCCGATCCGGCGCGGCAGCGGGAGCGTCGCCGGCTGCTGGAGGCGGTGCGGGAGGCCGAACGCACCTACTGCAGCTACCGCGCCGCCAGCCGCTACCCGCCCGGTGCGCGGCCGATGGCCGAGAACGCCGACCAGGCGCGGCCCAACGATCCGGTGGTGTCCACCGGCGCCATGCGCCTGGACGGCGAGGGCAGCGACGACCGGGTGCGCCTGCAGGCGTCGCAGTCGCGCGTCTACCTGGGCGCCGGCGAAGCGGTCACCTTCACGCTGCGCGCCGTCGACGAGGACGGCAGGACGCTGCCATTGGCGGTCTCGTCGGCATTCGCCCAGGGCGTCACCCAAGCCGGCACGCCCGAGGCCGGCCGGGTGGCGCTCGCCTTCGCCGACGACGGCGCCGGTGCCGGTGCCGCAGCCGCAACCGCAACCGCAGCCGCAGCCGCATCCGCGGCCGATACCGTGGCCGATGACGGCACGTTCACCGCCGTGCTCGCGCCGGGCCAGGGCGTGCTGGCGCGCTTCGACGGCACCATCCGCGCCGAAGTGCGCTACGCCGTCGGCGGCCGCGCGGGCATCGTGCAGTTCGACGTCATCCACACGCCCGACCTGCCGGCCGCCTGGACCGGCCGGGTGCGCGCGGCGCTGGAAGCGGGAGCGCTGGATTTCTACCTGGGGCTGGACGTGCGCCGGGCCGGGCGCTACGTCGTCAGCGGCCGCGTCGACGATGCGCACGGGCAGCCGTTCGCGCTGCTGACCTTCGACGAGGTACTGGACGCCGGACCCGCCGAGGTCAAGCTGGCGCTGTTCGGCCGGCTGGTGCGCGACGGCCGGCCGGCACTGCCGCTGACGCTGCGCGACGTCGAGGGCTACCTGCTCAAGGAAGACGGCGACCCCGACCGTATCATGCTGCCGCGCCTGCAGGGGCGGGTGGCGGCCAGCGTCCAGCAAGACGCGGCCGGCTTTTCCACTGCCGAATGGCAGAGCGAGGAGAGGAGCCGCTACCTGGCCGAATTCGCGCGCGACGTGGCGCGGGCGCGCGCCGGACTGGCGGCCGTCGACCCGGCCGCGCCGCCGCCGCCGGCTGCCTGCGTGGCGCCGTGAAAAGCCGTGTCCGTACGCCGTACCGGCGTAAAATAGCGGATTGAACGCAGAATTAGAGATCAAGCATGTCGATACAATGGTTCCCGGGCCACATGGCCGCCGCCCGCAAGCAGGCCGCGGAGCAGATGGAAAACACCGATGTGGTCATCGAGGTACTGGACGCGCGCCTGCCGCAGGCGAGCAGCAACCCGATGGTCGAGGAATTGCGCAAGTTCCGCAACAAGCCCTGCCTGAAGGTCCTGAACAAGACCGACCTGGCCGACCCCGCCGCCACCGCGGCCTGGGCCGCCTGGTACGACGCCCAGGAGGGCGTCAGCGCCTACCCGATGACGACCAAGAAGCCGGCGGAGGTGGCGAAGATCCCCGAACTGTGCAAGACGCTGGCGCCGCACCGCGGCGTGCCGACCAAGCCGCTGCGCATCATGATCATGGGCATCCCGAACGTCGGCAAGTCGACCCTGATGAACGCCCTGCTGAAGAAGCGCGTGGCCAAGGTCGGCGACGAGCCGGCCGTGACCAAGTCGCAGCAGAAGCTCTACCTCGACCAGTTCACCGTGCTGGTCGACACGCCGGGCATGTTGTGGCCCAAGATCGCCATGGAAAGCGACGGCCTGATGCTGGCCGCCAGCCACGCCGTCGGCACCAATGCCGTGATCGAGGAAGAAGTCGCGGAATTCCTGGGCGGCTTCCTGCTCGAACGCTACCCGCAGCTGCTGGCCGCCCGCTACGGCTTCAAGACCGAGGGCCTGGACGGTTTCGGCGTGATCGAGGGCATCGCCCAGCGCCGCGCCTTCCGCGCGCGCGGCGGCGACTACGACTACGAAAAGGCGGCGCACACGCTGCTGGTGGACTATCGCAGCGGCGCGCTGGGCCGCATCAGCCTGGAAACCCCGCAGTCGCGCGCCGAGGCGCTGGAGCGCCACCGCATCGCGATGGAAGAAAAGGCGCGCATCGCGGCCGAGAAGGCGGCGCGCAAGGCGGAAGAGGCGGCGCGGGGGAAGCGGGGGACTTGATGATGCACGGGATCGTCTTCACGTAGGGCTTCACGAACTGCGGGGCCATCAGTTTTACGGTGTGCCCCATCTCACTGAGCTTGCGCGCCCAGTAGTGCGCGCTGCCGCAAGCTTCCATGCCGATCAAGCACGACGCAAGCTTCGCAAGAAACGTCAGCATTTCCGCACGCTTGAGCTGCTTACGCATGCACGGCTTGCCGTGAAGATCGACACCGTGTACCTGGAACACCGACTTTGCCAAGTCGATGCCGCATGCACTAAGCTTCATGGTGGACGCTCCTGTCTGGTTGTGGACCCCTTACACATTCACTTTGGGACATCGATGCCGTTCCAGGAAGGATGCGTCCATTCCATGAAAGCTCCCTCACATCAACAACTGCCTCCCGCAATGCTTGCGCCGGACCGCAAATCGAATCCCAGGAAGCACCGGTACCCATCGCGGGGCGAGGAGGCGCACCAGACATGTCCCTTCCGGCGCAAGCGCTCGCCTGCCTCGCCGCTGCAAGACACCCCTTTGGCGTCGGGATAGAGCGAATCGAAGATGTCCTTGGCTGCCTGTCCCTTGATGTCGATGGCCAGCTTGCGATCGGTTTTCGTGGGCGCTTGCTCGTCCCCGAGACCTCCCGAGTAGATCGTGTACTCGGCCTTGAGCGGCTTGGCTGGCGCGGGATAGAACGGTTTTTCCTGGGCATGGACACCCGCCGACAGTGCCATTGTCAGAAGAAGTGACAGGGCTTTCATGGCGAGGAAGCTCGTATGTCGACGTGAAAGTGGTCGTCATGGCCTTCCCATGGCTTCACGAAAGGGATGTCCGTGTCGTTGAACAGGACGGTTCTCGCCAAGGGATGGGAGTGGAAGATGGCAATCAGTGTTGCCGTCGCTTTCCGGTCGTACTGATCACGCTGAAAGCGGGTGACACGCTCCTGACGGCCATCGATTCTGATTGCACGCACGTCCACCTGCAATCCGTCCGTATGACTTTTGTGTTTTTTGTATTCTCCGCCGTTGGCAAGGCTGATGTTGCCGATGCCAAACCTGCGATGATCGACGGTCTGCCATTCCCGCTCGACCCAGAACAGCACGGACAGCAATGCCGGATGGCCATATTGGCCCCCGCCATTCGTGGGTGTCCCGTACACGTAATATCCTGCGCCCTCAGGACGCTGAGGCAGCATGAAGTCGCCGCGTGAATCCTTCGGTTGGACTTGCAGCATGGCCAGTCCTTCAGGCGATTTTGTTGGTCGCCAGATCCCATCCACCTGCCGTGTTGCCGCCGGTGCCCCCGCTGATCTTTTGCTGGGTGTATTTCCATTTGACCTTGGAAAACTTGAGGCTGATCTGGTCATGCATCAGCCCTCCCTCGTGTACGGTCTGGCTGACGCTACCGATGAGCACATTATCCAGTTCGACTTCGTAGTATTTGACCGGCTTGCCATCGCTGTCGGCCCGCATGAATTCGAGTTTCGCTTTCGGAATGGTTTTACCTGACGAACAGGTCTGCATGAAGAGAGGAGACGACAAATCGACGAGCTTGGTCAGCGCGATATGCTGGTGTTCACAGCGCTCAGCCGTATGGCCGCCAGCCGTCGATGCTGTGGCGGACCGGGGTTGGATGACGCCCCACTGGGCGGATGAAAGCTCGATCCAGCCCTGGTGTGCAGCGTCCTGTGACTCGCCCTTGATGCCATCTATTTGCAGGTATGCGTCAATCGCCATTTTGCTTTCTCCGCGTCGATGTTCGATGGTTTGTGCGGACCAATCGGTCAACAGAGCATTGTTGAGCTGGATCGACTTGGAGTATTTGGCTGGAGTCAAACTATTTTCTCGACGTTAGGACGCCACTTGCCCGAACCTGAAACTCGACACCGTCAACGCCCCGAAGAACGCCTCCTCGTGGTACACGCACGCGGCGCGCTCCTGCTCGGCCGCCCCCAGCGCCACCCACAGCGGCACCAGGTGATCCTCGCGCGGATGCGCCTGGCGCGCGGCGGGGGCCGCATCCCAGCGCAGCAGCGCCTGCTCGCGTTCAACGGGCGGCAGCGCCAGCAGCACGTGCTGCAGCCAGCCGTCGAAGGCGCGCGAGGACAGCGCGCCGGCCTGGCCGAACTGGCGCAGGTTGTGGAAGGACAGGCCGCTGCCGATGATCAGGATCCCCTCGTCGCGCAGCGGCGCCAGCGCGCGGCCGGCGGCCAGGTGGGTGGCCGGGTCGTAGTCGCGCCGGATCGACAGCTGCACCACCGGCATGTCGGCCTCGGGATAGACGGGCGCCAGCATCGAGAAGGTGCCGTGGTCGAAGCCGCGCTCGGCGTCCAGGCCGGCTGCCAGGCCGGCGCCTTCCAGCAACTGCGCCACGCGCGCGGCCAGTCGCGGCTCGCCGGGGGCCGGATAGCGGATGGCGTAGGTGTGCGGCGGGAAGCCGCCGTAGTCGTAGATCATGCCCGGGCTGGTGCCGGACGAGACCAGGAAGCGGTCCGCCTCCCAGTGGCTCGTCACCACCAGCACCGCCTTCGGGCGCACGCCGACCTGGCGCTTGATGTCGACCAGCGAGGCTTCCAGTTCGGCGTAGGCGGCGCCGAACTGGTCCTTCATCCACGGCCAGGGGCCGCCGCCGTGCGAGACGAAATAGGTGGGCAGGCGAGGGGACATGGGCGCTCCGGGGCATCGAAAAATTCCATGGTAGCCGATCCGTGCGGATCGCGTCCGAAGGCGCCCGATGCGAGCCCACGCGCAGGCATGCACGGTGCGAACGCTACTCCCTGCGCGCCAGCTCCATCATCCCCGCCAGCCTGGCCGCCCGCATGACGCCGAGCGCCAGCACGGCCAGTTCCGCCAGCACGACGGCGCCGACGGTCCCGGCCGCGCCCAGCGCCGGCACGTGCAGGCGCGCCAGCGCGAGCAGGGCCGCCACGGCCAGGCCGATGCCGGTCACGATCATGTATACGCCCAGTACCGCCAGCGGGCGGCGCAGCAGCAGCCTGGTCCCGGCCCACCAGGCCAGGACCGCCGAGCGGCGGCGCGGTTCGTTGCCGAGGATGGCGCGGCCGGCGTCCAGGCTCGCGTGCGCCAGCGCCAGCAGCACGACCGTCGCCACCAGCGCCAGGCGCGTGGCCTGCTCGGCGTCGCCCTGCAGGATCGCCCGTTCGGCGACCCTGCCGGCGGCGCCCGAGGCCATGCCGCCGACGGCGCCGGCGATCCCCAGCGGGACCACGGCCCATGCCAGCATGCGCAGCAGGCGGCCGTATTCCTGGGCGCCGGCCGCCAGCAGCGGGATGCAGCGCAGGCGCTGCGGCGCCCGCACGGCGGCGATCGTCATGCCGCTCAGGAGCGGCGAGAGCAGCAGCGTCAGCGCGACGGCGACGAGGCCGCCGTTGGCGAGGCCCGCGCCGGCGTCGCCGCGCTCGCGCATGCTGGTGACGAGGTCGGCGATGGCGAGCATGTCCAGGCGCTCGGCCAGGCGCGCCGCGTGCACCGAATGGTCCAGGTTCGCCGCCAGCATCTGCCAGAACGGCAGCGTGGCGACGATGGCCGGCAACAGCAGCAGGATGGCCCACCACAGCAGCAGCCGCCATTGCAGGACGGCGCGCGTGCGCAGCAGGGCGGAGCGCAGGCCGGGCCGGCGCGGCACGGCCGTGTTCTGGGGCGCGAGCGAAGGAGCCTCGATGGTCGTGTGCATGGTCGTCATACGTTGGCGATGAGGGAAAGGAGGTACTGGACGACGGCCGCGACTTCCAGGCCCCAGCGGCGCGTGGCGCTGCCGTCGGCCTCGATGGTGCGGCTGTCGTCGAGCTTGCTCGTGTCGAGATAGTGCAGGCGCTGCGGGTCGAGTTCGGCCGACACCGCCTTCGCCGGCTTGATCCAGCTGAACTTGCGCCAGCTGTCGGCGCCGTCCCAGCGCACCGTCTCGCTGCTGCCGTCGGCGAACTTCACCACCAGCGTCTGCGCCACCGGCGCGCCATGGCGGCGCAGCAGGACCTCGGTGCGGTACGGGTACGGTCCGGTGCCTTCCCTGGCGTTCGGATGCGCCTTCTTCCACTGCGCGCGGGTGTCGGCGATGCGCTTGTCGAGGTCGGCCTGCTTGTCCTCGACCCACTGGCTGCCTTCCTGGCGCGTGCCCGGCAGCGGCAGCACTTCATGGCTGACCAGGGACTGGACGCGGTCGTCGATGCGCGCGGCCGCGTACACCTGCTGCGCGAACGCCTGCTCGATGACGGCGCGCTGGCCGGTGACCTCGGCCAGCGTCTCGCGCAGGTCGGCCACGCTCGGGTGGCGGAACTTCCAGCGCCGGTAGTATTCCCGGAACGCGCGCTCCATCGGCGCCGTGCCGATGCGCGCCTCGAGGTCGCGCATCAGGGTGGCCGTGCGCGAGTAGACGGGACCGATGTCCTGCAGGCGGTTCCAGGCGTTCTGGCCGACCGGATCGGCCGGATCGCTGCGCGGGGTGCCCAGGCGCTCGGCGTCGAACACGGGGAAGGATGGGCCGAAGCCGAGCTTGCGCAGCAGCGGCGTGCTGGCGCCGATGCGCTGGCCGCGCGCGCGCAGCATGCGCAGGTCCCAGTACTCGTTCAGGCCTTCGTCCAGCATCGGCTCCTCGAATTCGTTCGAGGCCAGCAGGCCGTAGAAGTAGCCGTGGCCGAATTCGTGGATGGTGACGAAGTCCAGGCCGTACTGGGCGAGCGTGCCCGGTTCGACCTCGGCGTAGCCCTCGGCCGTGAAGAAGGTCGGGTATTCCATGCCGCCCGCCTCGGCGGCGTTGTAGGGCGGGATCACCACGGTCAGCGTCCTGTACGGGTAGGGGCCGAGCGTGTTCGAGAAATACGTCAGCGAATCCTTGGCCGCCTTCAGCGCCGGCGCCGCGCTCGCGGCGTACTCGGGCGGGTACAGCACGGTGACCGTCACCTGCGGGCTGCCGGGGCCGGTCCAGGTGTCGACCAGCGGCTTCGCGGTGCGCTTGTCGGCGGTCCAGGCGAAGTCGTGGACGTCGCCCTGCACGAAGCGGTGCGTCAGCATGCCGTCCTTCGCGCCTGGTGTGCCCTGGCGCTCGCCGGTGGCGCCGACCGTGTAGTCCTTCGGCGCGGTGATGCGCACGTCGTAGCTGCCGAAGTCGGCGTAGAACTCGGAATTCAGGTGGAATTCGTGGGCGTTCCAGCGCGGGGCGGTGGCGCCGCGTTCGCCCGGCAGTTCCAGCACGGCGATCTTGGGAAACCACTGGGCCACCAGGTGGAAGGTGCCGAAGTAGCCGGTGCGCGCCATCACCCGCGGCAGCTGGGTCTGGAAGTCGATGTCGAGCGTGGTCGACGCGCCCGGCGCGACGGCGGCCGGCAGGTCCAGGCGCACCACCGTGCGGTCGGTGGCGGGGCCGCCGTCGGGGTGGACGACATGCCACGGCACCCGGGCCTCGGCCTGCTCGACGCGGCGCAGGGCGATGTGGCCCCATTCGCCTTCCTTGATGTCGACGCCGGAGCGGAACGCGGCGTCGCGCTCGCGCTTCTCGGTGAAGAAGGTGCTGCCCGTGCCTTCGAAGGCGTTCATGTACAGGTGCAGGTAGACGCTGGTCACGGCCACGTCGCTGCGGTTGCGCCAGGTGAGTTTCTGGCGTCCCGTCACCGTGTGCTTGTCGGGGTCGAGCGTGGCGTCGATGTCGTAGTGGACCACGCGGTCCGACAGCGTCGCTTCCTGGCCGGTGCGCGCGCCGCCCCAGGCTTGCGGGCTGCTGGGGACGCGCACGGCGGCGGCGTCGGGCGCCGCCAGCGCGATGCCGTCGGCCGGTGCCGGGACCGGCGCGGCTGCGGAGGCGGGTGCGGTCACGGGCCGTCCGGCTGCCGCGTCCGGCGTCTTGGCCGGCGCCTTGGCAGGGGCCTTGTCCGGGACCTTGCCCGCGACCGTGTCCGGCCCCCTGCCGGCGGCGGCGAAGGCCACGCCGGCCGCCAGCATGGCGCAGGCGACGCCCAGGCCCAGCCGGCGCCGCAGCGCCGGGTCGAAACGCAAGTTCATGCACACCCCCAGGTCAGGAAAGAATATCGTTCCCACTATAGATGAGTTGCCAGAAACGCACGAGATATTTGCGCGGCCCGCGCGGGAAGGCCGGATGCGGCGCCGTCGCCGGGGGCGGGCGCGCACGGGGTATAATCCGCGGGTTCTGGTGCCCCGCCGCGTGCCCTGCGCGGCGAGTTAAACGGGAAACACGGAGCGTCGATGCCTGCGGCGTCGCGCCAACGTGTGCTGCCCCCGCAACGGTAAGCAAGCGTCGCCGCAGTCGCAGGACGACTGACGCCGCGACAGGCCATCCCGAAGACCACCGCGCCCGTAGCCGTGCGTGGGAAGGTGGGATGGTCCGCCTTGCCAGCCCGGATACCGGCCAGACGAGGGGGAAGCGGCTGAAGGCGCCTGCATGCGCACGCGCCGCTTCCGTGGTTGCCGGCATGCGGGGACGCGCGCCGGCACAACGATCCGAGACAAGACATCCAATGACACCTGCTGCCCTTCGCGGCGGCGCGCCGGCCGTGAAGCCGCTCGCGCTGGCCTGCGCCTTCGCCTTTTCCTCCCTGCTGTCGGTGGCCGCCACCGCGCAGGACGATCCTTCCACCGTCGTCATCACCGGCGCGCGCTTCCCCAGCGAGCCCGCGCTGCAGCCGATCGGCGCCACCGTGATCACCCGGGACGACATCCGCCGCGCCGGCGCCGGCGACGTCAATGCCGCCATCCGCAAGATCGGCGGCGTGTTCGGCCGCCAGGGCCTGGACGGCTCGCCCGACTTCGCCCTCGACCTGCGCGGCTTCGGCACCAACAGCGCCCAGAACATGGTGATCATGGTCGACGGCGTGCGCCTGAACGAGAACGAGCTTGCCAACACGGTGCTGTCGACGATCCCCATCGACAGCGTCGAGCGCATCGAGATCGTCCGCGGCGGCAACAGCGTGCTGTACGGCGAAGGCGCGACCGGCGGCGTGATCCAGATCGTCACGCGCCGCGCCAGCGCGCAGGGCATCCACGGTTCCGTGTTCGCCGAAGGCGGCCGGTTCCGCCAGCACGACGTGCGCGCCTCGCTGTCGGCCGTGACGGGCGACGTCGGCGCCGACCTGTCGGTGGCGCGCCAGGGCACCGAGAACTACCGCCGCAACAACGACTTCGACCAGACCAGCTTCTCGCTGGGCGTGCAGACCCGTTTCACGGGCGGACGCGCCGGCCTGCGCGTGGAAAGCGCGCGCCAGGATTCGCGCCTGCCCGGCTCGCTGACGCTGGCGCAGTTCGAGGACGATCCGCGCCAGACCTTCACCGCGCTGGACTTCGGTTCGCTCGACACCGACCGCGCCAGCGCCTTCGCCGAATACCGCCTGGGCGCCGTCGACCTGGCCGCCGAGCTGTCGCACCGCGAGCGCAACGTGCGCTCGAACTACCTGACCGGCTTTACCTCGATCAACGCCTACGACGGGCGCCAGGACCAGTTCTCGCCGCGCGCGCGCTGGGCCAGCGACGTGCACGGCATGCTGAACGAGCTGGTGGTGGGCGTCGATGCGATCCGCTGGAAGCGCAAGACCACGTCCGACTATTCCAGCGCCGACGCCAGCCAGACGTCGAAGGCCGTGTACTTCCGCGACGAGCTGCGCTTCGACCCGGCGCACGACGGCCGCCTCGCCCTCGGCGCGCGCCACGAGACTTTCGACAAGGACGTCGTCGACGCCAGGGCCGGCCTGCCGGCCGAGGACCGTTCGCAGTCGCAGAACGCCTGGGAAGCGCAGGCCAGCTACCGCGTCCGGCCGCTGCTGGAGCTGTATGCCAAGGCGGGCCAGAGCTACCGCGTGGCCAACGTCGACGAGAACGGCTACCGTTCCAGCGTCGACATCCTGAAGCCGCAGACCTCGCACGACCTGGAACTGGGCGCCACGCTGGGCGATGGCACCCGCAAGCTGACGGCGCGCGCCTTCCGCCACAGGCTGCGCAACGAGATCTTCTACGACCCGACGGCCGGGGCCTTCGGCGCCAACACCAACCTCGACCCGACCCGCCGCGAGGGCGTCGAGATCGACGCCGAGGCGGCCATCGCCGCCGGCTGGCGCGCCAGCGCGCACCTGCAGCACGTGACCGCCAAGTTCACCGACGGCCCGAACGCCGGCCGCGAGATGGTGCTGGTGCCGAAGAACGTGCTGACGGCGCGCCTCTCCTGGCTGCCGGGCGACGGCCAGTCGGCCGACCTGGGCGCCCAGTGGGTCGACGGCCAGCGCTACGGCGACGACTTCAGCAACGGCTGCAGCGCGCGCATCCCGTCCTACGCCACGTTCGACGCGCGCTATGCGATCACGCTGGGCCGCTGGGAACTCGCGGCGACCGGCCTGAACCTGGCCGACCGTCACTACTTCAGCAACGCCTTCAGCTGCCGCGCCGGCATCTACCCGAGCGACGGCCGCCAACTCAAACTCTCGGCACGCTACGACTTTTAACCCACCTCAAACCGGGGTCAGAGCCGGGGTCAGAGCCCGATTTTGGGCAATTTCCTGAAACCGGGCTCTGACCCTGGCTCTGACCCCGGCTCTGACCCCGGTGTTGGTGACTTGCGTAAGCAAATGCAAAAATAAGCCTGCGCTAAGGTTGGACGGCCAAAAAGTGGTAATCTCGCGGTCGTTCGCTTAACTACCCGAGAAGGATTCCCATGCGTTCCCTGCGTTTTGCCCTGATTGCCGCCAGCCTCGTCGCCAGCACCGCGTTCGCCTCGCCGACCGACCCGAAGAGCGGCGTCGAGTACACGACGCTTGCCCAGCCGCTGCCGGTGCAGGCCGCGGGCAAGAAGGTCGAGGTGATCGAGTTCTTCATGTATCACTGCCCGCACTGCAATGCGCTGGAACCGGCGTTCGAGCAATGGGTCAAAAAGCAGGGTGACAACATCGTCCTGCGCCGCATCCACATCCCGGCCACCGGCCCCGCCGACCCGGAAGCCCACCTGTACCTGACGCTGGAAGCGCTGGGCAAGGTGAACGACATGCACGCCAAGGTGTTCAAGGCCATGCACGTCGACCGCGTGCGCCTGACCAAGGACGACGTGATCATCGATTGGGTGTCGAAGAACGGCATCGACCGCAAGACCTTCACCGATGCCTGGAACTCGTTCGGCGTGATGACCAAGCTGCGCCGCCTGCCGCAAACGGTGGCCGAGTACAAGGTCGACGGCGCGCCGACCGTCGTCGTCGACGGCAAGTACGTGACCTCGCCGGCGGTGGTCTACAATTCGGTCAAGACCAACAACGAGCAGGTGCTGTTCCAGGCCACGCTGCAGGTGCTGGATGCCCTGGTCGCCAAGGCGGCCAAGTCGAAATAACACGTGACGCAATGAGCGATATCGAAGGCAAAATCCTGAGGATGTACGACAAGTCCAAGCCGGAAGACGAGGACCTGTACGACACCAGCAACGTCAACCACGTGGCCTGGAGCCTCGTGGTGCTGTTCGCCGGCCTCGCCATCTGGCTGTCCATCGCCCTCGTGAACGCGGAAAACCAGCGCTACGCCCTGTTGACGGGCAAGTGCCAGGATCCGCTGTTCAAGGGCGAGGTCGACAAGGCTTGCCTGGTCACCGTGCGCGCGCGCGACCACTGGTGGGAACACCTGTGGTACGGCTTCACCCACGTCAAGCCGGAAGTGCCCGAGCAGCCGCGCCGCGTACGCCGTCCGCAGCCGCAGCCGCAGACGGAAGGGCAGCCGCAGCAGCAACCCGCGCCGCCTGCCTAGCCTTAATTTTTATCTAAGCAACATTCTGTAGAGAAAGTGATAACCTTCAGGTTCGTCAACCAACCCGAAGGATCACCATGCTCCCGCATTTCCTGCGCGCCGCGCTGCGCGGCGCCGGTCTCGGCCTGTTCCTGCTGGCGTCGTCCGCCCTGGCGTCCCCGACCAACCCGCAGGAGGGCGTCGACTACGTGACGCTCGCCCAGCCGCAACCCGTCCAGGCGGCCGGCAAGAAGGTCGAGGTGGTCGAGTTCTTCATGTACCACTGCCCCTACTGCAATGCCATGGAACCCGCGTTCGAGGACTGGGTCCGCAAGCAGGGCGACCGCATCGTCGTGCGCCGCATCCACTTCCCGTACACCGGTCCCAACGATCTGGAAGCGCGCCTGTACCTGACGCTCGAAGCGCTGGGCAAGGTCGACGCGATGCATGCGAAGGTCTTCAAGGCCGTGCACGTCGACCGCATCCGCCTGAACCAGCAGGACGCGATCGTCGACTGGGTGGCGCAGAACGGCATCGACCGCGCCACGTTCCTGGCGGCGTGGAATTCCTTCGGCGTGCAGGCACGCCTGCGCCAGCTCGGCAAGCTCGTCGGCGACTACCGCGTCAGTACGGCGCCCACGCTGGTCATCGATGGCCGCTACATGACCTCGCCGTCGCTGGCCGGCGCGGGCATGCGCGGCGGCGACCGCAACGCCGTGTTCCTGGCCACGATGCAGGTCGCCGACGCGCTGGTCGACAAGGCCGCCAGCGCGCGCTAGGGCGCCGTCGTCAGGCCGCGACCACGCCGTCCGGCACCCGGATCACGAAGCGCGCGCCGCCCAGCGCCGACGGTTCCACGACCAGCGTGCCGCCGTGCAGGGCCACGGCCTTGCGCGCGATCGACAGCCCCAGGCCGAAGCCGCCGGTGGCGCGGTCGCGGCTGCGGTCGAGGCGGAAGAAGGGTTCGAAGATGCGTTCGCGGTCCTCGTCGGGGATGCCGGGACCGTCGTCCTCGACCGCGATCTCGAGCTGGTAACCGTCGCGGCGCGCATGCAGCTCGACCTGGCCGGCCGCGTATTTCTGCGCATTGCGCAGCAGGTTGCCGATCGCGCGCCCGAGCAGGCGGCGGTCGCCGTCGATGCTGCCCAGGTGCGCTCCCAGTTCCAGCCCGAAGCGCGGCGGACGCGGATGCAGGCCGTCGGCGCATTCCTGCAGCAGCGGCTCGACCTCGAACAGGGCGCGCTGCGCTTCCTGGGCATTGTCCAGCTTGCTCATCGACAGCAGCTCGTTGACGAGTTCCTCCAGTTCGGCGACGTCGCCTTCCATCGCGGCGATGCGCTTGGCCAGCGCCGGATCGTCGGTGCGGTCGGCCAGCAGTTCCAGCGCGAATTCCAGGCGCGCGATCGGCGTGCGCAGTTCGTGCGACACCGAGTGCAGCAGGGTCTTCTGCGCTTCCAGCAGGCCCTGGATGCGGCCGGCCATCGCATTGAAGCGCTCGGCCAGCGGATAGACGGCATCGGTGCGCCGCAGCGTCGCCCGCGCCGCCAGCCTGCCGGCGCCGAACTCGTCGGCCACGTCCGACAAGGCCTGCAGGGCGCGCCAGTGCTGGCGCGACCACAGCGCGATCGGCACCAGCAGCGCCAGCGCCACCACCACGTAGCGCACCACTTCCATCAGCAGCGCCTGGCCCAGGTCGATCGGCAGCTGGCTGGCGCGGATCGCCTCGCCCTCGCTGCCGATGTAGCGCTCGCCCTTGAGGTCGACGCGCCGGTAGAAGGTCTTGTTGGCCGGATCGAGGACGATGGCGCCGCGCTCCAGCGCAGGCAGGTCGCGGCCGGGCAGGGTCTTGCGCACCTGATCGAGCGGGACCAGGTCGAACTGCGCCTCGGAGACTTCGCGCACCTTGTTCAGGCGGCCCAGCCACTCGTCGGCCGGGGCCTGGTCCACGTACTGTTCCAGCAGGAAGATCTGGGCCGAGGCCTGGCGCCGCGCGATGTCGTCGAGCGGATCGCCGAACAGGCGTGCGAACACGAAATAGATGACGAACGTCGCGCCGGTGATCGACAGCATCACCAGCACGAAGAAGCGGAAGAACAGGCGGTTCACGCCCGCTCCCGCGCGACCCCGGCATGTGGGATGAATGTCGTCATATCTTGCATATCTGAAATTGTATCTTACGTAACACCGTAAAAATCGTCATTTACAAATTGAGGACAAATGGCCGACATGTACAGGATGAACCTCTTGCTGCCAACACGTAACATGGCGTTTCGTCAGGTTTCCGTTTGGCCCGCCTGATGCGCGAAGACGGCGGGCCTTTTTTTATTCTCCCGCGCCGCGCTGCGGCGCGGCCAGCGCAACGAGGTCCCGGATGGCAATTGTGAAGCGAACGGCGCAGGCAGCGCAATGGGTAGCGGCCGCGACGGTCGCCGCCGCGCTGTCCGCCTGTGCCGCCGTGCCCGCCGTGGCACCGACGCCGACGCCAGCCGACGGCCCGCTGCCATTCGTCACGCTGGACAAGTCCACGACGTCGCGGATCGACGCGCCCCGCACCGTCGTGGTGCGGGATGCGCAGGCCTGGCAGCGCCTGTGGGCCGAGCATGCCGGTGCGGACGCCGCGCCGCCGCAGGTCGATTTCGCAGCGCGCATGGTGGTCGGCGTGTTCCTGGGGACCCGCAGCAGCGGCTGCCATGGCACCGAGATCGCGGGCATCGCCGTCGCGGGCGGCAGGATCCGCGTCCAGGAAATCGACAAGGTGCCCGGCCCGACCGTGCGCTGCATGATGATGCTGACGGCGCCCGCCCACCTGGTGGCGACCACGCGCAGCGACCTTCCTGTGGAATTTGCCACAGAAACGGTCGAGCTGAAGTGATGGAATTGAGTGAAGGGAATACATGCACGTAGAATGTTGTCTTCCTGAATCTCCAGCCTCGACCATGAACAAGTTTCTCTTCCTCGCGTTGACTGCCGGCTGCGGCGTTGCCTGGGCACAGACCCCGGCCACCAACCCGATGCCGGACGGCAGCCGCGACATGTACGTGGGGCTGGGCGTGCAATCGGCGCCGCGCTACGACGGCGCGGCAAGCCGCAAGGTGTCGGCATTGCCGGTGTTGCAGGTCCAATGGAGCAATGGCGTGTTCATTTCCGGCATGAGCGCCGGCATGCACCTGTCCGACGATCCCGTGTTCGAATACGGCCCGCTGCTGGCCGTGCATCCGGGGCGCGACGAATCCGGCGCCGGTTCGACCATCGGCGGCATCGGCGTGGTCGAGATGACCGGCTTCATTCCGTCCCCGATCGACAAGACCTTCCTGAAGGGCGAACGCCTGGGCGGCATGGAAGAGATCGGCGCGCGCCTGCAGGCGGGCGCCTTCGCCAACTACTACCTCGACCCGCGCTGGCGCCTGACGGGCAGCCTGCTGGCCGGCGCCGGCAAGGAGCGCGACGGCGTGCGCCTGGAGCTGGGCGTGCAGCGCCTGGCCGTGCTTGCGCAGGCGCACCACCGCGTGTCGCTGTCGGCCGGCGTCGCCGTGGTCAACCGTCGCTACAACGACAGCTATTTCGGCGTGTCCACCATGGAATCGATGCGCAGCCGCTTCCCGTACTACAGCGCGCGCGGCGGCCTGCAGGATGCGCACGTCGGCGCGCACTGGAACTGGACGCTGTCGCCGTCCTGGATGCTGACGTCGAACGTGCAGGCCACGCGCCTGCTGGGCAGCGCCCGCAACAGCCCGCTCGTCGAGCGGCCCACCAACGTGACGGTTTCGACCGCCATCGCTTACCGGTTCTGACGATGCGCGCCATCCGTAGACTCATCGCACCCATCGCCCTGCTGCTGGCGGCCGTCCCGGCCGCGGCGCAGTTGCGCGATGGCGAGTGGGTGGGTTACCGGGATGCCTATCGCGCCATGGTCCGCTTCGAAAAGTTCGGCGGCCCGAAGAACCTGCTGGTGAGCCAGTTGCAGGTGCAGCCGCTCGACCGCAGTCCCCCTGGCGACGGCGCGCAACTGACGCTGACCGGCAAGACCACCCAGCTCAACCTGCCGCTCGACGCGCTCGGGCGGACCGTGCTGCCGTTGCAGAAGTCGTCCTACGACGAGAACGCGGTGCTGGTGCTCAACCGCAAGGGGGTGCCGTTCACCGTGCGCCCGCGCGTGACGATCGCGCCGCGCCACGACGGCCAGTACGATGGGGCCGACCTGCGCAGCGCCTGCCAGCAGGCGCTGGGCTTCGCCCGCTACGTGGATGCGTCGCAGGAGGCGCGCCAGTGCGTCGGCGTGCGCTTCGTGTTCCCCAAGAAGGACCAGGCCGGCGCCCGCCTGCGCCGCGCCGACGGCCAGGAGCAGGCGCTGCCCGCGACCCAGGGCGCGGCCTTCGCGGGCGACGCCGACGCCGGCTTCGCGGTCGTCGACTGGCGCTTCGGCGCGGAGCGCGCGCAGGTCACGACCTACAATGCGCCGCTGGCGATCGTGCCGGTGTTCGAATGAGGGGAGGTCCCTCCCGCGCGGGAGGGGCGTGCTTCAGTTCCAGGCCGAGGGCGAGAACAGATACCCTTCGCCCCACACCGTCTTGATCTTTTCCGACAGCGTGTCGTCGAACTTGCGGCGCAGCTTGGAGATGCAGTTGTCGATGCTACGGTCCAGGCCGTCGAACTCGATGCCGCGCATCTTCTTCAGCAGCTCGTCGCGCGACAGCACCCGGCCGGATGCCTCCGCCAGCACCAGCAGCAGCTTGTATTCCGTATTGCTGAGCACGCACGGCTGGCCGCGCCAGGTCACGCTGCGGTCGTTGGTCAGGATGCGCAGTTGGCCGAACTCGAGCATGCGCACGTCGCTGCCGGTCCGCGCCTGGGTGCGGCGCAGCAGGGCGCGCAGGCGCGCCAGCAGCACGCGTGGCTGGACCGGCTTGTTGACGAAGTCGTCCGCGCCCTGTTCCAGGCCCGACACTTCGTCGTAGGTGTCTTCGCGCGCGGTGAGGATCAGGATGGGCACGTCGGAGACGTCGCGGATCTGGCGGCACACCACCATCCCGTCCATGCCCGGCAGCATCAGGTCGAGCACGACGATGTCCGGCACGTCCTGCTTGAAGTGTTCCAGCGCGGCGTCGCCGCGGGTCACGAGGTCGACCGAGAATTCATAGCTCGACAAATATTCCGTGACGAGTTCCGCCAGGCGCGGATCGTCTTCCACCAACAGTACGCGATACATGCAGTTTTCTCCTTCAACCCGTCATTTTATAAGAGGATCGACAAAGCAGCATGTTTGGTGGGCAAGCCCGACAAAGTGATACAGTTTCGCGACAAACCGGCCCGTCACAGATCGGCGCCGCCATTGCCCAGCCCCAGTTCCCGGGCAAACGCCTCGTTGACGTCGCAATACGCCTTGCGGCTGTCGGCCGTCCGCTCCGCCTGGAAGTACAGCGCGGGCCGGCCCGGCACTTCCTCGGTGTTGCGCGCCAGCGCGTACCAGGTGAAGTGCACCGTCGCCGCGTCCGCATAGGAAGCGCCGAAGTCGCGTTCGGCCAGCACCAGGCGGGCCGGCTGGCGGCCGTCCGCATCGACCAGGCGGAAATCGTGCAGGCGGCAGTCGGCGCCGCCGCCGACGGTGACCTGGTAGCGCTCGGTCTCCTTGCCCTGCGCCGGGCCGAACACCGACACGACGCCCAGTGCCGCGCCGCCCTTGCCGACCGCGTAGAAGCTGACGACGTCGACGTCATGGGCATTGAAATTGTCGCGGTGCGCCCGCACCGCCATCATCGGCTGGTCGCCCAGCCTGAACTTGTTGATGCCGTTGCGCACCTCGATCACCCTGGGCCCGGCCTGGGCGTCGCGCAGCGGGGCAAGCGTCATGCCAGCGAGCAGGGCACCCAGCAGGAAGGCATTGGTCATGGATGACTCCGCAAGGACGAGATGCGAACGATGCCGCCGGGTTGCGCTCATGTCAAGCATTGCGCATCATTGCGCCTCATTGCGCATGCATGTGCGGCGATGCCGCCGGCGCGCCCAACGACAACGGCCCGCTTGCGTGCGGGCCGTTTTGCGTGCGGCGCCGTTGCCGGCGCCGTGGGGGCGCGATTACGCCAGGTTCTGGTTCACGAAGTCCCAGTTGACGACGTTCCACCATGCCTCGACGAACTTCGGACGGGCATTGCGGTAGTCGATGTAGTAGGCGTGTTCCCAGACGTCGCAGGTCAGCAGGGCCTTGTTCTCGGTGGTCAGCGGGGTGCCGGCGTTCGAGGTGTTGGCGATGTCGACGGTGCCGTCCGGCTTTTGCACCAGCCAGGTCCAGCCCGAACCGAAGTTGCCGACGGCCGATTTCTGGAATTCTTCCTTGAACTTGTCGAACGAACCCCACTTGGCGTTGATCAGGTCGGCGACCTTGCCGGTCGGCGCGCCGCCGCCGTTCGGGGTCATGCAGTTCCAGAAGAAGGTGTGGTTCCACACTTGCGCGGAGTTGTTGAACACGCCGCCTTGCGACTTCTTGATGATCTCTTCCAGGGGCATGTCCTCGAACTCGGTGCCCTTGATCAGGTTGTTCAGGTTGGTCACGTAGGCCTGGTGGTGCTTGCCATAGTGGTATTCCAGGGTTTCAGCCGAGATGTGCGGCTGCAGTGCATCCTTGGCGTACGGGAGCGGGGGCAGGGTGTGTTCCATGTCTTGTTCCTTTGGTGAGTGGAAACTAAGTCCTTCTTGGCAGATCGGGCGTTATTCTAAACCTTCTTCCGGAATGGTGCAGATATCGCATGACAAACAGGCCAGCTTGCCGGAAAGATCATTCCAGAACGTCTTGCACGCCGGCCACGCCCACCTCGACGCTGCCCTGCGCCAGGCGCAGGCGCAGCACGTCGCGCGGCTTGATCTGGCCGGGCGCCGTCAGCACCTTGCCGCGCGCATTGCTGACGATCGCATAGCCGCGTTCCAGCGTGCGCTGCGGATTCAACAGTTCGAGCTGGGCCGCCAGTGCGTGCAGCGCCTCGCGCCGCGCGCGCAGTTGGCCGGCCATGCTGGCCACCAGGTGGCGCTGCTCGGACGCGATCTGGGTGCGCAGCGCGCGCACGTCCGGACGGTGGCGCGCCCAGCGCTGCTGCAGCTGGGCCAGCAGCACGCCGTGGCGATTGACGGGCGCGCGCACCGCATGCGTCAGGCTGCTCGCCATGCCCAGCAGCGTCAGGCGCTGGTGGGCGAGCCGGCTCGACGGACTCTGCAGGCGGCGCGCCAGGCCGTCCAGGCCCTGGCCGGCGTCGGACAGGGTGCGCGCCATCGCCCGCCGCAGGTCGCCGGCATCGCTGCGCAGCGAGGCGAGCCAGTCGGCGCGCGCCGTGGCGGCCAGCTCGGCGGCGGCGGTCGGCGTGGCCGCGCGCAGGTCGGCCGCGAAGTCGGCGATGGTGAAGTCGGTCTCGTGGCCGACGCCGGCGATCACCGGCATGGCGCTGGCGGCGATCGCGCGCGCCACGACTTCCTCGTTGAAGCTCCACAAGTCCTCGATCGAACCGCCGCCGCGGCAGACGATCAGCACGTCGGCCTCGGCGCGCCGCGACGCGGTGCGGATGGCCTCGGCGATCCGCTCGGCGGCGCCTTGCCCCTGCACCGGCGCCGGGTACAGCACCACGCGCACGTGCGGGGCGCGGCGGCGCAGGGCGGTCAGCACGTCGCGCAGCGCCGCCGCCTGCGGGCTGGTGACGATGCCGATGGTGCGCGCGAACAGCGGCAGCGCGCGCTTGCGTTCCTCGTCGAACAGGCCCTCGGCGCCGAGCTTTTCCTTCAGGCGCAGGAAGGCTTCGTAGAGCTGGCCCACGCCGGCGCGGCGGATCGCCTCGACGTTGATCTGGTAGTCGCCGCGCGCGCCGTACAGCGTGACGAGCGCGCGCACCTCGACCTTGTCGCCCTCGCGCGGCACGAAGCCGGCGAACTGGGCGCGGCCGCGGAACATCACGGCCCTGACCTGGGCGGCATCGTCCTTCAGCGTGAAATACCAGTGGCCCGAGGCGGCGCGCGTGAAATTCGAGATCTCGCCACCGATCCACACGAGCGGAAAGGAGCGTTCGAGCAGGCGCGCCACCTGCTGGTTGAGGGCCGTGACGGTGAGGACGGGCGGGGCGGAATAGGCCGGATCGGCGGCGTCTTGACTGAACATAGGGATGAGCTGGGTGAAACTGTCCACAACAATGGGGTGGCTGGCCACCGATGTTACATCTACGGTAAAACAACAAGTAATTTTTATAAATGCCTGATTTTTAACGAAAAATGCACTGCCCGATTTCGATGCAGAAACAGAATTTCCTTAAAGATCAATGACTTCCGTCAGCGAGATGGCACTTTCGCACAATCTTATCCACAGAAACTGTGAGGAAGTGGACAAGTCGCTGCTGCCGCCGTTTTGAGCATCACGCTGTTTTCTCATGGAAATCAAACACTTGGGCCCCATTCCTGGCCCTTGCTCACATCGTTTTCCACAATTTATGTGCACAGCCCGGGTCAGGCGGCATTCATGGCATGGCGTCAAGGCCGGTACTATACCGCAGCCCTCGCCGCGTCGTGTTGCCAAGCCAACAGCGGGCCGCGGTACGGCCCGGACAGACGGCCTGCCTAAAAAACGGGCTTGAAACGCAAATGCACATCGAATCAAGGACTTGTCCTGCAAGCGAAAGGCTTGCGCACATTGTTTTCCACAGTTTGTGTGCACATTCGTCGCCACGGAGCCGCGCCGGGCCGCCACTGTGGAAAACTTGATGCTGCATAAAAATCGGGCAGGCTGATTTTTCCCTTACAAATCAAGGGTCTTGGCACAGTTGTGTGCGCTTGCGCACAATTTTGTCCACAAAAAATGTGAAGAAAGCGGTGCGTGGATGCGGTGCTGTAGTCGGACTCCATGCTGCCTGATTTTTGTGCCCTGGATATTTGTTCATTAAAATCAATGGCTTATCGTGGATCGATGGTGTTGGACACAAATTTATCCACAGAAATTGTGGGCAACTACATCCCAGCGTTCCCTTGAATTTTGCTTTTTAGAAATGACAGTGTGGCCGTGCCGCCTTTTTATGCATATAGGAATTTCCCTTAAGAATCAAACAGCTTGGGCGCCATGCCCTGGCTTGCGCACATTTTTATCCACAGAATGTGTGAAGAACTCTACTTGCCGCAATCTTGCCGACACGTTACATTGCGCAATTCCCTTGTCATGTCGACTTTTCGTTGACCTTTACTTATCCAGGAGTTCGTTTTGCTCGCCATCGTCCAAGCTGCCGGCTGGCCCATCTGGCTGTTGTTGATTGCTTCCATCATCGCCCTGGCCCTGATCATCGAACGCCTGATCTACCTGCGCCGCGACAAGATCCTGCCGCGCCAGCTGCTCGACGAAGTCATCCAGGTGTATCGCAGCGGCAAGGTGACTCCCGACATCGTCGACAAGCTGCAGCAGAATTCGCCGCTGGGCGCCGTGCTGTCCGCGGCCCTGCGCAACGTCGACGCGCCGCGCGACGTGATGAAGGAATCGATCGAGGAAGCCGGCCGCGGCGTGGCCCACGTGCTGGAACGCTTCCTGACGACGCTGGGCACGATCGCGTCGCTGGCGCCGCTGATGGGCCTGTTCGGAACCGTGGTCGGCATGATCGAGATCTTCGGCGCCCAGAACGCCAGCGGCACCAATCCGGCCCAGCTCGCGCACGGCATCTCGGTGGCGTTGTACAACACCGGTTTCGGCCTGGCGATCGCGATGCCGGCGCTGGTGGCCTACCGCCACTTCCGCGCGCTGGTCGACAGCTTCATCATCGACATGGAACTGCAGGCCGTGAAGTTCGTCGACGTCGTGCACGGAGCGCGCAAATGATGGATTTCCGCCGCGGCCGCAAGCGCGAGGATCCGGAAATCAACCTGATCCCGTTCATCGACGTGCTGCTGGTGGTGCTGATCTTCCTCATGGTGTCCACCACCTACAGCAAGTTCACCGAGCTGCAGATCACGCTGCCGACCGCCGACGCCGAGAAGGCGCTGGACAAGCCGTTCGAGATCAACGTCACCGTCGATGCCAAGGGCAATTACACGGTGAACAACCAGGCCGTCTCGTTCCACGGCGTGGCCGGCCTGGCCGAGGACCTCAAGCGCGCGGCCGGCACCGGCCCCGACGGCCAGCCGCTGGCCAATCCGGCGCGCGACCCGGTCGTGATCGTCAACGCCGACCAGTTCGCCATGCACCAGATGGTGATCAACGTGCTGGAAGCGGCGCGCCTGGCCGGCTACGACAAGCTGACCTTCGCCGCGCAGACCGGCGGACAGAAATAGCGCACCGCCGCCGCTCCCGCCCGCGCGGGAGCGGCGTCATTGGCTGACACATGGCGTTTTCCCTCGAATCGACCCTCACCCGCGCCTGGACCCGGCGCGGGCCGCTGGCGCTGGCGCTGCTGCCACTGGCGCTGCCGTTGCGCGCGCTGGCCGCGCTGCGGCGCGCGCTGTTTCGCGCCGGCCTGTTGCACTCCGAGCGCCTGCCGGTGCCGGTGGTCGTGGTCGGCAATATCTTCGTCGGCGGTACCGGCAAGACCCCGCTGACGATCTGGCTGGTGCAGCAGTTGCGCGCGGCGGGCCTGCGTCCCGGCGTGATCTCGCGCGGCCACGGCGCGGCCGCCGGCGCCGCGCCGCGCGAAGTCCTGCCCGGATCGCGCGCCGGCGACGTCGGCGACGAACCCCTGCTGATCGCCGCCCGCGGCGCCTGTCCGGTGGTGGTGGGGCGGCGCCGCGCCGAGGCCGGCCGGTACCTGCTGGCGCTGCATCCGGACGTCGACGTGCTGGTCGCCGACGACGGCCTGCAGCACTACGCGCTGCAGCGCGACGTCGAGATCGTCCTGTTCGACGGCCGCGGCACCGGCAACGGCTGGACGCTGCCGGCCGGGCCGCTGCGCGAGCCGCCGTCGCGCCGGCGCGACTTCACCGTGGTGAACGCGCCGCACGTCACGCCGGCGCTGGCGGCCGCGGTCGGCGGCGCGCCCTGGCGCATGGTGCTGGCGGGCGAGTTCGCCGAGCGCCTGGCCGACCCCGGCGTGCGGGTGCCGCTGGCGGCGCTGCGCGGCAAGCGCATCCTCGCGGCGGCCGGGATCGGCAACCCGGGCCGCTTCTTCGCGATGCTGCGCGCGGCCGGGCTGGAGGTCGCCGAGATGCCGCTGCCCGACCACCACGACTTCCGCGACGATCCGTTCCGCGCCGTCCTCGCCGAGATCATCCTGGTGACGGAGAAGGATGCAGTAAAATGTCGGCAACTTGAAAACATCAACGGCGACCCGCGCCTGTGGGTCGTCCCGGTCGGCGCGCAGATCGATGCCGCGCTGGCCGCCAAAATCGTGGAGAAATGTCGTGGATGCCCGACTGCTTGATATCCTGGTCTGCCCGCTGTGCAAGGGACCGCTCGAATATGACAAGAAAGCGCAGGAGCTGACCTGCCGCCCGGACCGCCTGGCCTATCCGATCCGCGACGGCATCCCGATCATGTGGGCCGACCAGGCCCGCAAGGTCGAGCCGACCGTCTGAGGGGCGACGTGACCGACTTCAGCGTCATCATCCCGGCGCGCCTGGCGTCGACCCGGCTGCCGAACAAGCCGCTGGCCGACCTGGGCGGCAAGCCCATGGTCGTGCGCGTCGCCGAGCGCGCGCGCGCGTCCGGCGCGGCGCGCATCGTCGTCGCCACCGACCATGCCGACATCGTCGCCGCCTGCGCCGCGCACGGCATCGACGCCTGCATGACCCGCGCCGACCACCCGTCCGGCACCGACCGCATCGCCGAGGTGGCGCGCGCGCTCGGGCTGGCGGCGGATGCCGTCGTGGTCAACCTGCAGGGCGACGAGCCGCTGATCGATCCGGCCCTGCTGTCGGCCTGCGCCGCGCACGTCGGGACCGACGTGCCGATGGCCACCTGCGCCCATCCGCTGGCCGACGCCGCCGACGCGTTCAACCCGAACGTGGTCAAGGTCGTGCTCGACAAGGCGGGCAGGGCGCTGTATTTTTCGCGCGCCACCATCCCCTGGCACCGCGACGGCTTCGCGCAGGACCGCGCGTCCCTGCCGCCCGGCTACGTACCGCTGCGCCACATCGGCCTGTACGCCTACCGCAACGACTTCCTGCAGCGCTACCCGCAGCTGGAAGCGTCGCCGCTGGAATCGATCGAAGCGCTGGAACAGCTGCGCGTGCTGTGGCATGGCCATCCCATCGCCGTGCACGTGACGGAACGGGCGCCGCATGCCGGCGTCGATACCCCGGAAGACCTGGCGCGCGTACAACTTTACTACGCGTCTTGATCTTTGCGGAAATAGCTCCACGCCCGGTCTGCGCGAGGTCAACAGTCTGGTCGATCGCCGCCGCCCAGTGGCGTTGGATGCTGTTTTTGTGGTAAGTTTCGTATCCAGATTTAGTCAAATATGCATCAATCCCGGCCGTCGCAGGCAGTATGCGGCGGCCGTCTTCAAAACTATTAGGAATCCTTCATGCGTCTCATTCTGTTAGGAGCCCCTGGCGCCGGTAAAGGCACCCAGGCCAACTTCATCAAAGACAAGTACAACATTCCCCAGATCTCCACCGGCGACATGCTGCGCGCGGCGATCAAGGCCGGCACCGAGCTGGGCCTGGCGGCGAAAAAAGTGATGGATGCGGGCCAGCTGGTTTCTGACGACATCATCATCGGCCTCGTGAAGGAGCGCCTGAAGGATGCGGACTGCGCCAACGGCTACCTGTTCGACGGCTTCCCGCGCACCATCGCGCAGGCCGACGCCATGAAGGACAGCGGCGTCGCCATCGACTACGTGCTGGAAATCGACGTGCCCGACGAGATGATCGTCGAGCGCATGAGCGGCCGCCGCAGCCACCCGGCCTCGGGCCGCGTCTACCACGTCAAGTTCAACCCGCCGAAGGTCGAGGGCGTGGACGACGTCACCGGCGAGCCGCTGGTGCAGCGCGACGACGACCAGGAAGAGACCGTCAAGAAGCGCCTGGCCGTCTACCACAACCAGACCGAAGTGCTGCTCGGCTACTACGGCAAGTGGGCCGAGTCCGGCCTGCCGGGCGCGCCGAAGTACCGCAAGATCTCGGGCGTGGGCCCGGTCGAGCAGGTCCGCGACGCCGCCTTCGCGGCGCTGGCGGAGTAACTCCCTTCCGGGACGGCGTTCCACCGTCCCGCGGCGCCGGGCGCCTCCACGCCCTCCGTCCGGTTTCAGGTCGATTTCGGCAGCATGCAGCAAGGCGGGCCGCCGCGCAGATACGGCGGCCCTTCCAACTGGTGTGGGAATGATCGGAAACGAGGAGGCGCCATGGCATCCCCGCAGCTCATCTTCGCCGTCGCGTGCGGCGTCATCGCCGTCGTCTACGGCCTGTGGTCGCGCAACTGGGTCCTGCAGCAGGATCCGGGCAGCGTGCGCATGCAGGAAATCGCGCTGGCCATCCAGCAGGGGGCCGCGGCCTACCTGGCGCGCCAGTACCGGTCCATCGCCCTCGTCGGCCTCGTCCTCTGCGCCGCCATCTGGCTGCTGCTCGGCGGCGCCACCGCGGCCGGCTTCCTGGCGGGCGCGCTGCTGTCCGGCGCCTGCGGCTTCATCGGCATGAACGTGTCGGTGCGGGCCAACGTCCGCACCGCCCAGGCCGCCTCGCGCGGGCTGGCCGAGGCCCTGCACGTCGCCTTCCGCGGCGGCGCCATCACCGGCATGCTGGTGGTGGGGCTGGGCCTGCTGGGCGTCGCCGCGTCCTACGGGATCCTGCTGGCCGGCGCCGCCCCGGGGCGCGCCATGCACGCGACGCTGCAGCCGCTGGTGGGCCTGGCCTTCGGCGCCTCCCTGATCTCGATCTTCGCGCGCCTGGGCGGCGGCATCTTCACCAAGGGCGCCGACGTCGGCGCCGACCTCGTCGGAAAGGTCGAGGCCGGCATCCCCGAGGACGACCCGCGCAATCCCGCCGTCATCGCCGACAACGTGGGCGACAACGTCGGCGACTGCGCCGGCATGGCGGCCGACCTGTTCGAGACCTACGTCGTGACCCTCGTCGCCACCATGCTGCTGGGCGCGCTCGTCGTGCCCGGCGCCGCCGGCGCGGCCACCGCCTACCCGCTGCTGCTGGGCGGCGTGGCCATCATCGCCTCCATCGCCGGCTGCGCGCTGGTGCGGGCGCGGCCCGGGCGCAAGATCATGGCGGCGCTGTACACCGGGTTGTGGTGGTCGGCCGGGCTGTCGCTGCTGGGCTTCGCCGTCGTCACCTGGCTGGCCTGGCCGGACGACGCGATGCGCTGGCGCATGCTGGGCTGCGCCGCCGTCGGCATCGTGCTCACGGCGCTGATGGTCTATATCACCGAGTACTACACGGGCACCCAGTTCGCGCCGGTGCGCCACATCGCCGCGGCGTCCACCACCGGCCACGGCACCAACGTCATCGCCGGCCTGGGGGTGTCCATGAAGTCGACGGCGTACCCGGTGCTGGTGGTGTGCGCGGCGATCCTGCTGGCCTATCGCATGGGCGGACTGTACGGCCTCGCCATCGCCGCCACGGCGATGCTGTCGATGGCCGGCATCATCGTCGCCCTCGACGCCTACGGCCCCATCACCGACAACGCCGGCGGCATCGCCGAGATGAGCGGCATGCCGGACGGCGTGCGCGCCGTCACCGACCCGCTGGACGCCGTCGGCAACACCACCAAGGCCGTCACCAAGGGCTATGCGATCGGCTCGGCGGGGCTGGCCGCGCTGGTGCTGTTCGCCGACTACACCCACGCGCTGGACGCGGCCGGTATCCGCACCGAGTTCGCGCTGTCGAACCCGATGGTGATCGTCGGCCTGTTCGTCGGCGGCCTCGTGCCCTACCTGTTCGGGGCGCTGGCGATGGAGGCGGTGGGGCGCGCGGCCGGCGCCGTCGTGGTCGAGGTGCGGCGCCAGTTCCGCGACATCGCCGGCATCATGACGGGCGCCGGCCGCCCCGAGTACGACCGCGCCGTCGACCTGCTGACGGCGTCCGCCATCCGCGAGATGATCCTGCCTTCGCTGCTGCCGGTGCTGATGCCGGTCGCCGTCGGCATGCTGCTCGGCCCGGCCGCGCTGGGCGGCATGCTGATGGGGACGATCGTCACCGGCCTGTTCGTCGCGATCTCCATGACCACGGGCGGCGGCGCCTGGGACAATGCCAAGAAATACATCGAGGACGGCCAGTTCGGCGGCAAGGGATCGGAGGCGCACAAGGCGGCGGTGACGGGCGACACGGTCGGCGACCCGTACAAGGACACGGCCGGCCCGGCCGTGAACCCCTTGATCAAGATCATCAACATCGTGGCGCTGCTGCTGGTGCCGCTGCTGCCGGCGGGCGGCTGGCTGGCCGTGTCCGCGCCGCAGGCGCTGCAGGCCGCGCCTGCGGCGGCAGGATGGACGGCGCCGCCGTCCACGCGTCCCAGCGGCGTAAGCTGGACGGGCGGCGCGCAGGTGCCGGTTCGTCCAACGTCGTCTTGATGTGCGGGTGGCATGCCTGCGTCGAACGCGTGGACGGGCGACCCGTCCACCCTACGGGGCTGTTCGGGTGAACCCGGCTCAACCGGTCTTCCCGAGCGCTTCGTTCAGCGCCGTCTCGAGCGATGCAAGGTCGGAATCGCCATGGTAGGCCCGGCCATTGATGAAGAAGCTCGGCGTGCGCTGCGCCCCGTCCTTGCGCGCCCGCGCCAGGTCGGCCTGCACGCGCTCGCGGTGGCGCCCGTCGAGCATGTCGGCGCGCAGGCGCGCGACGTCGAGGTCCAGGCTTTGCGCCAGCAGCGCCAGGTCCTCCTCGTCCATCATCTCGTGCTGGCGCTCGAACAGCGCATCGTGCATCTCCCAGAACTTGCCCTGGGCGCCGGCCGCCTCGGCCGCTTCCGCCGCGGGGCCGGCCAGCGGATGGAAGTCGGTCAGGGGCAGGTGGCGGAACACCAGGCGGATCCCGCCCACTTGCGGCGCCAGCGCGCGCAGCGCCAGGTGGGCGCGGGCGCAGTAAGGACACTGGAAATCGCCGTATTCGACCAGCGTCAGCGCCGCGTCCTGCGGGCCGCGCACGTGTTCGTCCTTGCCGATCTCGTCGACGCTCTGCATGGATTCTCCTTTCGTGGAAGGCGCGGACCGCGCCGCGCCGGAGCGTCCATGATGGCATGCCGGCGCGATCGCCGCCGTATGGTTCGGCCCGGCAAAAATGGTGGCGAAAAACCAACCCCCGGGCGACGCGACGGTGACAACTGGGTTACATTTACCCCATCAGCGGCCGCTGCCCGCACGGCAGCCTGCCGCGCCCTGTTACCAACCAAATGGAGAAGCACCATGTCCTACCACGACGAAGCCGCGGGCCAGGCCGCCCGCAACCCCGTTGCCGAACCCGCCCCGGACCAGGCCCGGGCCCAGGTGGCGGCGCCGCAGTCCGGCGCCGAGACCGACGATCCGAGCGAACTGCGCCGCGCGCTGCTGGTGTACGGCACCGCCGGCAATCCGGTACGCAACGGCGGCGCGGCGCAGGCCTGAACCGCCGCCGCCCCTGCCGGCCCGGGTAGCGCCGGGCCGCCACGACATCGCCCGCGCGCGGCATGCCCGCCCGGGGGCGATGTCATTCGCGCGTGCGCCAGGGCGCCCCGGCCCGCTCAGGCCGAGAACACGCACATCCGGTCCGCCTCCTCGCGCAGCCAGGGCCGGAAATCCGGATGGGCGATGGCGATCAGCGCCTGGGCGCGCTGCCTGGCCGACTTGCCGCGCAGCTGGGCCACGCCCCACTCGGTGACGACGTAGTTGACGTCGTTCTTGCTGGTGGTGGCGTGGGTGCCCGGCGAGAGCGTCGGCACGATGCGCGAGATGCTGCCGTCCTTGGCGGTCGACGGCAGCACGATGAAGGACTTGCCCCCGCGCGAGCGGTTCGCCGCGCGCACGAAATCGACCTGGCCGCCGGTGCCGGAATAGGGCAGGTGGCCGATGCTCTCGCTGCCGCACTGGCCCAGCAGGTCCACCTGCAGGCTGGCGTTGATCGTCACCAGCCTGTCGTTCTGCCCGGCGATGTAGGGATCGTTGGTGAAGCTCGACGGGTGCATCTCGAGCATCGGATTCTGGTGCATGAAGTCGTACAGCCGGCGCGAGCCGAGCGCGAACGTCGCCACCATCTTGCCCGGCAACAGGGTCTTGCGGCGATTGGTGACCGCGCCCGCTTCCACCAGGGTCAGGATGCCGTCGCCGATCATCTCGGTGTGGATGCCGAGGTCGCGTTTTCCGGTCAGCTGCATCACCACCGCGTCCGGGATCCCGCCGTAGCCGATCTGCAGCGTCGAACCGTCCTCGATGTGCTCCGCCACCAGGCGGCCGATCGCTTCCTGCACCGGACCGATCTTCGGCAGGCCGACCTCGAGGATCGGATCGTCGCTTTCCACCAGCGCCGTCACCTGCGACACGTGCACGTGGCACTGGCCGTGGGTGAAGGGCACGTGCGGATTCACTTCCAGCACGACGGCGCGCGCCCTGGCGACGGCCGCCATCGTGTAGTCGGTGCCCAGGCTCAGCGCGAAGTGGCCGGACGGGCTCATCGGCGACGCCATCGCGAACACGACGTCGGCCGGCATCAGGCCGCGCTCGATCAGCGTCGGGATCTCGGAAAAATAGTTCGGAATGAAGTCGCACCAGCCGCCCTGGCCGCCGGCGCGCGAGGCGCCGCCGAAGAACAGCGCGGCGTGGCGCACGTGCGGCCGGCAGGCGCGCTCGAAATAGCCGTACTTGCGCATGGCCAGGATCTGCGCCACCTGGATGTCGGAAAACCTGTGGCATTGCTCGGACAAGGCTTGCAGCAGCGTCGGTGGTTCGCCGACGCCGGTGGGGACGATGATCATGTCCCCGTTGCGCAAGTGGTCGAGGGCATCGAAGGCGCTGGTGCGCTTCGCCCGGTACAGCTCCTGCATCGTCTGCATGGTCGTCTCCTGTCGCCGGCGCCTGCCGAGCGTCTCGGTGGCGCCATGTCGTGTGGTCGCTGCGCTGCGCGCCCCGCGTCCATGCCGGAGCGGAGCCCGCCCAGCATACCTTACGCAACGAAGCTGACAATAACTTGACGTGCGCCGACGCCCCGCCGCGCAGCCGATAATGCCATCACGAACTCGGGAGGCGACCATGGGACAGACAGGGATGCGGGCGGCCGTCGCGCTGGCGATCGCGCTGGCAGGGCAGGGCGCGCAGGCGCAGGCGCAGGTCCAGCAGCGGGCGCAGGGCCAGGACCAGGCCGCGCGGGACGAGCGCGCCAGGCGCGAGGCCGCCGTCGCCGACGAAGCCGGCACGCTGGACGGCGCGCCGCGCCCGGCGCCGGCCGCCGGGGCGCGCAAGACGCCGCTGGCGCCCAGCTACGGGCCGGTGCTCGATCCGCGCGGCCGCCAGGGGCAGGACGCCGTCCGCAAGGACCCGGCCGAGGTGCACGACGAGACCGATACGCTGACGCGCCAGGCGCCGCCGCCGGCGGACGGGCAGCGGCAGCCGGGCCGGCAGGGACAGCCGCAAGCGCGCCGCCACGCGTCGCCGCAGCCGCCCGGTCCGCTGGCGCCGCGGCCGCCGGGCCGGCCCGGCGATATGGCTGGAAGCGCGGCAGGAAGCGCGGCAGGAAGCGTGGCTGGAAGCGCGGCAGGCACGGCGGCGATCCACGGCCTGGTCCCCGTCCCGGCCCCGGCGCCCGCGCCGCAACCGCCGTCGCCCACTTCCTCCGCCATCGTCGGCTGCCAGGGCGGTTTCTGCACCGACGCGGCCGGCAACAGCTACAGCGGCAGCGGCCCCGCCGTGATCGGCAGCGGCGGACGCCTGTGCACGCGCGGCACGAGCACGGTCCAGTGCCTGTGACGCTGGCCGGGACGCCCCGGAATTGGTTACAATCCGCGGGTTGACGTTAACGTTAACGTCAATAAGCGTACAACCATCGGGAGACACCAGGACATGCAGATCCAGGACAATGTATTCATCGTGACGGGCGGCGCCTCCGGCCTGGGCGCCGCCACCGCGCGGACCCTCGTGGCCGCCGGCGGCAAGGTCGTGCTGGCCGACGTGCAGCAGGAAGCCGGCCAGGCGCTGGCGGACGAGCTGGGCGCCGTGGCCCGCTTCGTCAAGTGCGACGTGACCGCCGAAGCCGACGGCCAGGCCGTCGTCGCGGCGGCGCTGGCGCTGGGCCGCCTGCGCGGCCTGGTCAATTGCGCCGGCGTCGCGCCGGCCGTCAAGACCGTCGGCAAGGACGGTCCGCACCCGCTCGAGCAGTTCCGCCGCGCCATCGACATCAACCTGGTCGGCACCTTCAATATGTGCCGCCTGGCGGCCGACGCCATGGGCCGCCAGGAGCCGCTCGAGCACGGCGAGCGCGGCGTGATCGTCAACACCGCCTCGGTCGCGGCGTTCGACGGCCAGATCGGCCAGGCCGCCTACGCCGCCTCGAAGGCGGGCGTGGCCGGCATGACGCTGCCGATGGCGCGCGACCTGTCGCGCAGCGGCATCCGCGTGATGACGATCGCCCCGGGCATCTTCGAGACGCCGATGCTGATGGGCATGCCGCAGGAAGTGCGCGATTCGCTCGGCAAGATGGTGCCGTTCCCGCCGCGCCTGGGCATGCCGCACGAGTATGCGCACCTGGCCAGGGCCATCATCGAGAACGTGATGCTCAACGGCGAGACGATCCGCCTCGACGGCGCGATCCGGATGCAGCCGAAGTAAGGGCCGGGCCGCCGCCGCACGGCGTCGGCGGGCCCCGCGCCGCACCATCTTCACGCACACCGCACCACGATCTCGCAAAACATTCCTTCTGTGAATGTCTTGGCGATTTGCTGTACGATGCTCCGTTGCTACCTGGCGCGCGGCCCAGTCCGCGCGCCGTATTTATCGGAGACCACCCATGACGTCCACGCCGCCCGCCCGCGCCTCCCTTTCCCTGACCCTGCCGGCGCTGTTCGCCGCGTTCGCCTTTGCCGGCGCCGCCCACGCCCAGGACGCCGCCCCGGCGCGCGTCGCCAGCCAGGCGCTGCAGCAGCAGCCCGAGGCGGCCAGCGGCTACCAGGACAAGGCCGGCTGGCCCGCGCGCAAGTACATGGTGGCCGCCGCCAATCCGCTGGCGGTCGAGGCCGGCTACGAGATGCTCAGGCAGGGCGGCACGGCGATCGACGCCGCCATCGCCACCCAGCTGGTGCTGACCCTGGTCGAGCCGCAATCCTCGGGCATCGGCGGCGGCGCCTTCCTGGTCTACTACGACGGCAAGACCACGCAGGCCTACGACGGCCGCGAGACGGCGCCGTCGAAGGCGGACGAGCACCTGTTCCAGCATGCCGACGGCACGCCGCTGTCGCGCGCCGAAGGCATCGTCGGCGGCCGCTCGACCGGCGCGCCGGGCGTGCTGCGCATGCTGGCGCTGGCCCAGAAGGAACACGGCAAGCTGCCGTGGAAGACGCTGTTCGGGCCGGCCATCCGCCTGTCGGAACAGGGCTTCCGGGTCAGCCCGCGCCTGAACAGCCTGCTGGCCGGCGACAAGTACATCGGCAAGGATCCGACCGCGCGCGCCTATTTCTACGGCCCGGACGGCAAGCCCTGGCCGGTCGGGCACCTGCTGAAGAACCCGGAACTGGCGCGGACCCTGCGCGAGATCGCCGACGGCGGCGCCGAGGCGTTCTACACGGGCCGCATCGCGCGCGACATCGAGGCCAAGGTGAAGGGGCATCCGACCAATCCGGGCCTGCTCACCGCCGCCGACATCGCGGCCTACCGGCCGAAGAAGCGCGACCCGGTCTGCAGCGACTACCGCGCGTACACGGTCTGCGGCATGCCGCCGCCGTCCTCGGGCGGCATCGCGGTGGCGCAGATGCTCGGCATGTTCGAGACCCGCGACATGAAGGCGCTGGCGCCGACCGACGGCGTGCCGTCGGCCGACGCCGTCCACGTGTTCTCCGAAGTGGGGCGCCTGGCCTACGCCGACCGCGACCGCTATGCCGCCGACACCGACTTCGTGCCGCTGCCGGGCCGCGGCCTGCCGGCCCTGCTGGACAAGGGCTACCTGGCCCGGCGCGCCAGCCTGGTGAAGGACGACCGCTCGATGGGCAAGGCGCAGCCGGGCAAGCCGCCCGGCGTGGACATGGCCTGGAACTGGGGCCTGGACAATTCGATCGAGGCCCATTCGACCTCGCACATCGTGGCCGTGGACCAGTACGGCGCCGGCCTGTCGATGACCACCAGCGTCGAGGACGCGTTCGGCTCGCGCCAGATGGTCGACGGCTTCATCCTGAACAACCAGCTGACCGACTTCTCGTTCGATTCGCGCGACGCCGACGGCCCGATCGCCAACCGCGTCGAGCCGGGCAAGCGTCCGCGCAGCGCGATGAGCCCGACCATCGTGTTCGACAGGAAGACCGGCAGGCTGGTGCTGGCGGTCGGCTCGCCCGGCGGCCCGCTGATCATCAACTACGTGGCCAAGGTGCTGGTCGGCACGCTCGACTGGGGCCTGAACATGCAGCAGGCGATCGCGCTGCCCAACTTCGGCAGCCGCAACGGCCCGACCGAGCTGGAGACCGGGCGCTTCCCGGCCGCCGAGATCGCGCAGCTGAAGGCGCGCGGCCACGTGGTGCGCGTCTTCGACCAGACCTCTGGCCTGCAGGGCATCGAGCGCATCGAGGTGCACGGCGTGCCGCTGTGGTTCGGCGGCGCCGACCCGCGCCGCGAGGGTGTGGCAAAAGGCGACTAAAACGCGCCGTTATCTTTGACTAAAAGCTAATTATTCGACGCAAGCGCGGTGGAGTTTGATAATCTTGCCGCGTGGATATTGAATCGAATCGGATGCCGGCCCTCGGCGGCGTCCCGTGCGCGGCCCCGATCGCGCGCATGACGGGGAGGGCGGCCGCCGCGTGGCGCGCGCCGGCGCGCGCGTTCGCGCTGGCGCTGGCTTTTACCGTCGCGCTGGCGCTGCTGGCGCTCGTCGCCGGCGCGCCGGCGCGGGCCGCCACCGCGCCGAGCCCGACGCTGCGCTTCGAACACCTGTCCGTCGAGGATGGCCTGGGCCAGGAATCGGTGCTCGCCATCGTCCAGGACCCGGACGGCTTCATGTGGTTCGGCACCCAGTCCGGCCTGTCGCGCTACGACGGCTACCGCTTCACCAACTACCGCAACACGGTGGGCGATCCGAAGACCCTCGTCAACAACTGGGTGCGCGTGCTCTACGTCGACCGCAAGGGGCGGCTGTGGATCGGCACCGACGGCGGTCTCGACCGCTATGAACCCAGCACCGGCACCTTCACCCATTTCCTGCCCGACGAACCGGCCAAGCGCGGCAACGGCAACCGCCACATCCGCGCCATCCTCGACGACGGCAAGGACGGGCTGTGGCTGGCGACGGCCGACGGCCTGCAGCATTTCGACATCGCCAGCGGGCGCTTCGCGATCTGGCACCACGTGCCGGGCGTGGCCGACAGCCTGGCCTCGGACAAGGTCAACGCGCTGGCGCTGGGGCACGACGGGCGCCTGTGGATCGGCACCTCGGCCGGCCTGGACAGCCTCGATCCGGACCTGATGCACTTCCGCCATCACCCGTCGGCGCAGGGCGGCAAGTCCGACGTGATCCAGGCGCTGCTGGTCGATGCCGGCAACCGGTTGTGGGTCGGCAGCATGGGCGGGCTGGAGCGCCTGCCGCTGGGGCAGAAGGGCGAGTTGCGCCGCTTCGGCCCGGCCGAGGAGATGCCGTCGGGCGAGATCAGCGTGCTGTACCAGGATGCCGAGCGCCAGGTGTGGGTCGGCTCGCACGACCGCGGCCTGTACCGCTGGCTGCCCGAGCAGGGGCGCTTCGAGAACCACCCGCACCGCATCACCGACAACTACAGCCTGGGCGACAACCAGGTCTCGGCCCTGTACGGCGACCGCGTCGGCACCTTCTGGGTCGGCACCTGGTACGGCGGCGTGTCGCGCGCCGACATGGGCAGCGGCGGCTTCGCGCGCATCGTGCGCGGGGCCGATTCGCCGCTTTCGCTGGAAGACAACAAGGTGCGCGGCATCGTCGACGCCGGCGGCGGCAAGCTGTGGCTGGCCACCAACGGCGGCCTGCACCGTTTCGATCCGGCCAGCGGCGACGACCGCAGCTACCGCCTGGCGCCGGTGAGCAACGGCATGTCCGGCGACGTCATGGCCACCGCCGCGGCGGTGGGCCACGACGGCACGGTCTGGGTCGGCGCGCGCAACGGCCTGGCGCGGCTCGACCCGCGCAGCGGGAAGATCTCGCGCCGCCTGCTGTCGCGCGAGGGCGACGTCGACGCCAACAACGTGCGCAACCTGCTGGTCACGCGCGACGGCATGCTGTGGATCGCCAGCCGCGGCGGCCTGCACCGGCTCGATCCCCGGACCGACAAGCTGAGCACCTGGCGCCACGATCCGGCGTCCAGTTCGAGCCTGGCCGACAACATCGCGCGGCCGATGCTGGAAGACCGCCAGGGCCGCTTCTGGGTCGGCACCTTCGACGGCCTCGACCTGCTCGACCGCGCCACCGGGAAGTTCCGCCACTTCCGCCACAATCCGCTCGACCCGGCCAGCATCAGCCACGACGAAGTGCACTACCTGCTCGAGGACCACCGCGGCACGCTGTGGGTGGGCACGGCGGTGGGCCTGAACAAGATGGTGATCGGGGCGGACGGTACGCCGCGCTTCCAGCGCTACACGGCGCGCGACGGCATGGCCGACGACGTGGTCGCGGCGATGCTGGAAGACCTGGACGGCTACATCTGGGTCAGCAGCTCGAGCGGCCTGCACCGGCTCGATCCGGTCAGCGGCGGCTGGCGCAACTACAACTCGGCCGACGGCACCATCGAGGGCGCCTATTTCGACGCCTCGGCGCTGCGCGGCGCGGACGGCACGCTCTACTTCGGCGGCAACAACGGCATCACGGCGTTCAATCCGCGCGCGCTGCACGACAACCTGATCGCGCCGCGCGCCGTGATCACGGGCCTGCAGATCTTCGGCCAGCCGGCCCAGGAAATCCGACCGGGCCTGCTGCCGGGGCCGATCGAGCGCCTGTCCGGCATCACGCTGCCGGCGGAGGATTCCGTGTTCTCGCTGGAATTCTCGGCGCTGCACTTCGCCGCGCCGGGCCGCAACCGCTTCGCCTACCGGCTGGTCGGCTTCGACCAGGACTGGATCGGCGTCGACGCCGGCAAGCGCTTCGCCACCTATACCAACCTCGATCCGGGCAGCTACACCTTCCAGGTGCGCGCCGCCAACAAGGACGGCGTCTGGAGCGACGCGGCCGCCAGCCTGGAGATCACGGTGCTGCCGCCGTACTGGAAGACCTGGTGGTTCCGCGGCCTGTGCGCCATGTTCGTGGTCGGCCTGGGCTACGCGATCTACCGCGTGCGGGTGGACAACCTGAGCCGCCAGAAGGAACAGCTGGAGCAGCAGGTCGGCGTGCGCACCGAGAAGATCGAGCAGCAGAACCGGCTGCTGGAGTGCCAGACCGAGGAATTGCGCGAGCAGCAGCGCCAGGTCCGGCGCCGCACCGACGAGCTGGCGCTGGCCAACGCCGCGCTGCAGGAAAACGAGGAAAGGCTGTACCAGGCCAAGCAGCGCGCCGAGGACGCCACGCGCCAGAAGTCCGAGTTCCTGGCCAACATGAGCCACGAGATGCGCACGCCGCTGGCCGGCGTGATCGGCATGCTCGGCTTCGCGCTGCGCGACGGCACGCTGCGCGACGCGACGCGCGAGCAGATCCTGCGCGGCCAGGCGAATGCGCAGTCGCTGCTGGCGATCATCAACGACCTGCTCGACTTTTCCAAGATCGAGGCGGGCAAGCTCACCATCGAGAACATCGATTTCGCGCTGGACGGCGCGATCGAGCACGTGGTCACGCTGTTCGAGGAGCAGGCCGGCGCGCACAGCGTCGGCTTCGCCGTGCACCTGGACCCGCACCTGCCGCGCTTCGTGGTGGGCGACCCGACGCGCCTGCGCCAGATCCTCGTCAACCTGGTCGGCAACGCCTTCAAGTTCACCGAGAGCGGCACGGTCACGGTGCGCGTCGAGCGCCGTCCCGAGGACCAGGTCGACGCCGGGCGCCGCAACATGATCCGCTTCTCGGTCGAGGACACCGGCATCGGCATCCCGGCCGACGCGCTGCCGCGCCTGTTCCAGAAGTTCGAGCAGGCCGACGCCACCACCACGCGGCGCTACGGCGGCACCGGCCTGGGGCTGGCGATCTGCCGCCAGCTCGTCGAGCTGATGGGCGGCAGCATCGGCGCCACCAGCACCCCGGGCACGGGCTCGACCTTCAGCTTCGTGCTGCCGCTGGCCGACGGCGTGGCGCCCCCGATGGTGGCCGACCAGCCGCGCCAGCCGCACACGCACCGCCTGCGCGTGCTGTGCGCGGAAGACTACCCGACCAACCAGATCATCGTGCGCATGCTGCTGGAGGAACTGGGCCACCAGTGCGACGTGGTCGAGAACGGCGCGCTGGCGGTGGCGGCGTGCGCGCGCACGCGCTACGACCTGATCCTGATGGACGGGCGCATGCCCGAGATGGACGGCGCCACCGCCACGCGCCTGATCCGCGCCGGCGGCCCGCTGGGGGCGCCGGTGCTCGACCAGCACCTGATGATCGTGGCGCTGACGGCCAACGTCAGCGAGGAAGACCGCAACCGCTACCTGGCCTGCGGCATGGACGCCTTCCTGACCAAGCCGATCGACGACACCCAGCTGCATTACCACCTGACGCGCGCCATCGAGCGCCAGCTGCAGCGCGGCATCCAGCTGGCGCCGATGCCGCTGCCGGCGGCGCGGACGGCGCCGTCGACGGCCGACCTGGACGCCATGTTCGGCGTGCTCACCGGGCCGCCGCCGCTGGCCGTGGCCGCCGCCCAGAACGCGGGCCGGCGCGCCACCGACCTCAAGGCCAGGCTGCGCCAGACCTTCCTGGCCGACCTGCCGCGCCGGCGCGCCGAGCTGGACGCGGCGCTGCAAGCGTCGGACCACGAGGCGGCGGGGCGCCTGCTGCACGGGCTGCGCGGCAGCGCCGGCTATCTCGACGAGACCGAACTGCACCTCCTGTGCGGCGAACTGGAGGCGCAGGCCGACGCCGGCCGCCTGGATGCGGTGCGCGCGCGCCTGCCGCAGCTGCTGGACTTGCTGGCCCGGTTCGAGGCCGCCACGGCGTGAGGCCCGCAGCGCGTGCGTCCCCATCCTGTTGAACTCGGTATAATTTCCTTTCAACAATAGTTAGCGGAGCAGGCATGAAGGTGTTGATCGTCGACGACGACGTGGTCTCGCGCATGATGCTGATGCACATGATCGACGGCGCCGGCCATGGCGCCGACGTGCGGGAAGCCGAGGATGGCGAGCAGGCCTGGCGCCAGCTCGAGGACGGCGCCGATCCGGCGATCCTGTTCTGCGACCTGCGCATGCCGCGCCTGTCCGGCATGGAACTGCTGGCCCGGGTGAAGGCCGACGCGCGCTTCGCGCACCTGCCGTTCGTGCTGGTGTCGGCGGCCTCGGATGCCGCGACGATGGAGCAGGCGCTCGGCCTGGGCGCCGCCGGCTACATCGTGAAACCCTTCGACGGCGTCGGCGTGGCCGAGCACCTGGCGCGGCTGGCGCCGTGCGACGACGGCGAGGAAGCCGGCGCGGTCGCGCGGCGCCTGGGCATCGACACGGCGCGCCTGCAGCTCTACCTGGGCGGCCTGCAGCGCCAGCTCGCCGGCGCCGTGGCGGAACTGGAGGCCCTGCTGGCCGGCGGACGGCCGCAGGCGGCGCGCGACCTGCTGGCGCGCCTGGCCGAAGGCTGCCGCACGCTCGGCCTGCGCGCGCCGGCCGGCGGGCTCAATGCGCTGGCGGCCGGCGCCGACCTCGATGGCGCCGCCGCCGCGCGCATGCTCGAGCAGGCCGGCGCGGCCGCCGCGCGCCAGGCCGAGGCGGCGCGCGCGCTGGCCGACTGATGTATGGCCGATTGATGTGCGGCCGATTGATGTGCGGCCGATCGCTGTGCCGGCCGATCGACGCGCCGGCCGCGACGGCATGCCGGCCGGCCTGCGCTGTCAAGCCGCGGCGCACCATCCTGTTGTAAATCCACCCATCGCGAACGCGGTCTTTCCGGCATACTGAGCCGGTTGCAGCGCCTGGACGGCGGCCGGCCCGCGGCCGTCCCGGGCGCCCGGCGCGCGCTGCGGAACCGCGCCGGCACACCGGGCTGGGCCGGGTGTGGCGCGCGCCGTCCGCGACGTCTTGCCAATAGAATGGTCGGCTTTGCACGGCACCCTGCGTCGTCGGCCGCCGGCCGCGGACTGCACGAGCGGAAACAATGAACACGGTGGATTCCAGTTTGACCTTCCTGAACGCCAGCCGGATGGCGACGCGCATCGCCGCGCACGACTGGCAGGCCTGCGGCGGCGCGACCGCCGGCCCCATCGCCGGCTGGCCGGACGCATTGCGCGGCGCGCTGGGCATCGTCCTCGATGCCGCCCTGCCCACGCTGTTGCTCTGGGGACAGACGCTGGCCGTCTTCCACAACGATGCCTGTGGCGACCTGCTGGGCGACCAGGCGGCGCCGGGCGCGCCGCTGGCCGGCCATGGCGGCGCGGCCTGGGAGGCGCTGGCCGCGGCGCTGGCGCCGCTGGCCGCGCGCGCGCTGGATGGCGCGGCCGCGCAACGCGAGGACGTCGCGCTGCTGGCGCTACGCGACGGCGGCGTGGCGCAGACCTGGCACACGCTGTGCTGCAGTCCGGTGCGCACGGCGCGCGGCGCGGTGGCGGGCGTGCTGTGCACGCTGGTCGAGACCAGCGCGCGGGTACGCGCCGAGGCCGCGCTGCGCCAGCGCGACGACACCGTGCGGCGCCTGAACGATGCGCTGGCGCACCAGCTCGCCGCCCACGCCACCGACCGCGACAGCCTATGGCGCATCTCGCCGGACGTGATGATGGCGGCCTCGCTGGCCACCGGCCGCTTCCTTACCGTGAATCCGGCGTTCACCGAACGCTTCGGCTGGAGCGCCGCCGAGGCGACCACGCGGCCCTTCATGGACATGGTGCATCCCGACGACCGCGCCGACGTGCTGGACAAGCTGCGCATGCTGGCGGGCGGCCTGCCGCTGGTCGGCTACGAGGTGCGCATCCTGCACCGCGACGGCAGCCAGCGCTGGGTATCGTGGACCATCGCGCCGGAAGGCGAGCTGCTGTACGGCGTGGCGCGCGACGTCACCGCCGAGCGCCAGCAGGCCGACGCGCTGCGCCAGGCGGAGGACGCGCTGCGCCAGGCGCAGAAGATGGAAGCCGTGGGCCAGCTCACGGGCGGGCTGGCGCACGACTTCAACAACATGCTGGCGGGCGTCACCGGCCACCTGGAACTCATGAAGCTGCGCCTGCGCATGGGCCAGAGCGGCGACCTGCCGGCCCGCATCGACGCCGCGCTCGGCGTGACCCAGCGCGCGGCGGCGCTGACGCACCGCCTGCTGGCGTTCTCGCGGCGCCAGGCGCTCGACCCCAGGCCGACCAGCGTCAATGCCCTCGTCCTGTCGATGATGGCACTGATCGAGCGCGCCGCCGGCCCGGCGATCGCGCTGCGCACGCGCCTGCAGCCGCTGGTCTGGACCACGCTGTGCGATCCGAACCAGCTGGAGAGCGCGCTGCTGAACCTGGCCAACAACGCGCGCGACGCCATGCCGGAGGGTGGCCTGATCGACATCGAGACGGCCCACGTCGCCTTCAGCGCGGCGCAGGCGCGCCGCCACGGAGACCTCAAGCCCGGCGAGTACGTGCAGGTGACCGTGCGCGACAACGGCACCGGCATGCCCCCCGACGTGCTGGCGCGGGCCTTCGACCCGTTCTTCACCACCAAGCCGATGGGGCAGGGCACGGGCCTGGGCCTGTCGATGGTGTACGGCTTCGCGCACCAGTCCGGCGGGCACGTGCGCATCGAGTCGCGCGCCGGCCAGGGCACCGAGGTGCGCCTGCTGCTGCCGCGCCACATGGCCGAGGCGCAACCCGACGCCGCGCCCGCGCCCGCGTGCGGCGCCGCGCCCGTCCCCGCGCCGGCGCCCGATGGCGCGCTGGCGGTCGCCAGCGGCACGGGCAAGGGCCTGGTGCTGGTCGTCGACGACGAGGACGACATCCGCGCCGTGATGGCCGAAGTCCTGCAGCTGCAGGGCTATGCGGTGCTGGTTGCGGCCGACGCCCCGCAGGCGCTGCGCCTGCTGCAGGACCTGCAGCGCCAGGCCGGGCGCGACCCGCGCCAGCCGGGCCGTCCGGACCTGCTCGTCACCGACATCGGCTTGCCGAACGGCATGAACGGGCGCCAGCTGGCCGACCAGGTGCGCATGCGCTGGCCGCAACTGCCGGTGCTGCTCGTCACCGGCTATGCCGAGAGCACCGTGATGAAGAACGACACGCTGCCGGCGCGGATGGAACTGCTGACCAAGCCCTTCACCATGCAGGCGCTGGCCGGGCGCGCCGACGCCATGCTGGCCCAGGCGGCCGTGGCCGCATCGCGCCAGGACGGCGCGGCGCCGGCGGACGCGCGGATGCCGGCGTGAGTCCGGCGGACGCGGGAGCGCGCCGCGTCCCGGCGCCGCGCGAGCGCGGCATCCTGTTCTCCCGGCCGATGGTCGACGCGCTGCTGGCGGGCACCAAGACGCAGACGCGGCGCGTCGTCGCTCCCGGCACGTCGTCCGCCGGCCGCTTCGGCGCGCCCGGCGAACGCCTGTGGGTGCGCGAAACCTATGCGGCGTTCGGCCGCTGGACCACGCGCGCCAATGCCGCGCGCGGGCGCAGCGAGTGGGCCTTCGTCGATACGACCCGTGCCGCCGGCCTGGACTGGCGCTTCGACGTCGACGCGCCCGACGTCGACGGGCGCCGCGACGCCGCCGCGGCGCCGGCCTGGCACCGGCGCCCGGCGCTGTTCATGCCGCGCGCGGCCAGCCGCATCCTGCTCGAGATCGTGGCGGTGCGCATCGAGCGCCTGGGCGCGATCGGCGCGGACGACGCGCGCGCGGAAGGCGTGGGACCGGCCGCCGATCCGGTGGCGGCCTACCGCGCGGTGTGGGAAAGGATCAACGGTCCCGGCAGCTGGGATGCCGATCCGCTGGTCCGGGTGGTGACGTTCCGGCGCCTGGCGCCGTGAGGTCAGCGCGGGCGCGCCGCGCCGCGTTCCGGCTTCCAGGTCGCCACGCGGTACAGGTACCCGCTCAGCAGCGCGGCCAGCACGGTCTTCGATACCGGATCGACCCAGTCCGCCACGTGGTGGTACTGGTCCTTCAGCACGTAGCCGGTGGCGGCCAGCAGGGCGGTCCAGGCCAGTGAGCCGAGCGCCGACAGCAGCAGGAAGGTGGGCAGCCGCATGCGGGCGATGCCGGCCGGCAGCGAGACCAGCGTGCGGATCGCCGGCACCAGGCGGCCGAACAGCACGGCGCCGGCGCCGTGGCGGTCGAACGCGTGCAGGGACTTGTCGATGTCGCGGCAGGTCAGCGCCATCCAGCGCCCGTGGCGCGCGGCCGCGCGCCGGAGCCGGTCGGCGCCGTAGGCCCGGGCCGCGTAGTACCAGGGCAGGGCGCCGACGACGGAACCGAGCGTGCCGGCCAGCAGCACGCCGGCCAGGTGCAGGTGGCCGTGCGCCGCGACGAAGCCGGCGAACGGGACGATGACCTCGGAGGGAATCGGGGGAAACACGTTTTCCAGCACCATCAGGGCGAACAGGCCGAGGTAGCCGTGGTCCTTGAGGAAGCCGGTGATGAAGTCGAACATGCCGGGCTCGCGCGGGCGGGTTGGGATGAACGCACGATAGCACGGCCGGCGCCGGGCTGCGCCGCGCCTACCGTGCGCGACGATTGTTCGCGCGCCGGCGGTAGGGTAGAATAACGTGCTGCAACACGCGTGTGTCGCCATAGTACAATGGATAGTACAAGGTCCTCCTAAGACTTAGATGCAGGTTCGATTCCTGCTGGCGACACCACTGCGCTCCCGCGCGTTTCCGCGCGTTCCCGCACGGCGCTCCCGCGCCTCCCCGTTTTCCCCACGATGTTCCCGCCGGCCGCGCCGCCAGTCGGTACAATGCTCGCTTCATCGACCCTTTTGTCCGTTTCCGGCCCGCGCCGGGCGGCACTCGCTTACATAACACCATGGCTGTCATTTCCCTCTCTTCCGCGCAACTGGCGTTCGGCCACGTCGCGCTGCTCGACCATGCCGACTTTTCGCTGGAAACCGGCGAACGCGTCGGTCTCATCGGCCGCAACGGCACCGGCAAGTCCTCGCTGCTGAAAATCATTTCCGGCCGCTCGAAGCTGGACGACGGCCTGCTGGTCATGCAGCAGGGACTCAAGATCGCCTACGTCGAACAGGAACCGGTGTTCGATCCGGACATGACCGTGTTCGACGCCGTCGCCCTCGGCATGGGCGAGCAGCAGGCGATGCTGGCCGAGTACGAGGCGCTGACCGGCCAGTTCGGCCAGGGCGACGACGAGGCGCTGATGGAGCGCATGCACGAGCTGCAGGTCAGGCTCGACGCCACCGATGCCTGGAACCTCGGCAACAAGGTCGAGACCACGCTGGACCGCCTGGGCCTGGCCGGCGATGCGACCATGGGCACGCTGTCGGGCGGCATGCAGAAGCGCGTGGCGCTGGCCGTGGCGCTGGTGGCGGCGCCCGACGTGCTGCTGCTGGACGAACCCACCAACCACCTCGACTTCACCTCGATCCAGTGGCTGGAAAGCCTGCTGCGCGAATTCCGCGGCTCGATCCTGTTCATCACCCACGACCGCCGCTTCCTCGACAACGTCACCACCCGCATCGTCGAACTGGACCGTGGCAAGCTGCTGTCCTTCCCGGGCAACTTCACGACGTACCAGGAACGCAAGGCCGAGCTGCTGGCCAACGAGGAAATCGAGAACGCCAAGTTCGACAAGGTGCTGGCGCAGGAAGAGGTGTGGATCCGCAAGGGCGTGCAGGCGCGCCGGACCCGCGACGAGGGCCGCGTGCGCCGCCTCGAAGCCCTGCGCCTGACGCGCGCGGCGCGGCGCGACCAGCAGGGCCAGGTCAAGCTCGACATCGGCTCCGGCGAGCGTTCGGGCAAGATTGTGGCGGAACTGGAAAACGTGTCGAAGCGCTATGGCGACAAGGTCATCGTCACCGGCTTCACCGGCACCGTCCTGCGCGGCGACAAGGTCGGCCTGATCGGGCCGAACGGCGCCGGCAAGACGACCTTGCTGAAGATGATCCTGGGCGAGGAAACCGCCGACAGCGGCCGCGTGAAACTCGGCACCAAGCTGAACGTCGCCTATTTCGACCAGATGCGCGCCCAGCTCAACGAGGAAGCGACACTGGCCGACACCATCGCCCCGGGCAGCGACTGGGTCGAGGTGAACGGCCAGCGCAAGCACGTGATGAGCTACCTGGGCGACTTCCTGTTCGCGCCGGAACGCGCGCGCTCGCCCGTGAAGTCGTTGTCGGGCGGCGAACGCAACCGCCTGCTGCTGGCGCGCCTGTTCGCCAAGCCGGCCAACTGCCTGGTGCTGGACGAACCGACCAACGACCTCGACATCGACACGCTGGAACTGCTGGAAGAATTGCTGACCGAGTACGACGGCACCGTGTTCCTGGTCAGCCATGACCGCACGTTCCTGGACAATGTGGTGACGCAAGTCATCGTTTCCGAAGGGGAAGGCATGTGGCGCGAGTTCGTCGGCGGCTACAGCGATTGGGAACGGGTGAAATCGGCCAGGCCGGCCGCCGCGTCTGGCCCGGCGGCAACGCCGGCAGCGTCTGTGCCGAAGGCCGATTCGACCAAACCCAACGATATGTCATCCAGCGCACAGAACGCGAATGGCAAGAAGGTAAAGTTGAGCTACAAGGAACAGCGTGAGCTGGAAGAGTTGCCCAAGCTCATCGCCAGCCTTGAAGACGAGCAGTCGGCGATCACGGCCCAGCTGAATGCGCCCGACTTCTACAAGACCAATCCTGCCGACGCGCGCCGCATGAACGCGCGCCACGCGGAGATCGAGGACTTGCTGCTCGATGCCCTGGAACGCTGGGAACGCCTCGAGGCGCGCACCAGGGGAGAGCAGTGAGCATGAACTGAGGGATGCGGGCCAGGCGCCCGCCGATGGAGGAACATGACCGAGCATGACGACCGCTACGCCGTGCCCGCCGCGGCAGCCTTGCCTGCCGACGCTCCCATGTTCAACCGCGCGGCCTGGGCCCGCATCCTGCCCTTCGCGGCCTACCTGGCCTTCATCGTCGTCGGCGACGTCGCCGAACGCCTGGGCGCCGCACCAGGCGTGCTGCGCTGGCTGTACCCGGCCAAGATCGCCCTCGTGACCTGCCTGCTGGCGCTGTTCTGGCGCCGCTACGGCGAGCTGGCCGCCTTCCGCCTGTCCCCCTCCGCCATCCTGGCCGCCGTGGCCACCGGCATCGTCGTGCTCGTGCTGTGGATCCAGCTGTCGACCGGCTGGATGGTCGTCGGCACGCCGGCCGGCTACGACCCGCGCGTCGATGGCGAGATCGATTGGCTGCTGGTGGTCCTGCGCATCGCCGGCGCCGCGCTGGTGGTGCCCGTGATGGAAGAACTGTTCTGGCGCTCCTTCCTGATGCGCTGGGTCGCCGCGCCCGATTTCGAGGCCGTCGCGCCCGCCCGCGTCGGCCTCAAGGCCGTCGTCGTCACCGTCGTGCTGTTCGGCTTCGAGCACAACCTGTGGCTGGCCGGCATCGTCGCCGGCATCGCCTACAGCCTGCTGTACATGTACCACCGCAACCTCTGGTCGCCGATCCTGGCCCACGCCGTCACCAATGGCCTGCTCGGGGCCTGGGTGGTGCACACCGGCAGCTGGTCGTTCTGGTAGCCGTCCGGCACGTTCAACCCAGGAAAAACATACCCAACCATGTCGAACTTCCGCACGCGTCCCCTTGCCCTGTTGATCCTTGCCCTGTTCGCCCTGCCGGCCGGCGCCGGCCAGCGCGATGCGCTGCACGTCTACGGCGGCGTGGCCTACGGCCATGACGACAACCTGCTGCGCGTGCCCGAGGGCCAGCCCGGATTCGACAACCACTTGTCCGATTCCTGGTGGACGCGCGAGGGTGGCTTGATCTTCGATAAGACGTATAGCCGCCAGCGGATTTCCATCATCGCCAAACTGTCCAAGACAGATTTCGATTATTTCAAGCAATTGAACTATGACGGCAAGGACATCCAGGCGAACTGGTTCTGGCAGCTCGGCAATCATCTCGAAGGCAAGATCGGCTCCACCTACCAGCAGGTGCTGGCGCCGTACACCGATTTCCGCAGCGACGAGCGCAACCTGCGCACCAGCCGCAGCCAGTACGCGGAAGCCGCGTGGCGCTTCCATGCCGCCTGGCGCGTGCGCGCGGGCTTCCAGCGCGACAAGTACGAATACGAACTGCTCAGCCAGCGCTTCAACAACCGCACCGAGGATGCCTCCGAGCTCGAGCTCGGCTACCTGGCGCGCAGCGGCAACACGGTCGGCCTGGTGGCGCGCAAGGTCAAGGGCAAGTACCCGTACGGCCGCCCGATCAACGGCGTGCTCGTCGGCAGCGACTTCGACCAGGACGAGCTGAAGGTGCGCGTGAAGTACCAGGCCACCGGCTCGACCGGCTTCGACGCGCTGGTCGGCTATACCCAGCGCGACCAGCCGTCGTTCGGCGCCGGCAAGACCAAGGGCGCCGCCGGCAAGGTCCGGGCGACCTACCAGCCGCGCGGCAAGATGACCTACAACGCCGCCGTCTGGCGCGATTTCGCGCCGCTGGAAAGCACCCTGGTGAGCTACACGCTGAACAAGGGCGCCAGCGTGGGCGCCCAGTGGGACGCCACCGCCAAGATCAAGGTCAACGCCGACGCCATCTACGAGCGGCGCAACTACAACGCGCGCCGCGAATTCGACGGCGCGGGCGACCTGCGCGACGCCATCCGCACGGCCAGCCTGCGCGCGACCTGGACGCCGCGCCCGACCATCCAGGTCTCGGCCGGGGTGGCGCACCAGGAGCGCAGCGGATCGGTCGTGCTCGGCACCGGCAGTTTCAAGTCGAACAGCATGACGCTGTCGGCCAATGCGCAATTCTGATTGCGCGATTCCGATCGCTTTCTATGACCGTCAATGACATACCCCTGATCTCGTTCTTCCAGCGCGTGCTCGATCCCTTGATCGTCATGGGGACGCTGTACCTGTCGGCCCTGTTCTTCCACGAGCCGTTCTCGGGCTACCTGCTGGTGCTGATGATCCTGGCCTTCTTCATCTCGTCGGCCGTGTACGGGCACATCGATCCGTACCGCACCTGGCGCAGCGGACGCATGGGGGCGTATGCGCGCGACGTCGTGTTCGGCTGGTGCGTGACCGTGGCCGTGCTGCTGTTCCTCGGTTCGTCCAGCGGCCTGAAGTACTACTACGACGAGCGCGTGGTGCTGGCCTGGTTCGTCGCCACGCCGGTGATCCTGCTCGCCAGCCACATCGCCGCGCGCATGGCCCAGCGGCCCGGGCACGACAAGGAAGTGCGCTCGGTGGTGGTGGTCGGCGCCAACGACGTCGGCCTGAAGTTCGCCGGCATCTGCGACCGCCATCCGAACCTGTTCATGCAGGTGCGCGGCTTCTTCGACGACCGCGACGACGGCCGCCGCCCGCCCGACATGCGACATCCGATGCTCGGCAAGACCGACGACCTGGTGGCCTACGTGCGCGCGCACGGCATCAAGATGATCTTCATCAGCCAGCCGATTTCCGCCCAGCCGCGCATCCGCAAGCTGATCGACGAGCTGCAGGACACCACCGCCTCGGTGTATTTCCTGCCGGACGTGTACATCTTCGACCTGATGCAGGCGCGCTTCGACAACGTCGGCGGCATGCCCGTGATCGCCATCCGCGAATCGCCGTTCATGGGCGTGAACAGCATGGTCAAGCGCATCTCCGACATCGTGCTCGCCAGCCTGATCCTGCTGATGCTGGCGCCGCTGATGCTGGCGATCGCCGCGGCCGTGCGCATGAGTTCGCCTGGGCCGGTGATCTTCCGCCAGCGCCGCTACGGCCTGTACGGCGACGAGATCATCGTCTACAAGTTCCGCTCGATGACGGTGATGGAAAACGGCGCCACGGTGACGCAGGCGCAGAAGAACGACCAGCGGGTGACGAGGATCGGCGGCTTCCTGCGCCGCACCTCGCTCGACGAACTGCCGCAGTTCATCAACGTCCTGCAGGGCAGGATGAGCATCGTCGGGCCGCGCCCGCACGCGGTCGCGCACAACGAGCAATACCGCAAGCTGATCAAGGGATACATGCTGCGCCACAAGGTCAAGCCGGGCATCACCGGCTGGGCGCAGGTCAATGGCCTGCGTGGCGAAACGGCCACGCTGGACAAGATGGAAGCGCGCATCCAGTACGACCTGGACTACCTGCGCAACTGGTCGCTGTGGCTCGACCTGTGGATCATCCTCAAGACCGTCAAGGTGGTCTTTACGCGAGAAAATGCATTTTAGAAGCATTCTGCGCGGAAATAACAGCACTTAAGGACGACTTAAGCGACAATATTCAATCGGATCGCCGCTTGCGGCATCCGCTGGGCTGCGTAGAATAATTGATGAGATTGCAATTTTAACGGGTCAAGGCCAGATTGGGCCGGATCCCTGGGAAGCAAGCCATATGAAAAAAGCGTTGATCACCGGGGTCACCGGCCAGGATGGATCGTACCTGGCCGAACTGTTGCTGGAAAAAGGGTACGAGGTGCACGGGATCAAGCGCCGCGCCTCGCTGTTCAACACGGCGCGCATCGACCACATCTACCAGGATCCGCACGCCGACAACCCGCACTTCTTCCTGCATTACGGCGACCTGAGCGATACCTCGAACCTGAACCGCATCCTGTGCGAGATCCAGCCCGACGAGGTCTACAACCTGGGCGCGATGAGCCACGTGGCGGTATCGTTCGAGTCGCCCGAGTACACGGCCGACGTCGACGGCATCGGCACGCTGCGCCTGCTCGAGGCGATCCGCTTCCTCGGCCTGGAAAAAAAGACCCGCTTCTACCAGGCCTCGACGTCGGAACTCTACGGCCTGGTGCAGGAAGTGCCGCAGCGCGAGTCGACGCCGTTCTATCCGCGCAGCCCGTATGCGGTGGCCAAGCTGTACGCGTACTGGATCACGGTCAATTATCGCGAGGCTTATGGGATGTATGCCTGCAACGGCATCCTGTTCAACCATGAGTCGCCGCGCCGGGGCGAGACCTTCGTGACGCGCAAGATCACGCGCGCCCTAGCGAACATCGCCCAGGGTTTGGAGCAGCAGCTATTCCTCGGCAACATGGACGCCCTGCGCGACTGGGGGCATGCGCGCGACTATGTCGAGATGCAATGGCTGATGCTGCAGCAGGATACCCCCGAGGACTTCGTCATCGCGACCGGACGCCAGTATTCGGTACGCCAGTTCGTCGAGCTTGCCGCGCGCGAACTGGGCATCGAGATCGCCTGGCAGGGCGAAGGCGTCCACGAACGCGGCGTGGTCGCGTCCGTCGGCGGCGACAAAGCGCCTGGGGTGGTGGTGGGTCAACCGCTGGTCGCGGTCGATCCGCAATACTTCCGTCCAACGGAAGTCGACACGCTGCTCGGGGACCCCGGCAAGGCGCGCGAGCGCCTCGGCTGGGAACCCCGCATCAGCTTCGAAGCGATGGTGCAGGAAATGGTGGCGCACGACCTCGACAGGGCACGCCGCCACAAGCTGCTGGCATCGCATGGTTACAACGTCGCAATTTCATTGGAGTGAACGTTGAATACGCAACCCCGCATCTACGTCGCCGGCCATAACGGCCTGGTCGGCTCGGCCATCGTGCGCGCGCTGCGCGCCCAGGGCCATACCAATATCGTCACGCGCAGCCACGCGGAACTGGAACTCACCGAGCAGGACCAGGTGCGCGATTTCTTCCGTAACGAACGCATCGACCAGGTCTACCTGGCGGCCGCCAAGGTGGGCGGCATCCATGCCAACAACACATATCCGGCCGATTTTATCTACGACAACATGATGGTGCAGGCCAACGTCGTGCACGAGGCGCGCGCGAACGGCGTGCAGAAGCTGCTGTTCCTCGGCTCCTCGTGCATCTACCCGCGCCTGGCCCAGCAGCCGATCAGGGAAGAGTACCTGATGAGCGGCATGCTGGAGCCGACCAACGAGCCGTACGCGATGGCCAAGATCGCCGGCATCAAGCTGTGCGAGAGCTACAACCGCCAGTACGGCACCGACTACCGCAGCGTGATGCCGACCAATCTCTACGGCCCGGGCGACAACTACCACCCGGAAAACAGCCACGTCATCCCCGCGCTGATCCGCCGCTTCCACGAGGCGACGCTGGCCAATGCGCCGGAAGTCGTGATCTGGGGCAGCGGCAAGCCGATGCGCGAGTTCCTCTACGTCGACGACATGGCCGAGGCCTGCGTGCACGTGATGAACCTCGACCAGGCCACCTATGCCGCGCACACCGACCCGATGCATTCGCACATCAACGTCGGCACCGGCGAGGACGTCACGATCGCCGAGCTGGCGCAACTGGTGGGCGAGGTGACGGGCTACCGCGGCCGCATCGGCTTCGACACCAGCAAGCCGGACGGCACGCCGCGCAAGCTGCTCGACGTGTCGAAGCTGAAGTCGCTCGGCTGGCAGGCGCGCACGCCGCTGCGCGACGGCCTGCGCATGGCCTACGACGCCTTCGTCGAACTGACCGAGATGGAAAAGCGCGCTGCCGCCTGAGGAGCGCAGGCGGCAGCCGCGGGCGGGGCCGCATGGAAGAGTGTTAATTGACGAACAGATACTCAACCGTGCGGCTCCCAGAATGGGTGCGCATAAAAAGAGTTCCGTGGCGGTGCGATCGCTGCCGCTTTGACCAACCGAAGGAAACTTTATCTTGAACAACAACCTGGCGTCCATCATGAACACATCCTCCCTCACCGTCCCGAAGCGCGCGCTGTGCGCCGCGCTGATCCTGGTTGCAGCCACCTTGAGCGCCTGCGGCGACAAGGCCAAGGAAGCGAAGAAGCCCGGCCAGGCGCTGGCGAGCGTGAACGGGGAGGAAGTCACGGTGTTGCAGCTCAACGAGGAACTGCAGCGCGCCGGGGTGGCGTCGGCCCAGCAGGACACCGCCAGCAAGCAGCTGCTGCAGGTGCTGATCGACCGCCAGCTGCTGCAGGAGGCGGCCGCCAAGGAAAACCTCGACCGCGATCCCAAGGTGATGCAGGCGATCGACCGCGCCCGCGCGCTGATCATCGCCCAGGCCTACCTGCAGAAGAAGATCGGCACGCCGGGGCGCCCGACGTCGGCCGAGGTCGAGGATTACTTCAACAAGCATCCGGAATTCTTTGCCAACCGCAAGCAGTTCAGCATGAACGAGCTGGTCATTTCCTCCAACGACCTGACGCCGGAGCTGCGCAGCGCCGCCGACGGCGCCAAGTCGCTGGAAGAAGTCGCCGTGTGGCTCGATGCGCACAAGGTGCGCTACGGCCGCAACCAGGTCACGCGCTCGACCGCCGACGTGCCGCCGGCGCTGGCGTCGAAGCTGCTGGGCATGCCCAAGGGGCAATTGTTCGTCGTTAAGGAGGGGCCGCGCGCGATGTTCATCTCGGTGGCCGAGGTGAAGGATGCGCCGGTGTCGCTGCAGGTCGCCCAGGCGCAGATCGAGCAATTCCTCATGAAGAAGAAAAACCAGGAAATGGCGTCCGCCGAGCTGCAGCGCCTGCGCTCCACCGCCAAGATCGACTACCTGAACAAGAGCATGATGCCCGATCCGAAGGCGACGCCCGCGCTGCCCGGCGGCGCCGCGCCCGCCAGCGCCGTCGCCGGCGCCGATGCGCCGGCCGCTGCCGCCGCTGCCGCGACGCCCGCCGCGGCCGCCGATCCCGCGCCGGCCGAGAATGCCGGCGGCACCGACAAGGCCGCGCTCGACCGCGGCGTCGCAGGACTGAAGTGAACCATCCCGAGACCCCGACGAACAAGAAGGAGAACCCCATGAAACGATTCGCACACTGGATGATCGCGGCGGCCCTGATGCTGGGAGCCGGCCTGGCCGGCGCGGCCGAGGTGCTGCTGGGCCCGGGCGACGTGGTCCGCGCCTCCGTCTACGGCAGCCCCGACCTCGCGGTCGAGACGCGCGTCTCGGAAGGCGGCAGCCTGACCTTCCCGCTGCTGGGCGAAGTCCAGGTCGGCGGCCTGACCACCCAGCAGGCCGAGAAGAAGATCGGCGGCCTGCTCGAGAAGGGCGGCTACCTCAAGAAGGCGCAGGTCAACCTCCTGATCACCACGCTGGCCAGCCAGCAGGTGTCGGTGCTGGGCCAGGTCAACCGCCCGGGCCGCTACCCGATCGACGGCAAGCGCAAGGTGCTCGACGTGCTGGCCCTGGCCGGCGGCATCGGCGCCGAGGGCGGCGACATGGTCAGCCTGGTGCGCACCCGCGACGGCCAGACCACGCGCGAGACCATCGACGTCGTCGACATGGTGCGCAAGGGCGAGCTCAACCGCGACTACGAAGTGGCCGGCGGCGACATCATCTTCGTCGAACGCGCGCCGCGCGCCTACATCACCGGCGAGGTCCAGCGCCCGGGGCCGTTCCGCGTCGAGCGCGCGATGACCGTCCAGCAAGCCATCTCGGCCGGCGGCGGCCTGAGCCTGCGCGGCACCCAGCGCGGCCTGCAGATCACGCGCAAGGACCAGGCCGGCGTGCCGCGTACGATCGACGTGAAGGCGAACGACGTCCTGCAGCCGGACGACGTCGTCATCGTCAAGGAATCCTGGTTCTGACTGAGGGGAACCCCGATAAACCTGCTGCGCGGCCGCAGCTGCGGCCTGCGACCCCTCGCTAAGGTTTCCCGGGGCGCCGGAACGCTGACGGTGTTCCAGTTTGTTGTTGTTGTTGTTGTTGGTTTCGACCAATTGCTGTTGCTGGTTTTCGATCCACCCTGCTGAAAAGGTTCATCATGAACGTCCGACAATTCCTGCTGATCTTGCTTGCACGGAAGAAGATCATTTTGACGACCCTTCTCGTGACGGTCGCACTGGCATTGGGCTACAGCCTCGTGCAGAACAAGACCTACAAGGCAACGGCATCCGTGTTGTTGAACTACAAGGGGGTGGATCCGCTGACCGGGCTGACGATGCCGGGCCAGCTGTTGCCGGGCTATATGGCGACGCAGATCGACATCATCAGCAGCAAGAACGTGGCGCTGCGCGTCGTCGATGCGTTGCGGTTGGCGAACAGCCCGGCCGTCGTGCAGCAGTTCAACGAGGCCAACGAGGGCAAGGGCTCGGTGCGCGACTGGCTGGCCGACCTGCTGCTCAAGAAGCTCGAGATCGTGCCGTCGCGCGAGTCGTCCGTCGTCGAGATCAGCTTCAAGGGCGCCGACCCGGCCTTCGCGGCCGCCGTCGCCAACGCCTTCGCCGACGAGTACCAGAAGATCACCGTCCAGCTCAAGACCGAGCCGGCCAAGAACGCCTCCAACTACTTCAACGAACAGACCAAGCAGTTGCGCGACAACCTCGAGGCGGCGCAGGCGCGCCTGTCGAAGTACCAGCAGGAAAAGGGCATCGTCAGCCTCGACAACAACCGCGTCGACGTCGAACTGTCGCGCCTGAACGACCTGTCGGCCCAGCTGGTCGCGGCCCAGACCGCCGCGATGGAAGCCAGCTCGCGCCAGGCCGCCGCCGGCAACGCCGCGTTCGGCTCGCCCGACGTGGCCAACAACGGCCTGATCCAGACCATGCGCGCCAACCTGGCCGTGGCCGAGGGCAAGTTCGCCGACACGTCGCAGCGCTACGGCCGCAACCACCCGCAATACCTGGCCGCCAAGGCCGAGCTGGACAAGGTGCGCGCCGAGCTGAACGCCGCCACCGGCACCGTCACCCGCAGCGTCGGCGCCAACGCCGAGGTATACCGCCAGCGCGAAGCCGAGCTGCGCAAGGCCGTCGACGAACAGAAGACCAAGGTGCTGCAGCTGAACCGCGCCCGCGACGAGCAGGGCGTGCTGCTGAAGGACCTCGACAGCGCGCAGCGCGCCTTCGACGCCGCCTCGCAGCGCTTCTCGCAGACCCGCATCGAGGCGCAGTCGACGCAGTCCGACATTTCGCTGCTGAACCCGGCCGTGCCGCCGACCACCCCGTCGGGCCCGCGCGTGCTGCTCAACACGCTGGTCTCGATCCTGCTGGGCACCATCCTGGGCGTGGGCCTGGCGCTGCTGACGGAACTGCTGAACCGCCCGGTGCGTTCGGCCGGCGACGTCAAGGACCTGCTGGGCATCCCGGTGCTCGGCACCATCGCGTGGAAGTCGCCGCGCACGCACGGACGCGGCCTGCGCGCCCTGATGACGCCGCGCCGCCTGCTGCGCCTGAACTGATCGATTGGACAAGCCATGAATTCACCGATACTCAACGCCATTCCCGAGCGCAGCGCCGAGTCGAGCATGGGCGCGCTGCTGCTCGATGCCGGCAAGCTCAATCCCGAAGACGCCGAACGCGTGCTGCGCATGCAGAAGGAGACCGGCATCCGCTTCGGCGAGGCGGCCGTGCGCCTGGGCCTCGTCAGCGAGGACGACATCCAGCAGGTGCTGGCCCGCCAGTTCTCCTATCCCTACCTGCAGAAAGGGCAGGCGGGCCTGTCGCCCAAGCTGATCGCCGCCTACGAGCCGTTCTCGGAACAGGTCGAGTCGCTGCGCGCGATCCGCAGCCAGCTGATGCTGCGCTGGTTCGCGCGCGGGCGCCGCGCGCTGGCCATCGTCGGCGTCGATCCCGAGGACGGCGCGGCGCTGTTCGCGGCCAACCTGGCCATCGTGTTCTCGCAATTGGGCGAGCAGACGCTGCTGGTGGACGCCAACCTGCGCGCCCCGCGCCAGCAGGACATGTTCGCGCTCAAGCCGCGCCAGGGCCTGTCGGACCTGCTGGCCGGACGGGCCGACCTGGACGTGATCGCGCGCGTGCCGGCCTTCGTCGACCTGTCGATCATGCCGGCCGGCACGCTGCCGCCGAACCCGCAGGAACTGGTGGCGCGCGAGGGCTTCCGCAACCTCAACACCCAGCTCGAGTCGCGCTACGACGTCGTGCTGTACGACGTGCCGCCGTTCCAGTCCGGCGTCGACGCGATCGCCGTCGCCAGCCGCGCCGGCGGCGTGCTGCTCGTCACGCGCAAGAACTACACCCGCATCTCGCACATCGGCCGCGCGGCCGAGCAGCTGGCCGACGCCGGCTGCGAAGTGCTCGGTTCGGTGGTGATGGAGTTCTGACATGGATTCCAAGGTGCACGCCGCCCGCGCGCCGGCCGCCGCATTGCGGACTGCGTTGCGCGACGCGTTGCCGGAGTGGTGGCCGGTGCTGCTCGGCCTGGGCGTCCTCTTCGTGCCGACCTTCTGGTACCTGTTCACCGGTCCCTGGATCGGCGAGGAGCAGGGACACGGGCCCATCATCTTCGGCCTGGCGATCTGGCTGATCTACCGCAAATGGCCCGACGTCATCGCGGCCACCACGCCGCCGCGCAGCAGCTGGACCGGCTGGCCGATCCTCGCGCTGGGCCTGCTGGCCTACCTGCTGGGCCGCTCGCAGAAGATCCTGATGATGGAAATCGTCTCGATCATCCTGGTCATGGCCGCCGTGCTCCTGGTCAAGCGCGGCGCCACGGCCCTGCGCGTGCTGTGGTTCCCGTTCTTCTTCATGCTGTTCATGGTGCCGCTGCCGAGCGAATTCGTGGCCGCCGTGACGATGCCGATGAAGATGGCCGTGTCCTGGGCCACCGAACACATCCTGTGGGCCCTCGGCTACCCGATCAGCCGCTCGGGCGTGATCCTGCAGATCGGCCAGTACCAGCTGCTGGTGGCCGATGCCTGCGCCGGCCTGCAGACGCTGCTGACGCTGGAAGCGCTGGGCCTGTTCTACCTGAACCTGATGCGCCATCCCTCCGCCTTCCGCAACATCGCGCTGGCGATCTTCATCGTGCCGATCTCGTTCTCGGCCAACGTCATCCGCGTGATCGTGCTGACGCTGATCACCTATTACTATGGCGACGCGGCGGGGCAGGGCTTCCTGCACGGCTTCGCCGGCATGGTGCTGTTCATCACGGCCCTGGTGCTGATCCTGTCGGTCGACTCGGCGCTGCAGTGGTTCGTGCGCCGGCGCCAGGGCGGCGGCGGCGGCCACGGCGGGCCGGGCAGGCCCGGCGGCGCGCTGCGCCCCAAGGAGGCCACATGAACCGCAAGCTCCTCGCCAGCGTGGTGCTGGGCGCGGCCATGGCCGGCACGGCCGCCCTGACGGCGTTCGCCACGCCCAGGCACAAGGTGGCCGCCGTCCAGGACAAGTTCAGCCTGGAACAGATGATCCCGGAACGCTTCGGCAGCTGGCGGGTCGACCGCACCATCGTGCCGCTGACCCCCGACGAGACGCAGAAGGAGCTGATCGAGACGCTGTACGACCAGACGCTGGCGCGCACCTACGTCAACGACGCCGGCCAGCGCGTGATGCTGTCGATCGCCTACGGCGGCGACCAGAGCAAGCAGCTGCAGCTGCACCTGCCGGAAGTCTGCTACGTGGCCCAGGGCTTCGACATGGTCGACGCCAACAAGGGCGAACTCGCCACGCACTACGGCACGGTCCCGATCAAGCGCCTGGTGGCGCGCCAGAACGCGCGCAACGAACCCATCACATACTGGGTGACGGTGGGCGACAAGGCGGTGTCCTCGGGCCTGGGCCAGAAGTACCAGCGCTTCGTCTACGGCCTGACCGGCAAGATCCCGGACGGCATGCTGGTGCGGGTCTCGACCATCGAGGCCGACGCCGCCCACGCCTACCAGGTGCAGGACCGCTTCGTGGTCCAGATGCTCGATGCGCTGGCGCCGCGCGACCGCGGCCGGCTCATCGGCGCCGCCACCAAGCAGGGCTGACCCCACCGAACGCCGACCGGATACCGCATGCAGACCGTCCTCCTCTACCTCTACACCTCGCTCCCCTTCATCGCCGTCGTGGCGCTGGCGATCGGCTCGATCGTCGGCGTCGGCGTGGGCATGGTGTGGCCGCGCTTCCTGGTCTACGGCTACCTGGCCGTGTTCTTCTTCAAGAATTCCACCAGCTACGGGGCGCTGGCCGCGTCGGCGCCCGGCATCTACAGCCGCGGCTCGGGCGTGCTGCTGTTCCCGCTGCTGCTGTGGTGCATGTTCGGCGCCTGGATCTGCGCGCGCGTCTCGGCGGGCTTCCAGCGCTACCAGGCGCCGCCGTGCAACCTGCGCGCCTGGTTCCTGGCCTGGTTCCTGCTGCTGGGCGGCCACGTCGCCGTGGCGCTGTTCTCCAACGTCACGCTGGCCGAGGCGCTGGCCCCGTCCGGCTTCTCGAACATCGTCTGGATGGCCCCGCTGGTTTCGCTGATGCTGCTGTCGTTCCGTACCCGCGAGCACGTGATCGAACTGTCGCGCTTCATCCTGCTGGCGGGCCTCGTGCGCGCCGGCTTCGGCCTGGCGCGCTGGGCCGTGCTGGGCGGCGACCCGAACAATGTCTACGCGAACATGAACGCGATCAAGATCAAGCTGACCTTCTTCGACATCAACGACAGCCTGCTGTGCACGGTCGCCTTCGCGATCGCGGCCGTCAACCTGTTCCAGGTGGTCAAGCACAAGCGCTCGCAGTTCTGGACCATGGTCGACTGGGCCACGCTGGGCATGACGGCCGCCTGCATCGTGCTGTCCTACCGCCGCAGCGCCTGGATCGGCTTCCTGCTGGCCTTCCTGGTGATCATGATGCGCTTCCCGCTGCAGCGCCGCGTGCAGATGGCGGTGCTGGGCCTGCCCGTGGTCGGCGCCGGCCTGCTGTACGCGGCCGTCAAGCGCCTGGGGCAGACCAAGGGCGCCAGCGGCGGCCTGTCGAGCCTGTTCTACGACATGGAATCGAAGCGCTTCGGCGCCGAGAGCGAGCGCGTGCTGGAACTCAAGTTCGCCATGGCCGACTTCGTCAACCACCTGTTCACCGGCATCGGCAGCTGGGGCCGCTATGCCGGCTACCAGCAGATTTCCTGGCAGGCCGGCCACGACGGCGGCCTGTTCCTGCACAGCGGCGTGCTGCACATCGCGCTCAAGGCCGGCATTCCCGGGCTGGTGCTGCTGTGCGGCACGATCTGGGCGTTCATGGCCTTCACCCGCCGCGCGCTGCGCACGCTGCCGCCCGAATTGCTGGGCCTGGCGACGGCCGGCGCCGCCGGGCTGGCCTTCATGCTGCCCGACCTGCTGATCGGCACGCCGTTCCCGCAGGTGCGCACGACGCAGATGCTGGCCGTCTGCCTGGCCCTGCCGTACGTGGCGATGGCCGGCCTGCGCGCGGCGGCCGTGGCCGAGCCGGCCCAGGCGGCGCGCCGCGCCTACGGCATGGCGCCGGCGCCGCGCCGCTATCCGGTGACGGCATGACGGGGCGTCCATGAACCTGAGCCTGCTCCGCAATGCCGTCTCCAACCTGCTCGGCGCCGCGATTCCCGCGCTGGTCGCGCTCGGCACCGTGCCGCTCGTGGTCAAGGGCCTGGGCGACGCCAGCTACGGCGTGTATTCGCTGGTGACGGCCATCGTCGGCTATTTCGCCGTCATCGACATCAACGTCACCGCCGGGTCCGTCAAGTACATCGCCGAGTTCAATGCGCACAAGGACCGCGAGCGCATCAACGAGACCGTGTGCTTCGGCCTGTCCGTGTATTCGCTGCTGGGCCTGGTCGGCGGACTCGGGATCTACGTCGGCGCCCATCTCCTCGTCACGCGCGTGTTCTCGGTGCCGCCGGCGCTGGAGGCCGAGGCGGTGGCGACGCTCAAGCTGGCCGCGCTGGGCTTCTTCATCGGCCAGCTGCAGAGCTACCTGCAGAGCATCCCGCAGTCGCTGATGCGCTACGACATCGCCAGCCGCATCGAGATGCTGTTCGGCACCGGCGTGCCGCTGCTGACGGTCGGCGTGCTGATGCTGGGCTACGGCCTGTTCGAGGTGATCCTGCTGCGCGTGGTCACCAGCACGATCCACTGCTGCGTGCTGGCGTTCTGGATCCGCCGCCTGCTGCCCGGCCTGGCGTGGCGGCGGCCGACGGCGGCGCTCAGGCGCGAGCTGCTGGGCTTTTCGGCGTACTCCTTCCTGAGCCGCTTCGCCACGCTGTCCTACGCCTATGCCGACAAGCTGATCATCGGCGCCCTGGTCGGCGTGACCGGCCTGGCATACTTCACGGTCGCCTCGACGCTGGCCAACCGCATCCTGGGCCTGACCTACCGCCTGTCCGGCGTGTTCTTCCCGGCCGCCAGCGCGCTGGCCGCGCGCGGCGAGCTGGAGCGCCTGAACCGGCTGTACCTGAAGGCCAGCCGCTACGTCGTGTTCATCAATGCCTCGGTACTGGTGCTGGTGGCGGTGTTCTCCTACCAGATCCTGTACTACTGGATGGACCCGCAGTTCGCCCGCGCCGGGCAGGTGGTGCTGGCGGTGATGGCCCTGTCGCAATTCATCGACTCGCTGACGAGCCTGCCGTCCCTGGTGAACGACGGCATGGGGCATCCGCGCTATTCCGGCCTGTTCGCGCTGGCGCGCGCCGGCTTCGGCCTGCTGGTGGTCTGGCTCGGCGTGGCCGGCTGGGGCATCGACGGCGCGGCCTGGGGCCACCTGATCGCCTCGGTGCTGCTGACCTGCGCCTTCCTCGTCGCCGTCCACGGCCGCACGGTGCCCACGCGCCTGGGCGAGCTGGCGCGCAAGGCCTACCTGCCCAGCAGCCTGGGCGTGGCGCTGGTGGCGCTGGCCGCGCACGCCGCCAACCGCGCCTTCGACGGCGGGCCCGTCGACCTGGCGCTGCTGGTGCTGCTGACGGGCGGCCTGCTGCTGGCCTACGGCAGCCTGTTCGTCATCGAGAAGTCGGACAAGGACCTGGCCTGGACCCGGGTGAAGGGGCTGTTATCGGTAAGGAAGACGGTTTGAAGATCCTGATGGTTTCCGAAGACTTGCCGGGCACGCAGATCGGCGGCCTGGGCAAGCACGTGGTGACGCTGTCGAACGCGTTGCTGGAGCAGGGGCACGCGGTCGACATCATGGGGCGCAGCGACCGCTTCCATGCCGGCAGCGCGGCCGAGATCGGCTTTCGCGGGCGGCTGCTGCCGGGCTTCGATTTTTCCCGCCCGGGCTGGAAGGAATCGCAGCTCGGCTTCTTCAACCCGGTCAAGCGCCCCTGGTTCGCGCGCACGATCGCCCGCGCGCTGCTGCGCGAGGCGGCCCGCTACGACGTCGTGCACTACCACGGCCACCTGCCGATGGCGGGACGCTACGTGCCGCGGGGCGTGAACTTCGTGCAGACCCGCCACGACCAGGGCAGCGAATGCGTGATCCATTTGCGCTTCAAGGGCGAGCACGTTTGCACGGCGCTCGACGCGCGCGACTGCGCCACCTGCATCCACCCGGCGCCGAACACGCTGCGCCGCTCGATGTCGGGGATGGCCGTGCGCCGCTACCGCTCCGAGACGGCCGACGCGTTCTCGCGCCACAAGACGATCTTCGTCTCGGACTTCCTGCGCCGCGCCTTCCTGCGCGCGGTGCCGGACGCCGACCTGTCGCGCGCGCGCGTGATCCACAACTTCATCCGCTATCCCTACCTGCGCGAGCGCGCGGCGGCGCCGGCGGAGGTGGCGGCGGGCGAGATCCTGCTGGTCGGGCGCATCGATGCCGGCAAGGGCTTCGGCGAATTCCTGGCCCAGATCCAGGGCTGGCTGCCGGCGCACGCGCGCGTGTCGATCATCGGCGACGGCCCGCTGCGCGCCGAGCTGGAACGGCGCCATGCGGGGCCGCAGGTGCGCTTCCTGGGCTGGAAGCCCTACGACGAGGTGATCCGCATGTCGGCGCGCAGCCACCTGCTGGTGATCCCGTCGGTCTGGGAAGAGCCGTGCGGGACCACGATCCTGGAAGCGCTGGCGCTGGGCAGGCAATGCCTGGCGCTGGCGCGCGGCGGCACGCCGGAGCTGGCCGCCTACCAGTACTACGACGGCCAGCTGCGCCTGGCCGAGACCATGCCGCGCCTCGTGCAGCAGCTGGTCGAGCAGCTCGGGCGGCCGCCCGTGACGGTGCCGCTGCCCGATTCCTTCCCCATGGACGTTTTCAACGCCATTCCACGGATACTGGACTTTTATGCAGAATGACCTGAACGACACCCACGGCGCGAGCCACAAGCCCACGTTCTCCATCGTGACCTGCACCTGGAACAGCGCCGCCACGCTGGCCGACACGCTCGCCTCGGTCCAGCGCCAGACCTGCCAGGACGTCGAGCACATCTTCGTCGACGGCGGCTCCACCGACGGCACCCTCGAGATGATCGCCGCCTACCCGGGCAGGAAGCGGGTGTTGCGCGACGTCGGCGGCGGCATCAGCCGCGCGATGAACCAGGGCATCGAGGCCGCCACCGGCGAATTCGTGGCGCACCTGCATTCGGACGACTACTACGCCAGCGACGACGTGCTGGAAACGGTAGCCCGGCGCTTCGCCGACGAGCGCGTCGACTGGGTCTACGGCACCGTCCAGGTGCTCAAGGACGGCGAACTGGTGCCGCCGTATCCGATGCTGCCGTTCAGCTACGGCTCGTTCGCCGCGGGCCGCGCCTCGGTGCCGCATCCGGCCGTGTTCATCCGCCGCAGCGCCTTCGGCCGCGTCGGCATGTTCGACGAGAAGCTGAAGTACGCGATGGACATCGACCTGTGGCTGCGCCTGGGCCGCGTGGCGCGCCCGGCCACCGTGGACCGGCCGCTGACGGTGTTCCGCGACCATGCCGGCAGCGTCTCGTCGGCCAACAAGATCAAGGCGCGCCAGGAAGAATTCCAGGTGCGCAAGCGCTACATGAACCGGGCGCCGCTGGCCTTCGGCATCTACTGCCTGCGCTACATGAAGCGGATGCGCGACCTGCGCGCGCAGGCCGCGCACTGAGGCGCGCCAGCGGGACGGGCGCCGCGGCGCGCGGCAGGACGGGCCGCGCGGCGGCGGCGCCCCGTTCCCGCGCGCAGACACGGCGGCCCGCATGGCATTTCCGACACGGTTGCCATTTTGTCCGCACAGTTTCCAGACAATCTTTTCAGTTAAAAAACGGTCCTGGACAAGCTGGAAAGATTGCGCTTGACAGGGTGTCCTTACAAGCGTTGGTTTTGTGCGATGGGGGTGAAAAATCTTTGATTTCTAAGGGAATTTTGCCGCACGTCAATTGATTTGGGGTACTATAAATCCGAGATGAAGAACGCTTTTCGGTTACTGGGGCGATCTTCCTGAAGTTACCGTGCCCGAGCGCCACGCCGCCGGGCCATCCCAGCAGTTCTGTTACATTTTCTCGGAGCATCATCATGAAAGTTCACCGGAAGGCGCTTGCCGTCGCAGCTGCCATGTCTGCGCTGCTGTGCTCGTTCAACGCGCACGCCGACTGGGCCCAGTCGACCGATCCCCTGGTCGTGCAGCCGAATCCCGCCAACGGCGCCGTGCAGGCGCAGAATCCGCCAGGTTTCTTCTGGGCGCGCCACCCGACCGGGCCGGCCAGCTACGAGATCGAGATCACGCCGGCGGGCGGCTCGCCGGTGAAGGCCACCGTGGAGCGCAACTGGTACCTGCCGACCAAGGCGCTGGCGCTGGGTAACTACACCTGGCGCGTGCGCCCGGCCGGCGCCAGCGACTGGTCGAGCCCGCGCGCCTTCGCGATCACCAGCAAGTCGACCGTGTTCGAAGTGCCCGACAACGCCACCCTGCGTGCGCGCATCGCGGCCAAGGCGCGCCCGCGCTCGCTGCCGTCGTCGTTCACCGCGTTCTCGACCTGGAACTCGGCCAAGAAGGGCGACCTCGAGCCCTACCTGAGCCGCCTGGCCAACGAAGTCAAGCTGCAGATGGGCGCGCTGCCCGACCTGAACGACGGGCGCTGGCCGATCGCCATCGCCTCGCCGCTGACCGCTTCGATGGCCTCGCAGCAGACCGACGTGCGCAACCGCATCAACGAAGCGTCGCGCCAGCTCGAGGCGGCCGCCCTGATGTGGCGCCTGAAGGGCGACCAGCAATACCTGACCGAAGCCCTGAAGCGCGGCGACCAGCTGGCGTCGCTGAACCCGAAGGGGCCGACCAGCTACGCCAACCAGGACCAGGCCACGCGCCAGATCGCGCTCGCGCTGGTCAAGGGCGTCGACCTGCTGGGCAGCGGCGTCGACGCGACGCGCAAGGCCCGCTGGCTGAACGTCGTCACCGTGCGCGGCAATGAAATCTTCGGCAACCTGGCCGGCGACAACGGCCGCCTCGACCAGTATCCGTTCGATTCGCACGGCAACACCAGCATGATCTTCATGGCGCTGATCTCGACGCTGGCGCTGGGCGACGTGCCGGATGCGCAGAAGTGGTTCGATTTCTCGTTCCGCGCCTACGTCAACACGCCGTCGCCGTGGGCCGGCCCGGAAGGCGGCTACGCCAACGGCACCGCCTACGCCGAGTACGCGGCCGGCTACATGGTCGCGCTGTGGGACCCGATGGTCCAGGCGACCGGCCTGAACCTGTACGCCAAGCCGTGGACCCTGGGCTTCCTCGACTTCGCGACCCAGTTCATCCCGCCGGGCTCGAAGATCCACGCCTTCGGCGACGGTTCCGAGACCAAGCCGGACCAGCGCGTGTTCCGCGCCTTCGCAAACCGCATGGTGTCGCCGCGCGCGGCCTGGTACGTGGCCAACCTGGGCGGCCTGGAAGACTCGATGTCGGTGCTGCAGGCGCCGTACCCGATGCCGGTGGCCGGCACCCAGCTCAAGATCCCGCCGTCGAGCTCGGCCTACTACCCGAGCACCGGCTGGGTGGCGATGCACAGCGACATCGGCAACCAGAACCGCACCTCGTTCTACTTCAAGTCCAGCCCCTACGGCTCGTTCAACCACAGCCACGGCGACCAGAACGGCCTGCTGCTGTCGGTCGCCGGCCAGCCGCTGCTGGTCAAGGCCGGCTGGTACGACTGGTACGGCTCGCCGTTGTGGACCGACTGGTACCACCAGACCAAGTCGCAGAACGCGATCACCTTCGACGGCGGCAAGGGCCAGCTGGTCGACGGCTACCGCGAGCAGCTGCAGCGCAACGGCCGCATCACCGGCTTCTCGGCCCAGTCGACCTACGACTACGCCGAGGGCGACGCGACCCCGTCCTACGGCGGCCAGCTGACGATGGCCAAGCGCCAGATCTGGTACCTGCACGGCGAGAACGCGATGGTCGTGCGCGACAAGCTGCAGGCGACCGTGCCCCACACCTACGAGTGGAACATGCACGCGCCCGCCGCCATCACGGTCGAGAGCACGTCGGCCGTCAAGATCGCCGCCGGCGGCCAGTCGGTCTGCCTGCGCGACCTGAACGGCAATGCGCCGTTCGCCAAGTGGAGCGGGCCGGCGCCGAAGTCGGGCGTGACCGAGTCGCACGGCGCGTTCTACCTGAAGAACGACGGCAAGTCGATCGGCGAATTCCTGGTGCTGATCGACGTGGGCTGCAAGAAGCCGACGGTCAAGGTGGCGACCTCGGGCTCGACCCGCACCGTCACCGTCGGCGGCCAGAGCGTCACGCTGAACTGAGGCGGCCCTACGCCAACCGTTTCCTGGTCGGCCGGCACGCCGTGCTACACTCGGCGCGCTGGCCATGTCCCTCGCGGGCTTGCGCCCGCGGGGGATTTTTTTTCGTCCCCGTCATGTTCAACGACCGAACGATGCCCATGACGACACAGGTGTTCCTGATCCAGGCCCACAAGGACATCGCCCAGCTCAATGCGCTGGTCGAACAGCTGCAGGACGAGGACTTCGTCGTCTACGTCAACCTCGACCGCAAGTGCGCGCTCGACCCGGCCGCCGTGCATCCGGGCGCGCGGCTCGTCGCCGACCGCGTCGACGTCCACTGGGGCACCTTCAGCCAGGTCCAGGCCGTGCTCAATTCGCTCGCCCAGATCGTCGCCGAGGTGCCCGCGTTCGACAAGGTGCTGTTCCTCAGCGCCCAGGACTTCCCGCTGCTGTCCAACGCCGCCCTGAAGGAGGCGCTGGCCGCGCTGGCGGGGCGCGAACTGCTCGACACCGTGGCGATCGGCCCTGCGCCCGGGCAATGGGCGGCCGACTACCGCTACCAGTATTTCTATCCGGCGCGCGCGTCGCGGCTGCAGCGCGTCGCCTGCGCGCTGGCCAACCGCCTGCTGCGCGCCGCCGGCGCCACGCGCCGCCTGCCGGGCGGCCTGCGGCCGTACGGCGGCTCGTCCTGGTGGGCGCTGTCGCGCGACTGCGTGCGCATGCTGCTCGGGCGCGTCGCGCGCGAGCCCGGCCTGGCGCGCTTCTTCCGCCGCGCCGCCTGCCCGGACGAGATGTTCTTCCAGACCCTCGTGATGGACTCGCCGTTCCGCGAGCGCGTCCTGGGCAGCAACTTCCGCTACGTCCAGTGGCCCGAGCACGGAGCGCGCAACCCCAAGGTGCTGGACGAGGGCGACTTCGAGCGCATCGTCGCCTCGCGCGCCCATTTCTGCCGCAAGCTCGACAGCCGGGCCAGCGCGGCGCTCCTGCCGCGCCTGCTCGCGCTGCGCGCCGGCGCCGTCGGCGCCTGAGCGTGGTTGGCTTGCCTGGGTGAAAGAAAATGTCATCCGGGGCCATGAAATGAAAATTTCTTTCAGGAATTGAACGGAATCGCCGGCCGGCGTTCGCCCGGCCGGCGCGACGGCCCGCAATTGTGCGGCGCGGCAGATGCGCTAGAATCGGCCCTGTCTCTTGTTTTTACGGCAAGGAATCCATGCGCAGTCATCCCTCCACGGCGCCTGCCGGCGTCCGTCCCATCGTCTTCGTCGTCCGCGACCCCCTGCCGCCGATCCGGGCCGACGTGCTCACGCTGTTCGGCACCGAGATGCCGCGCTATGGCGTGGCGACGGAACTGGTGGGGCAGGGCGGCGGCGACGGCGCCGGCGGCTCTCCCTGGCCGGCCGGCGGCATGCACGTGGTGGGTTCGCTCAGGAGCCGCTTCGCCAGCGTCTGCTCGCCGCTGTGGGACCTGCTGGGCGTGCTGCGCGCGCTGCGCGGCCGCCGTCCGGCCTGCATCCAGGTGCGCGACAAGATCGCCAGCGGCGTGCTCGGGCGCCTGGTCGCGGCCGTGCGCGGCGTGCCGTTCGTGTACTGGATGTCGTTTCCCATCGTCGAGGGCTTCGAGGTGCGCCGCGACGAGATCGGACGCCGCACGGGCCTGGCCAACCGCCTCCGCTGGGCCGCGCACGCGCTGCGCGCGGCGGCCTCGCGCCTGGCCATCTACAGGCTGGTGCTGCCCGGCGCGCGCCACATCTTCGTGCAGAGCGACGCCATGGCCGACTGGCTGGCCGCCAAGGGCTTTTCGCGCGCGCGCATGACGGCCGTGCCGATGGGCGTCGACGCCGCGCTGTTCGACCGCGCGGGCATCGAGCCGGTGCAGGATGCGCGCCTGGACGGGCGCCGCGTCGTGCTCTACCTGGGCCGCATCGCCCAGTCGCGCCGCTCCGACTTCCTGCTGGACGTCGCCGACGAACTGCGGCGCGCGCTGCCGGAAACGCTGCTGGTCATCGCCGGCGACGCGCCCTCCGACGACGAAATGGCCTGGATGCGCGGCGCCATCGCCGCGCGCGGCCTGGAAGACCACGTCCTGCTGACCGGCTGGCTGCCGCAGCGCACGGCGCTGGGCTATGCCGTGCGCGCCGAGGTCGGGCTGTCGCCGATCCCGCGCGGCACGCTGTTCGACGTGTCCTCGCCCACCAAGCTGGTGGAATACCTGGCGCTGGGCATCCCCAGCGTGGCCAACGACATTCCCGACCAGCAGCTGGTCGTCGACGAGAGCGGCGCCGGCCTGTGCGTGCCGATGGAAGCCGAGCCGTTCGCCACCGCCACGCTGCGCCTGCTGCACGACCGGGCGCTCGCGGCAGCGTTCGCGTTACGTGGCCCAGCGTACGTAAGACAGCATCGGACGTATGCTATTCTGGGCCAGAATGTTGCAAAAATTTACAAAAAAATCCTGATGGAGTAAGGGCAAGCATGTCGACCTGGACCTATTCGCTGAAGTTTTCGCTGCGTTCGCTCGCGCGCGAACTGGTCCGCAACATCTGGGGACGCGCCTTCGTCTACCCGGCGCTGGCGGCCAACGAACGCGCGCCTTCGCGCCTGGCCGACTACGCCGCGCGCCGTGCCCGCAAGCTGGGCGTGGCGCTGGACGGCGACGCCGGCGCGCTGGCGCGCCTGGCGCCCGGCACCCCGGTGCTGACCAAGGCCGACGTGCGCCGCGACCCGCAGCGGCTGGTGCGCCCGCGCGGTCCCGGGTCGTGGCTGCGCACCACCATCAAGACCAGCGGCACGTCCGGCTCGCCGCTGACCATCGTGCAATCGGTCGGCAACCTGGTGCGCGAGGAAGGCTTCGTCTACCGCCAGCTGCGCTGGATCGGCTGGCGCTTCGGCCAGCGCCGCGCCTGGATCCGCGGCGACATCGTCTGCGCCGACCACCCGCGCGACGGCAGGTACTGGTGCCGCGACTGGATCGGCAACATGCTCATGATGTCGTCCTACCACCTGTCCGGCGACACGATCGGCCGCTACATCGATGCCCTGGAACGCTTCGACCCCGTCGTCATCCACGCCTATCCGTCCTCGATCGCGGCGCTGGCCGCCTGGCTCAACGCGGCCGGGCGCCGCTACCGCGGCACGGCGCTGCGCGGCGTGATGACGTCGTCGGAAACCCTGGAGCCGGACGTGCGCGCGGCGGTCGAGAAGGCCTTCGGCACCCGCGTCTACGACTGGTACGGCCAGGCCGAGCGCGTGGCCGCCATCGGCACGTGCGAGCGCGGCAGCTACCACGTGCTGACCGACTACAGCGGCGTCGCGCTGCTGCCGACGGAACGGGAGGACGGGGCCTGCGAGCTGGTCGGCACCACGCTGAACAACGCCGCCATGCCCCTGCAGCGCTACCGCACGGGCGACACCGTCATCCCGCACGGACCGGACGAGCCGCCCTGTCCCTGCGGCCGGGCGTTCCCGACCGTGCGCGCCGTGGTCGGGCGCCAGGAAAAGATCGTCACGCTGCCGGACGGCCGCCTCGTCGCGCGCCTGGACCGCATCTTCCAGGGGCACGACCGCCACCTGGTCGAGGGCCAGGTGCTGTACCGCGGCGCCGGCGAGTTCGTGCTGCGCGTCGTCGCCACCGACGGCTTCACGGATGCCGACGCGCGCGCGCTGGTGGACAAGTTCCTGCTGCGCGTGCCCGGCGTGCAGGTGCGCGTGGAGCGCGTCGACGCGATCCCGCGCGGGCCGAACGGCAAGTTCGAGTTCATCGCCATCGCCGACGGCGGAGCCGGACGATGAAGCGTGCGCGCATCGGGAAACGGCTGATGTATGATCGAAACATTGCCCGATTACTAAGGGTGGATGCCTTGTGCCAAGCGTGGATGCCGGTGACGATGCGGACGGGAGCGCGCGCGTGAAGGCGCCGGCGCCGCGCGTCCTCATGGTCGGTACCGCACTGGAAGGGCGCGGCGGCGTGGCCGCGGTGGTGTCCGTCTTGCGCCGCCACGGCCTGTTCGAACGCGAGGCGGTGCGCTACGTGGCCACCCATGCCGACGGCTCGCGCCTGGCCAAGGCGCGCGGCGCGCTGGCCGGGTTCTGGCAACTGGCGCGCGCCTGCGTCGCGCAGCATCCGGCCGTCGTGCACGTGCACGCCGCATCGCACGCGAGCTTCCTGCGCAAGTCGATCGTGCTGCTGATCGCGCGCCTGGCCGGCAGCAAGACCATTTTCCACCTGCACGGCGGCGGCTTCCGGACCTTCGCCACGCAGGAGAGCGGGCCGTTGATGCGCCGCTGGATCCGCCACACGCTGGAAAGCAGTTCCATCGTGATCGCGCTGTCCGAGGGCTGGGCCGGTTTCGTGCACGGCTTCGCGCCGCGCGCCAGGGTGGCCGTGGTGCCGAATTCGGTGCCCCTGCCGGCGCCGCCCGCGCCGGGCCGCGAAGAGCCGGGGCGCATCCTGTTCCTGGGGCGGCTGGAGGCGGCCAAGGGCGTGTTCGACCTGCTCGACGCGGCCGCGCTGCTGGCGGGCGCCCATCCGCGCCTGCGCCTGGCGCTCGGCGGCGAGGGCAGCGACGCCGACGTGCAGGCGCTGCGGCGCCGCGCCGAGCAGCTGGGCATCGGCGACCGACTGGAGCTGCTGGGCTGGGTCGGCCCGCAGCGGCGCGACGCCGAACTGGCGCGCGCCAGCGCGTTCTGCCTGCCGTCGCATGCGGAAGGGCTGCCGATGTCGATGCTGGAAGCGATGGCGGCGGGCAAGGCGGTCGTCGCGACCGGCGTGGGCGGCATCCCGGAGACGGTGAGCGATGGCGACAACGGCCTGCTGGTGCCGCCGCGCGACGCCCCGGCGCTGGCCGCGGCGCTGGCGCGGGTGCTGGACGACGCCGCCCTGCGCGCGCGGCTGGCGCAGCGGGCGCGCGCCACGATCGAGCAGCACTATTCAACCGAGGTGGTGTGCGGGCAGCTGTCCGCCCTCTACCGTGAACTGGCGGGGACGAGATGATGAGCGAAGCAACGGGCATGGTGTGGCTGGTCAACCGCTTGCGTTGCATGTCGGTGGCCGAGGTCGGCTACCGCATCCAGCAGGCGGCGGCGAAGGGCATGGCCAAGCGCGTGCGCCTGCGCACCGCGCCGCCGCTGCCGCGCGCCCGCACCTTCGCCGTCCACGGCGCGCCGCAGCTGGCGCCGGGCGAGCGCGAGCGCCTGCTGGCCGACGCCGACAGCATTTGCGCGGGCCACGTCGTGCTGTTCGCCAACCGCCGCTTCGACGTCGGCATGCCGCCGGTGTGGAACCGCGACCCGGACAGCGGCGTCGTCGGCCCGTCCATCTTCGCCGGCGACATCGCCATCACCAACCGCGAGCTGGTGGGCGACATCAAGCACGTGTGGGAACTCAACCGCCACCTGCACCTCGTGCGCCTGGCCCAGGCCTGGGCCGCGACCAACGACGTGGCCTGGCTGCATGCGCTGCACCACCAGCTGCGCAGCTGGCTCGACCAGTGCCCGCCGCTGGTCGGTCCCAACTGGACCAGCTCGCTGGAACTGGGCATCCGCCTGATCAACTGGGCGCTGGCGTGGCAGCTGATCGGCGGCGAGGGCAGCGGCCTGTTCGCCGGCGAGGACGGCCAGCGCCTGCGCGCCGACTGGCTCGACGCCATCCATGCCCACTGCAGCGCCATCGCGCGCCACCTGTCGCGCCACTCGTCGGCCAACAACCACCTGATCGGCGAACTGGCCGGCCTGTACGTGGGCGCCTCGATCTGGCCGTGCTGGAAGTCGTCCGGCGCCTGGCTGGAACAGGCGCGCCGCGAGCTCGAGCACGAGGCCCAGGCCCAGTTCTCGCGCGACGGCGTGAACCGCGAGCAGGCGTTCGCCTACCACGTGTTTTCCAGCGAATTCCTGTTCGTCGCCGGCCTCGTCGGCCAGGCCTGCGACCACCCGTTCTCGCGCGCCTACTGGACCAGCCTGCAGCGCGCGCTGCGCTTCCTGCGCTCCGTGCGCGACGTCGGCGGCAACGTGCCGATGGTCGGCGACGCCGACGACGGCATCGTGTTCCGCCTCGACGAGGCCGGCAGCGACCGCGCCGCGCAACTGCTGGCGCTGGGCGACGCCGTGCTGCGCAAGGGCCAGCCCGCGCATCCGGGCGTGCGCTGGCTGCTGCACGCGCTGCCGGGCAAGCGGCCCGAGGCCGATCCGCACGAGTCCGAGACCGGCTGGGCCTTCCCGGACGGCGGCTACCTGCTGTTCGGCGCCCATTTCGGCGAGGCGAACGAGATCAAGGGCATGGTCGACTGCGGCCCGCTGGGCTACCTCGGCATCGCCGCGCACGGCCATGCCGACGCGCTCGCCGTCACCCTGTCGGTGGGCGGCGAGGAGTGCCTGGTCGATCCCGGCACCTATTCGTACTGGCAGGAATCCAAGTGGCGCGACTATTTCCGCGGCACGTCGGCCCACAACACGCTGCGCATCGACGGCCTCGACCAGTCGGTCTCGGGCGGGCGCTTCATGTGGCTGAAGAAGGCGAAGGCGGCGATCGAGCGCATGCCGCAGTCGCCCCAGGAATTCGATTTCCGCGGTTCGCACGACGGCTACGAGCGCCTGGCCGACCCGGTGCGCCATATGCGCAGCGTGCGTTTCGACGCGGCCACCTCGACGCTGGTCGTGCGCGACGAGGTGGCGGCCAAGAAGCACCACCAGGCCGAGATCTTCTGGCACTTCGCGCCGGGCCTGGACGTGCGCCTGAACAGCGCCGGCCTGCACGTGCGCGGCGAGCGCTTCGCGCTGCAGATGCACGCGCACGGGGCCGACCTGAAGCTGGAACTGGTGCGCGGGCACGAGAATCCGCCGCTGGGCTGGTATTCGCGCTGCTACGAGGCCAGGCAGCCGTGCGACGTGCTCAAGATCAGTACCGTATCGTCCGCCGTGCCCGTGGAGTGCAGGTTTACAATAACGTTTTTTTAACAGTCCTCGTCGCGATCCGTTGCTGAGCACGCCGTCAGCATGTTTCGAGCAGGACATCGCCTGGCGCCATGACGCGCCGGCCGTCCGCTGCGGGCCGGGACCCAACTGGAAAGGGAATGCATGCTGATATATCTGGTGGCGGGCGCGCGGCCCAACTTCATGAAGATCGCACCGATCGTGCGTGCACTCCAGCAACAGCAGGCGTTGACCTGGAAGATCGTCCACACGGGGCAGCACTACGACCGCGAGATGAACGACGTGTTCTTCGAGGAACTCGGCATTCCGCAACCGGACGTGTTCATGGCGGCGGGCGGCGGCAGCCATGCCCAGCAGACCGCCAAGATCATGCTCGGCTTCGAGGAACTGTGCATGGCCGAACGTCCCGGCGCCGTGCTGGTGGTCGGCGACGTGAACTCCACGCTGGCCTGCTCGATCGTGGCCAAGAAGCTGAACATCCCGGTCGCCCACGTCGAGGCGGGACTGCGCAGCTTCGACATGGCGATGCCCGAGGAAATCAACCGCCTCGTCACCGACAGCATTGCCGACTGGTTCTTCGTGACCGAGCCCTCCGCCGTGGAACACCTGCGCCGCGAGGGCAAGCGCGACGCCGCGATCCACTACGTCGGCCACGTGATGGTCGATAACGTGCTGTACCAGGCGCACAAGCTGGAAACGGCGGACACGTCCGGCTTCGAGACGAGCGCCTGGAAGGCGGCGCGCCAGGAAGCGGGCGGGCGCTACGGCGTGGTCACGCTGCACCGCCCCAGCAACGTCGACGACAAGGACACGTTCACCCGCATCGCCGGCGCGCTCAAGGACATCGCGGCCGACCTGCCGCTGATGTTCCCGGTGCACCCGCGCACGCGCGCCAACCTGGACAGGTTCGGCATCGACCTCGGGCCGAACATCGCGCTGGCCGGGCCGCAGGCCTACATGGCGTTCCTGAACCTGTGGAAGGACGCCGCCGTGGTGCTGACCGACAGCGGCGGCCTGCAGGAAGAGACGACGGCGCTGGGCGTGCCCTGCGTGACGATCCGCGAGAACACCGAGCGCCCCGTCACCGTCGACGAAGGGTCGAACGTGCTGGCCGGCACCGATCCGGCCACCATCGTGCGCGAGGCGCGCCGCATCCTGCAGGGCGAGGGCAAGCAGGGCCGCCGTCCGCACCTGTGGGACGGCCGCGCCGCCGAGCGCATCGTCGAGGTCCTGGCCAGGGAGGTCGCATGAACACGCACACGCCGCAGCGCCCCGCGGAGCGCGTCACGATGATGGGCTGCGCGATCGACAACCTGTCGATGGAGGAGACGCTGCAGACCGTCGAGGGCTTCATCCAGAGCGGCCGCCCGCACCAGCACGTCGTCGTCAACGTCGACAAGCTGGTCAAGGCCAGCCGCGATCCGGAATTGCGCCAGATTATCAACGACTGCGCGCTGGTCAACGTCGACGGCATGCCGGTCGTCTGGGCCTCGCGCCTGCTGGGCAAGCCGCTCAAGGAGCGCGTGGCGGGCGTCGACCTGTTCGAGGCGCTGATGCGCCGCGCCGGCGAGAAGGGCTGGCGCGTGTTCCTGCTGGGCGCGAAGGAAGAGGTCGTCAGCAAGGTCGCCAGCACCTACCAGCGCAAGTACCCCGAGCTGGTGCTGGCGGGCTACCGCAACGGCTACTGGAAGGGCGAACAGGAAGAGGCGCAGGTGGTCGCGCAGATCCGCGACGCGCGGCCCGACCTGCTGTTCGTGGCGATCAGCTCGCCGAAGAAGGAACAGTTCCTCGGCCGCTACCAGGCCGAGATGAAGATCCCGTTCGCGATGGGCGTGGGCGGCACGTTCGACGTGGCGATCGGCCACGTCAAGCGCGCGCCGGTCTGGATGCAGAAGTCCGGGCTGGAATGGTTCTACCGCTTCCTGCAGGAGCCGCGCCGCATGTTCCGGCGTTACTTCATCGACGACATGGCCTTCGTCTGGCTGTTCGTCAAGGAAGCGACGCGGCGCTAGACGCCGCTGCGACAAAGTTAGGACAAAACAGGGATGGCGGCCCGCGTGGCCGCCGAGCACAATAAAAAACGCGCCAGCCACGGCATGGCGCCTGCCAACACTTACATGTAGAAAGAAAGCACTATGAAAATTCTGGTTACTGGCGGCATGGGCTACATCGGCTCGCACACGGTCGTGGAGCTGCAGAACGCCGGCCACGACGTGGTCGCGTACGATAACCTGTCCAACGCCAGCCGCTCGGTGCAGGAGCGCGTGACCCGCATCACCGGCAAGCCCTTCGCGTTCGTCGAGGGCGACATCCGCGACCGCGCGGCGATGGAGGCGGTGTTCCAGGCCCACGAGATCGGCGCGGTGATCCACTTCGCCGGCCTGAAGGCGGTCGGCGAATCGGTGGCGCAGCCGCTGCGCTACTACGACAACAACGTCTACGGCAGCGTGGCGCTGTTCGAGACGATGGCGAAATACGGCTGCAAGACCCTGGTGTTCTCGTCCTCGGCCACCGTGTACGGCGATCCGGCCTCGGTGCCGATCCGCGAGGACTTCCCGCTGTCGGCCACGAATCCGTATGGCCGCAGCAAGCTGATGATCGAAGACATCCTGCGCGACCTGTTCAAGGCCGAGCCGGACTGGCGCATCGCACTGCTGCGCTATTTCAACCCGGTCGGCGCCCACGAAAGCGGCCTGATCGGCGAGGAGCCGAACGGCATCCCCAACAACCTGGTGCCCTACATCGCCCAGGTCGCCAACGGGCAGCGCGAGAAGCTGTCCGTGTTCGGCGGCGACTATCCGACCCCGGACGGCACCGGCATGCGCGACTACATCCACGTGGTGGACCTCGCCATCGGCCACGTCAAGACCCTGGACAAGCTGGGGCAGGGCGCCGGCCTCCTGACCTACAACCTCGGTACCGGCAACGGCAACAGTGTGCTGGAAATGATCCATGCCTTCGAGCAGGCATGCGGCAAACCGATTCCCTACCAGATCGTCGACCGGCGTCCCGGCGACATCGCCAAGTGCTACGCCGACCCGACCCGCGCCCGCGAGGAACTCGGTTGGACGGCGCAGCGTGACATCGCACAAATGTGTGCAGATTCCTGGCGCTACCAGACTACGTCAAAATAACCAAGGACATACCCATGAAAGCGATGATTCTCGCAGCAGGCAAAGGCACCCGTGTTCGTCCACTGACCTATGACCTGCCGAAACCCATGATTCCCGTACTGGGCAAACCCGTGATGGCCTACCTGATCGAACACCTGCGCAAGCATGGCGTGACCGAGATCATGGTCAACGTCAGCCACCTGCACGAAAAGATCGAGGAGTATTTCGGCGAGGGCGAGCAGTTCGGCGTCCAGATCGGCTATTCCTTCGAGGGCTACACGAAGGAAGACGGCGAAGTCGTGGCGGTGCCGATCGGCTCGGCCGGCGGCATGAAGAAGATCCAGGAATTCGGCGGCTTCTTCGACGACACCACCATCGTCCTGTGCGGCGACGCGCTGATCGACCTCGACCTGAAGGCGGCGCTGCTGGAGCACCGCCGCAAGGGCGCGATGGCGACCGTCATCACCAAGGAAGTCCCGTGGGACAAGGTGTCGAGCTACGGCGTCGTCGTCACCGACCAGGAAGGCCGCATCACCCAGTTCCAGGAAAAACCGAAGCAGGAAGAGGCGCTGTCGAACTTCATCAGCACCGGCATCTACATCTTCGAACCGGAAGTCATCGACCTGATCCCGTCGGGCGTCGAGTTCGACATCGGCTCCCAGCTGTTCCCGCTGCTGGCCGAGAAGGGCATGCCGTTCTACGCCCAGGGCCGCCCGTTCAACTGGCTCGACATCGGCAGCGTGAGCGACTACTGGGAAGTGCTGCAGAACGTGCTGACCGGCGAGGTCAACCACATGGACGTGCCGGGCATCCAGATCGAACCCGGCCTGTGGACCGGCCTGAACACCAGCATCGACTGGAACGGCACCACGATCAAGGGTCCCGTCTATATCGGCTCGGGCGTCAAGATCGAGGCCGGCAGCACCATCATCGGCCCGACCTGGATCGGCCATGGCAGCCATATCTGCGAGGGCGCCGAAATCGTTCGCAGCGTGCTTTTCGAATATACTCGCGTGCTGAACGATGTCACCCTGCATGAAATGATCGTCTTCAAGGAGTACGGCATCGACCGCGCCGGCCAGATGAAGCACGCGTCGGAATACAAGTCCGACGAATGGCTCAATGCGCGCGACCGCCGTCGTAGCCGTCGCAAGGAAGTCGACGAAGAGACAGAATCCACGTTAGAGAAAGTTAGCGCATGAAAATTTATCCAGTCATCCTCTCCGGCGGCGCCGGTACCCGCCTGTGGCCGCTGTCGCGCGCTGTGATGCCCAAGCAGTTGCTGCCGCTGGTGACCGACAAGACCATGCTGCAGGAAACCGCCTTGCGGGTCCGGGGCTGGCCGGGGGTGATGGCGCCGCTGATCGTCTGCGGCAATGAGCACCGTTTCCTGGTGGCCGAGCAATTGCGTGACATCGGCATCACGCCGCACGGCATCCTGCTGGAGCCGGCCGGCCGCAACACGGCCCCGGCCGTGGCCGCCGCCGCCCAATTCCTCCAGGCCCAGGATCCCGAGGCGGTCATGCTGGTGCTGCCGGCCGACCACGTCATCGAGAAGAACGAGGCCTTCCGCCTGGCCGTCGAACGGGCGGCCAGGCTGGTGGAAGACGGTTCGCTGGCCACCTTCGGCATCGTGCCGGACGCGCCGGAAACCGGCTACGGCTACATCCGCCGCGGCGAGCCGCTGCCGGGCTGCGACGATTGCTTCAAGATCGAGCGCTTCGTCGAAAAGCCCGACCGCGACACCGCCGAGGGCTTCGTGGCCGACGGCGGCTTCTACTGGAACAGCGGCATGTTCATGTTCCGTGCCGACCGCTTCCTGGCCGAGATCGAGAAGCACGCGCCCGAGATCGCCAAATCGGCGAGCGCGGCCGTGAACGACGCCTACCGCGACCTCGACTTCTGCCGCCTGGACGAAGCGGCGTTCAGCGCCAGCCCGTCCGACTCGATCGACTACGCGGTGATGGAACACACGCGCGACGGCGTCGTCGTCTCGGCCGACATCGGCTGGAGCGACGTCGGCTCGTGGTCGGCGCTGGCCGACGTGCAGCAGCGCGACGCCAACGGCAACGTGCAGCGCGGCGACGTCTACCTCGACAACACCACCAATACGCTGGTGCGCGCCGAGAGCCGCATCGTCGCCGTGGTCGGCGTGCAGGACCTGGTGGTCGTGGAAACCCCGGACGCCGTGCTGGTGGCCCACAAGGACCAGGTGCAGCGCGTGAAGAACGTGGTCGAGCACCTGAAGGGCCAGGAGCGCACCGAGCACCTGCACCACACCCGCGTCTACCGTCCCTGGGGCTACTACGAGGGCATCGATGCGGGCGACCGCTTCCAGGTCAAGCGCATCACCGTCAAGCCTGGCGAGAAGCTGTCGCTGCAGATGCACCACCACCGCGCCGAGCACTGGATCGTGGTGTCGGGCACCGCGCGCGTCACCTGCGGCGACAAGGTCACGCTGCTGGCCGAGAACGAGTCGACCTACATCCCGATCGGCATGACCCACCGCCTGGAAAACCCGGGCAAGCTGCCGCTGCACCTGATCGAGGTGCAGTCGGGCAGCTACCTGGGCGAGGACGACATCGTGCGGTTCGAGGACATCTACAAGCGCGCCTGACTGCCTTCGCATGACCCCGCCGCCCCGCGTCCGCGCGGAGGCGGCGTTTTTTTTTGCCGTGCGGCGGGTGAATTTCCCGAGGTCTACAGTGCGTAGCCGTCCTGATGCGCGTCATACAATGACTCGTCGATTACCCTCGGGGAGACATCATGAAGACGATCATTGCGGCGGGCAGCCTGGCGCTGGCCCTGGCCGGCATCGCCGGACCGGCGGCGGCCGGCGACATCATCGGCGGTTCGGACCTGCTGGACGCGGGCCGGCACGCCCAGCTCGAACGCTGGCTCGGTGCCGGCGAGTTCAACCTCAACAACGTGTACACGCGCCAGGACGGCGATACCTCGGCCGACTTCCACGCGGGCGCGGACGGCAAGGGCGCCACCTTCACCCTGATCGAGCTGTCCAACGACAGCGGCGAGAGCTTCCTGGTCGGCGGCTACAACCCGCAGAGCTGGGCGTCGAGCGGCGGCTGGCACCAGACCGAACGCGACTGGCAGCGCACCGCCTTCCTGTTCAACTTCACCGAGCCGGCCGTCTACCGCCAGATCCTGTCCAGCTACGTGCTGCCCAGCCAGGGCCAGTTCCAGACCTTCAATTCGCTGGGCACCGGCCCGATGTTCGGCGTCGGCCCCGACCTGGTCGTGACGCAGAACCTCGAGAGCGCGCTGTCCTGGCAACTGAGCTACGGCGACCCGCTGGACGAAGGCAAGAGCATCGTCGACCGCAGCGTCGGCGGCCAGGCGCTGCACGTCAATGGGCTGGAAGTGTTCTCGATCTCGCCGGTACCGGAGCCGGCGTCGACGGCGATGCTGCTGGCCGGCATGGGCGTCGTCGGCCTGGCCGTGCGCAGGAGGCGGCGAGGATAAGCCTCGCGTAAGTTGCAGTCGTTGCAATTGTGGCATGATGGACGGGAGCACGGAGCTCCCGTTCCTTCGACCACGAGACGACGACATCGATGCCGAAACACTTCCTGTCCGCCTGCGCCGGCCTGTTGCTGGCCCTTATGCTGTCCTGTTCGCTCCCCGCCCGCGCCCAGTTCACGAGCGTTCCCCGACTGCAACCCGAGCAACTGGCCATCGTCATCAACGACGCCGAGCCGAACAGCGTCAGGATCGGTGCGTACTATCGCCAGCGGCGCGGCATCCCGGCGGCCAACGTCGTGCATGTGCGCATCCCCGGCAAGCCGCACGCGATCAGCGAATCGCGCTTCCAGGCGCTCAAGGAAGAGATCGACGGGCAGCTGAAGCCGGAGGTGCAGGCCGTGCTGATGGTCTGGACGGCGCCGTACAAGGTCGAATGCAATGCGATCACCGGCGCCTACAGCCTGGGGTTCGACCGCGACCAGTGCGCGAAGACCTGCGCCGCCGGGCGCCCCAGCCCCTATTTCAATGCGACGACGCCGCGTCCGTACACCGATCTGGGGATCCGCCTGTCGATGCTGCTGCCGACCGAGTCGGTGGAGGCGGCGAAGGCATTGATCGACCGCGGCGCCGGCGCCGGCTTCCAGGTGGTGCCGGCCACGGCCTACTTCCTGCAGACCTCGGAAAAGGCGCGCAACTCGCGCGCCGCCTTCTTCCCGCCGCCGGGCCGCATCGCCGCGCGCAAGCTGGCCACGAAGACCATGCAGGCGGACGTGCTCGAGGGCGTGAAGGACATCATGATCTACGAGACGGGCATGGCCCAGGTCGCCAAGCTCGAGACGCTGGGCTTCCTGCCGGGCGCGCTGGCCGACCACCTGACATCGCTGGGCGGCGACTTGCTGGGCGATGCGCAGATGAGCAGCCTGCGCTGGCTGGAGGCGGGCGCCACCGCCAGCTACGGCACCGTCAGCGAGCCGTGCAATTATTGGCAGAAATTCCCCAATCCCAGTGTGTTGCTAAAGCACTATGTCCAAGGCAATAGCGCGATCGAAGCCTACTGGAAGAGCGTGGCGTGGCCGACGCAGGGGGTGTTCATCGGCGAGCCGCTGGCGGCGCCCTATGGGCGGCGTTAGCGGCGGCGCCAGCGGCGGCGTGCGCGGCCGCCACGGGAGACATCAGGACTGCGGGTCGGCGGCGGCGCGGCGCAGCGCGTCGTAGCGGTAGGTTTCGGCGTTGGCGTCGATGATGCGCAGGCTGCTGCAGCCTTCGGCGGCGCAGTCCGGCGCCGGGCTGTTGACGGCCACGACCGAGCTGGCCGACATGGCGGCGGTGCGGGTGGACAGGTCGTCGACGTCGTTGGCGCCGCAGGCGGCGAGGAGGACGGCGAGGCTGGCGGCGAAGGCGGTGCGGAAGGCAAATTGTTTCATGATCTGGGGCGATACTGCGTTCACGGATGAGCTATTGTAGGCATCGATTTTTCCTATGCTCAACTTTTTTTTAGTTATTTTCGTGCAAATATTGAATTAAGAAAATACATTTGCACGCAGATCGGTGAAGATCACGGTAGATCTACGAAAATTCCCCTTGGAAATTTTTGATGTATATGAGCAACGTCGTTTAAAAACGACGTGCTTTTACATCATGAACGCTGAATTTGATGATTTTATTTCTCGTGCGGGCTGACTTGTGCTAGTCCTACAGTTGCAATGCATCCAAGTCAGTTGACATTATTTCCTTGCGGAATCAGCATGGCGGCGCCGCTTCCGCAAGGAAGTGGCTTGTCTATTTGGCGCGGCGCATGAAGTGGCGCGGCCGGAAGCCCAGGGCGAGCAGCACGGCGAAGTACACGGCCGCGCTGGCGCCGATGATGGCGACGAGCGTGGCCAGGCGCAGGATCGGGTGGCTGCGCAGCGCGGCCCAGTCGAACTGCGCCTGGGCAAACCAGGCGGCCGCGCCCATCGCGGCCACGGCGACGACGACTTTGAGCAGGAACGGCAGCCAGCCGGCGTACGGCGCATAGATGCCGCGGCGGCGCAGCCCCTTGTACAGGAAGGCGGCGTTGATGCAGGCGCCCAGGCCGATCGACAGCGCCAGGCCGGCCACGCCCATGCCCAGCAGGAACACGAACACGCCATTCATCGCCTGGGTGGCGAACAGCACGCCGACGGCGATGCGCACCGGCGTGCGGATATCCTGGCGCGCATAGAAGGCCGGGGCCAGGATCTTGACCAGGATGATGCCCAGCAGGCCGGCCGCGTAGGCCATCAGCGGCGCCGTCGCGGAGGCCACGTTGTCGGCGCTGAATGCGCCGTAGTTGAACAGCGCGGCGATCAGCGGCTGGGCCAGCGCCGCCAGGCCGACGGCGGCGGGCAGGGCCAGCAGGAAGGTCAGGCGCAGGCCCCAGTCGAGCAGGGCCGAATACTCGGCGGTATCGCCCTCGGCATTGGCCTTGGACAGGCTGGGCAGCAAGATGGTTCCCAGCGCCACGCCCAGCATGCCGGTCGGGAATTCCATCAGGCGGTCGGCATACTGCAGCACGGAGACGCTGCCGGCGCCCAGGCGCGAGGCGATGCTGGTATTGATGAGCAGGCTGATCTGGGCGGCCGAGACGGCAAACACGGCCGGCCCCATCTTCTTGAGGATGCGGCGCACGCCGGGGTCGCGCAGGCCGGCCAGCGGATTGAAGGACAGGCGCGGCAGCATGCCGATGCGCTTCAGGGCCGGGATCTGCAGGCCCACCTGCAGCAGGCCGCCGACCATCACGGCCACGGCCATCGAATAGATCGGCACGTCGAAATACTGCACCAGGAACAGCGAGAAGAAGATCGACGAGAGGTTCCACAGCACCGGCGTGAACGCCGGAATCTTGAATTCGCGCCAGGCATTCAGGATGGCCCCGGCCAGCACGACGAAGGACATGCACAGGATATAAGGGAACATCAGGCGCGTCATGACCACGCCGGCATCGAAGGCATGGCCTTCCAGGCCGCCGGCGATGACGAGCAGGATCAGCGGGGCGCCGGCGATGCCCACGATGCTGGTGACCAGCGTGGCCCAGACCAGCGTGGTGGCGACGTGGTCGACGAGGGTCTTCGTGGCGGCCTCGCCCTGCTTGGTCTTGTACTCGGCCAGGATCGGCACGAAGGCCTGCGAGAACGCGCCCTCGCCGAACAGGCGGCGCAGCAGGTTGGGCAGGCGGAAGGCGATGTTGAAGGCGTCGGTGTAGTCGTTGGCGCCGAAGGCGCGCGCGAACAGCGTGTCGCGCAGCAGGCCGGTGATGCGGGACAGCATCGTCATGCTCGAGATGGCTGCCAGGGTGCGGAGTAGGTTCATAGCCCGGGATTATAGCTGGGCAACTGCTTTCGTTCCGCATGTAAACCATCCGGTGCGGCTTGACCGGGATGCAACACCGTTGCCGTTTTTTTCGGCACGGCCGGTCGATGGGCTGCACTTTTGATTGCCCAGCGATGAAACCTTCGCTATAATCGAGGGCTGTATTGAATTCAGTTAGCAGACACAAATGTTTAGCAGGCACTGGAATGGGCCGGTTTGACTGACAATGTTGTTTGCAAACGCAACTTGACCCAGATTAGGAACTTCCATGGCAAATACCGCACAGGCACGCAAGCGCGCTCGTCAAGCAGTTAAGCAAAACGCACACAACTCGGCTCAACGCTCGACCCTGCGTACCGCAATCAAGGCCGTTCGCAAGGCCATCCAGGCTGGCGACAAAGCCGCCGCAACCGAAATCTTCCAGAAATCGGTTTCGACCATCGACAGCATCGCTGACAAGAAAATCATCCACAAGAACAAGGCCGCTCGCCACAAGAGCCGCCTGTCGGCCGCCATCAAGGCCCTGTCGGCTTAATTTCCGTAGGTCCCCGGCAAGCGCGGCCCAGGCCGCGCCGGCGCAAGGATGAAAACCCGCTCGACGCAAGTCCAGCGGGTTTTTTCGTTAACCTGCCTCAAACCGGGGTCAGAGCCCGGCTCTGACCCCGGTTTGTTGTTCCTCAAGCGGTCATGGCCTGCGCTTGCCGTTGACCTCGGTTGCCGGCACTTCCATCCATTCGCCCGGCATCAGCGGATGGGTCGCCAGCGAGAACGGGCCGATGCGCGAGCGCACCAGGCGTAGCGTCGGCAGGCCGACCGCCGCGGTCATGCGCCGCACCTGGCGGTTCTTGCCTTCTTCCAGCGTGATCGCGATCCAGCTGGTCGGCTTGTCCTGGCGGACCCGGATCGGCGGGTTGCGCGGCCACAGCCAGTCGGGCTCGGCGATGCGCACCGCATGGCACGGCCGGGTGACGAAGTCGCCCAGGTCCAGCGGCGCCTGCAGGCGGGCGAGGACGGCGGCGTCGGGCATGCCGTCCACCTGCACCAGGTAGGTCTTGGCTTCCTTGTGGTCGGGATGGGCGATCTGGTGCTGCAGGCGGCCGTCGTCGGTCAGCAGCATCAGGCCTTCGCTGTCGGCGTCGAGGCGGCCGGCGGGATAGATGTTCGGGATGGACAGGTAGTCGGCCAGCGTCGCGCGGTCGTCCTCGGCGGAGAACTGGCACAGCACCTGGAATGGCTTGTTGAACAGGATGAGGGACATGAAGGTTGAATTTGGAGCAAAATAGCGAGCCATCCGCCCAGTCGCCACGCGGGCCGGCAGACTATGGCGCGGCCCGCTATACTGGTGCATAATGGAAAACATTGCGTCTTATATCTTATAGAAGACCGACGGCAACAGGCCATCTATTGTAATGGAGATCGCAGGCGCCGCCGCCAGGCAGCCGGTGTCCACTTCGGAGAACATGATGTACGAACATATCAAAGTCCCTTCCGACGGTCAAAAAATCACCGTCAATGCCGACGGCGCGCTGAACGTGCCCGACCAGCCGGTGATCCCCTTCATCGAGGGCGACGGCACCGGGATCGACATCACGCCGGTGATGCGCAAGGTGGTGGATGCGGCGGTGGACAAGGCCTACGAAGGCCGGCGCAGGATCCACTGGATGGAAATCTATGCCGGCGAAAAATCGACCCGCGTCTACGGCCCGGACGTCTGGCTGCCCGACGAGACGCTGGCCGCCGTGCGCGACTACGTGGTCTCGATCAAGGGCCCGCTGACGACGCCGGTCGGCGGCGGCATCCGCTCGCTCAACGTCACGCTGCGCCAGGAACTCGACCTGTACGTCTGCCTGCGCCCGGTGCGCTACTTCAAGGGCGTGCCGTCGCCGCTGCGCGAGCCGCACAAGACCGACATGGTCATCTTCCGCGAGAATTCCGAGGACATCTACGCCGGCATCGAATGGGCCGGCGGCACGCCCGAGGCGCGCAAGGTGATCGAATTCCTCACCAGGGACATGGGCAGCCGCAAGATCCGCTTCCCGGAAACGTCCGCCGTCGGCATCAAGCCGGTCTCGCGCGAAGGCACCGAGCGCCTGGTGCGCAAGGCGATCCAGTACGCGATCGACCACGACAAGCCCTCGGTGACCCTGGTCCACAAGGGCAACATCATGAAGTACACCGAAGGCGGCTTCCGCGACTGGGGCTATGCGCTGGCGCAGAAGGAATTCGGCGCCGAGCTGGTCGACGGCGGCCCGTGGTGCAAGTTCAAGAACCCGCGCACGGGCAAGGACATCGTCATCAAGGATTCGATCGCCGACGCGTTCCTGCAGCAGATCCTGCTGCGCCCGGCCGAGTACAGCGTGATCGCCACGCTGAACCTGAACGGCGACTATATCTCCGACGCGCTGGCGGCCCAGGTCGGCGGCATCGGCATCGCGCCGGGCGCGAACATGTCGGATTCGGTGGCGATGTTCGAGGCGACCCACGGCACCGCGCCCAAGTACGCGGGCAAGGACTACGTCAATCCGGGCTCGATGATCCTGTCGGCCGAGATGATGCTGCGCCACATGGGCTGGACCGAGGCGGCCGACCTGGTGATCCGCGCGATGGAAGCGGCGATCCAGGCCAAGACGGTCACCTACGATTTCGCGCGCCTGATGGAAGGGGCGACCCAGGTATCGTGCTCCGGCTTCGGCGCGGCCATGATCGAGCACATGTAGCGCCGGGCGCGCGGAGGACGCCCATGGCAACGCTGGACGACTACGAGCGCATCGGACGCTTCATCTACGGTTTCCAGCGCCTCACCGGCGGGCCGGAGCGCCTGCTGGCCCTGGCGGACGGCGGCACGCTGGCCGACGAACCGGCCCGGCATGTCCGCGCCCTGGCGGCGCGCCATGCCGACATCCTGGCGCGGCTGATGCGCCGCGAGGCGGTGGCGGACGAGGAAATCGAGGAGGTGCTGGCGCAGGCCCATGCGCTGGCGTTTCCCGGCGGGCCGGACTGAGGAAGGGGGGGGGCGGGCGAGTGCGCCGCGCATAAAAAAACCCCGCCGCAGCGGGGCTTCTAGCGTCCGGAGGGGCGGCTTACATGCCCTGGATGTTGGAAGCTTGCTTGCCTTTCGGGCCCTGCGTGACTTCGAACTGGACTTTCTGACCTTCTTTGAGGGTCTTGAAACCGGCCATATTGATAGCCGAGAAGTGTGCGAACAAATCTTCGCCACCGTCGTCCGGGGTGATGAAACCAAAACCTTTGGAATCATTGAACCACTTAACAGTACCTGTTGCCATAAAAGAACTTTCAAATGAAAACAAATCACACGAGCCATAAAAGCAAGAAGCTTTTGCCCCCTCCTCAGCCTGCTCACTTCTTATCAACAAATACATAAGTACATGTCAATAACTGCATTGTTGGTGCAATAATCCTGTAAGTCAAGCGGTTTTGGATGCCGGTTGTAAAAATTTTCACGGCGCCCGCCGGCGGGCCGGGAAAGCGGCGACTTGTGTCCTTAAACAAACTCTTGATTTTTGCAACCGCACCGCCATCTGCGCACGGAACGGAAAACGCGTAAGATGGAAAACATATGGGATTGACCTGAGCGTTAGTTTCCGCACACACGAAGATTGAAAGCATTCTAGAATACCCCTATGGCAACCAAGCACGATACCGAACAGCTGCTGGAGCGGCAGACCGTCAAGCCACCCCCGTTATACCAGGTGGCGTTGCTCAATGACGACTACACGCCGATGGAGTTCGTGGTCGCCATCATCCAGGAGTATTTCAACAAGGATCGCGAGACGGCGACGCAGATCATGCTTTCCGTCCACCGCCATGGCAAGGGTGTGTGTGGCGTGTTTTCCAAAGATATAGCGTGTACCAAAGTGGAGTTTGTATTAACGCATGCGCGCAAGGCAGGCCATCCCCTGCAGTGCGTGATGGAGGAAGTATGATTGCGCAGGAATTGGAAGTATCCCTACACATGGCCTTTGTCGAAGCGCGGCAGGCTCGGCACGAGTTCATCACGGTCGAACATCTGCTGCTGGCGCTCCTCGACAACCCGTCGGCCGCCGAAGTCCTGCGTGCGTGCGCGGTCAATATCGAAGACCTGCGCAAGACCTTGACGAATTTCATCGGCGATAACACGCCGACGGTGCCCGGCACCGGCGAGGTCGACACCCAGCCCACCCTCGGTTTCCAGCGCGTGATCCAGCGCGCGATCATGCACGTGCAGTCGGCGTCGAACGGCAAGAAGGAAGTCACCGGCGCCAACGTGCTGGTGGCGATCTTCGGCGAGAAGGATTCGCACGCCGTCTACTACCTGCACCAGCAGGGCGTGACGCGCCTGGACGTGGTGAATTTCATTTCGCACGGCGTGCGCAAGGACCAGCAGATCGACAGCCAGAAGGCGTCCGAGGGCGTCGAAGAAGCGCAGGTCGAGGGCCAGGCCAAGGAAAGCCCGCTGGACCAGTTCACCCAGAACCTGAACAAGGCCGCCGCCGATGGCCGCATCGATCCGCTGATCGGGCGCGAGGAAGAAGTCGACCGCGTGATCCAGATCCTGTGCCGCCGCCGCAAGAACAACCCGCTGCTGGTCGGCGAGGCCGGTGTCGGCAAGACCGCGATCGCCGAGGGCCTGGCCTGGCGCATCGTCCAGGAAGACGTGCCCGAGATCCTGCAGAATGCCGTCGTGTATTCGCTGGACATGGGCGCGCTGCTGGCCGGCACCAAGTACCGCGGCGACTTCGAGCAGCGCCTGAAGGCGGTGCTCAAGCAGCTCAAGGACACGCCGAACGGCATCCTGTTCATCGACGAGATCCACACGATCATCGGCGCCGGTTCCGCATCGGGCGGCACGCTCGACGCCTCGAACCTGCTCAAGCCGGCCCTGGCCAACGGCCAGCTCAAGTGCATCGGCGCGACCACGTTCACGGAATTCCGCGGCGTGTTCGAGAAGGACCATGCCCTGAGCCGCCGTTTCCAGAAGGTCGACGTCAACGAGCCCTCGGTCGAGCAGACCGTGCAGATCCTGCGCGGCCTGAAGTCGCGCTTCGAGGAGCACCACGGCGTGAAGTACTCGTCGTCGGCGCTGTCGACGGCGGCCGAGCTGGCGGCCCGCTTCATCAACGACCGCCACCTGCCGGACAAGGCCATCGACGTGATCGACGAGGCCGGCGCCGCCCAGCGCATCCTGCCGAAGTCGAAGCAGAAGAAGACCATCGGCAAGACCGAGATCGAGGACATCATCGCGAAGATCGCGCGGATTCCGCCGCAAACGGTCAACCAGGACGACCGCAGCAAGCTGCAGACCATCGACCGCGACCTGCGCAACGTGGTGTTCGGCCAGGACCCGGCGATCGACGCGCTGGCCTCCGCCATCAAGATGGCGCGCGCCGGCCTGGGCAAGCAGGACAAGCCGATCGGCTCGTTCCTGTTCTCCGGTCCCACCGGCGTCGGCAAGACCGAGGTGGCCAAGCAGCTGGCGTTCATCCTGGGCATCGAGCTGGTGCGCTTCGACATGTCGGAATACATGGAGCGCCATGCCGTGTCGCGCCTGATCGGCGCGCCGCCGGGCTATGTCGGCTTCGACCAGGGCGGCCTCTTGACCGAGGCCATCACCAAGAAGCCGCACGCCGTGCTGCTGCTGGACGAGATCGAGAAGGCCCACCCGGACATCTTCAACATCCTGCTGCAGGTGATGGACCATGGCACGCTGACCGACAACAACGGCCGCAAGGCGGACTTCCGCAACGTGATCATCATCATGACCACGAACGCGGGCGCCGAAAGCCTGACCAAGCGTTCGGTGGGCTTCGTGGATTCGAAGGCGGCCGGCGACGAGATGGCGGACATCAAGCGCATGTTCACGCCGGAGTTCCGCAACCGCCTGGATGCCATCATCAGCTTCCGCGCGCTGGACGAGGACATCATCCTGCGCGTCGTGGACAAGTTCCTGATGCAGCTGGAAGAGCAGCTGCACGAGAAGAAGGTGGAAGCCGTCTTTACCGAGAAGCTGCGCAAGTTCCTCGCCAAGAAGGGCTTCGATCCGCTGATGGGCGCCCGTCCGATGTCGCGCCTGATCCAGGACATGATCCGCAAGGCGCTGGCCGACGAGCTGCTGTTCGGCCGCCTGGTCAGCGGCGGGCGCGTGACGGTGGACCTGAACGAGAAGGACGAGGTGTTCCTCGAGTTCCCGGAAGGCGACGTACCGCCGCCGCCGGAGCCGGTCGAGACGGTCGAGATCGAATAAGCGACGTTCCCGTCGCCCGGCCGCAAGGCCGCAAGAAGCCCGCCCCGTGCGGGCTTTTTTTTCGTTCGGCACGGGCGCACGCCTGTCCGGTGCATCGCGCGCGCACCGGCGCGGGTCACGAGGCCGTCACAATGCCTTCCTATACTGCCGACATCCCTTGAACCCGGCCCCCATTCGACATGCGCATCGATCACCTCCGTACCGGCACCAGGATCCTCGGCGCCTTCGCCATCGTCTCCCTCGCCATCGTCCTGATTTCCCTGGTGTCGCTGTGGCGCATGGAAGCCGCCGCCGTCACCACGCGCGACCTGGTCGACAACAAGCTGGCGCGCCAGCAGGCCACGTCCGAACTGCTCGGCGTGGCGCGCCTGAACGGCGTGCGCACGGTCAGCATCGCCCGCAGCGACAGCCTGGAACTGTCCGACTACTTCCAGGCCCAGCTGGCCAAGGGCGAACAGGAAGCCGCGGCGATCGAGGCGCGCCTGGCCCGCTTGCCGGCCGGTCCCGGCGAGGCGCAATTGACCGAACGCGCGGCGCGTGCCAGGGCCGCCTGGCTCGCCGTGCGCAAGCAGGTGTTCCAGGCCAAGGAGTTCGGCAAGACCCAGGAAGTCGAGCAACTGGCCGGCAACCAGCTCGCCACCACGTTCGACGCCTATACCGGCGCGCTGGAAGCGCTGCTGGCGTCCCAGGCCAGCCAGGCGCACGCGATGGCCGACGCGTCCGCGCGCGCCTTCGACACCGGGCGCGTGCTGCTGCTGGCGTTCGGCGCCGCCGCGCTGCTGGTCGGCGCGGGCGCCGCCTGGCTGCTCACGCGCAGCATCGTCACGCCGCTGCGGGAAGCGGTGCGCCTGGCCGAGCGCGTGGCCGAGGGCGACCTGGGCGCGCGCATCGCGCACCGGCGCGGCGACGAGATCGGGCGCATGTTCGACGCCCTGAACCACATGACGCACGGGATGTCGGCGACGGTGGTGCGCGTGCTCGACAGCGCGCGCATGATCGACCAGGCCTCGGCCGAGATGGCCGACGGCAACCGCGACCTGGCGCACCGCACCGAGGAACAGGCCAGCAGCCTGCACGAGACGGTGCGCGCGATGGTCGAACTGACCGACGCGGTGGAGCAGAACCACGTCAACGCCAACGCAGCCAGCCGCCAGGCGCTGGCCGCGTCGACGGTGGCGCAGCAGGGCGCCCAGGCCGTGGCCCAGATGGTCGAGCGCATGGACACGATCCGCCAGTCGGCCGCGCGCATCAACGACATCACGTCGATGATCGACGGGATCGCCTTCCAGACCAATATCCTGGCGCTGAACGCGGCGGTGGAGGCGGCGCGCGCCGGCGCCGAAGGGCGCGGCTTCGCGGTCGTCGCGGCCGAGGTGCGCAGCCTGGCCCAGCATTCGGCATCGGCGGCCAAGGAAATCAAGGCGCTGATCGGCGAATCGACCGGGGCCATCGAATCGGGCGCCGGCATCGCCAGCGCGGCCGGCGGCACGATGCGCCAGATCCTGGAACGCGTGCAGCACGTGGCGCAGCTGCTGCAGAAGATCGACGCGGCCAGCGCCGAACAGTCGACCGGCATCGCCCAGGTGCGCCGGGTGATCGACGCGATGGACCACGCCACCCAGCGCAACGCCGCCATGGTCGAAGAGGCGGCGGCGTCGGCGGAAACGATGCGCACCCAGGCCGAGCACCTGACCGACGTGGTGGCCACCTTCAAGGTGCGCAGCGACGTGGAGGAGGCCGTGCGCCACGCGCGGGTGGCCGAGGACGCCGCGGCCGACGCCGCGGCCGGGACCCGGCGCGCGCTGCCGGCGCTGGGCTACGCCTGAGCCGGACGGCGCCGCCCCGCGAACGGGCACGGCGCCGTCGTCAGATGGCCGCCAGCGCCCGCGCCAGGTCGGCGCGCTGGTCCTCGACATGCTCGATCCCGACCGACAGCCGGATCAGGCCGTCGCCGATCCCCAGCCGCGCGCGCTGCTCGGGCGGAATGGTCGCATGCGTCATGATGGCCGGGTGCTCGATCAGGCTTTCCACCCCGCCCAGGCTCTCGGCCAGCGTGAACACCTCGCACCGTTCCAGGAAGCGGCGCGCGCCGGCCAGGTCGGTGTCGAGGTCGATCGACACGATGCCGCCGTAGCCGTGCATCTGGCGCCGCGCCAGCGCGTGCTGCGGATGCGTGGCCAGGCCGGGGTAGTGCACCTGCTTCACCTGCGGCTGCCCCTGCAGCCAGTGCGCGAGGTCGAGGGCGTTGGCATTGCTGCGCTCGACGCGCAGGGCCAGGGTCTTGATCCCGCGCAGCACCAGGAAGCTGTCGAACGGACCCTGGATGGCGCCGACGGCATTCTGGATGAAGCCGAGGCGCTCGCGCAGCGCCTGGTGATGCGCGTCGGTGCCGACGACGGCGACGCCACCGATCACGTCCGAGTGGCCGTTCATGTACTTGGTGGTCGAGTGCACGACGATGTCGATGCCCAGTTCCAGCGGGCGCTGGTTGATCGGGCTGGCGAAGGTGTTGTCGCACACGGTGAGGATGCCGCGCGCGCGGCATGCGTCCGCGATCGCGCGCAGGTCGGCCAGCTTGAGCATCGGGTTGGTCGGCGTCTCGATCCAGACCAGCCTGGTCTCGGGCCGCAGCGCCGCGGCCAGGGCCTGCGGGTCGGCCAGGTCGACGTAGGCGAACGCGTGGCCGCTGCTGGCGCGGCGCACGCGCTCGAACAGGCGGTAGGTGCCGCCGTACATGTCGTCGCCGGCCACCACGTGGCTGCCGGCCGGCAGCAGTTCGAGCACGGCGGCGATGGCGGCCAGGCCGGAGGCGAAGGCGAAGGCGCCGCTGCCGCCCTCGATGTCGGCCACGCAGCGTTCCAGCGCCCAGCGCGTCGGGTTGTGCGAGCGGCCGTAGTCGAGGCCCTTGTGCACGCCGGGGCTGTCCTGGACGAAGGTCGAGGTGGCGTAGATCGGCGGCATCACGGCGCCGGTGCTCGGGTCGGGGGCCTGGCCGCCGTGGATCACGCGGGTGGCGATGTGGCGCTTGGGGTCGTGCTTGTCGTCTGGTCGGGTCACGTGAGGGTCCTGCGCAGGTGGTTGAGGAGGTCGAAACGGGTGATCAGGCCGTAGAAACGGTCGCCGTCGGCGATCACGGCGGTCAGGCCGCGGTCGAGGATGTCGCGCAGCTGCTGCATGCCGGCGCCCGGTGCCAGTGTCTGCAGCTCGGACGTCATCGTGCCGGACACCGGCGCGCCGAAGCGCTCGCGTTCCGTGGTCACGTGCAGCAGCAGGTCGGATTCGTCGATCAGGCCGACCAGGCGGCCCTGGTCGATCACGGGCAGCTGGGCCAGGTCGGCCGCGCGCATGCGGTTGAAGGCGGTCAGCAGGGTGTCGGACGGCGCCACGGTGACGACCTCGCCGGCGTCGAAGCGGCGCCCGACCAGGTCGCGCAGGTCGCCCGTCCGCGGGCGCTGCAGCAGGCCCTGGTCGACCATCCAGCCGTCGCTGTAGACCTTGGTGAGGTAGCGCGTGCCCGTGTCGCACACGAAGGTGACGACGCGCTTCGGGCTGGTCTGCGCGCGGCACCACGCCAGCGCCGCCGCCAGCAGCGTGCCGGTGGACGAGCCGGCCAGGATGCCTTCCTGGCGCAGCAGCGCGCGCGCCGTGTTGAAGCTGTCCGCGTCGCTGATGGCATACGCGGTCTTCACGCGCGACAGGTCGGCGATGGCGGGAATGAAATCCTCGCCGATGCCTTCGACGGCCCAGGAGCCGGAGACCTCGGCCACCCTGCCGGTGGCGACGTAGTCGGCCAGGATCGAGCCCTGCGGGTCGGCCAGCACGAATTCCACGTCGGGCTGCACGCGCGCGAAGAAGCGCGACAGGCCCGTGAGGGTGCCGGACGAGCCGACGCCGACGACGATGGCGTCCAGCTCGTGGCGCATCTGGTCCCAGATCTCGGGCGCGGTGGTGGTCTCGTGGGCGTCCGGATTGGCCGGGTTGTTGAACTGGTCGGCGAACCAGGCGCCGGGAATGTCCCGCGCCAGGCGCGCCGCGACGTCCTGGTAGTACGCGGGGTGGCCCTTGCCGACGTCGGAGCGGGTCAGGTGGATCTCGGCGCCGAGCGCCTTCAGGTGCAGCACCTTCTCGGACGCCATCTTGTCGGGCACCACGAGCACGACGCGGTAGCCCTTGATGCGCGCCACCAGCGCCAGGCCCAGGCCGGTATTCCCGGCCGTGGCCTCGACCACGGTGCCGCCGGGGCGCAGGCGGCCGTCGCGCTCGGCCGCCTCGATCATGGCGCGGCCGACGCGGTCCTTGATGGAGCCGCCGGGATTCTGCGATTCGAGCTTGAGGAACAGCCGGCAGGGGCCGGTGTCCATGCGCGTGACTTCGACCAGGGGGGTATTGCCGATCAGGGAAAACAGCGCAGCTTGCGACAAGTCTTGCATGATGCCTCCGTTGATGCGGCGCCGCATCGGCACCTCATGGGCACTTCGTGGGCACTTCATGGGCACTTCATGGACACCTCATGGGCGCCGCTGGCGAACGCCGGTGCCGGATGGGCGCCGGGCCATGGTAAAAAACCATGATACGGCTTTTCGGCGCGATGCGTTTGGGCGGTGTTAAGCCGTGGCGGCCCCCATGCGCTCACGCCTCGCCGGCCTTCATGCGCCGCCACAAGGTCGTCCGGCTGATCCCCAGGTGCCGCGCCGCCGCGTCGCGCTGTCCGCCGAAGCGCGCCAGCACGTCGGCCAGGCTCTCGGGCGGCGCCGCGGCCACGGCGGCAGCGGGGACGGCGGCGGACGGCGGCGGTCCGCCGGCCGCGAGTTCCGGCGCCACGCCCAGCACGAACGCGGGCGTCAGCGCCTGCAGCGGCTCGGCGGCCAGGAACAGGGCCAGGCGCTCCATCAGGTTGCGCAGCTCGCGCACGTTGCCGGGCCAGCGGTGGCCGGCCAGCAGCGGCGCGCAGGCCCGGACCTCGGCGGCCAGGTTCGGGTGGGGACGGGCGCCCAGCGCCGCCAGCGCGTTCTTCAGCGCCCATTCGGCCAGCTCGGGAATGTCCTCGACGCGCTCGCGCAGCGGCGGCAGCGCCAGGCGCAGCACGGCCAGGCGGTAGAACAAGTCGGCGCGGAAACGGCCTTCGCGCACGCGCGCCTCGAGGTCGCAGTGGGTGGCGCTGACCACGCGCACGTCGATCGGCACCGGTCGCGTGCCGCCGACGCGCATCACCTCGCGCTCCTCGAGCACGCGCAGCAGGCGGGTCTGCAGGGCCAGCGGCATCTCGCCGATCTCGTCGAGGAACAGCGTGCCGCCGTCGGCCGCCTCGAACAGGCCGGCATGGCCGCCGCGGCGCGCGCCCGTGAACGCACCTTCCTCGTGGCCGAACAGTTCCGATTCCAGCAGCGATTCCGCGATCGCGCCGCAGTTCACGGCGACGAAAGGACGGCTGGCAGCGCGTTTCGGACTCTCGCGGTGGATGGCCTGGGCCACCAGTTCCTTGCCGGTGCCGGTCTCGCCCTGGATCAGCACCGTGGCCGGCGAGCGCGCGTACAGCATCACGGCCTGGCGCAGCCGCTCCATCGCCGCCGACTCGCCGCGCAGGTCGTTCAAGCCGCGCCGGGCGCGGCGCGCATCCGCGTCGCGGGCGCCGGCGCGCCGGCCGCGCCCGGCTTCGAGCCGGGTCTGGCGCGCCATCTCGAGGGCGTCGTCGAACGCGCGCCGGATCGATTCGGCCGAGTACACGAACACCGCCTGCAGGCCCGCTTCCTCGGCCAGGTCGGTGATCAGGCCGGCGCCGACGACGACCTCGATGCCGGCCGCCTTCAGCTCGGCCACGGCGGCGCGCGCGTCCTGTTCGGTGACGTAGGTGCGCTGCTCGATCACGAGGCCGAAGGTGGCGGCGAACTCGGCCAGCTCCGCCATCGGCTTCTGGTAGTGGATCAGGCCGACGCGCTGCGACAGCCGGCGCGCCCGCGCCAGCGCCTGCATCACGTCGAAGCCGCTGGCCTGGGCCACCACCACCGGCACGGCGACGCGTCCCTTAAGGTAGGCGGCATTCGAGCCGGCCGCGATCACCACGTCGCAGTGCTCGGCGGCCAGGCGTTCGCGGATGTGGCGCGCGGCCTCGTCGAAGCCCAGGTGCAGCGGCTCGATGCGGGCCAGGTGGTCGTAGGCGGGCGTGATGTGGCGGAACAGCTCGGACAGGCGCGAGACCGACACGGTCCAGATCACCGGCTTGCCGGCGTCGTCCGGGGCGCCCGCGGCGGGAGGGCGGGGGGAATGGCTCATGGCGCCAGTGTAAACCATTGCGGCACCGGTGTTTCACGACGTTTCAGCGTGAAACAGCGAATTGCCCTTTTTTCCATGGGGCCGTAAGAATCGGGTAAGGGGGCGCACTTAGGATCGACACCAACCTGTCCATGTTAGCAGGGTCAATATTAGAAAATTGGAGACAAAAGTGGATCAAGACATTGTCCAGAGGGTCAAGAACGACCCCAACTACCGCAAACTCAAGGAAACGCGCTCCCGCTACGGCTGGATGCTGACCTGGAGCGTGATGATCGTGTACTACGGCTTCACGCTGCTCAATGCCTTCGACAAGCAGTTCATGGCGTCGAAGATCGGCGCCGGCGTCATGTCCTGGGGCGTGCCCCTGGGCCTGTTCGTGATCGTGTTCACGGTCGTCGTCACCGGCATCTACGTGCGCCGCGCCAACAACGAGTTCGACGCGCTCACCGACGCCATCCAGAAGAACGCGGCAGCAGGCACCCACGCCGGCGTCGCCCAGCCGATCCGGAGGCAGGCATGATGGCCGCGCTGCGCAACACCACCGCGCTGGCCCTGCTGGCCGCCAGCAACCTCGCCCTGGCCGCGCCCGACCTGGGCCAGTCCACCAAGCAGGCCACCAACTGGACCGCGATCGTCATGTTCGCGCTGTTCGTGGTGCTGACCCTGTTCATCACCAAGTGGGCGGCCGCCAAGACCCGCTCCGCGTCCGACTTCTACACGGCCGGCGGCGGCATCACCGGTTTCCAGAACGGCCTGGCGATCGCCGGCGACTTCATGTCGGCCGCGTCCTTCCTGGGCATTTCCGCCGCCGTGTTCGCCAACGGCTTCGACGGCCTGATCTACGCGATCGGCTTCCTGGTCGGCTGGCCCGTGCTGACCTTCCTGATGGCCGAGCGCCTGCGCAACCTGGGCCGCTTCACCTTCGCCGACGTGGCCGCCTACCGCTTCGCCCAGAAGCCGGTGCGCATGTTCGCCGCCTCGGGCACGCTGGTCACCGTGCTGTTCTACCTGATCGCGCAGATGGTCGGCGCCGGCCAGCTGATCAAGCTGCTGTTCGGCCTGGACTACTGGATCGCCGTCGTGCTGGTCGGCGTGCTGATGATGGTCTACGTGCTGTTCGGCGGCATGACCGCCACCACCTGGGTGCAGATCATCAAGGCCGTCATGCTGCTGGCCGGCACCACCTTCATGGCCTTCTCGGTGCTGGCCATGTACAACTTCAGCCCGGAAGCGCTGTTCGCGAAGGCCGTCGAAGTGCATAGCAAGGGCGATGCCATCATGGGCCCGGGCGGCTTCATCAAGGACCCGATCTCCGGCATCTCGTTCGGCATGGCGCTGATGTTCGGTACCGCCGGCCTGCCGCACATCCTGATGCGCTTCTTCACCGTCCCGAGCGCCAAGGAAGCGCGCAAGTCGGTGCTGTGGGCCACCACCTGGATCGGCTACTTCTACATGCTGGTGTTCATCATCGGCTTCGGCGCCATCGTGCTGGTCGGCACCAACGCCGGCTTCAAGGATGCCGCAGGCAAGCTGCTGGGCGGCGACAACATGGCGGCCGTGCACCTGGCCAAAGCCGTCGGCGGCGACATCTTCCTCGGCTTCATCTCGGCCGTGGCCTTCGCCACCATCCTGGCCGTCGTGGCCGGCCTGACCCTGTCGGGCGCCTCGGCCGTGTCGCACGACCTGTATGCCACCGTGCTCAAGAAGGGCCAGCCGGCCCCGGGCAGCGAACTGCGCGTGTCGAAGATGACCACGCTGGTGCTGGGCGTGATCGCCGTGCTGCTGGGCATCGTGTTCGAGAAGCAGAACGTCGCCTTCATGGTGTCGCTGGCCTTCGCGATCGCCGCCTCGGCCAACTTCCCGGTGCTGTTCATGTCGGTCCTGTGGAGCAAGTGCACCACCCGCGGCGCCACCGTCGGCGGCTTCCTGGGCCTGGCCACCGCCGTCATCCTGACGGTGCTGTCGAAGTCGGTGTGGGTGGACGTGTTCCACAATGCCAGCGCGATCTTCCCGTACACGTCGCCGGCACTGTTCTCGATGACCGTCGGTTTCGTGGGCGTGTGGCTGTTCTCGGTCACCGACAAGAGCCCGCGCGCCGCCATCGACAAGGCCGGCTTCGAGGCGCAGGAAGTGCGCTCGGAGACCGGCATCGGCGCCGCCGCCGCGTCGGCGCACTGAGCCGACCCATGGCCCGCGCATGCGGGCCGGCATTGACTCCCATGCGCTGCGCATGGGAGTTAATGCAAATCAAATGAATTTATGTACTCCCTTTAATAATCGCCAACATTTTGGCGATTTTTTTTTGTGGAAACTTTAATTTGTTGTCATTTCGTGCCATTATTTCCTCGGGAAAAGTTTAATTTTTGGAATCCATTTTATCTGGGGAGGTCATCATGGATCCGATTCTAGGACAGATCATCCTGTGGCCCGTGCCATGGGTACCGTACGGTTGGGCCCTGTGCGACGGCAGCACGCTTTCGATCAACCAGAACCAGGCGCTGTTCTCGCTGCTCGGCACGTATTACGGCGGGGACGGTGTCACCAATTTCCGCCTGCCTGACCTGCGCAACAAGTTCCCGATGGGAACGGATGTCATGAACCAGGTAGCCATGCAGGGCGGCGCGACGAGCGCCAACCTGAGCGGCGCCACTGGCGTGGGCAGCGTGACGATCGGCCTGGACAACCTGCCGCCGCACAGCCACGAAGCGACGTTCACGCCGGGCGCGGCCACCACGGCCAGCGTCTCCGTGCCGGCCGATGCGACCGGTGCCAGCAGCAACAATTCCCCGGGGCCGACCACGGTGCTGGGCAATATCTCGGCCGGGACGCTGGCCGCGCGCGTCTACAGCACCGACGCGGCGACCACCACGCTCAAGCCGTTCGACGTCGCGGTGCCGGCCAGCGGCGGCAGCGTCGCCGTGGCGAGCGCCGGCGGCGGCCAGCCGCTGCCGGTACAGGTCAGCCTGGGCGGTAACGTCGGCACGGTGCCGCCGTACCTGACCCTCAACTTCATCATCGCGCTCCAGGGCGTCTATCCCTCGCGTCCCTGAACGCCGCGCGGGCCGCCTGCGCGGCGGCCCGCCTTCCCCGCCTTTCCCGTTTGCCGCTTGCCGTTTTCCCGATCGCCGAATACCACCCGTTCGCCGCGCCCGCCATGACCACGATCCCGACCCCGACCACCGCCGGCGCCAGCGCCGCCTTCATCTTCATCGACAGCCGCGTGCCCGACTGGCAGGCGCTGGTCGATGCGCTCCCGCCCGGCAGTACCTGGCGCCTCATCGATGCCGGCGCCGACGGCCTGGCCCAGGTCGCGCAAGCGCTGGCCGGCCAGCACGGCGTCGGGGCCGTGCACATCCTGTCGCACGGCGCGGCCGGCAGCGTGCAGCTGGGCGACGCCGTGCTGACCGCCGCCACGCTGGGCGCGCACGCGGCCGACCTGGCCGCCATCGGCGCCGCCCTCGGCCCGGACGGCGACATCCTGCTGTACGGTTGCGACGCCGGCGCGGGCAGCGCCGGCGCGGCGCTGGTGGAGACGATGGCGCGGCTCACCGGCGCGGACGTCGCCGCCTCGACCGACATGACCGGCGCCGCGGCGCTGGGCGGCAACTGGGTGCTGGAACGCAGCAGCGGCCAGATCGAGGCGCAGGCGCTGGGCGCCGGCCTCGCGGGCTGGAACGACACGCTGGCGACCTCGGCGAACTTCGATTTCACCGCCCAGGTCACGGGGGCGACCCAGTTGACCGTGCCGGGCGATCCCGGCGTCAGTTCGCGGTCCGTCACGCAGCAGGTCGGCAGCGACTTCCTGACGCTGGAAGTCGACGCCGGCAGGGTGGTGGCCGTCGACGAGAGCGAGGTACTGGGCAACGACGCCCAGATGCACGGCCGGATGTTCGTCGTCGATGCGATCGGCACCAGCGTGCCCATGCCCAAGACCATCACGCTGACGCTGGACGGCGGCAAGCGCTTCGACCTGGACGCCTTCTCGGTCGTCGACCTCGCCGGCTACCAGGGGACGCTGACGGTCAGGACCGACCAGGGCAGCTTCCAGGTCAACATCGACACGGTGAACGTGGGGCAGCGCGTCGACCTGTCGTTCGAGCCGAAGGCCAAGGGCGTGACCTGGGTCGAACTGTCGGACCCGGACGGCGACCCGCTGATGCTCGGACTCGACGACATCGCGATGTCCAACATCCACTCCAGCACGCCGCCCGAGTTCGACGCCCCGTCCGGTTATTACGGCACCACGCAGAACGCCCCGGCCGGCAGCCTGGCCGACCAGTTCCTCGTCAACGACCCGGACGTCGGCGAGACCCTGACGTGGACCGTGATCGGCGAACCGGAGCACGGCGACTACACGCTCGCCGGCGCCACGGCGGCGGCGGGCGCCGGCTACCCGGTCAAGCCGGGCACGCTCACCTACCGGCCCGACCCGGGCTATGCCGGCACCGACAGCATCACCGTCCAAGTGTACGACGGCACGACGTTCATCGCCAAGACGATCACCATCTACGTCGACCCGGTCCAGCCCGGCAAGCCGGTGCTGGACGCCGGTTCCGATACCGGCACTTCCCAGACCGACGGCATCACCGCCGCCGACGGCCTGAAGCTCGGCGGCACCAGCGGCGTCGGCGACAGCACCAGCAAGGTCAGGGTGTTCATCGACCAGAACGGCAACGGCAGCTACAACGCCGGCGAGAACTACGTGGAGGCGATCGTCCGCGCCGACGGCACCTGGGTCGTGGAAAATCTTTCCACGGTCGGCCTGAACGGCGTCTACGACGTGTATGCCTACGTCACCTCGGCCATCGGCGCGCAGAGCAGCAGCCTGAGCGCCCCGCTGCGCATCGAGATCGACCACACGCCGCCGTCCACGACGTTCGCCGCCTTCGCGCTGTCGAACGTCCCCGCGACCGGCGCCGCCGACTTCACCACCAACGTCGCGGCGCAGACGATCAGCGCCACGCTGTCCGCCGCGCTGCAGGCCGGAGACCGCGTGCAGGGCTCGGTCGACAACGGCGCGCACTGGGACGACATCACGGCGATGGTCCAGGGCACGGCGCTGACCTGGACCGGCGCCACGCTGGTGGCCGGCGGCACGATCCTGCTGCGCGTGCTGGACCAGCACGGCAACGCGGGCGACGCCACGGCGCGCGCGTACACGCTCGACCTGACGGCGCCCGTCGCCGGGGTCGCGTTCGCGGCATTCTCCGGCGACGGCGACGGCAACCATGTCGTGAACGATCCCTGGCAGATCGTGGCCGGCCGCCTGACCCAGTCGCTCGGCGCCGACGAATTCGTCGAGGTGTCGCTGAACGACGGCAACTCGTGGACCACCGCCTTCGTGAATGGCACCGACTGGACGCTCGACATCACCGAGCTGGCGGGCAGCGGCACCCTGGTGGCGCGCGTGGCCGACAAGGCTGGCAATCACGGCACCGAGTTCCGCCAGGCCTACGTCCTCGACCAGGTCGCGCCGACGGCGTCGGTGGCGGCCAGCGCGCAACTGGCGGCGCCTGGCGGAGACAGTTTCACCGTCGTCGTCACCTATGCCGATGCCGGCTCGGGCATCGACGCGAGCCGGTTCGGCACCGGCAACATCGGCGTCACCGCGCCGGGCGGCGCCAGCCTGCAGGTGACCGGCTTCGTGGCCAACGGCAACGAGGTGACCTACACGGTGCAGGCGCCGGGCGGCAGCTGGGATCCGCTGGACGCGGGCACGTACACGGTCGCCATCAAGGCCAATGGCGTGCGCGACGGGGCCGGCAACGCGGTGGCGGCGAACGGCGCGGCGGGCACGATCGACGTGCTGTTCAGCACCGCCCCCGACGTCGGCGGCCTGGCGCTGTCCGCCGACACGGGCAGCAGCGACACCGACTTCCTGACCCGGGTCGCCGCGCAGACGATCCACGCGACGCTGTCGAAGCCGCTGGCCGCCGGCGACGTCGTCGAAGGCTCGCTCGACAACGGCGGCAGCTGGACCATCCTCAACGCCAGCGTCGACGGCACCACGCTGGCCTGGGACGTGGCGCTGTCCGGCAGCGGCACCATCCTGCTCCGGGTCACCGACGGCAACGGCCTGCCGGGCACGGCGGCCAGCCATGCGTACACGCTCGACACCTCGGCGCCCACCCAGGCCATCACGGACGTGGCGTTCTCGGTGGACAGCGGCGCGGCCGGCGACTTCGTCACCAACGTCGCCGCGCAGGCGCTGGGCGGCAAGCTGGGCGCGCCGCTGGGCGCCGGCGAATTCGTCGAGGTGTCGATCGACGGCGGCGCCCACTGGACCGAGGCATCGGCCAGCGGCAGCGACTGGTCGCTGGCCGGCATCACGCTGGCCGGCAGCGGCACGCTGCAGGTGCGCGTGGCGGACGCCGCCGGCAACCAGGGCACGCCGTGGCAGCACGCCTACCTGCTCGACACCACGGCGCCGACGGCCGGCACGCCGGTACGCGCCGACCTGCTCGATCCGGCCGGCGCCAGCTTCACCCTGACGGTGACCTACGACGACGATGGTGCCGGCATCGATCCGGCCACGGTCGGCACGGACAATATCAGCGTCGGCGGCCTCGCCGTCATCGGCGCCGTCCTGGCGGGCAATACGGTGACGTACACGGTCGCCGCGCCGGGCGGCGGCTGGGATCCGCTGGATGCCGGCAGCTACACGATCGCCATCAACGCCTCGGTGAAGGACCTGGCCGGCAACACGGTGGCGGCGAACGCCGCCGCGCACGCGTTCGACGTGGCGTTCACGCCGGCGCCGGGCGTTGCCGGCCTGGCGCTGTCCGCCGACACGGGCGGCAGCGACACCGACTTCCTGACCCGTGTCGCCGCGCAGACGGTGCACGCGACGCTGTCGAAGCCGCTGGCCGCCGGCGACGTCGTCGAAGGCTCGCTCGACAATGGCGGCAGCTGGACCGTCATCACCGACAAGGTCGCCGGCACGACCGTGGCCTGGGACGGCGTCACCCTGTCCGGCAGCGGCACCATCGTCATCAAGGTGACCGGCGCCAATGGCATCGTGGGCACGACGGCCAGCCATGCCTATACGCTTGACACGGCCGCGCCCGCGCAGGCCATCACGGACGTGGCGTTCTCGGTGGACAGCGGCGCGGACGGCGACTTCGTCACCAACGTCGCCGCGCAGGCGCTGGGCGGCAAGCTGGGGGCGCCGCTGGGCGCGGGCGAATTCGTCGAGGTGTCGATCGACGGCGGCGCCCACTGGACCGAGGCGTCGGCCAGCGGCAGCGACTGGTCGCTGGCCGGCATCACGCTGTCCGGCAGCGGCACGCTGCAGGTGCGCGTGGCGGACGCCGCCGGCAACCAGGGCACGCCGTGGCAGCACGCCTACCTGCTCGACACCACGGCGCCGACGGCCGGCACGCCGGTGCGCGCCGACCTGCTCGATCCGGCCGGCGCCAGCTTCACGTTCACCGTCACCTACGCGGACGGCGGGGCCGGCATCGACCCGGCCACCATCGGCACCGGCAACGTCGGCGTCACGGGGCCGGGCGGCGCCCTGGCGGTCATCGGCGCCGCGGCGGCGGGCAATACCGTCACCTACACGGTCGCGGCGCCCGGCGGCGGCTGGGATCCGCTCGACGCCGGCAGCTACACGATCGCCATCAACGCCTCGGTGAAGGACCTGGCGGGCAACACGGTGGCGGCGAACGCCGCCGCCCATGCCTTCACGGTCGGCGTCAACAGCGCGCCGGTGCTGGCCGGCACGTTCGCGACGCCACGGATCGCCGACGATGCGAGCGCCACGCCGTTCGCCGGCGTCACGGTCGCGGATGCCGACGGCGATAGCGTCACGCTGACGATCGGCTACCCGGCCGCGAACGGCACGCTGTCCGGCGCCGGCCTTGCAGGCGCCGCCGGCAGCTACACGCTGAGCGGCAGCGCGGCCGAGGTGCAGGCGGCGCTGCGCGCGCTGGTGTTCGTCCCGACCGCGAACCAGGTCGCCACCGGCACCGTCGCCACCGTGTTCACGCTGGCCGCGAGCGACGGCAGCGCCTCGGCCAGCAACGACGCGACGGTCGTGACGACGGCGCCGGTGGCGCCCACGGCGACGATCGCCCTGTCCGATACGGCACTGGCGGCGGGCGAGACGGCCGTGCTCACGGTGACCTTCAGCGAGGCCGTCACCGGCCTGGGCGCGGGTGCGCTGACGCTGCCGGGCGGCACGCTGGGCACGCTGGCCAGCAGCGACGGCGGCCGCACCTGGAGCGCGACCTTCACCCCGGGCGCCGACCTGGTCCAGGGGCCGCAGCAGGTCGTGCTGGACCTGGGCGGCGTGCGCGACGCCGGCGGCCTGGCCGGCAGCGGCACGGCCAGCGGTCCCGCGTACACCGTGAACACGGTCAGGCCGACGGCGACGGTGGCCATCGACGATACCGTGCTGACGGCCGGCGACAAGGCCAAGGTGACGATCGTGTTCTCGGAAGCCGTCAGCGGCTTCACCACGGCCGACCTGGCGCTGGCCAACGGCACGCTGTCGGACCTGGCGAGCCTGGACGGCATCACCTGGACGGCCACCCTGACCCCGGCCGCGAACGTGTTCGCCGGCGCCAGCACGGTACGCCTCGACCTGGCCGGCGTGCGCAACGCGGCCGGCAACGCGGGCAGCGGCACGGTGCAGTCGAATCCGTACACGGTGGACACGCTGCCTCCGGACGACGGCCCGGGCAACGGCACCGTCGACGGCATCCCGGTCCTGACCGGCACGCTGGTCGATCCGCTGACGGGCCTGGTCAACAACACGCTCGCGGTGCCGACCGTGCCCGCCACGCACGAAGGGCTGGCGAACATCCCGCTGGCGGCGAGCGCCAACGGCGTGACCTCCACGCTGACGATCGGCCTGCCCGGCGGCGCAGGCCTGCAGGCCAGCGGCCCGGCGTCCCTGCTGGACAATGCCATGGCGCAGCAGGACCTGGCCAACCGCATCGGTTCGAACACCGCGAGCGACGCCGACGGCCGCGCCATGGCGCAGCACGGCGCCGACTTCCTGCGGGCGCTGGGGCCGGACGTGCTGGTGCATACGCTGACGATCGCGCCGGAACTGACCGGCGCCGCATTGGCCCGCGTCGCGGCGGCCGCCGCACCCGCCAGGCCGGACATCGCCATCACCGGCGGCACCGATGCCGGCGCCAGCGTTGCACTGGCCCTGGTGATCGATGCCGGCGGCCTGCCGGCGGGCACCACGCTGCAATTGAACGACGTGCAGCTCGCCGCGGTCGCGGGCGCGGTCACGCTGCGCGGCGGCGCCGGCGACAACTTCGTGACCGGCGACGGCGCCAGCCAGAACATCCTGCTGGGCGAGGGCGACGACACCCTGTACGGCGGCGGCGGCGACGACGTGATCGGCAGCACCGGCGGCAACGACAGCCTGTACGGCGACGACGGCAACGACACGCTGGCCGGCGGCATCGGCAACGACGACCTGCACGGCGGCGCCGGCAACGACGTGCTGCAGGGCGGCCGCAGCGCCACCGGTGACTGGCAGTTCGTGCTCGGGGCCGGCGTGCTGCAGGCGGTGCACCAGACCGCCACCTTCGCGCCCGATGCGCACGAGACGCTGGCGGCGACGGCGCTGGACGGCAGCGCCGCCGAACTGGCCTTCCTGGCCGCGGGGCAGGGCGCGCTGACCGACATCGCCCTGCTGTACCAGGCCGCGTTCGGACGCGCGCCCGACGTCGGCGGCCTGAATGACTTCCTTGCGCATGGCGTGGGCGCCGCCGACCTGGCGCGCGCGTTCGCGGCCTCCGCCGAGTGGTCCGCCGCCGGCCTGGGCACGCTGTCCGATGCCGACTTCGTGCAACGGCTGTACGGCGACGTGCTGGACCGTGCCGGCGACAGCGCCGGCATGGCGTTCTGGACCGGCAAGCTGGGCGAGGGCGCCGTGTCGCGCGCCGACGTGCTGCTGGCGCTGGCGCTGAGCGACGAGCACCGCGGGCACTACGCGGACGGCATCGTGGTCGCCGCCACGACCGTGGAGCGCGAGAACGGCTGGATCGCCGGCAGCGGCGACGACCGCCTGGAGGGCGGGGCGGGCAGCGACCTGCTGGTGGGCGGCGACGGCGTCGACACGGTCGTCTACGCCGGCAGGCTGGCCGACTACCGCCTGGTGCTCGGCGCGGATGGCATGGTGCGGGTGGCCGACAAGGCGAACGCGGACGTCGACACGCTGTCCGGCATCGAGCTGGGCGAGTTCAGCGACGGCACCGTCGACCTGGCGTTCACCGAGGTCGGTACCGCCACGCTCACGACGCTGGGCCTGCTGTACCAGGCCGTGCTGGACCGCACCGGCGACGCCGGCGGCTTCGGCTGGTGGTCGGGCCTGTACCTGGATGCCGGCGCCCTGGTCGCGGCCTTCACCGGCTCGGCGGAGTTCGCGGCGCGCTACGGCAGCCTGTCCGATGCCGACTTCGTCGCCACGCTGTACGCCAATTCCGGCCTGGACGCGAACGCGGCCGGCGGCAGCGCCGCCTGGGTCGCCATGCTGCACGAGCATACCCGCGCCGAACTGGTGGGCAGCTGGATCGCGCAGGACGCCGTGCAGCAGGCCCAGTTCGGCACACAGGGGCTGTGGCTGGTGTAACGCGGCGTTCCATGCTGTATCGCAGCGTTTCATTGTGAAACAATTCTGAAACACCCGATTCCGGACGCCAGTACGGCGGCGTCCGGGTCGTTCTCCCCGATCTCCCGTCCCCACGGGCGCCACGCGCGTCCGGACGTGTCGCCTGCCGTGGTGGCACGCCCCTTGCTTAGGATGCCTGGTCATCCATCCGCATTTATCGAAAGGTACAAGCATGAGCCAATACTCCGCGGGCGCCGCGTTCCGCAAGGCGGTCCAGGAAGAATCCCCGTTGCAGGTGGTGGGCGCCATCAACGCCAACCATGCGCTGCTGGCGCAGCGCGCCGGCTACCGCGCCATCTACCTGTCGGGCGGCGGCGTGGCCGCCGGTTCGCTGGGCCTGCCGGACCTGGGCATCTCGGGACTGGAAGACGTGCTGGTCGACGTGCGCCGCATCACCGACGTGTGCCCGCTGCCGCTGCTCGTCGACGTCGACACCGGCTTCGGCGCCTCCGCCTTCAACGTCGCGCGCACCGTGCGCTCGCTGATCAAGGCCGGCGCCGGCGCCTGCCACATCGAGGACCAGGTCGGCGCCAAGCGCTGCGGCCATCGTCCGGGCAAGGAAATCGTCAGCCAGGACGAGATGGTCGACCGCGTCAAGGCGGCGGCGGACGCGCGTACCGACGAGGACTTCGTGATCATGGCGCGCACCGACGCGCTGGCCGTCGAGGGCCTGGACCGGGCCGTCGAGCGCGCCGTCGCCTGCGTCGAGGCGGGCGCCGACATGATCTTCCCGGAAGCCATCACGACGCTGGAGATGTACAAGCGCTTCAAGGAGGCGGTCAAGGTGCCGATCCTGGCCAACATCACGGAATTCGGCGCCACCCCGCTGTTCACCGTGGAGGAATTGCGCGGCGCCGACGTCGACATCGTGCTGTACCCGCTGTCGGCGTTCCGCGCGATGAACAAGGCCGCCGAGAACGTCTACCAGGCGATCCGCCGCGACGGCACCCAGCAGAACGTGCTCGATACCATGCAGACGCGCAACGAGCTGTACGAGCGCATCGACTACCACAGCTACGAGCGCAAGCTCGACGCCCTGTTCGCCCAGAACAAGGCCAAATGACCCACGAGGAGACATCACGATGAGCGATACCAGGACCGACAACAAGACCGAAGGCGCCACCTTCAAGCCGAAGAAATCCGTCGCCCTGTCCGGCGTCGCCGCCGGCAATACCGCGCTGTGCTCGGTAGGCCGTTCCGGCAACGACCTGCACTACCGCGGCTACGACATCCTGGACGTGGCCGACGCCTGCGAGTTCGAGGAGATCGCCTACCTGCTGGTGCACGGCAAGCTGCCCAACGTCGCCGAGCTGAAAGGCTACAAGGCCAAGCTGCGCTCGCTGCGCGGCCTGCCGCACGCGGTGAAGGCGGCGCTCGAGGCGCTGCCGGCCGGCGCCCACCCGATGGACGTGATGCGTACCGGCGTCTCGGCGCTGGGCTGCGCGCTGCCGGAAAAGGACGACCACAACATCGCCGGCGCGCGCGACATCGCCGACCGCCTGATGGCCTCGTTCGGCTCGATGCTGCTGTACTGGTACCACTTCAGCCACAACGGCCGGCGCATCGAGGTGGAAACGGACGACGACTCGATCGGCGGCCACTTCCTGCACCTTCTGCATGGCAGCAGGCCGGCGGACGCCTGGGTCAAGGCGATGCACACCTCGCTGATCCTGTACGCCGAGCACGAGTTCAACGCCTCGACCTTCACCGCGCGCGTGATCGCCGGCACCGGCTCCGACATCCACTCGGCCATCACCGGCGCGATCGGCGCGCTGCGCGGCCCGAAGCACGGCGGCGCCAACGAAGTCGCGCTGGACATCCAGCAGCGCTACGAGAACGCCGACGAGGCCGAGGCCGACATCCGCAACCGCGTGGCCAACAAGGAAGTCGTGATCGGCTTCGGCCACCCGGTCTACACGATCTCCGACCCGCGCAACAAGGTGATCAAGGAAGTGGCGCGCCAGCTCTCGCAGGAAGCCGGTTCGATGAAGATGTTCGACATCGCCGAGCGCCTGGAATCGGTGATGTGGGAAGTCAAGAAGATGTTCCCGAACCTGGACTGGTTCTCGGCCGTGTCGTACCACATGATGGGCGTGCCGACCGCCATGTTCACGCCGCTGTTCGTGATCGCGCGCACCTCGGGCTGGGCCGCGCACGTCATCGAGCAGCGCATCGACAACAAGATCATCCGTCCGAGCGCCAACTACGTGGGGCCGGAAGACCTGGCGTTCGTGCCGCTGGCGGAACGCAAATAAACCACCCCGCCGTCGTCCCCGCGCAGGCGGGGACCCAATTTCGCATGCGCCGTCGCAATGCGCGCAGATTGGCCCCCCGCCTTCGCGGGGGCGACGGTTCAAGCAGTACCTTATCGTCGACATCATGAACAACGCATACCGCAAACCCCTGCACGGCACCAACCTGCACTACTTCGACGCCCGCGCGGCGGTCGAGGAGCTCCAGGCCGGCGCCTGGGACAGGCTTCCCTACACCTCGCGCGTGCTGGCCGAGAACCTGGTGCGCCGCTGCGAGCCGGCCGCGCTGGTGCCGTCGCTGCGCCAGCTCGTCGAGCGCCGGCGCGACCTCGACTTCCCCTGGTTCCCGGCGCGCGTCGTCTGCCACGACATCCTCGGCCAGACCGCGCTGGTCGACCTGGCCGGCCTGCGCGACGCCATCGCGGCCCAGGGCGGCGACCCGCGCCTGGTCAATCCGGTGGTGCCCACGCAGCTCGTGGTCGACCACTCGCTGGCCGTCGAGTGCGGCGGCTTCGACCCGGACGCGTTCGCCAAGAACCGCGCCATCGAGGACCGCCGCAACGAGGACCGCTTCGACTTCATCGAGTGGACCCGCACGGCCTTCCAGAACGTCGACGTGATCCCGCCGGGGAACGGCATCCTGCACCAGATCAACCTGGAACGCATGAGCCCCGTCGTGCAGGTGCGCGACGGCGTCGCCTTCCCGGACACCCTGGTCGGCACCGATTCGCACACGCCGATGGTCGACGCGCTGGGCGTGATCGCGATCGGCGTCGGCGGCCTGGAGGCCGAGAGCGTGATGCTGGGCCGCGCCTCCTACATGCGCCTGCCGGACATCGTCGGCGTGGAACTGTCGGGCCGTCCGGCCGAGGGCATCACCGCCACCGACATCGTGCTGGCGCTGACCGAATTCCTGCGCAAGTCGAAGGTCGTGTCGAGCTACCTGGAATTCCACGGCGCCGGCGCCGCCAGCCTGACGCTGGGCGACCGCGCGACCATCTCCAACATGGCGCCGGAATACGGCGCCACCGCGGCGATGTTCGCCATCGACGAGCAGACCATCAAGTACCTGCGCCTGACCGGGCGCGACGACGACCTGGTCAGGCTGGTCGAGCTGTATGCGAAGGAAACCGGGCTGTGGGCCGACACGCTCGCCGCCGTCGAGTACGAGCGCGTGCTGCGCTTCGACCTGTCGACCGTGGTGCGCAACATCGCCGGGCCGTCGAATCCGCACAGGCGCGTGCCCACCTCGGAGCTGGCGCAGCAGGGCATCGCCGGCACGGTGGAAAACGCGCCGGGGCTGATGCCGGACGGCGCCGTCATCATCGCGGCCATCACCAGCTGCACCAATACCAACAATCCGCGCAACATGGTCGCGGCGGGCCTGCTGGCACAGAAGGCCAACGAACGCGGCCTGCTGCGCAAGCCCTGGGTCAAGAGTTCGCTGGCGCCCGGCTCGAAGGCGGTGGCGCTGTACATGGAAGAGGCGGGCCTGCTGGCCGAACTGGAGCGGCTGGGCTTCGGCATCGTCGCCTTCGCCTGCACCACCTGCAACGGCATGTCGGGCGCGCTCGACCCCGTCATCCAGCGCGAGATCGTCGAGCGCGACCTGTACGCGACGGCCGTCCTGTCCGGCAACCGCAACTTCGACGGCCGCATCCACCCGTACGCCAGGCAGGCGTTCCTGGCCTCGCCGGCGCTGGTGGTCGCCTATGCGATCGCCGGCACGATCCGCTTCGACATCGAGAAGGACGTGCTGGGCGTGGACCGCGACGGCCGCCCGGTGGTTCTCGCCGACATCTGGCCGAGCGACGCCGAGATCGACGCCGTGGTCGAGCGTGCCGTCAAGCCGGAACAGTTCCGCAAGGTCTACGACATCATGTTCGCGCGCCGCGAGACCGCAGAAGCCGCCGCCGCGCCGCTGTACGACTGGCGCCCGGCCAGCACCTACATCCGCCGTCCGCCGTACTGGGAAGGCGCGCTGGCGGGTGCGCGCACGCTTGCCGGCATGCGCCCGCTGGCGGTCCTGGGCGACAACATCACGACCGACCACCTGTCGCCGTCCAACGCCATCCTGCGGGACAGCGCGGCGGGCGAATACCTGGCGAAGATGGGCCTGCCGGAAGAGGACTTCAATTCCTACGCCACGCACCGCGGCGACCACCTGACGGCGCAGCGCGCGACGTTCGCCAACCCGACGCTGAAGAACGAGATGGTGCGCGACCACGAGGGCAAGGTGAAGGCCGGTTCGCTGGCGCGCATCGAGCCGGAGGGCCGGGTGACGCGCATGTGGGAGGCGATCGAGACCTACATGGCGCGCAAGCAGCCGCTGATCGTGGTCGCCGGCGCCGACTACGGCCAGGGCTCCTCGCGCGACTGGGCGGCGAAGGGCGTGCGCCTGGCGGGCGTGGAAGCGATCGTGGCCGAGGGCTTCGAGCGCATCCACCGCACCAACCTGGTCGGCATGGGCGTGCTGCCGCTGGAATTCCAGCCCGGCACCACGCGCCTGACGCTGGGCATCGACGGCAGCGAGACCTTCGACGTGCTCGGCGAGCGCACGCCGGGCGCGACGCTCACGCTGGTGATGCACCGGCGCGACGGCGCGCGCGTCGAGGTACCGGTGACCTGCCGCCTCGACACCGCCGAGGAAGTGTCGATCTACGAGGCCGGCGGGGTGCTGCAGCGCTTCGCGCAGGATTTCCTCGCGTCGACCAAGGTCGCGGCCTGAAGACGCCGCACGCATGCACCGATAACATTCGATCCGTCGTCCCGGCGCAGGCCGGGACCCAATGCCTGTGCGCCGCCGTGGCGCGTGCACACTGGGCCCCCGGCCTGCGCGGGGGCGACGTCCAAGGGATAAGGAAAATGACGCATCAATCACAAATCAGGATCCCCGCCACCTACATGCGCGGCGGCACAAGCAAGGGCGTGTTCTTCCGCCTGCAGGACCTGCCGCCGGCCGCGCAAGTGCCCGGCGCCGCGCGCGACCGCCTGCTGCTGCGCGTGATCGGCAGCCCCGACCCCTACGCCAAGCAGATCGACGGCATGGGCGGCGCCACCTCCAGCACCAGCAAGGCCGTGATCGTGGCGCCCGCCACGCGTCCCGGCCACGACGTCGACTACCTGTTCGGCCAGGTCGCCATCGACAAGCCCTTCGTCGACTGGAGCGGCAACTGCGGCAACCTGTCGGCCGCGGTCGGCCCGTTCGCCATCGGCGCCGGCTTCATCGATCCGGCCCGCATCCCGCGCGACGGCGTCGCCGTCATCCGCATCTGGCAGGCGAACATCGGCAAGACCATCGTCGCCCACGTGCCCATCGTGGACGGCCAGGTGCAGGAGACCGGCGATTTCGCGCTGGACGGCGTGACCTTCCCGGCGGCCGAGGTGCCGCTGGAATTCATGGATCCGGCGGCCGAGGAGGGCGAGGGTGGCGCCATGTTCCCGACCGGGAACCTGGTCGACGTGCTCGCGGTCCCGGGCGTGGGCACCTTGCGGGCCACGCTGATCGATGCCGGCATCCCGACCATCTTCGTGAACGCGGCCGATATCGGTTATAGCGGCACCGAGCTGCAGGACGCCATCAACGGCGACCCGCAGGCGCTGGCGCGCTTCGAGGCCATCCGCGCCCACGGCGCCGTGCGCATGGGCCTGATCGCCAGCGTGGAGGAGGCGGCCCTGCGCCAGCACACGCCGAAAGTCGCCTTCGTGGCGCCGCCGGCCGGCTACACGGCGTCCAGCGGCAAGCGGGTCGAGGCCGGCGACATCGACCTGCTGGTGCGGGCGCTGTCGATGGGCAAGCTGCACCACGCGATGATGGGCACGGCGGCGGTGGCGATCGGCACGGCCGCCGCGATTCCCGGCACCCTCGTCAACCTGGCCGCCGGCGGGCAGGCGCGCGCGTCCGTGCGCTTCGGCCATCCGTCCGGCACCCTGCGCGTGGGCGCCGAGGCGTGCCAGCGCGACGGCGACTGGGTCGTCACCAAGGCGTCGATGAGCCGCAGCGCGCGCGTGCTGATGGAAGGCTGGGTGCGCGTCCCCGGCGACGCCTTCTAGGAGGGCGGCGCCGCCACGATCCTCGTTTCATTTGGTAAATTTAACCCAATGTAAGCTATGATCGGCTCCTACGATAAGGGCTGCGCACAGTCCGGGGATGGAACGAGGGATGGATCGGGTAACGAGCAAGGCGGCCCAGGCGGCCGAGGCACTGGCGCTGATCGCGGCGCCCGCCTGCGCCTGCGATGCGCAGGGCGTGGTATGGGCGGCGAATGCCGCTCTGGTCGAGCTGGCCGGCGGCCCGGTCGAGGGGTTGCCGTTGCTGGCGCTGTTCTGCGGACGCAGCGCCGAAGGCTCGGCCGCCGAGATCCGGCTCGCCATGTCGGGCCGGCGCCGCTGGCATGCGCTGCTGCGCCGGGGCGACGAGCGCCAGCAGGTCGAGGTGCGCGCCCAGCCGCTGCCGCCGGCGAGCGGCCCGGGGGCGACCTTCGTGCTCCACGAGATCGGCCCGGGGCCGGCGCCGCTGCGCGGCTTCGAGCGCGCGACGATGCGCGAGCATGCCGCCGTGCTGGAACATGCGCCGGTCGGCATCGTCGTCACGCTGCCGGACCTGGTCAAGTCCTTCAATCCGCGCATGGCCGAGATGCTGGGCCTGGCGCCCGGCGAGATGAACGGCCGCAGCCCGGGCGAGGTGTTCGCCTCGCGCGCCGACTACGAGGCCTTCAAGGCCGAGGCGCTGCCCGTGCTGGCGGAGGGCCGGCTGTACGAGAAGGCCGAGGTCCAGCTGCGCCGCCGCGACGGCAGCACGATCTGGTGCCGCATCCGCGCCAAGGCGGTCGACGTCGATGCGCGCACCGCCGGCATCGTGTGGATCCTGGAAGACGTCACCGAGGCGCGCCAGGCGACGATCGAGATCCAGGCCATCATGACCAATGCCTCGATCGCCATCTTCTTCACGCGCGAGCGCACCATCGGCCGCCACAACCGCTGCTTCGGCGAGATGTTCGGCTACGATCCCGGCGCGGTCGAGGGCATGTCCACGCGCGTGCTGTATCCCGACGCGGCCGCCTTCGAGGCCATCGGCGCGCAGGCCTACGGCGTGCTGGGGGAGGGGCGTTCGTTCAAGACCGAGACCACGATGGTGCGCAGCGACGGCACGCCGATGTGGATCAGCCTGATCGGCTACGCGGTCAATCCCTGCGACCGCGGCCGCGGCAGCACGGTCTGGATGGTCGAGGACCGCACGGCGCACAAGCGCGCCGAGGAATCGCTGCGCAACGCGCTGCTGGAGAACTGCGCCATCCTCGACAACGCGGTGCTGGGCATCGCCGTGGTCGAGCACGGGCGCACGCTGCACTGCAACCGCAAGATGGAGGAGCTGTTCGGCCACCTGGGCGGCAGCATCGAGGGCATCGCCGTGCGCGACCTGTATCCGGACGCCGCCGGCTGGGAGGCCGCGCGCGCCCAGACCCGCTGCGACTTCGAGGCGGGACGCGTGCACATGGCCGAGCACCAGCTGGTGCGGCGCGACGGCACGCGCTTCTGGGCGCGCCTGTCGGGCCGGCCGTTCGAGATGGAGCGGCAGGGCGGGCGCAGCGTCTGGCTGATCGACGACGTCACCGCCCAGCGCGAAGCCGCCGACGCGCTGCGCCGCGCGCGCGACGAACTCGAGGTGCGCGTGCAGGAACGCACCGCCGAGCTGCAGGCCGAGATCGTCGAGCGGCGCCAGGCCGAGGCGCGCGTGCACCACATGGCCTACCACGACGCCCTGACCGGCCTGCCCAACCGCGCGCTGCTGGCCGAGCGCCTCGACCGCGCGCTGCACGGCGCGCGCCGCGACGCGCGCAAGCTGGCGCTGCTGTTCATCGACCTGGACCGCTTCAAGACCATCAACGATTCGCTCGGCCACCTGGCCGGCGACCACCTGCTGCGCGAGGTGGCGCAGCGCCTGTGCCGCGTGGTGCGCGCCGGCGACACCGTGGCGCGCCTGGGCGGCGACGAGTTCGTGGTGCTGGCCCCCGGCGTGCACACGCGCGAGGAATGCGGCGCCGTGGCCGAGAAGATCATCGCGGCGCTGGCCGAGCCGGTGCAGTTCGAGGGGCGAGGACTGCACATCTCGCCGTCGATCGGCATCTGCCTGTACCCGGACGACGGCGCCGACGTGGCGGGCCTGATGCGCAAGGCCGACGCCGCGATGTACCAGGCCAAGGCGGCGGGCCGCAACAACTACCAGTTCCACGCCGAACGCACCGAGGTCGCGGCGGCGCGCCATTTCGAACTGGAGACGCGCCTGCGCGGCGCCCAGCTGCGCAACGAGTTCGTGCTGTTCTACCAGCCGATCGTCGCCACCGCCGACGGCGGGGTGCGCGCGCTGGAGGTGCTGCTGCGCTGGCGCGACGCGCAGCAGGGCGGCGCCCTGGTGGCGCCGGACGACTTCATTCCGATCCTGGAAGAGAACGGCCTGATCGTGCCGGTCGGCGAATGGGTGATCCGCGCCGCCTGCGAGCAGGCCATGGCCTGGCAGCGCGCCGGCCTGCGCCCGGTGCCGCTGGCGATTAACCTGTCGGCGCGCCAGTTCATGCACCGCGGCCTGGTGCAGGCGGTCCGCCGCATCGTCGACGAGACCGGCGTCGACCCGGCGCTGCTGGAATTCGAGATCACGGAGACGGCGCTGATGCAGCACGGCGGCCTGACGCTGGACACGCTGGCGCAGATCTACGGCATGGGCATCCGCCTGTCGATCGACGACTTCGGCACCGGCTATTCGAGCCTGGCGTACCTGAAGCGTTTCCCGGTCCGCAAGATCAAGATCGACCGCGCCTTCGTGCGCGACCTCGAGGCCAGCAGCGAGGACCAGGCCATCGTCGCCGCCATCATGGCGCTGGCGGGCAGCCTGCAGCTGGCCGTGGTGGCCGAGGGCGTCGAGACCGGGGAGCAGCTGGCGATCCTGCGCCGCCATGGCTGCCAGTTCGCCCAAGGCTACCTGTTCGCGCGGCCGATGGCGGCGGAACACGTGGCGGGATTGCTGGCGTAGCGGCAGCGCCCCCTCGGCCACCGGCAAAACGCCCGATCAATCGATCGTCGCCACCACCGGCGCATGATCCGACGGCTGCTCCCACTTGCGCGTCTCGCGGTCGATGACGCACGCCGTGCAGCGCGCCGCCAGCGCCGACGACAGCAGGATGTGGTCGATGCGCAGCCCGCGGTTGCGGCGGAACGCCATCTGGCGGTAGTCCCACCAGCTGTACTGCTTGTCGGGCTGCTCGAACAGGCGGAACGCGTCCACCAGGCCCAGGCCGAACAGCGCGCGCAGCGCCTCGCGCTCCGGGTCCGAGCAGTGGATCTGGCCGGCCCATTCGGCCGGGTCGTGGACGTCGCGGTCTTCCGGCGCGATGTTGTAGTCGCCCAGGATCGCGAACTGCGGGTGCAGCGCCATCTCGTCGCGCACCCACGTGCGCAGCGCTTCCAGCCAGCCGAGCTTGTAGGCGTACTTGTCGGACCCCACGGCCTGGCCGTTGGGCACGTAGGCGCAGATGACGCGCACGCCCCGGACCGTCGCGGCGATCAGGCGCTGCTGCGCGTCCGGATAGTGCGGGTTGTTGCGCACCACGTCGGCGAGCGGGTGGCGCGACAGGATCGCCACGCCGTTATAGGTCTTCTGGCCGCTGAACGCGACCTGGTAGCCGGCCGCCTCGATCTCGGCGACCGGGAATTTGTCGTCGGTGAGCTTGGTCTCCTGGATACAGAGCACGTCGACCGGGTTGGCGTCCAGCCATTGCAGCAGGTGCGGCAGGCGTACCTTCAGCGAATTGACGTTCCATGATGCTATTTTCATCGTTGCCTTCATACGGGAATTCCGGGAATGCCATCCCGCGCGGGAGACAGCAGCGCCGGCATGATACCCGATCGGTTTTTTGCTGATCAGAATCCAATGGTTTTCGATCGCAAACGGCTGGCACAATCGCGCCACACCCCGCGCACGATTGGAGAAATTTGCTCAAATTACAATAAACTTGTCGTAGAATTATTGCCTAGTGAATAAAAACTCATAGCTTGCCCTGGCAACCCGGGCTTAACTGTGACAAGATGTAACATTCGCGGTAAGACAGTGAGCGTTTACGTATCGTTTCCTTCTCAGTAGAAAAAAGTTGCAGTAGGCCAACTCACATTGTAGTATTAACATATTTCCTGGGAATCAAGTAATCTGTTGTGATTCCTTGCTTTGACAAGCCCGCGCAAGCGGGCTTTCATGGAGCCAGGGCCGGCGTCGACCGGCCGGTGGCGTGTGTAACGATCGCGGATCCGCACCAGGATTTGCACCAGCTTTAGTAAAGGACAACAATGCGCCAAGCATTCGAAGCATGGGCCCAACGCGATGGCCACATTGTCCGGCGTCGTGAAGACAAGCCGGAAGAGTATCTGGTGTACGAAACCCAGCGCCGCTGGCTGATCTGGCAGGCTGCGCTGACGCACGGCCAGAAGGCCGCCGTCGAAGCCCAGCAGAAATTCGTGCCGGGCGAAGGCCAGCCGCAGAAGATGATGGCCGACGAGGCCTCGGTGCGCAACCGCGTGCTCAATGAAGTGCTGGACGCATTCAGCGAGCTCGACGAAAGCACCGGCATCGAAGGTTTCGTCAAGGTCATCCAGGGCCTGAAGAAGAAAAAGCGCGAAGCGGCCGAAGAAAAGGCCTGATGCGCTACCGCCACTACAAGGGCGGCCTCTACGAGCTCGTCTGCGAAGCCGTGCTCGAGGCGGACCACACGCCCGTGATCGTCTATCGCGGGCAGGACGGCAAGACCTGGGTGCGGCCCAGGGACGCGTTTTTCGAGACGGTCGACCCCGCAGACGGCGGCGCCCCGGTGCCGCGCTTCGCGCCGGCCTGACATGCCCCCAACGGATGATCGACCTCAAACCGGGGTCAGAGCCCGGCTCTGACCCCGGTTTGAGGGGGCGCAAGGGGAGGTAATGTTTGCCTTGCGCTCTCATGTCTGGGTTGATCTTGCCGTAAACTAGCGGAACGTCATTCCGGTTCCGTCCATGTCCCATTTCTTTCTACGTAGCGCCTGCGCGGTGCTGTTGCCGGTCCTGGCCGGCGGTTGCGCCACCACCGGCGATTCCACCCAGCAGCAGCTCGAAGTGCACACGATCCTCGACAACCGCGAGGTCGCGGGCGTCGGCTGCGTGCTCGAGAACGATGCGGGGCGCTGGTTCGTCGTGGCGCCGGGGCGGGTGACGGTCGAGCGCAGCCGCCTGCCGCTCACCGTCGATTGCCGCCGCGACGGCGTGGGCGAATCCAGCGAACGGGTCGGCTCGCGCTACGCCAACGACAACCTGGTCGGCGGCGTCGCCAGCGCCGGCGTCGGCTACTACCTCGACCGCCGCTCCGGCGCCGGTTTTTCCTATCCGGCCACGCTGACCGTGATCCTGCGCGGCGCGCCGGCGCGGCAGGGCGGCGACGGGCAGCCGCCGGTGGCGGCCGACAACCTGGTGTTCTGACCCGCCAATGAAAAACGGACGCCAGGGGCGTCCGTCTTCCAGCGTTGCCGTGCGCGCCCGCGGGCGCGCACGGCGCGCATCACACGCGGTTCAGCAGGAACGTGGTCAGCAGCGGCACCGGACGGCCGGTGGCGCCCTTCGCCGCGCCGCTCTTCCAGGCGGTGCCGGCGATGTCGACGTGGGCCCAGGTGTAGTTGCGGGTGAAGTTTTCCAGGAAGCAGGCCGCCGTGATCGAGGCGCCGCCCGGGGTGCCGATGTTCGCCAGGTCGGCGAAGTTCGACTTCAGCTGCTCGTTGTACTGCTCGCCGATCGGCAGGCGCCAGGCGGTGTCGCCCGCCTGCCTGCCGGCGTCCAGCAGTTCCTCGGCCAGCGCGTCGTGGGCGTCGTCGTGGCGGGTGAAGATGCCCGAGTTGTGGTGGCCCAGCGAGACGATGACGGCGCCCGTCAGCGTGGCGATGTCGATCACGGCGGCCGGCTTGAAGCGCTCGGCGTAGGTCAGCGCGTCGCACAGGATCAGGCGGCCCTCGGCGTCCGTGTTCAGGATCTCGATGGTGGTGCCGTTCATCGCCGTGACGATGTCGCCCGGCTTGGTGGCATGGCCCGACGGCATGTTCTCGCACGCGGCGACGATGCCGACCACGTTCAGCTTCAGGCCCATCTCGCCGATCGCGCGGAAGGTGCCCAGCACCGAGCCGGCGCCGCACATGTCGTACTTCATCTCGTCCATGTTCGGACCCGGCTTGAGCGAGATGCCGCCGGTGTCGAAGGTGATGCCCTTGCCGACCAGCACGACCGGCGCATCGTTCTTCTTGCCGCCGTTGTGCTTCAGGACGATGAACTTCGGCGGTTCGTCGCTGCCGCGGGTGACGGACAGGAAGCTGCCCATCTTCAGCGCCTCGAGCTGCTTGCGTTCCAGCACTTCGATGTCGAAGCCGTAGTCGCCGGCCAGCTTCTTGGCGGTGTTGGCCAGGTAGGTCGGGGTGCAGACGTTCGGCGACAGGTTACCCAGTTCCTTGGTCAGGTTCATGCCGTTGGCGATGGCGATCGACTGGGCCAGCACGGCCTTCAGTTGCGGCGTCGCCTGGGCCACGGCGATGGCCAGCTTGCGCACGCCCGCGGGCGCCGGATCCTTCTTGCTCTTCTGCCCGTCGGTGCGGAACTCCGCCTCGTTGGCGCCGACGACGATCGCGCGCACGGCCCATGCCAGGTCGCGGCCTTTCACATTCTCCAGCGGGAATGCGATAATGCCATCCGCTGCGCCGAGCGTGGCGAAGGCCTTCAGCGTGGCGGACACGGCGCCGGTGAAGCTTTTCTCGCTGACGACGTCGTCGGCGCCCATGCCGACCAGCAGCACGCGCGCCGCGGTCACGCCGGCCACGCCGCGCAGCAGCAGGGTCGAGCCCGGCTTGCCGGAGATATCACCCGATTTGACGGCGGCGGCGATGTCGCCGTTCGCATCGAGGGCCTTCGCTGCCTCCGACAGTTTCTTGTTCTCGAACACCGCGACTGCGACGCAGCCCGATTTGGCGGCGGCCAGCGTGTTTTTTGTGTCGAATGCTTTTATGCTAAAGTCCATTTGATTCTCCGTTTCGTGTTTGTGACGCGCGTACGCCTCGGGAAACTTCCGGAAACCTGCGCCAGGCGGCGGTTCCTTGACGTTCCCATAAACCTGCAATTATAACTATCGAATGATTTTCCAACGCGCCCTACAGCGTGAATTGGCCAGCGTGGCCGGCGCAACCTTCACCGTCCTGTTTTCGATCTTCGTCACCTGGACCCTGATTTCCATCCTCGGCAAGGCCGCGGGCGGCAAGGTCGCTTCGGGCGACGTGCTGGCGCTGATCGGTTTTTCCGTGCTGAATTATCTGCCAACCATCCTCATTCTGACCAGCTTTATCGCCGTGATCGCCACCGTCACGCGCAGCTACCGCGATTCCGAAATGGTCGTGTGGTTCGCCTCCGGCCAGTCGCTGGCGCGCTGGATCAAGCCGGTGCTGCTGGCCGGCCTGCCGCTCGTGATCGCGGTCGCCCTGCTGGCCCTGTTCGCCACGCCCTGGGCCAAGGGCAAGAGTGTCGAATACATCCAGCGCTTCGAGAAGCGCGAAGACCTCAAGCGCGTGGCACCGGGCCAGTTCCGCGAATCGACGTCGGCCAACCGCGTGTTCTTCGTCGAAGGCTCCACCAGCGGCTCGACGGTCGTGCAGAACGTGTTCGTCAACAGCGTCGACGCCAATGGCAATTCCGTCGTCGTCGCCAAGGAAGGCGTGATCGAGCCGGACGGCAAGGGCGGTTCCTACCTCGTGCTGAAGAACGGCCGGCGCTACCTGGGCCATCCGGGCCAGGCCGATTTCCAGTCGATGGAATTCGAGCGCTACCGCATGCGCGTGGGCAACCAGGTCCCCGTGATCGGCATCGACACGCCGCCCGAGGCGATGTCGACCCAGACCCTCCTGGCGTTTCCGGATAACCGCTTCGCCGATGCCGAACTGCTGTACCGCATCTCCGCGCCGATCACCTGCGTGGTGCTGATGCTGTTGGCGATCCCCCTCGGCTTCGTCAATCCGCGCGCCGGCAGCTCGGCCAACCTGATCCTGGCGCTGCTGATCTTCTTCACGTACAACAACCTGACCAAGCTGTTCGAGAACAGCGTCAAGCAGGGCAAGCTCAGCTTCGCAATGGGCTGGTGGCCGCTGCACCTGTTCGGGCTGCTGACCGTGCTCGCACTGTTCGCCTGGCGCCTGAACGTCAACCACCGCTGGCATCCGGCCGTGCTGTGGAGCGCGTTCAAGCGCCGCCGCATGCTCAAGGACGGCGCGGCCGCGGAGGGCGCGCGATGAGGATCTTGCAGCGCTATTTCCTGGTCAATATTTCGCAGGCCGTGGCCTTCGTGCTGGTTGCCCTGCTGGGCCTGATCGCCTTCATGGATCTCACCAGCGAGCTGCCCGCGGTGGGCAAGGGCGGCTACATGATGCAGCACGCGGTGCTGTACGTGCTGCTCCTGATCCCGGGCCACATGTACGAGGTGATGCCGGTGGCCGCGCTGATCGGCACCATCTACACGCTGGCGCAGTTCGCCCAGAGTTCGGAATTCACGATCATGCGCGCCTCGTCGATGTCGACGCGGATGGCGGCCGGCATGCTGTTTCGTATCGGCATCCTGTTCGTCGCGATCACCTTCATCTTCGGCGAACTGGTCACGCCGCGCACCGCGCCGCTGGCCGAGCGCGTGCGCCTGTCGGCCAAGGGCGCCACGGTGTCGGCCGAATTCCGCTCCGGCATGTGGACCAAGGACACCATCCACAACGGCGGCCTGCGCGGCCCCGTGACGGGTTCGCGCTTCTTCAACGCGCGCCAGATCCGCCCGGACGGCCAGCTGGTCGACGTGCAGCTGTACGAATTCGACAACCACATGCGCATGCGCGCGCTGATCACGGCCGCCGCCGCCACCTTCAGCGGCAACGGCATCTGGCGCCTGCAGGACGTGACCGAGACCCTGTTCACCAACAGCCGCACGCTGCCGGTGCCGGGCACGCCGGTGCCGCGCGGCCAGACCATCCAGAGCACCTTCGCCCAGGACACGGCGGCGGTCGCCACGCGCAAGGTGGCCAGCCTCGACCTCGTGTCGGAAATCACGCCGAAGATCCTGTCGGTGTCGCGCTCCGATCCCGAGCGCATGTCGGCCAACGAACTGGCCGTCTACACGCGCCACCTGGCCGAGAACCGCCAGGAGACCGAGCGCTTCAAGATCGCGTTCTGGAAGAAGATCGTCGACCCGCTGTCGATCTTCGTGCTGATGGGACTGGCGCTGCCGTTCGGCTACCTGCACACGCGCAGCGGCGGCATCAGCCTGAAGATTTTCGTGGGCATCATGATCGGCGTGAGCTTCCTGCTGGTCAACTCGCTGTTCTCGCACCTGGGCATGCTGTCGACCTGGCCGGCCTTCCTCACCGCCGTGGCGCCCAGCCTGCTGTACCTGCTGATGGCGATCGGCGCCCTGCGCTGGGTGGAGCGACACTGATGACGACGCCCACCAAAGCCCTGGTCCTGTTCGCCCACGGCGCGCGCGCCGCATCCTGGGCGGCGCCGTTCGAGCGCCTGCGCGCGCTGGTCGCGCAGCAGCGTCCCGACTGCGCCGTGTCGCTCGCCTTCCTCGAGCTGATGACGCCCAGCCTGCCGGACGAGGCGGCGCGCCTCGCCGCCCTCGGCGTGCGCGAGCTCGTCGTCGTGCCCATCTTCCTGGGGCAGGGCGGGCACCTGCTGCGCGACCTCCCGCGCATCGTCGACGCGCTGCGCGCCGCCTGGCCGCAGCTGCAGGTCGAGACCGTGCCCGCGGTGGGCGAGGATCCCGGCGTGCTGGCCGCGATGGCCGCTTATTGCGCTGCGGCCAGTGCGCCGGCGCCCTGAATCCAGCAGCATTGCATTTTTGAAAAGGTAGCGCCAGCGTCTACTTTTTCCGTCATTTTTATTGCTCTGGATGTATCTTTTAATGCCAACTGCATTGCATTCTCCGCAATAAAACGTTGGTTTTCGGTGGTATTTCTGTCGGTAAAGTTATTTCTCCATTGCATTTCGACTTGCCGTGGGGAATCATAATTATCCGTCAGGCCGGCCATGTCCCGCGGCCGCCCACCCGAAGACCGACCATGCCCACCCCGACTTCCACCATCTACGTTCGTCCCGGCCTGGCCAGCTACACCTGGAGCTATGCCGGCACCTCGCTGCCGTCCGCCGCCTCGGCCGCATCGTCCGCCGTCACGCGCGTCGCGTTCGACGCCTCCAGCCTGCTGGGCCAGGAAGCCGCGCGCGGCGAGCTGCAGTACAGCTTCGACAACGGCAGGACCTGGAATGCCTATGCGCTGCCGGTCGACGGCGACGGCGCCTACGTCGCCGCCAGCGGCACGCTGTGGCGCTTCCAGGACCGCAGCGGCGGCGATACCGTCACGCCGGACGGCTTCAACGCCCGCTACCTGCTGGCCGACGGCAGCACGGTCACGGCGGTGGCGACGGTGGTGCCGGACACCCAGCCCGTCGGCCTGACCGGCGCCAGCGACACCATGTTCACGACCATGGCGGCAGGCGCCGTCGTCGACCTGCTGTCCGCCGTCGACACCGGTTCCCAGACCGGCGGGCGCTGGGCGATCGACGGCCAGTCGCAGCGGGGCCTGTTCAAGGTCGTCTACGATGCCGCCGTCGATACCGCGGCCAGGCTCGTGATCGCCGACCCGGCGCAGATCCCGGCCGCGGGCACGGCCGCCTCGGTGACGATCCATTACTACGACCGCTACCAGGTCGACGCCAACGGCAATCCGATCGGCACCGGCGGCGTCACGCGCACGCTGCACTATGCGATCGAGGACGGCAATGCCGGTTCGCTGGCCGGCCTGTCGAACGAAGCCAGGGCCGGCGCCGCCAGCGGCGCCTACGCCGGCGCGCCGGCCCTGGCGACGCTCGGCGGCGGCGGCTTCGTCGCCGTCTGGCAGGCGCCGGACCAGGCCGGCGGCGCGATCCAGGCGCAGCTGCGCGACGCGGCCGGCAACGCGCTCGGCGGCGCCTTCGCCGTGACTCCGGCCGGCGACGGCGTGGCCGAGGGCGAACCAGCCGTGACCGCGCTGTCGGGTGGCCGCTTCGCCGTCGCCTACACGGTGCAGGCGGGCGACGCCGGCAAGATCGCCTACCGCGTGGTGGGCGCGGACGGCAGCGTCGGCACCGAGCACGTGCTGGACGCCGCCGCCGACGCGGCCATGCCCACGCTGGCGACGCTGTCCGACGGCAGCTTCGTGATCGGCTGGCGCAGCGGCGGCGCGGTGCACGTGCAGCATGCCGGCGCCGACGGCAATCCGCTCGGCGCGGCCCAGGCCTTCGTGGCGCTGGGCACGGCCTACAGCCCCAGCGTCACGGCGCTGGCGCACGGCGGCTGGGTGGTGTCCTGGGGAGAAATAGGCGACGGCAACGTCTACGCCGCCCTCGACGGGGGCGGGGCCTTCGTCGCCAACGGCGACGGCTATGCGGCCAGCTACACGACGGCGGCCCCGCTGCCGCACGTGACGGCGCTGGCCGGCGGCGGTTTCGTGGTCGCCTGGGACAGCTACATCAACGATCCGCGCGGCTTTTCGATCAGCGACATCTTTTTCCAGCGCTTCGACGACGCCGGCCGCGCGCTCGGCGGGGCGGTCCAGGCCAACGTCGAATCCGGCGGCGGCCGCTACGATGCCGCCGTCACGGCGCTGTCCGACGGCGGCTTCCTGGTCGCCTGGCAGGGCGCCGACGGCGACGCCAACGGCGTCCATGGGCGCCGCTTCGGCCCCGACGGCAGCGCCGCCGACGCCACCGAGTTCGCGCTCAACCAGCTGCGCGGCGGCGACCAGACCAGCCCGGACGTCAAGGCGCTGGCCGGCGGCGGCTTCGCCGCGGCCTGGGTCGACACGGCCGCCGACGGCAGCGCCAGCATCGAGGTGCGCGTGCTGCCGGGCGAGGCCGCGCCGCCGGTCTCGGGCGGCACGCAGGATGGCGGATCGGGCAACGTCGCGACGCCGCCGCCGGCCACCACGCCGCCGGTGACGACGCCCGGCACGCCCAGCACGCCCAGTACGCCCAGTACGCCCAGCACGCCGGTCGGCACGACGCCGTCCACCCCGGCCACGCCGTCGACCCCCACCAAGGTCCTGGGCAGCGCCGGCCACGACATCCTGGCGGCGCCGGCGGGCGTGTCGGCGCTGGACGGCCTCGATGGCCTGGACACCGTCGTGTACGGCGGCGCGCGTTCGGCGTACACGATCGCCAGGAGCGGCGCCGACGTGCTGGTGTCGGACACGTCCGGCCTGAGCACGCTGCTCAGCAACGTCGAGCGTCTCAAGTTCAGCGACCAGTCGATCGCCCTCGACATCGACGGCAATGCCGGCGAAGCCTACCGCCTGTACCAGGCCGCGTTCAACCGCGCGCCGGACAAGACCGGACTGGGATTCTGGATCGATGCGCTGGATGCGGGCCACGGCCTGCTGGAGGCGGCCCGGGGCTTCGTGGCGAGTGCGGAATTCGCCAGGCTGTACGGCGCTAACAGCACCGATACGCAGTTCGTCCAGGCGCTGTACCAGAACGTGCTGCACCGCAGCCCCGACGCGGCCGGCTATGCCTTCTGGCTGGACAATATCGACAACACGACGCGGGCCGACGTGCTGGTGGCCTTCAGCGAGAGCGTGGAAAACCAGGCGCAGGTGATCGGCAGCATCCAGGACGGCATCGCGTTCACGCCGTGGTTGTGATGCGGGCGCCGGACTGTTCCGTACGTCGCCCCGGCGCAGGCCGGGGCCCAATGTTGACGCGCCTCGACGGCGCCGCGATATTGGGTCCCGGCCTCCGCCGGGACGACGGTTGTCGTCCTGGTCGCTGCGACTGATCTGGACTTGGCCACGATCAAAGCGGCCTCACCCCGGCGCCGGATCCTCGGGCTGCCGCTCGCGCCGCTGCAAGGCTTCGCCGATCATCACCAGCACCGGCCCGTGCGCCGTCTCCAGGCCGTGCGCCAGCGCGGCCAGGGGCAGGCGCAGGATACGCTGGTCGGGGCGGCTGCAGTTCTCGACCACCACCACCGGCAGGTCCGGGCGGCGGCCCTCGGCCAGCAGGCGCTCGGCGGTGGCGGCCGCTTCGCGTCCGCCCATGTACTGCACCAGGGTGTCGGTTTCCGGCAGCGCCGGATGGTCGGGCTGGTCCGGCGCCGTGCTCGAGGTGAAGAAGGCGACGCTGCGCGCCAGGCCGCGCCGGGTCAGCGGCTGCCTGGTGGCCGCCGCGGCCGCGACGGCCGTGGTGATGCCGGGAACGACCTCGACCTCGATGCCCTCCGCTTCCAGCGCCCGCAATTCCTCGTCAGCGCGACCGAACAGCATCGGGTCGCCGCCCTTCAGGCGCACCACCAGGCGGTGGCGGCGCGCGCACTCGACCAGCCGCGCGTTGATGACGGCCTGCGCCGTCGAGCGCTGGCCCGAGCGCTTGCCCACCGAGATCAGCTCGGCCTGCGGGCACAGGGCCAGCATCTCGGGCGTGACGAGCGCATCGTAGAGCACCACGTCGGCTTGCGCGAGCAGGCGCGCGCCGCGTACGGTGATGAGGTCGGCCGCGCCGGGACCGGCGCCGATCAGGTAGACTTTTCCCAGCGCCGGCATGGGTTCCTTTCGAGTCGGGCGTGCAAGCGGATCATACCCCGCGGATCATATCAAACGGATCATGCCGGCGGCGACGGTCTGGTGGGTAACCTCGTCGATCAGGATGAAGGCGCCCGTGGCGCGGATGTCGTCGTAGGCGTCGGCGGCCAGCGGCTGCTGCACGGTGATGGCGATGCGCGCGATGTCGTTCAGGGCCAGGCCCTCGGCCGGATCGTCGACGCTGCGGCGCTGCTGGGTGTTGACGTCGAGGATGCTGTCGACCTTCGTCACCTTCGCCATGGTCTGGCGCGTGCCGTGCTTGAGCCAGTACTTGCGGCGCAGGTCGAGCGCCTCGTCCGCCATCCAGCACACGTCCGCGCTCACCTGTTTCAGCAGCGTGGCCGGCTGGGCGCTCGACGCCAGCACGTCGCCGCGCGAGACGTCGACGTATTCGTTCAGCAGCAGCGTGACCGACTGGCCCGCCACCGCGGCCTGCAGCGGGCCGTCGAAGGTGAGGATCTCCTTGACGGTCGCGGCCTGGCCGGACGGCTGCACGACCAGCTTGTCGCCCACCGCCACCTTGCCCGACTCCACCCGGCCCATGTAGCCGCGGAAGTCGTTGGCCGCGTGGCCGTTGTGGCGCGCCACCAGTTGCACCGGGAAGCGGAACGGGGCGGCGTGCGCCTCGTCGTAGACGGACAGGCCCTCGAGCAGTTCGATCAGCGTGGGACCCTGGTACCACGGCATGTTGTCGCCGCGCTCGACGACGTTGTCGCCGGCCAGCGCCGACAGCGGGATCGCCGTGATGTCCTTCAGGCCCAGGCTGTCCGCGAAGGCGCCGTAGGCCGCCACGATGCGCTCGTAGACGCCGCGGTCGTAGCCCACCAGGTCCATCTTGTTGACGGCGACGATCACGTGCTCGATCTGCAGCAGCTTCGCGATGGTCGAGTGGCGCTTGGTCTGGGTCAGCAGATCGACGCCGCCGTCTTCGCGCAGCGTCACCTTCGACACGTCGACCAGGATGATGACCGCGTCCGCCGTCGAGGCGCCTGTGACCATGTTGCGCGTGTACTGCTCGTGGCCGGGGGTGTCGGCGATGATGAACTTGCGCTTCGGGGTGGCGAAGTAGCGGTAGGCCACGTCGATCGTGATGCCCTGTTCGCGCTCGGCTTCCAGGCCGTCGGTCAGCAGCGACAGGTCGATGGTGTCGCCCACGGTGCGCTTGTGCTTCGCGCGCGAGACGGCCGCCAGCTGGTCGGCGAAGATGCCCTTGCTGTCGTACAGCAGGCGGCCGATCAGGGTGCTCTTGCCGTCGTCGACGGAACCGGCGGTAATGAAGCGCAGCAGGCCGGCCTGGCCGTCGTGGTCGTGCGCCTGGGCGCTGGGGTCAATCAGGGCGTTCATCAGAAATATCCTTGCTTCTTGCGTTTTTCCATCGAGGCTTCCGAGGTCTGGTCGTCCATGCGGGTGGCGCCGCGCTCGGTGACCTGGGTGATCGCGGTCTCGGCGATGATGGCGCCCACCGTGTCGGCGTCCGAGGCCACCGGGCAGGTGCAGGAGATGTCGCCGACGGTGCGGAAGCGCACCGTGCGGGTCTCGACCGTCTCGCCCTCGCGCGCCGGGGTCAGCGGGGTCAGCGGCACCAGCAGGCCGTTGCGCGGGATGACCTGGCGCTCGTGCGCGTAGTAGATCGAGGGCAGGGCCAGCCGTTCGCGGGCGATGTATTGCCAGACGTCGAGCTCGGTCCAGTTCGAGATCGGGAACACGCGCATGTTCTCGCCCGGGTGCACGCGGGTGTTGTACAGGTCCCACAGCTCCGGACGCTGGGCCTTCGGGTCCCACTGGCCGAACTCGTCGCGGAACGAGAAGATGCGTTCCTTGGCGCGCGCCTTTTCCTCGTCGCGGCGGGCGCCGCCGATGCAGGCATCGAAGCCGTGCTCGGCGATGGTTTCCAGCAGCGTCACGGCCTGGGCGGCGTTGCGCGAATCCGTCTGCGGATTGCGCAGGCGCACCGTGCCCTTGCGAATCGAATCCTCGACCGAGCCGACGATCAGGCGTTCGCCCAGCTCGCGCACGCGGGCGTCGCGGAAGGCGATCACTTCGTCGAAGTTGTGGCCGGTGTCGATGTGCACCAGCGGGAAGGGGAACTTGCCCGGGCGGAAAGCCTTTTCCGCCAGGCGCAGCAGCACCACGGAATCCTTGCCGCCCGAGAACAGAAGGGCGGGGTTGGCGCATTCGGCCGCCACCTCGCGCAGGATGTGGATCGATTCCGATTCGAGGGCGTCGAGGTGGCGCGCGTTCACGTCGCCCAGCGCCTGCGGATTGTCAAAGAGAGTCGTCATGATGGCGGTGCCTGTCGATGTCGTTGCGGGCCGTCGCTTCAGGCGGCCACGGATTTGATACGGATGAGTTTGCCGTCCACGAGGTGCAGGCCGCATTCCTTGGATTCCGGGTTTTCCCACCACCAGCGGCCGGCGCGCACGTCCTCGCCCGGCGCGACGGCGCGGGTGCAAGGCGCGCAGCCGATCGACGGGTAGCCGCGGTCGTGCAGGGCGTTGTACGGCACGCCCTCGGCGCGGAGATAGTCCCAGACGTCCTGCTCGGACCAGTCGGCCAGCGGATTGAATTTTTCCAGGCCGTGGGCCGCGTCGTGTTCCTGCACCGCCAGGTCGGCGCGGGTGCTGGACTGGGCGCGGCGCTGGCCCGTGATCCAGGCGCGCTTGCCGGCCAGCGCGCGGCCCAGCGGCTCGACCTTGCGCACGGAGCAGCAGCCCTTGCGCAGCTCGACGCTGTCGTAGAAGGCGTTCAGGCCGTGCTGCGCCACGTAGTCGTCGACCAGCTGTGGCTGCGGCCGGTAGAGTGCGATGTCGTGGCCGTAATGGGCCTTGACCTTGTCCAGCACGTCCAGGGTTTCCTGGTGCAGGCGCCCGGTTTCCAGCGAAAAGATGGAAATGGGCAGGCCGGCCTTCAGGATCAGGTCGGTCAATACCATGTCCTCGGCCGCCAGGCTGGACGCGAACGTGGCCGGCGCGAATTCGCCGGCGATGCGTGCCAGGATGGCGCGGGTGGCCGCGACGCGTGCGTTCGGTTCGCTCATGGCCCCCCCTAGATGCCGGCGCCGACGTCGGTGTGCTCGGGCGCCAGGCCGCGCTCGGCGCGGCGGAACAGCGGCAGCGGCGTGTCGACGGAAGCCTGGTACGTCTGCGAGAACACGGTCAAGCCCTTGAGCGCATCGTGGATATCGCGGTCCGGGCGCGTCGCGTAGGCGTCGAAGCCGCAGCGCTGCATCTGGAACAGCTGGTCGCGCAGCACGTCGCCGATGGCGCGCAGCTCGCCCGCGTAGCCCAGGCGGCGGCGCAGGTTGTAGGCGATCGAATAGCCGCGCCCGTCGGTGAATTTCGGGAAGCTGACGGCCACCACCTTGAATTTGTCGAGGTCGTCCTTGACCGTATGCGCCAGCTCGTCCGGCGCGAACCAGACGCCGACGTCGGCGCGCTGCAGCAGGTGTTCGCGCTGCGCCTGCCAGACGGCCAGCGGGACGATGACCTTGCCGGCGGGGACGTCCACCGTGTCCGGCGCCTGGCCGTCGTCCAGCGACAGCACGCTCCAGTCGTCGGCGACCACCTCGCGTCCCTTGATGATCTGTGGATGGGCATTAAGCATAGTGGTCTTCTCCGACGAGTTCGCCGGCCGGGATCGGCGTGGCATACACATGTTCCTTGAACGGCGCGATGCCGAGGCGCTGCGCGACGTCGACGAAGCGCTCGCCCTCGATGCGTTCGCGGACGTAGACGTCGAGCAGGCGCTGGACGACTTCGGGCATCTGCGGCGCCGAGAACGACGGGCCGATGATCTTGCCGATCGCGGCCTGGTTGCCCTGCGAACCGCCGATCGACACCTGGTACCACTCGGCGCCGTCCTTGTCGACGCCGAGCACGCCGATGTGGCCGACGTGGTGGTGGCCGCAGGCATTGATGCAGCCCGAGATGTTCAGTTCGATGTCGCCGATGTCGTGCTGGTAGTCGAGGTCGTCGAAGCGCTCGGCGATGGCGGCGGCGATCGGGATCGACTTCGCGTTCGCCAGCGAGCAGTAGTCGCCGCCGGGGCAGGCGATGATGTCGGTCAGCAGGCCGATGTTCGGCGTGGCCAGGCCGCGCGCCTTGGCCAGCTGCCAGACGTCGTACAGCCGGGACTGCTCGACGTCGGCCAGCACCAGGTTCTGCTCGTGCGTGACGCGCAGTTCGCCGAAGCTGTACTGGTCGGCCAGGTCGGCCACGAAGTCCATCTGCTCGGCGGTGGCGTCGCCCGGCGGCACGCCGGTCTTCTTCAGCGACAGGATGACGGACGCGTAGCCAGGCACCTTGTGCGGCTTGACGTTGCGCTGCAGCCAGTTGGCGAAGGCGCGGTCGCCCTCGTGGGCGGCGCGCGGGTCGATCGCGTCCAGCGTGCGGTAGGGCTTCGGGTTGAACCAGGCGGCGACGCGGTCGAGCTCGTCCTGGGTCAGCGTTTCCGGGCCGCCCCGGAGGTCGGCGAATTCCTGCTCGACCATGCGCGCGAATTCCTCGGCGCCCACGGCCTTCACCAGGATCTTGATGCGCGCCTTGTACTTGTTGTCGCGGCGGCCGAACTGGTTGTACACGCGCATCACGGCTTCGGTATAGGTCAGCAGGTCCTGCCAGGGCACGAACTCGTTGATGACGCTGCCCAGGATCGGGGTGCGGCCCATGCCGCCGCCGACCATGAACTTGAAGCCGATCTCGCCGGCGGCGTTGCGCACCGCGGTCAGGCCGATGTCGTGCACGGCGATGGCGGCGCGGTCCTCGACGGCGCCGTTGATGGCGATCTTGAACTTGCGCGGCAGGGCGATGAATTCGGGGTGGAAGGTGCTCCACTGGCGCAGGATCTCGGCGAAGGGGCGCGGATCGATCAGCTCGTCGAAGGCCGTGCCGGCGAATTCGTCGGTCGTGATGTTGCGGATGCAATTGCCCGAGGTCTGGATCGCATGCATCTCGACCGAGGCCAGGTCGGCCAGGATGTCCGGCGTCCGCTCCAGTTCGATCCAGTTGAACTGGATGTTCTGGCGCGTCGTGAAGTGGCCGTAGCCGCGGTCGTACTTGCGGGCGATGTGGGCGAACATGCGCATCTGCGCCGTCGACAGCAGGCCGTAGGGCACCGCGATGCGCAGCATGTAGGCGTGGCGCTGCATGTACAGGCCGTTCTGCAGGCGCAGCGGGAGGAATTCCTCTTCGGTCAGCTCGTCGGCGAGGCGGCGCCGTACCTGGTCGCGGTACTGGGCGATGCGCTCGCGGACGATGAGGTGGTCGTACTGGTCGTAGCGATACATGGTCGGGAGCCTTGCGTGGAAATCCTGTGGGGGCGGGCCAATCCTGACCCTGACTACCTGAATATTAATAAAATGGAGCTTTATTCCAAACTACCGAGAATTTATTTGCTTATATGAGCCTGCGGCATAAGCAAGCTTGTAAAATGGCGGGTAGGGCTTGATCAATACATAAGAGCAATGAACCTCCATCAATTACGCTTCGTTCGGGAAGCGGTTCGCCAGAACTTCAATTTGACCGATGCCGCCAAGGCCTTGTTCACGTCGCAACCCGGTGTGTCGAAAGCCATCATCGAGCTGGAGGAAGAGCTCGGCGTGGACATCTTCACCCGCCACGGCAAGCGCATCCGCGGCCTGACCGAGCCGGGCCGGCTCGTGCTGGGCTCGGTCGAGCTGATCATGCAGGAGATCGACAGCCTCAAGCGCATCGGCAAGGAGTACGCGGCCCAGGACAGCGGCAGCTTCACGATCGCCACCACGCACACCCAGGCGCGCTACATGCTGCCCAAGGTCGTGCAGGCGTTCATGCAGCGCTTCCCCAAGGTGCGCCTGTCGTTGCTGCAGGGCAATCCGCGCCAGATCGCCGACATGGTCAAGAACGACCAGGCCGACCTTGCCATCGCCACCGAGTCGATCGCGGCCGTCGACGGCCTGATCACGCTGCCGTGCTACCAGTGGGAACACGTGCTGGTGGTGCCGCACGAGCACCCGCTGACGCGCTCCAAGGCGATCTCGCTGGAAGAGATCGCGGAATACCCGCTGATCACCTACGACGCCGCCTTCGCCGGGCGCAGCAAGGTCGACCATGCCTTCGAACTGCGCCAGCTGAAGCCGGACGTGCTGCTGGAAGCGATCGACGCCGACGTGATCAAGACCTACGTCGAGCTGGGCATGGGCGTCGGCATCATCGCCGGCATGGCCTTCGATCCCGAGCGCGACCGCAACCTGCGCGCGATTTCCGTGGGCCAGCTGTTCGGCATGAACGTCTCGCGCGTCGCCGTCAAGCAGGGCGCCTACCTGCGCAGCTATATCTATACTTTCATCGAGCTGCTGGCCCCCACGCTCAACCGCAAGATGGTCGAGGCGGCCATGCGCGGCAGCAGCGACAACTACGAGCTTTAACGCATCAACGAGTCACGAGCAATGAACGATATGAACGACAAGGACCGCGCCGCGGTCGCCCGCTACTATGCCCTCGTCGCCGACGGCTACGACGCCATCGAGGAAGACGAGGAGCGCACCGAGGACCTGGACGAGGTCGCGGACGGCGTCGCCGGCCTGGTGGAAGGCATGACCGTGCTGGAACTGGCCTGCGGCACCGGCCGCTGGACCGAGATCCTGGCCGACGTGGCCGGCCACGTGATCGCCGTCGACATCAACGCGGCGATGCTGGACCAGGCGCGCGCGCGCGGCCTGGACGAAGACCTGGTGACCTTCGTGCAGGCCGACGCGCTCGACCTGCCGGCTGACCTGGTGCCCGAGGGCGTGGCGCCGGTGAAGGCGGTGTTCATCGGCTTCTGGTGGTCGCACCTGACCCGGGCCCACCAGGAAGGCCTGCTGGCGGCGCTGCGCGCGCGGCTGGGCAAGGACGTGCTGCTGGTCGTGCTGGACGATAACGACATCGAAGGCGTGCGCCTGCCGGTGGCGCGTACCGATGCGCAAGGCAATACCTGGCAGATGGTGACGACGCCGGATGGCGAGCGCATGGAGTTGCCGAAGAATTATCCGACCGACAGCACGCTCAAGAAGCGCCTGGGCAATGTGGCGCGCGAGGTGCGCGTGGCGCGCTGGGACACGGTGTGGGTGCTGACCTGCCGGTTGAAGTAGGGTGGACGGCTTTGCCGTCCACGCGGTGATACGCGAGGTTGGCGCCGCCCATGCCTGACCGATATAGCAAATGAAAACGCGGCGACGGGAAATACCCCGCCGCCGCGTTGTTTTGCGGAATGGGCACCATGTGCCCATTCACGCCATCAGAACGAGTGACGCAGGCCCAGCGACAGCACCTTCGGATCCGCGCCGTTGCGGCCGGCCGGCGGGGTCACGCTGACCGACGACGAGGTCAGGCCGAACAGGGCGGCGCCGTTGTTGTTCAGGTCGGCGTACGACGCGTACAGGTTGGTGCGCTTCGACAGCGAGTAGGAGTAGGCCAGCGCCCAGGTGTTGCCCTTGGCCGCGCCCTGCTTCTGCTGCTGGAAGTTGGCGTACACGCGGCTGGCGCCGAACGGCATCGAGCCGCCGATGTTGGTCTGCTTGTAGTCGACCAGGGCCGGACGCTCGGCCTTCATCCAGTTGGCCTTGATCTCGAAGCCGCCCAGCTGGTCGAACTTGTAGGCACCGCCGATGGCGGTTTCCTTGTCTTCGTCGGCCGGCACGCGCTTGATCTGCTGGTAGGCGGCGCCCAGGTACAGGCCGCCCAGCGTGTATTCGACGCCGCCGCCCCACAGGTTGCCCTTCTCGAGGGTGGCCGTCTCGGCGGTTTCGCCGGCGGCGAAGGCGGCCAGCACTTTCAGGCCGCCGAACGAGGCGCTCTTGTAGTTGACCGAGTTGCCCAGGCGGCGGGTCAGGCGGTTGGTGGTGGTGGCGCTGGCGTTCGGGAAGGCGTTCGAGAAGGCCGACAGGTTCGAACCGTAGAAGCCCTGGCCGAAGGCGTCGCTGGCGGCGGCGATCGCGGCGATCGGCGAGTATTCGCGGCCCAGCGTGATGGTACCGAAGTCGCCTTCCAGGCCGACCACGGCGCGGCGGCCGAACAGGGCCGAGTCGCCGGCGCCGGTGTCGATCGAGGTACCGGCTTCCAGGTTGAAGATGGCTTTCAAGCCATTGCCCAGGTCTTCGCTACCACGGAAGCCGAAACGGCTGCTCGACTGGTTGCCCGAGTTGACCACGGTGGTGCGGCCTTCCGGACCGCCGGTATCCTGCGACGAGATGGCGGCATCCAGGATGCCGTACAGGGTCACATTGGTTTGGGCGGCGGCGAACAGGGGGGCGGCGGCTACCAGGGCAACTGCCAGACGTTTGACTTGCATTCAGGATTCTCCTTTGGATGTCGTTCGATCGTCCGGGATCGTTTCTTTTTGTCACGATCCCTGTCATCGGCAGGCATCTTATCGGAGCAGTATGTCGTTTTAATGACAAAACGAAATGTTGTTAATGCGCCACATTTGCCTTGTCGTCACGGCCGGAACGTCGGTATCCCTCATGCCTGGACGAGGTGGCCTTCGAGTGGCAGCACGACGTCGATGCGCGTGCCACCCTCGTCGTCGGGACCGATGCCGATGTCGCCGTGCATGGCCCAGACCCGTTCGCGCATGCCGACCAGCCCCAGCGACTCGGCCTTTTCCATGTCCCCGGGGTGGATCCCGCGGCCGTTGTCGCGGATCGTGATCAAGAGTTCGTGGTTCAGGCGGAACAGGTTCATGTGGACGCTGGTGGCATCCGCATGGCGGGCGATATTGGTCAACGCTTCCTGCACGATGCGGAAGATCGCGGTGCTGGCCGCGTCGTCCAGGCGCAGCTCGGCCTCGTCGGCGAGCAGGGTGCAGGGAATGCCGTAGCGCTCGACGAAGTCGTCGCGCAGGCCCTGCAGCGCGAAGTACAGGCCGCCTTCGTCGAGCGCGCGCGGGCGCAGGTTGCTGGCGATGCGGCGCAGCGAGGCGATGGCCGTCAGCAGGTTGGCGTCCATGCCGCGCATCAGGTGCAGGCTGTCGGGCGGCGTCCCCGCGGCCTGCTGCAGCAGCGCCAGGTCCATGCGCAGCGAGGCCAGCAGCTGGCCGAGGTCGTCGTGCAGCTCGCGCGCGATATGGGTGCGTTCTTCCTCGCGGATGGTCTGCAGCGCGGCCGAGAGCTGGCGCAGCTGGTCGTGCGAGCGCGTGAGCTTTTCCTGCACGCGGCGGCGCTCGGAGACGTCGCGCATGATCACGGTGTAGAACGGGGCGCCCTCGTTGGTGCGCGAGATCGAGCCTTCGATCGGGAAGCGCCGGCCGTCGCTGCGCAGGCCGGTGACGGCGTAGTCGGTGGCGCGGCGGCCCGCGCGCCCGCTGCCGGCGCGGAAATACCCGGCCGGTTCGCCGGCATCGCCGTCGGCCGCCTCGATGTAGCGCCCCAGCGGGCTGCCGACCATCTGCTCGACGCTGGTGTCGAACAGCGCGGCGGCCGCCGGGTTGGCCATGACGATGACGTTGGACTGGTCGGCGGAAATGATGGCGTCGCTGGCGTGGTGGACGATCTGGCGGCTGGCCGGCACGGTTTCTGGCTCCTGGCGTGGGCGCCTGCCCAGCCGGAAGCCGGCCGCCGCCGCAAGCGCGAGGCAGGCCGCGCACGCGAGGGCGCGCGATGCCGCGGGGCGCAAGGCTGGCCTGCCGGGACGACGGGGGCGCGGTCGGTTCATTCGAAAGGCGATCGGGGACCCGGCATGGGTCCGGCATCTACCTTACGCGCCGCGCGCCGGCGGGAATTGAGGCCCGACAATCGTGCCGGGCGGGCAGGCTACATCTGCTTGAACAGGTGCAGGAAGCTGCGGCTGACTTCGAGCTTTTCCGGGCGGCCCTTGACCAGCACGAGGTGGCGGCCGCGGATGTCGCGCGTCACGCCTTCGATCGCATTCACGTTGACGAGGGTGGCGCGGTGGATCTGCCAGAACAGCGACGGGTCGAGTTCCTCGGCCAGGTCGCGCACCGGCTTGCGGATCAGCGCCTCGAACTTCTCGGTCTGCACGCAGGTGTACTTTTCGTCGGAGCGGAAGAACAGGATTTCCTCGACCGGGATCATGCGCAGGTCCTGGCCGATGCTGGCCTGGATCCATTGCAGGTACTTGGGTTTGGGCGCCGCGATCTTCTCGGCCAGCTGCGACAGCATGGCGGTGACGGTGTCGTTGATGGCGACCGGCGCGGCCGCCACGGCGGCCGGCGAGGCCAGCCGTTCCTTGAGGCGCTCGACGGTGATCTTCAGGCGCTCTGGCTCGGGCGGCTTGAGCACGTAGTCGATGGCGCCGCGCTCGAAGGCCTCGACGGCGTACTGGTCGTAGGCGGTGACGAATACCACCTGGCTGGCCGCGCCGATGTCGCGCGCCGCTTCCATGCCGGTCTTGCCCGGCATGCGGATGTCGAGGAAGGTGAGGTCGGGCTTCAGCTCGTCGACCAGCTGCACCGCCTCGTCGCCGTTCTTGGCTTCGCCGAGGATCTCGAGTTCCGGCCACACCTGGGACAGGCGGGTGCGCAGCAGGTCGCGCATCAGTCTTTCGTCGTCGGCAATGATTGCGGTAGGCATGGTCGGATCGCTTCGGTGGCGCCAGTGGCAGAGTGTCGATTATTCAACGATTCGGCGCGCCAGGCAATACCCGGGGCGCTTATTTCGGTGCGAGCTGGTAAGGCACCTCGATCGTCGCGATCACCCCGCTGGGGCTGTTGGCGGCGATGTGCAGCTGGCCGGCTTCGCCGTGCAGCAACTTCAGGCGTTCGCGGATGTTCGACAGGCCCAGGCCGGTCCCCTTGCTGGGCACGACGCCGAAGCCGACGCCGTCGTCGGTGACGGTGACGCGCAGCCGGCTGTCGACCACTTCCGCGCCGACCGCCAGCCGGCCGCCCTCGGGCTTGCACTCGAGGCCGTGCTTGATGGCGTTCTCGACCATCGACTGCAGCATCATCGGCGGGAAGGCGGCGCTGCGCAGGCCGTCCGGCACGTCGAGCGTGACCGTCAGGCGCTCTTCCATGCGCATCTTGAGCAGGTCGAGGTAGGCGCGCACCATGTCGAGCTCGCGCCCGAGGCTGGTGGTGAGGTTGGCGTCGCGCATCTGCGGGATCACGGCGCGCAGGTACTGGATCAGCGTGCGCTGCATGGCCGAGGCGCGCGGCGGGTCGGTCTCGATCAGGTGCTCGACCGAGGCCAGGGTATTGAACAGGAAGTGCGGCTCGACCTGGGCCTGCATGGCCTGCATGCGCGCCTCGGACAGCTGGCGCTGCATCGATTCGCGCTCGGCGGCGGCGGTCGCCGTCTGCATCTCGGCCTCGGCGCGCTTCTTGCCGCCGACCAGCGCCTTGGTGCCGAACAGCGCCAGCACCAGCAGCCAGACGAAGCTGGTGAACCAGGTCGACGCCTGCTTGTGGTAGCTGCGCGCCTTGGCCTCGGCGGCGTCGTCGACGGCCGCCTCGATCGCGTCGGACAGTTCCTCGCCGATCTGCGGCGGCAGGTCGATGTGGACTTCCTCGCCGTTGGCGCCGCGGATGGTCTTGGTGATCGTGTGGCCCGATGGGGTGGCCGGGGTGGCCGGGGTGGCCGGGGTGGCCGGCGTGAGCGGCGGCGGGAGGGTGCGCCCGGTCTCGGCGCCGTCCGCGGCCGCCGCCCCGGCGTCCCTGGCCGCCCGCGCCGCTTCGGTCTTCGCCAGCGCCTCGGCCTTGGCGGCCTCGACCTGTGGATCGATGTTGATCGTGGCCCCGTGGCGCTGGCCCTTGCGCGGATTGATGTGGATGCCGTTGTCGTCGATGATGATGCTGGGCTCGTCCCGGCGCGTGCTGCGCTCCATGTTGGCGATGTCCTCCTCGCTGCCGGAGAACAGTTCGTCCTGCAGGATCTGGCCGGCGATCAGCATCAGCGCGGCGAACAGGAAAAACTTCCACCACGACAGTTGCGTCACCCAGGTCGCGACCGCATCGAAAACGCGGTAGGCCGAGGACAGGCTGTTCGAGATGACTTGCTGGGTCGAGGATTGCCGAGTTTGCATGAAAAGCCGGTTGAACGAGACGGTAATGAACGGGGACGACAGGGCGAGTGTAACCGCTGGCACGCGGGCCTGAGGAAATCCTTTGGCATGTTGCAACTCTAGGACGGGCGGCGCCGCGCCGCCATCCCCGTGCGACAGCCTGCAGAAATCGGCGACTGGACGGCGGCACGCACGGCATGCGCCGCGCATGCCATGACCGCCAGATGTGGAAAAACTGTCAATTGGAAATATTGCAGCGTATGATGGAAGACTTCCTGGCCGCGCCAGCCCATCGTTCTTCCCATCCATGAAAGGGGTATGCCGATGTCCGCCGTTCCGAAACGTTACCGCCTGGTCACCCGCAGCGACTTCGATGGACTGGTCTGCGCGGTCCTGCTCAAGCACCTGGACCTGATCGACGAGATCCTGTTCGTCCACCCGAAGGATATGCAGGACGGCAAGATCGCCATCCATGCCGACGACATCACGACCAACCTGCCGTACGTGGCCGGGGCCCACCTGGCGTTCGACCACCACCTGTCGGAAACCCTGCGCACCGGCGGCCCGCGCGCGAACCACGTGATCGACCCGCGCGCGCCGTCGGCGGCGCGCGTCGTCTACGACTACTACGGCGGCACGCGCGCCTTCCCGGCGGCCTGGCGCGACATGATGGATGCCGTCGACAAGGGCGATGCGGCGCGCTTCTCGCAGGAGGAGGTGCTCGATCCGAAAGGCTGGAACCTGCTGAATTTCCTGATGGACGCACGCACCGGCCTGGGCCGCTTCCACGACTTCCGCATCTCGAACTACCAGCTGATGATGGACCTGATCGATTACTGCCGCAACCACACGATCGACCAGATCATGGCGTTGCCGGACGTGCAGGAACGGGTCAAGCTGTACTTCGAGCACGATGCCCTGTGCAAGGACCAGATCCGCCGCTGCGCGCAGGTGTCCGGCAACCTGGTCGTGCTCGACCTGCGCGACGAACCGACGATCTATGCCGGCAACCGCTTCATCATCTATGCGCTGTTCCCGGACACGAACATCTCGATCCACGTGCTATGGGGCCTGAAGCAGCAGAACACCGTGTTCGCCACCGGCAAGTCGATCCTGAACCGCACGTCGAAGACGAATATCGGCGCGCTGATGCTGGAATACGGCGGCGGCGGGCACGAGAACGCGGGCACGTGCCAGGTGTCGAACGACATGGCCGAGGACGTGCTGGGCGCGCTGGTCAAGCGCATCACCAGCGAAGGGTAGGGCGCGGGCCGTCGCGCCCCCTCGCGGTTGCGCGGCGCCCCGGTTCGCCGGTTCCCCGGTCCCCCGGTCCGTCAGGCCGGCAGATGCTCCTTCAGCATCTGCCGCGCCGCGTCTTCCGGCAGGGGCTCGCTGAACCACATCCCCTGCACCTGGTCGCAGCCGTTGGACGCCAGGAAGTCCAGCTGCGGCCGGGTTTCCACGGCGGCGCCGATCACTTCCATGTCGAGGTTGTGCCCGATGTCGATCAGGCTCTTGGCCAGCGCCGCGCCGCCGTCGGCGATCGCGTGCACGGCGCTCTGCGCCAGCCGCACCTGGCGGGCCGCCAGCTGCTGCAGGAAACCCAGGTCGCACAAGCCGGCGCCGAACCCGTCCACCGAGAGGTCCACGCCCATGTCGCGCAATTGCCCGGCCAGCTCGCGGCCCAGCGACGGGTTGCGGATCAGGCCGTCGATCTGCAGGTCGAGCTGCAACGCGTGCGGCGGCAGGCCATGGCGCGCCAGGCGTTCCGCCAGCCCGGCCAGGAAGCCCGGCTGGCTGTATTCGCGGTAGGAAACGTTGACGGCCACCGGCACGTCGGGCAGGTGTGACGCGCGCAGCGCGGCGGCGAAGGCGCAGGCCTGGTCCAGCACCTGGCCGCCGATCTGGACCATGATGCCCATTTCTTCCGCCTCGGCGAGGAAGCCGGCCGGCGGCAGCACGCCCTGTTCCGGGTGGCGCCAGCGCAGCAGCGCCTCGAAGCCGCTGACCTTGCCGCTGCGCACGGCGATGCGCGGCTGGTAGACCAGGAACAGTTCGTTCCGGTCGAGCGCCTCGCGCAGCGCCGCCTGGAGGCGCCGCTTGGCTTCGGTGCCGGCGCGCATGTCGGCGGAAAAATAGTGGACGTCGTTGCGGCCGTTCGCCTTGCCCTGGTACATCGCCAGGTCGGCCGCCCGCACCAGTTCGGGCGCGGTGGCGCCGTCGTGCGGGTACATGGCGACGCCGAGGCTGGCGCCGACCGGGATGTCCTGGCCGTTGAACGAGACCGGCACCGCGAAGCTCTGGCGCAGCCGCTCGACCATGCGCAGCGTGAAGCGCAGCGACGGCTGGTTGGCGAGCACCAGCACGAACTCGTCGCCGGACATGCGCGCCACCGTGTCGCTGTCGCGCACCGACGCCTGCAGGCGCCGCGCCACCACCTTCAGCACCACGTCGCCGGCCTCGTGGCCGTGGGTGTCGTTGATGGCCTTGAACTTGTCGAGGTCGATCAGCACGGTCGCCACCAGCGATTTCTGGCGCTGCGCCAGGTGCAGCGCCTGCTCCAGGCGGTCCCACAGCAGGTTGCGGTTGGCCAGGCCGGTCAGCGGATCGTGGTTGACCTCGTGCTCCAGGTGGGCGGTGCGCAGCCGCGCCGCCGTGACGTCGGTGATGACGCCGATGTAGTGCGTCACCGCGCCGTGCTCGTCCTGCACCGGCGTGATGCTCAGGTCCGCCCAGTACGGTTCGCCGTCCTTGCGCAGGTTGCGCAGCACCACGCTGGCGCCCTGGCGCGCGGCGATGGCGTCGCGCAGCTGGGCGCGCTCAACGGTATCCATGCCGGGCGCGGCCATGATGCGCGGATCGCGCCCGAGCACGTCCGCCTCGGGGTAGCCGGCGATCCGCTCGAACGCCGGGTTGACGTATTCGATCACGTTCCGGCTGTCGTCGCAGCGCGTGATCAGGATGCCGTTGCTGGCCGCGTGCAGCGCCCGCTCGCGCAGGCGCAGGCGCTGTTCGCGCGCGCGCCGTTCGGCGATGTTCATGCCCATGCCGACCAGGTAGTCGTCGCCGTCGCAGCGCAGGCGCGCGCCGCACAGCAGCAGCGGTGTCTCGCGGCCGCTGCGCGACACGTAGTCGAGCTCGAGGCTGAACTCGGCGCCCGTGTCGAACACGCGCCGCATCGCGCCTTCCCAGAGCGCGCGCTCGTCCAGTTCCAGCATGTCGGTGGTGCGCGCCGCCGCCAGCTCCTCGGGCGCCATGCCGGTCAGGCGTTCCAGGTTGCGGTTCCACAGCACCAGCCGGCCGTCGCGGTTGACCACGTAAAAGGTGCCAGGAAACATGTTGACGATGGACGACAGCGGCGTGCGCGCGACCCGCGCCGCTTCCGGCGCGTCGCGCGCGCCGCCGGTGTCCATCGCGACGGCCCAGCCGCGCAAGCCGTCGGCGGCGTCGCGCTGCGGCGCCAGGGTCAGGCAGGCGGCCAGCATGCGCCCGGCGCAGTCGATGTCGACGCGCACTTCGGCGCCGTCCGGATTGCGCGTCAGCGCCGCCCAGCCGGCATGCCAGGCGTCGCGGCCCGACGGCGAGAACAGCGTGGTGACGGGGCGCCCCAGCGCCTGCGCGGGCGCCAGGCCGAACAGGGTCGCGCACGCCGTGTTCCAGGTCAGGATGTGGCCCGCTTCGTCGGTCAGGAATACGACCCGGATGGGAGATTCGGTCTCGGCCATGCTGTCAGGCTCCTGTTTCGGGGTCAACTGCCGTTGGACAGCGGCAGGCGCTTCGTGTTCCATCCGAAACCACATCACCAAAAAAAAGGCGCTGTTCGCGTTAATTGCGTTTCCTGTCCAGCCGCTTGCCGAACTGGACCGCTGCCCGCAACAGCAGCGCCGGCGTCGTCAGCCGTTTGTCGTCCAGCATCCGCTGCCAGCCCGAGTAGTCGATCAGGTAGCGGCTGGCCACGCCGCGAAAGCGCAACAGCCAGGTCTTGAACCGGCTGTGCCAGCCGTTCACGTTCTGCAGGTGGATCACGCCGCGCGTGCGGATGCCCGCCCGCAAGTTGACCGCCTCGTGCGTGATGCCCGCCCTGGCAGCAAAGGTCTTGTAGGCTTGCGCCGCATCGCTGACCAGCAGCACATCCGGCGCCAGCACGGGCCGCAGGCACCGTTCCAGCTGCGCCGCCGTCACCGGCCCACGCCCGGTATGGAAATCGAGCGTTTGTCCGCTGCGGTCGCGCGCTACCAGCAGGCATGCATGGTCGCGGTTGATGCCGCGGCGCCTGGCGATGCCGCCACGCTTGCGCGCTGGGCGGTCCAGCGTGCGCGATCCCTTCTGCGATTCGAGCAGGTAAGTTTCGTCCGCCTCGACGATGGTCGACAGCGTCGGCACGCGTTCGTGCATGGCGCCCGGAATGAAGCGGTGGCGCCAGCGAAAGCTGGTGGTGCGGTGCACGCCGGTGACGGCCGCGGCGTCGCGCACGGTACGCGATTCCAGCACGCACTGCAGGTACGCCAGCCATTTCTCCTTGAGGCGCAGGCGCGCCAGCGGCGTGCCGCTCAAGGCGTTGTAGCTGCGCCCGCAGCGGCAGCAGCGATAGCGCTGCAAGCCGCTGGCGCTGCCGCAGCGGTGGACGCGCGTATGGCGGCAACGTGGGCAAGGTGGACGGCCGGCAGCCTGTTCGATCAGCGCGATGCATTCGCCGGGATCCGCGATGGAGGCCAGCAAACTGCGCAGGCGTGCGAGATCCCGCGTGCACAGCGGCAACGCCTTGATTGCGGCAAGCACGTCGTCGAACGCCAGAGCCTGCATTGCTGCCTCCCCATGAGTTACCTCGACAATGGGTGAGACTGCCAGCGCAGCGGATGGTTCGCACAATGAACGCGAACAGCGCCAAAAAAAACGGCGTGCCGTGGCACGCCGTCTGCGGTGGGGACAGGCCGCTCAGGCCGCCGCTTCGTCCTGGCGCGGGGGCAGGGCGATCTGGTTGTCGACGCTGAACTGGTAGTCCTTGAACACATGCTCGGCGGACAGTACCTGATAGCTGCCGTCGGCCAGCTTGTGCGTGGTGTCCTTCAGGCGGTAGGTAGTGGAGCCGCAGGTCCAGCAGTTGAAGTTGCGCATGTGCGTGCACAGGCAGGTCTTGTCGAACACCTGGATGGCCTTCTTGTCCGGGTTCGCCATCACTTCGCGGTTGTACGAATTGATGTAGGCGCAGTTGCCGGTGGCGTCCAGCAGGTAGCCGTAGGATTCGCAGCCCGGGCGGATGCCGGAGCCGATCGCCGGCGTCTGCTTGAGCATGCGCATCGGATAGCCGGTCGGCGAGACGCCGTTGACGATGATGTCGTCCTCGGAAGCGCGGAAGTATTCCTGCTTGACGCTGTCCGGCAGGCCGCACTCGTGCGTGACGGTGAAGCGCGTCGCCACCTGCACGGCGCCGGCGCCCTTTTCCAGGAAGCCGACCGCGTCGGTACCGGTGAAGATGCCGCCGGCCGCGATCAGCGGGATGTCCAGCTGTTCCTGCTTCATGAACGCGTGCAGCTCGTCCATGATCGTGTGCAGGTCGTACTCCTGCCAGTCGTCGATGCCGAAGCCCAGGTGGCCGCCGGCCAGCGGGCCTTCGACGACGAGGAAGTCGGGCAGGCGATCCAGGCGCGAGACCTTGCGCAGGAACAGTTGCAGCGCGCGCACGGACGACACGATGGTGCCCAGCTTGGCGTCGCGGAAGCGCGGGTGGTCCTTGATCAGCTCGAACGAGCCCAGGTGCAGGCCGGCCGACATGGTGATGCCGTCGATGCCCGCGTCCAACGCCGCCGACAGGCGCGTGCGCAGGGTTTCCTTGGGCGCGTTCATGGTCAGCTTTTCCATGCAGTTCACGAAGATCAGGCCGTCGCCCTTCTTCGCCGCCATGGTGGCGCCGACGTGCAGGCGGGTCGCCTCGGCCAGCCGGTCGAGGTCGAACTTGACCGCCGACTTGTCCATGTTGTTGATGTTCGCCTTGTACAGCTTGGTCTTGTCCTTGACGAAGGTGGTGTCGAACTTGCGGTCCGACACGTCCTGGACCATGGCGTCGGAAATGTGGCCGATACCACCCAGGCGGGCCGCCTCGAGGGCCAGCTCGGACGTCGAAATGTCCACGCCCATTCCGCCGATCATGATGGGCACGTAGTCCTTGTTGCCCAGACGCAGGCAGAAATCATCAACACGTTTCATTGCACTCCTTAACACCACAAATTCGCTCCCGGCGCGCGTTCGCCCACGGATGGCGTGACTGCGCAAGCCCGCATTCTACCCCAGTGCGGGGCCGGGTCGAGAGGGCTTTTTGTCCCACGCGGTCCGCACGATCGTTCGAAAAAGACCGTGCGGACAAGGACTTGCGCGGTCAGTCGCGGAAGTTGTTGTACTGCAGGGGCAGGTCCTTGACGTCCTTGCGCAGCAGGGCGATCGCCTCCTGCAGGATATCGCGGTCCTTGCCGCTGACGCGCACGGCATCGCCCTGGATCGAGGCCTGCACCTTCAGCTTGCTCTCCTTGATGAGCTTGGTGATCTTCTTCGCGTCCTCGGTCTCGATGCCGTTGCGCACCTTGAGCACCTGCTTGACCTTGTCGCCGCCGATCTTCTCGATCTTGCCTTCGTCCAGGAAGCGCACGTCGACCTTGCGCTTGGTCATCTTGTTCAGCAGCACGTCGCGTACCTGGCCGATCTGGAAGTCGGAATCGCCGAACAGGGTGATCTCGCGTTCCTTCTGCTCGGCCCTGGCCGAGCTGCCCTTGAAGTCGAAGCGGGTCTCGATTTCCTTGCTGGTCTGGTCGACGGCGTTCTTGACTTCGACCATGTCTGCTTCGCAGACCACATCAAACGATGGCATCTTGTTGTTCCTTTGTTTTGCAAATACGGGATGGCGATATTTTAACGGACAACGCCCGTGCCCGAGGCCGTCCTCTATAATCGCGGAAAACTTCCGTCCCCAGCCATGCCAGCCGACCTGCCCCTTTCCCGCGACGTCCAGCTCCAGCCCTTCAACACCTTCCGCATCGCGGCGCGCGCGCGCCACTACCTGCGCGTGACCGACCCGGCGCAGCTGACGCAGGTGGCGGCCGACCCGCGCCTGGCCGCGCTGCCGCGCCTGGTGCTGGGCGGCGGCAGCAACCTGCTGCTCGTCAATGACGAGGTCGCGGCGCTGGTGCTGCACATGGGCCTGGCCGGCCGCGAGGTCGTGGGCGAGACGTCCGACGCCATCCTCGTGCGCGCCGGTGCCGGCGAGTCCTGGCATGGCTTCGTCGAGTGGACGCTGGCCCGGGGCCTGGGCGGCCTGGAGAACCTGGCCCTGATCCCGGGCACGGTGGGCGCGGCGCCGATCCAGAACGTCGGCGCCTACGGGGCCGAGACGAAGGACTTGTTCCATTCGCTGAGCGCGTTCGACTTCGCCACCGGCGCGGTGCGCACGATGACCGCGGCCGACTGCCGCTTCGGCTACCGCGACAGCGTGTTCAAGCACCCGGAAGGCGCGCAGCTGGTGGTGCTGGACGTCACCTTCGCGCTGCCGCGCGCCTGGGCGCCGAACCTGCGCTACGCCGAGCTGGCCAATGCGCTGGCCGGCACCGCCGCCCCGACGCCGCGCGCCGTGGCCGACGCCGTGATCGCGATCCGGCGGCGCAAGCTGCCCGATCCGGCCGAGATCGGCAATGCCGGCAGCTTCTTCAAGAATCCGGTGGTGTCGGCCGCGCAGTGCGCGCGCCTGCTGCAGGCGTGGCCGGACCTGGTGCACCATCGCCAGCCCGACGGCGCCGAAAAGCTGGCGGCCGGCTGGCTGATCGACCGCTGCGGCTGGAAGGGCAGGAACCTGGGCCGCGCCGGCGTCTATCCGCAGCAGGCGCTGGTGCTGGTCAACCTCGGCGGCGCCAGCGGCGCCGAGGTGCGGGCGCTGGCGCGCGCGATCCAGGACGACGTGCGTGCGCGCTTCGGCGTGGAGCTGGAGCCGGAACCCGTCATGGTCTGAGCGGGCGGCGCGACGGCCCAGGCGGCGTTTCCTGCCGTCCATCGCAAAAGCGACTCCCCGCCGGAAGCCATTGCCTACAATGGTTTCACTTTCACCACACCGGGAACGACCATGCCAAGAATCGCCTTCGCCCTCGCTGTCTCCCTCGCCTGCCTCGGCGCCGGCGCCGCCCACGCCGCCGAGCAGGCGCGCACCGTGCCGCCGTTCACCGCGATCAGCGTGCAGGGACCGTTCAACGTCATCGTCGAAGCCGGCAAGGCGCAGTCGCTGTCCGTGCGCGGCAGCGACAAGTTCGTGGGCGGCGTGGCCAGCGACGTCGTCGATGGCGAACTAGTGGTGCGCATGCGCGACCGCAACTACGGCACGCTGCGCGGCGACCAGCACGTCGTCGTCACCGTGCCGCAGCTGCGCGCGTTCAAGGCCGAAGGCGCCGGCGAGATCCGGCTGAACCATATCCGCGGCGAGCGCTTCGAAGTCGGCTACCGCGGCGCCGGCGAGCTGCGCATCACCGGCGAGGTCAAGGCGTTCCGCATCCGCGCCGAGGGCGTCGGGGTGGTCGACACCAAGGACCTGATCGCCGACGACGTCGACATCCGTTTCCAGGGCGTGGGCGAGGCGCGCGTGTATGCGCGCAACCGGCTCGATGCGCAGGTCGAAGGCATGGGCAGCCTGACCTATTTCGGCCGGCCGCGCGTGGTCAACAACAAGGCGTCGGGCCTGGGGTCGGTGCGCCAGGGCGACCGCTGAGCGTCACCCCGGCACCGCCTGGCCCCGGATCGTCGCCTGCACCCGGTTGCGTCCGCCGCGCTTGGCCGCGTACAGCGCCGCGTCGGCGGCCTCGATCAGGTCTTCCAGCGAGCGGTTCTCGCCGGGCACGGTGCAGGCCACGCCGATCGACATGGTGACCACGCCGCATTCGGCGCGCGGGTGCGGCAGCAGCAGCCGTTCCAGCTCGGCGCGGCAGGCCTCGGCCAGCGCCAGCGCGCCGTCCAGGTCCGTTTCGGGCAGCAGCAGGGCGAATTCCTCGCCGCCGTAGCGCGCCGCCAGGTCGGCCGGGCGCTTGAGCTGGTTGGTCAGCACGGCGGCCGCCTTCTTCAGGCACAGGTCGCCGGCCGGATGGCCGAAATGGTCGTTGTACAGCTTGAAGCTGTCGACGTCGCACAGCAGCAGCGACAGCGGCATGCCGTGGCGCCGCCCGCGCTGCCATTCGTAGCGCGCGGCCTCGTCGAAGCGGCGGCGGTTGGCGATGCCGGTCAGGCCGTCCAGCGCGGCCAGCTTCTGCAATTCCTCGTTGGCGCGCGCCAGCGCTTCCTGGCTCGCGCGCAGCGAGCGGTAGGCGGCGTCGCGCTGCAGGCGGCTGATGTAGCCGGACGAATGGTGGCGGATGCGCGCCACCAGTTCCAGGCGGTCCGGCAGCTTGACCAGGTAGTCGTTGGCGCCGACCGCGAAGCCGTGCGCCTTCAGGCTCGGCTCGTCCTTGGTCGACAGCACGATCACCGGCACGTCGCGCAGGGCTTCCTCGGCGCGGTAGGCGCCGATCATCTCGAAGCCGTCGGCGTCCGGCATCACCAAGTCCTGCAGGATCACGGTCGGGCGCTGCGCCAGCGCCGCGGCGACCGCCGCGCGCGGGTCGGCGACGGCATGGAAAGCGATGTCGGGGTCGGCGGCGAGCATGCGGCGGACGGCCTCGGCGATGATGCGCTGGTCGTCGACCAGCAGCACGCGCACCTGGTCGTCGGCGTGTTCCACGGTATCGGGTGCGCTTTGGCGGGTTTCAAGCATCGGAAATTCGATAAAAACAAAAAGAAGCCGGCGGAATCATGGCGAATCAACCATTTTACCCAACAACGCGGATGAAATGTCATCCAGCGGCAGGATCCTGGCCGCGGCGCCCACCTGCGCCGCCGCGCGCGGCATGCCGTACACGGCGCTGCTGGCCTCGTCCTGGGCGATGGTGGCGTGGCCCGCGCGGCGCATCGCCAGCAGGCCGTTGGCGCCGTCGCGGCCCATGCCGGTGAGCAGGATGCCGGTCGCCGTGCGCTGCCAGTGGCGCGCCACCGAATGGAAGAACACGTCGATCGACGGGCGGTAGAGTTCGTCGCGCGGATGCTCGTCGTAGCACAGCCTGCGGTCGGGCGCCAGGCGCAGGTGGTCGTCGGTGGCCGCCACCTGCACGACGCCGCCCTCGAGCGCGTCGCCGTCGGCGATCGCGCGCACCGGCAGGCGGCACTGGTCGCCCAGCCAGCGCGCCAGGTGGACGGCGAAGGCGGGATCGATGTGCTGCACGATCACGGCCGCGGTGTCGGCCGGCGGCTTCCAGCGTTCCAGCAGGCGCGCCAGCGCCACCGGTCCGCCGGTCGAGGCGCCGATCGCCACCAGGTGGTTGACCACGGCGGCGGGATGGCCCGGCGTGCCCGGCTGCGGCAGGTTCTTGCCGATCAGCTTGCCGATCGTGCGGATCTTGGCCAGCAGCGCGTCGTCGCCGCCCTGGCCCAGCAGCACCGGCGTGGCGGTGACGTCGAGGGCGCCGGCGCCGAGCGCGCGGAACACCATGTTGACGTTGTCCTGCGGCCGCGCCGTCACCACCAGGATCGCACACGGCGACGCGGCCATGATGCGCCGGGTGGCCTCGACGCCGTCCAGCAGCGGCATGGCCAGGTCCATCAGGACCAGGTCGGGCGGCAGGTCGGCGCACAGGCGCACGGCATCGATGCCGGTGCGCGCGGTCCACGCCAGCTGGTGCTCGCCGCCGGCCAGCAGCGCGCGGCGCAGGGCCTCGGCGGCGGTCGGGCTGTCGTTGGCGATGCCGATCCTCACGGCGCCTCCCCGGTGTCGAAGGACGGGCCGCCGACCAGGTCCTGCACCGCCTCCAGCAGCGTGGCGTCGTGGAAGGCGCCCTTGGCCAGGTAGTAGTCGGCGCCGGCCTCCATGCCGCGCGCGCGGTCTTCCGGGCGGTCCTTGTACGACACGATCATCACCGGCAGCTTGTGCAGGCGCGGGTCGCGCCGGATCCGTTCCAGCAGGCCGATGCCGTCCAGGCGCGGCATGTCGACGTCGGTGACGACCAGGTCGAAGGCGCCTGCGCGCAACTGGTTCCAGCCGTCGATGCCGTCCAGCGCCACCTCCACCGCGTAGCCGCGCGCGGCCAGCAGCTTGCGCTGCATCTCGCGCACCGTGAGCGAGTCGTCGACCACCAGCACGCGCCGGCGTCCCTGGCGCGTCGCCGCGCCCGCGGCCAGGCGCAGCGGCGCGCCCTCGCCGAGCAGGCGCGCGATCGACAGCAGCAGGTCGGGCACGTCCAGCACCAGCGCCGGGGCGCCGTCGTCGAGCAGGGCGGCGGCGGCCACGTCGCGCAGCTTGCCGAAGGTCGGTTCGAGCGGCTGCACCGTCAGGCTCTGCTCGCCGCGCACGGCATCCACGACCAGGCCGTAGCGCTCGCGCGCCGCGCCGATCACGACCACGTCGAGCAGGTCGGCGGCGGCGGCCTCGCCGAGGTCGAGCACCTGGGCGGCCGGCGCCAGGCCGACCTGGCCGCCGTCCAGTTCCAGGTACTGGCGTCCCGCCAGCGTGCGCACCGCCGACCGCGCCACGCGCAGCACGCGCCCGATGCGCGCGATCGGCAGCGCATAGGCCTCGCCCGCCACGTCGACGACCAGGGCGCGCACGATCGACTGCGTCAGCGGCAGCGTCATGGCCGTGCAGAAGCCCCGGCCCGGCTGCGATTCGGCGCGCACGCTGCCGTTCAGCGCGCGCACTGCCTCGTGCACGACGTCCATGCCGACGCCGCGCCCGGACAGTTCGGTGGCGCCGTCCTTCAGCGAAAAGCCGGGCAGGAACAGGAATTCCATCAGCTCGGCCTGGGACAGCGCCTCCGCCACCGCCGGCGCCGCCAGGCCGCGCGCCAGCACGGCCTGGCGGATGCGCGCGGGATCGACGCCGCGCCCGTCGTCCGCGACCTCGATCGCCAGCATGCCGCCGCGGTGGCGCGCCTCCAGGCGGATGGTGCCGTGCGCCGGCTTGCCGGCGGCGCGGCGCTCGTCCGGATCCTCCATGCCGTGGTCGACGGCGTTGCGCAGCAACTGGTTCAGCGGCCCCTCGACCTTCGCCAGCACCGCGCGGTCGACCAGCGTGCCGGCACCGGCGATTTCCACGCGCACGTCCTTGCCCAGGCCGCGCGCCAGGTCGCGCACCATGCGCGGCAGCGCGTGCACGCCCTCGCGGAACGGGCACATGCGCAGGCCGAGCAGCCCGTCGGCCAGGCGCGCCGACAGGTTCAGCGCGCGGTGCTCGTAGGTCTCGGCATCGGCGATGGCGCGCTGCAGGCCGCCCTGCAGCGGGCGGGCGCGCTCCAGGGCCTGGCGCACCAGTTCCAGCACGGCCGGATCGCCGGACGCGGCGGCCGCCTCCTGCAACTGCCCGAGCGTCTCGGCCAGCAGGCGCTGCTGGCGCTTGTCGCGCTGCAGGGCCGCGATCCACGGCCGCATCTGGCCGGCGTGCAGGCGCGCCTGGCTGGCCAGCGCGAGCAGCTCGTCGCTGGCCGCGGCGGCGGCGGGCGTGGCCGGCGCGGCGGCGGGCGCTGCGGGCGCTGCGGGGATCGGGGTGGCGGGGGCGGGCGGGACTGGCGTGGGCGCCGGCGTGGCGGTCGGTGGCGCCATCGCCGCCGGCGCGGCATCGGGCGCGGCGGTCGGGCGCAGCAGCGGGCCCGGTCCGCGCCCGCGCAGGCGGCCCAGTGCCGCCACCGCGGCGTCGACGGCGGTCGCGGCGGCGGCGTCCGTGCCCGCGGCCAGGCGCTGCATCAGGTCGACGCCGGCCAGCAGCGCGTCGACGTCGGCCGCGCCCAGGCGCAGGCGGCCGCGCTGGGCGGCGACGAACACGTCTTCCATCGCGTGCGCCAGCCGCACGGCCGTCTCCAGGCCGACGATGGCGGCCGCGCCCTTGATCGAGTGGGCGGCGCGCATCAGCGCTTCCAGCGTGTCGGGGCCGGCGGCGCCGCGCTCGAGCAGCAGCAGGCCGTCGGTCAGGGCGCGCGCCTGGTCCTCGGCCTCGAGCCGGAACAGGTCCAGCATCGACATGCCGCTCAGGTCGCCGCTGAGGTCGCCCGGACCGTTGCCGTCGTGGTCGCGGCTCATCGCAGCAATCCTTCCAGGCGTTCGCGCAGGCGCGCGGCGTCGAGCAGGCCGGCCTCGAGCGCGCTGTCGCGGATCACGCCGGCCAGCAGCGGCGACGGGGCGTGGCCGACGGTGGCGGCGGCCGGGCGCATGTCGGCGGCGGCGTGGCGCAGCACCCCGTGCACCTCGTCCACCGGCAGGGCGAAGCCGTGCGCGCCGGTGGACAGCACCAGCAGGCGCGGGAAGGCGTGGCGGCCGAGCGGCGGCGGCGCCGCCGCGTCGATCTCGAGCAGGCGCGCCAGCGACACGGCCGGCAGCAGGCGCCCGCCGACGTTGACGATGCCCAGCAGCGCGCCGCGGCTGCGGTGCGGCAGCCGGTGCACCGGGGCCAGCGGGGCGACCGAGGCGGCCAGTGCCAGTGGCGCCGCCAGCCATTCGTGGCCGATGCGAAAGGCCATGGCCGCGCTGTCGGTGTGCGGCGCGGGCGGCGCCTGGCGCGCCAGTTCGCGCGCCCAGGCGTCGCGGTAGCCCTGGTCGACGGGGCGCTGCAGGCTGCGCTGGGCCGCCTGGGCGTACACCGGACAGTGGCGGCAGTGGGCGTGGCGCTCCAGTTCGGGGCAGCTGCGGTCGCCGCTCACGCCGATGCGGCGCCAGCAGTCGTCGCGGCCGGGATCGATGGCGCCCGTGGTGTCCATGGCGCTCATGCCGCGCCGCTCCGGCGCCGTTCGAAGATGCGCGCGGCGCGCCGGCGCAGGTCGGCGCCCCGGGCCGCGTCGCCGAGCCGTTCGTGCAGCAGCGCCAGGCCGCACAGCGCCTCGTAGTGGTCCGGGTCGAGGTAGATGCAGCGGCGCCAGCAGCGTTCCGCCGCGCGCGCATCGTGCGCGCATTCGTGCACCATGCCGAGCAGGAACCAGGCGCCCGCATGCTCGGGCAGGCGCGCCAGCACCTCGCGGCAGGCCTGCTCCGCCTGCGCGAGGCGCCCGGCGTCGGCGTGGCGCTGGGCCTGGGCCAGCAGGTCGGCCGGTGCCGGGCGCGGGCGCGGCGCTGGCCGGGTCGGTGCAAACTCCGGCGCGGACCCCGGCGCGGCCGGCGCAACCATGGGCGCGGCGGGCGCGGCATCGTTCGCGGCGGACGGCGCGGGCCGGCGCGGCCGCGCGGCGGCGCCGGCCGCCAGCCGGCGCAGGGCGAACGGCGCCTCGGGTGCATCGGCCAAGAAGCCGTTGCGGCAGAACGTCGGCGCCTCGGCGTAGCCGGACAGCAGCAGGCCGTCGTGCGCCAGCAGCGCGTGCAGCACGGCGGCGGCGCGGGCGCCGCCGGCGGCGTCGAAATAGATCAGCAGGTTGCGGCAGAACGCCAGGTCGTAGCGGCCCGCCTGCGCCAGCGTGTCCAGCGCGAACAGGTTGCCCTGGGCGAAGTCGACGTAGGCGCGCGCCGCCGCCGAGACGACCCATTCGTCGCCGTCGCGCACGCAGTGGCGCGCGCGGAACTCGAGGTCGGCGCCACGGAAGGCATTGCGTCCGTAGCGGCCGGCGCGGGCGCGCGCGATGGCGCCGGCGGACAGGTCGACGGCGTCGATGCGGCACTGGCGGGCATCGATGCCGGCGTCGAGCAGGGCCATCGCCATCGAATACGGTTCCTCGCCGCCGGCGCAGGGCAGGGACAGGATGCGCACCGGCTGGCCCGGGCGCGCCTGCAGGCGCACCCGCACGAAGGCGAGGGCGGCGTCGAACACGGCGGGATCGCGGAACAGCCAGGATTCCGGTACCACCACCAGGTCGACCAGGGCGTCGAATTCCGCCGTGCCGGGCTGCGGCGAATAGGCCGCGCGCGCCGGCGCCGCGCCGCAGGCCAGGCGCTCGCGCACGGCGCGTTCGACGCTGGCCGCGTCGAGCAGCAGGCCGGTGGCCTGTTCGAGCGCGTGGCGCAGGCTCATGGGGCGGCATCCCCGAACAACTGGCGCTCGACCTCGGGCGCCAGCAGGCGCGCGGGCTCGAGCAGCTGCACCAGGCCGGGTTCGACGGCGGCGATGCGGCCCAGCCAGGGCGCCGCCGCCACGCCGCCCTCGGCCAGCCGGGCGCCGAGGTCGGCCACGCCCGCGACGCGTTCGGCCTTCAGGCCCAGGCGGCGCATGCGCCCGAGCGCCGCCACCTCGACCAGCAGGATGCGGGTGTCGTAGCGCACGGCGTCCGGCGGGCTGCCGGCCAGGCGCGACAGGTCGATCACGGGCACCGGCTCGCCATGCAGGTCCAGCAGGCCGGGCACGTAGTGCGGCGCGCCGGGCAGAGCCTTCAGGCGCGCCACCGGCAGCACCCGCTGCACGGCCGCCAGCGGCAGCGCATAGCGCTCGCGCCCGATGTGGAACAGCATCGCCTTCATGCGCCGCCCTACATCGTGACCGCGAAGGTCGCGACCGACTGCTGCAGGTCGCCGGCGGCGTACTGCAGCTGGTGCACCGCCTCGCTGGTGGCCTTGAGCGATTCGACGGTCTGCTGGCTGGCGTCGGACAGCTGCGTCATCGTCTCGGTGATCTGCGAGGCGCCCACGGCCTGCGACTGCATGCCCTGCAGCACGAGGTCGAAGCGCGGCGCCAGCTTGCGCACCTGGTCGGTCATGCCCGACAGCTGCCCGGCCACGCGGCGCACTTCGCCCACGCTGCGCCGGATCTCTTCGGCAAACTTGTCCATGCCCATCACGCTGGCCGCCACCGCTGACTGCATCTCCTTGAGCATCTGCTCGATGTCCCAGGTCGACACCGAGGTCTGGTCGGCCAGGCGGCGGATCTCGGCGGCCACCACGGCGAAGCCGCGTCCCGCCTCGCCGGCCTTTTCCGCCTCGATGGCGGCGTTCAGCGACAGGATGTTGGTCTGGTCGGCCACCTTGGTGATGGTGACCAGCACGCCGGTGATGTTGTTGGCCTTCTCGGACAGCGCGGCCAGCTTGGCGCCGATCGAGTCGGTGGCCGCCACCATCTGCTGCATGGTCTGGTCCATGCGCTCCAGGTTGTCCTGCGCCTCGGCCGTGGCGTTGGTCGTGTAGTCGGCGACCTCGGTGGCTTCCTCCATCGTGCGCAGCAGCTGCGAGGTGTTGGCCGAGATCTCGCGCGTGGTCGACAGCACCTCGACGCTGGTCTGGGCCTGCTCGATGCCGGTCGCCTCCTGCTGGCGCGCGGACGCCGCGATCTGGGTCGCCGACGTGGTCACCTGGATGCCGGCGCGCTGGACGTTGTTGAGCAGGCTGCGCAGGTTGCCGAACATCGCCGCCAGGCCTTCGCCCATGCGGCCGATGGCATCCTCGCCGCGCACGGTGATGGCGCCGGTGAGGTCGCCGCGCGCCGCCTTCGACACGGTGTCGAGCAGGGCGTCGACCTTGGCGCGCAGTTCGCGCGAGGCCGCGAGTTCCTTGGCCTGGTTGTCCTCGATGGCCTGGGCCATGCGGTTGAATTCGAGCGCCACCCGTCCCACCTCGTCGCCCGACATCACCTCGGCGCGCGCGCCGCCGGCGCCGCCGGCGATCTGGCGGCTGGCGTCGGCCAGGCTGGCCAGCGGGCGCGAGATCGCGCGCACCAGCAGCGTGGCGATCAGGATCGCCAGCACCACGCAGGTGACGCCGCCGCCGGTGATGAGCAGGTTCATCGATTCGCGCAACGCTGCGGTGTCCTGCTGGCGGCGCGCCAGCAGGCGGCTTTCCTCGCCCTCGACGTCGCCCAGCAGCGCGCGCATCGCGGCCACGGTGGCCGTACCCTTGAGCACTGCGGCCTCGTTCGACGCCACGCCGGCCGCGCCGTTCGCGCGCCGCGCCTCGATCTGCGGGCCGATCAGCTGGTCCATCCAGGCCGTCATCATCGCGTCCAGCCGGTCCAGGCGCTGGCGCTGCACGGGGTTGTCGACGGTGAGGTCCTGGGCGCGCTTGAGATGGCCGCGCGCGCTCGCGTATTCGGTGCGGATCGGGGCGACCAGCGTCTCGTTGCCAGTGATCAGGTAGCCGCGCGTGGACGCCTGCACCTGCAGCACCGAGGTCGCGACCTGGTCGGTTTCCAGCAGCACTTCGAGCGTGTGGCGGTTCCAGCCGTTGGCCTCGGACAGGCGGGCGAAGTTCTGGTAGGCGAGGATGAGCAGGAACAGGATGATCGCGACGATCGCGCCGAAGCCGGCGACCAGCTTGTTCTTGATGCTCAGGTTGCGAAACATGGAGGCTCCTGTGTCTGGATTCGGGCCGACTGTAGCATGTTGCCCGGTGCTACGAAAGGGCGGCGACCGGCAGCGGGGCCAGCCCGTGGCGCGCCCGCGCCCGCCGGCATGTCTCGTCGCCGGGCTCGACCTCGCGGCAGGGGGACGGACGGTGCGGGTAGACGCGGCACGCCACGGCGCCGCCGGGGCCAGTCTCCAGCGCCGCGCAGCGCGGTTGCGCGGCATGCGTGCCGGCCATGCAGGCGTAGTGGGCGTTGACCTGCTCGGTCCAGCCGGCCGGCAGGCCGCGCTCGTCGGCCTCGGCCCAGTAGAACGAGACGCGATAACGCATGCAGCAGGCGCCGCAGGCAAGGCAGGGATTGTCGTCCATCGGCACGGTCGAATGAATGCAAGGTGGATGAAGAATAGTAGCGCGGACGCAACAACATGCAAAGCGCAAGTACTGATAAAACAAATGAGAATGATTCGCGTTTACTTAAGGCATAAAGTTTGGTAAAGTCTTTGCGTTGCCGGAAACATTTCATAAAAAACTTCCAAGCAGGATGCCAGACCATTCCATGAAAGCCATGATCAAGAGCCGCAAGCATTCCACCCCGATCCGCCGTCCCGCCAGCGCCGCCCAGCTCGCGCTGTCGATGCTGGTACTGCCGCTGGCCGCGCATGCGGCCGACGATGCCGCCGCCGCCGCCACTGCCGCCACCGCGACCGCGACCGCCACGGCCAGCGCGGCCGCCACGCCGGCGCCCGAATTCAACGAGGGCCGCGACGTGCCGCGCCGCGTGCACATCCGCGGCGAGAAGGAAAACGACTTCAAGGCCGACCACGCCCAGTCCGCCAAGTACACCGAAAAGCTGGTCGACACGCCGCAGACCGTCATCGTCATCAAGAAGGAACTGTTCGAGCAGCAGGGCGCGACCACGCTGACCGAGGCGCTGCGCAACACGCCGGGCGTCGGCACCTTCTTCCTGGGCGAGAACGGCAGCACCAACACCGGCGACGCGATCTACATGCGCGGCTTCGACACCTCGGGCAGCCTGTTCGTCGACGGCATCCGCGACATCGGCTCGATCTCGCGCGACGTCTTCAACATCGAGCAGATCGACGTCCTGAAGGGCCCGGCGGGCACCGACACCGGCCGCGGCGCGCCGACCGGCTCGATCAACCTGAACACCAAGCAGCCGACGCTCAAGAGCGCGGCCGGCGCCAGCGTCACCGTCGGCGAGGAACACCGCCGCCGCGCCACCGCCGACATCAACCAGGTGATCGACCACGCCAGCGGCACCGCCTTCCGCCTGAACCTGCTGGACCAGGACAACGGCGCCCCGGGCCGCGACGTCGTGCGCGACAAGCGCTGGGGCGTGGCGCCGTCGCTGGCGTTCGGCCTGAACGGCGCGACCCGCCTGTACCTGGACTACCTGCACGTCAAGCAGGACAATACCCCGGACGGCGGCGTGCCGACCGTCGGCCTGCCGGGCTACACCAGCCCGGACGCGAAGACCGATCCGGCGCTGAACACGGCGGCGCGCGTCGATCCGCGCAACTTCTACGGCTCGACGGCCGACTACGACAAGGTCAAGGCCGACATGGCCACCGCCATCATCGAGCACGAGTTCAGCCCGCGCATGAAGCTGCGCAACACCAGCCGCTACGGCAAGACCAAGCAGGACTACCTGCTCAGCGCCTTCATGGGCACCGCCGCCAACCTGGTGACGACCGGCGACCCGTCGACCTGGACGCTGGCGCGCACCAACCGCACCATCAAGGACCAGGAAAACACGGTGCTGGCCAACCAGACCACGCTGACCAGCGAATTCGCCACCGGCGCGCTGGACCACACGCTGGTCGCCGGCCTCGACCTGACCGACGAGAAGCAGAAGAACTTCAGCTATACCGGCGGCGGCACGCTGGCCCCGGCCAATTTCTATCACCCGGACCCGTCGATCCAGCCGGTCGGCCTGAACCTGGTGCGCAGCGGCGCCCGCACCCAGGGCCAGACGACCACCCAGTCCGGCTACCTGCTCGACACCGTCAAGCTGGGCGACAAGTGGCTGTTCGGCGCCTCGGTGCGCGTGGACCGCTTCGACACCGAATACGATGCCGTGACGCTGTCGACGGCGACGGCCAACCCGACGCTGCCGGTGGGCACCCAGATCCCGAACCACGTCGAGCTGTCCGACCACCTGGTCAGCGGCAAGGTCTCGGCCCTGTACAAGCCGACCGAGAACAGCAGCGTGTACGCGCTGTGGGCCAACTCGAAGCAGCCGCCGGGTTCGAACCTGACGCTGAGCACCGGCGCCAACAGCGCGTCGAATCCGATCTACGATCCGCAGGTCAGCACCACGACCGAGATCGGCGGCAAGCTCGAGCTGATGAACCGCAAGCTGGGCCTGAACGCGGCGATCTATCGCACCGACGTCAAGAACGAGGTCGAGCAGGATCCGGTCGACCTGAAGTACTACCAGACCGGCAAGAAGCGCGTGCAGGGCATCGAGCTGAGCGTGACGGGCGAGATCACCCGCGAATGGATGGTCAATGCGGGCTACACCTACATGGACACCAGCATCGAATCGGGCAAGCTGGTCACGGCGGCCGCGGCCAACGCGCTGAGCTACACGCCCAAGAGCGCCTTCACCAGCTGGACCACGTACCAGTTCCCGTTCGGCCTGAAGGTGGGCGGCGGCGTGCGCTACCAGGGCAAGCTGCTGCGCGGCACCGACGGCGCCGTTGGCACCCCGGCGTACGCGGAAGACTACACGGTGGTGGACCTGATGGCCGCCTACCGCATCAACCGCCACGTCGACCTGCAGCTGAACGTGTACAACGTGGGCGACAAGGAGTACGTCGCGGCGATCAACAAGAGCGGCTACCGCTACACGCCGGGCGCGCCGCGCTGGGCCAGCCTGACCGCCAACTTCCACTTCTGACCGTAGCCGGTCCCGGACGCTCCCGGGACCGTGCAGCCCGGGTCCGCGCCGCCCTTTCCCGTCGGGGAAGGGCGGCTTTTTTCATGTCAGCCGACAGCCACCAGTCCGGCCCCGGCCGCCAGCGGCACCCACAGCAGCGCATCGGCCAGCACCCGTTCCGGCGCCAGGGCGCAGGCCGTCGCGGCGTGCAGGGCGCAGGCGTGGGCCGGCGCGCCTTCCTGCGCGGCCTGCAGGAAGTGGAATTGCCAGGGTTCGAGCACGTGCACGGCGGTGCGGTAGTGCAGCCGGCCCACGGCCAGGCGCGTCGGCGCCGGTGCGGGCGGCAGCGGCAGGTCGGCGTCGTCCCGCGCGCGCGCCGCCGCCTGCCAGTAGGCGTGCACTGGATAGTCCAGCGCGAGCAGGCGGGTGCACTGCGCCGGCGTCACGCGCGCATCCGGGCGGCACAGCCAGTCCAGCATGCCGGGGCGGTCCGCCGGGGCGGCGCCTTCGAGGCCGCGCGCCCGCCCCGCTTCGCCCAGCGCCCGTTCCAGCCGCGCCAGCTGGGCCGGGAAGGCGAAGCGCCGGGTGGCCTCGGGGTCCCGCGTCGCAGGCTGGCTGGCCGCCAGGAAGCCGGCGAAGCCGGCGCCCAGGTCGTACAGCGTCGGCGAGCGCGAAGGGTGGCGCCAGACATAGGCCTTCGCGAAGAAGTCGAACAGCGCGCCGCCCATGACCCGGTGCAGCACCGGAAAGTCGGCGCGCATGCATTCGAGCAGGCGCAGCACGTAGCCGTCGGCGTAGACGTGCAGGCGCGATGCCGGCAGGCCGGGGGCGGGGCGCAGCACCTCGTGCTCGGCCAGCCCGTGGCGCGCCTGGGCCAGGGCCAGGCCGCGCGCGGCGCCGCCCGGTGTCATGATGGCCGCCAGGAACCACGCCTGCGACTCGGCCAGCGGCGCCGTCATGGCGGCACCGCCTCGGCGTGCGCCGGCCCGAGGTGAAAGCCCAGCGGCCCGGCCAGCACGGTCTCCCGCTCCGGCGCGGCGCGGCGCACCGGCGCCTCGGCGAATTCGCCGCGCAGCGCCGCGCGCGCCTTGTCCAGTTCCGCCAGCAGCTCCGGGTAGGGGGGGATGTTCGCATCCCATTCGAGCATGGCGGCCACGCCGCCGGTCAGGCGCTGGGCCAGCGCATACAGGCGCCAGACGGCGGCCGGCACCGGCGCGTCGTGGGTGTCGACCAGGTAGCCGCCGCAGTCGGTGGGGCCGGCCAGGTGGATCTGCACGATGTGGCGCGGCGGCAGGCTGCGGATGTAGCGCTCCGCGTCGAAGCCGTGGTTGACGGACGAGACGTGGACGTTGTTCACGTCGAGCAGCAGGCCGCAGCCGGTGTCCTCGGCCAGGCGGCCGAGGAATTCCCATTCCGGCATGCTGGAACCGGCGAATTCCACATAGCTGCTCGGGTTTTCCACGATCAGCGGGCGGCCCAGGAAATCCTGCACCGCGCGCACCCGCGCCGCCACGTGGCGCAGGCTGGCTTCGTGCAGCGGCAGCGGCAGCAGGTCGTGGCTGTTGACGGACGCAGCGCCGGTCCAGCACAGGTGGTCGGACACCCACGCCGGACGCAGCTCGGCCGCCAGTGCGCGCAGCCTGGCCAGGTAGGCCATGTCGAGCGGATCGCTGCTGCCGATCGACAGCGAGACGCCGTGCATGACGATCGGCACCCGGGCCGCGATGCGGTCCAGCACCGCGCGCGCCCAGCCGTGGTTGTCGATGAAGTTCTCGCTGATGATCTCGAACCAGTCGACGCGCGGGCCATGCGCGAGGATGTCCTGGAAGTGCACGTTGCGCAGGCCCACGCCCAGGCCCAGGTTCGGGAGGCCCAGGCGCGCGGGCGCGCCGGTGGTCGGCGCCGCCATCAGGTCGACGGCGGCAGGGCGATGCGCAGGTCGCTCGGCGCGGGTTTCGCGCCGGGGTCCTGGTGGCGCGCGCTCATCACCTTGCTGTAGGCTTCCCAGGCGGTGTCGTAGACGCTGTCGCCGAGCGAGAAGCTGAGCGTCTCCTTGATCGAGACGGCGCCGTGGTCCGGGGCGGCGCCGAACTCGTACAGCGTCATGGTGCCGGCGGCCGGATACAGCTGGGAGGCCGAGATCGGCACGGCGCAGCCGCCGAAGGTCTTGCACTTGTTGTCCGAGGGCGCGCTGTAGAACGAGGGAACGGGCGTCGGCTTGGGGCCGCCGCACAGGTTGGCGGCGGTGGGCAGCGGCGCCGCCTTCACCGCGTGGCCGCAGGAACCGCCGCCGGTATCCAGCTGGGCGAAGCCGCAGCCGCCCTGGGCGTGGCAGCCGTTCGAGCCGCGGCAGGTGTGGTAGACCGCCAGCGCCGCGCAGGCATTGCCGTTGCTGCCCTGCGGGTCGCCGTCCAGGCTCAGGCCCTGGCAGGCGTGGTACAGCGTGGACTGGTCCGGCAGCGGCACGCCCACCGACAGGTCGGGCGACTTGCCCAGCACTGCCCAGCAGATCGAGAAGCGGTCGCCGGCGCCGACCATCGACGGATAGGGGAAGCCGAGGTCCTGGTCCTTCCAGTATTGGTCCAGCACCGAGGTGATGCCGTACACGGCCCCGGTGGCGACGGTGCTCAGCATCGCCAGCGTGTCCGTGCCCTGCTTGAGGTTGTTGAGCGCGGTAGCCACCTGCGCCGGCGTCGGGATGTTGTCCGGCGCGGCGGCGGCGTCGTACTCGCTGTTGGTCAGCATGGCGTCGGTCCAGGTGCTGGCCGGATCGGCGTGCCAGTGCGCCCAGGTCGTCACGTCGGCGAGCATGTCCTTGACCTGGCCGAAGCGCTCGTAGTGGTCGTAGGCGGCGTAGTCGGCGCGCGCGGCGGCGTCGGCCGAGCGCGCGTGGCCGCCGGCATTGGTGTAGGACGGGTAGTCTGCCTCGAGCGCCGCGCGGTCTTCGCGGTAGTCGGGTTGCACGGCCTTGAGCATGGCACCGCGGCGGTAGCGCTTGATCGCGCTCTCGTTGCCCTCGCCCTGGTCGGTGATCGCGGCCATCATGTCGATCGCCTTGTCGAACGTGGCGATGGTGTTGGGGTCGTCCTTGGCGAACAGCGTCGCGAAATGCGGGAATTCCGCCTTCGCGTGGCCCGGCACGGTGCTGTTGAACATGTCCTGCTGCACGGTGCCCGGCTTGTACAGCTTGTCCCACAACGTCTCGCCATCTTCGTACTCGATGCTGATGTACTGGGCGTAGCACTGGTACATGTGGCCGATGGTGCCGAACAGCGGCAGGTCGGCCGACGTCATGCCCGGGGTCCAGTTTTCGAACGGCACTTGCGGGAAGTAGGTCTGCGGATGGGCCGCGTGGAAGGCCGCCAGTTCGCCCTGGAACTGGTCCTCGGGCTGCTCGATCGCCAGGAACAGGTCGCACTGGTTGGCGTTGAGTTCCTCGAGCGCCACGCGCACGTGCTTGTAGTTCTCGGTGTGCTGCAGGTCGACGATGTGCGGGATCAAGGTCTTGGTCGGGCCGTAGCAGGTCCAGCCGTGCTGGTCGTCCTGCAGCGCGTTGCCGGTGAAGCAGGGGCTGGCGCCGATCGCGGTGGCGAGGTTCGCGGCGATCTGCAGGTGCAGCATCTCCTGGATGAACACGCTGAAGATGATGTTGAAGGCTTTCTGGTTCGGCGCGTCGGTGCCGGCGCCGGCGCGCACGCCGGTGCCCATGCCCGGCCACTGGCGGCCCTTGTAGTAGCTGAGCCACTTGGAATTGATCTGGTGCGTGCCCTGGATCGAGTACATCGTGCTCATGTAGAGCGGGATCGTGAACAGCTCGACCTCGACGGCCGCCTGGGCGATCGCGTACAGGGCGGCGGTGTCGTCGGCGAGCTTGGCGAGGGGGCGTTTGGTGGCGGGTGGGGACGGGTCTTTTCCTGCAACGGGCATTTCCATGTCGTTCTCCAAAAGGATGCGTTTCGAACTGTCGAAGTGAGGCACGCCGGTACCCCTGCGGGCACCTCCGGATGCGGCATCCATTGCGTTCCATGCCACGGGCAAGCACGCATTTTGATGCCTTGATGAAATATTTATGCATCCGGCCCAATGGAGACTAATGTAAAAATATTACATAAACAATTGCACGGATGTAAAAACAACAAAACCGCCTCAAGGGCGGTTTTGTTGATAATAATCAAGACCAAGCAGCTTGATTATGTTATATGGCGACCATCATTGACCGCGCTTGGCGCGCGCCTTGGCCGCGATGCGCATGCGCAGCGCATTGAGCTTGATGAAGCCGCCGGCGTCGGCCTGGTTGTAGGCGCCGCCGTCTTCGTCGAAGGTGGCGATGTTCATGTCGAACAGCGAGTCGGTCTTCGAATCGCGCGACACGACGATCACGTTGCCCTTGTACAGCTTCACGCGCACCCAGCCGTTGACGCTCTTCTGTGTGTGGTCGATCAGCGTCTGCAGGGCGACGCGTTCCGGCGCCCACCAGTAGCCGTTATAGATCAAGGAAGCGTAGCGTGGCATCAGGTCGTCCTTCAGGTGCGCCACTTCGCGGTCCAGCGTGATCGACTCGATCGCGCGGTGGGCGCGCAGCATGATGGTGCCGCCCGGGGTTTCGTAGCAGCCGCGCGACTTCATGCCGACGTAGCGGTTTTCCACCAGGTCCAGCCGGCCGATGCCGTGCTTGCCGCCCAGGCGGTTCAGCTCGGTCAACACCTGCGCCGGGGTCATCTTGACGCCGTTCAGGCCGACGATGTCGCCGTGCTCGTACTCGATGTCGAGGTACTCGGCCTGGTCCGGCGCCGCTTCCGGCGACACGGTCCAGCGCCACATCGATTCCTCGGCTTCGGCGCTCGGGTTTTCCAGGTGGCGGCCTTCGAACGAGATGTGCAGCAGGTTCGCGTCCATCGAGTACGGCGCGCCGCCGTTCTTGTGCTTCATGTCGATCTCGATGCCGGCGTCCTCGGCGTACTTCAGCAGCTTCTCGCGCGACAGCAGGTCCCACTCGCGCCACGGGGCGATGATCTTGACGTCCGGCTTGAGCGCGTAGGCGCCCAGCTCGAAGCGCACCTGGTCGTTGCCTTTGCCGGTGGCGCCGTGCGAGACGGCGTCGGCGCCGGTCTCGTTGGCGATCTCGATCAGGCGCTTGGCGATCAGCGGACGCGCGATCGAGGTGCCCAGCAGGTACTCGCCTTCGTAGACGGTGTTGGCGCGGAACATCGGGAACACGAAGTCGCGCACGAATTCCTCGCGCACGTCGTCGATGTAGATGTTTTCCGGCTTGATGCCGAACTTGATGGCCTTGGCGCGCGCCGGTTCCAGCTCTTCACCCTGGCCGAGGTCGGCGGTGAAGGTGACGATTTCGCACTTGTAGTTGTCCTGCAGCCATTTGAGGATGACCGAGGTGTCGAGGCCGCCGGAGTAGGCGAGGACTACTTTCTTGATGTCGCTCATGGAAGTTCCAATGATGTGGTACGTGGAGGAGGAGGTGATGGTCAGCCGGCCCGGCAGTCCCGGGCCGACGATCAAGCGTTTGCGATGATACGGGTTTATTTGTCGGCGATGCGACCGAGCAGCAGGTATTCGATCAGCGCCTTCTGCACGTGCAGGCGGTTCTCGGCCTCGTCCCACACGACCGATTGCGGGCCGTCGATGACCTCGGCCGCCACTTCCTCGCCGCGGTGCGCCGGCAGGCAGTGCATGAACAGGGCGTCGCTGCTGGCGCGTGCCATCTTGGCCTGGTCGACGATGAAGCCGTCGAAGGCCTTCAGGCGCTCGGCGTTTTCCTTTTCGTAGCCCATGCTGGTCCAGACGTCGGTATTGACCAGGTGCGCGCCGGCGCAGGCGTCGGACGGGTTCTCGAAGAAAGTGTAGTTCGTCGTCGACACCAGGGCCGGGTCGAGGTCGTAGCCCTTGGGCGTGGACACGTTCAGGTGGAAGCCGAACACCTCGGCCGCCTGCAGCCAGGAATACAGCATGTTGTTGGCGTCGCCCACCCAGGCCACCGTCTTGCCGGCGATCGAGCCGCGGTGTTCCCAGTACGTGAAGATGTCGGCCAGCACCTGGCAGGGATGGTGCTCGTTGGTCAGGCCATTGATCACCGGCACGCGGGAGTGCGCCGCGAAGCGCTCGATGATGTCCTGGCCGAACGTGCGCACCATGATGATGTCGCACATGCGCGACATGACCTGGCCGGCGTCCTCGACGGGTTCGCCGCGGCCGAGCTGGCTGTCGCGCGTGTTCAGGTAGATGGCGGCGCCGCCCAGCTGGTGCATGCCGGCCTCGAAGGACAGGCGGGTACGGGTCGAGCTCTTTTCGAACACCATCACCAGCGTGCGGTCGACCAGCGGGTGGTACACCTCGTAGGCCTTGAACTTGCGCTTGATGACCGTGGCGCGTTCGATCAGGTACTCGAACTCGTCGCGGGTGAAGTCGGAAATCTGCAGGAAATGCTTGATGGGAGTGTTGACAGCCATGTTATACCTTCGGGATGCAAGAATCCCTTGTCTTCGATCTCTTTGATTATAAGCGGTTTTGTTTATCTTCCAAGAAATTATCGACGGCGATCAATACAGCGTCTGCGCCGATTCGTGCAGCAGCTGCGCATACAGCGTATGGCGCAGCCTGGCGATCTTGCCTTGCGCCACCGCTTCGAGGATCGCGCACTGCGGCTCGGCCAGGTGGCGGCAGTTGTAGTACTTGCAACCGCCCAGGTAGGGCTGGAAGTCGACGAACGCGCGTTCCAGCATGCCCTCGGACAGGTGGTACAGGCCGAATTCCTGGAAGCCCGGCGAATCGATGATGTTGCCGCCGGCCGTGCCCGGCAGGCGGTACAGGCGGGTGAACGTGGTCGTGTGCTTGCCGGTGTCGAGCGCTTCCGAGATTTCGCGGGTGGCGATGTCGGCGTCCGGCACCAGCAGGTTGATGAGGGACGACTTGCCCATGCCGGACTGGCCGATGAAGATCGACGACTGGCCGGCCAGCAGCGGCATGAGCGTGGCGACCGCCTCCTCGGGCCGCGCGCGCGCCGACACCTCGTGCAGCGGATAGCCCATGCCGGTGTACAGCGCCGCGCGTTCGCGCGCCCGCGCCAGCGGTTCCTCGACGTCGACCTTGTTCAGGATCAGGTGCGCCTCCACGCCGGCCGCCTCGCAGGCGACCAGCGCGCGCGACACGAGGTCGTCGGAAAAGCCGGGTTCGGTGGCGATGACGACGAACAGGCGCGTGATGTTGGCCGCCAGCAGCTTGCTCTTGTACTGGTCGGAGCGGTACAGCAGCGTGCTGCGCTCGGCGATCTTCTCGATGACGGCCTGGTCGGCCGAGGTGCGCTTCAGGTGCACGAGGTCGCCGACCGCGACATTGGTCTTCTTGCCGCGCGTGACGCACTGCAGGAGGGCGCCGTCGACGTCCGCCAGGTAGTGGCGGCCGTGGGCGGCGACGATGGTGCCGGTGAATTCCGCGGCGCCGGCCGGCTTGCCCGGCTTGCTCCCCTTGCTCATGTCGCGCTCCCTTGGGCGAACAGCGCATCGGTCCTGGCGGCGCAGATGAAATCGTTCGCGCTCAGGGCATTGCCGGCCGAGTGCGTCGTGAAGCGCACCGTGCAGCGGTCGTAGCCCACGTGCAGGTCGGGGTGGTGGTCTTCGCGGTGGGCGATCCAGGCCAGGGCGTTGACGAACGCCATGGTCTCGTGGAAGTCGCGGAAGGCGAAGCGGCGCGCCAGCGCGTCGCCGTCGATGGACCAGTCCGGCACCTGGGCGTGCAGGGCGGCGACGGCGGCGGCGTCCAGCGCGGGGGCGCCGTGGGCGCAATGGCGTTCCAGCAGGTTCGGGAGCGTGCTCATACGGCCCCCGATGCCTGCAGGTGCTGCACGCGGACCCAGGCCGGCGGGTGCGAGTCGTAGAACGCGGAGTGGACCGGGTCCGGCGTCAGCGTCGAGGCGTTGTCCTCGTACATCTTGACCAGCGCCGAGACCAGGTCGCGCGCATCGCTGTGCTCCGCGGCGAAGGCGTCGGCCTCGAACTCGTGCTTGCGCGAGGTGAACGAGGACAGCGGCGAGAACGGGAAGGTGAACACCGGCAGCACCAGCACGAACAGCAGCAGGGCCATGGCGTCGTTCGGGCCGTTCAGCAGCGGTTCCACGCCCAGGCCGGTATAGAACCAGGCTTGCTGCTTGAGCCAGCCGAGCAGGGCCAGGAAGGCCAGCGACAGTGCGAACAGGACGACGATGCGCTTGACGATGTGCCTGAGCTTGAAGTGGCCCAGTTCGTGCGCCAGCACGGCTTCGATCTCCGGCGGCGCCAGGCGTTCCAGCAGGGTGTCGAAGAACACGATGCGCTTGTTCGCGCCGAAGCCCGAGAAATAGGCGTTGCCGTGGGCCGAGCGCTTGCTGCCGTCCATCACGAACAGGCCCTTCGAGGCGAAACCGACGCGCGCCATCAGGCCTTCGATGCGGTCCTTCAGCGTGGCGTCCTGCAGCGGCGTGAACTTGTTGAACAGCGGCGCGATCACGCTCGGATACAGCACCATCATCAAAAGCTGGAACCCGCTCCAGACCAGCCAGGCATACAGCCACCACAGCGCGCCCGTCCTGTCCATCAGCACCAGCACGATCCACAGTAGCGGCAGGCCGATGACGGCGCCCACCAGGCTGCCCTTGACCGCATCGGCGATCCACAGCCCGACGCGCATCTTGTTGAAGCCGAAGCGCTGCTCGAGCACGAACTGGCGCCAGTACGAGAACGGCAGGTCGAGCAGTCCCGAGATCACGGAGAAGGCGACCACCAGCAGGATCTGGTAGCCCATGCCGGGCCCGGCCAGCGCCAGCAGCGCCTGCGACAGCGCCTGCAACCCGCCCAGCAGCGTGAACCCGACCAGCACCAGGCCGCTCCACAGCGCCGCGAGCAGCCCGAAGCGGGTCTTGGCGACCGTGTAGTCGGCCGCCTTCTGGTGCGCGGCCAGCGGGATCTTCGCGGCGAATTCCGCGGGCACGGCGGCGCGGTGGCGCAGCACGTGCCCGATGTGGCGCCGCGCCAGCCAATAACGCAGCGCCAGCGTCAGCAAGAAGAAAAATACGAAGACGAGCGAAAACCCGGATGAAAGCATTCTGTGCCTGTGAGAAAATCCAACATTTGGGAACCGATCCGCCCGGCGTCGCCCCCGCCTGCGCGGCGATGACGACTCGCCCGGTTCCGCCAATATTCAAAGCGTAAAGAGAGAATTATGTCACAAGCCACCCCCCGCCCCAACGAGTTCAACCTGATCTGGCTCGACATGGAAATGACCGGCCTGGATCCGGACAACGACCGCATCATCGAAGTGGCCGTCGTCGTCACCGATCCGGACCTGAACGTGCTGGCCGAGGGCCCGGTGTTCGCCATCCACCAGAGCGACGCGACGCTGGACAAGATGGACAACTGGAACAAGGGCACGCACGGCAAGTCCGGCCTGATCGACCGCGTCAAGGCGTCGACCGTCGACGAGGCCCGGGCCGAGCAGGAACTGATCGCCTTCCTGAAGCAGTGGGTGCCGGCCGGCAAGTCGCCGATGTGCGGCAATTCGATCTGCCAGGACCGCCGCTTCATGGCGCGCGGCATGCCCAAGCTGGAGGCGTTCTTCCACTACCGCAACCTGGACGTGTCGACGCTGAAGGAACTGTGCCGCCGCTGGAAGCCGGAACTGGCGTCGGGCTTCAAGAAGGCGCAGAAGCATACCGCGCTGGCCGACATCATCGAGTCGATCGAGGAACTGCGCTACTACCGCGAGCATTTCATCAAACTGTAAAAATCCTGCCGCTGGCGCGACACGATGTTGTAATTGTGTATCGCCAGCCCCGGCGGTGTGCGAGAATGACGCCATGGCCGACATTCTCCGTACCATCGCCGGTGCCGGCGACAGCGAAGTCCGCCGTCTCCTGCGCGCGCGCGACTGGAGCGCGTCGCCGCTCGGTCCGCCCGACGCCTGGCCGCCCGAGCTGGCGACCGCCGTATCGATGGCGGCCAGCTCCGCCTTCCCGATGTTCGTCGCCTGGGGCGCGGACCTGACCCTGCTGTACAACGACGCCTACATCCCCATCCTGGGCGACAAGCACCCGCGCGCGCTCGGCGCGCCGCTGCGCGACGTCTGGAGCGAGGTCTGGCCGGTGCTGGTGCCGTTCGTCGACCGCGCCCTGTCCGACAAGCCCGTCTACTGCGAGAACCTGGCGCTGACGCTGGAGCGGCGCGGCTACCCCGAGGCGGCCAGCTTCACCTTGTCGTTCGCCCCGCTGCACGACGGGCAGGGATGCGTCGTCGGCATGTACTGCACCTGCATCGAGACCACCGCGCGCGTCCAGGCCGAGCGCCACGCCGCCTTCGAGCTGGCGGTGGCCGACGCGCTGCGCACGGCGGGCGGCGCGCGCGAGACGATCGGCGTCGCCAGCCGCCTGCTGGGCGAGGAGCTGGGCCTGGCGCGCGTGCTGTACGGCGAGGTCGACGCCGTGCGCGCCACGTTCCACGTGCCGCGCGACTGGCGCCGGCACGGGCTGGCGGCCCTGGAGGGGCGCGGCTTCGGCGTCGACGCGTTCGGGCCGGAGGTGGTGCGCGCGGGGCGCGCCGGCGCCGTCGTCGCCATCGCCGACGTGCGCGAGGACGACCGCACGGCCGCCTGCCAGGGCGCCTATGCGGCGCTGGACGCGACGGCGCTGCTGGTGGTGCCGCTGGTGAGCACGGGCCGCCAGCCGGCCTTCCTGGCGCTGCTCCACGCGCACGCGCACCGCTGGAGCGCGGCCGAGATCGCGCTGGCGCGCAGCCTGGCCGAGCGCATCCGCACCGCCGCCGACGTGGCCCATGCGCACGCCGCGCTGCGCGCCGAGCGCGACCGCAGCCGGCTGGTGTTCGACACCATCGCCGAGGGCTTCGTGCTGATCGGCCCCGACTGGACCGTGCTGCAGATGAACGCCGCCGGCCAGCGCCTGTCCGGCCGCACTGCCGAGCAGGCGCTGGGGCGCCACCACTGGGACGTCTGGCCCGAGGCCCGCGACACGACGGCCGGCCACATGTACGAACGCGCGATGCGCGAGCGCGTGGCCGGGCGCACCGAATACCTGCATCCGCTGCCCGGCGGCGGCGCGGTCTGGCTGGAAGTGCGCGCCTATCCGACCAGCGGCGGCGGCCTGGTGTGCTGCTTCCTCGACATCGGCGAACGCAGGCAGGCCGAGGAAAAGCTGCGCGCGGCCGACCAGCGCAAGGACGAATTCCTGGCCATGCTGGCGCACGAGCTGCGCAACCCGCTGGCGCCGATCAGCGCCGCCGCCGACCTGCTGCGCATCGGCCGCCTGGACGAGGCGCGCGTGCGCCAGAGCAGCGCCATCATCGGGCGCCAGGTGCGCCACATGACCAGCCTGGTGGACGACCTGCTGGACGTCTCGCGCGTCACGCGCGGCCTGGTGACGCTGGCGCAGTCGCCGGTGGCGGCGCGCACCATCGTCGACGAGGCGATCGAACAGGTGCGCCCGATGTTCGAGGCGCGCCGCCAGTCGCTGGTCGTGCGCCTGGCCGACCCCCGCGCTACGGTGCTGGGCGACAAGGCGCGCCTGGTGCAGGTGCTGTCCAACCTGCTCAACAACGCCGCCAAGTACACGCCGGAAGGCTTGCGCATCGACGTCTCGGCCGCGGTCGACGCCGGCGCGGACGGCCGCGCCGGCCGCCTGCTGCTGGCGGTGCGCGACCAGGGCATCGGCATGGAGCGCGCGCTGACGCGCCACGTGTTCGACCTGTTCACCCAGGCGCAGCGCTCGTCCGACCGCTCGCAGGGCGGCCTGGGCCTGGGGCTGGCGCTGGTCAAGCACCTGGTCGAGCTGCATGGCGGCACGGTGACCTGTTCCAGCCCCGGCCTGGGGCAGGGCAGCCGCTTCGAAGTCGCGCTGCCGCTGATGGCGTCGGCGCCGGACCAGGGCGGGCCGGATGCCGCCCCGTCGCCCGGCGGCGCCGCGCGCCCGCTGCGCCTGCTGGTGGTGGACGACAACGCCGACGCCGCCGCCACGCTGGGCATGCTGCTGGAAGCCTGCGGCTACGCGGTCGCGGTGGAAAACGATTCGCCGGCCGCGCTGGCGGCGGCGCGGCGCCAGCCGCCGGACGTGGCGCTGCTGGACATCGGCCTGCCCGAGATGGACGGCAACGCGCTGGCGCGCCGCCTGCGCGCCGATCCGCGCACGGCGGGCATCGTGCTGGTCGCGGTGACCGGCTACGGCCAGGAACAGGACCGGCGCGCGGCGTTCGAGGCCGGATTCGACCATCACCTGGTCAAGCCGGTGGACATGGAGCGGCTGGCGGGGCTGCTGGCGGGGATCGGGGCGGGGAGCGAAGCCGGGAGCGAGGCAGGAGGCGAGGCAGGGAGCGGGGGAGGGAGCGAGGCGGGGCGGGGATAGGCGGCTCCCCGCTACCCGCCCGTCGCCCCGGCCTGCGCCGGGGCGACGGCGGTGCGGCGCATGGGCCGCATCCGGTCGATGGAGCCGGTGATGTGTCGTTCAACGCATCTGCGTGTAATTCACCGGCACCCACTTGTAGCCCTTGCCCTGCGCGACCAGGTGTCCCAGGCCCGGGAACTGCAGGTGCGCGCCGCCGACCAGTTCGCCGTCCTTCGCGGCCGCGTCGAACGCCTTCTTGCGCGCGGCGTAGGCGGCCTTTTCGTCGCTGTCGAAGCCGATCGTCACTTGTGGGTTGTCCATCTGGACGGCGGCCACGTGGATCAGGTCGCCGATCAGCAACAGCTTCTGGCCGCGGCTCTGCACCAGGTAGATCGTGTGGCCCGGCGTATGGCCCGGCGCGGCGATGGCCGAGATGCCCGGCACCAGTTCGCCGTCGCCCTCGATCGGCTTGAGCTTGCCGGCCTTGGCGTACGGTTCGAGCGAGGCCCTGGCCGGGCCGAAGAAGCCCTTCTTGTCGGCCGGCGCCTTGGCTTCGTTCGCGGCGGACAGCCAGTAGTCGGCATCGGCCTTGCCGACGCGCACCGTGGCGTTCGCGAACACGCGCTTGCCGTCCGCGGCCAGGCCGCCGACGTGGTCCGGGTGCACGTGCGTGATGTAGATCTCGTCGACCTGCTCGGGCTGGTAGCCGGCGGCCTTGATGTTGGCGGCCAGCTTGCCCAGCGTCGGGCCGAAGAAGCCGCCGGCGCCGGTGTCGACCAGCACCAGCTTGCTGCCGGTGTTGACCAGGAACGCATTGGTCGAGGTTTCCAGCGGCAGCTTCAGGAAGTTCTTTTCCAGCGTGGCCTTCGTCGCCTCCGGCTTCTGCTTGAGCAGCTGGTCCATCGGCAGGTCGGCGGTGCCGTCGTTCAGCGGCGTCACCTCGAAGTCGCCCAGCATGGCGCGGGCATAGCCCGGCGCCGGGGTCTTGGCCAGCGGGGCGGCGGCGTGGACTGCCGGGGCGATCGTGCCGGCGGCGAGCAGGGTCGCCAGCACGGTGCGGCGCAGGAAGTGGTTCATGGCGTTTTCCTCGTTGTCGTTGACGCACGTCGATGTGCATATTGCCTATCGTACATGAACCAGGCCATGCCCTGCTTGCATGTGGATGCCCTGGCGCCCTTACGGAAGATAGGGAATCGTGAAGACGCCGTGCAGCGCGCGCAGCTCGGCGCGGTGGATCTCGGCCAGCCGCACGAGGATCGTCTCGCCGGCCGGCAGCAGGTGCACCTCGACCCGGCGCCGGTCGCCGGCATGGCTGCGGCGCTCGACCAGGCCGCCGGCCTCGCAGCGCGTCACCAAGGCGACGACGCCGTGCGGCCGGGCCTGCAGGCGCTCGGCCAGCTCGCCGACCGTGGCCCATTCGCGGCCGGGAAAGCCCTTGATGTGCAGCAGCAGCAGGTATTGCAGCGGCGTGATGCCCGCGGCCTGCACGGCGCTTTCGGAAAAATGCTCGAAGCGCCGCATCTGGTAGCGGAATTCCGACAACGCGGCGAAGTTGGACTTGGACAGCGGAGACGACATGGGGATTCCTGGAGAGCCGGATGGCGGCGAATATATCACAAGATGATACAATTGCCGTCCCGATATACGACAAGGCCCGATGGCCTGCGAACACCATGATCCTGGACAACGGTACGGCGTGGATGCGGTCCTTTTTGCCGCAGGCGAGCACGGCGTCGCGCACCGAGCGGCTGCGCGCGGTGGCGGGGGCGTTGGTGGGGCTGTTCGTGACCTTCATCCTCAGCGACATGGCGGCGGCCCATGCCGGCAGCGTGCCGCTGGCCCTCATCGCGCCGATGGGCGCGTCGGCCGTGCTGCTGTTCTGCGTGCCGGCCAGTCCGCTCGCGCAGCCGTGGTCCGTCATCGGCGGGAACACCGTCTCGGCGCTGATCGGCGTGGCCTGCGCGCGCACGGTGCACGACCCGATGCTGGCGGCGCCGCTGGCCGGCGCCTGCGCGATCTTCGCGATGTTCCTGCTGCGCTGCCTGCATCCGCCCAGCGGCGCGGTGGCGCTGACGGCGGTGCTGGGCGGGCCGGCCGTGCAGGCGGCGGGCTTCACCTTCGCGCTGCTGCCGGTCGGACTGAATTCGGCGCTGATCGTGCTGGTGGCGCTGGTCTTCAACAACCTGACCGGCCGCCGCTATCCGCACGGCCAGCAGTCGCCGCTGCGCAACCTGCACGCCACCGCCGACCCGGCGCCGACCGCGCGCCTGGGCTTCGGCAAGGAAGACCTGGACGCCGCGCTGGCGCACTACGGCCAGGTGCTGGACGTCAGTCGCGACGACCTCGAACGGATCCTGCTGGAGACGGAAATGCGCGCGTACGAGCGCCGCTTCGGCACGGTCACGTGCGCGGCGATCATGTCGACGGATGCGGTGACGGTCGCCCCGTCCACGGCGCTGCCCGCCGCCTGGCGCCTGCTGCGCCGGCACCGCCTGCACGCGCTGCCGGTGCTGGACGAGCAGCGCCGCGTGGCGGGCATGATCGGCCAGGACGATTTCCTGCACCACGTCGGCCTGGACGACTACCAGACCCTGGGCGAGCGCCTGCGCGCCTTGCTGGGCCACCTGCTGGGCGTGCGCGCCGCGCGTCCGGCCGTGGTGGCGGACGTGATGCAGACGCAGGTCACGAGCGTGGCCGCCGCCGACCCGATCGCCCGCCTGGTGCCCCTGATGAGCAACGGCGGCCTGCACCACGTACCGGTGCTCGACGCCACCGGCGCCTTCGCCGGCATCGTCAGCCAATCCGACCTGCTGGCCGCCGTGTACGAAAGCCGGCTGGCCCAAACCGCCTGATCTCCCTCAAACCGGGGTCAGAGCCAGGGTCAGAGCCCGGTGTTTGGAAATGGCGCCACAGATATTGCTAAAAATCGGGCTCTGACCCCGGCTCTGACCCCGGTTTGATGGTGGTCAAGTTTGGTCGGCGCCGCAGCACTTCTTGTATTTCTTGCCGCTGCCGCAGGGGCAGTCGTCGTTGCGGCCGACTTTCGGGGTGTCGTGGCGGACGGTGTCGACGGCGGCCTTGCGGCGCGGCAGCCAGAAGCGGTGGATGCCGGGCAGGTTCGCTTCGATGTCCAGCGCCAGCTGGTGGGCCTTGCGCGGGTCCTCGACTTCCGGCAGCTCGCTTTCCTCGATTTCGTCGGCGCCGAGCAGGTACAGCGGACGCATCAGCGGGCCGGCTTCCGATTCCCAGATCTCGTCCCAGGAGCCGGGACGCAGTTCCATGCCTTCCCAGAAGCCCCAGCACCAGGCCTCGGCATCGATCAGGGTCTCGCCGTCGACCTCGTGCTCGACGTACAGCGGCTCGAATTCCTTGGGCGCGACCTCGAAGGTGATCAGGACCTCGTTCATGAAGCGCATGACCAGGTTGACGATGCGCTCTTCTTCCTTGGCGTTCTTCCACTTGGGCGCGGCGGTGCCGTCCTCGCCCCAGATGCGCGGCAGCCATTCGGCAGGCATGATGGTCTGCGGGCCGATCGCGATGGCGGTCAGGTAGCCGTGCAGCGTGTCCAGCGTCATCGTGCCTTCGGGGCAGCGCTCGGACAGCAGGAAGTTGTCGAGGTCGTCGAATTCTTTTTCGGAGAGGGGTTGCTCGAGATGCATGTGGTACGTGTTCCTTTGGATGAAGGCGCCAGTGTAACCGGTGCACCGGACCCCGGGCGAAAAAAGGCGCGGCGGCGGCCACGCCCCTGTTGCGGATCCGCCCCGCGGCGCAGTCGCCGCAGGCGTTCTGCAGCGCATAGGCCACCACCGCCGGCGCGCCGGGCGGTGGGGCGCTGGCGCGCGCACGGCGCCCGGCGCTGCCCCGTTCCCGGGCCGCCATGTACGCCGCGCCGCCCCCGCCTTACAATGGCGGCATGGACCACTACCCCGACACGCGCCAGGATGGCGCCCACCCGTTCGCCCGCCTCGACCCGCTGACGGTGCTCGATGCCCTCGACAGCGTCGGCCTGCACGGCGACGGCCGCCTGCTGGCGCTGAACAGCTACGAGAACCGGGTCTACCGCGCCGGCTGCGAGGACGGCCCGCCGGTGGTCGTCAAGTTCTACCGCCCGCAGCGCTGGAGCGACGCCGCCATCCTCGAGGAGCACGGCTTCGTCGCCGAACTGGCGGCCGCCGAGGTGCCGGTGGTGCCGGCGCTGGCGCTGGACGGGCGCACGCTGCACGCATTCGGGGGCTTCCGCTTCGCCGTGTTCCCCAGCCGGGGAGGGCGCGCGCCCGAGCTGTCCGACCCGCAGGTGCTGGAATGGATCGGCCGCTTCATCGGGCGCATCCATGCGGTCGGCGCGGCGCGGCCGTTCGTCGAGCGGCCCGCGCTCGACATCGATACCTTCGGCCGCGCGCCGCGCGACTGGCTGCTGGGCCACGGCTTCATCCCGTCCGAGCTGGCGGCCGCCTATACCAGCGTGCTCGACCAGGCGCTCGACGGCGTCGCCCGCTGCTTCGCGCGCGCCGGCGCCGTGCCGGTGCTGCGCCTGCACGGCGACTGCCATGCCGGCAACGTGCTGTGGACCCCCGACGGCCCGCACTTCGTCGACTTCGACGACAGCCGCACCGGCCCGGCCGTGCAGGACCTGTGGATGCTGCTGTCGGGCGAGCGCCAGGAGATGGTGCGCCAGCTGGGCGACGTGCTGGCCGGCTACGAGGACTTCTGCGAATTCGACCCGCGCCAGCTGCACCTGGTCGAGGCGCTGCGCACGCTGCGCCTCATCCATTACTCGGCCTGGCTGGCGATGCGCTGGGACGATCCGGCGTTCCCGGCCGCCTTCCCCTGGTTCAATACCCAGCGTTACTGGCAGGACCGCATCCTCGAGCTGCGCGAGCAGGTGGCCCTGATGGACGAGCCGCCGCTGTGGCCGGCCTGAGACCGCGCGCAGCGCGGCCATTGGCGCCGAATTGACGGGTATTCATCGGTCTGCTCGGCGCGACAGCGGGGGCGCCCATGCGTCATAATGACCCCGCAAGGCTGCGGCGCGCCACCCGGGCGCCACCCATGCGCCGACCACCCGCGAGACCGCCATGACCGACCGATCCGACCGCCCCGACTCCTCCACCGCGCCCGCCAGGGGCAGCGACGCCGATTTCATGATCGACCTGACGCCCGCCGGCCAGGAGCACGCGGCGCCGGCCGTCGAGCCGCAGCGTGAACAGCTGGAGCAGCGCGCGATCAAGGAAGGCATCGCACGCGTCGAGGCCGAAGCCAAGGCGGCGATGGCGGCCGAGAACCGCGCCCACGCCGAGGCGCGCGCGCGCAGCCTGGCCGAGGAACGCGCCGCCATGGACGCCGAGGCCGCCGCCGCGGCGCTGGCCAACGCGCAGGCGTCGGAAGACGCGATCGAGGCCAACCGCGGCCGCATCGAGACGCTGCGCGCCGCCGCCCGGGCCGCCGCCGAGCGCCTGGAAGCGATCCGCCAGGAGACGGCCGAACTGCGCGCCCGGGTCGAGTCCGACACCCAGATCCGCCTGGCCGCCGAGGCCCGCGTGCGCGCCGCCGACGAAGCGCGCCGGCGCGCCGAGGAACAGGCGAAGGTCGACGCCGAGATGGCCGCGCGCACGCAGCGCGAGGCCGACGAGCTGGCGCAGGAAGCCGAGCAGGCGCGCCGCCAGGCGGCCGAGCGCGTCGCCGCCATGCATGCGGCGCGCGAGGAAGTGCAGTACAGCGCCAGCGCCGATGCGCGCGTGGCGATCCTGGCGCGCGAACGCGAGCGCGCCGAGAAGGCCGCGCGCCAGACCGCCGAGAAGCTGGCCCAGGCCGAGGCCGAGGCGCTCGAACTGGCGCTGCAGCGCGAGCGCGCCGACCAGGTGGCGCTCAATGCCGCTTTCTCCCGCGCCGCCGCCGAGGCGCGCGCGCTGGAAGAGGCGCGCGCCCTCGCGCACGTCGAGCAGGAACGCGAAAGCATCGCGCTGGCCCAGGCCGAGTCCGAGCGCACCGCGGCCCAGTCGCTGCGCCTGCGCCTGCAGACCGAGAAGGAATTGCGCGACGCCGCCGCCCACCGCGAGCGCCTGGAACAGATGGCCAAGGCCGCCGCCGAGGCGCGCCGCGAGGCCGAGGCCCGGATCCTCGCCGCCACCGAGGCGCGCATCGAGGCCGACCGCAAGCTGCGCGAGGTGGCCCTGGAACGGGCCGGCGCCGAGGAGGCCGAAGCCCAGCAGGCGCAGGCGCGCCTGGACGCCGAGCGCGAGGCGGCCGAGCAGGCGCGCCTGCGCGCCGGCGCCGACGCCCTGGCCCAGGAAGCGGCGCGGCACGAGGCCGAGCAGCAGCGGCGCGAGCGCGCGCTGGCCGAGGAACGGGCCGCGCTGGCCCAGGCGGCCGCCGATGCGCGCGCCGCCGAGAACGCGGCCGAGCAGGAAGCGCACGCGGCGCTGGAAGAGGAGGCCGCCGCCCGGCGCCAGGCCGCCGCGCTGGCCGAACGGCGCGCCCGCGAGGCGCAGCAGCTGGCCGAGGCCGAGCGCGCGCGCGTGGCGGCCGAGGAAGAGGCGCTGGCACGCCAGCAGGAACGCATCGCCGCCGAGCGCGCGCTGGCCCAGGCGGCGGCCGCGCGCGCGGCCGCCGACGGCGACCAGGCCGCGGAACTGGCCGCGCGGGCGCAGGCCGAGCGCGAGGCCGAGGATGCGCGCCGCGATGCCCTCGAGGCCGAGCGCTTGGCCACCGCGCATGCGCGCGAGCAGGCCGAGCATGAACGGGCGATCGCCGCGTCGCGCCAGGCCCAGGCCGAGCGCGCCGCGCAACTGGCGCGCGCCCAGGCCGAGCGCGCCGCGGTCGAGGAACGCCAGCAGCGCGTGGCCGAGGAGCTGGCAGAGGCGGAACGCGCCGCCGTCGAGGCCGCGCACGACGCGCTGCTGCTGCTGGAACAGAAGCTGGCCGCCCAGCGCCAGCAGGCGGCGGCCGATGCCCGCGCCAACGAGGCCGCCGCGGCGCGGATGGCGTCGGAGCGCGCGGCCGTCGCTGCCGCCGAGGCGCGCGCCAAGGCCGAGGAAGAGCGTGCCCAGTTGTCGACGATGCGCGAGCTGGCCGAGCAGGCCGCGGCCCAGGCCGCGATCGACAAGCGCGACGCCCAGCGCAAGCTGCTGGAACACGCCCAGCAGGCCGCCGAGATGCAGCGCAAGGCCGCCCGCGCCACGCTGGAAATGGACGAGGCGCGCCGCCGCCTGATCGAGCTGGAATCGGCGCGCCAGGACGAGCAGGTGGCCGAGCTGGCCGCGCTGCGCGGCCAGATCGACACGCGCCAGGCCGAAGCCAAGCAGCGCGCCGAATCGGAAGACCTGGCGCGCGAGGTGCTGGGCCGCTTTGCCCAGCAGCCGTCGAAGGCGCAGGCGGTCGAGCGCCTGAACGACGTCATCGCCAAGCAACGCAAGGAACTCGAGTAGCGGGCGACGCGCATTCGCCCGGCCGGCGCCCCGCAGCGCCGGCCTGTCCTGGCATGTCCTCCGTGTCATCCCATCCCGTCAGACTATGGCTGTACGGCCACAGTTTTTGCTTTCTCGCAATTTCGGCCGCTCCTGAGGCATAATGACCACAGTGGAAGCAGGGGTGTTGCATCGCGCACACGCAAGTGTCAAATCGCGTCAATATTTTTGTGAACTTTGTTCCACTGGTAGGGAAGGTTTCTATACTGCAAGTCTCATGTCGATTTCTGGCCTCGTGTTCCCATGATTAAAAACATCAGCATCAAAGCCCGCCTGATCTTCATCATCACCCTGCTGGGTGCGGAATTGATCATCGGCGCCGCCGTCGGCTTGTTCAGTCTCAGCCATGCCAATACCGGCCTGCAGTCCCTGTACGCCAACAGCATCGTCTGCATCGGCCAGCTCGACCAGATCGTGCGCCGGCTGGACATGAACCAGGCGAACATCGCCCGCGCGCTCAGCGCCGAACCGGCACGCGTGCCGGCGCTGCTCGACGAGGTCGAGCGCAACAACGTGGCGATCGCCGAGCAGTGGAAGGCCTATATGGGGACCGGCATGGCCGACCACGAGCAGGAGACCGCCAGCCGCTTCGCCGCCGCGCGCGACAAGTTCCTCGCCGACGCGCAGGCGCCGGCCGTCGCCGCGCTGCGCGGCGGCGACATGGCCGCCGCCGCCGCCATCGTGCACGGCCGCATGAACACGCTGTTCGCCCCGGCGCGCGCCGGCATCGACGAGCTGATCCAGATCCAGCTGAACCAGGCCGACATCGCCCGCAAGGAATCGCAGTCGACCTACGAACTGGTGCGCCTGGTGTGCCTGACCGGCATGGTGCTGGGCCTGATCCTGGCCGCCATCATCGGCGCCATGCTGGTGCGCGGCATCGTCCGTCCGCTGGACGAGGCGGTGCGCGTGGCCGGCGCCGTCGCCGCCGGCGACCTGACCCAGGACATCGCCATCGAGGCGAACGACGAGACCGGCCGCCTGATGCGTTCGCTGGACGACATGAACAACGGCCTGGCCGGCATCGTCGGCCGCGTACGCACCGGCACCGACACCATCGCCACCGCGGCCAGCCAGATCGCCGCCGGCAACCTGGACCTGTCGGCCCGCACCGAACAGCAGGCCGCCTCGCTCGAGCAGACCGCGTCGTCGATGGAACAACTGACCTCGACGGTCAAGCAGAACGCCGACAATGCGCGCCAGGCCAACGTGCTGGCCGTGTCGGCGTCGGACGTCGCCGCCAAGGGCGGCACCGTGATGACCGAGGTCGTCTCGACGATGGGCGAGATCAACGCCTCGGCCACGCGCATCGCCGACATCATCAACGTCATCGACGGCATCTCGTTCCAGACCAATATCCTGGCGCTGAACGCGGCCGTGGAAGCGGCGCGCGCCGGCGAGCAGGGCCGCGGCTTCGCGGTCGTCGCCGGCGAGGTGCGCACGCTGGCCCAGCGCAGCGCCGCCGCCGCCAAGGAGATCAAGCAGTTGATCGACGACTCGGTCGACAAGGTCAACCACGGTTCCGAGCTGGTCGACCAGGCCGGCGCGACGATGGGCGAGATCGTCCAGAGCGTCAGCCGCGTGACCGCGATCATGACCGAGATCATGAACGCCAGCCAGGAGCAGACCGCCGGCATCGAGCAGGTGAACCAGGCGATCGTCCAGATGGACCAGGCCACGCAGCAGAACGCCGCGCTGGTCGAGCAGGCCTCGGCCGCCGCGCAGGCGCTGCGCGAGGAAGCCGAGGAACTGGCGCGCACCGTGGGCATCTTCAACCTGAAGCGCCACGCCGGCGCGCGCACGACGGCGCTGGCGCCGGTCGGCGCCGCCGCCGGGCGCCACGCGGTGCCGTCGATCGCGGCCTGATACGGTAGAAGACCGTCGCCCCCGCGCAGGCGGGACCCGGTTTCCGCGAGCGTTGTCGCTACGCGTGCGCATCGGGCCCCCGCCTGCGCGGGGGCGACGTCGTAAACGGGTGACGGTTACGCCGCTTGCCCCCGGCCGGCCAGGTACGCCCCATGGTCCGGCATGCCCGCCGCCGCCTGCGCGATCAGGTCGCGCAGCCCGGCGAAGTGGCCGTGCAGCTGGCGCAGGTCGGCGTCGTCGACGAAGGGATCGTAGCGCTTCGGCACCACCCCCAGTCCGAACAGCATGGCGACGAACGAGGGCTCGGCGAAGCCGTCGCGGTCGAGGATCGTCACGCGGCCGGTTTCGCGGAACAGGGCGATCTGGTGGCGCAGCGAATCCGGAATCTCCATGGCCGCGCAGTGGCGCCAGAAGGCGCTGTCGGTGCGCGCGGTGAGCTTGTAGTGCAGGACGATGAAGTCGCGCACCGATTCGTAGCGGACCGCCATCGCGCGGTTGAATTCGTCCGCCAGCTCGGGGCGGCAATCGCGGTCCGGCCACAGCTCGAGCAGCTTGCCGACCGCCGTCTCGATCAGGTGGATGCTGGTCGATTCCAGCGGCTCGACGAAGCCGGCCGACAGGCCCACGGCCACGCAGTTGCCGATCCAGGAGCGCTTGCGCCTTCCGGTGACGAAGCGCAGCTGGCGCGGCTCGTCCAGCACGGCGCCGTCCAGGCCCGCCAGCAGGTCGCGCCGCGCCTGCTCGTCGCTGGTGAAGGCGTCGCTGTAGACGTGGCCGTTGCCGGTGCGGTGCTGCAGCGGGATGCGCCAGGTCCAGCCGGCCGATTGCGCCGTCGAGCGCGTGTACGGCGCCAGCGCCGGCGCCCTGGCGCAGGGGACGGCCAGCGCGCTGTTGCAGGGCAGCCAGCGGCTCCAGTCCTCGTAGCCCGCCTGCAGCGCGCCTTCCAGCAGCAGCGCGCGGAAACCCGAGCAGTCGATGAACAGCTCGCCCTCGACGCGGCGGCCGTCGCGCAGGCGCACGGCCGTGACGAAGCCGGTTGCCGGATGGCGCTCGACGCCGTCGATGGTGCCCTCGATGCGGCGCGCGCCGCGCGCGACGGCGTAGTCGCTCAGGCAAGCGGCGTACAGGCCGGCGTCGAAGTGGAAGCCGTAGGAATAGGCGTCGGTGACGCCCGGCCGGACGCGTCCCGGCGGCGCGAATTTCAGCTGGCGCGCCATCACCGCGGCCATCGACCAGTTCTCGAGGTCTGGCATCGCATCGAAGGCGCGCGCCAGGCGCAGCCAGGCCATGTGCGGCGCCCGCCCGGCCACCGGCGGCCCGAAGTCGCCGAAGCCGTGGAAGAAGCGGTTGCCGGCGTGGCCCCAGTCGCGAAATTCGATGCCCAGCTTGTAGGTGGCCTGCGTCGTGCGCATGAAGTCGGCCTCGTCGAGGCCCAGCGCCTGGTTGTAGAAGCGGATGGTGGGCAGGGTCGCCTCGCCGACGCCGATGGTGCCGATCTCGGGCGACTCCACCAGCGCCACCTCGCAGCGCTTGCCGAGCCGCTGCACCAGCGGCGCCGCCGCCATCCACCCGGCCGTGCCGCCGCCGACGATGACGATCCTGCGGATGGCGTTGTCCTGCATGCTGGTCTCCTGTCGCTGTCTCCCGGGATAGGCCCGTGTCATAGCGCAGCAGTGTAGAGCACGCCCCACCCGGCGGCAACCACAATGTTAGCGCCCAACATTTGCATCCCCTCAAACCGGGGTCAGAGCCGGGGTCAGAGCCCGGTTTTTGGCAATGGCTTGTCGGCATCGCTTCGCGTAGCTCGCTGGCGCGCCATGGGCCACCATGAAAAACGGCAGCGCGTGGCTGCCGTTTCGGTGATATGAAGCGCGACTGACCGCGCGGCGGTGATATGTGGGTCGACTTACATATTGCTGGGCGCTACCGGATTCGCGCCGCCGATCTCGACCTTCTCGACGAAATACGACGTCTCGCCGAAGCAGGTGGTCGGCAGCCCGCCGTGCTGCGAATAGCTCAGCTGCACGCGCTGGCCCATGGCCGACTGCAGCTGCTTGACGATGGCGTCGTCGCGCACGGTAAAGGCGAAGCGCTCGGGAATCGCGCCCGGCATGCTCGACAGCAGGATCTCGCCCTCCCAGGTCTTGCACAGCCAGCCCTTGCGCGACAGTTTCTGCAGGTAGCCGGCGCGCTCGCCTTCGGAATACGACCAGTTCAGCACCGCCCAGACATACAGGGCGAACAGGCCGCCGATGACGACGATGACGGAGAGGACGATGGCGCTGGCGCGGCGTGGGATGGAAGTCGGCATGGGCGGATGGATCCGTGTCGAAAAAGGGGGGAAGCGTGCGGCGCGCCCATTCTGCCGACGGGCGCGCCGCTTGTCAAAACGTCAGACGTTCACGCCGAACGAGCGTGCGAGGGGGCCCAGGCCGCCGTTGTAGCCCTGGCCGACCGCGCGGAACTTCCATTCGCTGCCGTAGCGATACAGTTCGCCGAAGATCATCGCGGTCTCGGTCGAGCTGTCTTCCGACAGGTCGTAGCGCGCGATCTCGCGCTCGCCGTCGGCGTTCATGCAGCGGATGAAGGCGCGCGCGACCATGCCGAAGTTCTGGCGGCGCTGCTCGGCGTCGTGGATGGTGACGGAAAACGCGATCTTCTCGATGTCCGGCGGCACGCGGCCGAGTTCCACGACCAGGCGCTCGTCGTCGCCCTCGCCCTGGCCGTCGCGGTTGTCACCCGTGTGCACGACCGAGCCGTCGCTCGATTTCAGGTTGTTGTAGAAGATGAAGTCGTTGTCGGCGCGGACCTTGCCGTCGCCGCGCAGCAGGAAGGCGCTGCCGTCGAGGTCGAAGGTGGCGCCGTCGGTCGCGCGCGGATCCCAGCCCAGGCCGATGATGACCTTCTTGAGGGTCGGGTCTTCCTTGGACAGGTTGACGTTGCCGCCTTTCTGCAGACTGATTGCCATGTTGTTTCCTTTCCGCTTGGATGATGGCGGCCGTGTGCCGCCGGATACCGGCCGGCCCGTGGACCGGCCGCTTCGTCAGGTCGCGTGGCCGAGTTCGCGCTTGCGATAGCGCACCGAGGACCACAGCGACACGAGGATGAAGGCCACACCGGACAGCCCGGTGAACCATTCGGGAATATGGTACTGGACGCTGGCGAACATGATCAGCGCCAGGATGCCGATCGCGTAGTGCGCACCATGCTCCAGGAACACGAATTCTTCCAGCGTGCCCTTGTTGACCAGGAACACGGTCAGCGAACGCACGAACATCGCGCCGATGGCCAGGCCCAGCATGATGATCACGACGTCCTTGGTGATCGCGAACGCGCCGATCACGCCGTCGAAGCTGAACGAGGCATCCAGCACTTCGAGGTAGAGGAAGCCGCCGATGCTGCCCTGCGAGATCGCCTTGCCGATCGCGGGATCCGTTTCTTCTTCCTCGAGCAGGCCGCTGAACCAGTCCACGCCCACGTACACCAGCACGCCGACCACGCCGGCGATGAGCACCGACAGCTTCTTGCCCTCGGGTTCCAGGCTCATGCAGGCGAACACGGCGAGCAGCGTCAGCAGGATCGCCAGCCCTTCGGTGCCGTATTTCCCGATCTTCTCTTCGATCCAGCCCAGCCAGTGCAGTTCCTTCTCTTCGTCGAACAGGAAGTTGAGGAAGACCAGCAACAGGAAGGCGCCGCCGAACGCGGCCACCTCGGCATGCTTGGAGGTCAGGTGCAGCGCATACTGGTCCGGATTGTTGGTGGCCATGTGCCAGACGTCGATGAGGCCGAGGCCGGTCGCCATCGACACGATCAGCAGCGGGAACAGCAAGCGCATGCCGAACACGGCGACCAGGATGCCGACCGTCAGGAACAGCTTGCGCCAGAACGCGTTCCAGTTGCGCAGCACCGAGGCGTTCACGACCGCGTTGTCGAAGGACAGCGACACTTCAAGCACGCCCAGCACGGCCGCGATCCACAGGGCCTGCAGCAGGCCGGACGTGCCGCCGTGGTCGTAGCCCCACCAGGCGGCCAGTGCCAGCAGGACCGCCGTGACCACGAACGACAACCTGAAATGTTGCATCAATTCCTCCATTGACTGAAATGCCACAATAATCCTTGCATATTACCTTGTATCCAATGTCTATGGGCGCAAGGAATGTCGCCGCTAGACAATGCTTCTGCGATAATGCCCGCCGACATATCGCGGCGCACCGCGCCGTGCTTCCGGTCTTTAACCCAAGGATATTCATGGATCTTACCTATCTGGTCACGCCGGTGCTGACCTGGCTGGTCGTCGGCCCGATCAAATTCCTGATCAACAGTGCGCGCCAGCGCCGCTGGGCATTCAACCTGATCGGCAACGGCGGCTTCCCGAGCAACCACAGCGCCACCGTCGTCAGCATGGCCACGCTGATCGCGCTGCGCGAGGGCATGGGCCATCCGGCCTTCGGCGTGGCGGTCACGCTGTGCTTCATCGTGATGATCGACGCCAACAGCCTGCGCCAGCACGTCGGCCGCCAGGCCGCCGCCATCAACCGCCTGGCCGCCGGCCAGCCGGACTTCAAGGTCTTGCGCGAGCGGATGGGCCATACGCTGGTGGAGATTTCCGGCGGGATCGTGACGGGGATCTTGATGGGGAATCTGATCTATCGGGTGCTGGTGAAGTAATGTCTGCGCTTGGTGAAATTGGGTCCCGGCCTGCGCCGGGACGACGTTTCACCCAGTGTTGGCCGTGAAACCGTCTCCCCTGCGCAGGCCGTGGTCCAATTTCCATCCACCCACCCGCCCCGGACGTCCGCCCCCGTCCGCCCCCGTCCGCCTGTGGCGCGTTTCATACTCGACCACATGCATTTCATCGCGCCTATCTGCATTTCATCCCTTCAAAACCGCGCTTGGCCGATCCCTCGTTGACTGTGTCGACGGGGTCCCGGATACTGCGCGCTGGCTTTTTCTATTCTTATTTTTACAGGTCAAGAGTCCAACTCGGGGGAACCAAGAAATGCTGCGCAAAACCATCATCGTCCTTGCCATCGCCGCTGCGCTGAGCGCCTGCGGCCAGGGTGGCAAGGACGCCGCCAAGTCCGACAACACGACCGCCCAGGCGGACGGCAAGAAAGATGCCAAGGCCGTCCAGTTGCTGGTGGCCCCCGAAGACGTGCTGACGGTGCAGAGCAATGCGCTCGCCTCCGGCCCGGTGATCACCGGATCGATCCAGCCGGAACGCCGTGCCGACCTGCGCGCCGAAGTGTCCGCCATCGTCCTGCAGGTCCTGAAGGAAAACGGCGAGCCGGTCAAGCGCGGCGACGTCCTCGTCAAGCTCGACGAAACCTCGATCCGCGACAGCCTGATGTCGGCCGAGGAATCGTCGCGCGCCGCCACCCAGGCCTTCGAACAGTCGCAGCGCGCCCTCGAGCGCCTCAAGACCCTGCGCGCCTCGGGCATGACCTCGGCCCAGGCCCTGGACGACGCCGAAGTGCGCCGCAATACCGCCCAGAGCGAAGTCTCGGCCGCCAAGGCGCGCCTGGTGGCCGCGCGCCAGCAGGTCGACCGCACCGTGGTGCGCGCGCCGTTCGACGGCATCGTGTCCGACCGCAAGGTGTCGCCGGGCGACACCGCGTCGATCGGCAAGGAATTGCTGAAAGTGATCGATCCGGCCAGCATGCGCTTCGAAGGCCGTGTCTCGGCCGACAAGATCGCCGCCGTCAAGCTGGGCCAGCCGGTGCTGTTCCGCGTCAACGGCTACGGCGAGCAGCAGTTCGCCGGCAAGGTGCGCCGCATCGACCCGTCCGCCAACGACATCACCCGCCAGGTCGAGGTGCTCGTCTCGTTCACCGGCGAGAACCAGCCGCGCGTGGCCGGCCTGTACGCCGAGGGCCGCATCGACGCCGAACTGTCCGACGTCCTGATGCTGCCGGAGTCGGCGCTGGTCAAGACCGGCGACAAGACCTATGCCTGGAAGGTCAAGGGCGGCGCCCTGGCCAAGGTCGACCTGGGCATGGGCACGCGCGATGCGCGCACCGGCAACTACGAGGTCAGGACCGGCCTGGCCGCCGGCGACACCGTGCTGCGCCACCCGAACTCGAACCTGAAGGATGGCCAGAAGGTCGAGATGGCGGCGGCCAAGGCGCCGGCGTCCACGCTGGCCGCCGCCGGCAACGGCCAGGCCCAGGGCAAGTAAACAGCGAGCCAGGAAAACCTCATGTTCCTTTCCAATTTCAGCGTCAAGAAGCCGATCGCCACGATCGTGCTGATCATCGCGATGATGTGCATGGGCCTGCTGGCCCTGAGCCATCTGCGCGTGAACCAGAACCCGGACGTCGACATCCCGATCATCGTCGTCACCATCCCGTACCCGGGCGCCTCGCCGGAAACCTCGGAGCGCGAGCTGATCGAGCGCCTCGAGAAGCAGATGCAGGCGATCACCGGCGTCACCGAGGTGAACTCGTATGCCAACGAAGGCAGCGCCACGATCGTGCTGCGCTTCGACTTCAAGCGCAACCTGATCGAGGCGTCCGACGACGTGCGCAACGCCATCGCCGCGGTGCGCTACAAGCTGCCGACCGAGATGCGCGAGCCGGTGCTGCGCCGGGTCGACCCGTCGTCCCAGCCGATCATGAACCTGGCGCTGTCGTCCAGCTCCCAGACCCACGCCGAGATCTCGCGCCTGGCCGAGGACGTGCTGGCCGACCGCCTGCGCGCCATCGACGGCGTCGCCAACGTCAACGTCAGCGGCTCGCTGCGGCGCGAACTGTCGGTGCTGCTGCATGCCGAAAAGCTGCGCGAGTACAACGTCTCGGTCAGCGACGTCACCAACGCGCTGTCGCGCCAGAACACCAATGCGCCGGTGGGCAAGGTGCGCAGCGAGCTCGACGAGAAGGGCATCCGCCTGGTCGGCCGCATCGAGCGTCCGGAGGATTTCTCGCAGGTCGTGGTCAAGCGTAACGGCGACACCATCGTGCGCCTGAACCAGGTGGCCGACATCCGCGACGGCTTCGCCGAAGTCGAGAGCATGTCCAGCCGCAACGGCAATCCGAACGTCGGCATCCAGATCATCCGTTCGCGCGAGGCGTCGACCGTGTCGATCGCCAAGAAGGTGCGCGAAGAGATCAAGGAAATCCAGAAGGAACTGCCGGCCGGCACCAAGCTGGACATTTCCTACGACGGCGGCAAGGATGCCCAGAGCAGCCTGAACAACGTGGTCGAGTCGCTGGTGTTCGGCGCCGTGCTGACCATCTTCGTCGTCTACGCCTTCCTGAATTCCTGGCGTTCCACCCTGATCACGGCGCTGTCGCTGCCGACCTCGGTGCTGGCGGCCTTCATCGCCGTCTGGCTGTGCGGCTTCACGCTGAACTTCATGACGCTGCTCGGCCTGTCGCTGGCGATCGGCGTGCTGATCGACGACGCCATCGTGGTGCGCGAGAACATCGTGCGCCACATGGAAAACGGTTCCGACCGCCGCACCGCCGCCCTCGAAGGCACCGCCGAGATCGGCATGGCCGTGGCCTCGACCACCTTCTCGATCATGGCCGTGTTCATCCCGGTCGCCTTCATGCCCGGCATTTCCGGCGAGTGGTTCCGGCCGTTCGCGCTGACCGTGACCTGCTCGGTGATCGTCTCGCTGCTGATCTCGTTCACGCTCGACCCGATGCTGTCTGCCTACTGGGGCGACCCGCCGGGCCACCACCACGCCGAGCGCAAGGGCCTGGAAAAATACCTGGCGCGCTTCAACACCTGGTTCGACCACCAGGCCGACCGCTACGGCCGCGTGATCGCCTGGGCGCTGCACCACCGCCGCTGGATGGCCGTCATCGCCGTCGGCAGCCTGATCGTCGCGCTGGGGCTCAACAGCATGTTCGGCGGCACCTCGTTCCTGCCGAAGATGGACGCCGGCCAATTGCAGATCGAGGTGCGCACCCCGGCCTCGTCCTCGGTGTACTACGCCCAGAAGAAGATGGAAGAGGCGGCCGTACTGGCACGCACGCTGCCGGAAGCCAAGGAAACCAACAGCACGATCAAGTCGAGCGGCGGCACCGTCTACGTCGACATCGGCAAGCGCAGCGAACGCAAGCGTAGCGCGGCCGAGGTCGCCGTCGAGCTGCGCGCCAAGATCGCGCGCCTGGTCGGCGCCGAATACACGGTCATGGACGACATGAACGGCAACGGCAAGCCGGTGCAGATCGAGTTCACCGGGCCGGATTCGCGCAAGCTGATGGAACTGACCAATGCCTACATGGACAAGCTGCGCATGGTCCCGGGCGCGGTCGACGTCACGCTGTCCCAGCAGGATCCGAAGGACGAGCTGCAGATCGAGCTCGACCGCGGCCTGGCGAACATGATGGGCATCTCGGTGGGCGACGCCGCCACCGCGCTGCGCGTGGCCTTCGCCGGCATCGAGGTAGGCGACTGGGTCGACCCGACCGGCGAGACCCGCGACGTGGCCGTGCGCCTGGCGCCGGAAGACCGCGTGGGCACCGAGAACATCGAGCGCCTGCCGATCGCCGTCAGCGGCGCCAACATGATGGTGCCGCTCGACCAGATCGCGAAGATCACGATGGGCAAGGGCCCGTCGGCCATCGAGCACAAGGACGGCAAGCGCGTCGTGCGCGTGTCGGCCAACGCCCAGGGCCGTTCGAACGGCGAGGTCATGAACGACGCCATCAAGCTGGCCAAGACGATGGACTTCCCGCCGGGCTACGGCCTGTCGCTGGGCGGCCAGAGCAAGGACCAGCAGGAACTGTTCACCCAGATGGGCATCGCCCTGCTGTCGGGCATCGGCCTGATGTACCTGGTGCTGGTGATGCAGTTCGGTTCCTTCACCGCGCCGCTGGGCGTCATGATGTCGCTGCCGCTGTCGCTGATCGGCGTGGTGGTGGCGCTGCTGCTGACGCGCGGCACGCTGAACCTGATGAGCTTCATCGGCATCATCATGCTGATGGGCCTGGTGGCCAAGAACGCGATCCTGCTGCTGGACGCGGCCCGTACCCGCGAGGCCGAGGGCATGGACCGCGAGGAGGCGCTGATGGAGGCCGGCCGCGCGCGCCTGCGTCCGATCCTGATGACGACCTTCGCGCTGATCGCCGGTATGCTGCCGGTGGCGCTGGCCCTGGGCGACTCGGGCGAGTTCTACCAGCCGCTGGCCATCTCGATCATTGGCGGCACCATCACGTCGACGCTGCTGACGCTGCTGGTCGTGCCGACCTTCTACGACAGCATCGAGATCGCCCGCGACCGCATGGCCGCCAAGTTCCACCGCCGCGTGGAGCGCTTCACGGTGCTGCCGGCCTTCGCGATGACCCTCGTCGAGGCGATCCTGACGTTGACGCTGGTGCGCTTCGTGTTCCGCATGATCGTCAAGCTGGGCCGGCTGCTGACGGGGCGCGCGCGGCGTCCGGCGGCGGCCTGACCCTGGCAGGGTGGGCATGTGGGGCCCCTGGCCTCGGATGCCCACCCTGCACCTGTATTCCGTCCGAAAATCACTTCTCAAAAAACAACGGCGCGACGATCGATGACATGATCGCCGCGCCGTCGCGGCGGCATGCGCTGGAGCCGCGTCTGCCGCGCCAGGGCATGCCGGAACCGAACCTCCGCAAAGAGCCGCGTGGCCCTTTGCCCGCACGCCATCAGCGGCCGGTGTTCGAGGTCGTGCCGGTCGAACCGGTGTTCGAGGTGTCGTTGCCGGCGCCGCTGCCCGACGTGCCCGACATGCCCGAGGTACCCGACGAGCCGGTGCCGGCCGGCGGGGTGGTGGTGGTGCCGGTGCCCGTGGTGCCGGTGCCGGTGGCATCGGTCGGCGGGGTGGTGGTGCCGGTGCCCATGGTGGCATCGGTGCCGGTGGTGCCGGTACCCGTGGTGCCGGTGCCGGTTGCGCCCGTGCCGGTATCGCCGGTCGTGCCGGTCGCGCCGGTCGTGCCGCTGGTACCGCTGCTGGTGGTGCTCGGCGTGGTGGCCGTGGTGTCACCGGTACCGGTGGTGCTGGTGGTGTCGTTCTTCTTGCAGGCTGCCAGGCTGGCCACCAGGGCGGCTGCAAACAGGATCTTCGATGCGTTGCTGAGTGCGTTCATTTGTTTTACTCCTCGTTCACGTCTATTACGTGCCGCCGTCTCCAGGTGAGGCGCTGGAGGGCCGGCGGCGCCTGTTCGGTTCCTTGCCGGCTTGGCACGAAACCTTCGGAACCGACGCAATACGCGGCCCCGTGAGCACGCGAATCCGACTGTCTGCGTTTGACCGGTATGGTGCGGGCCGGTTCGCCGGATTGCCTGCTTCTGCTTGTCGAGCCCATGCCGTCAGGCCTGTCTGCCTGTTGGGCATGCACCCCCATCCGCGGTACGGCATGCGGATTCGATGAAAGCCGAACCGTCATCGTTCGACCCTCGATCCAGCGGCAACACCGCCGGATGGCCATGCGGCCGCGTCGGCGTCGCCGCCGGCGGCCTGTTCCAGGAGCGCGGGAATTTCCTGCGGTAGTTCCCGCGCCAGATAACCGAGTTTTCCAAAGCGTTGCGCCAGGCATTCGCCGGCGCGCGCATGCAGCGCCACGCCCCAGGCGGCGGCCTGGGGCAGCGTCGCGCCGCGCGCCGCCAGGCCCGCGATGATGCCGGCCAGCACGTCGCCCGAACCGGACGCGGCCAGGCCGATGTTGCCGCCCTCGTGCTGCCAGCGCTCGCCGCCCGGCGCGGCGATGATCGTGCGCGCGCCCTTGAGCGCCACCACCGCGTTCCAGCGCTCGGCCGCGTCCAGCGCATGGCGGTCGGGCGCGGCGCAGATGTCCTCCTTGGCGATGCCGGTCAGGTGCGCCATCTCGCCGGCGTGCGGCGTCAGCAGCACCGGCGTGGCGAAGCGGCACGGTGCCGCGCCGCCCGCCGGCGGATGCAGCAGGGCGCCCATGGCGTTGGCGTCGAGCAGCACCCGCGCGTCGCTGCCCGCCAGGCGCGCCAGCAGCGCGTGCACCAGGCGCGCCGTCGCGACCTCGTCCTGCATGCCGGGCCCGGCGACGATGGCGTCGACCTTGTCGGCCAGCGGGTCGAGCGCGGCGACGGATTCCACCGTGAAGCCGCCGGCATCGGTTTCGAGCAGCCCCAGCACGCGCGACTCCGGCAGCGCCAGCGCGACCAGCTGCGCCACGCTGCGGCCGGTGGCGATGGTCAGCTTGCCGGCGCCCGCGCGCAGCGCCGCGGTAGCCGCCAGGATCACGGCGCCCGGCATCTCACGCGAGCCGCCCAGCACCAGCACGTGGCCGCGGGCTTCCTTGTCGCCGTCGTGCGACGGCATCGGCAGCGGCCAGCTGCGCAGCAGGCTGGCGTCGACGTCGCGCGGGCGGGCGTTGGTGGACAGCGTCATGGTGGGGAGCCTCAGGCCTTGGCGGCCGCGGGAATGTCCTTGCCGGAGGTGACCGGCGTGCCGGTGGCTTCGAGTGGCGCGACGAAATTGACCAGGCGCAGCGCGAGTTTGCCGCGCTTGCCCAGCGTGGGGTCGAAGGCGTAGGAGGTGACGGAGCAGTTCGGCACGTCGCCGGCGCGGTCGTGCGCCAGGATCGTCGCCTCGTCGAGCCGTTCGATCAGGTAGCGGAAGCAGTTGACGATGACCTGGTGGCCGACGATCAGCACGCGCTCGCGCGGGTATTCGCGGGTGATGGTTTCCAGCACGCCGCGCAGTCGCAGGATGACGTCGCACCAGCTCTCGCCGCCGGGCGGGCGGAAGTAGAACTTGCCGACGTGGCGGCGCTGCTCGTACAGCTCGGGGTATTTCTGGGCGATGCCGTGCGTGGTGAGGCGGTCGAGGATGCCGAATTCCTTTTCGCGCAGGCGTTCGTCGGCATGCACCGCGAGCAGTTCGTCGCGGTCCAGCCGCTGCATCAGGATGTTGGCGGTCTCGGCGGCGCGCACATAGGGCGAGTGCAGCACCACGTTCGGCTGGCTGCCCGGGGGCAGGGCGGCGAACCAGTTGGCCAGCGCTTCCGACTGGCGCATGCCCAGCTCGGACAGCGGCACGTCCACGTCGCGCTCGGCGATGTCGATGTGCAGGCCGGCCGCGGCTTCGGCGGCGTCACGCGCGACGTTGCCCGCGCTCTGCCCGTGCCGCACCAACCATATTTCTTGTGGCCACTTTTGTTCCATCACCCGGTCGCATCCGATAACGATATGACATCATCATAGACGGATTCGGCGGGACGTCTGCGCACGATTCCTTTGGAAAACGTGCGCAGGAAAAGACAGGAAAATCCGGTGCTTACGCGACCTGCTCGTCGCCGTCCAGGTTCAGGTCGGCGTTGCTGTTGAATACCTGCATGTCGGTCTGGCCCAGCACGCGGCTGGTCAGCGTGCCCGCCGTGATCGAGCCGCTGACGTTCAGCGCCGTGCGGCCCATGTCGATCAGCGGTTCGATCGAGATCAGGAGGCCCGCCAGCGCCACCGGCAGGTTCATGGCCGACAGCACGATCAGCGCGGCGAAGGTGGCGCCGCCGCCCACGCCGGCCACGCCGACCGAGCCGATGGTGATCACGCCGACCAGGGTCAGCAGGAAGTGGCTGGTGAACGGGTCGATGCCGACGGTCGGCGCGATCATCACCGCCAGCATGGCCGGATAGATGCCGGCGCAGCCGTTCTGGCCGATCGTCGCGCCGAAGCTGGCCGCGAAGTTGGCGATGCCTTCCGGCGTGCCCAGGCGCGCGGTCTGGGTCTGCACGCTCATCGGGATCGAACCGGCCGAGGTGCGCGAGGTGAAGGCGAAGGCCAGCACCGGGAAGATCTTCTTGACGTAGCGCGCCGGGTTCAGGCCGACCAGCACGATCAGGAGCAGGTGCACGCCGAACATCAGCACCAGCGCGCTGTACGAGGCCAGCACGAAGTCGATCAGCTTGAGGATGTCCTGCATGCTCGAGCGCGCCAGCACCTGGGTGATCAGGGCGAACACGCCGAACGGGGTCAGGCGCAGCACCAGCGTCACCATCCGCATCACGATCACGTGGGCCACGTGGACGAAGTGGCTGAACGATTCGAACACTTCCGGCTTCTTGCCGGCGATGCCGGTGGCCGAGACGCCGACGAAGATCGAGAACAGCACCACGGCGATCGTCGAGGTGTTGCGCGCGCCGGTCATGTCGAGGAAGGGGTTTTCCGGGATGAACGACAGGATCATCTTCGGCAGCGACAGGTCCTGCGTCGTCGCCAGCTTGCCTTCGAGGTAGGCGCCGCGCGCGAGCTCGGCCGCGCTCGACGTCAGGCCGACGGCGGACAGGCCGAACAGCTTGGCCATCAGGATGCCGATCGACGCCGCGACGGCGGTCGTGACCATCAGCGTGCCGATGGTCAGCACGCTGATCTTGCCGAGCGACGAAGCGTTGCGCAGCTTCAGGATGGCCTGGACGATCGACACCATGATGAGCGGCATGATGATCATCTGCAGCAGCTTGACGTAGCCGCTGCCCACGATGTCGAGGTAGGCGTTGGTGTCCTTGATCACGGCCGCGCCGTTGCCGTACGCCGCCTGGAACCCGGCGCCCAGCAGCACGCCCAGGCCGAGGGCGGAAAAGACGCGCTTGGTGAAGGACACGTGGCGCTGCTGCATGACATACAGCAGCGCGCACACCGCGGCGGCGATGGCCAGGTTCAGGATCAGTTGAAGGCTCATGGTTTCCTTGGAAAAGAGGCTGTCGCAAAAGGCACATGGCGGCGTTGCGGCGCCGCGCCTCGCCCTGCACCGTTTGCGATCGCCCCGACAACGGGGTTCCGGACGCTTTTATATGCGCTTGGGAAATATAAGACTGGCATTTTATATCCAAATCCAGCACTTCTGCACGAAGGCCCCGGCGTTGCCGGGGGCCGTTCCGCACAACACCTTAATATGACAGAAATATTGTTCACAGGTATATTCTTGCTTGCAATATTTCACTGGCCATCTTGTTCGCTGATCCGGGAGATTCCGATGCCTGTCGTGCTGCGCGCGCTGTTCCTGGTACTGCTGTGCTGCGGGGCGGCCCGCGCGCAGACGACGGTCGACTCGTTCACCCCGGACGGCGAAGTGCGCGAGGTGAGGCAGGCGGTCGCGCGCTTCTCGGCGCCGATGGTGGCGTTCGGCGACTTGCGTGCCCCCGCGCCGTTCGCCGTCGACTGCCCGGTGGCGGGCAGCGGGCGCTGGATCGACGAGCGCAGCTGGAGCTACGACTTCGAGCGCGACCTGCCGGGCGCCGCCTCCTGCCGCTTCACGCTGGCGCCCGACGCGCGCGACCTGGCCGGCCGGCCGCTCGCGGGCCGGCGCGCGTTCGCCGTGCGCACCGGCGGCCCGGCCGTGCTGGAATCGCTGCCGGGCGAGGGCGCCGGCGGCATCGACGAGCAGCAGGTGTTCCTGCTGGCGCTGTCGGCCCCGGCCAGCGACGAGAGCATCCTGGCGCACGCCTGGTGCCGCGCCGACGGCATCAACGAAAAGATCGGCGTGCGCGTCGTCACCGGCGACACGCGCCTGCAACTGCTGCTGCGCAACCGCTGGTTCGCCGGCCAGGCCGTCGATCCCGATCCCGATCACGAGCGCGGCGCGGACAAGGACCGGGCCTGGAACGCATCCGAGGCGCACGTGCGCGCCGCCGAGCGGGCCGGGCGGCTGCGCCGGCTGGTGGCGCTGCAGTGCAAGCGCACCCTGCCGGCGGCCACCGAGGTCGCGCTGGTCTGGGGCGCCGGCGTGGCCGCGCCGAACGGCGTGGCGACCAGCCAGGAACAGGCGCTCGGCTTCAAGACCCGCGCCGACTTCACGGCCCGCTTCAATTGCGAGCGCGTCAGCGCGCGCTCCCAGTGCATCCCGTTCCAGCCCATGCGCGTCGACTTCAGCGCGCCGGTCAAGGCCGCGGACGCGGCCCGGGTCTACCTGGAGGGGCCCGGCGGCAAGCGCTGGCCGGCGGCGCCCGGCCGCGACGGCCGCGACCGGCAGGACGGCCTGGTGGACAGCGTCAGCCTGCCGGGACCGTTCCCGGAACAGGCGCGCTTCACGTTGCACCTGCCGGCCGGGCTGCGCGACGATGCCGGCCGCGCGCTCGTCAACGCCGGCCGCTTCCCGCTGGCCGTGCGCACGGCCGAGCAGCCTCCCTTGATCAAGTTCGCGGCGCCGTTCGGCATCGTCGAGGCCAGCGGCGAGCGCCTGCTGCCGGTCACCGTGCGCAACGTCGAGGCCAAGCTGGCCGTAGGGTTGGCCAATGAGCAACACGGTGGCGGCGCCACCTTGCGCCTGGGCGCGGCGCGCGCGGCCGACGTGCTGGCCTGGATGCGCAAGGTGGCCGGGCCGGGCGGCGGCTTGACCCCGGACCAGCCGTCCGGCAAGCAGCTGGAGACCTCGATCTTCGCCGGCGTCAAGGACAGCGCGCTACAGCGCTTCGACCTGCCCAGGCCGCGCGGGCGGCGCGCCTTCGAGGTGATCGGCATTCCGCTGCGCCAGCCGGGCTTCTATGCCGTCGAGCTGCGCAGCGCGCGCCTGGGCGCGGCCATCAATCCGAAGGGCCGCGTGGCCTATGTGCGCAGCGCCGCCCTGGTCACCAACATGACCGCCCACTTCAAGCACGGCGCGCAATCCTCGCTGGTGTGGGTGACCTCGCTCGACAAGGGCGCGCCGGTGGCCGGCGCGCGCGTCGACGTGCGCGACTGCGCCGCCCGGCTGCTGTGGAGCGGCACCAGCGACGCCGCGGGCGTGGCCCACATCCGCAAGGCGCTGGCGCCGGCGCGCTGCAAGACCGGCAACAGCTACTTCATCGCCGCCAGCCGCGGCGACGACTTCACCTTCACGCTGTCGGACTGGCAGCAGGGCATCGAAGCCTGGCGCTTCCACCTGCCGACCGGCGCGCGCGACGAGGACAGCCGCCTGGTCGCCACCGTGTTCGACCGCACGCTGCTGCGCGCCGGCGAGACGGTGCACATGAAGCACTTCCTGCGCCGCCGCACCCAGGGCGGTTTCGCGCTGGTGCGCGCGAGCGAGCCCGCGCCGAAGTCGGTGCAGGACTGGCGCGCCCAGGAACTCGGCCCGGACAAGTCGGCGCTGCCGGCGCGCGGCTTCCTGGTCCACCAGGGCAGCGGCGAGAAGACCGAGTTCCCGATCGAATGGGACGCCAACGGCAGCGCCACCGGCGAATGGGCAATCCCGGCCGAGGCAAAACTGGGCGCCTACGACGTGCTGGTCGGCGGCCAGGTGGCCGGGCAGTTCCGCGTCGAGCAGTTCCGCGTGCCGACCATGAAGGCGGTGCTGGCCGGGCCGAAGCAGCCGGCGGTGGCCCCGGCGGCGGTGGCGCTGGACGCCCAGGTCAGCTACCTGGCCGGCGGGCCGGCCGGGCAGGCGCCCGTCAAGCTGCGCAGCGTGGTGCAGGACACCAGCGTGCAGTTCCCCGGCTACGAGGATTTCTCGCTGGGCAGCGGCGACGTGCGCGAGGGCGTGGTGCGCCGGGAAGAGAGCGGCGAGGAGATGGACGAGGAGGGCGGCGAGGAAGACGGCGCCGGCGGCCAGGACGTGGCGCGCACGCAGTCGCTGCAGCTGGACCGCGCCGGCGGCGCGCGCATCGTGGTCGACGGCCTGGCGCCGGTCGAGCGGCCGAAGAGCCTGCTGGCCGAGCTGTCCTACCAGGACGCCAATGGCGAGACGCTGACCGCCTCCACGCGCGTGCCGCTGTGGCCGGCGCAGTACGTGCTGGGCATCAAGCCGGACGGCTGGCTGCTGCGGCGCGACGCCATGAAGTTCCAGGTGGTGGTGCTGGACGTGGGCGGCAAGCCGGTGGCGAACGTGCCGGTGGCGGTCGACTTCCTCAAGCGCCATACCTATTCGCACCGGCGCCGCATGGTGGGCGGCTTCTACGCCTACGAGAACAGCAGCGAGATCAAGCGCCTGGGCGAAGCCTGCGGCGGCGTCACCGATGCGCGCGGCCTGCTGCTGTGCGAGGTGCGCGCGCCCGAGGACGGCGACCTGATCCTGCGCGCCCGCGCCGCCGACCCGCAGCGGCGCGCGGCCGCGGCCAACCGCGAGGTCTGGGTCGCGGGCGCGGACGAACAGTGGTTCGCCGGCGCCGACCACGACCGCATCGACCTGCTGCCCGAGCACAAGCGCTACGAGCCGGGCCAGCAGGCGCGCTTCCAGGTGCGCAGCCCGTTCCGGCGCGCGACCGTGCTGGTGACGGTGGAGCGCGAGGGCATCCTCGACACCTATGTGCGCCGGCTGTCCGGCACCGACCAGCAGATCGCGATCCCCGTCAAGGACAGCTACGCGCCGAACGTGTTCGTGTCGGCCCTGGTGGTGCGCGGGCGCGTGGCCGGCGTGCAGCCGACCGCGCTGGTCGACCTCGGCAAGCCGGCCTACAAGCTCGGCATCGCGCCGATCCGCGTCGGCTGGGGCGCGCACGAGCTGAAGGTCGAGGTGGCGGCCGACAAGCCGGCGTACAAGGTGCGCGAGCGCGCCCGGGTGACGGTGCGCGTGCGCGCGCCCGGCGGCGGGCGGCCGGCGGCGGGCACCGAGGTGGCGCTGGCCGCCGTCGACGCCGGCCTGCTGGAACTGATGCCCAACGAGAGCTGGAACCTGCTCGACACGATGATGCGCGAACGCAGCCTGCAGGTGGAGACGGCGACGGCGCAGATGCAGGTGGTGGGCAAGCGCCACTACGGCCGCAAGGCCTTCCCGCACGGCGGCGGCGGCGGGCGCGCGGCGGGGCGCGAGCTGTTCGACACGCTGCTGCTGTGGAAGGGCAGGGTGGCGCTGGATGCGAACGGCGAGGCGCGGGTCGAGGTGCCGCTGAACGATGCGCTGACGTCGTTCCGCATCGTCGCCGTGGCCAGCGGCGGGGCCGGCCTGTTCGGCACCGGTGCCACCGAGATCCGCAGCACGCAGGACCTGATGCTGGTGTCCGGCCTGCCGCCGCTGGTGCGCGAAGGCGACCGCCTGCGCGCCGGCTTCACCGTGCGCAACGCGTCCGACCGGCCGCTGCAGGTGCGCCTGCAAGCCGGGATGGGCACGAGCGACGCCACGCTGCGCGCGCTGGCGCCGCAGGACGTGTCCCTGGCCCCGGCCGAGGCGCGCGAGATCGGCTGGGACGTCCAGGTGCCGGCCGGCGCGGCGGCGCTACGCTGGGACGTGCGCGCCGACGTCGACGGCGATGCCGCCGCGTCCGACCGCATCCGCTTGAACCAGCAGGTCGGCGCGGCCGTGCCGGTGCGCACGCTGCAGGCGACGCTGGTGCAGCTCGACGGCGCCACGGTGCTGCCGGTCGAGCGCCCCGCCGACGCGCTGCCGGGACGCGGCGGCGTGCGCACCACCCTGCAGGCGCGGCTGGGCGCGGACCTGCCCGGCGTGCGCGACTACATGGCGGCCTATCCCTATACCTGCTTCGAGCAGCGCACCTCGCGCGCGGTGGCGCTGGGCGACGGCGCCATGTGGGACACCGTCGCCGCCACGCTGCCGGCCCACCTGGACGGCGACGGCCTGGTCAAGTACTTCGCGCCGATGGACCAGGGCAGCGACGTGCTCACGGCCTACGTGCTGTCGCTGACCGCCGACGCCGGCTTCGCCATCCCCGACGACCTGAAGACGCGCATGCAGGCCGGCCTCGCGGCCTTCGTCGAGGGCCGCATCGTGCGCGGCAATGCGCGCGCCAGCGGCGAACTGGCGGTGCGCAAGCTGGCGGCGCTGGAAGCGCTGTCGCGCGCCGGCCTGGTGCGGCCCGGCATGCTCGACACGCTGGCGGTGCAGCCGAACCTGTGGCCCACGTCGGCCTTGATCGACTGGTACCTCGTGCTGCGCCGCACGCCCGACCTGGCGCAGCGCGACACCCACCTGGCGCAGGCGGCGCAGGTGCTGCGCGCGCGCCTGAACCTGCAGGGCACGACGCTCGGCTTTTCCACCGAGCGCGGCGACGCCTGGTGGTGGCTGATGACGTCCGGCGACACCAACGCCAACCGGCTGCTGCTGGCCGTGCTCGACGATCCGGCCTGGCGCCAGGACGCTGGCCGGCTGGCGCGCGGCGCGCTGGGCCGCCAGCGCCGCGGCCACTGGGACACGACCACCGCGAATGCCTGGGGCACGGTGGCGCTCAAGCGCTTTTCCGAGACCTTCGAGCGCGCGCCGGTGACGGGCGACACCAGCGTGGTGCTGGCCGGCGCCGCCGGCAAGCCGCTGGCCTGGACCGGCACGATCCCGGCCGACAAGCCGGCCGTCGTGCTGCAGGCTTGGCCGGAGGGGCGCGCCAGCCTGACGCTGCGCCAGCTCGGCGGCGGCAAGCCATGGGCGACGATCCAGAGCCTGGCGGCCGTGCCGCTGGCGGCGCCGCTGTCCTCGGGCTACCGCATCGTGCGCACCGTGACCCCGGTCGAGCGCAAGGACAAGGGAACATGGAGCCGCGGCGACGTCTACCGCGTGCGCCTGGACATCGATGCCCAGGCCGACATGAGCTGGGTCGTGGTCGACGACCCGATCCCCGCCGGCGCCAGCGTGCTCGGCTCGGGCCTGGGCCGCGATTCGCAGATCGCCACCGCGGGCGAGCGCCGCGGCGGGTGGGTGTGGCCGGCCTACGAGGAGCGCACGCACGCCGGTTTCCGTTCCTACTTCGAATGGGTGCCCAAGGGCCGCTTCAGCGTCGAGTACACGGTGCGCCTGAACAATGCCGGCGCCTTCTCGCTGCCACCGACGCGCGTGGAGGCCATGTACAGCCCCGAGATGTTCGGCGAGCTGCCGAACGCCGGCGTCGCGGTGCGCCAGTGAAGGGCATCGCGGCGGCGCTGCTGGCGGCGTGCGTGTCGGTCGCGGCGGGCGCCGCGGTGCCGACGCCGCAGGAGGTGAGGGCGGCCTGGCGCGCGTCCGACGCGCGCCTGCTCGACCGCCACGGCGTGCTGCTGGACACGGTGCGCATCGACATGGCGGCGCGGCGCCAGGCCTGGGTGGCGCTGGACGACATCTCGCCGGCGCTGGGCCGCGCCGTGCTGCAGGCCGAGGACCAGCGCTTCATGGAGCACGGCGGCATCGACCTGCGCGCGGCCGGCAAGGCCGCCTGGGACAACCTGTTCGACCGGGCCGGCCGCGAACGCGTGCGCGGCGCCTCGACCATCACCATGCAGCTGGCCGGCATGCTCGACCCGAAGCTGGCGCCCCGTTCGGCCGGCCGCAGCTGGGGCGCCAAGTGGGACCAGGCGCTGGCCGCGCGCGAACTGGAAGCCGGCTGGACCAAGCGCCAGATCCTCGAGGCCTACCTGAACCTGGCCAGCTTCCGCGGCGAGCTGCAGGGCATCGGCGCGGGATCGCGCGGCCTGTTCGGCAAGGCGCCGTCCGGGCTGGACGCGGGCGAGGCGGCGATCCTGGCCAGCCTGCTGCGCGCGCCCGGCGCCCCGGGCGCGCAACTGGCGCGCCGCGCCTGCGCGCTGGCGCGCGAGATCGACGCGCGCGCCGACTGCGCCGCGATCGAATGGCAGACGCTGGCGGCGCTGGCGCGCAGCAATCCGCCGGCCGCGGTGGCGCCGCTGGCGCGCCGCCTGGCCCGCGAGGCCGGCGCGGCCGTGCGCACCACGCTGGACGCCGACGTGCAGCGGGTGGCGGCCGGCGCGCTGCGGCGCCACCTGGCCCAGCTGGCCGGGCGCAACGTCGGCGATGGCGCCGTGGTCGTGCTGGACAATGCCAGCGGCGAGATCCTGGCGTACGTGGCGAATGCCGGCGCCGGCGAAGTGGACGGCGCGACGGCGCTGCGCCAGGCCGGCTCCACCCTGAAGCCCTTCCTGTACGAGCTGGCGCTGGAACGCGGCCAGCTGACCGCCGCCTCGTTGCTGGACGACACGCCGGTCGGCATCCCCGTCGCGGGCGGCCTGTACGTGCCGCAGAACTACGACCACCAGTACCGCGACGCCGCCAGCGTGCGCACCAGCCTGGCCGGCTCGCTCAACGTCCCGGCCGTGCGCACGCTGGTGCTGGTGGGGCAGGAGCGCTTTCACGAGCGCCTGCGCCTGCTGGGCATCTCCAGCCTGACCGAGGCGCCGGAATTCTACGGCTGGTCGCTGGCGCTGGGGTCGGGCGACGTCAGCCTGCTGGAACTGGCCAATGCCTACCGCACGCTGGCCAACGGCGGCCTGCAGGGCCCCGTCACGGTGGCGCCCGGCGGCGCGGCGCGCGCTGCGGTGGGCACCACCCGCGTGCTCGACGCGCGCGCCAGCTTCATCGTGTCCGACATCCTGTCCGACCGCGCCGCGCGCAGCGTGACCTTCGGCCTGCGCAACGAGCTGGCCACCGGCTACTGGAGCGCGGTCAAGACCGGCACCAGCAAGGACATGCGCGACAACTGGTGCCTGGGCTATTCGGACCGCTACACGGTCGGCGTCTGGGTCGGCAATTTCGACGGCCGCTCGATGTGGGACGTGTCCGGCGTCGCGGGCGCGGCGCCGGTATGGCGCGACGTGATGGACTGGCTGCACCGCGACCGCCCGGGCCGCGCGCCCGCGCCGCCGCCAGGCGTGGTGCGCCAGGAGGTGGCGTACGCGCCCGCCGTCGAGCCGCGCCGCGCCGAATGGTTCGTGCGCGGCACCGAAACGGCCGTCGTCGAGATGCTGGAGGCGGCGCGGCGCACGCCGAAGATCGTCTACCCGGCCGACGGCAGCCTGGTCGCGCTCGACCCGGACATCCCGGCGCCGCTGCAGCGCCTGCGCTTCCGTGCCCAGGCCGGCAAGGGACTGCAGTGGGAACTCGACGGCCAGGCGTACGGCCCGGCCGATGGCGACGCCGGCTGGCAGCCGGTGCCCGGCCGCCACGAACTGAAGCTGGTGGATGCCGGCGGGCGGGTGCTGTCCGCCGCCGGCTTCGAGGTGCGCGGCGCGCAGCCCGCGCCTCAGGCGCCGGCGGTGTCGACGCGCTCGACCAGCACCGGCGGCTCGTCCGGCGAAGCGTCCGGCGGCGGCACGAACAGCGGCGAATCGGAGCGGTAGGGCACGCGCCCGGCCGGCACGTGGATGGCGGCCGGATCGAGGTGCAGGTCCTGGTCGTCGAAGAACAGGTGGGCGCGGAAGGCCTTGACCACCTTCGACTTGGGCACGCCGCCCAGGAAGAAGATCTCGTTCACGTACACGCCCCAGTGGCGCAAGGTGTTAATTACCCGCATCTCGGCCGGCGCGCTGCGCGCGGTGACGATGGCGATGCGCAGCGGCGAGGCGTCCGCGCCGAACGGCAGCCGCTCCTGCAGGCGCGCCAGCTTGCGCAGCAGGATCGCGTAGGGGCCGTCGTTCATCGGTTCGTTGCGCTTCTCGTCCTCGACGGTGTGGAAGCGGTCCAGTCCCTCGGTCTTGTAGACCAGTTCGCTGGCATCGTCGAACAGCACGGCGTCGCCGTCGAAGGCGATGCGCACCTGGTCTTCCGGCGGCGCCTCGGCCGCGTGCGGCGGCGGCTTGAGCACCGCCGCGGCGCAGGCCTGGGCGTCGATCACGCGCTGGGCGTCGTCGACGTTGGTGGTCAGGAACAGGTCGACGGCGAAGGCGTCGAGGTAGTCGACCACCGACTCGCCGCCGGTGAAGGCATGGCGCGCGATCGGCAGCCCGCGCGAGCGGATGTTGTTGAACACGCGCATGCCGGTCTCCGGGCTGTTGCGCGACATGACGACCACCTCGACCAGCGGCTTGCCGTCCGCCCCCGCGTGGCGGTTCAGGCCGAGCAGGGCGCGCACCAGCGCCATGCCGGTGCCGTCGCGCAGCGGCTCGTTCTCGCGCTCGAGCATGTAGGCGCGGTATTCGTCCAGCCCGCTGCGCGGATTGCGGGCATGCCTGGCCTTGCCGGTCTTGTAGACGGCGTCGGCCTCGGCCAGGTCGAACAGGGCGGTGGCGGAAATGCCGACCACGAGGGTATCGGAGGGATCGAAGGGCATGGCGGTCCGGAGCGGTTGGTTGGGGGCGTCACGGCCGAGTTTACCGGACGCACGGCCAGCCTAGCGTATTCCTTTTAGGAAAACTCCGTACGGGCAAGCGACGCGGCGTTTGAGCCCGAGCAAGACGTATCGCCGCGGGGGCGTGGTTTTGCGGATTTTTCTTGATAATGATTCTCATTTACAAAGCGCGAACGATGCGCTACAGTGGTTGTTCCGACAGCCACCCGATCCCTGCCATGACCATTTCCGATTCCGCCTGCCGCTGCATCGTCCTGGCCGCCACCGGCGCCGGCAAGGTGACCACCTGCGCCGCGTGCGGCACGGTCCACGTCGCGATGGCGCAGATGTCCCTGCGCCTGACGCGCGCGACGTTCCAGGACCTGGCCGCGCTGGTGGGGCCCGCCGCGCTGGCCGTGGCCAGCGACGGCGCCATCGTGTCACACCGTGACGACCACGCCGGGCGCCTCCCGGACCGCGCGCTGCACTGAGGAGCCGACCATGTGCGACCACGCCCGTTCTCCCTCCGCCCGCCACGACGACGCCTGCGGCTCGCGCCGCCGCCGCCTGTGGGAACTGCCGACCAACTGCCACTGCCCGATCATCGGCGTGTGCCTGCCGCTGGCGCTGCTGCGCAAGCTGGTGGGCAAGGCCGCGGCGACGCCGGTGCAGGGCGACGACTACGACCTGCACGTCTGGTCCGTGCACGAATGCGGCAACCGCAGCCGCATGGCCGACCTGCTGCAGCGCACGCTGGACGAGCGCTTCGCCGGCGTGATCCGCCAGTTCAAGGGCGCGCGCGACGGCGACGCGCTGCTGGCGCTGTGGCGCCGCGCGATGGACAGCGGCGACACGGCCGGCGCCTTCTGGGCCGCGCTCAGCCACCCGCGCTGCGACGCCTGGATGACCGAGTCGATCGTGCGCGACATGCACATGATCCAGCACCAGGCCGGCGCCAGCGTGCGCGTCGACATCGGCCGCTTCGCCGAGCTGCAGCGCCAGAACGCGCTGCTGGCGGCGGAACTCGAGCAGACCCGCGACAAGGCCGCGCGCGCCGCCGAGGCGCGCGCGAAGGACGCCGCGCGCACGACCGAGCAGGCGGCGCAGCTGCGCGCCGAACTGGCCCAGCGCGACACCGCGATCGAGGCGCTGCGGCGCCAGCGCGACGCGCTGGAAGCCGCGCTGCCCGACATGCGCGACCGCGAGCGCCTGCTGCGCCGGGTCGAGGAACTGGAAGCGCGCGAACGGGCGCTGGCCGACAGGCTGGCGCAGCTGCGCCAGCGCGCGGCGCGCGCACGCCAGGAAGCGGCGGCCCACCCGCCGCCGCCGCCCGCACCGGCGGCGCCGCGCACCCCCGTGGTGGTGCCGATCGCGCTGGCCGACAAGACGGTGCTGTGCGTGGGCGGGCGCAGCGCCAACGTGCCGAACTACCGCGAACTGCTGGAAAAGGAGGGCGCCCGCTTCATGCACCACGACGGCGGCATCGAGCAGGCCAGCGAACTGCTGGACACGAGCCTGGCCGCGGCCGACCTGGTGATCTGCCAGACCGGCTGCATCAGCCACCAGGCCTACTGGCGCGTGAAGGACTTCTGCAAGCGCACCGGCAAGCGCTGCCTGTTCGTCGACAACCCGAGCACGTCGAGCCTCTCGTCCTGCCTGCGCAAGGTGGCCGAGGCGGCGCCGGCGCTGGACTGAACGGGGCCGGCGCCGTTCACGTCCCGGCGCCGAAATACGCGGTGGCCGCGTCCACGAACGCCTCGCGCAGGCGCGAGCGGTCGTCGCGCCGCCACGCCAGCGCGATCTCCAGTTCCAGGTGTTCCATGCGGTCCTCGAGCTCCCGGTAGATCACGCCGGGGTGCGCGATGTTGACGATCTGCGACGGCAGCAGCGCGATGCCCACGCCCGCCGCGATCAGGCTCACCATCGTCGGCATCTGCCAGGCGCTCATGCCCAGGCGCGGGCTGAAGCCCGCGGCCTGGCAGGCCATCAGGGTCTTGGCGTGCAGGCTGAACACGCGGTCGGCGGGGAACATCATGAAGGTCTCGCCGGCCAGGCTGGCCAGCGGAATCGCCGGCAGGGCCGCGAGCGGATGCGCGCGCGGCAGCACGGCGATCATCCGCTCGCGCTTGATCACGCGCATTTCCAGGTCGTTGGCGCCGCCCAGCGGCAGGCGCACGATGCCCAGGTCGATCCGGCGCGCCTTCAGGTCCTCGATCTGTTCGACCGACGTCGCCTCGCGCAGGTCGAACGCCACGTCCGCATGGTGCTTGCGGAACTGCGTCAGCAGTTCCGGCAGCAGCCCGTAGCTGACCGATCCCACGAATCCCAGCACGATCGTTCCCATCAGCCCCGCCGCGGCCTGGCGCGTGTGCGCGACCGCCTGCGCCTGCTGGTCTTCCAGGCGCCGGGCCTCCTTGAGGAACACGCGGCCGGCGTCGGTCAGGGCGATGGTCCGGTTCGCGCGGTCGAACAGCGCCACGCCGATGTGCTCTTCCAGCCGCTGGATCGCCTGGCTCAACGGCGGCTGCGACATGTGCAGGCGCAGCGCCGCGCGGCCGAAGTGCAGTTCCTCGGCGACGGCGATGAATTGCGCGAGCAGGCGGGACGAGATCATTGATATGATATTTCATATGAAAAACAACATAAATCATATTGTCCCATATATCGCTTACTCTCTAGAATTTACCTTACAAAAGTTTCATAAAATTATTAAGGAGATACCATGCAAATGCTTGAGCGCTGGCTCCAGCGCATCGAGGCCGTGTGCCAATGGATTGCCGGGCTGCTGATCCTGGCCATCATGCTGATCGTGTTCGCGGACGTGATCGGCCGCTACCTCTTCAACAGCCCGCTGCGCTGGGCCTACGACCTGATCAACCTGTACCTGATGGCGGGCCTGTTCTTCCTGTCGCTGTCGTTCGCCCATGCGGCGCAGGCGCACGTCGGCGTGGACATCGTCGTGCAGAAGCTGTCCGACACGGGCCGCCGCTACGCCGAATGCCTGGCCTGCCTGGTCGCGCTGCCGCTGTTCGGCCTGATCTGCCGCGCCGGCGCCGGCCGCGCCTGGACCAACTGGGAAAACGGCGACGCCATGTCGGGCCTGATCGCCTGGCCGACCTGGGTCGGCGCCGCGCTGATGGCGCTGGGCAGCGGCGTGCTGGTGCTGCGCCTGGCGCTGCGCCTGGTGGGCAACCTCGCCAGCCTGGCGACCGGCACCGACGTCGTCGCGCCGCCGGCGGCGCACGGCCACGCCGGGGGGGAGTGAGCATGACGTCCGCACTCGTTCTCGTCCTGATGTTCGTGCTGCTGGCGCTCGGCGTGCCGGTCGGCTTCACGATGGCCGCCGCCGGCGCCATCGGCCTGTTCGCGCTGGGCGGCCTCGACATGCTGCTGGGCGTGCTGCAGACGGCGCCGCTGTCCACCGTCAGCGCCTACGAGCTGGTGACGGTGCCGATGTTCCTGCTGATGGCGGAATTCGTCATGGCCAGCGGCATCGCCGACGACCTGTTCCGCGCCGCCGCGGCCTGGATCGGCCACATCCGCGGGGGCCTGGGCATGGCGACGGCGCTGACCGGCGCCGGCTTCGGCGCCATGTGCGGCACCAGCACGGCGTCCGCGGCGGCGTTGTCCGCCACCAGCCTGCCGGCGATGCTCAAGCAGGGCTACGAGCCGAAGATGGCGGCCGGCGTGGTCGCCATCTCGGGCACGCTGTCGATGCTGATCCCGCCGGCGGTGGCGCTGGTGATCTTCGGCCTGCTGGCCGAGGTGAACATCGGCAAGCTGCTGGTGGCGGGCCTGATCCCGGCCTTCCTGGTCATGCTGACCATCATGGCGACGGTGTACCTGCTGGCCGTGTTCGACCCGCAATCGGCGCCGGCCAGCGCCCGCGTGGGCCTGCGCGAACGCTTCCATCGCCTGCGCGTGATCTGGCCGATGCTGGCGCTGATGCTGGTGGTGACCGGCGTGATCTACACCGGCGTGGCCACGCCCACCGAGGCCTCGGCGATCGGCGCGTTCGGCGCCTTCCTGCTCAGCGTCTGGAAGCGCGGCTTCAAGCCGGCCGTGATCCGCCAGGCCGCGCTGCGCGCCGCCGTCAGCTCCTGCATGATCGCCACCATCATCATGGGCGCACAGATCTTCGGCTACTTCTTCGCCATGACCCACGTCACCCAGGACATCGTGCTGTGGGTCGGCGCCCTGGACACCTCGCGCTGGGTGATCATCGTCTGCATCCTGCTGATGTACATCGTGCTGGGCGCCTTCATGGACCAGATCGCGATCCTGGTGCTGACCGTGCCCGTCGTCATCCCGGTCATCGTCTCGCTCGGCTTCGACCCGATCTGGTTCGGCGTCGTCAAGATCGTCACGGCCGAAGTGGGGATGATCACGCCGCCGGTGGGCCTGAACTGCTTCATCGTCGCGCGCTACGCCAACCGGCCGATCGGCGAAGTCTTCCAGGGCATCTGGCCGCACTTCGGCGCCCACATCCTGATCATCGCGGTGTTCCTGCTCTTCCCGCAACTGACGCTGTGGCTGCCCTCGCTGATGAAATGACACCGACAACGATACGCTACCAGGAGACCGACATGCATCCTCGACACACCACCATCGCCGCGCGCCGCAGGGGCGCCATGCTCGCCGCCGCCACCGTCGCCGCCATGATGGCGGCCGCGCCGGCCATGGCGCAGGACGTCACGCTGCGCGTGGCCGACAGCCTGCCCAGCGGCCACATCATCCACCAGATCGCCACCAAGCCCTTCCTGGACGCGGTGGCGCGCATGTCGCAGGGGAGAATCAAGCTGCAGCACTTCCCGGGAGAGCAGCTGGGCAAGGCCAAGGACCTCCTGATGCTGACGCAGGCGGGCGTGGCCGACATCGGCTACATCGGCCCGTCCTACCAGTCGGACAAGATGCCGCTGTCGTCCGCGCTGGAGCTGCCGGGCATGATCGCCGACGACTGCCAGGGCGCGCGCGCGCTGTGGGCGCTGACGCACGACGGCGGCTACCTGGAGAAGAACGAGTTCGCGCCGAACCGCGTCGTGCCGCTGCTGACGATGGTCCTGCCGCCGTACCAGATCCTGCTGGCCAGCGGCAAGAAGGTCGCCACGCTGAAGGACCTGTCCGGCCTGAAGGTGCGCTCGGCCGGCGGCGCGATGGACTTCATGGTCAAGAGCCTGGACATGGTCCCGGTGCGCATGACGCCGCCCGAAGTCTACGAAAGCCTGAGCCGCGGCACCGTCGACGGCGCCATCTTCCCGTACCAGAGCGCGAACTCCTACGGCTTCGCCAACAAGATCAAGACCGGCACCTACAAGGAAAACTTCGGCACCGTGGTGCTGACCTATTCGATCGGCGCGATGAAGTGGCAGCAGCTGCCGCAGGCGACGCGCGCGATCCTCATGAAGGCCGGCCAGGAAGTCTCGCTGTCGGCCTGCACCCGCTTCAAGACGGCCGAGAGCGAGGCGTTCAAGAAGACCACGGCCCTGGGCATGAAACCGCTGGAACTGGGCGCCGCCGACGACCAGGCCTTGTCCGCCATCTTCGCGCGCGTCGCGACCGACTGGGCCGCGAGCCTGGACCGCCGCGGCAAGCCGGGCACGCCGACGCTGAACGCGGTGCGCCAGGCCCTGTCCAGCGCCAAATGACGAGGACCATGCAAGCATCATGAGCGCCAACACTTCTTCCGGGCCGCTGGCCGGCGTGCGCATCGTCGATCTGACGACCGTGCTGATGGGGCCCTACGCCACCCAGATCCTGGGCGACATGGGCGCCGACGTCATCAAGGTGGAGTCGCCCGGCGGCGACGCCTTCCGCTACGCCGGGCCGGCACGCCACAAGGGCATGGGCGCGCTGTTCCTGCACGTGAACCGCAACAAGCGCAGCGTGGTGCTCGACCTCAAGACCGCGCCGGGACGCGCCGCGCTCCTGCGCCTGTGCGCCACGGCCGACGTCGTCGCCTACAACGTGCGGCCGCAGGCGATGGAGCGGCTCGGCCTCGGCTACGCGGACGTGCGCGCGGTCAACCCGAACATCATCTATGCCGGCATGTTCGGCTTCGGGCGCGACGGCGCCTATGCGAAGGACCCGGCCTACGACGACCTGATCCAGGGCCTGTCGGGCTTCCCCGCCATGCTCGGCCGCTCGACCGGCAATGCGCCGGCCTACGTGCCCGCCAACATCTGCGACCGCACGGTGGGCCTGTACGCGGTGGGCGTCATCAGCGCCGCCCTGTACCACCGCGAGCGCAGCGGGCAGGGGCAGGAGATCGACATCCCGATGTTCGAGACCATGGCCCAGTTCATGGCGGGCGACAACCTGTACGGCGAGACCTTCGTGCCCGCCATCGGCGGCACCGGCTATGCGCGCCTGATGGCGCCGGAGCGCCGGCCGTTCGCCACCAGCGACGGTTACCTGTGCGTGCTGCCCTACACGGACCGCCAGTGGCAGGCGTTCTTCGCGCTGGCGGGCCTCGGCGGCGAGCTGGCCGCCGATCCGCGCTTCGCCACGATGGCGGGCCGCACCGCCCACATCGGCGAGTTGTACGGGATCGTCGCGCGCGCGCTCGCCGGCGGCACCACCGCCGACTGGCTGGCGCGCCTGAAGGCGGCCGACATCCCCGTCGCGCGCATGCACACGATCGAATCGCTGCTGGAAGACGAGCACCTGGCGGCCAACGATTTCTTCAAGCAGGTGGAGCATCCCAGCGAAGGGACGATCCGCATGATGGACATCCCGAGCCGCTGGTCGGGCACGGCGCCCGACGTGCGCCGCCTGGCGCCGCAGCTGGGCGAGCACAGCGCCGAGGTGCTGGCCGAAGCCGGCTACAGCGCGGACGAGATCGGCCGCTTGTTCGACCAGCGCATCTCGGCGCCGCCGGCCGTGGCGAGGGCCGCATGAAAGGCCAAGGACGGATGCCGGCCGCCGTCAGGCTGGTGGAAGTCGGCCCGCGCGACGGCCTGCAGGCCGAGAAGACGCCGGTCCCCACCGCGGTCAAGGTCGCGCTGATCGAGCGGCTCGGCGACACGGGCCTGACCACCATCGAAGCCACCAGCTTCGTCTCGCCGCGCGCGGTGCCGCAGATGGCCGACCACGCCGACGTGATGCGCCTGCTGCGGCGCCGGGCGGACGTCGCCTATCCGGTGCTGGTGCCGAACCTGAAGGGCTGGGAACAGGCGCGCCAGGCCGGCGTGAGCGAGATCGCGGTCTTCATCTCGGCCTCGGAAGCCTTTTCGCGCGCGAACCTGAACTGCACGATCGCCGCGAGCCTGGAGCGCGTGGCGGCGGTCGCCGCGGCGGCGCTGGCGCAGGGCGTGCGGGTGCGCGGCTACATCTCGTGCGTGCTGGGCTGCCCGTTCGAGGGCCACGTCGCGCCCTCGGTCGTGGCGCGGCTGGCGCGCGCGCTGGCCGACCTGGGCTGTTACGAAATCTCGCTGGGCGACACCATCGGCACCGGCACACCCGGCGCCACGCGCGACATGGTCGAGCTGGTGGCGGGCGAGGTCGGCATCGGCCGGCTGGCCGGCCATTTCCACGATACCTATGGCCAGGCGCTGGCGAACATCCACGCGGCGCTGCAGGCCGGCATGACGGTGTTCGACGCCTCGGTGGCGGGCCTGGGCGGCTGCCCGTACGCGCCCGGCGCCACCGGCAACGTGGCGACCGAGGACGTCGTCTACATGCTGCACGGGATGGGCATCGCCACCGGCGTCGACCTGGACAAGCTGCGCGCCGTCGGCGACGACATCTCGCGCCACCTGGGGCGGCCGTCGCAGTCGCGGGTGGCGCGGGCGCTGGCGGCGAGGAGGGCGGCATGAGCGCCCGGGCCCACGCGGCCACCGGTGGCGCGACGCGCGCGGACGGAGCGCCCTCGGCCTGCCGCGCGATCCGGTACGCGAAGTTCTTCATGTCCGGCGGCATTCCCGATCTCGCTGCAGCGGCGTCGCGGCGGGTGACGTCGCCGGCCGGCGTGGTGATCCCCCGGGAGGCAGTGCGATAGACCGTTGCGGTCAAGCTGCCCGGCGCGTGCGACGGCGCCGCGCGTGATGCATCGCGGGCTGGCGGCGAAGCCAGGGCATGCGCGGGAGGGATGTGGGAGGGACAACTTGCGGTGCGCGGCGGCGCCAGAACAAAAAAGGCGTCACGATCGCTCGTCACGCCTTCATTTGCTGCTGCTGTATTCTGGTAGGCCGTGCTGGGCTCGAACCAGCGACCAACGGATTAAAAGTCCGCTGCTCTACCAACTGAGCTAACGACCCGAAGAAGCAAGATTATAGGAGGGATCGCGAGCGCTGTCAAACGCTCATCAGGATCACTTCAGCGCCGCCAGGCGATCCTTGGCCGTCTGGCCGGCCGCGCTGTCCGGGAATTTCTTCAGCAGCGCCTGCAGGGTCTTCTTGGCGTTCTTGGCGTCCTTCATTTCCGTGTAGCTGCTGGCGATGTTGAGCATCGCGTCCGGGGCCTTGGCGCTGGTGCCGTAGTTGGCGACGACGGCTTCCTGGGCGGCGATCGCGTTCTTGTAGTCGCGCTGGGCGTAGTAGGCGTTGCCGAGCCAGTACTGGGCGTTGGCGGCGTAGGCCGATTCCGGGTACTGGCGCACGAAGCCCTGCAAGGCGCTGGCGGCACCCTTGTAGTCGCCGCCCTTGAACAGTTCCATGGCGGCGTCGTAGGCGCTCTTTTCGCTCGGCAGCACTTGCGCGGCCTGGCCGTCGATCACTTCCTGGCGCGGCTCGAGCTTGCGCATGCGGGCGTCGAGGTCGGCGTACAGGTCTTTCTGGTTCTTCTGCGAGACGGCGATCTGGTTGGCCAGCACCTCGATCTGGCCGCGCAGGCGGGCGATTTCCTGCATCGTCTGCTCGTGCTGGTTCAGCATGTCCAGCGTGGCGCTCTTGTCCGCCTTGGTGTCGATGCGGGCGTTGACGTCGCGTGCCAGGGCTTCGACCTTGGCGCGCAGGTCGAGGATCGCGCGGCGGGCTTCGTCGTCGTCGAGCAGGCCGGCGTTCGCGTGCAGGGGGAACCAGGCGGCCAGCGCGAGGGCGGCGGCGGCAAGGCGGAGCTGTGGCAGTTTGATCATCATTGACTCTTTCTAAAACCGGTAAATCCAGATGGAAACGGGGCGGGATGCAGTCTGCACTGCATCCCGCCCCGCTGTCAATCAAGCGTCGAGCGACGCCGGCGACAGCGCCAGATTATTGGTAGACGATGTCGGCGCGGCGGTTTTCAGCCCAGGCGGCTTCGTCGTGGCCGGTTGCCTTCGGCTTTTCCTTGCCCAGCGAAACGGCTTCCAGCTGGCTGTCCGACACGCCCAGGGCGGTCATCGACTTGCGCACGGCTTCGGCGCGCTTCTGGCCCAGGGCCAGGTTGTACTCGGTGCCGCCGCGTTCGTCGGTGTTGCCCTGGATCAGGACCTTGCGGCCGGTGTTCTTGGTCAGGTAGGCCGAGTGGTTCTCGACGACCGGCTTGCCGTCGGCACGGACGACGTAGCTGTCGAAGTCGAAGTACACGCTGCGGTTCGCCAGGACGCCTTTCGGGTCGTTCAGCGGATCGACGGTGCCGGTCTCGACCGGACGGATGTCACGGCTGGTGTCGGCCGGCGGCGGGGTCTGGGCGACCGGCGGCTGCTCGACCACCGGGGCTTCTTGCAGTTTGGGCGACGAGCAGGCCGACAGGACGGCCGCGACCGACGCGATGAGGGCTACACTTTTCAGATTGCGCATGGGTTTTTCTCCTGGTCAAAAAATTTTTACTTCATAAACGGGCCCCAGCTGGGCTCCCGAATGTTCCCCGCCTGGGTGCTCAAGCGTTGCTTGATGCGCCCGTCGACCGACACCACGGCCAGCGCGGTACGGCCGCCGCCCCTGGTTGCATACATGATGTATTTGCCGTTCGGCGAAAAACTCGGTTCGGTGGCCCCTTCGGCCAAGCGCTGTTCCTGGCCGCTGGCCAGGTCCATCGCATACAGGGAAAAACCCCCTTCGCGTTGCGAAATCCACGCCAGCGTCTTGCCGTCCGGGGATACTCGAGGGCTGATGTTGTAGTTGCCATTGAACGTGACGCGGGTGGCCTGGCCACCGTTCACGCCCATCTTGTAGATCTGCGGACCGCCGCTGCGGTCGCTGGTGAAATAGACGCTCTGGCCGTCGGCCGAGAAGCGCGGTTCGGTATCGATGCCGTTGCTGGTGGTCAGGCGGCGCATGCCGCTGCCGTCCGCGTTCACGATGAACACCTGGGTATTGCCGGTGCGCGACAGCGCCAGCGCCAGCTTGGTGCCGTCCGGCGACCAGGCCGGCGCCGAGTTGTTGCCCTTTTCGTTGGCCACGATCGTGCGCTGGCCGGTGACCAGGTTCTGCACGTAGATCACGGGCTTGCGCAGCTCGAACGAGACGTAGGCCACCTTGGTGCCGTCCGGCGACCACGACGGCGAGATGATCGGTTCCTTGCCGTGCGCCGCCACCTGTTCGCCGAAGCCGTCGGCGTCCGACACGACCAGCTTGTAGTCGCGCGGACCGTCCTGGCGCACGTAGGTGACGCGGGTCGAGAAGATGCCGCGCACGCCGGTGAGCTTTTCGTAGACGTCGTCGGCGATGCGGTGCGCCTCGAGACGCGTGTTGCGCGCGCTGACGGCGTCGGCCAGCTGCGAGATCTGGGCCTGCTTGACGGTGTCGAGCAGCTTGTAGCGGACCTGGAAGCGGCCGTCCGGCATCTTCTGCACCGAGCCCACGACGAGGGCGTCGGCGCCGCTGGCCTTGAACGCGGCCAGGTCGACGCTGGCGCTGTCCGAGATCGGCTGGCGCGCGTCGATGACCTTGAACACGCCGCTGCGTTCGAGGTCGGCGCGGATGATGGCGGACACCTGTTCCGGCGCCACCGATTCGTCGGCGAAGGCCGCGACGGCGACCGGGATCTGGTTGCTGCCCACGCCGGCGATCTCGACGCGCAGCTGGGCATGTGCAGCCACGCCCATCAGCAGGGTGGCGGAAAACAGCAGGGTATGTAGTTTCTTCATAAATGTCTCAACGCTATGGTTTGGCTCGGGACGCGATCACTGCAGATCCTTCATATGGAAGTCGATCACGAGGGAACGCTCTACCGTACCATCTTTCTTCTTTGGCAGTGGGGACGATTTGGTGATGCCTTTTTCCACCGCGTCGTCGAACGCCGGGATGCCGCTGCTCTTGATCTTGCGGACCGAAATGATCTCGCCGGTAGGCAACTGCTCGACGCGGAACGAGGCCGTCGGATTGCCCGGCTCGTCGGTGCTGCCCGGGTACGAGGTATTGCCCTTGACCTTGGCCGTGATGGCGGCGACATAGCCCTTGTCGCGGCCCGGCGCGCTCGACTGGGCGGCCGTGCCGTTGCTGCTGGTGCCGGTGCCGGCGGCCGCGGCCATCATGCGTTTCATTTCGTCGGCGCGCGCGGCCTCGCGTTTCTTCTGGTCCGCCGCTTCCTGCTTCTTCTTCTCGGCCTCGGCCTTTTTCTTCTTCTCGGCGTCCTCTTTCTTCTTCTGCTCGGCTTCCTTCTTCTCGGCGTCCTCGCGCGCCTTCTTCTCGGCCAGTTCCTTTTCCTTCTTCTCGGCCAGCGCTTTCTCTTTCTTCTCGGCGAGCTCGCGTTCCTTCTTCGCCTCGAGCTCCTTCGCTTTCCTGTCTTCCGCGCGCTTCTGCTCGGCCAGCTCGCGCTCGCGTTCCTGGCGCGCCTCTTCCTTGCGCTTCAGTTCTTCCTGGCGCTTCTTCTCGCGTTCGAGGGCGATGTCGGGCTGCTTGGGCGGGGCCGGGCGTTCGACCGGCGGCGGCGGTTCCACGGCGCGCGGGGCCGGCGCCGGTGCCGGCGGCGTCTCGGGTTCCGGCTCCGGTTCCGGTTCGGGTTGCGGCGGCGGGGGCGGCGGGGCGGCGACCTGGGTCTGGACGTCCCAGATCTCGGCCTCGACGGCGACCGGCGTATTGTTTTGCCAGCTCACGCCGATCATGAGGAAGGCCAGCAGCAGGGCGTGCACGCCCACCGCCAGGCCGATCGCGGGCCAGCGGTTCGGTTCGGGCGGGACCCGGTAATGCGGGCCGTCCGTGTCGGTGCGGTGGGGCTTCGTTGCTGCCATCGGTTCAGTTCATCGTCACTTGGTGGCCAGGCCGACGCGCGTGATGCCCATCTTCTTGGCTTCCGAGATCAGCTGGATCACGTCGTCGTACTTGCTGTCGCGGTCGCCCGAGATCAGGACCGGATAGTCCGGATGCTCGGCGTGGATCGCGGCCAGGCGCTGCACCAGCGCGGCGCGGTTCGACACGTCCTCGAGGCCCTGCGGCGTCTTGCCGTTGACGCCGATCGCCAGCTGGCCCTTGTCCTTGACGGCGATGGTGATGTAGTCGTCCGGCGGCTGGGTCGAGCGCTCGGCGCTCGGCAGCTTGATCTCGCTGGGGTTCTGGGCCGGCGGCGTCACCATGAAGATGATGAGCAGCACCAGCATCACGTCGATGTACGGCACGACGTTGATGTCGGCTTTGAGCTTGCGGCGCGTGCTGCGCATGCTGCTGTTGAAGGCCATGGCAATGCTCCCGGGCGGCGGTCAGCGCGACTGGCGCTGCAGGATGTTCGAGAATTCCTCGACGAAGCTCTCGAAGCGGATCGCGAGGCGGTCGATGTCGTGCGTGAAGCGGTTGTACGCCACCACCGCCGGGATCGCCGCGAACAGGCCGATCGCGGTCGCGATCAGCGCTTCGGCGATGCCGGGCGCGACGGCGGCCAGCGTGGCCTGCTGCACGTTGGCCAGGCCGCGGAAGGCGTTCATGATGCCCCAGACCGTGCCCAGCAGGCCGATGTAGGGCGAGACCGAGCCGACCGAGGCCAGGAAGTTCAGGTGCGTGTCGAGGTGGTCCAGTTCGCGCTGGAAGGCGGCGCGCATGGCGCGGCGGGCGCCGTCCAGCACGGCGCTGCCGTCGAGAGCGTCGCGCGCGGCCTGCTTGCCCTTGATGAACTCGCCCATGCCGGCCTCGAAGATGCGCGCCAGCGGACCGCTCTGGTCGCGCTGGCTGCTGGCGCTCTGGTGCAGCGTGTGCAGGTTGCCGCCGGCCCAGAAGCTGCGCTCGAACTGCTCGGTCAGGCGGCGCGCGGCGCGGATCGCGAACAGCTTGCGGAAGATGTAGGTCCAGCTGGTGAGCGAGAGGGCGAACAGCAGTGCCATGATCAGCTGCACCAGTACGTGCGCGTTGCGGATCAGTTCAATGAAGGAGAGGTCTTGGGCTGCGCTCATCGTTGTGGTCGTAGGGATGGATGGATTCAGGCGGCACGCATTTTAGCAGCGGCAAGGTCGGGCAGGGGGCGGGGACGCATGGTCGCCGCGTCCACGCAGCCGACCTTCACGTCCGCGCTCGCCAGCAGCGTGTCGCCACGCCAGGCCTGCTGGACGAACTGGACCGACGCGCGGCCCAGCTTCCCGATGGCCAGCGTCAGCCGGACCTCGTCGTCCAGGCGCGCCGACGCCACGTAGTCGACGGACGCGCTGCGCACCACGAAGGCCACGCGTTCGTTCGCGAGCAGGTCCTGCTGGTGAATGCCGAGCGAACGCAGCCATTCGGTGCGCGCGCGTTCGAAGAACTTCAGGTAGTTGGCGTAATACACGATGCCGCCGGCGTCCGTATCTTCGTAATAGACCCGGACGGTCCAGGTGAAAACTGAAGGCATTTCAGCTGCCGTGATTAAGAATGAAAGACATTTTACGCCATTTCACTCATCCATATGTACGCTGAAACACATATACATTGGTATGAGCCGGTTAAGTCATGGCGAAGCGATCAAACAATCGAAAGATTTATCTAACGATTACTTGTGCTAAGTCAGCAACTCTATCATTTTTCCACATGGCCCGACGGAGCTGTTACAAATCGAAAACAATTGTTTGCGCGCCGCTCCCGTCGCGCTGCCGGCTCAGCCGCGCTTGACGTTGAACGGCGAGAAGCCCTGGCAGGTCGGCATCAGCTCGATCAGGTTGACGTTGACGTGCGCGGGCAGCGTGGCGATCCAGTAGGCGGTCTCGGCGATGTCCTCCGGGGTCAGCGGCTGGGTGCCCTCGTAGACCTTGGCGGCCGCGGCGTCGTCGCCCTTCAGGCGCACGTTGGAGAACTCGGTGCCGCCGCACAGGCCCGGCGCGATGTTGGTGGCGCGCACGCCGGTGCCCACCAGGTCGGCGCGCAGGTTCAGCGTGAACTGCTCGACGAAGGCCTTGGTGGCGCCGTACACGTTGCCGCCCGGGTAGGGGTAGTGGCCGGCCACCGAGCCGAGGTTGATGATCAGGCCGCTGCCGCGCTCGACCATGGCGGGCAGCAGCGCATGGGTCATCGTCACCAGGCCCTTGACGTTGGTGTCGATCATGGTTTCCCAGTCGGCCAGCGGCACTTCGTGCGCGGGCCTGGTGTTCAGCGCCAGGCCGGCATTGTTCACCAGCACGTCGATCTGGCGCCAGGATTGCGGCAGCATCGACAGCGCTTCCTCGATCGAGTCCTTGTCGGTCACGTCCATCGCGATCGGCAGCGCGGATTCGCCCAGCTCCCTGGCCAGCGCGTCCAGGCGCTCCTTGCGGCGCGCCGCCAGCACTACCTGGTGGCCGTTCTTGACGAAGGTGCGCGCCATCGCGGCGCCGAAGCCGGCCGATGCGCCGGTGATGAAAACGATCATGGTGGGAATCCAGGGCAAGGAGTTGAACCCGTGGATTGTAGCCGAAATTGATAGCCGAAATTGATCGTCGAAACTGATCGCCAGTGCGCCATGCCCGGCGCCGGTCGCGGCGCCTTGCCAGGGCGTCATCGGTTTCCTTGCCTGCCGGCCGCGTCATCCCTTACAATCGGGAGTTCCTTATCATCCCGCGTAACTGGCGAAAACCGCGCACCGGCGCCCGCTTCCCAAGCGACCGGCCGGCGTGCGGCGAAGGTGGACATCCACCGGGGAACGCGGGGTGTCTTATGCCGTTCGCCTGGGCAGCCATCGATGGGTACGCGTTCATGCGATGCATGAGGAGGCGCCCCGGCTGGCCCGTTGCCGCCGGTCCCGCCCCGTTCAGCGCTGCCCGTCGCCTGGTTCTCTTATCGATTGGAGTTTTTCATGTTTGCAAAAGATCACACGCTCGCCAAGGTTGACCCGGAACTGTGGGATGCCATCCAGAAGGAAAACAAGCGCCAGCAGGACCACATCGAGCTGATCGCATCCGAGAACTACACCTCGCCGGCCGTGATGCAGGCCCAGGGCTCGCAACTGACCAACAAGTACGCCGAAGGCTATCCGGGCAAGCGCTACTACGGCGGCTGCGAATACGTCGACGTCGCCGAGCAGCTGGCGATCGACCGCGTCAAGGAACTGTTCGGCGCCGAAGCCGCCAACGTGCAGCCGAACTCGGGCTCGCAGGCGAACCAGGGCGTGTTCTTCGCCATGCTCAAGCCGGGCGACACCATCATGGGCATGTCGCTGGCCGAAGGCGGCCACCTGACCCACGGCATGGCCCTGAACATGTCGGGCAAGTGGTTCAACGTGATCTCCTACGGCCTGACCGAGCAGGAAGACATCGACTACGAAGCCATGGAACGCCTGGCGCGCGAGCACAAGCCGAAGCTGATCATCGCCGGCGCCTCCGCCTTTGCCCTGCGCATCGACTTCGAGCGCTTCGCCCGCGTGGCCAAGGAAGTCGGCGCGTACTTCATGGTCGACATGGCCCACTACGCCGGCCTGATCGCCGCCGGCGAATACCCGAACCCGGTGCCGTACGCCGACTTCGTCACCTCGACCACCCACAAGTCGCTGCGCGGCCCGCGCGGCGGCATCATCCTGATGAAGGCCGAGCACGAGAAGGCCATCAACTCGGCGATCTTCCCGGGCATCCAGGGCGGTCCGCTGATGCACGTGATCGCCGGCAAGGCCGTCGCGTTCAAGGAAGCCCTGTCGCCGGAATTCAAGGCCTACCAGCAGCAGGTGGTCAAGAACGCCAAGGCCCTGGCCGACGCCCTGATCGCGCGCGGCCTGCGCATCGTGTCGGGTCGTACCGAGTCCCACGTCATGCTGGTCGACCTGCGTTCGAAGGGCCTGACCGGCAAGGAGGCGGAAGCCATCCTGGGCCAGGCACACATGACCTGCAACAAGAACGGCATCCCGAACGACCCGCAGAAACCGTTCGTGACCTCGGGCATCCGCCTCGGCAGCCCGGCCTTCACGACCCGCGGCTTCAAGGAAGAGGACGCGACCACGGTGGGCAACCTGATCGCCGACGTGCTGGACAACCCGCACGACGCCGCGACCATCGAGCGCGTGAAGGCCGAAGTCAAGAAACTGACCGACAAATATCCGGTCTACGAAGCGTAAGCTTCTGCGTTAAGCTATACGGCGAGGCGCCCGCGGGCGCCGCGCCTTCCCGGCGCTTCCTCGTGGGCGCCGGTATTCTTTAGTAATCCAGCACTATCTCAGTAGCATCGGCGCTCCATGAAATGTCCGTTCTGTCAGCATGACGACACCCAGGTCCTCGATACCCGCGTATCGGAGGTGGGGGACGCCATCAAGCGCCGCCGCCGCTGCGTGCAGTGCGACAAGCGCTTCACCACCTACGAGCGCATCGAACTGTCGATGCCGATCATCGTCAAGAAGAACGGCAGCCGGACCGAATTCGAATCCTCCAAGCTGCGCGGCAGCCTCATGCTGGCGCTGCGCAAGCGGCCCGTGGCGGCCGAGGCCATCGACCGCGCCGTCGCCTCGATCGAGGAAAAGCTGCTCACCAGCGGCCGCCGCGAAGTCGATACCGGCTACGTGGGCGAACTGGTGATGCAGGAACTCAAGCGCCTCGACGAAATCGCCTACATCCGCTTTGCCTCCGTGTACAAGAACTTCGCCGACCTGGCGGAATTCCAGGAAGCCATTGCGGAAGTCGGGCAGCCGCGCAAGTAACGTTCGTTAGTCCATCTCGTCCCCATCCGGGTTGCATCGGCACGCTTGAGCGAGCGCATGGCCGAGCCTGGCCTCGCTGCTACCTTCGCATCTCATGCGCAACGGATGCGGGAGGCAAGGCATGCTTGGCAGCAAGGGTTTCACGCTGGTGGAAGTATTGGTGGCCCTGTTCGTGCTCGCGCTGGGCATCGCCGGCGCGGCCGGGTTGCAGACGCTCGCCGTGCGCACGGGCCAGGAGGCGGCGCGCCTGGCGGACGGCGCGCAGCTGCTGGCCGCGCTGGCCGAGCGCATGCAGGCCAACCGCGCCGCGATGGCGCTGGACGCCGCCGCCAATCCCTACCTCGAACTCGACTATGACGCCGCCGCGGGACCGCCGCCGGCCGCCACGCTGTGCTACGGCGGCGCCGCCTGCGATGCCGCGCAACTGGCCCGCTTCGACCTGTTCGAGGTGGCGCAGGCGGTGGCGGCGCGCTATGCCGGCGGGCGCATCCAGGTCTGCCGCGACGCCGATGCCGCCCCCGGCTGGACCTGCGCGGGCGGACCCGGGGCGCCGCTGGTCGCGCGCCTGGGCTGGCGCGAGGCCGGCGACGGCGGCCGGGACGGCGTCGCTCCCAAGCTGAGGCTGGTGCTGGCGGGAGCCGCGCCATGACGCGCATGCGCCTGCCCGCGCGCCGCGCCGGCGGCATGACGCTGGTCGAGATGCTGGTGGCGCTGGCCGTCGGCCTGGGCGTGCTGCTGGGCGCCGGCCGCCTGCTGGCGCACGCCAACGCCACGTACGCGGCGCAGATGGAGATGGCGGCGGTCGACGACGGCGGGCGCTACGCCCTCGAACTGGTCGGGCGCGCGCTGCGCCAGGCCGCGGCCGTCGATCCCGAGGCGTTGCTGGGTCCTGCCGCGCCGGAGACCTTGCCGGCGCGTCTCGCCGGACTCGACGCCAGCTCGGTCGGCCGCACCTCGCCCGGCATCGATGCGCCCCTGCCGGATGCCGCCAACGGCAGCGACGTGCTGGCCGTGCGCTTCCCCGGCGCCGGCCCGGCGCCGGACGGCGACGGCAGCACCGTCAGCTGCGCCGGCTTCACGGTCGCCCGGGGCGAGGAGGGCTGGAGCGTCTTCCACGTGGCGCGCAACGCCGACGGCGAGGCGGAGCTGCGCTGCAAGTACCGCGGCGCGGCCAACTGGAGCGCGGATGCCGTCGTGGCCGGCGTCGACGGCTTCCAGCTGCTGTACGGCATCGATACCGACGAACCGCGCGACGGCGTGCCCAACCGCTACGTGAACGCCGCCGCGATCCGCGCGCTGGACGACGCCCTCGGGGCCGCCGACGCGCAGGACCTGAACCGGCGCACCTGGTGGAAGCGCGTCGCCAGCGTGCGCGTCGCGCTGCTGCTGCACGGCGCGCGCGCCACCCGCGCGCAGCCGGGCAGCGCCGACTTCGCGCTGTTCGGGGCCGCCCATGCCGGGGCCGAGGGCGACGACGACGCCGGCACGGTGCTGCACGAAGCGACGATGCCGGCCGACCTGCGGCGGCGCGAGCGGCGCCTGTTCACGACGACGGTCGCGCTGCCGGCTGCCTTGCCATGAGCGTCCCGCCTCCCTCTGCGCCGCCGCGCCCGCCGCGTCCGCGACGCTTGCTCCCGCTGCCACGCCGGCCGCGTGCGCGCGCCCAGCGCGGCGTGGCGCTGGTCTGCGCGCTGCTGTTGCTGGCGGCGGCGATGGTGATCGGCGTCGCGGTCGTGCGCGGCGCGTTCGCTCTGCTGGCCTCGGCGCGCAACGAAGGCGACCGCATCGCGGCGCGCGCCATGGCCGGGGCGGCGCTGCGCGATGCCGAGCGCGACATCGCAGGCGCCGCGGCGACGGCGCGGGCGGCGTGGTTCGACCCGGCGGGCGGCGGCGACTTTCCCGGCGGCTGCGGCAGCGGCGCCACCGACCTGGGCCTGTGCCGCGCGGCGTCGCCGCCCGCCTGGCAGCGCGTCGACCTGGCCGCGGCCGACCCGGGCGCGCTGGTGCCGTACGGCCGCTTCAGCGGCGCCGTGCTGCCGGTGGGCAGCGACACCCTGCCGGCGCGGCTGCCGCGCTACCTGATCGAGAAGCTGGAGCCGGCCGGCGCCGATGCCGCGCACGGCAGCTTCTACCGCATCACCGCCATCGGCTTCGGGATGCGCGCGTCCACCTGGGTCGTACTGCAGGCGCTGTACCGCAAGCCGCGGCCGGCGCCGCCGGACGGACACGCGGGCGAGCACGCGGGCGAGGGCGCCGGCGCAGGCGGTCCCGGCCAGGACGCCTCCGGCGGGGGGGACGCCGGACCGCCTGCGGGGCAGGGGCCGGCGCAGGAACCGGAACAGTCACCGGCGCAGGCACCGGCACAAGCCCCTCCGGCGGCACCGGACCACCAGCCCGCGGACCCGCCCCGCACGCTGCCCGCCGGCCGCATCGGCTGGCGCGAAATCGCCAACTGGCCCGAACTGCACGCCCGCGCCAACCAATGACCGCCACCGTGAGGCTCACCATGAAACCATGTCGCGTCACCACCGGATTCACGCTGCTCGAAGTGTTGATCGTGCTCGCTATCGTATCGATCCTGGTGTCGATCGCCTACCCGACCTATGCCGGCTACATCGTGCGCACGCGCCGCACCGAGGGGCAGGTGGCCCTGATCGAGGCGATGCAGAAGCAGGAGCGCTACCGCGCCCAGCACAACCGCTACGTCGCGTTCTCGGCCGGCGCATCGGCCGAGGGCGACGGCGACGATGCCGGCGGCTTCGCCTGGTGGTCCGGGCACGATGCCGCGTCCAGCGCCTACGAGCTCGATGCGCGCGCCTGTCCGGACATGGCGATCGACGACTGCGTCGAGCTGCGCGCGCGGCCGGGCACGGAACGCGTGGACCGGCGCTTCCGCGACCCCGAATGCGGCGCGCTGACGCTGGACAGCCTGGGGCGCCAGGGGGCGCAGGGCGTGCGGGCCGACGGCGCGAGCTGCTGGCCATGAGGCGCCTGCCCTCGCGCGGCGGCGCCGGCTTCGCGCTGCCCGAGCTGCTCGTCGTGCTGGCCATCGCCGCCGTCCTGCTCGGCATCGCCGCGCCGGACTTGCGCGCGCTGGTGCGCACGCTGCAGCTCAAGGCTGCCGCCGGCGACCTGTTCGGCGCGATCAACCTGGCGCGTGCGCAGGCGCTGGCGCGCGGCCGCCAGGTCAAGCTGATGCCGCTCGATCCGGCGGGACGGGACTGGAGCCGCGGCTGGATCGTGTTCCAGGACAGCGACGGCGACGGCCAGCCCGGCGCGGGCGACGAACCGATCGCCCGGCACGGGCCGCTGGCGCCGGGGCTGGCCGTCGTCTTCGCCTTCACGAGCCCAGCGCCGCCTTACTATATCGCCTACAATGGCGCCGGGCGCAGCTGCAGCGAGACCAATAGCGCGGCGGCGCGCTGGGGCACGCTGTCGCTGTTCCATGGCGACGGCATCCGCCGTATTAAAATCAATATGCTGGGGCGGGCGCGCGTCTGCGATCCGGCGCGCGACGACACCTGCGAGGGCGCGGCCGCGCCTCCGTGATGCTGCGTTCCCCACGAGGCAGCGCCGCACCGGCACAGGAAGCGAGGAACCGGAACACACCGTGCAGATCAAGAGCGATACCGAAGGCATGGCGCTGGCCCTGGAATGGGCGGCGAAGGGCATGTACATCACCGCGCCGAACCCGCGCATCGGCTGCGTGATCGTGCGCGACGGCGCCGTCATCGGCGCCGGCCACACCCAGCCGGCCGGGCAGGCGCATGCCGAGATCCAGGCGCTGCGCGACGCCCAGGCGCGCGGCAACGACGTGCGCGGCGCCACCGCCTACGTGACGCTGGAGCCGTGCAGCCACTACGGCCGCACGCCGCCGTGCTCTAACGCGCTGGTGCAGGCCGGCCTGGGGCGCGTGGTGGCCGCGATGGTCGATCCGAATCCGCTGGTGGCGGGACGCGGGCTGGCGCAGCTGGAGGCGGCCGGCATCGACGTCGCCTCCGGCGTGCTGGCCGAGGAGGCCCACGAGCTGAACATCGGCTTCTTCCGGCGCATGCGCCATGGCCGCCCCTGGGTGCGCCTCAAGACGGCCGCCAGCCTGGACGGCGCCACCGCGCTGGACGATGGCGAGAGCCAGTGGATCACCAGCGCGCAGGCGCGCGCCGACGGGCATGCCTGGCGCGCCCGCGCGAGCGCCATCCTCACCGGCATCGGCACCGTCAGGCAGGACGATCCGCAACTGACGGCGCGCGGCGTCGATACGCCGCTGCAGCCGCGCCGCGTGATCGTCGACAGCCGCCTCGACATCGATCCCGGCGCGCGCATCCTGCGGGGCGAGCCGTGCTGGATCGTGGCCGCCGTCGCCGGTACCGCCAAGGAAGCGGCGCTGCGCGCGGCCGGCCACGAGGTCATCGTGCTGCCCAACGCCGCCGGCAAGGTCGACCTGCCGGCGCTGATGCTGGAGCTGGGCCGGCGCGAGATCAACGAGTTGCACGTGGAGGCCGGCGCCAGGCTGAACGCCTCGCTGGTGCGCGAAGGCTGCGTGGACGAGCTGCTGGTCTACCTAGCGCCCAGCCTGGTCGGGCCGGGGCAGGGCATGTTCGCGCTGCCGCCGCTGGCGCGCCTGGCCGACAAGCGCCAGCTGCGCTTCCATGGCGTGGCCCAGGTCGGGCCGGACCTGCGCATCCTGGCGCGCTTCGCTCACGACCATGCCGAATAAAAACCCTACGGATCATTCATCGAGCACCGAATAACGACCTCAACCGAACACAAGGAAGGAACCTCAAGCCATGTTTACTGGAATCGTCGCTGCCGTCGGCAGCATCAAGTCGGTCGCGCCGCTCGCGGGCGGCGCGGACGCCGGCGTGCGCCTCGAGATCGATGCCGGCGGCCTGCCGCTGGCCGACGTCGCCCTGGGCGACTCGATCGCCATCAACGGCGCCTGCATGACCGTCGTCGAGAAGACCGCCGATGCGTTCGCCGTCGACGTCTCGCGCGAGAGCCTGAACCGCACCGTCGGGCTGGACCAGCCGGGCGAAGTCAATCTCGAGAAGGCGCTGACGCTGGCCGAGCGCCTGGGCGGGCACCTGGTGTCGGGCCACGTCGACGGCCTGGGCAGCGTGCACGCCTTCGAGCAGGTGGGCGAGTCGTACAAGCTGGTCGTCGATGCGCCCCATGAGCTGGGCAAGTTCCTGGCCTACAAGGGATCGGTGGTCGTCAATGGCGTGTCGCTGACCGTCAACAGCGTCGAGGACGTGGCCGCCGATGGCGCCGCAGCCGCCTGCTGCCGCTTCTCGATCAACCTGATCCCGCACACGATCGCCGTCACCACGCTCAAGCACCTGCACGCGGGCGCCCGCGTGAACCTGGAAATCGACCTGATCGCGCGCTACGTCGAGCGCATGCTGGGCGCGGCCAAGGCCTGACCGGCAACGCCGTCGTCCCGGCGCAGGAGGCTGTCGCAAAAGGCGCATGGCCGTGCACGCACTGACGTGCACGTCGTCCCGGCGGAGGCCGGGACCCAATGCGCATGCAGTGCGACGGCGCATGCAGCATTGGACCCCGGCCTGCGCCGGGGCGACGTGCTGGCAGAGCACGCACCCGCAAAACAACCGTGTCCCCTCATCCATTTGACGTAGACTGCCCGCTGGCAATTCCGGCCGCATGGCGGCGCCCGCGCGCGCCTGTCTCGACGGCGGCGTCGCCCGACATCACAACGACGATACCAAGAGGTAAGCGACATGACCCAACGACACCCCACGGCGCTCGCACGCGCCGCCACCCTGGCCGCGCTGCTGGCCGCAGCCGGCGCCGCGACGGCCGATCCCGCCGGCTTGCGCAGCTACCGCGCGCTGGCGATCTCGGCCGATGGCGAGCGCATCGCGGCGATCGAGACCGTCGACGGCGAACCCAAGGCGGGACCGCGCGTCGTCGTCCGTGCGCGCAGCGACGGCGCCATCGCCGCCACCTACCAGCTGGCCGAATGCGCCGCCTGCCGCCTGGATGCGCCCAGCTGGTCGCCCGACCAGGCAGCGCTGGCCGTGATCGGCAGCGATCCGCAAGCCGGTACCGCCACCGTCTACCTGCTGCGCGACGGCCGGATGACGGCGCTCGCGAGCGTCAAGGGCGTCGCCAGCACGGTGCGCTGGTCGCCGGACGGGCGCCAGCTGGCGTTCCTCGCCACCGTCGGCGCCAGGAAGCTCACCGGCGCCGTCGAGGCGGGAGCGCGCCAGGTCGGCGAGATCGGCCTGGCCCAGGAAGAGGATGCGCAGCGCGTGGCCGTCGTGCCGGCGGCGGGCGGCGCGGTGCGGCTGGTGTCCCCGGCCGACACCTTCGTCTACGAATACGACTGGACGCCGGACGGCAAGGGTTTCGTCGTCACCAGCGCCAGGGGCAACGGCGACAACAACTGGTGGGTCGCGACGCTGGGCCACGTCGATGCGGCCAGCGGCGCGCTGCGCGTGCTGGCGGCGCCGAAGATGCAGATGAACATGCCGCATGTGTCGCCGGACGGCCGCACGGTCGCCTTCATCGGCGGCCTGATGAGCGATTTCGGCTCGGTCGGCGGCGACGTCTACACGGTGCCGTTCGCGGGCGGCCAGCCGGTCGACGTCACGCCGGGCTACAAGGGGACGTTCAACGGCATCGCCTGGCGCGGCAAGGAATTGCTGGCGTCGGTGCTGGCCGGCGCCGACGCCGGCGTGGCCGCGATCGACCCGGCCGCGCGCAGCACGCGCCTGCTGTGGAAGGGGCCGGTGACGGCGACGGCCTCGCGCGACGGCCGCTTCGTGTTCAGCGCCGACGGCAAGGTCGCGGCCTCCGTGCACGAGGATTTCGGCAGTGCGCCGCGCATCGTCGCCGGCCGCCTGCCTGCGCTGGCGCCCGTCACGCGCGACAACGCACACTTCGCGCCGGCGCTGTCGGCGCGCAGCGTGGCCTGGACCAACGAGGGCCATGACGTGCAGGGCTGGCTGGTCGGCCCCGCCCGGGTCGAGCCGGGCAAGACCTACCCGATGATCGTGCAGGTGCACGGCGGCCCGGCGGCGGCGGTGACGCCGCGCTACGTGGCGGCCGGCGGTACCGGCAACCTGCTGCGCGACCTGGTGGACGAAGGGTATTTCGTGTTCATGCCGAATCCGCGCGGCAGCTTCGGCCAGGGCAGCGCCTTCACCAGCGCCAACCGGCGCGACTTCGGCGGCGGCGACTGGCGCGACATCCTGGCGGGCGTCGACGCGGCCCTGAAGGCGGCGCCGATCGACGGCGCGCGCCTGGGCCTGATGGGCCATTCCTACGGCGGCTTCATGACGATGTGGGGCGTGACGCACAGCACCCGCTTCAAGGCCGCCGTCGCCGGCGCCGGCATCGCCAACTGGATCAGCTACTACGGCCAGAACGGCATCGACCAGTGGATGGTGCCGTTCTTCGGCGCCACCATGTACGACGATCCGGCCGTGTACCGCGCCGCCTCGCCGATCGAGTCGATCAAGGCCGCCCGGACGCCGACCTTCATCTACGTGGGCGAGCGCGACGTCGAATGCCCGCCGGCGCAGTCGCTGGAATTCTGGCACGGGCTGAAGGCGATGGGCGTGCCCACCTCGCTGGTGATCTACGCCGACGAGGGGCACTCGCTGCGCAAGCCGGAGCACCAGCGCGACCTGCGGGCGCGCGAAATCGGATGGTTCAACAAGTATTTGAAGTAACGTGAAGGGGTGGTGCGCACGGGGTGCGCACCCTACGGCGCTGGCTCGATGCGAACGTCACGCGTGGGCACCCCGTGCCCACCAAGCGCCGGCATGACATCGCGGCGTCATTTCGGCGCCGCCGGCGCCTCCGGATTCAGCACCACCTGCACGTAATTCTGCGGATCGAGGTAGCGCTGCGCCGCCTCCCGCACGTCGTGCACCGACAGCGCCGCGACTTCCTTGTCCAGCGTGAGGACGGTGGACGGGTCGGTCCCCTCGGTCAACGAGGTCTGCAGCACCGCCAGCCAGTAGCCGTTCTCCTGCAGCGACTTGCGGTAGGTCTGCATCCAGTTCGCCTTGATCTTGTCCAGGTCGGCCTGGTCCGGGCCGCGCGCGCGCATGCGCTCGATCTCGGCGAAGGTCGTGTCGACCACCTTGCCGACGTTCTGCGGGCCGGTCGGCAGCGTCACGCCGACCGTGTAGTGCGGGTAGGGCAGGCGCGTCATCGAGCCTTCCATGCCGCCGCCGTAGATCAGGCCCAGCTTCTCGCGCAGCACGTCGATGATGCGCAGGTTCATCAGCTCCGTCAGCGCCGACAGGCGCAGTTCCTCGTGCTCGTCGACGTCGGCGGCGCCGGTGAAGGTCAGCGATACCGTGCTGCGTTCTTCCGAGCCGCTGTTCACCACGCGCTTGACCACGCCGCGCACCGGGCGCACGCCCAGGTCGCGGTAGGCGGTCGGCAGCGGCGGCGTCGGCAGGCTGCCCAGGTAGGTCGCCAGCAGCGGCTTGATGGCGGCCACGTCGAAGCTGCCGACGAAGATGAAGGTCAGGTCGCGCGCGCTGGAAAAGCGCTCGCGGTAGATGGCGATCGCGCGGTCCAGGTCGATGCGCGTGACGTCGTCCGGGCGCAGCGCGCGCGGCGCGCGCGGGTTGTTGTCGTACAGCGTGGCCAGCACGGTGTCGCCGAACTGCGCGCCCGGCTGCGCCAGGCGGTTGCGCGCCAGTTCCATCTGCTTGCCGATGAACGATTTATACAGATCCTCGTCGCGGCGCACGCCGGCGAACTTCAGCCATACCATCTGCAGCATCGTCTCGACGTCGGTGGCGCCGGCGGTGCCGGCCACGACGTCGGTGTGGCTGCCCAGGCCCGCGCTGACGGCGGCCGCCTTGCCGGCCAGGATCTTGCGCAGGTCGAGCGGCGAAAAGTCCTTCAGGCCCATCGAGGCGACGATGGCGTCGGCATAGCGCGCATTGAAGATGTCACGCTCGTCGAACAGGCTCTGGCCGCCGAAGCGGGCGGCGCTCATCAGCACCTGGTCGTTGCGGAACGTGGTGGGCTTGAGGATCACCTTGACGCCGTTCGACAGCGCCAGGCGGGTCAGGCCGAGGCGCTCGTCGTGCGTCTCCCCGACGATGCGTCCCGGCGCCGGCGGCTTGTCCAGCAGGCGCGCGGCGACGGCCTTCTCGGCGTCGTTCGCCTGCACGTCGAGGCGCTCGGCGCGGGCGACGGCGGCCAGCAGCTCGTCGCCGCTCGGGATCGCGGCGCCGTCCTTCTCCGCGCCCTGGGCCGGGCCGGTGTAGACCACCAGCTTGCCCGAATCGGCCGGGATGGTGCGGCGCGCATAGGCGTTGATCTCGTCCAGCGTGATGCCCGGCACCAGTTCGCTGACGTAGCGGTACTCGGCATCGATGCCGGGGATCGCCTCGCCTTCGAGGAAGTGGCGCATGTATTCGGACGCGTAGACGGCCGAATCGGTCTTGTCGCGCTCGTTCCAGGCCCGTTCGTAGGTGCGCAGCAGGGTCTTCTTGACGCGCTCCAGTTCCTGCGCGCCGAAGCCGAACTTGCGGGCGCGCTCGTTTTCCTGCACCAGCGCGTCGATGGCGGCCGGGGCGCCGTTCTCGCCCAGCGCCGCGGTCGCGTTCCAGGAGCGGTAGCGCGGGGTCAGGCGCGACAGCGCGCTGCTGGCCGCCATGAACGGCGGCGTCGGCAGCTGCGCCAGTTCCGCCAGGCGCTGGTTCAGCATGCCCGAGAACAGGCTCTCGACCAGCTGCTCGCGGTAGCCGCCGATGGTGGCGCGCTCGCGGTAGGGCAGCACCGGATAGCGGATCAGGATCGAGGCCGGCCCCGCTTCCTTGTCGGTGACGACCAGCGCCTCGGTGCCGGCGCGCGGCGGGATCGCGGCGTACTCGCGCGGGCGCGCCGGCGCCGGGTTCTTCAGGCCGGCGAAGTGGCGCTTGACCAGTTGCTCGATGTGGGCCGGATCGACGTCGCCGACGGCGACCACGGCCATCAGGTCGGGCCGGTACCAGTCGCGGTAGAAGCGGCGCAGCGCGTCGGGACGGAAGTTGCGGATCACGTCTTCCTGGCCGATCGGCAGGCGCTCGGCGTAGCGCGAGCCATTGTAGATCTTCGGCATCAGGACTTTCTGCATGCGGTCGCCGGCGCCCTTGCCGAGGCGCAGCTCCTCCAGGATGATGTCGCGCTCCTTGTCGATGTCGGCGTCGTTCAGCGTCAGGCCGTGGGCCCAGTCTTCCAGCACCAGGAAGGCCTTGTCCAGTTCCTGCCGGCCCGCGACCGGGACCGGCAGGATGTACACGGTTTCGTCGAACGAAGTGTAGGCGTTCAGGTCGGCGCCGAACTTCACGCCGATCGACTGCAGGTAGGACACCAGTTCGTGCTTCTTGAAATGCGTCGAGCCGTTGAACGCCATGTGCTCGGTGAAGTGGGCCAGGCCGCGCTGGTCCTCGTCCTCCAGGATCGAGCCGGCCTTGACGACCAGGCGCAGCTCGAGCTTGCGCTCCGGCTTGCGGTTCTGCTGGATGTAATAGGTGAGGCCGTTCGGCAGCTTGCCGACCCGGACCAGGGGGCCGACCGGCAGCGGATCGTCGAGCCTCAGCGCGGCGGCACCCGCCAGGCCGCTGGCGCACAGGATGAGGAACAGGACGATCGACTGGGTGAAACGGGCGAAACGATGAGTCATGCGGAGGATGTCCGGTTGAGGCAGGAAACACCCATTCTACATGGCAAGTTAGTCGACACAATGGTAGAAAACCATGACCGTGCCCCTGCAGCGCGGACCGCGTCGTTGTCGAAGTGCAACGAAGATCCCCGCCAAAAGGCGGTTCGGGGCGGCCGGCGGCCGGCGGATGGCCCGGGGAGGCAGTGAAATGCTGGCAAATCCATTAAAATAACGGATTTGGCGCGCCCCGCCGCCCCGTTTCGAGGAACCCACATGCCCATCTCCACCACCCAGGAAATCGTCGAAGAACTGCGCGCCGGGCGCATGGTCATCCTGGTCGACGAAGAAGACCGCGAGAACGAGGGCGACCTGGTGCTCGCCGCCGAGCACGTCACGCCCGAGGCGATCAACTTCATGATCCGTCACGCGCGCGGGCTGGTCTGCCTGACCCTGGCCGAGGAGATCTGCGACCGCCTGGAACTGCCGATGATGACGACCCGCAACGGCACCTCGTTCGGCACCAATTTCACGGTGTCGATCGAGGCCGCCGAAGGCGTCACCACCGGTATCTCGGCGGCCGACCGCGCGCGCACGATCCAGGTGGCGGTGGCCAAGGACGCGAAGCCGGAAGACCTGGTGCAGCCGGGCCACATCTTCCCGCTGCGCGCGGTCAAGGGCGGCGTGCTGATGCGCGCAGGCCATACCGAGGCGGGCTGCGACCTGACCGAGATGGCGGGCCTGACCCCGGCGTCCGTCATCTGCGAGATCATCAAGGAAGACGGCACCATGGCGCGCCTGCCCGACCTGCTCGCCTTTGCCGAGGAACACGGCCTGAAGATCGGCACCATCGCCGACCTGATCCATTACCGCAGCCAGACCGAGACGCTGGTCGAGCGCGTTGCCGAGCGCACGCTGGCGACCGCCCACGGCGAATTCCAGCTGATCGCCTTCCGCGACCAGCCGAGCGGCTCGGCCCACCTGGCGCTGGTGCACGGCACGCCGTCCGAGGAGCGCGAGGCGCTGGTGCGCGTGCACCAGCCGGTGTCGATCCTGGACGTGCTCGATACCGCGTGCACCTCGCACTCGTGGAACCTGGCGGCGGCGATGGACACGGTCAAGCGCGCCGAGGCCGGCGTGATCGTCCTGCTCAATGCCGGCGAGACCGCGGCCGAGCTGTTCGAACGCTTCGAGGCGATGGACAAGCCGGCCAGCCGCCCGGCCGGGCGCGCGGCCAACCTCGACCTGCGCACCTACGGCATCGGCGCGCAGATCCTGCGCCAGCTCGGCGTGCGCAAGATGAAGCTGCTGGCCAACCCGCGCAAGATGCCGTCGATGACCGGCTTCGACCTGGAGGTCACGGGCTACCTGGCGCGCCCGGAGGCGTGACGCGCGATCCACACACGGGGTACCGCGCCGCACGGCGAACGCGGTACCATTGACGTATCCATCCACATTCAACGTAGCAAGAGAACAAGAGGCAGCCATGACGGTAGGAACTTTTGAAAGCAATCTGGCAGGCGAAGGCCTGCGCATCGGGATCGTGCAGGCGCGTTTCAACGCGGACGTCGGGCACGGCCTGCTGTCGGCATGCCTGGCAGAACTGAAACATCTCGGCGTGGCCGACGAGGACATCCTGCACGTGACCGTACCGGGCGCCCTCGAAGTCCCGCTGGCCCTGCAGAAGATGGCCGAGACCCAGCAGTTCGACGCGCTGGTCGCGCTGGGCGCCGTCATCCGCGGCGAGACCTATCACTTCGAACTGGTGTCGAACGAATCCGGCGCCGGCATCACCCGCGTGGGCCTGGACTATGGCATGCCGATCGCCAACGCGATCCTGACCACCGAAAACGACGAGCAGGCCGAGGCCCGCATGGCCGAAAAGGGCACCGATGCCGCGCGCGTCGCGGTCGAGATGGCCAATCTGCTGCTGGGCCTGGAAGAACTGCAGGCCGAGGAAGACTGAAAGCAAGGCAAGGAACATGACTGAAAAAACTACGCACGCCAACCCGAACAAGAACCGCACGCCGCGTCACCGCGCGCGCGAGTTCGCCCTGCAGGGTTTGTACCAATGGCTGCTGAACAATGAGCCGGCGGCCACGATCATCGCCAACATCCGTACCGCGCACGGTTTCGACAAGGCCGACAGCGAATACTTCAAGGAGTTGCTGCACGGCGCGATCGCCCAGTCGGTCGAGCTGCGCGAGCTGCTGGCGCCGACCGTCGACCGTCCGGTCGCCGAACTGTCGCCGATCGAGCACGCGGTGCTGTTGCTGGGCGCCTATGAGCTGAAGAACCAGCTCGAAATCCCGTACCGCGTCGTCATCAACGAAGCGGTCGAGCTGACCAAGTCCTTCGGCGGCATCGACGGCCATAAGTACGTGAACGGCGTGCTCGACCGCCTGGTCGGCAGGCTGCGCCCGGACGAGGCGGGCGCGGACGCGAAGCGCTGATCGTTTTACCCTCTATATATAGAGAGAGGCCGCGCCGGGGAACCGGGGCGGCCTTTTTGTTTGTCCTGCGGTCCAGGTGCATGACCTGTCGCTGCGGCGCAGGCTGGGGCGGACTGCGCATGTGGCGTCGAAACGCGGGAACCATCGGGCCCCCGGCACGCGCCGGGGTGACGGGGCGCCAAAAAGAAAGCCACCGCGGCTCCCGCCAACGGTGGCTTTCGACCAGGAAGGGGTGTTACAGCCCGGCGACGGTCTCGCCGTTCTGGCTGTTGCCGTGCGCCGTCTCGGCGGCATCGGCCTTCGGCGCGGGCGCCGATTTCTGGGCCAGCGTCGCGGCCGGCGCGACCGGGGCCGCAGGGGCGGTGTAGATCGGCACGTTCTTGCCGCGCGCGACCTGCTTCAGGCGGTTGTACTCGGCCATGACCTTGTTGCCGTAGCCGGAATCGTCGTCGAAGGCGCCGGCGCCGACGTAGGTCTTGAGGCCGCCCTCGACGGAACCGGTGCGGGTCACGTAATCCTTCAGGATCTGGGCGCCGACGCGGATGTTGGCGACCGGATTCAGGGCAGCCTGCTTGCCGCCGACTTCCTCGAACTTGTCGCTGTGGACCTTCGACATCACCTGCATCAGGCCCTGCGCGCCCATCGGGCTTTCCGCGAACGGATTCAGGCCCGATTCGATGGCCATCACGGCCAGGATCAGCAGCGGGTCGAGCTTGATCTCGTGGGCCGTGTTGTAGGCGGTCGTCACCAGCATGTTGGCGGCGTCGCCGGCTACGCGGTAGCGCCGCGACAGCCAGTCGGTCACGTACTTCTGCTGGCGCGTGACGCGGTGCGTCTTGTCGTCGTTGGCGACTTCGACGGCGTGGGCCGCGGCGGCCTGCGGCCGTGCGGGAGCGGCCGCCACGACAGCGGGAGCTGCCTGTTGCGGGCTCAGGAAATCCGACACGCGCTTGGCGAAGTCGGGGCGGAGGTACAGCAGCGCCATCATGGCGACTGCGGAAATGCCGAATACGGTCATCGTATGTTTTGCGGTGGTAAAGACACCGCGCGCCGTTTTGATCACGGAAGACCACGTGATGGGCTGGCTGGCCGCCTGTTGGACGAGCCTTGCGCTCGTACCGATGAAGCGATGGATCATCGTCTCTCCTTTGTCGCGGAAAAAGCGTTCCCATTGCGGCGCGCGAAGCGCTGCAGTCATGGACATACTCATGCCGTGCATCAGAAAACCGTCCGTCGCCGCTCGTTGCGGTCGACTAACGCCGTCGTTGCTTGCTACAGCTGGGCCGCGCTGCGATGGAGGCGCCCAGTGGCTAACAAGTTCTCGGGGGAGGTTGGGCAGACGCCCAGGGAAACACTCCTTAAAATGTCGCTGGGGCCCCGTCCCCGTGAAAGAATGAGACCGGCTAAAATCACGTTCTGGACGGGCCTGTCTCACTAAGTAGGCGGATTGTAGGGGCGCGTTTATACCAAGTCAATACTAGCACGCCTGTTCTTTATTACTTTCAGATCTAAAGTAAGCCTCGGGGCTCATCAATTCTTTGGCAAATCAATCACTTGCCGCTGATTGTTAGCCAACCTCAAAAGATGTAAAAAAGAATTAAAAACGCGATGAACTACTCTGATTTACGCGATTTCCTTGCTAAGTTGCAAGAAATCGGTGACTTCAAGCGCATATCGGTGCCCATTTCCCCGAATCTCGAGATGACGGAGGTCTGCGACCGCACGCTGCGCGCCGGCGGACCGGCCCTGCTGTTCGAAAAGCCCACCGGCCACACCATCCCGGTGCTCGCCAACCTGTTCGGCACGCCGCGCCGGGTGGCGCTGGGCATGGGTGCCGACGACGTCGGCGAGCTGCGTCGCATCGGCCACGTGCTGGCGCGCCTCAAGGAGCCCGAGCCGCCCAAGGGATTGCGCGACATCATGGACATGGGCTCGCTCGTCAAGGCCGTGTGGGACATGGCGCCCAAGGAAATCAAGGGCGCGCCCTGCCAGGAAATCGTTTGGGAAGGGCAGGACGTGGACCTGGGCCGCCTGCCGATCCAGCATTGCTGGCCGGGCGACATCGCGCCGCTGATCACCTGGGGCCTGGTCATCACCAAGGGGCCGAACAAGAAACGCCAGAACCTGGGCATCTACCGCCAGCAGGTGCTGGGGCCGAACAAGGTCATCATGCGCTGGCTGGCGCACCGCGGCGGCGCGCTCGATTTCCGCGAGCACTGCATCGCCAACCCGGGCCAGCCGTATCCGGTGGCCGTGGCGCTGGGCGCCGATCCGGCCACCATCCTGGGCGCGGTGACGCCGGTGCCGGACACGCTGTCCGAATACCAGTTCGCCGGGCTGCTGCGCGGCCAGCGCACGACGCTCACCAAGGCTATCGGCAGCGAGCTGCGCGTGCCGGCATCCGCCGAGATCGTGCTGGAAGGCCATATCTATCCGGACCAGAGCCATCCGACCGGCTTCGAGCATGCGCTGGAAGGCCCGTACGGCGACCACACCGGCTACTACAACGAGCAGGACTGGTTCCCGGTGTTCACCATCGACCGCATCACGATGCGGCGCGACCCGATCTACCACTCCACCTATACCGGCAAGCCGCCCGACGAGCCGGCCGTGCTGGGCGTGGCGCTGAACGAGGTGTTCATCCCGCTGCTGCAGAAGCAGTTCAGCGAGATCACCGACTTCTACCTGCCGCCGGAAGGTTGCAGCTACCGCATGGCGGTGGTGCAGATGAAGAAGCAGTACGCCGGCCACGCCAAGCGCGTGATGTTCGGCGTGTGGAGCTTCCTGCGCCAGTTCATGTACACCAAGTTCATCGTCGTGGTGGACGAGGACGTCGACGTGCGCGACTGGAAGGAAGTGATCTGGGCGATCACGACCCGCGTCGACCCGACGCGCGACACGGTGCTGGTCGACAATACGCCGATCGACTACCTCGACTTCGCGTCGCCGGTCAGCGGCCTGGGCAGCAAGATGGGCATCGACGCCACCAACAAGTGGCCGGGCGAGACCGACCGCGAGTGGGGCACGCCGATCGTGATGACGCCGGAGGTCAAGGCGCGCGTGGACGGGATCTGGCAGCAGCTGGGACTGTAGCGCGCGGGCGGTGCGCGTGCCGCGCCGTTCGACACCGGGGGCAGGGCCCATTGGACATCGACACCGGGCCCTGACCCCTGCCGCATACACATATATATAGGGCATACATAGCGCGGCGACAAAGCCGTTTGCCTGCCCCTCCCGCGTCGGGTATAATGCGAGCTGGCGGGCCCCTGCGCATTGTGGCATGGTTTACCTGGTCAGGTCGGGAACGAAGCAGCCAAAGCCGTTCACCGCAAGTGCCGCAGATCAGGCTCGCCTCTTTCGTTGTTCCCGTATTCCTCGCCGTCCTCGTCTTTCCGCCTCCCGTTTCCCTCTCGTTTCCATTTCGTCGTCGATGGCCCTCCAGGGCACGCTTCGTTGCGCCCGCGTGTTGCGCCGCCATCCCGCAGCGTCGTGTCCGCCGGACATGGAGTATTGGCCCTGCGCCCCCGGTCTACGGTAAAATCGCGGTATGTCCTATCAAGTCCTCGCCCGCAAATACCGTCCCCGGAACTTCGAAACGCTGGTCGGCCAGGAGCACGTCGTCCGTGCCCTGACCCATGCACTGCGCACCGGGCGGCTGCACCACGCCTACCTGTTCACCGGCACGCGCGGGGTGGGCAAGACGACGCTGTCGCGCATCCTGGCCAAGTCGCTCAACTGTACCGGGCCGGACGGGCAGGGCGGCATCACCGCCGAACCCTGCGGCCAGTGCGAAGCCTGCCGCGCGATCGACGCCGGCCGCTTCGTCGACTACATCGAGATGGACGCCGCCTCCAACCGCGGCGTCGACGAGATGGCGCAACTGCTCGAGCAGGCGGTCTATGCGCCCAGCAACGCACGCTACAAGGTCTACATGATCGACGAGGTGCACATGCTGACCAACCACGCCTTCAACGCCATGCTGAAGACGCTGGAAGAACCGCCCGAGCACGTGAAATTCATCCTCGCGACCACCGACCCGCAAAAGATCCCGGTGACGGTGCTGTCGCGCTGCCTGCAGTTCAACCTCAAGCAGATGCCGCCGGGCCATATCGTCGGGCACCTGGAAAACATCCTCGGCCAGGAAGGCGTGACCTTCGAGCAGCCGGCGCTGCGCCTGCTGGCGCAGGGCGCGCACGGGTCGATGCGCGATGCGCTGTCGCTGACCGACCAGGCCATCGCCTACGCCGCCGGCGCCGTCACGCTCGACGCCGTGCAGGGCATGCTGGGCGCGCTCGACCAGTCCTACCTCGTGCGCCTGCTCGACGCGCTGGCGCAGCAGGACGGCGCCGACCTGATGGCGGTGGCGGACGAGATGGCCAGCCGCAGCCTGTCGTACAACGGCGCGCTGCAGGACCTCGGCACGCTGCTGCACCGTATCGCGCTGGCGCAGACCGTGCCGACGGCCGTGCCGCAGGACCTCCCCGAACTGGCCGACATCCAGCGCCTGGCGCTCGCCTTCGATCCGCAGGAAGTGCAGCTGTACTACCAGATCGCCGTGCACGGCCGCAACGAGATCGGCCTCGCGCCGGACGAGTACGCCGGCTTCACGATGACGCTGCTGCGCATGCTGGCCTTCCGTCCGGGGCAGGGCGGCGCCGAGCCAGCCGGCACCCCGGCGCCGGGCGCGCTGGCGCGCCCGCTGCCGCAGGCCCAGGCGGTCCGCCCGGCCGCGGCGCCGGCGCCGTCCGCACCGGTCTCCCAGGCGCCGGCGCGTCCGGCGGCCGGGCCGGCTGCCGCCCATGGCCACGGCGCACCGGCCGGAGCGCCCGCTCCCGCTTCCGCAGCCGGCGGCGGCGCCCCGGCCATGAGCCTGGCCCGCGCCTCGATCAATGCCGCGCTGGAAGCGGCGCGCGCCGCCTCGCGCGGCGGCAGCGGCGGCGTCGCCAAGCGTCCGCCGCCGGCCGATGCCTCCGCCGCGCCCGCGGCGCCGGTGCCGGCGCCGTCCCCCGCATCCATCCCCGGGCCGCAGGCGAGCGCCGCCCCGGCCCGTCCCGCCGCCGCGTCGACGGCGCCGTGGGATGCGGCGCCGGGCGCCGGCACGCAGGCGCAGGCCCGCGCGCAGGCGCCGGCGCCGGCGCAGCAGCCCGCGGGCCGCGCGCAGCCGGGCGCCGTGGCGCGGCAGGCGCCGCAGGCCCATGAACAGACCGTGGCCGACGATGAGCCGCCGTCCTGGGTCACCGAATTTTCCGACGATACCGCCGTCGCCGCGCCGGCCGCCGACGCCCCCGCGCTGGCGCCGCCGCCGGCGCGCGTGGCCGCGTCGAGCGTCGCGCCGTATCCCTACGTCGTCACGCCGGTGGCGCAGCTCGGCTGGGACGGCAACTGGCCCGCGCTGGCCGCCTCGCTGCCGCTGCGCGGCGTGGCCCAGCAGCTCGCGTTCCAGACCGAACTGGTGGAGTGCCGGGCCGACGCCGGCGCCGCCACCTTCCGCCTGCGCGTGCCGGTCGACACGCTGCGCGCCAGCGGCAACAGCGAGAAACTGTGCGCGGCGCTGCAGGAATGCTTCCCGTCCGTGCGCGTGAACGTCGACACCGAGATCGCGCCGGTCTGGTACACCGCCAGCGCGGAAGCGAAGGCGCGCCGCGAGCGGCTGCAGCGCGAGGCCGAGGCGACCGTCGAGGCCGACCCGTTCGTGCAGGAGATGGCGCGCACCTTCGACGCGTTCGTGGTGCCCGGCTCGGTGCGGCCGATCGCGACCTGATCGGGCGCTGCAGACGACCCGGCCCGCTTTTCGAATCCCTTTCGTTTCACCCGACCCATTGGAGAACACACCATGATGAAGAACCAGCTCGCAGGCATGATGAAGCAGGTACAGGCCATGCAGGACAACATGAAGAAGGCGCAAGACCAGCTGGCCCTCATCGAAGTCGAAGGCCAGTCCGGCGCCGGCCTGGTCAAGGTCGTCATGACCTGCAAGAACGACGTCAAGCGCGTCACGATCGACCCGTCGCTGCTGGGCGACGACCGCGACATGCTGGAAGACCTGGTCGCCGCCGCGTTCAACGACGCGATCCGCAAGGCCGAGGCGACCACCCAGGAAAAGATGAGCGGCCTGACCGCCGGCCTGCCGATCCCGCCGGGCTTCAAGATGCCGTTCTGAGACGCCTGCAGCATCCGCGCCGGCGCGTGCCGGCGCCGTCCCTGCCGCCGCATCCCTGGTGCCCGGGGCAGGGGCGCCGATTCCTTTCACCGGAGCCATCATGTCCAAATCGCTCGACTTCCTGACCGAGGCCCTGCGCCGCCTGCCGGGCGTCGGACCGAAGTCGGCGCAGCGCATGGCCTTCCACCTGCTGCAGCACGACCGCGAAGGCGCGGCCATGCTGTCGCGCGCGCTGTACCAGGCCGTCGACTCGGTGCACCACTGCGCCATGTGCAATACCTTTTCCGAGACCGAGGTCTGCGAACTGTGCGCGGACGAGGAGCGCGACCGCGCGCTGCTGTGCGTGGTCGAGACGCCGGCGGACCAGATCATGATCGAGCAGACCCTGACCTACAAGGGCCTGTACTTCGTGCTGATGGGCAGGCTGTCGCCGCTGGACGGCATCGGTCCGCGCGACCTGCATCTCGAAAAACTGGTCAACCGCGCCAACGACGGCCAGGTCGCCGAAGTGGTGTTGGCGACCAATTTCACCAACGAGGGCGAGGCGACCGCCCACTACATCAGCGAGATGCTGAAGGCGCGCGGGCTGAAGGTCAGCCGGCTGGCGCGCGGCGTACCGGTGGGGGGCGAACTCGAGTACGTGGACGCCGGCACCATCGCGCGCGCCATGCTGGACAGACGCAGTGCATAATGGGCCTCCCGTGAGGGTGGCGGCTCCAGCTTTGACGGTGCGCAAAGTGGACGCGGCATGTCCGCTGCTATCGTGGGGATACTTTGACCGGACCCCAGCATGCACCTCGTCGACATCACCATGTTCTATGCCGCGGAAGGCGGCGGCGTCAGCACCTACCTGAACGCCAAGGCGCACTGGCTGTCGCGTCGCAGCCGCGTGCGTCACACGATCATGAGCCCCAACGTCGAGACCTGCGGCGCGCACGTGCCCGCGCTGGTGCGCATCCCGGCGGCCGGGCTGCCCGGCTTCCATGGCTTTCGCATGCCGCTGTCGGTGGCGGGGCCCGCGCGCCTGCTGGCGTCGGCCCATCCCGACCTCGTGGAAGCCGGCGACGCCGGGCATTGCGCCTGGGCCGCGCTGCGCATGCGCGACCGCCACGACGTCCCCGCCGTCGCCTTCTACCACTCCGACCTGCCGCGCCTCGTGCAGCCGCGCCTGGGCAGCCTGGCCGCGCGCGGCACCTGCAACTACCTCGCCCGGCTGTACCGCCAGTTCGACCTGGTGCTGGCGCCCAGCCGCGCCATGGTGCAGCAGCTCGACGCCATCGGCGTGCATGGCGCCGTGCACCAGCCGCTCGGCATCGACAGCACCGTGTTCCGCCCGCGCCAGCGCGACGACGCGCTGCGCCGGCGCCTCGGCCTGGAGCCCGGCGTGCGCCTGCTCGTGTACGCGGGCCGCTTCACGCCCGAGAAAAAGCTCGACGTGCTGGTGCGCGCCATGCGCCGCCTGGGCCCGCGCTACCACCTGCTGCTGGTGGGGTCGGGCACGGCGCCGGCGTCGGCGCCCAACGTCACGCGCCTGCCGTTCGAGCGCGACCAGCGCCGCCTGGCGCGCCTGCTGGCCGGCTGCGACATGCTGGTGCACCCGGGCGACCGCGAAACCTTCGGCCTGATCGTGCTCGAAGCGATGGCCTGCGGCCTGCCGGTGGTGGGCGTCAACGGCGGCGGCATCGCGGAACTGGTCGATGCCGACACCGGCCTGCTGGCCGAACCGGACAGCGTCGACAGCTTCGCCGGCGCCATCGAGGCGCTGTACCAGCGCGACATGGCGCGCATGGGCACCGCGGCGCGGCGCAAGGCCGCCGAACGCTACGACTGGAACGAAATCCTGCCGCAGGTGCTGGGGCGCTACGACGGCCTGCTGTCGCGCCGCGCCCATGCGGCGCCCGACCCGGAGCGTGCCTGTGCCGTCGACTGACATCCCCGACCAGCGCGTCGCCGAGCCGGCGAGCGCGGCTGCCCCCGCGCCGATGCTGTGCGTGTCGATCCACGACGTGGCCCCGGCCACCTGGGCCGACTGCCTGCGCCTCGTGCAGGCCGTGCGCGAGGTGGCGGACATTCCGCTGACCTGGCTGGTCGTGCCGCACTACCACTTCCGGCCCGAGCGCTCGGCGGCCATGGAAGCTTGCCTGGACGTGGTGCTGGAGCGCGGCGACGAGCTGGCGCTGCACGGCTACAGCCATCTCGACACCGAGGCCAACGGCGGCGGCCTGCGTGGCCGCTTCCTGCGCAACGTCTACACGCGCCGCGAGGGCGAGTTCGCCGCGCTGGACGAGGCCGAGGCGCGGCGCCGGCTGGAACTGGGCCGCGCCTGGTTCGCGGAACGCGGTTGGACGCCGTCCGGCTTCGTCCCTCCGGCCTGGCTGCTGGGCAAGGGCGCCTGGCGCGCGCTGCGCGCATCGGGTTTCGCCTACACCAGCACCTTCAGCCATTTCCACTGCCTGCCGGGCGCGGACGGGGACGGCGCCGGCACGGGCGGGCGCGCCGTGCTGTCGCCATCGCTGGTCTATGCCGCGCGCAACCGCGGCGGGCGCCTGCTGTCCCCGCGCATCGCCGACGCCACGGCGGCCATGCTGGCGAACGCGCCGCTGGTGCGCTTCGGCCTGCATCCGCCGGATGCGCGCTACCCGGAACTGGTGCGGCACACGCAGCGCGTGCTCGAACGCCTGCTCGAGCAGCGCGAGGCCGTGACCAAGCTGGCGTGCGCGCGGCGCCTGATGCAGCCGTCGCCGTCCGACGGCGCGGCGCGGGCGCCCGGCGAAGACGTCCTCGTGATCCGGACGGCGGCAGGCGAACCCGGGCCGGGCGTGGGCGGTACGCTGGCGGAGGCCGGGCGCGACGATGCCTTGCAGCCACACGATGCCGGCGCCAGCGCTGCTGGCGACCATGGCGGCATCGCGCCGGCGCGGGCCGATGCGGGTGCGCATGGTGCCGCCAGTGCCGGCGCCGGCGTCGATGCCGCTGGCGCGTGCGAGGGCGGGGTGGGGGCGCGTGCTGCCGGGGCAGGCGTAGTCGAAGCGCAAGTCGGGGACGAACGCGTGGCGGACGAACACGCCGCGGGCGTGCATGTTGCGGACGCGCATGTCGCCAACGCGCATGTCGCCAACGCGCATGTCGCCGACGCGGCGGTGCGCGTTGCAGGCACCGCAGGCATCGCAGACAGCGCCAGCGAGCATGCGCAAGCCGCGGCCGCGAACGTGTCGACCCGCGCGCACGCTGACGAGCCGGTGCACGCCAACGCGCGAGCGCAGGCCAACGATCAGGCGCAGGCCAGCCACCAGACGCAGCCCGACGAGCAGCTGCAGGCCAACGGGCAAGCGCACGCCGACGACCGAACGCGGGCCGGCAGCCCGGCGCACGCCGGCGACCGCACGCAAGCCCGCACCTACGCGCAGGCAAGTCGCGAGGCGCAAGCCGACGATCGGGCGCGGGCCGCCATCGCGGCCGATGCCACCGCCGACCTCACGGCGGACGCCACGGCGGGCCACCATCCGGCATCGTTACCCGACACGCGCCGTCCCGGCATCGACTTCGGCAACCGTCACTGCATCGTGCCGACGTTCGCGCGCCTGCCTGCTTCCGGCAGGCGCAGGGGCCGGGCCGGCTGGCCGGCTGCCGCCGGCGCTACCAGTACGGGCCCCACCAGCCGCCCGGCCAGCGGCCCATCCCCCAGCCGGCATGGTAGTACGGATCGGGACCGTAGCGCGGCAGGTCGTCCTTTGCGCTGAGGTTCAGCACGCAGTTGCGCCATGGATCGGACCCGGCGGCATAGCCGAGGCGCGTGCATGCCGGCCCGTACACCACCATCATGCGCTCGACCTGTGCCTGCACCTGGGCCGCCCGTTCCTGCGGCGTCGTGCATGCCGCCAGTGAGAGCAGGCCAGGCAAGAGCAGACCACGCAAGAGCAGGCCGGGCAGGCGCCGGCCGGGCAGCGGCGCAGGCGCCAGCACGCTTGCCGAGACAGGCCGCGCGAGCGCGGCAAGCGATCGCGACAGCAAAGGCTGCGGCTTCATCGGTCAGTCTCCTCGTACGGGGCGCACGGCATGTGCGCCTGTCATCAGGATAGGCAGGATCGCAGGACGCTTGCGACACTGGCTCAAATGCGGGCCGGGAACCGCATCGGGCAGGGACTGTCGCGTACTCGCCGAGACATGTTTTTTCTGGCAAGATGCGCCTTTTCGAAGGATGACGCGCATGCGAACACGCCGCTGGCTGACCTGGGGAACCCGCATGGCGCTGGCCGTTGCGGTCTTGCTGGCGCTGGCCGCGCTGGCCGCCTGGCTGTACCTGCGCGCCAGCCTGCCGCAGCTCGACGGCGCGCGCCGCGCACCGCTGCTGTCGGCGCCCGTGACCGTGGCGCGCGATGCCGACGGCGTCCCCACGCTCAGCGGCGCCAACCGGCTCGATCTCGCCTACGCCACCGGTTTCGTGCACGGGCAGGAGCGTTTCTTCCAGATGGACCTGCTGCGCCGCAGCGCCGCCGGCGAACTGGCCGAGCTGTTCGGCGCGCGCGCGCTGCCGCTCGACCGCGCGCACCGGCTGCACCGCTTCCGCGCCCGCGCCGAGCTGGCGCTGGGTCGCCTGGCGCCGGCCGAACGCGTCTTCATCGAACGCTACGCCGCCGGCGTCAACGACGGCCTAGGCGCGCTCGGCGCGCAGCCGTTCGAGTATGCGCTGACCGGCACCGCGCCGCGCCGCTGGCGTCCGGCCGATTCATTGCTGGTCGTGTGGGCGATGTATTTCGACCTGCAGGGCAACCAGGAACCGCGCGAGCTGGCGCGCGGCTGGCTCGCTGCCAACCTGGACGACGCCCAGCGCGCCTTCCTGCTGCCGGCTTCCAGCGCCTGGGATGCGCCGCTCGATGCACCCGCGATCGCCGCCGCCGCGCCGCCCCCGGTGCCCGCCACGGCCCCGTCCTGGTGGGGCCGCAAGGATGCCGTGCCGGCGCGCCAGGTGGCGGGCATCGGTTTCACCGACGCCGTCGGCAGCAACAATTTCGCCCTGGCCGGCAGCCGCAGCGCCAGCGGCGCGGCGATCGTCTCGGACGACATGCACCTGGGGCTGCAACTGCCGAACATCTGGTACCGGCTGGCGCTGCGCTTCACCGACGCGCAGGGAAGGGCGCGGCGCCTCGTCGGCGTCAGCCTGCCGGGCGCGCCGCCGCTCGTCATCGCGGGCAGCAACGGCCACGTGGCCTGGGGCTTCACCAACAGCTATGCCGACACGCTCGACCTGGTGCGCCTGGAGCGCGACGACGCCCATCCGGGCCAGCTGCGCCTGCCGTCCGGCTGGGAGACACCGGTAACGCACGTCGAGACCATCCTCGTCAAGGGCGAGACGGCGCAGCGCCTGGCGGTGCGCGAGACCAGCCTGGGGCCGGTGCGCGCGGCCGGCGACGCGGTGTATGCCGTGCACTGGGTCGCGCATGCGCCGGATGCGGTGAACCTGGAACACCTGAAGCTGGAGGCGGCGGTGACGCTGGACGAGGCGCTGGCCGCGGCCGCCGCGGACGGCATCCCGGCGCAGAACATCGTCCTGGGCGATGCGCGCGGCAACATCGCCTGGACCATCGCCGGCGCGCTGCCGCGCCGCGCGCAGGGAGGCGCGGCCGTCGCCTACCCGCTCGCTGCCGGCGGCGCCGTTCCCACCTGGGACGGCCTGCTGGCGCCGGACGCGCACCCGCGCATCGTCAACCCGGCGTCCGGCCTGCTGGTGACGGCCAACAGCCGCCAGCTCGCCGGCCCCGGCGCCGACGTGCTGGGCGACGGCGGCTTCGACCTCGGCGCGCGTGCCCGCCAGCTGCGCGACGGGCTGGCGGCGCTGCCCGCCGGGGCGGACGTCGGCGCGGCCTTCCGTACCGTGCTGGACGACCGCGCCCTGTACATCGACGGCTGGCGCCGGCGCGCGCTGGAGGCGCTCGATGCGCGCGCCGTCGCGGGCGATGCGCGGCGCGCCGAATTCGCGCGCCTGCTGCGCGACAGCTGGGACGGCCATGCCGGCACCGGCTCGGTCGGCTACCGCCTGGCGCAGCAGTACCGCTGGTCGTTGTACGAACTGCTGTTCGCCGGCGCCGATGCCGGCATGCGCCAGCTCGACCCGAAGGCGACCATGCTGGCGGCGACGTCGCGCTGGTCCGACGTCGTCGCGCGCCTGCTCGACGAGCGCCCGGCCGCCTGGCTGCCGCCCGGCTACGCGCGCTGGCAGGACCTGCAGCTGGCGGCCGTCGACCGCACGATCGCCGAGGTCACGAAGGACGGCACGCCGCTAGCGCAAGCCACCTGGGGGCGGCGCAACACGGCGGCGATCGCGCACCCGGTGGCGGCGGCGCTGCCACCGTTGCTGGGGCGCTGGCTGGCCGCACCGCCCGACCAACTTTCGGGCGACGGCAACATGCCGCGCGTGGCGGGGCCGAAATTCGGCCAGTCCGAACGCATGACGGTCTCGCCCGGACGCGAGGAGGAAGGACTGTTCGACATGCCCGGCGGGCAGAGCGGGCATCCGCTGTCGCCGTTCTTCCTGAAGGGGCACGCGGACTGGGTGGCGGGCACGCCGAAGCCGCTGTTGCCGGGGCCGGTGCGCCATGCGCTGATGCTGCAGCCCTGACCCGCAGCCCGGACCCCGCAGTCCTGACCCTGCGGCCGTTCGGCGCGCCGTGCGCAGCAGCCGGCCCGCGGCGGCCGGCGCCGCATGCGCACGCCCCGCTTTTCATGCCGATTCCTTTCAAAATCGTCGTTCGCCCGCGTTCTGGTCAGGCGGGGCAGCATTTGCCGCGCAAAATTATTTCCAGGCATACACTTTTACTTGTAAATAGATTATGCTCGGCGTCTTTATTCCGACCGTGCCGGACGCCGTGCCATCCCCGTACTCACCATGAAGACATCCTCGCTCCTTATCCGGCTCGCCGCCCCGGTCCTGGCACTGCTGCTCGCGGGTTGCGCCGTGCAGCCGAACGGTCGCGGCGGCATGCTGGTCGGCATCGACAACGCCGAACTGTTCGGCACCACGCTCGGCACCTTCGAGCTGCCCGGCGGCCGCCAGGCCGTGCTGCGCCGCGACCCGGCCAGCAACGCCCTGTCGGTCAAGATCGGCGGCACGGCGCGCGTGGTGCCGCTGCCGAACGCGACGTCGGCGCGCATCGCCCACGTGTCGACCATCGGCCCGAGCACCGTGGCCGTCCTGGAGACCCAGGAACGCGGCTGCCAGTACCGCTACGTCCTGCTGGCGATCGGGCGCGACGACGTGGCGCAGTGGACGATGGGCGATTGCCAGGGCCGTCCGCGCGTCGCGCCGGGGGCGAGCGGCCAGACGCTGGCCCTCGAGTTCCTGGAGAACGGACAACTGCACCGCTATGCCTATGCCATCGGCGACCTCATGTTCGAGTCGCGCATTCCGCTGCCGCCCGGCACGTCGCTGACGCGTCCCTTCGCCGATGCCGACCTGCGCGCCCCCGCCGGCGCGGGCCTGGCGGGCGCCGCGTCCATGCCGCCGGCCGCCGGTGGCGCCCGTGTGATCCCGGCGCCGCCGCACCGGGCCGGCGCGGTCGCCGCCACGACCGCCGGGGCGAGCACGAACGCCACCGCGACCACGACCACGACCGCGACCGCGACCGCCGCGGCGACGCCGGCGCGCCAGGCCGCCAAGCGCCCCGCGCGGACGCAGCCGTCCGCACAGCTGCCGGGCGCGATGCAGATCCCGGCCGACGAGATCAAGCCGGTCCGTATCGATTTGAGGAACAACTGATGCAAGCGACGCGACTGATGCGCTCCGTGCACGTGAGGCAGACGCTGTTCCTCATCGCGATCACGGTGGTCTACCTGTGTTTCGAACTCGGCTTCAACGCGCGCCTGCTCGACGTGGTCGGCGGCGCGCCGGCGCCGGAGGACGTCGAGGGCCTGGAAGTCTACGGCCGTTCGCTGTCCGGCATCGCCGCCGCGCTGGTGGTACTGCAGGTCAAGCTGCGGAGCCGCGCGAAGACCGGTGGGCGCGGCCCGTCGCTGCCGATGATCGCCCTGTGGTGCGCGCTGACCCTGGGTACGGTCTACGTCGCCATCAAGGTCGTCGTCGACGTGCTGGTCGCGACGCGCACCGCCGAATTCCGGCGCACCGCCTTCAACTCCCTGCTGCTGCAGGACGCGCTGGCGCACGGCCAGGTGGCCCTGGACGGCCTCGTCGACGACCAGGGCGTGTTCGCCCAGCCCGAGGGCAAGGCCTTCATGGCGCTGTTTCCCTTCCTCGCGCTGTCCAGCACGCGGCTCGACGAGCGCCTGTCGCCGCTGAAGGACGCGTTGATCGGCAACGGCGTGCGCCGCAAGGTGACGCCGCAGCGCTACTACGAGGACTACGTCGATCGCATGAAGGAGGCGGGCGAGCGCTGGAAGAAGTACGCGCGCATCCCGGTGGCGAACGACGAGGACCTGCTGCACGAGCAGGACAAGGCCTGGAACGACTACCTGAAGTCGCTGTCGCGGCACGGCTGGACGCCGCAGAGCGTCCCGGCCTCGCGCCGCGGCGCCGTGGTGAACAAGGTGCGCAAGCAGGTGCCGGTGCCGTCTTCGTGGGACCCGGCCGACGAGGTGGGCTTCCGGGACGCCGTCGAGCAGCGCTATCGCCGCACGGTGCGCGGCGTGCAGGTCGGCAAGGACTGGATCCCGCCGGGCCTGTCCCATGAACAGTTCGTGCTGCGCCCCGGCGTGCAGGCCGAACTGCGCAAGGCGCTGGGCCTGCCGGCGGGGACGACGGTGGCGCCGGTCTACCGCAGCCCGGCCGAGTTCCGCAAGCTGTACGACGCCATGGTGCAGCAGCAGGTGCGCGCATTGCGCGCGCAGTACGACGCGCCGGCCGCGCAGTTCGAGCACGGCGGCGACTGGTTCGCCAAGGGCCGCGAGGCCGCGCGCGCCGTCATCGTGCCGCCGGTGGCGCTGTTCTTCTCGCTGCTCGGGGCCGTCGGCCACCTGGCCAAGCTCTTGTACCTGCTGGCCACGCTGGTCCTGCTGGCGCGGCGCCGCGACCAGGGCGATGCCGACGAGGGCCTGAGCGCGGGCGCGGCGTGGCTGGCCTTCGGCGTGCTGCTGGGCGCCGTGGTGCTGGCCTGGGGCGGCCTGACGGTGAGCGACAACCGCATCACGCGCAGCGAGCTGTTCCAGCAGCTCGTCGACCAGGTGCGCGCGCCGGAGCCGGACGACGGCAACTGGGACAAGCTGCGCAAGGCGTTCGTGGCCAACGTGACCCACGTGGTCGCCGTCGGCCAGGGCTACGGCTATCCGATCAACGAATCGATCCGCATCGGGATCTTGCAGGGACTGAGTTATGGATATCACCCCACGCAGCCGTAGGCTGCTGGCCGGCGCGCTGGCGTTGCCGGCGGCCGTGCAGGCGGGCTGCATGGGCATGCAGGTGCATGCCCACCGCGGCGCCGACGGCGCGCCCGAGAATTCCCTGAGCGCGCTGCGCGCCGCCTACGAGGGCGGCTGGGACGGCGTCGAGACCGACATGCAGGAGCTGGGCGACGGCACCTGGGTCATCCACCACGACGCGCTCACCGGCCGCGTGGTGCAGGCCGGCGCGCCGCAGCCGGTGCGCGCGCTGGACGCCGGCGACTGGCGCGCGGCGCGCATGAAGCTGCGCGGCGTGGCCACGTCCGAGGCGCCGCCGTTCGTGAGCCAGGTCGCCGACCTGGCGGCGCGCCATCCCGGCCAGGCGCTGAACGCCGAGATCAAGGCGGTCGCCGGCTGCGCCGACATCGGCGCACTTGCGGCCGAGTTGCGTGGCGGCGTCGGGCACGGCAACTGGTTCATGACCTCGGTCAGCGACGCCAACCTGCGCTGCGCGCGCCAGGCCGATCCCGAGGGTTACCTGGGCCTGATCGTGCTCGACCCGCGCAATGCCGAGGCGCTCGGCAGCAACCGCCTGACGCGCGCGCTGTCCAGCCGCGCCCGTGCGCCGCGGCTGGACGCGGCCTGGCTGGCGCGGGTCCGCGACGAGATCGGCGCGCCGGTGGGCGTGCACGTCGACGCGCGCACGCTCGACGACAATCCGGCGCTGCTGACGGATGCGGCCGCGGCCCGGGTGCCGGTGTTCGTGTACGCGGTGGCCGGCGACGCGGCCCTGGCGACGTCGGTGCGGCGCGCGCGCATGCGCACCGGCTACTGGCCGAGCGGAGTGGTGGTCGACGGCGCCGCCGCCGCCTTCTGCGCGCGCCTCGACTAGACGCGGGGCACGAGCCGGGTGCGGGCAGGGCGCGCACCGGGCATCGACGCGGCCCGGACGGGATCACTTCGACGGCAGCGGCACCCACAGCTTCTGCAGCATGCCGCTCACCGCATCCGCCGGCGCCGGCCGGCCCAGGTAGAAGCCCTGCACCAGGTCGCAGCCGAATTCCTCCAGCAGCACCAGCTGCTCGCCGGTTTCCACGCCTTCCGCCACCACGACCATCTTGAGGCCGTGCGCCATCGCGATGATGGCGCGCGTGATGGCCGCGTTCTCGGAATCCTGCGGCAGGCCGCTGATGAAGCTGCGATCGATCTTCAGCGCACGCACGTCGAAGCGCTTCAGGTAGTTCATCGACGAGTAGCCGGTGCCGAAGTCGTCGATCGACAGGTAGACGCCGATGCCGCGCAACTGTTCCAGCGTGGCCAGCGTCGCCTTGGCGTCGTCCATCAGCGTGCTCTCGGTGAGTTCCAGCTCCAGCAGGCGCGGATCGAGCCCGGTGTCGTGCAGGGCGGACAGCACCATGCGGCCCAGGCTCTCGTCCTTGAACTGCTTGGCCGACAGGTTCACCGCCATGCGCACCGGACGGCGCGCCAGCCGCTGCCAGCGGCGCGCCTGGTTGCAGGCGGTGCGCAGCACCCATTCGCCGATCGGGACGATCAGGCCGGTCTCCTCGGCCAGCGGGATGAATTCGGTGGGCGGGACGATGCCGCGCTCCGCGTGGCGCCAGCGCACCAGCGCCTCGACGCCGACGATCTCGGACGAGCGCACGTCCAGCTGCGGCTGGTACAGCAGGTACAGCTCGTCGTTCTGCAGCGCGCGGCGCAGGCCGACTTCGAGCTTCACGTGGCTCATGATCTGCATCGTCAGCGACGAGGAATACAGCTTGGCGTTGTTCTTGCCGCAGTTCTTGGCGTGGTACATCGCGGTGTCGGCGTACTTCAACAGCGAGGTGCAGTCGTCGCCGTCCTCGGGGAACAGCGAGATGCCGATGCTGGCGGTGACGAAGATCTCGTTGCCCTCGATGAGGAAGGGCCGGCGCATCGCGTCCTTCACGCGGTGCGCGACGTTCAGCGCGTGCTCGACCCGGTCCAGGTCCGGGATCAGGATGGTGAACTCGTCCCCGCCCAGGCGCGCCAGGTTGGTGTCCTGGCGCGGCTCGGCCTCGGCGCGCGCGCCGCCTTCCGGGCGCACGATCGGGTCGCCGCGCGACATCAGGTCGTTCGGGCGGATCGTCTCGCGCAGGCGCTCCGACACCTGCTTGAGCAGCTGGTCGCCGACGTTGTGGCCGAGCGTGTCGTTGATGCGCTTGAAGGCGTCGAGGTCCATGAACAGCACGGCGAACTTCTTGTTGCCGATCTTCGAGCGCTGCAGCTCGCGCTCGAGCATCTCGAGGAAGGCCTGGCGGTTCGGGATGCCGGTCAGGCTGTCGGAATAGGCCAGGCGCCGGATCTGCTCTTCCGCGCGCTTGCGCTCGGAGATGTCGCGCACCAGGCCGAGCACTTCGGACGGGCCGGTGGCGACCAGGCGCGCCTCGAAGTGCTGGGTCTCGCCGAAGTGCACCAGTTCGTACTCGACCGAGCGCACCTGGCGCATCTGCAGCGCCGCCGCCACCTGTTCCAGCAGGCGCGCGGCGATGTCGGGCGGCAGCACCTCGCTGACGTGGCGCCCGACGATGGCGCCGGCCGGCAGCGCCTCGCGCGGCACGTTGCCGTGGCCGGGCGTCTCGCGTCCGCCGCCGCTGCGGCCCGGTTCGTAGTCGAGGTAGACGCCGTCGCGCGACATGCGGAAGAAGGTGTCGGGGATCGCCGCCAGCACCGCGCGGTTCTGGGCGTCGGCGATGCGCAGGCGCACGATGGCGTCGCTGGCGCGCAGCACGTACAGCACGCGGTGGCCGAGGATCGGCCAGTTGATCGGCTTGGACACGAAGTCGGTGGCGCCGGCCTCGTAGGCGTTGGTGACGGCCTCGAGGTCGTCGCCGCCGGTGACCATCACGATCGGCACCGTGGCGCCGCCGGCGGAATCGCGGATCGCGCGGCAGGCGGCGAAGCCGTCCATCGCGGGCATCTCGACGTCCATCAGGATCAGGTCGGGCGCGCGCTCGGCGGCCAGCGCCACGGCCTGGGCGCCGTCGGCGGCCTCGATCGCCTGCAGGCCGACGCTTTCCAGCATCTCGACCATCAGCAGGCGCATCACGGGATCGTCGTCGGCGACCAGCACGACGGTGGACGACGGCGCACGCCGGGTGGAATGGGACGCGGGCATGTCAGGTTTCCTTCTCTAGCAGGGCGGTGAGCGAGTGGCGGACGGCCTGGAATTCCTGTTCCATGTCGACCAGGATCGCATCGGCCCCTTCGGTGGTGTCGGCGCGGCCCAGGTGTTCCATCTCCTTGCACATCGCGGCGAGGGTGTCGGCGCCGACGTTGGCGCTGGCCGACTTCAGCGTGTGCGCGATGCGGCGCACGCCGCCGGCATCCATGTCGCCGATGGCGTTGCGCAGCACGCGCAGCTGCTGCGGGGTGTCGCCGACGTAGGCTTCGACGACCTTCTGCACCAGCGCGGCGCCGCGTTCGCGCGACAGCGCGCGGATCTTGTCCAGCGCCGCATGATTGATGACGTCGCGCCGGAGCGCCTCGACCGCCTCGGCCGCCTCGGGCGGCAGGCGTGGCGGCGCGTCGTCGTGATGCACGGTGGCCGACAGCGGCAGCGCCATCCAGCGCCCGAGCACGGCCGCCAGTTGCTGCTGGGTGAAGGGCTTGGACAGGTAGTCGTCCATGCCGGCGGCCAGGCAGGATTCGCGGTCGCCCTGCAGCGCGTTGGCGGTGATCGCGATGACCGGCAGCACGCGTCCGTGCCCGTGCCCGCGCTCGTGCTGGGATTCGCGCTCCTCGCGGCGGATCGCGGCGGTGGCCGCGAAGCCGTCCATCAGCGGCATCTGGCAATCCATCAGCACGACGTCGTAGTGGTCCTTGCCGGCGGCGGCGCGCACTGCGTCCAGCGCTTCCTGGCCGTTGCGCGCGCAGTCGACCTGCAGGTCCAGGCTTTCCAGCATGGCCCTGGCCACCTCGACGTTGACCGGATTGTCCTCGGCCAGCAGCACGCGCCGGCGGCGCGGCCGGCCGGCGTCGGTGCGCAGGGGGCGCGGCGGCACGAAGCGCGGCGCCGGCGCCACCTGGCCGCGCGGACGCGTCGCCAGGCAGGCGAACAGGTCGGCCGCGCGTGCCGGCTTGACCAGCTGGTAGGCCACGCCGGCCTCGCGCCGCTGCACCGGATCGGCCGCCAGCCGTTCGGGGCTGAGCAGCACCAGCCGGGTCGCGCGCGTGGCCGGATCGGCCTTGATGCCGGCGGCCAGCAGCAGGCCGCTGGAATGCTGCAGTTCCATGTCGAGGATGGCGGCGTCGTAGGGCCGTCCGGCCTGGGCCGCCGCGCGCAGGCGCGCGAGCGCTTCCTCGGCGCCCGTCACGCCGTCGCACGCCACGCGCCAGGCGGCCAGGTGCCGTTCCAGCCCGACGCGGCTGGATTCGCCGCCGTCGACGACCAGCACGCGCAGGCCGTCGATCGTGTGCTGCCGCGCGTCCGGCGCCTCCGGTGCGTCCGGGTCGACGCGGCGCTTGTCGAACGAAACCGTGAACCAGAACACCGCGCCCCGCGGCCGCGCATTGTCGACGCCGATGGCGCCGCCCATCAGTTCGACCAGCTGCTTCGAGATCGCCAGCCCCAGGCCGGTGCCGCCGTACTTGCGGGTGGTCGAGTCGTCGGCCTGCGAGAACGCCTCGAACAGGCGGCTGCGCGCCTCGCGCGAGATACCGATGCCGGTGTCGTGCACCTCGAAGCGCAGCATCACCGCCTGGTCGTCCTCGCTGGCGATCCGCACCCGCGCCAGCACGCGGCCCTCGTCGGTGAACTTGAGGGCATTGCCGAGCAGGTTGGCCATGATCTGGCGCAGGCGGTTGGGGTCGCCGCAGATCGCCACCGGGATGTCGTTGGCGATGTCGAAGTGCAGCGGGATGCCCTTGGCCTCGGCCTGCGGCGTGTAGACCGTGTGGATGTCCTCGAGCAGGTCCCACAGGTTGAAGTTGATGTACTCGACGGTCAGCTTGCCGGCCTCGATCTTGGAAAAGTCGAGGATGTCGTTGATGATCACCAGCAGGTGCTCGCCCGACTGCTTCACCAGGTTCGTGTAGTTGCGCTGCACCTCGGACAGGTCGGTCCCCAGCAGCATTTCCGTCATCCCGAGCACGCCGTTCATCGGCGTGCGGATCTCGTGGCTCATGGTGGCGAGGAAGGCGCTCTTCGCCCGGCTGGCCGCCTCGGCGGCGTTCTTGGCCCGTTCCAGCTGCTCGGTGCGCACGCCGACCTGGCGTTCCAGTTCGTCGCGGTGGTGGGCCAGCGCCGCGCCGCGCCCCTCCACCTGGGCCAGCATGTCGTTGAAGCTGTCGATCAGCATGCCCAGTTCGTCGTCGCGCTCGTGGGCGATGCGCAGCGTGTAATTCTGGCTGCTCGACACCTTCTGCGCGGCGCCGTTCAGGCGCGCGATCGGGTCGGCGATGTCGCGCCGCAGGCGCCGCGCCAGCAGCAGCGCGGCCAGCATCGAGGTGGCCAGCGCGATCGCGGTCACGCCCAGGCCGCGCGCCAGGTCCAGCCACATCGGGCGCAGGTCGGTCTCGACCATGACGGCGCCGGGCGGCGGCGCGGCGGCGGCCGACGCGTCGAGCGGGCGGTAGATGCGCAGCGTCGGATGCCACGGGCTGCTGCCGGCGCGGTTCAGCGCGGCCATGGCGGTGGGATCGAGGCCGGGCAGCGCCGGGTCCGGGCCGGCATCGGCGCCTGCTTCGGCGGCTGCTTGGGCGGCGCGCCAGGTGGCGAAGGGGCGGCCGTCGCGATCGTACAGCACGGCGGCGCACACGGTGCCGTGTTCGCCCAGCGCCGCCAGCATCTGCTCGGCCAGGCGGCGGTCGTTGAACTGCAGCGCGTCGGCGCTGCTGCGCGCGACCACGCCGGCCAGCGCGCGCGCCTGCGCGCCCTCGGTGCGCCGGTGCCCGAGCACCGTGGCGAGCGCGAACGCCATCCAGGCGATCGCCAGCGCACCGGCCGCGGTCTTGAGGCACATCGATAACAGTTTGCGGTTGAGGCTGGAGCGCTCGAGGTTCGGCATGGGAGGCGGATCCGGCGGTCGCGCTGCGAACGAGCCCGACGGGGTCCGGGCTCACCATGCAGGAAGGAAAATTCCTGCAAGAACGGACTATAGGGGAGGGGTGGTGGGATGCGTTTGCGGTGACGCAAGAGGGCGCCGCTGCCCGTCGTCCCGGCGCAGGCCGGGATCCAATTTGCACGCGCTACGATAACGCACGCAAGATTAGGCCCCGGCCTGCGCCGGGGAGACGGTCTGAGACCAGCAAAAGAAAAGGGACGCAAGCCTGCGTCCCTTTCACCGTATCAGCCAGGCCTCAACAGCACTTGCCGTTCCCGCTCGCGCCGTACCGCGCCTCCTGGCGCTCGCGGAAGAATTCCTCGTAGCTCATCATGGGCTGGCCCGGGTGGGTCTTTTCCATGTGGGCGACGTAGGTGTCGTATTCCGGCAGGCCGACCATCAGGCGCATGCTCTGCCCGAGGTAGCGGCCCGCCTGGGCCAGGGTCTCCCCCGCCTGGACGAGCGCGCCGAACATCAGTGCGCCTCGGCGGCCGCGGCCGGCGCCTGGGTCACGTACGGGGTCTCCTTGACCGTCGGACGCGATTCCTTGTTGGCGGCCATGATGGTGCGGAAGCCGTACAGCAGCACCGCCAGCACGACGACCATGAAGAAGGCGCACAGGCCTGCGTCGAGGTAGTCGTTGAAGATGATGCGGCTCATCTCGTCCACCGTCTTGGCCGGGGCCAGCACCTGGCCGGCGTCGTGCGCGGCCTGGAACTTGCGGGCGTGGGCCAGGAAGCCGACCTTGACGTTGTCGTCGAAGATCTTCATCCAGCCGGCGGTCAGGGTGCAGATCAGCAGCCAGACGGTCGGCACGACGGTGACCCAGGCGTACTTGCCGCGCTTCATCTTGAACAGCACGACGGTGCCCAGCGTCAGCGCGATACCGGCCAGCATCTGGTTGGCGATGCCGAACAGCGGCCACAGCGTGTTGATGCCGCCCAGCGGATCGACGACGCCCTGGTACAGGAAGTAGCCCCAGGCCGCCACGCACAGGGCGGTGGCGATCAGGTTGGCCGGCAGCGAATCGGTCTTCTTGAACGACGGGACGAAGGCGCCCAGCAGGTCCTGCAGCATGAAGCGGCCGGCGCGGGTGCCCGCGTCGACGGCGGTCAGGATGAACAGCGCCTCGAACAGGATCGCGAAGTGGTACCAGAACGCCATCATGGCCTTGCCGCCGACGGCGTTGGACAGGATGTGGGCCATGCCGACGGCCAGCGTCGGGGCGCCGCCGGCGCGCGAGATGATGGTGTTCTCGCCGACGTCCTTGGCCATCTGGGTCAGGGTTTCCGGCGTGATCACGAAGCCCCAGTTCGAGACCGCGGCGGCCGCGCTCTGGGCGGTGGTGCCGAGCACGGCGGCCGGGCTGTTCATGGCGAAGTAGACGCCCGGGTCGATGGTCGACGCGGCCACCAGGGCCATGATGGCGACGAAGGATTCCATCAGCATGCCGCCGTAGCCGATGAAGCGGGCGTGCTTTTCGTTCTCGATCATCTTGGGCGTGGTGCCCGACGAGATCAGCGCGTGGAAGCCGGAGACGGCGCCGCAGGCGATGGTGATGAACAGGAACGGGAACAGGGTGCCGGACCAGGCCGGGCCGGTGCCGTCGATGAAGCGGGTGAACGCCGGCATCTGCAGGTGCGGGGCGACGAACACGATGCCCAGGGCCAGCGCGACGATGGTGCCGATCTTCAGGAAGGTCGACAGGTAGTCGCGCGGGGCCAGCAGCAGCCACACCGGGATGACGGAGGCGACGAAGCCGTAGCCGATCAGCATCCAGGTCAGCTGGGTGCCGGTGAAGGTGAACATCGGCGCCAGCGTCGGCGAGTCGTGCACCCACTGGCCGCCGACGATGGCGAGGATCAGCAGCACGAAGCCGATCAGCGAGATCTCGCCGATGCGGCCGACGCGCACGAAGCGCGAGTAGATGCCCATGAACAGCGCGATCGGGATCGTCGCCATCACGGTAAAGGTGCCCCACGGCGAGCCGGTCAGCGCCTTCACGACGATCAGCGCCAGCACGGCCAGGATGATCACCATGATCATGAAGGTGCCGAACAGCGCGATCACGCCCGGGATCTCGCCCATCTCGGACTTGATCAGGTCGCCGAGCGAGCGGCCGTCGCGGCGCATCGACATGAACAGCACCATGAAGTCCTGCACGGCGCCGGCGAACACGACGCCGGCCAGGATCCACATCATGCCCGGCAGGTAGCCCATCTGCGCGGCCAGCACGGGGCCGACCAGCGGACCGGCGCCGGCGATCGCGGCGAAGTGGTGGCCGAACAGCACGTAGCGGTTGGTGGGAACGTAGTCGAGGCCGTCGTTGTAGCGGTAGGCCGGGGTCTGGCGCGTGGCGTCCAGGCCCATCACCTTGTCGGCGATGTAGCGGCTGTAGAAGCGGTAGGCGATCAGGTAGACGCAGACCGCCGCCATGACGATCCAGACCGCGTTGATGGATTCGCCCCGCTTCAGGGCGATGAAGCCGAGGGCGCCGGCGCCCACGAGCGAAAGCGCAGCCCAACCGAGCCGGCTTGCAGTTTTGTTCATTGTGACTCCTCCGATGTGGATCGCGCTGCCTGGATTCGGTCGATGCCGATTACTTTTTTGCAGCATTATTTTCAGTATCTTGCACGCTTCGACAACGGACAAGCGCATGATTACGCAGCCTCCTGCGTAGTACTACGTAGCCATGCGCGTAGTCATGTGCCCTGCGATCGTCGCCGTCGAACGGCCGGGTGGTCTCCTGCGCCGGTTCGCACGTACAATTTCATGTTACGACGAAACAAATCCGGTGTGCGCACCGGCATGGCATGAAATTACGGCAAAAGTTCATTTTCCTGGCGATCGCGCCGCTGATCGTGGCGCTGTGCGCGATCGCGGTGTTCGTGCGCCAGCAGGCGGCCGAACTGGCGCGCCAGCAGCATGCCACCATCCAGCAGGCCTACCTGGCCAGCAAGCAGGCCGAGCTCGAGCACTACGTCGAGCTGGCCGCGCACGCCATCGCCCACCTGACGGCGTCCGGCCGCAAGGACGCGGACACGCTGGACGAGGCCAAGCGCGTGCTGCAGTCGCTCAGCTTCGGCGACGACGGCTATTTCTTCGTCTACGACATGCAGGGCCGCAACCTGATGCACCCGCGCCAGCCGGAACTGGTGGGGCGCGACCTGTGGGACCTGCACGACCAGTTCGGCGCCCCGACGATCCAGAACCTGGTCGCGGTGGCGAAGGCGGGCGGCGGCCTGGTGCGCTACAACTGGGTCAAGCCGTCCACGCGCAAGGCCGGCCCCAAGCTCGGCTACGTGGTCCCGATCAAGGACTGGAACTGGATCATGGGCAGCGGCCTGTACCTGGACGACGTCGAGGCCGCGCTGGCCAAGGTCGACGCCCAGCAGTCGCGCAACATCGACGTCACCATGCTGTGGATCATGGGCCTGGCGATCCTGGCCACGCTGGTCATCGCCACGGCCGGCCTGGCGCTGAACATCAGCGAGTCGCGCGTGGCCGACGCCAAGCTCAAGGCCCTGGCCCAGCGCGTGGTCGATTCGCAGGAACAGGAGCGGGCGCGCCTGTCGCGCGACCTGCACGACGGCATCAGCCAGTGGCTGGTGTCGATCAAGCTGCAGATCGAGGCCGGCATCATCCGCCTGCAGGGCGACGCCGCGCAGCAGGCGAGGGCGCGCGCCAGCTTCGAGCGCATCGCCGAGGAACTCAACGACGTGCTGGGCGAGGTACGCCGCATCTCGCACGACCTGCGCCCGACCCTGCTCGACGACCTGGGGCTGGCGGCCGCACTGGACCACCTGGCCCAGGAATTCTCGCAGCACAGCGGCACGCCGGTGGCGTTTTCCGCGCGCGGCAACGTGGAAAAGCTGCCGGCCGTGGTCGGCACGGTGCTGTTCCGCATCGCCCAGGAAGCGCTGACGAACATCGAGCGCCACGCCGGCGCGCACCGCATCGACTTGTCGCTGACCTCGCTGCGCGGCACGGTGGTGCTGGCGATCGTCGACGACGGCGCCGGTTTCGACCCGGAAGGCGTCGAGACCCACCCGCAGCGCGGCATCGGCCTGCGCAACATGATGGAGCGGCTCGACGCGATCGGCGGCACGCTCGACATCGTCTCCTCCGCGGCGGGCACCAGCGTGCGCGCCAGCGTCGAACTCAAGGATTGAACATGCATACCGACACCATCCAGCCCAGCGTGCGCATCATGCTGGTCGACGACCACCCGCTGGTGCGCGACGGCCTGCGCGCGCGCCTGGAAGCCGTGCCCCACTTCGACGTGGTGGCCGAGGCCGATTCCGGCGCCGACGCGCTGGTGCTGGCCGGCAGCACACCCGTCGACCTGGTGCTGATGGACATCACCATGCGCGACGGCAGCGGCATCGACGCCACCGCGTGCCTCTCCGAACGCCACCCGGACATCGCGATCCTGATCCTGTCGATGCACGACAAGCTCGAATACGTGACCCAAGCCATGCAGGCCGGCGCGCGCGGCTACGTGCTGAAGGACGCGCCCGGCAAGGACATCGTGCTGGCCATCGACACCGTGATGGCCGGCGGCATCTACTACAGCGCCGCGCTGGCGCGCCAGCTCGCGCGCCCGGCGGCGGCGGCGCAGGACAACCAGCTGACCTCGCGCGAACAGGAAGTGCTGCGCCACATCGCCAACGGCGAATCGAACAAGCAGATCGCGCGCGCCCTCGACCTGTCGGTGCGCACCGTCGAGACGCACCGCCTGAACATCAAGCGCAAGCTGGGCATCGAAGGGCAGGCCGAACTGATCAAGTACGCGGTCCAGCACGCGCATTTCGATGCACCAAGGTAAGTATTTATTATGGCAAACATATCTTATTGGCAATAAAAACAGTTGCTTTCCAAAAACCGGGGCATTACCATTGCCCCGGTTACTACTACTGCATACATGCCTGATCGTTAATGGCCTCGCCATCGTTCCCGTTGGTTGAATTACGCTCGATCGCCAACGCACAAAACGAGTGGGTCGCGCTGCTGGTCGACGCCGTCGGCCAGCCGGCCGACAGTGGCTTCCTGCAGGCGGTGTTCGGTCCCGCGGACCTGCTGGCCGCCGTGGCGCCGCTGGAGTGCGTCGTGCGCGTGGCCGATCCGGCCGTGCTGCATCCCCCCGTGTTGAAGGTGCTGCCGCCCGGCCGCGTCGTGCTGGCCGTGGCGGCCGGCGCGCTCGCGCGCGACGGCGTGGCGCGCCGCCTGGCCGAGCTGCAGATGGAAGGCTACCGCGTACTGGTCGACGGCCCGCTGCCGGACGGCGTGGCGCCGCCGCTGGCCCTGCGCACGGTGGCGCGCGACTGCAGCGCGCACGCGCCGCCGGCGATCTCGCTGCCGGCCCTGTTCGGCCCGCACCTGGCCTACGGCGTGGACAGCATGGAACGCTTCCGGGCCTGCGAGAACGCGGGCTTCGCCTGGTTCAGCGGCGACTACGTGCTGGAAAGCGCGCTCGGCGACGACGACGACGGCACCACGCGCAAGCGCATGCTGACCATGCTGGCGCTGCTGGCGCGCGACGCCGATTCGCACGAGCTGGAACACCAGCTCAAGCAGGACGCGACGCTGGCCTACCACCTGCTCAAGCTCGTGAACTCGGCGGCCTTCTCGGCGGGCGTGCCGATCACCAGCTTTAACCAGGCGATCAACCGCATCGGCCGGCGCCAGCTGCAGCGCTGGCTGCAACTGCTGCTGTACGCGCGCCAGGACCCGGACGGCCCGCCCAACCTGCTGCTGCCGCTGGCGGCGCTGCGCGGCGCGGCGCTGGAAGACCTGTGCAAGCGCGAGGGCGGCGAGCGCGACGAGCAGGACATCGCCTTCATGACCGGCGTGTTCTCGCTGCTGGACCGCTTGTTCCGCATGCCGATGTCGGACGTGCTGCCCGACCTGAACCTGCGCGCCGACGTGCAGGCCGCGCTGCTGCGGCGCGAGGGCGCGCTGGGCCAGCGCCTGCGGCTGGCCGAGGCCGACGCACCTGGCGCAGCGACGCTGGCCGGCGCCGGCGTCGATGCCGAGGACTGGTGGCACAGCCAGCTCCATGCCTGCCACTGGGCGATCCAGGTAGCACGCAATGTCTAAGCTGCCAGCCGCTGCGCCACTCGACTTCGTCGGCAGCAGCGCTGCCGTCTGCGACGCCGTCCTCACCTTGCGCGGCGACGCGCTGCACGCCGAACTGGGGCGCATCGCCGCGGCCCTGCTGTCCAGCCCCTACGGCCTGTTCCTGCCGTGCTCCGGATGCGCGCAGCCGCCCGCGATGGCGCTGGAAGGCGGCCTGGCCCAGGGCGTGCGCGCCGACGGCGCCTGTATCGGCCGCTATGAGGTGAGCGGCCGCCCGTACCGGCTGGAGGACTGGCGCCAGCTCGAAGGCCTGGCCGCGCTGACCGGCACGCTGTTGCAGATGCACGGCCTGGCCCAGCGCACCACCCACGCCTACGCCCAGGTCGAGGCGCAGCTGGCGCACCAGTCGCAGATCCTCGACCAGATCCACGAATCGGTCCTGACCATGGACCGCATGGGCTACATCACCAGCTGGAACAAGGGCGCCGAGCAGCTGTTCGGCTATACGGCGCTGGAAGCGGTGGGGCGCAACATCCTGTTCCTGTACGCCGACGAGGCCGCGCAAGAGGCGGACGCTTTCGCGCAGGAGGGCGGACGCATGATGGAAGTGCGGCGCCGCAAGAAGTCCGGCGAGGTGTTCTGGGCCAGCCTGTCGCTGTCGCCGCTGCGCGACCTCGAGGATCGCCCGGTCGGCCTGATCGCCTACCTGACCGATATCACCGAGCGCAAGCTGGCCGAGGAGCGCCTGCACCACCTGGCCTACTACCAGGAACTGACCGGCCTGCCGAACCGCCGCCTGTTCGCGCGCCTGGTCGACCAGGCGCTGACGGTCGCCCAGCGCAACGAGACCTCGGCCTGCGTGCTGTACGTCGACCTGAACCGCTTCAAGCTGATCAACGGCACGCTGGGCCTGCAGGTCGGCGACGAACTGCTGCGCCAGGCCGCGCAGCGCTTCCGCGCGGCGCTGCGCGACGAGGACGTGGTGGCCCACATGGGCGGCGACGAATTCGCCGTCGGCCTGTTCGACATGCGCCAGCACTTCGAGGCGACGACGGTCGCGCGCAAGCTGCAGATGGCGCTGGACGCGCCGTTCCAGATCGGCGGCCACGACCTGCGCGTGGGCGCCAGCATCGGCATCGCCGTGTACCCGCAGGACGGCCAGGACGCCGAGACGCTGCTGCGCATGGCCGACATCGCGATGGGCCGCGCCAAGGAAAACGCCCAGCACCCCGACCACGGCGTGGCGTTCTACCGCCTGGACATGAACCACGGCATGCAGCAGCGCATGCGGATCGAATCGGGCCTGCGCCACGCGCTGGGCCACGGCGAACTGGCGCTGCACTACCAGCCGAAGTTCGAGATCGCCAGCGGCCGCCTGGTCGGTGCCGAAGCGCTGGTGCGCTGGAAGCACCCGGTGCGCGGCATGATCCCGCCGAGCGAATTCATCCCGCTGGCCGAGACCACGGGCCTGATCGTGCAGGTGGGTGGCTGGGTGCTGGAACAGGCCTGCGCCCAGGCCGCCATCTGGCAGCGCGCCGGCCTGCCGTCGTTCCGCCTGGCGGTGAACGTGTCGGCGCGCGAGTTCACGCCGTCGCTGCCGGAACGCGTCGCCGACACCCTGCGCCGCCACGACCTGCAGCCGCACTGGCTGGAACTGGAGATCACCGAAAGTACGCTGATGCACGACATCGAGCAGGTGATCGACATCATGGACTGCATCAACGCGCTGGGCGTGGCGCTGTCGCTGGACGATTTCGGCACGGGCTACTCGTCGCTGTCGTACCTGAAGCGCTTCCCGATCGACACCCTGAAGATCGACCGCTCGTTCACGACCGGCATCCCGGCCGACTCGAGCGACTGCGCGATCGCCACCACCATCATTAGCATGGGCCGGCGCCTGGGGCACCGCGTCATCGCGGAAGGGGTGGAGACCGTGGCGCAGATGGAGTTCCTGCGCCAGGCGGGGTGCGACGAGGCGCAGGGCTACCTGTATGGCAAGCCGTTGCCGGCAGAGGAGTTCGAGCAGGGGTTGCGGGCGGATTGGGTGTTGCCGGCGTGAGCGCTGCCTGGCCTGCTGTTTGCTGCCCGGTGGGCAACGATTTAGGTATAATGCGGTTCCCCAGGAAGCGTGGCCGAGTGGTTGAAGGCAGCAGTCTTGAAAACTGCCGACGGGGGAACCCGTTCGTGAGTTCGAATCTCACCGCTTCCGCCAATACATCGTCCAACACGGTCTCTCTCATTCCTCATTTGCCCTGGCTTCATAGGGAAATCACGCAACAGTCGTCCACCGTTGTCCAACGGAAAACGCTAAAATCCGCTTGTTCCATGTGGGTAGGAATGTGGGTAGGATTTCGTGGCAAGACTGATCGAAAAATTATCACCTCTTGAAGTAAGCAAGAAGACAAAGCCGGGTTACTACGGCGACGGAGCAGGGCTGTGGTTGCAAGTGTCGCCCACTGGCTCCAAAAGCTGGATATTCCGCTACACCATCGCCGGAAAGCAGCGAGAGATGGGGCTAGGGCCGTTTCACGCGGTATCGCTAGCAGAGGCGCGCACAAAAGCCAAGGAATGCCGCCTAGGGTCTGTCTGACTGAGTTGAACCAAGCAAGGTTTAGCCGGTCAGACGGCGATGAGCCGAACTGACCTAACTGAACAGCAATGGCGGCAATTGGAACCACATTTGCCGTCCAACCCACACCATG
>NZ_CAJYEB010000011.1 GCF_913773735.1 uncultured Massilia sp.
CGCAGGCGGCGCCGGCGGCCGTTGCCGCGCCGGCCGCAGCCGCCGCGCTTCCGGCGGCGGACCTCGCGCCGCCTACCGCGGACGACGCCAAGTCGGCGGCACCGGCGGCACCGGCGCCGCCGCTGGAGATCGAAGGCGTGCTGCGCGACCGCTTCCTGGACGGTGCCGGCAAGGGGCCGGAACTGGTGCTGCTGCCGACCGGGCGCTTCCAGATGGGGTCTCCCGAGCACGAACGCGCGATCGCGATGGCCGCCGGGGCCCAGCGCGCCTGGCTGGCGCGCGAGCTGCCGCAGCACTGGGTCGGGATCGAGCGGCCGGTGGCGATGGGCCGCTATCCGGTGACGGTGGGCGAGTGGCGCGCGTTCGTGCGCGCGACCGGCTGGACCCAGGGCGGCGAAGTCGACTGGGATGCGCCCGGCTTCGCCCAGGGCGAGCGCCATCCGGTGGTGGGCGTGAACTGGTTCGATGCGCTGCGTTATGCGCGCTGGCTGTCGGAGGCCACCGGCCGGACCTACCGCCTGCCCAGCGAGGCGGAATGGGAATACGCCTGCCGCGCCGGCACGACCACGGCGTTCTCGTTCGGCGACACCATCACCAGCGAGCAGGCCAACTACGACGGCAACTTCACCTACAACGGCGGCCCGCGCGGCGAATACCGGCGCGGCACCACGGCGGTCGGCACCTTCCCGCCGAACGCCTGGGGCCTGTTCGACATGCACGGCAACGTCTGGGAATGGGTCCAGGACGTCGTGCACGACAACTACGAGGGGGCGCCGGCCGACGGCAGCGCCTGGGAAGAGGGCGGCGACCAGGTGCGCCGCATCCTGCGCGGCGGCTCCTGGCTGTACAACCCGCGTTACCTGCGCTCGGCGCTGCGCAACGGGTTCTCGGCGGTCCTGTCGAACGACATCGTGGGTTTCAGGGTGGTGCGGGAACTGATGTAGCGCGGCGCCGCCCCGGCGAAGGCGGCGCCGGCCGGGCCGGCGTCAGGCCGCCAGCGCCGGCAGCGCGCGCGGCTGGCCGGGGCGCTGCGCGCCATGGCCGCCGTCGAGGCGGAAGGTATCGACCAGGTGCGCCAGGCCCTGCGCCTGTTCCTGCAGCGAGTCGGCGGCGGCGGCCGCCTCCTCGACCAGCGCGGCGTTCTGCTGGGTGACCTGGTCCATCTGGGCGATGGCCTGGTTGATCTGCTCGATGCCCGCGCCCTGTTCTTCGCCGGCGGCCATGATCTCGGCCATGATGTCGGTCACGCGCGCCACGCTCGACACGATGTCGTCCATGGTGGCGCCGGCCTTGTCGACCAGCTGGGCGCCGGCGTCGACGTTGGCGACCGAGTTGGTGATCAATTCCTTGATTTCCCTGGCGGCGGCGGCCGAGCGCTGCGCCAGGTTGCGCACCTCGCCGGCGACCACGGCGAAGCCGCGGCCCTGTTCGCCGGCGCGCGCGGCTTCGACCGCGGCGTTCAGCGCCAGGATATTGGTCTGGAAGGCGATGCCGTCGATCACGCTGATGATGTCGACGATCTTCTTCGACGAGGTGTTGATGCTGCCCATCGTCGACACGACTTCGCTGACGATCTGGCCGCCGCGCACGGCGACTTCCGACGCCGACAGCGCCAGCTGGTTGGCCTGGCGCGCATTGTCGGCATTCTGCTTGACGGTCGACGTCAGCTCTTCCAGCGAGGATGCGGTTTCTTCCAGGCTGCCGGCCTGCTGCTCGGTGCGGCTCGACAGGTTCAGGTTGCCGGCCGCGATCTCGCCGGAGGCGGTGGCGATCGACGCGCTGCTATCGCGCACGCTGCGCACGGTCGCGGACAGCTGGCGCTGCATGTCGGCCAGGCCGCGCAGCAGCCTGCCCATCTCGTCGCGACGGTCGACCGCGATCTCGCCCGACAGGTCGCCCCTGGCCATGGCGTCGAAGTGGCCCAGCACCCGGTCCAGCGGACGCATGATCGAACGCAGCAGCGTGAACGTCGACACGACGATCAGCAGCGCGCCCAGCACGATCGCGGCGATCGCCGTGTTGTAGATGCGGGCGGCCAGCGCCTGGCTCGCCTCGTAGCTGCTCCTGGCCGAGCCGACCTGGTAGGCGTCCAGCTTGGCCGAGGCCGTGTTGAACTCGCCGTACGCGGCCTGCATCTGCTTCATGAACAGGGCTTCGATCTTGTCCGTGTCCTGCTGGCGCACCGCGGCGCTCAGCGCGCGCATGCCGTTGTCGATGTAGGCGCCGCGCTTGTCGGCGACGATCTTCGCCAGCGCGTCTTCCTCGGCGTTGCGGGGCAGCGCCAGGTAGGCGGCCCACGACCGGTCCGCATCCTTGATGAAGCTTTCCATGCGGTCGATGGTCTTGCCGATGTCCGGGGAATCCGGGTGCAGCACGGCGCGGTCGAGGTTGAAGCGCGCGCGGCTCAGGAAGTTCTTCGCCTCGCCGAGCGCGATGATCGACTGCATCTGGTTGCCGTACGTGTCCTCGAGGGCCGCGGTGGTCGAACGGATGCCGTAGATGCCCAGCAGGCCGTTGGCGAGGATGATCAGGCCGAGGATCGCCATGGTGGCGATCAGGCGGAAGCGAAGCGTCAATGAACTGGTCATGAGTATCTTGGAAGAGGGGCGCGCGTGGCGTCGCCTGGTGGGAAAACGGGTTGCTCTCGGATACCGCCGGTCTGGCGCCGGCATGGGCAGGAGCGAACTGTAGCGCTTTAATTTCCACGATGCAACTTATGATGGGCCGTGACGGTGCGTTGGCGTGCGCCTGGTTGCGTCATCACAACGAAATCGTGGCCGCCACCTGCGGATTCAAGATAAAACAGCAACTTTTGCCGTCGCGGCTGCATGACATTTCGCCATGCCGGCGTCACCATGCCATGGACTGGACGAGGCACCATCGACGAGGAGCGGAGCATGCGCATTCCCGAGCACCTGCGGGCGCCGGCGATCGTGTTTGGATTGCTGGCCGCGTTGCTGGCCGGCTGCGGCCTGGCCTTCCTGGCGCTGGCGCTGCGCTGAGCGCGCGGCGCTCAGGCGTCGTGCAGCACGGACGGCGGCGCGCGGCGGCGGTCGCCGGCGGGGGCGCGCACGGTCCAGTCCTCGGGGCGCGGGCCGGCGGCGAAGCGCACCCGCCCATGGAATCCGGCCAGGCGGTCGAGCAGGGTGGACGGCGCCAGCGGCGTGTCCTGGCCGGTCGCGCGGTCGCGGTGCCAGAAGCCGCCGTCGCGATGGAACAGCAGCGGCAGCCCGGCCGCGCGCGGCAGCGCGCCCTGCAGGCGCCCGGCGGCAGCGCCCGGCGCCACGGCCCGGTCGTCGTCCGGCATCGTGCCCGGCGCCAGCAGCATGAAGGATTCGGCCGCGCCGCCCGCGTCCACGCGGTGCAGCACCACCGCATGGGCCAGCAGCGCGCTGACGACCAGCGTGACCACGCCGCGGATGCTGGCGGTGAGCTCGATGCGCATGCCGAGGCGTAGCGGCACCGGCACGTGCTTGCCGGGCCAGACGCCGTCCACCAGCAGGCCGTAGCGGGACACGTCCTCGATCTCGAAGCCGGCCTGGCCGTTCTGGACGACGGCGCGGATCACGGCATGGCGCCCGGACAACCGGCGTGTCAGGCCGTCGCGCTGCGGACCGTGGTCGTCATGGTGCTGCAGCAGCAGGTCGGCCTGGGCGCCGACCGTCTCGAAGCGGCCCAGCACGCATTCCTCGAGGGCGAACAGGCGCATGTGGCGCTGGGCGCCGGCGTCCGGTTCCGCATGCACGATGCAGCCGGTCGACGCCGGGGCAGGATGGGCGCGCGCGTCCGGCAGGTCGATCTCGATCAGGTCCTCGTCCCAGGCCAGCGTCGGCAGGCCGACGGCGATGCGCCCGCCGCTGCCGGCGGCGTGCGCGGCATCGAAGTGCAGCTGGGCGATGGCGGCGTTGCGCGCGCGGATGTCGATGTCCATCGGACCGCCGGCATCCAGGCCGTGCAGGCGCGCGATGGAGCCGTCGTCGGCGCTGATGCGCACGTTCTTGTGGGTCGAGAGGAAGGTCTGGTGGATCTCGCCCAGCGAGGCGTCGGCGCGCGGCACCAGCAGCACCAGCGTGGCCACCCAGGTGCGCGCCGGGCGGTCGGCGCCGGCATCGCCGTGCGCATGCAGCTCGGCCTCGATGCGGTACTGGCCGTGCTCGCGCCCGCGCGAGGAAAAGTCGACGAACAGCGGGCGCCAGTCGCCGCGCAGGCTGCGCACCAGTTGCTGGCGCGCGCCGCCGGCCGGCAGCAGGTCGGATTGCAGCAGCAGCGTCAGCCGGGACGGCGTGTCGGCCGGCATGCCGCGCAATTCCAGCTTGAGCGCATGGCGCCCGCCGGCCGCGCGCGGGTCGAAGCCGCTGACGTGCAGGTGCGGGCGGGCGGCCGCGTGGGACGGCAGGGCATGCCCGGTGCGCGGGCGGATCGCGTCGGCGGTGTCGCGGCCGGCGCGCAGGCGCGCCAGCATCTCGAAGCTGGAGCCCAGCGCATTGGCGGCATTGGCGGTATTGGCGGCATCGGCGGCGGCGCGCGCCTGCAGATGGCCATGCGCGCACGCATCCGCGCCGGGTTCGACCCAGACGGTGCAATGCGGGTGGGCAGGGCTGCTGCAGCGTTCCATGTGGCGGCGATCGGTGGCGTTGCTGGTCACGGTGTCGGGCCCAGCTTACGCGATTGTAACGCAGCGTGGCGCGCGATATTCAATCTTCGACAATACTTTTTTCTCAAATGCATCGTTTCGCAACGCGCTTCATGCGACCGGCAAGACCGTCTCGTCGCGCGCCTGCGCACCCGCGCCGGGTATGCGCAGCAGGATCGCGGTGACGTTGTCGGGATGGAAAAAGGCCGCGGGATGGGCGTCGTAGGCGTCCAGCAGCGCGGCCAGCATCGTGGCGGCATCGGCATCCGTGGCGGCGCCGAGCAGTTGTGGCCATTGTCCGGCCCAGCCGTACGGGTCCGAGCAGGACCACAGCCCGTCGGTGGCCAGCAGGTAGGTCGCGCCCGGCTGCAGCGCCAGCGCGCGCCGGTCGGCCATGTGCGCCAGCCAGGGCGGCAGCCTGGCTGCCGTCAGTGCGAACAGCGGATCGGCCAGGCGCGCCGGATCGGCGAAGGCGTTGCCGAGGATGAACGCCTGCGACAGCTGCGGGCGGTGCTCGCCGTGCACCTGCGTCCACCATCCGGCCTCGTCGAGCGCGCCGCCCAGCGCGCAGGCGGTGGCGGGAACGTGGTCGACGGTCAGCGGCGTCACGCGCGCGGCAGTGATTTCGTACAGGCGCGAATCGCCCACGTGGTACAGCAGCGGGGCCGCGTGCGGTGCCCATTCCAGCATGGTCAGCGTGGTGCCGGGACGCGGCCCGGCGCTGCCCGCGATCGCGTCGAAGTCGCGCTGCAGGTCGGCATGCAGGGCGTCGAGGGCATGCGCCAGCGCGGCGCCGTCGCGGCAGGGCGGCAGCGCCAGCAGGCCGGCGGCCACCGCCTCGGCGGCCTCGCGGCCATGGCCATGGCCGCCCATCCCGTCCAGCACGGCCAGGCGCGCATGGCCGGGGGGCCAGCCCGCCAGCCGGCGCCGCTGCAGGCGTTGCCCGGCGAGCCAGGTGGCCATGCCGGTGCCGTCGACCACCACGAGGTTGTCCTGGTTTTCCTCGCGCAGGCGCGGGCCGGCGCCGCGCCGCGAGCAGGCGGCCACGTCGCATGCGCCGATGCGCAGGCGGAAAGGAATGGCCGGATCGGCCTGGTCGGACGGTAAATGGAGGGCGGCGCTGGACATGGCGTTACTCTAACCGCAAATGCCAGAATGCCAAGCCACGATTAGACGGGTGTTTTCCGTGCTATCGTGACGGACCCGCTTCCCCGGTCCATGCCATGCAGATCCGCCTTGTCCGACCCGCCGACCTCCCCGCCTGCGCCGCGCTGCTGCGCCGCGCCGCCGAGGAGGCCATCCTGCACGAATCCAGCGCCGAGGATGCCGCCGCCTTCCTGGCCGAGCACGACGAGGCCGGACTGCGCCGCAACCTCGACGCCGGCTTCGTCTACCACGTCGCGCTCGCGCGCGGCGACGTGGCCGGCTTCATCGGCCTGCGCGGGCACAGCCACGTGTTCCACCTGTTCGTCGACCGGTCGCGCCGGCGCCAGGGCGTGGCGCGCCGGCTGTGGGAGGCGGCGCGCGCGGCGGCGCTGGCGGCGGACGGCGGCCATGCGGGCGTGTTCACCGTGAACGCGTCGAATGCGGCGGTGCCGTTCTACGCCGCGCTCGGCTTCGAGCGGACGGCGCCGACGCAGCACGCGCGCGTGCCGTACAACCCGATGCGGCGCGGCTCAGCGGGCGTGCCGCTCGTCGGCGCGCCGTAGCCACAGGCTGCTGGCCCAGCCTTCCACGTTCCGTCCATCGACGCGCGCGCGCACGCGCCACCAGTCCTGGCGTGCCTCCCCGGTCGCCGTCACCCGGGTGCCCGCCGCCAGCACCTGCAGCCGGCGCGCGCCGGTGCCGGTGCCGTCGCGCAGGTTCAGTTCGTCGATGACGCGGTAGTCGGCACCGGCGGCGGGCGCCGCGGCCGCCGCCTGGACCGGCGGCGGCGGGGCGGCGGCGGGCGCGGCGTGGCCGCCGGCCAGGGCGCCGAACAGGCTGCCGAGGCCCAGCGTGCCGGCGGCGACGACGGCCAGCGCGCGCAGGTTGGGGCGGCGCCACCAGGCGCGCGGCGTCAGCCAGGCGGCCAGCGCCAGGGTCAGCGCCAGCGCGGCCGCCCATGGCAGTGCCACGGCGGCCCAGTCGGTCGCCATGCTCATGCGTCGAAGCGCAGCACGTAGTGGCCGGCGACGAGGTGGTGGCCGGGCGGCAGGCGGTAGGGCTGCTCCGGCGTCGCGTCGCCGATCGCGGCGACGAAGCCGAGCTGGTCGTCGAGGTGGTACAGCGCCTGCGTCGCCGACAGCCGCGCGATGCGCCAGCCGTCGGCGTCGGCCTCGAAGCTGAAGGCGCTGCGCGACAGGCCGAGGCGGTCGGCGCTGGAGGCGGCATCCAGGCCGCCGTTCAGGAAGCGCGGCGAGTCCAGCACGCGCAGCGCGGCCAGTACCGGCGTGCCGCGCCCGAACGCGCAGCGCACGCCGGGCGCCACCGGCAGCGCCGGCGGCCGGGGCAGGCGCAGCAGGGCGGCGTAGCGCTCGGCCAGCGCCGGGGCGGGGTCCAGCAGCTCGATGCGGGCGCCGTCGACGGGGCTGAAGGTGGTGGGGGCGGCGATGCGCTCGCGGCCGGCGGCGGTGACGGCGTGCAGGTCGTCCTGCTCGTCGACGGCAAAGCCGATCAGCGCGTCGGCGCCCGGCGCCACCGGCGCGAAGGCGCGGTCCAGGCCGACCTCGAGGATGCGCGCGCCGGTCTCGCGGTAGCGCGACAGGCGCGGCAGCGCCAGGGCGGCCAGGGCCACGCGCTGGCGCGCCAGCGGCGCGTAGGTCGCCTCGCTTTCCGGCGCCGCCGCGGGCGCGGGCCGCACGGCCAGCGGCACGGCCGTCATCTCGGCCCCGGGGAGCGTGCGCGCCTTCCACACGGCCGGGCGCGCGGATCCCGGCGCAAGGAGCGCCGCCGGCGCCGGCGGCACGGGGCCGGGACCGATCGGGCGCGCCGCCGCGGGCGCGGCCGGGTGGGGCGCTGGGGCCACGGGGGCGGGGCCGGTGGCGGGGTTGGCCGCGGGGGCGCGGGCGGCGAGCGAGGCGGAGGCTGCGGAAGTCATCGCAGACGCGGCGGCAGAGGCGTTGGCAGACGCGTTGGCAGAAGCGGCGGCGGACGGCGCGACGCGCAGCAGCAGGCGCAGCGGCGCCCCGGTGGCGTCGACCGCGCCGCGCCGCGAACGGATCGCCCAGTAGCCGGCGGCCGCATCGTGGCTGCATTCGAAGGCGTCCTTCGGGCGCACCTGCACCTCGAGCGGGGTGCCGGGGCCGTCGTTGATCAGCAGGACCGCGCCCTCGGTGCCGAACGGCCAGCCGGGCGCCGCGCAGGTGGCGCCGGATTCGTCCTGGCCGAGGACGGTCAGGCGCTGGTTCGGGTAGATCGCGCAGACGGTCTTCCAGACCGCGCTGTCGCGCGAGACGGCCACCGTGTACTGCAGCGGTTCGCCGGGCGCGGGCAGGTAGACGGCATGGCCGAACTTCACTTCGACCTCGCCCGGCTCCAGGCGCTCGGCGCCGACCACCTGGTAGCGCACCTCGTCGCCGCCGAGCAGGTCGCCGAAATCCTTCTGGTGCAGCGCCGCCAGGCCCTGGGCCAGGTCGCGCGCGCGCGCGCCGCGGGTCAGGTGGCGGTCGTCGTCGACGTCTTCCTGCGGCAGCACCAGCGTCACGTGCGAGAAGCAGCGGGTGGCGGCGCGGCCGCGCTGCTCGCGCGGCGCGCGTTCCAGCAGGTCGCGCAGCAGCGGGCGGCGCGAGAACAGGGCCAGGCCGGGCGCGCGCCACAGCGCGTCGGCGTCGAACACATCCTCGACACGGCCCAGGGCTTCATGTTGTACGTAGGTCGGCATGGTGCGCGGCATGGTCGTTCTCCTCTAAAGTATGGCTGCTGGCGGCAGCGAAGCCTAGCAGGGGGAAGATGAAAAACAGCAGATGCGAGCCGCCGGCCGAGAGAAAACTCATCGGCTGGCCCATCACCGGGAAGATGGCGAGGTTGGTGCCCCAGGACAGCAGCACGTGGCCGAACACGAAGGCGGCGCCGCCGGCCAGGAAGAAGCAGCGAAAGCGCGCCAGCCACGAGCGGCGGAAGTCGCGCGCGCGCCCGCCGTCCAGCCAGCAGCGCAGCGCCAGGCGCAGCAGGCCGGCCAGCAGCAGCGCCTGCAGCAGCCACAGCACCAGCGCGCCGGCCAGGCCGTGGCGGTTCAGGAAGAACGCGGGCGCGAAGTCGTCCTGCACGGCCGGGATGCGCAGCGCGGCCCCCGGCCCCGGCGCGCCCAGGCCGAGCATGCCGTCCAGGCCCCACCAGCCGCCCTCGGCGATGGCGCGCGCGCCCAGCAGCACCTGCTGGCCGGTGTGCGGATGGCCGGCCGGGTCGAGCCAGACCAGGAAGCGGTCGGCATAGAAATCCCAGCGCGCGATCTCGGCCGGCCCCGCGTCGCGCAGCAGCGCCACGCCCAGCACCGCGCTGGCGGCGCCGGCCAGCAGCAGGCAGGCAACCAGGCGCTGGCGCGTGGCCAGCGCCTGCGCCAGCGCCATCGCGCCGCCCCACACGGCCAGCAGCACCAGCGGCGAGTAGTCGTCGACCTGCACCACGGCCACGGCCAGCAGCAGCATGAACAGCAGGGCCGGCGCCACCAGGCGCAGCGCGCGCCGCCAGGCGCCGCCGGGCACCGGCTGGCTTGCCGTGGCCAGCGCCAGGCAGTGGGCGCTGAGCAGGGCTAGCGCCAGCTTGGCGAACTCCACCGGCTGCAGGTCGAACACGCCGGTTTCGCTGCCGAACGCCACCTGCAGCACCAGGCCGGCCAGCGCCACGCCCGTCAGCGCCAGCAGCGCCAGTTCGACGCGCGCCTGGGCCGGCGGCAGCGCCGGGCGTACGAAGGCTGCGAGCAGGCAGGCGCCGGTGCCCAGTGCGATCATGGCCGCCGTCTTGCCCGCGTGGCGCAGCCAGGACGTGTCGCCCGCGCCCAGGCCCAGTTCGAGCTGGGCCAGCAGGCCGACGGCCAGCAGCAGCACGGCGGCGGCGAGGGCAGGATCGAGGCGGCGCGGGGCCAGCAGCGCGCACCACAGCGCGGCCCAGGCCGGAACCAGCGCCAGGCCGGCGCCGGCCGGCGCGCCGCTGCGCTGCAGCCACAGCTGGATCAGGCCGCAGGCCAGCAGCAGCACGCCGGCGCCGGCGCGCAGGGCCGCACCGGCCCGCGCGGTCCACGGCGGGCGGCCCGCGCGCCGTCCGCCGGCGGCCATGGCGGCGCCGGCGGCCGCCAGGGCCAGGACCAGCGCGGCCAGCAGCGGGACGTGCGCGGCCGGCGGCAGGCGCCACGGCGCGCGCTCGGTCCAGGTCCAGGCCACGCCCTCGGGCAGGCGGGCGCGCGCCTCATGGTACAGCGCGACGCCGCTCACCGGGCGCAGGTGCAGCACGTCGCCGTTCGGTGCGAGCAGCAAGCGCGTGCGGCCGGCGACCAGCGCCTGGCCGGGCGCCGGCGCCAGGCGTTCCTCGCGCTGCGCCAGCAGGCCCGCGCGGCCGCCCTCGTGCAGCAGCAGCGGCGCGGCGTCCGGGCCGGTGGCGGCGGCCAGCAGCAGGGCGCCGTGTTCGCGCGCGAGGGTCGCGGCGGGCGCCGGCAGGCCGGCGATGGCGATGCGGTTGCCGCAATCGAGGTTGCCGCCGAAGACCAGCGGCCGCGCCAGCGCCAGCGCACCGGGCGCGACGCGGTTCCACAGCGCGGCCAGGCGGGCGCCGATGCGTGCGTCCGGACAGGCCGGCTGCACCGCGCCGTCGCGCCGCAGCAACGCGCCGTCGAAGTGCCAGCGGGTGCCGGGCGCGGTCAGCTCGACGCCGTCTTCGTTTGCCACGGCGACCGCGAACGTGGCGGCGCCCAGCTGGAAGCGTTGTCCGGCGGCCGGCGCCACGCTGCCGCTGCGGCGGCGCACGTCGCCGTCCTGCAGCAGCAGGCGCGCGGCGCCGGCGTTGGCCAGCCACCAGGCGCCGTCGGCATCGCGCCGCAGGCGCACCTGCCCGTCGTCGGCCAGCGGCGCGGCCAACGCCTCGCGGCCCAGCGTGATGGCGGCGCCGCGCGCCAGCGTGACCGTGATCTGGTCGGGCATCCAGGCGGCGGGCGCGCGCAGCACGGCCAGCAGTTGCAGCGCGCAGGCCAGCAGCAGCGCGGCCGCGGCGAGGGCGCGGGCGGACAGGCGCAGGGCGGTGTTCATGCGGCGGCCCTCGTCGTCGGACGGGCGCCGGCGTGGACGCGCACGGCGTCGGTGGCGGCGGCGAGCAGGCGGCTGATCTCGAGGGCGTGGCGCGGACGCTGGCACGGGTCCGGGGCGAGCAGGGCGCGCAGCAGGGCGAGCAAGGCGGCGTGCGCGGGGCCGGCGTGGCCGGCGTCGCCGAGCGCGGCGCGGGTGAAGTGCGCGGCTTCGTCCGGCGCCAGCGTGTCCGGACGCGCGCCGTGCGCGGCCAGCAGCTGCGCGGCGGCCGCATTGCCGTGCGCGCGCCGGGCCTGGGCGCAGCGCGCGCCATGGCGCAGCACGGCGCCGGTGACGAGGTGGTAGAGCAGGGCGCCGAGGGCGAAGTAATCGCTGCGCGCGTCGGTGTGGTAGCGGTCGGCGGCGTCGGGGAAGAACTGCTCGGGCGCCTGCCAGCCGGCGGTGCCGGCGTAGGAGTGGGCGGACGCGTCGAGGAGCGGACGGTTGGTGCCGAAATCGGCCAGCTTGAGGGTCTTGCTGCCGGCGTCGAGCAGCAGGTTCGACGGCTTCAGGTCGAGGTAGCGCCAGCCGTACTGGTGCACCTTGGCGAGCGCCTGGTTGACCTGGCCGGTCCAGTCCAGCGCCTGCAGGCAGTCGACGGCCGCGCCCTGCGCGCGCAGGCCGGCCAGGTGGCGCGCCAGGTCGCCGTCGAGCAGTTCCAACGCCAGCGCAGGCTGGCCGTCGTGCATCCCGCTGTCGAGCAGGCGCACGATGTGGCGGCGGTCCCAGGGCTGCAGGGCGCGCAGGAAGGCGATCTCGGCCTCGGCGCTGGCGCTCCAGCGCGCCCGCTGCGGCGGCAGCGCGAGCGCCATCTGCTCGTGGTTGACGAGCTTGAGCGCAGCCGGCGCCCCCCCGCCCAGCGACTCGGCGCGCCACACGACCCCGTAACTGGACCCCGCCAGCCGCTCGCACAAGCGCCAGGCCGCGCCCTCCAGTGCCACGATATCGCCCGCATCCGCCATCCACGTCTCCCATCCGCAACGGCCACCCGCCGCCGCACCACCCTAGCCGGGGGACACCGAAAAACCTGCGAAACATCAAACCGGGGTCAGAGCCGGGGTCAGAGCCCGGTTTTGGGCAATAAAAAACCGCGCTCGGGGCGCGGTTGTGGGGAACGGGATGGATCAGCGGTGATGACCCCAGCCGCCATGGCCGCGGTCGTGGCGGTCCCAGCCACGGTCGTGGCGATCCCAGCCGCGGCCGCCGCGGTCGATGACGACGACGCCCGGACGGCGGTCGTAGTAGTAGGCAGGCGGCGGCGCGTAGTACGGGCGCGATTCCACGTAGACCGGACGGGGTTGCACGTACACCGGCGCCGGCTGGTAGTAGCCGGAGGAATAGCCCGACGAATAGCCGGACGGGTAGTAGCCGGAGGATACGTAACCGCGGTCGCGATAATAATAGTCGTCGTTGGTGCGCACCGAATTGCCCACCACCGCGCCGATGGCGCCGCCGACGAGTGCGCCGTCGCGTCCGCCCACGCTGCCGCCGATGGCCGCGCCGGCAATGGCGCCAACGGCAGTGTTGACGCCCCGATCGCTAGCCATTGCCGTGGAGGACACGGCGGCCGCGGCCAGGAGTACCGCACCAAAGCATTTTGTTTTCAACATGGCTTTTCCTTCAGCCGCAACGGGGATCGGGATGATCGTGACGACGTCGGGCATGCAAGCATCATAGACCCGGCCGCTAGCGCTGCCACGCGTTAATACGAATTCTTACATCTGCATTCACGGCCGTAACATATCTTTCGACAAGGCCGCGGACCCTTGTACTGCGCGCAGGCCACCCCATCTAGTCATCCCGTCAATCATGTCCTTGAATCCATGTCTCGTCGACGCAGCGGATTGTCCCTCCTGATCATTCTTGCCGTCCTGCATGCCTACCTTGCCCTGCGTCTACTGCCCGCGATGGAGATCGGCGTGGCCGGCATGGCGGCCGGAGCGGCGTTGCTGGCGCTTTCCGCCGTCCTCGTGCGCATCGGCCTGGTGGCGCCGACGCTGCGCCGCTCGCGCTGGTCCGAGCAGATGGGCTGGGCGGGCGTGCTGGCGATGGGGCTGTTTTCCTCGCTGTTCGTGCTGACGCTGCTGCGCGATGGGCTGCTGGTCGTGCTGCACCTGGCCGGCGCCGGCGGCCCGGCCTTCGTGCGCGCCAGCGCCCTGGCCGTGCCGCTGCTGGCGCTGGCCGTGACGGGCATCGGCTTCGTGAACGCCCGCCGCGTCGCCCGCGTCGTGAGGGTCGACGTGCCCATCGCCGGCTTGCCGCACGCCCTGCACGGCTATGCGATCGCCCAGATTTCCGACATCCACGTCGGCCCCACCATCCGCCGTCCCTACCTGAACGCCATCGTCACCAAGGTCAATGCGCTGAAACCCGATGCGATCGCGGTGACGGGCGACCTGGTCGACGGCAGCGTGCAGCGCCTGGCCCTGCACACGGAACCGCTGGCGCGGCTGGCGGCGCCGGACGGCACGTTCTTTGTCACCGGCAACCACGAGTATTACTCCGGCGCCGAGCCGTGGATCGCCGAACTGCGCCGCCTGGGCCTGCGCGTGCTGATGAACGAACACGTGATCCGGCGCCGCGGCGACGCGGCACTGGTGATCGCCGGCGTCACCGACTACACGGCCCACCTGTTCCATCCGGAGCACCGCAGCGATCCGCGCCGCGCGCTGTCCGGCGCCCCGGTCGACGCCGCCGTGCGCATCCTGCTGGCGCACCAGCCGCGCAGCGCGCCGGCCGCCGCCGATGCCGGCTTCGACCTGCAATTGTCCGGCCACACGCATGGCGGCCAGTTCTTCCCGTGGAACCTGTTCGTGCCGCTGCAGCAACCGTTCGTCGCCGGGCTGAACCGGCTGCGCTCGCTGTGGGTGTACACCAGCCGCGGCACCGGTTACTGGGGCCCGCCGAAGCGCTTCGGCGCGCCATCCGAAATCACCCTGGTGCGGCTGGTGCCCGCCATGACATAAATACCAGGCATATATTTACGGCAACAATTTTCCCCGCGAAACGGACGGATGCGCTATCGTTGGCGTCTTTGACCCACTTGAAGGATCCCGCGCATGAATCGCCGTCCCCGTCTTCCCGCCCTGACCCTCCTTGCCGCCGCGTTGCTGGGCGGCGGCGCGCATGCCGCCACGCCGGGCAATGATCCGGCCGCGCTCGCCAAGGTGCGCGATACGGCGCTGCAGAGCGACTATGCCTACCAGCGCCTGGAAGACCTGACCGACCTGGTCGGCCCGCGCCTGTCCGGTTCGCCGGGCGCGGCCGCGGCCGTCAAGCAGGTCGCCGACGAGATGCGCAAGCTGGGCGCCAAGGTGACGCTGCAGCCGGTCAAGGTACCGCACTGGGTGCGTGGCGCCGAGACGGGGGCGCTGGTGGACTACGCCGGCCGTCCGGAAGGCGTGACCCAGAAGGTGGTGCTGGCCGCGCTGGGCGGTTCCGGCGCGACCCCGGCCGACGGCATCAAGGCCCAGGTGATCGTGGTGCGCACCTTCGAGGAACTGAAGGCGCGCGCGGCCGAGGTCAAGGGCCGCATCGTCCTGTTCGACGTGCCGTTCGACCAGAAGATGGCCGACCGCGGCCTGGCCGGTCCGGCCTACGGCCAGGCCGTCGCCTTCCGCGGCGCCGGCCCGCGCATGGCGGCCGAGATGGGGGCGGCGGCCGCGCTGGTGCGCGCCGTCGGCGGCGCCGCTTACCGCATCGTGCATACGGGCGCCACCGGCCTGCAGGACAATGCGCGCATCCCCGCCGCCGCCGTCACGATCGAGGACGCGATGCTGATCGCGCGCCTAGCCAGGCGCGGCCCGGTGACGATGCACCTGACGCTGACCCCGCAGACGCTGCCGGACGCCGACAGCTTCAACGTCATCGCCGACTGGCCCGGCACCGACAAGGCCGACGAGATCGTGCTGGTGTCCGGCCACCTGGATTCCTGGGACCTGGCCACCGGCGCCAACGACGACGCCAGCGGCGTGGTCAGCGCGATGGAAGTCATCCACACGCTCAAGAAGCTCGACTACCGCCCGCGCCGCACCATCCGCGTGGTGGCCTGGATGAACGAGGAAAACGGCGGCCGCGGCGGACGCACCTACGATGCGCTCTACAAGGCCCAGGCCGAAAAGCACTTCGCCGCCTACGAGGACGACAACGGCTCCGGCCGGCCGTTCGGCCTGCGCGCCGGCATCGGCCTGCAGTCGACCAAGCTGCTCGCGCCCCTGCAGGCCGCGCTGCAGCCGATGGGCGCGGGGGCGCTGCGCCGCGAGGACGTGATCGGCGCCGGCGACCTGCATGCCCTGGAGGATTCCGGCGTGCCCAGCTTCGAGCCGTGGATCGATTCGTCCGACTATTTCAATTACCACCATACCCCGGCCGACACCTTCGACAAGGTCGACCCGGACAACCTGCGCCGCCACGCCGCCGTGATGGCGACGACGGCCTGGTTCCTGGCCAATATGGAGCAGCCGATCGGCCGCTCGAACGTCTCGGCCATGCCGGCGCCGGCCGCGCAATAAGGCGGCGCGCTCGCCGCGCGGCGCGCGCCTGTGGGACAATGCCGGCCTCGCCGCTACCATCACGTTCCATGGACGCTTCCCGCCGCATCGCCGCCGCCGCCGCCCTGTTCCAGCAGGGCGAACCCGCGCGCGCGCTGGACGCCGTGGCCGGGCTGCTGGAGGACGCCGGCGCGGGCGACGCACCCCGCGTGCCCGATGCGCTCGACGTGTCCGATGCGCTCGACGTGTCCGATGCGCTCGATGCGCTGAACCTGGCGGCCGCCTGCGCCCGCGCGCTGGGCCGCCCGGCGCAGGCCGAACGCTATGGACGGCTGGCGCTGCAACGCGATCCCGCGCACGCGCCCAGCTGGAACAATCTGGGCATCCTGCTGCAGCAGCAGGGCCGCGGGCCCGAGGCCGAAGCGGCCTACCGGCGCGCGCTGGCGCTGCGGCCGGGCTTCGCGGATGCCCACTACAATCTGGCGCTGTTGTTCCAGCAGGCCGGCGCATTCGCGGCGTCGGCGGCCGAGCACGAGCGCACGCTGGCGCTGCAACCGCGCCATGCGGGCGCCAGCGCCAACCTGGCCGTCGTGCTGGAGCGGCTGGGCCGCCTGGACGAGGCCGCGCAGCGCTTCGGCGCCGCCGCCGCGCTCGATCCGCACGACGCCGACGTGCTGCAGCGCCGCGCCGACGTCCTGCAGCGCCTCGGCCGCCGGCCGGAGGCCGAGGCCTGCTACCACGCCGCACTGGCGCTGCGCCCGGACAGCGCCGAACTGCACAACAACCTCGCCGTGCTGTACGCCGGCGTGGACCGCCCGGATGCCGCCGAGCGCCACTATCGCCGGGCGCTGGCGCTACGCCCGGACCATGCCGACGCCTGGCACAACCTGGGCCTGCTGTACACGCAGCAGCGCCGCCACGGCGAGGCCGAAGCGGCGCTGCTGGCCTGCGCCGCGCTGCGACCCGGCGATCCCGAAGTCCTGAATTCACTCGGCAACGGCTACCAGTACCTGCACCGCGAAGCCGACGCCGAGCAGGCATACCGGCGCGCGCTGGCGCTGCGCCCGGGCTATGCCAAGACGCTGAACAACCTGGGCGCGCTGCTGCAGCGCACGGGCCGCGCCGAAGAGGCGGAAAGCGCCTACCGCGAGGCCGCCGCGGTCGATCCGGACTACCCCGAAGCGCGCTGGAACCTGGGCTTCCTGCTGCTGGCGCAGGGCCGCCTGGAGGAGGGCTGGCCGTGGATGGAGGCGCGCCACGACCCGCGCCTGGCGCGTCCCATCGCCGCGCGGCCGGCGCTGCCGTTCCCGCCATGGCGCGGCGAGGACCTGGCCGGACGGACGATCGTCGTCTGGCCCGAGCAGGGTTTCGGCGACCAGGTGCAGTTCGTGCGCTACCTGCCGCTGCTGAAGGGCCTCGGCGCGCGCCGCGTCACCCTGGTCTGCCAGGATGCGCTGGCGCCGCTGCTGTGCGGCGCCGCCGGCGCCGACCTGGTGGTGCCGCTGTCCCGGGCGGCCGGCCTGCCGGCGCACGACTACTGGGTGCTGGCGCTGAGCCTGCCCATGCATGCCGGCACCACGCTGGCGACCATCCCGGACGCGCTACCCTACCTGGCCGCCGACCCGGCGCGCATCCGGCGCTGGCGTCCCCGGCTCGACGCGGCGGCGCGCGGCGGCGCGCGCGTGGGGCTGGTCTGGCGCGGCTTCGGCGGCCACGTCAACGATGCCAACCGCTCGCTGCCCGGCCTGTCCTGCCTGGCGCCGCTGCTGGCAGTGCCGGGCGTGTCCTTCTTCAGCCTGCAGCGCGGCATGGACGGCGAGGCGGGCGCGCATCTGCCGGCGCAGCTACCCGACCTGGGCGCGGACATCGCCGACTTCGCGGACACGGCCGCCATCGTCGCGCAGCTCGACCTGGTGATCTGCGTCGATACCGCCGTGGCCCACGTGGCGGGCGCGCTCGGCACCCCGTGCTGGGTGCTGCTGCCCGCCGTGCACCCGGACTGGCGCTGGATGGAAAGGCGCCGCGACTCGCCCTGGTACCCGGGCGTGCTGCGGCTGTATCGCCAGCAGCGGCCCGGCGACTGGGACGGCGTCGTCGCCGAGGTCGCCGCGGACCTGGCGGCATGGCATGCGCAGGCGTGACATTCGGCGCATGCGTCGCGAACGACGCGTAACATTCTGTTGTTTCCAGACACACTGACGTACGGCTCCCGGATAGTCAGTGGGGGTAAATTGCCTATCGGTATCATTTCCATAGGATAATATCGGTTCCGCCCATGCTGGCCGTTCGACCCGATAGATATCCATGAACCACATTTACCGCCTCGTCTGGAACAAGAAACGCAATATGCTGGTGGCCGTCGCCGAAACGGCCAGCGCGCACGGCAAGGATGCTTCCGGAGAGACGACGGCCGGCGCCGCGGGTGCGGGCGGCGGCGCGGTCGTCCTCGGCGCGCGCACGCTGATGGCCGCGGCGCTCTGCGCCTTGTTCCCGCTGGCGGCAGTCGCCCAGGAAATCGTTCACCAGATTCCCGCCAGCACCCAGGAATCCCTGTACGACGGCGATGGCTCCAATGCGGCGGCCGCCAACTGGAAGCTGCGCAACGACGGCGTCCTCGACATCGGCGGTACCGATGCCGGCACGCAGTTGCTGACGCTGTCGGGTTCGGGCACGGTGCTGCTGGGCGACCGGTTGCTGACGCTGACGTCGGCCCGCGGCGACAACGAAGGCTTTTACCTCGGCACGCTGCAGGGCAGCGGCGGCCTGGCCATCGACGGCGGCTACGAGATCCTGGGCGGCGCCAACACCTATCTCGGATCGACGACGGTCGCCAGCGGGGCCACGCTGGCCCTGTCCGGCTCGGGCAGCATCGCGCTGTCCAGCGGCTTGTCCAACGACGGCGTGTTCGACGTCGCCGCCGTCAACGACGGCGCGCGGGTGCGCTCGCTGGCCGGCTCCGGTACCGTGCTGCTGGGCGGCCAGGACCTGAGGCTGACGCAGGCCGCCGGCACCTACGCGGGCACCATCGACGGCGCCGGCGGGCTGCACGTCGCCGCCGGCACCGAAGTGCTGAGCGGTGCGAATACCTATTACGGGGCGACGACCATCGCCCAGGACGGCGCCCTGGTCCTGTCGGGCAGCGGCAGCATCGCCTATTCGAGCGGCGTCGCCAACAATGGCACGTTCGATATCGCCGGCACCGATAGCGGCGCCGAAGTGCGCAGCCTGTCCGGTTCCGGCACCGTGCTGCTGGGCGGCCAGGCGCTGACCCTGTCCGGCGCCTACCAGGAATTCACCGGGGTCGTCGACGGCGCGGGCGTCCTGGCCGTCAACGGCGGCAATCAGGCGCTGGGCGGCAGCAATACCTACACGGGCGCGACCGTCATCGGCGAATACGGCACGTTGTCGCTGTCCGGTTCGGGCAGCATCGCGCTGTCCGCCGGCGTGGACAACCAGGGCGTGCTCGATACCACCGCCGCGACGGCCGCTACCCACCTGCAGTCGCTGTCCGGTTCCGGCACCGTGGTGCTGGGCAACCAGGATCTGGTGCTGACGCAGGCCGGCAGCGCGTTCGACGGCACCTTCGCCGGCAAGATCGAGGGCGATGGCGGCCTGCACGTCGCCGGCGGCACCGAAGTCCTCAGCGGCGAGAATACCTACTACGGCGCGACGACCATCGCGCAGGACGGCGCCCTGGTCCTGTCGGGCAGCGGCAGCATCGCCCATTCGAGCGGCGTCGCCACCAATGGCGTGTTCGACATCGCTGGTACCGATAGCGGCGCCGAAGTGCGCAGCCTGTCCGGTTCCGGCACCGTGCTGCTGGGCGGCCAGACGCTGACGCTGTCGAACGCCCAGGACGTATTCGCCGGCGCCATCCACGGTTCCGGCGGCCTGGCCGTCAGC